>NZ_JBSNCF010000002.1:1542500-1720000 GCF_058780535.1 Azospirillum sp. UENF 211521
GGTGCGCTACAGCGGCTCCCCCCTGCCGCTGGCGGTGGACGAGGAGCCCTACCCGCATCAGGTGGTGCTGGCCGATTTCGCGGAGGGACGGCTGGCTAATGTCGAATCGCTGCGGGTGCCCCGCTTCGTCGCCATCCGGCGAATCCCCGGCGGCGGGCGGTTCACGGCGCCGGAGGACGCGCTGACGGCGCTGGCTACGCTGGAACTGGACGAGGAGCTGCCGCGCGAGGCTTGGCCTTACATAGAGGTCTCGGTGGAACTGCCGGCGCCCCGGCCGGCCCTGCGCGAGGAGGTGGTCGCGGCGCTGGTCGGGCGCCCGGCGCGGCTGGTCAAGCTGGCCCTGCGGCTGACCGGAAGCGGCGCGGCGCTGGCCGAATCGGTGCCTCTGGCCGATCTGGCCGACTTGGCGCCGGAGGACGTCTTCCTACGGCTCTACCGCCGCCATCACGAGGGCGAGCCAGAACCGGCCTTGCTTGCCGCCTTCCACGAACTGGTGGCGACCGTGCAGGAGGGTGCGTGATGCGAATTCTGGCGATTCGCGGCGGCAATCTGGCCAGCCTGGACGGCACCTTCGCGGTGGAACTGGCCGGGGGGCCGCTGCGCCACGCCGGCCTCTTCGCCATCACCGGTCCGACCGGCGCGGGCAAGAGCACGATCCTGGACGCGCTGTGCCTCGCCTTGTTCGACCGCATGCCGCGGCTGCCGGACGGGCGCGGCGTGGCGCTGGGCGCCAGCGGCGACACCGACGCCATCAGCACCACCGACGTGCGCAGCGTCCTGCGCCGCGGCGCCGGGGCCGGCTGGGCCGAGGTGGATTTCGCCGGGATCGACGGCGCCGCCTACCGGGCGCGCTGGGAGCTGCGGCGGGCGCGGCAGAACGCGCGCGGCCAGTTGCAGAAGCAGACGATGAGCCTGACCGCGCTGGCCGACGGCAAGCGGCTGGGCGACGGCAAAACCAGCGTGCTGGACGAGATTTCCAACCGGCTGGGGCTGAGCTTCGAGCAGTTCCGCCGCGCCGTCCTGCTGGCCCAGGGCGATTTCGCCAACTTCCTGAAGGCCCCGGCGACCGAGCGCTCCGCCCTGCTGGAGCTGCTGACCGGCACCGAGATCTACTCCCGCATCTCCGTCGCCGCGCATGAGCGCTCCCGCGAGGAGCATCGGGCGCTGGAGGCGCTGGAGGCGCAAGGCGCGGGAATCGGCGTGCTGAGCGACGAGGAACGCACCGCCCTGGACGCCGAGGCCGGCGCGGCGGCCGAGGCGGTCCGCCGGGAGGAAGCGGCGTTTGAACAGGCCCGCGCCGCGGTCGCCTGGCACGAGCAGGACGCCCGGCTGGCCAAAGCGGAGAACGAGGCCGCCGCCGCGAGCCTGCAAGCCGAGCGGGTCTGGGAGGAGGCCGGGACGCGGCGCGAGGAGGCCGCTCTGCTGCGCCGTCTCCAGCCGATGCGGGCCCGGTTGAGCGAGGCGGACCGCTGCGCCGCGGCCGCTGCGGAGGCGCGGGAAGCGCTGGACCGGGCCCACGCCACGGTGACGGAGGCGCAGGAGCGGCTGGTCCAGGCCGAGGCGCGTCATCGCACGGTGCGCGGCGCCTACGAGGCGGCCCGCGGCGCCATCGAGGCCGCCGAGCCGGAGCTGGAGCGGGCCGCGGCGCTGGATGCCGAGATCGCCGCGCTGGCCGGCCAACAGGCCGGGGCGCTCGCCGACGCGGCGACCGCGGAGGCGGACGGTCACGGGATTCGGGAGGCTTGCACCGCCATCGGGACGGCGCTGGAGAAGGCCCGCGCCGACGCGGCGGAGCGGGAGAGCTGGCTGGCCGGCCAGACGGCGCTGGTTCCGGTGGCCGACCAATGGGCGCGCTGGGACGCGCTGCTGCTGCGCCACCGCGATTCGGCGCGGGCGGCGCAGGACGCCGAGGGGGAGGCGGACCGCGCCGCCGCGGAGGCCGCCGGCCATGAGACGGAACGGACCCGCCTGACCGCCGTCCGCCAGGACGCTGCCGCGCGGCGGGAGGAGGCGGAGCGGGCCCTGGCCGCGCTGAAGGGCGAGGCGGTGGAGTCGCTGGACACCCTGCACGGCCGCCGCACGGCGCTGGCGCAGCGGCGTGACGGACTGGCGGCCTTGGCCCAACTGGCGGAGCGGGCCGCGCGGCTGGCGGCGGACGCCGCGGAGGCCGGGACGGAACGGGAGCGCCAGCGCACCGCCGCCATGGAGGGGGAAACCCGCGCGGCGGACAGCAAGGCCCGGCTGGACCGGCGCCGTGCGGCCTTGGCGGAGGCGGACGGCACCCTCCATCGCCTGCGCCTCGCCCGCAGTGAGGATGTGGCGTCGCTGCGCGCCCAACTGTCGGAGGGCGAGGCCTGCCCGGTCTGCGGCGCCACGGAGCATCCCTGGGGCGCCGGCCACACCCCGCTCGACCGGCTTGCCGAGGAGCAGGAGCGCCACGTCGCCGCGCTGCACGCCGAGGTGACCGGGCTGGCCACCGATCAGGGCGCCCACAGCGCCGCGGCGCGGGCGGCGCGGGAGCGCGCGGCGGTCCTGGATGGACGGTTGGCCGCCCTGGCGGCGGAGCGGACGGCCGCGGCGGAGCGCTGGGCGGAACAGGCGCCGGGCTTCGACCTGCCTGCCGAACCGGACGCGGAAACCGTCACCCGGCGGTTGGCCGATGTGGACGCGGAGCTGGCGGAGGCCGGTCGGGCCGAGGCCAAGGCGCTGGATCACAAGGCGCGGTTCGACGCGGCGGTGCAGGCGTGCCGGGAACGGGACGCGGCGCTGGCCGATGCCGAGCGGGCGATCGAGACGCGGACCCGTCAGGGCGACTCCGCCCGCCACGCCGAATCCCTGGCCGTGGCGCGGCGCGACCAGGCGGCGGGCGCACGGGCGGCGGCGCGGGCGGAACTGGCCCAGCCCTTCGCCGGGCTGGCGGGCTGGGAGAGCGGCCTCGACCGCGATCCCGACGCGTTCCGCGAGACGATCGGCAAGCGGGTCGCCGAGGTGCTGCGCCAGCGCGAGGGGTTGGTCCAGGCGCAACGCGACGTGGAGGCCCTGGAGCGGCAGGCCGGCGCCAAGGCGGCGGCGCTGGAGGGGGCGCGGCAGGCTGAACAGGCGGCACGGCGGCGGTGCGAGGGTCTGGCCGCGACGATGGCGGAGCGGCGCGCGGCGCGGGCGGCCCTGCTGGGCGGACGGGCGGTGGCCGCGGTGAAGAAGGACTTGGCCGACGCCTGCCAACGGGCGGAAGCCCTGGTCGAGCAGGCCACGATCGCCCGGCAGGACGCGGCGGCCCGCCTGTCCGGGGCGGAACAGACCGTCGCCGCGCGTGGCGACTCCGCCCGCCGTTGCGCCGCCGAGGCGGACGCGGCGGCGGACGCCCTGGCCGCGGCGGCGGAGCGTTGCGGTGTCGGCGTGGAGGCGGCGCGCGCCCATCTGGTCCGGGACGAGGCTTGGCTGACCGAGGAGGAGCGGACTCTCGCCGCCCTCGAGTCGGCGCGGCGCGAGGGCGCGCTCCTGGTCGCGGAACGGACGCGGCTGCGTCAGGAGCATCACGCCGCCGGCCGGCCCGCACTCGGTGCGCCGGAGGCCGGCGAGGCCATGCCCGAGGCCGGCCGGCGCCTGCAGGAGGCCCGCGGCCGGCTGGGCGAGGCCCAGGCCCGGCTGCGCGCCGATACGGAGAACCGCGGTCGCCTCGCCGCCGTGCTCGACCGGGTGGAGGCCCAGCGCAAGACGCAGGCGCTGTGGGCGACCATGGCGCAGCTCATCGGCTCGGCCGACGGGCGGAAGCTGCGCAACTTCGCTCAGAGCCTCAGCCTCGACCTGCTTCTGGTGCAGGCAAACCACCATCTGGCGGATCTCGCCCGCCGCTACCGGCTGGAGCGGGTGGGCGGGGCCGACCTGGAGATCCAGGTGGTGGACGGCGAGATGGGCGACGAGCGGCGCGGCGTGCACAGCCTGTCCGGCGGCGAGATGTTCCTGGTGTCGCTGGCCCTGGCGCTCGGCCTGTCGGCCATGGCGGGGGGTGGCGGCGCCGGGATCGGCACGCTGTTCATCGACGAGGGGTTCGGCACGCTGGACCCCGGCAGCCTCGATCTGGCGCTGTCCTGTTTGGAGGCGCTCCAGGCCACCGGGCGGCAGGTCGGCGTCATCAGCCACGTCCCAGCGCTGGTGGAGCGGATCGGCGTCCAGGTGCGCGTCATGCCGCAGGGCGGCGGGCGCAGCGCCGTGACGGTCACCCGCGGGGCGCTGGCGACGCCGGAGGCGACGGCGGAGCGGGAGCAGCTGCTGCCGCTGTAGCGCCGCCGGTTCCGGGCGGCGTCAGGCCAGACGGAAGGCCAGATAGCTGTCGGCGCCGACCTGCCCGGGCATGGTGATGACCGAGCCGACGGCTTTCCCCGTGAAGGTGATGCTGCCGTCGATGCTGCCGTTGCCGTCGAAGTCGATGTGCGCCGTG
This sequence comes from Azospirillum sp. UENF 211521, assembly GCF_058780535.1. Lineage (NCBI taxonomy): Bacteria > Pseudomonadati > Pseudomonadota > Alphaproteobacteria > Rhodospirillales > Azospirillaceae > Azospirillum > Azospirillum sp. UENF 211521. The sequence continues at coordinate 1,546,939 of NZ_JBSNCF010000002.1, forward strand.
GCGCCCTTGAACCCCTCGGCGCCCGCCATGGCCTCCCAGGTGAGCGTCGAGACCCCCGGCCTCCATCCCCAGGCGGTGGCCCACTCGTTCGGCTCGAAATCGGTGATGGTGGACCAGGTCACTCCACCGCCGCGCCCGTCCAGGAAGAAGGTGTCGGTGCCGGAACCGCCCGTCAGGAAGTTCGAGCCGGTGCCGCCGTCCAGAACGTCGTCGCCGTCCTTGCCGTCCGCGGCGTCGTCGCCGGCGCCCAGGTTGAAGAAATCGCCGACGTTGCTGCCGACGATGATCTCGATGGACCTGCCGCCCAGAAACAGGTTCTTCAGCGTGGCGACCGGACCGACATAGATTTCCATCTGCACCTCGCGGCTGGAGGTGCCGTCGTTCACCACCGCGCGCCGCTCCGATTCGGGAGCCGGCGGAGCGTTCGAGATGTAGGAGTCGTTGGCCGACAGGGCGTCCTTCAGCCAATAGGCGTGGCCGCCGAGCGCGGTGGCCCCGACGGCGGTCGACACGACGCCGACCGCGAAGACCTTGTCTCCGGAGCTGTAATAGATCGGTCCGCCGGAATTCCCCGGATTGATCTCCAGATCCCCGTTCACATAGTAGACCGTATCGACGGCCGAGCGGCGGATGGTGCCGCTGTCGAAGGTCTCGTAACGCCCGTACTTGGCGGGATAGCCCAGCACGCTGGCCGGACCGCCGCTGTAGCTCCAGTCGATCCCGAAATAGCCGTAGGTGTCGCCGATGGGCTGGGACAGGGTGAGCAGGGCCACGTCGATCTCCGACCCGCTCTGGGTGGTCCGGTAGAAATCGCCGGTGATGAGCTTGCCGTCCGAATCCGGGTCGAAATTGGTGAAGAACTGGGATTTGGCCACGCCGTAGGCGACGTTGTCCGTTTTGCCGGGATTGTAGGACGGGTAGATCTTCAGGCTGCTCGGCTTGCCACCGAGCGCGGCGTTGTAGACCATGTGGGACGCGGTGATGACGTCGTTGCGGCCGACCAGGAAGCCTGAGCCGACAAAGCTCCGGCTTCCCCACGTGGCCTCGATCGAGACCACGGCGCGCGCTGGGTAGAGATCGTCGTCGACCCTGTAGGACATTGGACCCGGTCCTTTCACGGCATCCGATGCGGGAACCACGCCGGATGGTTGCAACCGGTGAACAATGTCACGCCCTGGTCGTGTCTTTCAACAGCGCTCGTCGCCCTTCGGGCCGATCCGCCCGCGGCACACAACCGCAACCTCGGTCCACGCGTCCTTGCCCGCGCGTCCTCAGCCGCGGACGGGGCGCAGGACGAGGTGCTTGTTCGACGGCACGGCCGGCGCCGAGGGGCGCAGAACGAGGCCCTTGGAAGTCGGCTCGATGTTCGCGTCGGGATAGACGGCCATGACGTCCTTCAGCGCTTCCTTCAGGCGGAAGGCCAGGACGCGGTGCTCGCTGACCGAGCCGAAATGCTGCGACAGGGCGTGCCACGGCACCACCGTCTGCTTGTCCAGCCGGTGCAGGCGGTGGACCAGCCACACATAGGCGTCGAGCGCCAGGGCGGAGTTCTTGAGCTTGGCGATGGCGTGCTCGTCCAGCGGGACGGCGTGTTCCATCAGATGCTCGAAGAAGCTCTGGGTCAGGCGGACGAAGCGCACCCATTCGCCGCCGGTGCGGAAGAGGTCGGGCGTGTCCTCCTCGTCGCGCCACAGCTTGATGCCGTCGATCAGGCGCTGGTCGGAGATCTCCGCCGTCGAGGGTCCGGTGGTGGTGCGCAGGGTGAACTCGCTACGGGCGATCCGCAGCACCTGCTCGCGCACCGGCTTGTAGTTGCCGCGCTCGCCCCCCGTCGGAGCCAGCCCGAGGCGGCGCAGCCACGCGCTCATGCTCGGCCCCAGATCGACGTGGGCGCTGCGCGTCTTGCGGGCCTCGGTCTGCAGGTAGATCATGATCAGGCGCGCCTTGGCGCCGTAGGGAACGCCGACGTCCAGGACCGTGCCGTCGCGCAGCGGCAGGATGCCGGGACGGACGACGAGCTGGTACTTGCCGTTGTTGCGCACCCAGGGGGCGGTCTCGTCCTTGGGCTTGCGGTGCGGCAGGGAGGCTTGGCAGAAGCCGGCGTGGAGATAGCCGATCGCGTCCATCTCGTTGGACAGCGCTTCATGGGCCATCATCACACGGCGGCGCTCCTTGGGGTCTTCGGTGCGGGCAAGAACCGCCTCGAATCCCTCCAGGGTAAGCTGCTCGTGGATTTTCGCCATGGGACCCCTCCGGCCTCGTTCGGTCACGTTCCTGTCATTTCAGAAAACACAAAATGTGGTGGCTGTGAAGCGCGTCCATCCCACGAATCGCTGAAGTTGCAACGGAAGCTGCAGATTCCGACTCAACTTCAGCGAAGCGCCCACCCGACCTCGCCACCGCCCTCCCCACCGGCCCGGCCGCGGCCGGCAACCGCCGAGCCGGCGTTTCAAAATCAGCGTCGCCAACGGATTGCCCAGCCCCGGAGGAGCGCTTGTCCACAGCCTCGGCGGCTTGTCCACGCTGAGTTGGAATCGCAACGGGCGAAACGGGCCGGATCGGCTCGCTGATTCCGCAACGGCGAGGACGCCGAAGTCGCAACGGGGACTCGCTCATCCACGCTGAAGACGAGTCACGAAAGGCGGTTATCCACGCTGAACTCGCAACCATGTCCTATATGAGTCCCTATAGGATTCTCCGGTTAGACCGGTTGCGCGAGTGCTGGCGCGACCCCCTTCGCTGAAAACGCAACGTCGGCAGGGGCGAAGAATCGCCAACCGGGCATTCGAGGGTGATCCGGACCCTGATCCTCCACCGGAGCGAGCATCGACGCGGATCGAGGTTTTCCGACCGGGACCGTCAACTGTCAACCGGCTCCAACGCTGAATTTGAAACAAAGACGACTCGCGTCCGACGCTGAATTGGTAACATTCGACTCGGAAACCCAAGGCTTTCCAGGGCTTAGCCGAACTCGACGAGTCTCGCGCAGATCTTGCAACGCATACACAAACCAGCGAATCGAAGACCAACGCTGAATTTGAAACATCAGAATCCAGGCGATTCAAGGCCCGAATCGAAACCACCCCCGCCAGCCAACGCTGAATTGGTAACGCTTTGGAAAATGGGCTTGACGGGGTCCCATTCGATTCGCCACCGGAACGGTTTTCCGGCGTGCGGAATGGCCGATAATGGCGGCGCTTTTCTATGACCATAGTCCCATACGACGTCGCATGACCCAGGATCCCGCCGCCGTTTGACGCAATTCGGCGCGCTCCGGCTTGACCAGTTGCGTCAAATTTTGCAAGAAAGGACCACACACAGGGAAAGCCGGAGGCCCGATGAACGGGGAAGAACTGCGCGCCATCCGCGAACGGCGCGCCGAGGACCAGTTGAGCTTCGCGACTTGGCTCAACGGCGCACTGAACCGCCGCTACGACCGTTCCCGGATCAGCCGGTGGGAAAGCGGGGCGGAGCGCATCCCCCAGCAGGTCGCCGGCTTCCTGGCGGGCCAGGGCGGGATGGCCGCCGTGCCGCAGAACATCGGAATGCCCAAGATTCAGCGCGCCGTGGTGGCGGTGGCCAACCAGAAGGGCGGCGTCGGCAAGACGACGACGGCGGTCAACCTGTCCTATGCGCTGTCCACGCTGGGCCTGAAGGTGATGCTTCTCGACAGCGATCCCCAGGGCAACGCCACCGTCCATATGGGGCTCGACCCCGGCGAGATCGAAACCCAGCGCAAGGGCATCTATAATGTGGTGCGCGGCGGGGCGTCCTTCGACAGCATCCTCCAGCCGGTGTGCGGCGGGGCCGTCATGCTCGCCCCGTCCAGCATCGGGCTGGCCGCGGCGGAGACGGAGCTGGTGGCCGAGCCGGACAACTCCCTGGTGCTCAAGGAGAAGCTGGCGGAGGTGCGGAACCGTTACGACGTCATCGTGATCGACTGCCCGCCCAACCTCGGCCTTCTCACCATCAACGCGCTGGCGGCCAGCGACCTCGTGCTGATTCCCGTGCAGACCGAGGTGTTCGCCGGGCTCGGCGTGCCGCTGCTGCTGGAAACCATCGCCAAGATCCGCCGCCGTTCGAACCCGTCGCTGAACATCTTCGGCATCCTGCCGACCATGTTCTCGTCCCGCTTGACGCAGGATCAAGCCAGCCTGCGCGAGATTCAGGAGCATTACGAGGGGCGCACCCGCGTTCTGAACGCGGTGCCGCGCGCCACCCTGTTCGCCCAGGCGTCGGGCGCCGGCCGTCCGGCCATCGAGGCCGATCCGAATTCCAACAGCGTCCAGGCCTACGGCGAACTGGCGCGTGAACTGGCCGCCCACCTCCAGACTGCGGAAGACGCCCATGTCTCGTAAACTCGAACGGACCAGCACCCGCATTTTCGACAAGGCGGCGCAGCGCGGCGGGGACGCGCTGTTCGGGCTGTCCGCCGACTTCCCGCGGCTGATCGAGGTCGATCTCGACCGGGTGCACCCCAATCCCGACCAGCCGCGTCGCCATTTCGACGACCAGTCGCTGCAGGAGCTGGCCAACTCCATCGCCCGCCACGGGCTGAAGCAACCGGTCCTCGTCCAGGATCTCGGCGATGGGGACTACCGGCTGATCGCCGGTGAGCGGCGCCTGCGCGCCTGCGGGCTGGCCGGGCGCCAGACCATCTTCGCCATCGTCACCGACGGCGATCCCGACGAACTGGCGCTGATCGAGAACATCCAGCGCGTTGACCTCGACGCCATGGAGCTGGCCCGCGCCTTCGCCCGGCTGATCGAGCGGCACGACTACACGCACGAGGCGCTGGGGCAGGTGATCGGGCGCAGCCAGGCGGAGGTGACGCGCACCCTGTCGCTGCTGCGTCTGCCGGCCGACATCGTCGCTGAATTTGAAACGCGTCACCGCTCCGTCCCGAAAAGCATCCTGACGGAGATCGCCGCGGTGGACGATCCGGTGCTGCAAAGGAAGCTGTGGGACACCATCAAGGACGGCGGCACCGTCAAGGCGCTGCGCGAGGCCAAGCGCGCCCAGATGGGCGGGGGCGAGCCGGAGTCCGCGGCAACGGCGCGGGTTCAGCCGGCCCCGGCGGTGCGCTTCGTCTCCGCCGTCCAGCGCATCGCCAAGGACTTTTCCGCCGTCGATGCCGGCGAGCTGCGGGCCCACCGCAAGCAGCTCAGCGAGGCGCAATGGCAGGAGCTGCGCCGCCTCCACGCCCTTCTCGATGAGCTGCTGGCCTGACCGTCAGCAACGCTGAATTTGTAACGGATACCCGCTGACGTCAGCGGCGGGTGTCAACTTCAGCGTCGATGACCCGCCTGACCTCGCGGAACCAGCGCAGCTTTTCCGCGAAGGGCAGGCGGGCGAGCCCGCTGGGCGAGGGCAGCACGACGTCCACCGGACCGTCGAACAGGCGGTCCGGCTGCACGCCCCACTCCGCCCGCGCGCGGTCGGCGGCGGCGAGATAGACTCCTTTTCCCGTGTAGGCGATCACCCGCGGCCGGAATTCCGCGACCAGCGCGCGCAGCCGCGGCACGCCGCCGCGCAACTCCGCGCGGCTGAGATCGGCGGCGCTCGCCGTCGCCCGCGCCACGAGGTTGGTGGAGCCCAGCCCGAACTCCGGCAACAGCCGGTCCTCCTCCGGGCGCAACAGGCGCGGCGTCAGGCCGGCCGCGGCCAGCAGTCTCCAGAACTGGTTGCCCGGTCCCGCGTAATTGTGGCCGAGCCGGCCGGAGCGCGTTCCCGGATTGAATCCGACGAACAGGGCGTCCAGGCCGGGGGCGATGATGTCGGGGATCGGGCCTTCGGAATCGGTCATGTTGTGTCAACACTTGAAAGCGGCGTCCGGCAACGCTGAATTTGAAACGCTTCTACTCCGCCGTCCGCCATTCGGCGAGAATCACCGGGGCGGCGAAGCCGGCGAGGATGGCCGCCAGCGTCACGAACAGCATGGCGCCCCAGGCGCTGTAGCCCAGAACTCCCAAGACGCCGCCCAGGAAGAAGGACCCGACGGTCGGCAGATGCGTCTTCAGCTTGTCGAGCGTCACCCGGATGCGATCCCGGCCGTTGCGGTGGTAGAGATCGTCGATCAGGTTGCCGAGTTCGATCCCGATGTCGGTGATCATGCCGGTGACGTGGGTGGTGCGGACGCGGGCGTTGGAAATGCGCGTGACGATGGCGTTCTGCAACCCCATCAGGAAGCTCAACCCCATGACCAGCGCGGCGCCGCGCAACTCGTGCAGCCAGACGTCGGCGGCGCCGAGCCCGGCGAGCAGCAGGGCTTCGAGGCAGACGCTGTAGGCGTAGATCGCCGACAGGCCGCGGCGCTGCCCGGCGTTGATGAGCATCGCCGACACCATTGCCCCGGCGATGAAGGTCGCCACGATGGCCAGCGCCACGCCGAAGGCGCCCATCTCACCCAGCGCCAGATGATCGGCCATGGTCGAGACGGTGCCGGTCATGTGCGAGGAGTAGAGGCCGGCGGCGTAGAATCCCGCGGCGTTGACGGCGCCGGCGATGCCCGCCAGCGACCAGGCCAGACTGCGGTCCGCCGACACGCCACGATGTTCACCCTGCCGGACCAGCATGCCCCACTCCCTGAACCAAACGGGGCGCCATCATAGTGGCGACCGTAGGCTCCAAGCACCCGCTGGTTTGGAGGATCATCAATGCGTTGCCGCACCGACCGGCATGGTCTTGACGACGTCGAGGAACGCCCGCAGGGCCGGCGGTACGGCGCGGTGTCCGGGGTAATACACCGCCGCCCGCTCCGGCTTGTGCATCCAGGCGGGCAGAACGGTCCGCAACCGCCCCTCCGCCAGCGCGGTTTCGGCCGCCCAGTTCGCCACATAGGCGATCCCCAGCCCCTGGGCGGCGGCCTCCGCCATCAACTCCTCATCGTCGAGGACCACCGGTCCGTTGACGTCGACCGTCAACTCCTGCCCGGCCCGCTCGAACTCCCAGCGGTACAGCCGGCCGCCGGGCAGACGGTGCCCGATGCAGCGATGGCGCTGCAGATCATCGGGCGTCGTCGGCTCCCCGGCGCGGTCGAGATAGGCGGGGGAGGCGACGCAGACAAAGCCGATCGGGTCCGGGAAGGGCACCGCGATCATGTCCTTCGGGATGGATTCGATCAGGCGGACGCCAGCGTCGAAGCCGCCGGACACGATGTCGACCAGCCGCCCCTCGACGACGATGTCCACCGTCACGTCGGGAAACCGCTCGACCATGCGGGGAAGGACGCCGCGGACGAGAACCGCAGCGGCGACGCGCGGCGCGTTGATCCGGACCCGTCCGGCGACGTTGCCGCGAAAGGCGGTGACCGCGTCGAGCGCTTCATCCAGCGAGGTCAGCGCGATCGTCAGACGGCCGAGCAATTCGAGCCCCGCTTCGGTCGGCGACACGCTGCGGGTCGTGCGGTTGAGGAGGCGCACGCCCAGCCGATCCTCAAGGCCGCGCATCGCGTGGCTCAGCGTGGACGGCGCCGTTCCCAGCTCATCCGCCGCGCGGCGAAAGCTGCGGTGGGTGGCGACGGCCACGAAGGCATTGAGGTCGTTCAGGGAGGGGCGCGTCATTAATGGTGATTTTGCATCAGCTTGTGCCGATTTCAACGTCTAATCGCGCAGTTCCCAAGCGGCTATCTCCTGCTCCAGGTCCAATCCGAACGGGAGACTTCGATGTCCAAGCGCGACGCCCTCTTTCCTGCCGGCCGGCAGGCGCTCTACGAGATCCACCGCTACTCCGCCGCCATCCGGTCGGGCGATCTGCTCTTCGTGTCGGGACAGGTCGGCGGCCGCGAGGACGGTTCGCCCGAGCCCGACTTCGCCAAGCAGGTTCAACGGGCCTTCGACAATCTGCGCGAGGTCCTGAAGGCGGCCGGAGCCACCTTCGACGACATCGTGGACGTGACGACCTTCCACACCGATCCGGAGGCGCAGTTCGAGACCGTCCTGTCGGTCAAGGACCGGATGTTTCCGCGGGAGCCCTATCCCAACTGGACCGCGGTCGGCGTGACGTGGCTGGCCGGCTTTGATTTTGAAATCAAGGTGATCGCACGGGTTCCACAGACCGCCTGAACCGCATCGATTCTGATGGAACTGGCCTGATGGAGCGGGCGGGGTCGCATCGTCGCTGACGCGTCGGCGCCGTCCCGTTCCCTGGCCTGCGAGCCGGGGCCATGCGGACGGCTTGCCGCGACTCGCGCTCTTTGGCACTATTGAGGGGACGCACCGTCACCGGTCCGACCGAACCTTGATCACCCGGTCTGAGAAGTGAATTGGCGTTTCAGTATAATCGATTGACTAAGGGCTTGAAGTGAAACGCCTCACAGCCCGATCTGGGCCGCGGTGATGACGCTTTGCGCGATGTCGGCGATGCGGCGGCCCTGCTTCATGGCGGCCTTGCGCAAGGCGGTGTAGGCCGCCTCCTCCGTCAGGGATTTCTGCTGCATCAGGATGCCCTTCGCCCGCTCGATCAGCTTGCGGTCGGCGAGCTGCGAACGCGCCTCGTCGCGTTCGCGTTTCAGCGTTTCAAAAGCAGCGAATCTGGCCAGCGCGGTTTCCAGGATCGGCCGCACGCGGGCGGGATGCAGCCCGTCGAGGACGAAGGCGGCCACCCCGGCCTCGGCCGCCTGGGCCGCCGCCCCCGGCGGGGCCTTGTCGGCGAACAGGACGACGGCGCAGGCTCCCGACCGGGCCAGCCGGAAGACGCCGTCCAACACCGCTGGGGCCGATGTTTCCAAAACAGCGACCACCGCGTCCGGCGCCAGCGCGGCGACGCGGGCCGGCAGATCGGTGATGCCATGCACCAGGGTGATCCGGTCGCGGCCCCCCGCCCCGGCCAAGCCGTCCTCCACCGGCCGTGTGGCGTCGGCGTCGGGGCCGGCCACCAGAATGGTCAGGGGTTTGTTCGCCATGGCCGCTCCGCCCTCCCCTTCACGCCGCCTTCACCGTCCCGTGGTGCCCGCCTTCCAGGAAGTTCAGCAACTCCTCCCGGTAGGCGTAATAACGGGGGTGCTCCAGCAGGGCCTGCCGGGTCCGGGGGTGGGGGATGTCCACCTCCAGGATGTGGCCGATACGGGCGTTCGGCCCGTTGGACATCATCACCACACGGTCGGCCAGCAGGATCGCCTCGTCGACGTCGTGGGTGACGCAGATGGCGGTGACCTGGGTGCGCGCCCACACCTCCATCAGCACCTCCTGCAGCTCCCAGCGGGTCAGGCTGTCCAGCATGCCGAAGGGCTCGTCCAGCAGCAGCAGCTTCGGCGACAGGGCGAAGGCCCGCGCGATGCCGACGCGCTGCTTCATGCCGTTGGACAGCTCCGCCGCCCTCTTGTGCATGGCGTCGCCCAGCCCGACCCGCGACAGGTAGTAGCGGGCGATGTCGTTGCGCTCCGCCCGGCCGGCCTGCGGGTAGACGCGGTCGACCCCCAGCATCACGTTCTCCAGCGCGGTCAGCCAGGGGAACAGGCTGGGCGCCTGGAAGACCACCGCCCGGTCGGGGCCGGCGCCGTCGACCTCCCGACCATCCAGAACGATGCCGCCGCTGGAGACGTCGGCCAGCCCGGCGACCATCGACAGCACCGTCGACTTGCCGCAGCCCGAATGGCCGATCAGCGAGATGAACTCCCCCTTGCGCATCTTCAGGTCGAAGCCGTCCACCACGGTCAGCGGCCCCTTCGGCGTGGCGAAGGTCTTGGTGACCCGGCTGAACTCCACATAGCGGTCGTCGGACAGGCCGCCGGCTTGCCCGGCCAGATAGGATTTCGGCGGAGGGGCAGCGGTGATCGGCGTCGCCGCCGGCAGGGTCAGGCTCTCGTCCACCGCGGCGGCGGCGCGGCTGGCCCCGGCCTCCATCAGCCACGCCGTGACCTCGGCGCGCAGGCGCTTGAAGTCCGGGTCGTGGTTCACGGCGGTGCGGTCGCGCGGGCGCGGCAGGTCCACCGGGAAGGCCGGGCCGAGCGTCGCCCCCGGACCCGGCGTCAGCGGGATGATGCGGTCGGCCAGCAGGATCGCCTCGTCCACGTCGTTGGTGATGAGGACGACGGTCTTGCGGTCCTTGCGCCATATCGCCTCGATCTCGTCCTGGAGCTTGGCGCGGGTCAGCGCGTCCAGCGCCGACAGCGGCTCGTCGAGCAGCAGCATCTCCGGGCTCATGGCGAGCGCACGGGCGAAGCCGACGCGCTGGCGCATGCCGCCCGACAGCTCCTTGGGGCGGCGGTCGGTGGCATGGCCCAGGCCGACCGTCTCCACCGCCCGGCGGGTCAGCACGCCGCGCTCCGGCGAAGCCTTGCCCTTGTGCACGGCGTCCACGGCCAGCGCCACGTTGTCCTTCACGCTCAGCCAGGGCATCAGCGAGTAGTTCTGGAACACGACGCCGCGCTCCGCCCCCGGCCCGCGCACCGGCGCGCCGCGGAACAGCACCTCCCCCGCGTCGGGGGCGGCCAGCCCGCCCATCAGGTTGACCAGCGTGGTCTTGCCGGCGCCGGAGAAGCCGACGATGGCGACGAACTCCCCCTCCGCGATGGACAGGTCGATTCCGCGCAGCACCTCGGTCCCGCCGTAGAACTTCGCGACGTTCTTCAGCTCAAGGATGGCCATGCTCGGGGACTCCTCAGCGGGTGCCGGTGTGGGAAACGGCGGCCTGGAAGGCCAGCATGACGCGGTCCAGCAGGAAGCCGATCAGGCCGATGGTGAAGACCGCCACCATGATGCGGGCGAGCGAGGAGGAGGAGCCGTTCTGGAACTCGTCCCACACGAACTTGCCGAGGCCGGGGTTCTGGGCCAGCATCTCCGCCGCGATCAGCACCATCCAGCCCACGCCCAGCGACAGCCGCAGGCCCGTGAAGATGTAGGGCAGCGCCGAGGGCAGCACGAGCCGGCGCACCATCGTCGGGCCGGAGAGTTGCAGCACCTTGCCGACATTCATCAGGTCCTTGTCGATGGAGGACACGCCGACCGCCGTGTTGATCAGCGTCGGCCACAGCGAGCAGAGCGTGACCGTGATGGCGGAGGTGAGGAAGGATTTCTCGAAGGTCGGGTTGTCGCTCGACACGGTGGCGCTGACCACCATGGTGACCAGCGGCAGCCAGGCCAGCGGCGACACCGGCTTGAAGATCTGGATCAGCGGGTTCATCGCCGCGTTGACCGTGCGCGACAGGCCGCAGGCCACCCCCAGCGGCACCGCCACCAGCGCGCCGAGCAGGAAGCCGGTGAAGACCGTCTTCAGGCTGGTCAGGATCTGGTCGAGGTAGGTCGGCTTGCCGGCGTAGGGGCGGGTCTTTACCTCGGCGCTCGGGTCCTTCGCCAGCAGCTCGGCGTTGCGCTTGGCCTGCCGGTCGTAGAAGGCGGCCTCCTTGGCGCGTTCGGCCTGATGGTCGGCGTGCAGGACGCCGACCTGCTCCCACACCTGGGCCGGGCCGGGGATGGCGCCCAGGCTGGTGTTCACCTGCGGCGCCAGCCACGCCCAGGCGGCGAGGAACAGCATCAGGGCGGTCAGCGGCACGCCCATCTGCTGCCACAGCTCCCGCCCCTGCTGGCGCGGGCTGTCGCCGGCGGCCATGCGGAGCAACGGGCTGAGCCAGCCGAGCCCGACGATCTGCATGGTCGCGGCGGCACGGTTCAGGCCATGGGCGAGGCGGGCCTTGCGCCGGGCGCGCATCGCCTCGGCGGAGGAGAGGGTGGAGGCTTCGGTCACGCTGGTCATGGGGTGATCTTTCTGTTTGGCGCGGGGCGCCGCGGCCCCCCTCCCAACCTCCCCCCGCTTCGCAGGGGGAGGAGTGGATTCCCTCCCCTGCGTAGCGGGGGAGGGTTAGGGTGGGGGCCCGTCGCGACCACTGCGCAGGTCATCCGGGGAGAAAGGCGCTCAACCGCCGACCAGTTGGCCGCCCTGCACCGCCTGCCCGCCCTTCAGGCCGATGGGCAGCTTCGTCAGGTACTCGTTGGGCTTGCGGCCGTCGTAGGCGATGCCGTCGATGAAGCCCTCGTCCAGCGGCTTGTAGCCGTCGCTGGCCCAGGGAAAGTCGGCCTCCTTGGCCTTGCCCTCCTCCACCAGCAGCCGCGCGGCCTTCAGGTAGATCTCCGGCTTGTAGACCTTGCGGGCGGTCTCGTCGTACCAGGAGTCCGGCTTGGCCTCGGCGATCTGGCCCCAGCGGCGCATCTGCGTCAGGTACCAGACCGCGTCGGAATAGAAGGGATAGGTGGCGTTGTAGCGGAAGAAGACGTTGAAGTCGGGAACCGCCCGCTTGTCGCCCTTCTCATACTCGAAGGTGCCGGTCATCGAGTTGGCGATGACCGTGGCGTCGGCCCCCACATACTCCGACTTCGCCAGGATCTTCACCGCCTCGGCGCGGTTGGCGTTGCCGTTCTCGTCCAGCCACATGGCGGCGCGGATCAGCGCCTTGACCAGAGCCAGATGGGTCTTGGGATTCTTGGCGGCCCAGCCCTCGGTGACGCCGAAGACCTTCTCCGGGTTGTTCTTCCAGATCTCGGTGTCGGTGATGACCGGCACGCCGATGCCCTTCATCACCGCCTGCTGGTTCCACGGCTCGCCGACGCTGTAGCCGAAGATGGTCCCGGCCTCCAGCGTCGCCGGCATCTGCGGCGGCGGGGTGACCGACAGCAGCGCGTCGGCCTGAATCTGCCCCGACACGTCGTTGGGGGCGTAATAGCCGGGGTTGATGCCGCCGGCGGCCAGCCAGTAGCGAAGCTCGTAATTGTGGGTGGAGACGGGGAAGACCATGCCCATGGTGAAGGGCTTGCCCTCCGCCCGGTACTGGGCGATGACCGGCTTCAGCGCGTCCGCCTTGATCGGATGCAGCGGCTTGCCGTCCGGCCCCTTGGGCAGGTTGGGCTTCATCCGCTCCCAGACCTCGTTCGACAGGGTGATGCCGTTGCCGTTGAGGTCCATTGAGAAGGCGGTCACCACGTTGGCCTGGGTGCCGAAGCCAATGGTGGCGCCCAGCGGCTGACCGGCCAGCATGTGGGCGCCGTCCAGCTCCCCGGAGATCACGCGGTCGAGCAGCACCTTCCAGTTGGCCTGCGGCTCCAGCGTCACCGACAGGCCCTCGTCCTCGAAGAAGCCCTTCTCCGCGGCGATGGCGAGCGGGGCCATGTCGGTCAGCTTGATGAAGCCCAGCTTGAGCTGGTCCTTCTCCACGTCGAGCGGAGCGGCCTGGGCGGAGCCGAGCGCCAGCGCCAGCGTGGCGGCGGCGGACAGCAGGGCGGTGCGGGGGGAGGCGGGCAGTCGGGTCACGGCTCGGATCACGTCTCGCGTCACGTTGGTCGCTCCATCTCTCGTTCCGGACCCCCGCGGCACGCCCGACCTCGATCCAACGCCCCACCGGCGACGCGCCGTTGAGGGCTCTCCAGCCATGAAGGGCTGTCGAACCGGGTCAGCGACGGTGCCGAGGGGCCCAACCTTGGGCGTATGGGATGGACGCGTCGCCGTTGGCGCGTCCCGCCGTTCCTCTCGCAAGGACCATGCCAAAGGCTGAAACGGCGTCCAAACAGAGCCAAAAGTCTTTGTTTCTGCGGCTTTGACGCGAGTTGCCTATTCTTTGTGCTAGTACCTTGGTGGTGACGCGTTGCACAAATTGTCGGCTTTCGGACCGCTTTTTGGTCGAAGCGGGACAAAAGCGCGTGTTCCGGTCCCGACATTCCCGTCCCGCATCCGCGCGGGCGAGGTCGTAAAAACGGCGGAAATCCGCTGTTCTGGCCCCTTTCTCATACCTTGGTGCCGGTGTTGGCACGCGGATTGCCAGAAGGACGGGCAGATCAGGGCCAGGGCAACGGCGCCATGGCCGGTTCGACGGCGAACCATCCGGACAACGGCGTCCGAAACCCTGGGAATCCCGCGGGAGTCCCCAGGGCTTCGGGCGCCTTTTTCTTTTCGGCCTCGCGGCCTCGCAAGAGGGCACACAGCATGAGCACGCACACCAATCCACCGACGAAGCGCGAACGGCTGGTCGTCGTCGGCAACGGCATGGCCGGCATCCGCACGCTGGAGGAACTGCTGGCCAAGGCGCCGGACCGTTACGACATCACCGTCTTCGGCGCCGAGCCTCATCCCAACTACAACCGCATCATGCTCTCCCCCGTGCTGGCCGGGGAGAAGACCTTCGAGCAGATCGTGCTGAACGGGCGCGACTGGTACGAGGCCAACGGAATCAATCTGTTGACCGGCGACCGGGTGGAGGTGATCGACCGGGCGAACCGCACCGTCACGGCCATGTCCGGCCTGACCGTGGGTTACGACAAACTGCTGATCGCCACCGGCTCCACCCCCGTCATCATCCCGGTTCCGGGCTCCACCCTGCCCGGCGTCGTCGGTTTCCGCGACCTCGCCGACGTCGACACGATGCTGGAGGCGGCGGCGAAGGGCGGGCGCGCCGTGGTCATCGGCGGCGGCCTGCTCGGGCTGGAGGCGGCCAATGGGCTGACGGTCAAGGGCATGGACGTCACGGTCCTGCATCTGATGGACACGCTGATGGAACGGCAGCTCGACCGCTCCGCCGGGGCGCTGCTGCGGCACGAACTGGAAGGCCGCGGCATCGCTGTGCTGACTGGTGCCGACACTGCCGAAATTGTGGGCAACGAGAAAGTTTCCGCGGTTCGCCTGAAAAATGGGCAGGAGCTTCCCGCCGATCTGGTGGTCATGGCCGTGGGCATCCGCCCGAACACGACGCTGGGCAAGGCGGCGGGGCTGGCCTGCGGGCGCGGCATCCAGGTGGACGACGCCATGACCACCTCCGATCCGGCGATCCTGTCGGTCGGCGAGTGCGTGGAGCACCGCGGCCAGACCTACGGCCTCGTCGCCCCGCTGTTCGAGATGGCCAAGGTCGCCGCCGCCCGGCTGGCCGGCGGTGCGGAGGCCGCCTACACCGGCTCCGTCACCTCGACCAAGCTGAAGGTGACGGGGGTGGACGTCTTCTCGGCCGGCGACTTCACCGGCGGCAAGGACTGCGAGGACATCGTGTTCCGCGACGCCGCCCGCGGCGTCTACAAGCGCGTGGTGGTCAAGGAGAACCGCATCCTCGGCGCCGTGCTCTACGGCGACACCAAGGACGGCGGCTGGTACTTCCAGATGCTGAAGGACGGGACCGAGGTGGCGCCGGTCCGCGACACCCTGATCTTCGGCCAGAGCTTTGGAGGCGAGGGGGCGGCAAACCCTAAGGCCGCCGTTGCGGCGCTCCCCGACAGTGCGGAGATCTGCGGTTGCAACGGCGTGTGCAAGGGCACCATCGTCACGGCGATCACCGAAAAGGGCCTGTCCAGCCTGGACGAGGTGCGGGCTCATACCAAAGCCTCGGCCTCCTGCGGAAGCTGCACCGGTCAGGTGGAGCAGCTCCTGGCCCTGACGCTGGGCGACGGCTACGCGGGCGAGGCGAAGGCCAAGCCGATGTGCAAGTGCACCGACCGCACCCACGACGAGGTGCGTCGGGCCATCACCGCTCTGGACCTGAAGTCCATCCCCGACGTGATGCAGCGGCTGGAATGGCGCACGCCCGACGGCTGCCACCATTGCCGCCCGGCGCTGAACTATTACCTGCTCTGCGAATGGCCGGGCGACTACAAGGACGACAGCCGGTCCCGTTACATCAACGAGCGCGTCCACGCCAACATCCAGAAGGACGGCACCTACTCCGTCGTCCCGCGCATGTGGGGCGGGCTGACCAGCGCGAAGGAGCTGCGCGCCATCGCCGACGTGGTGGACAAGTTCGCCATTCCCACGGTGAAGGTGACGGGCGGCCAGCGCATCGACCTGTTCGGCGTGAAGAAGGAGGATCTGCCCGCGGTGTGGGCAGACCTGAACGCTGCCGGCATGGTGTCCGGCCACGCCTACGCCAAGGGGCTGCGCACGGTGAAGACCTGCGTCGGGTCGGAATGGTGCCGCTTCGGCACGCAGGACAGCACCGGCCTGGGCGTCAAGCTGGAGCGGATGACCTGGGGCACCTGGACCCCGCACAAGGTGAAGTTGGCCGTCTCCGGCTGCCCGCGCAATTGCGCGGAGGCCACCATCAAGGACCTCGGCGTCGTCTGCGTGGACAGCGGCTACGAGCTGCATGTCGGCGGCAACGGCGGCATGCATGTCCGGGCCTGCGACCTTCTGGTGAAGGTGGAGACCGAGGCGGAGGTGCTGGAATACACCGGCGCCTACATGCAGCTCTACCGCGAGGAGGCCCGCTATCTGGAGCGCACTGCCCCGTGGGTCGAGCGCGTCGGGCTGGACCACATCAAGCGGCGGCTGGTCGAGGACGCTGAGGGCCGCGCGGCGCTCAACGCCCGCTTCCTCTTCTCCCAAAGCTTTTCGCAGGACGATCCGTGGGCCGAGCGGGCCAGCGGGTCGGTCGACCGTCACGAATTCGCGCCGCTCGCTCAGGTGGGGTAACGACACATGGATCAGAGCATTTCCTGGATCACCGTCGGCTCGGTCGAGGACATCCCCCGCCAGGGCTCCCGCGTGGTGCGGACCGGCTTCGGCGACATCGCCCTGTTCCGCACCGTGGCGGACGAGGTCTACGCGCTGGAGGACCGCTGCCCGCACGCCGGCGGCCCGCTGTCGCAGGGCATCGTCCACGGGGCGCGGGTGACCTGCCCGCTGCACAGCTGGGTGATCGACCTCGCCAGCGGCGAGGCGGTCGGCCCCGATGAGGGCTGTGCCGGCCACTGCCCGGTGCGGGTGGTGGACGGCGCGGTGCAACTCGGGCTGGCCGCCTTCCGTCCGGGACGCGGAGGCTGCGGCCATGGGTGAGGAAAGGCCCTATTCCCCTCTTTCTTCCCCCTCTCCCCCCGGGGAGAGGGTTGGGGTGAGGGGGTTGCGCGTGTCGGTACGTTCGGCACAAGCGCAACCCCCTCACCCTCCCCTCTCCCCGGAGGGGAGAGGGAAATCGCGGCGGGGAAGCCCATCCGCACCACCTGCCCTTACTGCGGCGTCGGCTGCGGCGTGCTGGCCTCCGTCTTCAGCGACGGCACCGTCTCCGTCTCCGGCGATCCCGACCACCCCGCCAACCGGGGGAAGCTCTGCTCCAAGGGCACCAACCTGCCCGACACGCTGGGCCTCGGCGAGCGTCTGCTGCACCCGGAGGTGGACGGGCGGCGCGTCGCCTGGGACGAGGCCATCGCCGCCGTCGCAACGCGTCTCTCCGACACCATCGCCAGGCACGGGCTGGACTCGGTGGCCTTCTACGTCTCCGGCCAGTTGCTGACCGAGGACTATTACGCCGTCAACAAGCTGGCGAAGGGCTTCCTCGGCACCGCCAACATCGACACCAACTCGCGCCTCTGCATGGCCTCCAGCGTGGCGGGCCACAAGCGCGGCTTCGGCGCCGACGCGGTGCCGGTGACCTACGAGGATCTGGAGGAAGCCGATCTGGTCGTGCTGGTCGGCTCCAACCTCGCCTGGTGCCACCCGATCCTGAACCAGAGGCTGCTGGCGGCCAAGCACACGCGCGGCACCCGCATCGTCGTCATCGACCCGCGCCGCACCGCCACGGTGGACGGGGCCGACCGTCACCTGCCCATCCGACCCGGCACCGACGCCCTGCTGTTCAACGGGCTGCTCGTCCATCTCGCCGACAACGGCGTTCTGGACGCCCGCTTCGTGGCCGAGCACACCGCCGGTCTGGCCAAGGCGCTGGAGGCCGCCCGCGCCGACGCCCCCTCCCCCGCCCATGTCGCCGCCCGCTGCGGTCTGCCGCTGGCCGAGATCGAGGCCTTCTACGCTGAAGTCGCAACGGTCCGCCGCACCGTCACCGTCTATTCCCAGGGGGTGAACCAGTCCTCCCAGGGGACGGACACGGTCAACGCCATCCTGAACGTCCATTTCCTGACCGGGCGGATCGGCGCGCCGGGCATGGGGCCCTTCTCGGTCACCGGCCAGCCCAACGCCATGGGCGGTCGGGAGGTCGGCGGGCTCGCCAACCAGCTCGCCGCCCATATGGGGTTCGAGCCGGAGTCGCTGGACCGGCTGCGCCGCTTCTGGAACGCTCCGCGCGTGGCCGACAAGCCCGGCCTGAAGGCGGTGGACCTGTTCCGCGCGGTGGAGGCGGGCACGGTCCGCGCCGTCTGGGTGATGGCGACCAACCCGGCGGTCAGCATGCCCGACGCCGCCCGCGTCCGCCGCGCGCTGGCCAAATGCGAAACCGTCATCGTCTCCGACTGCATCGCCGACACCGACACGGCGCGGCTGGCCCACATCCGCCTGCCCGCCGCGGGCTGGAGCGAGAAGGACGGCACCGTCACCAACTCCGACCGGACGATCTCCCGCCAGCGGGCCTTCCGTCCCCTGGCGGGCGAGGCGCGGCCCGACTGGTGGATCGTCACCCAGGTCGCCCGCGCGATGGGCTTCGCCGACGCCTTCCCCTTCGAGACGCCCGCCGCCGTTTTTCGCGAGCACGCCGCCCTCTCCGCCTTCGAGAACGACGGCACACGGGCCTTCGACATCGGCGGCCTCGCCAAGCTGTCCGACGCTGAATTTGAAACGCTCGCTCCCGCCCCCTGGCCGCGGCGGGTCGGCGAGGGTCCGACGCGCCGTCTCTTCACCGACGGGCGCTTCTTCACCGAGGACGGGCGGGCGCGCTTCATCCCGGTCATCTCCCGCCCCCTGCCCCGCTCCGTGGAGCCGGGTTCGCTGATGTTGAACACCGGCCGCCTGCGCGACCAGTGGCACACCATGACGCGCACCGGCCTGTCGCCGCGCCTGTCCGCCCACGCGCCGGAGCCCTGCCTGGACCTGCACTCGCAGGACGCCGCGGCGCGCGGCCTGGCGGACGGCGCCCTGGTCAGCCTCTCGACTCCCGTCGGCACGGCCCTGGCCCGGCTGCGCGTGACCGAGGCGCAGCGGGTGGGGGACGCCTTCCTGCCCATGCACTGGACCGACCGCTTCACCGCCGCCTGCGTCGTCGGGCGGCTGGTCGACGACATGGCCGTGGATCCCATGTCGGGCCAGCCGGACCTGAAGCGGATGCCGGTGACGCTCACCCCCTACCCCGCCGCCTGGACCGGCTTCCTGATCGCCCGCGAGCCGGTGGAGCCCACCCATGGCGGCTACTGGTCGCGCCGCGCCGTCCCCGGCGGCCACCTGATCGAACTGGCCGGCGAGGGCGCCCTGCCCGCTCCGGAGACGCTGGCGTTCGGCTTCGCCGGGGCGACGGTCGATTACAGCGACGCGGCCCGCGGCGTGCTGCGCCGCGCCTGGGTGACCCACGACCGGCTTGAGGCCTGCCTGTTCCTGTCCACCTCCGGTGGTTTGCCCAGCCGGGGCTGGCTGGTCGAACTGCTGTCGGCGGAGGCGCTGGACGGTGCCGCCCGCCGCGCCTTGCTCTCCGGCCGCTCGCCGGTTCCCACGGCCGACGAGGGACGGACGGTCTGTTCCTGCTTCGGCGTCGGCGTCAACCGCCTGATCGCCGCCATCCAAAGCCAAGGTCTGACCACGGTCCAGGAGGTCGGAGCGGCCCTGCGGGCCGGGACCAACTGCGGCTCCTGCATCCCCGAACTGAAGGAGATCCTTGCCGATGCCCAGCGCAGCCATGTGGCTTGACGGTCTTGTCTCCCGGTCCGGAGGCAAGCGTTTCAACTTCATCGTCGCCCTGCGCGCCGCGTTCGGCTCGGCGCTGCGTCCGCGCACGGCCCGCCGCGTCGCCCGCGCCATCCCGGAGGTCTCCGGGCGGACGCCCCACGTCACTTTGGTTGGTGCCGGGCCGGGGGACCCCGACCTGCTGACCGTCGCGGCGGCGCGGGCCATCGCGCAGGCCGAGGTGATCCTCTACGACCATCTCGTCGGGCCGGGCATCCTCGCCCTGGCGCAGCCGGGGGCCGAGCTGATCTGCGTCGGCAAGCGGTCGGGCCGGCACTCCCATTCCCAGGAGGCCATCAACGCGCTGATCGCAGCGCAGGCCCGCAGCGGGCGGCGCACCGTCCGGCTGAAGGGCGGCGACCCGATGATCTTCGGCCGGGCCGGCGAGGAGATCGAGCATCTGGAGCGTATCGGAATCAGCGTGTCGGTGATCCCCGGCATCACCGCAGCGCTCGGCTGCGCGTCGAGCGCCGGGCTGTCGCTGACCAAGCGCGGCGTGTCGCGCGCCGTCACCTTCGTCACCGCCCACGCCCGCGAAGGCGACGCGACCGAGCCGGACTGGGCGCGGCTGGCCGACCCCAAAGGCACGCTGGCGATCTACATGGGGCGTGAGGCCGCCCGCCGCGTCGGGCGCGGCCTGACCGCCGGCGGGCTGTCCCCTGACACGCCGGTTCTGGCGGTGGAGAACGGCTGCCGTCCCGACGAACGCCACCACCGCACGACGCTGGGCGCCATGGCCGAGCGGGGCGTGGCGGCGGGCGACGGCCCGACGCTGCTTTTGATCGGCTGGGCGCTAGAGAGCCGGGCGGCGCACGCCGGTGATGCCCTCGGCGCGGGCGGTCACGTCGGCCAGGGGCTCGGTCACGACTGACATGGTGAAGACGGTGGCGTGCAGCAGCGTGGCGCCGTCCAGCATGATGCCGACATGGCCGGGGAAGAACACGACGTCGCCGCGGCGGTAGTCCATCCCCTGCCCGTCCGTTGAGACCATCGGTCCCAGCCGGTCGTCGTTGCGCTGCATCCCGCTGCTGTGGTGGGTGGTGATCCCCGCCGCGCGCAGCGCCACCTGGACGAGGCCGGAGCAGTCGATGCCGAAGGCGCTCCGCCCGCCCCAGACATAGGGGGTTTCCAGGAAGCGCAGCGCCGTCTCCACCGGGACGCGGTCCTGCGGCACGGCTACCGGCTCCAGCCGCTTGCCGAAGGTCCACAGCCCGTTGTCGAGCCGGACCCAGCCGCTATCCAACTGTTCCGCTACGGTCACCAGACTGCCGAAGCTCAGCGCCCCCACCGGCACCGCCTTGTGGGTGGGCGCCGGGTGCAGGTTCGCCACGCGCCCGGACACGCGGTGGGTCGGGGAGACCGGCTCCGTCAGGTCCGTGCCGGGGGGAAGCCAGCCGACATGGCCATCGGTGCGGTTTTCCACCTTCACCCAGTCGCCATCCCGATCGAGCGGCGTACATGTTTCACCGAACAGCATCTCGCTGGTTTGCGGGACGCCGTGCCTCGGCTGTTCCAGAAGAACGGCCAGCGGAGCGGCGAGCCGGCGAATTGGGGTGGTCAGTGCATCGGTCATGCCGGTCACGCTAGAGCCCGCCCCGCCGGAATGCAAGCCAGAGGACCGTTCCGGACAATCCTCCGGGAGATGGGGATTTGCTATGGATTTGACGCTTTTCGACAGGAGAGTGCGATGGGCAACCGTGTGAGGCGTCTGGGACTCGCGGCGGCGGTGGGCTCATGCCTGCTGGCCGGTGTGGCCACGGCGCAGACGGCCTCCCAGGCGGCCACCCAAGGCCCCCTGCGGCTCCTGCCGCAGCCCAGTCCTTCTCCAGCGGTGGAGCCGTCTTCTCCCCCGTCGAGCCTCGTTCCACCGCAGCCGGCGCCGGCAACCGCGGTGGTCCGGCCGGGTCAGCCCGCGGCCAACCCTGCGCCCATCCCGCAGGCGGCCCCGAGCGCTGACCCGGCCCAATTCACTCCGCCGACGCACCGCCCCCAACCGACCGACCGGGTCGCGGCGGTGCGCGCCTTCTATGACGCCTTGGGGCAGGCGGACGCCGCGCGGGCCAACACCTACGTCATTCCCGAAAAGCGGGGCAGCGGGGCCTACGACATCGCGTCGATGAACCGCTTCTACGGCAACATGAGCGTCCCCATCCGCCTGCTGGCCGCGGAGGCCGCCGGGCGGGATGCCGTGCGCGTGCGCTACCACTATGTCCATGTGAGCGGCCGCGCCTGCGACGGCGCCGCCGAGGTCGCGCTGGCCGAGCGCGATGGGCTGGCGCTGATCGAGCGCATCAAGGCCCTCAACGGCTGCTGAGGTCTTGTCCCCTCTCCCCTCCGGGGAGAGGGTTAAGGTGAGGGGGATGCGCGTGACGTCACGTCCGGCACACGCGCAACCCCCTCACCCTCCCCACGCCGTAGGCGTGGGTCCCCTCCCTCTCCCCGGAGGGGAGAGGGCTACCGTGCCCGTCCCATCGGCTTGCCGGCCTTGGCCGGCGCCCGGCGGCCCTTGCCCGCTTGCTGGGTGTAGAAGGTCTTGCCCGGCTTCGGCTTGTCCGTCTTTCCCACGCCCCCCGTCGTCTGCCAGGCCGGAACGAGCTGGTGCTCGCCCGGCCCGATCAGGTCGCTGCGGCCCATCGCCTTCAGCGCGTCGCGCAGCACCGGCCAGTTCTCCGGGTCGTGGTAGCGCAGGAAGGCCTTGTGCAGGCGGCGCTGCTTCAGCCCCTTGGCCGAGAACACCGTCTCCGAGCCCTCGCGGCGGATCGGGCGCAGCGGGTTGCGGTCGCTGTGGTACATCGCCGTGGCGAGCGCCATGGGCGAGGGCAGATAGGTCTGCACCTGATCGGCCTTGAAGCCGTTCCGCTTCAGCCACAGGGCGAGGTTCATCATGTCCTCGTCGCTGGTGCCGGGGTGGGCGGCGATGAAGTAGGGGATCAGGTAGAGCTTCTTGCCCGCCGCCTTGGCCGCCTGCTCGAACATCTCCTTGAAGCGGTCGTAGGTGCCGATGCCCGGCTTCATCATCTTGGACAGCGGGCCGGGCTCGGTGTGCTCCGGAGCGATCTTCAGATAACCGCCGACATGGTGGGTCACCAGCTCCTTTACATATTCCGGGCTGCGGACGGCGAGGTCGTAGCGCAGGCCCGAGGCGATGTTGATCTTCTTCACGCCGGGGATGGCGCGCGCCTTGCGGTAGAGCTGGATCAGGTCGCTGTGGTCGGTGTTCAGGTTCTTGCAGATGTCCGGGAAGACGCAGGACGGGCGGCGGCAGACCTTCTCGATCTCCGGGTCCTTGCAGGCCATGCGGTACATGTTGGCGGTCGGCCCGCCCATGTCGGAGATGACCCCGGTAAAGCCCTTCACCTTGTCGCGGATCTCCTCGATCTCCTTGAGGATCGAGCCCTCCGACCGGCTCTGGATGATGCGCCCCTCATGCTCGGTGATCGAGCAGAAGGAACAGCCGCCGAAGCAGCCGCGCATGATGTTCACCGAGAAGCGGATCATCTCCCAGGCCGGGATGCGCGCGTCGCCGTAGGCCGGGTGGGGCGCGCGGGCGTAGGGCAGGCCGTAGACCCCGTCCATCTCCGCCGTGGTCAGCGGGATCGGCGGGGTGGTCAGCCAGACCTCGCGGTCGCCGTGCCGCTGCACCAGCGCGCGGGCGTTGCCGGGGTTGCTCTCCTGGTGCAGCACGCGCGAGGCGTGGGCGTAGAGCACCTTGTCGGCGCTGACCTGCTCGAAGGAGGGCAGGCGCACCACCGTGCGGTCGGCCCCGGCGGCGCGGGGGGCGGCGGGGGTCAGCTCGTCGATGCTGCTGCTGTCGATGACGGTCCAGCCGTCCGGCACGCGGCTGCGGACGATGGAGGTGCCGCGGACGTCGTCGATCTCCCGCGCCTTCTCCCCGGCGGCGATGCGGTGGGCGACGTCGATGATCGCGCGCTCGGCGTTGCCGTAGCACAGGATGTCCGCCTTGGAATCCACGAGGACGGAGCGGCGGACCTTCTCGCTCCAATGGTCGTACTGGGCGATGCGGCGGAGGCTCGCCTCGATGCCGCCGAGCACGATGGGCACGTCCTTGTAGGCCTCGCGGCAGCGCTGGCTGTAGACGATCACCGCGCGGTCGGGCCGCTTGCCGCCCTCGTCGTTGGGAGTGTAGCTGTCGTTGTGACGCAGGCGGCGGTCCGAGGTGTAGTGGTTCACCATCGAGTCCATGTTGCCGCCGGTCACCCCGAAGAACAGGTTCGGCTTGCCCAGCGCCTTGAACGGCTCCGCGCTGCTCCAATCCGGCTGGGCGATGATGCCGACGCGGAAGCCCTGCGCCTCCAGCAGCCGCCCGATGATCGCCATGCCGAAGCTGGGATGGTCGACATAGGCGTCGCCCGTCACCACGACGATGTCGCAGGAATCCCAGCCCAGCCGGTCCATCTCCGCCCGCGTCATCGGCAGGAAGGGCGCCGGCCGCCGGGCCTCCGTCCGGTGCCGGGGGAGGGAGAAGATGTCCCGCGCCGCCGGAACGGCGACGGTGGGCGTGGCTTCGTTGAGCATGACGCTCTCCGTTCGGGCCGCCGGTGCGCGGGACGCGCGGCCGGGGCGGGGTGCTTGATGGTCGGGTGCCGGTTTCATACCGGCAATGTCCGGCATGGTCCACCGCGCGAGTCCCTACGGAAGTGCCGCGGCGCGGTCAAGGATTGCCTGACCGTCGGGGTCAACTTTATACGCGATTATGACGCCGTGATGTGTGCAGCCGGGCCTCCATCGGCAAGGGGCCACGGGAAAGAGGGGCCGCAACAGGTGTTCCGGCACCCTGTTGGGAAGGGCGGAGATGCAAGCCTCACTCACGGATAGGAATTGTTCATGAGCACCGACAAGCGTTACGGCGACCAGCGCGACGAGCCGCTCGACATCAAGAACACCCGCGCCGACCCCGATATCGACGAGGAAAAGATGGGCTTCCAGAACATCGAAGGGCCGGGTGCCGAAACCAGAAAGGATAAGGCGCCAAAGGAGAGGGCGCCGGGCACGGACGACTCTCCGGACAGCGCACCCCAGCCGTGAATGGGACCCCCACGGGCACCACGGGCGTTGTTCGTTGGAAGCACAACAAAACGGAGGTTCGCCATGGCTGATGAGAAGACACCGGACAACCCGCCCGAGGCGGGGGCCGGGAAGGATGCCCCGTTGGATGACAAGACCAAGACGCCCGGCGACGGGACGCTCCAGGACGCCGTTCCCGCCGGAGCCACGTCCGACGAGCTGCGGCGTCGGGCCGAAGAGGATGACGGGTCCGTCCAGCCGGGCACCGGCTGACGCGTCGTCGGCGTCGTCGGTTTCATCATACGACGTCGTATGAGAGCTACCGGGTGACGCTCTCACCCGCGGGCGCGGCCAGTCCGACCATGGCATAGCTGCTGCGGATGGCCGCGTCCAGCGTCGGGGGCAGCGGCTGGATGCGCTGCTCCCGCGCCGCCCGGCGGGCGAAATCGGGGTCCGCCGCCAGGGCCCGTGTCGCCGCCGCCTTGGCCTCGTCCATCCGGCCCATCTCCACATAGGCGACGGCCAGGGCGGCCTGGGCAGGCGCGGCGGCGGTCACCTCGAACTCCAGCTTGGTGCTGTCCGGGTGGCCGTGGCGCTGGAGGGCGAGGCTGTAGGCGGGCAGGAGCCGTTCCCGCTGCGCCGGGTCGCGCTCCATGGCCTGTTCGAGCAGGGGCAGGCCTTTCGCGGATTGTCCGGCTTCGACATGCCACAGGCCGAGGTCGCCCAGCACATGGGCGTTTCCGGGCGACGCCTGAAGGGCGCGGTGCCCGGCGGCGAAGCAAGGGCCGTATTGACCGCGCAGGCAGTAGGCGGTGTAGAGCGCCGTCAGCGGGCGCAGACCGGCCGGCTCCAGTTCGGTGGCGCGCAGGGCGGCGGCCAGCGCGTCATTCAGGGCGGCCTCGTTCCGGTCCACCCGATAGGCGTCCGATTGCAGAAGGGACAGCGCCGACCAGAAGCGGGCCGCCTCGCCGGCGCTGGTCGCGAGAGCGCTGGCCGCGGAGGTCAGGCAGCCGCTCAAGGCGCTCCGCTCGGCCGGCTGGGTCTCGTGCCGTCCGGTGGCGAGGGCGGCGCACTCGCGCGGCGACAGGCTGGCGGCCGGTTTGGCGCGCAGGCGCGCGGTGACGGCGGGCAGCAGAGGGCCTTGCGGAGCGGTCATCGGCTCGATGATGCCGGCCGCCAAGGCCTGCGGCATCGGCACGCCCTGCGGTCCGGACGGGTGGTCCAGGCTGGTGGACCACAGCACCGTCCCGGTGGCGAGGTCGGTGAGATGCACGACCAGACGCACCGCCGCGTCGTGACCCTGAAGGCTGCCGGACAGGCGAAGTCCGTGATGGGGCGGGGCAGCGGTCAGTGGCGGATCGATCCGCACCGGCAGGTCGGTCCGGTTGGCGAGGCCGCCAGCGATCTCGTCGGTCAGCATGGCAGCGAGGGCGGCGTCCTCCGCCGACTGCCCGGTGGTTCGGAAGGGACCGACGACGAGGGTCAGGGACGTGGTGTCCCTTGCCGACGGGAGCGCCGACGGGGGTACCGATGCGGGCGTGGGCGCGGGTGTCACGGGCTCGCTGTCCCGAGGCTCCACGCCGGCCATGATCGGGTGGGGGCCGAGCGCCAGCGCCTCCTCCAGCTCGGCGGGCGTGGCGAGGGTCCGGCCGACCAGCAGGCCGGCCAGCGCGACCGCGATCAGCACCACGGCGGCCAGCCCGGCGAGGCGCGGAGACATGGCGCGCCGGGGCGGGTCCCCGGCCGGCACGGCGCGGGGGGCGGGCAGGGCGGTGGGCGGTTCTTCGCTCATCCGCTCGAAGCGGGGGGCGTAGCCGCCCTTCGGCACGACGATGCGGATCGGGTCGTCGCGGCCGGCGGTCAGATAGTAATGCTCCAGGCTGCGGCGCAGCCGCCCGGCCTCCAGCCGCACGATGGGGTCGGATTGCGGGTCGAAGCTCGGCTCGCGGTTGAAGACGCTGACGGCGATGCAGTAGGCCTTGATCTGCTGCGCCCGCCCGTCCAGGCACTCCTCGACCACATAGCGCAGGAAGCGGCGGTTGCGCTCCGACGCGTCGAAATGGTCGCTCGCCAAAATCCGCTCAAGCTGAGTCCTGACGGCACGATCATCCAATGCCCACCCCTGCGCGGGCGGCGTTTCCTCGGTCATTCGTGACATCTCCCGAACGTTGAGACAGACGACGTGCGATCTTTCTCAAAAGGGGTGGGTCGATGTGTTGCCGGCATTCTTTCATCGGGAAAAATTGATGTCCATCAACCCTGTGCTTTTAGGCCGGGCGCTATTCCCGAAGTCCGCTCCGATCTCTGTTCGTTGGGGTGGGGCGCTCATCCGAAGGTGGAGGCGGCCCGGCCGAAGGCGGCGAGGACCACCCCCGCCGAACGGGGCGTAAACTACCGTATGCTACCCGCCGCTGCGGAACGGTCGGGCCATTGTCCGGGTTACCCGCCGCCGGACAGGGGACTCGACAGGGAAGGGTCCGAACGATGGCTGAAGACCCTTCCCGTTCCCACGGCACGCCTGGATCACCGACGCGCGTCCCCCGCTGTCATCAGCGCGTGCCGACATTTTCCGGTTTTCCCTGTTCACGGCTTCGGTAACGCAACGCACCGGTGGTTCCATGCCTTTTCTGTCTTCGTCTTTTTTGCCGTCCCTGAACGCTTCCTCCCTTCGCTCTCCCGCTTCCCACCCTCAAGCGTCGTCCCCAAAATCCCGGATGGCCCAGTCCGCCGCCGCCGCGCTGACGCGCCGCGGCATCTTCGGGCTGGGGGCTGCCGTCGCGGTCGGCGTCTGCAACAGCCGCAGCGCCGCGGCGTGGGAGCCGGCGCCGGAGCGCACGCTGCGGATCTACAATTGTCTGACGGGAGAAAGCTTCGACGGCGTCTATTGGGCGGAGGGGCGCCCGATCGCGGAGGCGATGGCCCGCATCGACTGGGTTCTGCGCGACCATCGCAGCGACGACTGTCACCGCATCGACCTCGCCCTGCTGAACCGGATGTCGGAAATGCAGGAAAAGTTGGACAGCCAGCATCCGTTCGAGGTGCTGTCGGCCTTCCGCTCCAAGGAAACCAACCGCCGCGTGAAGGGGGCGGCGTCGGGCAGCCTGCATCTGCAGGGGCGGGCGGTCGACCTGCGTTTGCAGGGTCGGCGCGCCGTGGACCTCTACCGCTGCGCCCTCTCCTTCGGTGACGGCGGGGCCGGTTGCTACGCCAAGCGGAACTTCGTCCATGTCGACACAGGGCCGACGCGGCGCTGGGTTGGGGCCTGAGGAACAGCGGGGCGGAATCGGGACTTTTCGTCGCAGAACCTTTTGCCAGGGGGCATCGGGCGAAGGGCATTACGCCGATGGATGGATTGTGCGCAGGACGGAGGAAGCGCACCATAGCCCGAAAAAGAAGGCCATACGATTAGGCCAATGCTCTTTGGGAGGAGCCCATGCTAACCCCAACCGACCTTGCGGACCCCCGGGGCCGCAGCTTGTCGGCGCGCCGTCACCCACTCACCGATCCGGCCCGGATGGCCCAGGCCCGCACGCTGGCGGGCTGGATCGCCGTGATCGCCGAGGACCGCGGCCTGGACGAGCGGGGCGTGGCGGCCGCCACCGGCCTGGACATCGAGGATGTCCGGGCGGTTCTGGGCGGCACCGTGTTCATGATGCCCGTGAGCACGCTCGACCGCGCCCTGCGCCGCCTGGAAGGCCGCCCGCACTGAGGAGCCGCAGAGCCCCGCCTTCCCCCGTTGGCCCGGGAGGATCGGCACAGGAGGACCGCATGAACCACCACGTCCGCAAACGGAGCAGCGCCATGGACCGTACGGAGAAACGCGACGCCATCACTCGCATCCGCCACGCCGCCGAACAGCAGGGGCTGGACGCCGGCGATCTGGCCCGCATGACCGGTCTGGCACCGGGGCACGCCCGCGCGATCCTGTCCGGTTTCGGCTCGACGGTTCCGCGCGCGGCTTTGGACCAGACCCTTACCGTCCTGCCGGAGTGATGGAACGCTCGTGACGGCACGCTGAAATGGAAACGGCGGCGCACCGGGTGCGCCGCCGTTTCCATATAAGATGTGCTGTGGCTCAGGCGACCGAGAGCACGTCCAGATAGACGTTCGCCGGCTCGGTCAGGTGAATGCGGTACAGCATGCCTGTCTGGTCGACGATGATGCTGGCGACGGGGTTCTTCGCGGCCATGTCGGTGACGGCGGCGCGCACGTTGCGCGGCAGGCTGTCGAGTTCGACGTCGCGGTAACCGTTCTTGTCGGAGAACTTGATGGTCTTCTGGCCCATGGTCAGGCGCCTTGTGCATATGCTCTGTTTGCGGTGGGCGGACCATGATCCCGCCGGGTTAAGGAAGCACTAACCAAAAACCGCGCAAACGCAGGACTGATGAGCGGCGGCTGCATCGGTGTCCTTGGAATAATTCGCGCGGCACTTTGCCCCCACCCTTCCCACGGCTTTGCCGCGGGCCCCTTCCCTCCCCCGCTTCGCAGGAGAGGGAGGCTTGTCCCCTCCCCTGCGAAGCTCTCGCGCAAACCAGAGGTTTGCGCTGACGCGGCAGGCGGACCTTTGGTCCGCCGAGAGCGGGGGAGGGTTAGGGAGGGGGCATCAACTTACCCATGAAAACTACCCATGAAAATGCTCGAACACCCGCCGGGCCAGCGCGGCGCTGATGCCGGGGGTGGCCTCCAGATCCTTCAGCCCGGCCGAGGCCACCGCGGTGGAACTGCCGAAATGATGCAGCAGGGCCTTCTTGCGCGACGGGCCGACGCCGGGGATGCCGTCGATGCGGGTGTGGTCCATCGCCTTCAGGCGGCGGGTGCGGTGGGCGTCGATGGCCGTCCGGTGGGCCTCGTCGCGCAGCCGTTGCAGGAAGTAGAGGACCGGGTCGTTGGGCTCCAGCCGGAAGGGCTCGCGGTCCGGCAGGAAGAAGCGCTCGCGCCCGGCGTCGCGGTCCGGTCCCTTGGCGATGGCGGCCAGCGGAACCCCCGCGATGCCCAGCCCGTCGAGAACCGCGCGGGCGGTGTTCAATTGGCCGAGGCCGCCGTCGATCAGCACCAGATCGGGCCATTGGCCGCCGCTGCGCTGCGGGTCCTCGCGCAGGGCGCGCCCGAAGCGGCGAGTCAGCACCTCGCGCAGCATCGCGTAATCGTCGCCGGCCGCGGCGGGGTCCTTGATGTGGAAGCGGCGGCACGCGTTGCGCTGGATGCCCTCCGGCCCGGCGACCACCATGGCGCCGACCGGGAAGGCCCCCTGGATGTGCGAGTTGTCGTAGATCTCGATACGGGTCGGAGTTTTCGGAAGGCCGAAGACGCGCGCCACCCCGGCCAGCAGCTTGCCCTGGGCGGAGCGTTCGGCCATGCGGCGGCCATGCGCCTCGCGCGCGTTGGTCAGGGCGTGTTCGACGACGCGGCGCTTGGGGCCGCGCTGCGGGACCTCGACCTCCACCCGCCGCCCGGCGGCGAGCGTCAGCGCCTCGGCGAGCAGGGCGCGCTCTGCGATGGCGTGGCTGAGCAGCAGGTGGCGGGGCGGCGGCGCGCCTTCGTAGAGCTGCGCGGCGAAGGCGGCGAGGATCGCGGCGGGCTCGTCCTCCCCGTCATGCCGGGGAAAGAAGGCGCGGGTGCCCTGGTTGCGCCCACCGCGGAAGAAGAAGGCCTGGACGCAGGCGGTCCCGCCCTCGGCATGGACGGCCAGCACGTCGGCGTCCTCCAGCACGCCTTCCAGATTGATGTCCTGGCGGCTCTGCAGGGCGGTCAGGGCGCGGATGCGGTCGCGCCAGCGGGCGGCGTCCTCGTAGGCCAGCCGGTCGGAGCAGTCCATCATGTGACGGGCGAACTCCGCCTGGACGGCGGCGCTGCGCCCGGTCAGCACGTCGCGCACGCCCTGCATCTGCGCGGCATAGTCCTCCGCCGAGACGCGGCCGACGCAGGGGGCGGAACAGCGCTTGATCTGGTGCTGAAGGCAGGGCCGCGTGCGCGCGGTGAAGGTGGCGTCGTCGCAGTTGCGCAGCAGGAAGGCGCGCTGCAACGCCCCGATGGTCATGCCGACCAGGGCAGGGGAGGCGTAGGGGCCGAACAGGTCGCGCTTCTTCCCATGCCGGTCGGCACTGCCGCGATGGTGCATCAGGCGCGGAAATTCGTGACCCTCGCCAAGCGCGATGTAGGAGAAGGAGCGGTCGTCCTTCACCAGCACGTTGAAGGGCGGCAGCAGGCGGCGGATCAGGTTCGCCTCCAGCAGGAGGGCCTCCGCCTCGGTGTGGGTGGTGACGAACTCCATGGAGCGGGTCAGCGCCACCATGCGGCGGGTGCGGTTGGGCAGCCCGTCCGTCCGGGTGTAGCTGGCCACCCGGCGTTTCAAGTTCTTCGCCTTGCCGACATACAGGATGCGCCCGTCCGCCCCGATCATCCGGTAGACGCCGGGCGTGTCCGGCAGCGTCGGCAGGGTGGCGCGGATCACCGCGACTCCATCCATCGCCCTATTCCGGTGTGTTAACCACGATGGGCCGGAAGGAAGCAGGGGAACGAACCGTGGACAAGGGACAATCGTCGGCCCTGTCCTTCCGGGATAAACTCATTCCGCCGTCTGCCGCTCCACGCCCGCATCGGCGTCCGGGCGGGTGCTGTCGCGGACGACCAGCTCGCAATCCAGCCCGTGGTGCGGCTGGGCCACCGTGGTGCCGTTCAGCCGGGCCAGGATCTGGCCGGCGGCCAGTTCGCCGATCTCGCGCTGCGGTGGGCGGACGGTGGACAGCGGCGGCAGGCAGGCGGCGCTGAAGGTCAGGTCGCCGAAGCCGATCACCGCCAGATCGTCGGGCACGCTCAGCCCGCGCCGGTTCGCCTCGAACAGCACGCCCAGCGCCATGGCGTCGTTGGAGCAGACCACCCCGTCGATGTCCGGATGCAGCGCGAACACCTCGTCGATCAGCCAGATGCCGACGGGGGTCGAGGCGGTGTCGGGGGCGGTGAAGGCGATCGGCTCGTGCAGGCCGCGGCGGCGCACCTCGTCCTCATAGCCGTCAGTGCGGCTGCGCACGCGCATGTCCTGGTGCACGGCGGCGCCGATGTAGGCAACCTTGCGGCTGCCCTGGTCGTAAAGGTGGCTTGCCTGCCGGCGCCCGACCTCGAAGTGGGAAAAGCCGACCGTCATGTCCACCGCCGGGGTCTGGGCGGAGGGGATGTCCCACATCTCCACCACCGGCACACCGGAGGAGCGCAGCATGGCGCGCGTCCGCTCGGTGTGGTGCAGGCCGGTGACCACCACCGCGGCGGGCGACCAGGCGAGGAAGGCGCGGATCAGCTCCTCCTCGCGCTCCGGATCGAACTCGCTGACGCCGAGCAGCGTCTGGTAATGGGCGGTCTGGAAGGCGCTTTGCAGCGTGTTGTAGGTCTCCGCGAAGAAGGAGTTGGTGATGGAGGGCAGGATCACCCCCACCGTCCGGCTCTTCGCCGCGGCGAGGCTGCCCGCCACGAGGTTGGGCACGTAGCCGAGCTGATCGATCACCGTCCGCACACGGGTCGCCAACTCCTCCGACACCGCCTCCGGCTTGCGCAGATAGAGCGAGACGGTGCTGGGCGACACGCCGGCGGCGTTGGCCACGTCCGTCATGGTCAGCCGCTGGGTGGCGCGGCGGGTTTTCTTGCGGATGGGCTTGGCGGGCTTCGGCGGGATCGGCTTGGCGGGCGGCTGTGCGGTCATTCTCGTCCTTCCCTGCGGCGAACCCCGCCGCGCGGCGTGGCGGCATCATAGCACGCCGTTGGAAAAGCGGGGGAAAAGCGGGAACGGTCAGGGCGCGGCATGGGGTTCCGCCTCGGCCGGCGCCGTTTCCGCCAGGGCGGCGCGCGCCTGCTCCGCGAAGAAGTCGATGAAGACGCGGATCTTTGCGGGCAGCAGGTTGCGGTGGGGGTAGAGCACGGCGAGCGTCACCGGCTCCGGCGGGCAGTGCGGCAGGACGACGCGCAGATCCCCACGGCGCAGATGGTCGGCGACTTCCCATAATGGTTTCAGCACGATGCCTTCCCCGGCCAGCGCCCAGCCGGTCAGCACGTCGCCGTCGTCGGCGTCGAACTGGCCGGACACCGGCAGGGTCATCGGGCCTTGCGGGGTGTTCAGCGTCCACTGGAACTGCTGCGATCCGGGAAAGCGCAGCAGCAGGCAGTGGTGGGACAGCAGCTCCTCCGGCCGGGCCGGCACGCCCCGCCGCTCCAGATAGGACGGCGCGGCGCAGAGCACCCGCGGCAGGTCGGCGATCTTGCGCGCGACGAAGCTGGAATCCTTCAGCGGCGCCATGCGGATGGCGACGTCGGTCGCCTCGCGCAGCAGGTCGAGCAGATGGTCGGACAGGCGCAGCCGCAGGTCCACCTGGGGGTAGGCGGCGTGGAAGCGCGGCACCATCGGGGCGAGGATGCGTCGCCCGAAGCCCAGCGGCGCCGTCACCCGCAGGCTGCCCACCGGCGCCCCGCCGATGGCGCCGACGCTGCTCTCCGCCCGCTCCGCCGCCTCCAGAACCTCCAGGCAGTGTTCGAAGAAGACCTTGCCGGCCTCGGTGAACTGCACCTGCCGGGTGGTGCGGTTGAGCAGGCGGGCGTTCAGATGCTCCTCCAGGCTTTGCAGCCGGTGGCTGACCACGGCGGGCGACAGGCGCAGGCTGCGCCCGGCGGCGGACAGGCTGCCCAGTTCCACCACCCGCACGAACACCCGCATGTTCTCCAGCAGCGCCACGCTTCTTGGCCCTTTCCCCACACGCCATGGGGAATCCTCCCACCTTTCCGTTTTTTTTGAAAGTGCTGGCGCACGCATCCGCTTCCCCGCTGCGCTGCGGCAACCGTAGAGTTCAGGGTGGGGATCACCGAACGGAAGAGGCCGCGACGCATGGAGCCGATCGTCTGGGAGTGGGTCAATTTTCTGGTGCGCTGGCTGCACGTCATCACAGCCATCGCCTGGATCGGGTCGAGCTTCTATTTCATCCACCTCGACCTGTCCCTGCGGCGGCGCGACGGCCTGCCCAACGGCGTGGCGGGGGAGGCGTGGCAGGTCCACGGCGGCGGCTTCTACAACATGATGAAATACACGGTCGCCCCGCCGGAGCTGCCGGAGAAGCTGACCTGGTTCAAATGGGAAGCCTACGCCACCTGGCTCAGCGGCTTCTGCCTGCTGTCGGTGCTCTACTACCACGGCGCCGCGCTTTACATGATCGACCCGGCGGTGCTGGACATCCCCTGGTGGGGCGCGGTGCTGCTCAGCCTGGGCGCGCTGGGGCTGGGCTGGCACGTCTATGACCGGCTGTGCAAGTCGCCGCTCGGCAAGGACGACGTGAAGCTGGCGGCGGCGGGCTTCGTCTTCCTGGTGCTGGTCGCCTGGGGCCTCAGCCATGTCTTCAGCGGGCGGGCGGCGATGCTGCATGTCGGCGCGCTGATCGGCACGATGATGTCGGCCAACGTCTTCCGCATCATCATCCCCAACCAGACCAAGGCGGTGGCCGCCATGAAGGCGGGGCAGGTGCCCGACCCGGCGCTGGGCAAGCAGGCCAAGCAGCGGTCGCTGCACAACAATTACCTGACCCTGCCGGTCGTCTTCCTGATGATCTCCAACCACTACCCGCTGGCCTTCGGCACGCGCTACAGCTGGGTGATCGTCGCGGTGGTGCTGGTGGTGGGGGCGGTGATCCGCCACTTCTTCAACAGCCGCCACGCCGGCAAGCCGGCGCCCTGGTGGACCTGGGCGGTGGCCGCCGCGGGCGTCGCCGTCATCGTGGGCCTGAGCGCCGCCGGGACGCGGACCGAGAGCGCCGCCGCAGCACCGGCCAGGGTCGAGTTCGCGCAGGTGGAAGAGGTGGTGCTGTCCCGCTGCTCCATGTGCCACGCGGCGCAGCCGGTGTGGGAGGGGATCGGCGTGGCGCCGCGCGGCGTGATGCTGGACAGCGCGGAGGCGATCGGCCGCCACGCCCCTCAGATCCGCGTCTGGGCGGCGCTGTCCGACGCGATGCCCCCCGGCAACGTCACCGGGATCACGCCGGAGGAGCGCCGCCTGCTCGCCGCCTGGACCGATCAGCTTCCCCGGTAGGTCGAGTAGCTGTAGGGGGAGACGAGCAGCGGCACATGGTAATGCTGGTCCGCGTTGGCGACGCCGAAGCGGATCGGCACCACGTCGAGGAAGGCGGGTTCGACGATCTCCAGGCCGGAGGCGCGGAAATAGGCGCCGGCCTCGAACACCAGCTCATAGACGCCCGGCGTCAGGTCGGCCCCGGCGAGGAGCGGCGCGTCGCAGCGCCCGTCGGCGTTGGTGCGCGTCTGGGTCAGCCGCTCCCGCTGGTCTCCGTCGATGCGGTAGAGGGTGACGGCGATCCCGGCGCCGGGCCGTCCGTGCGTCGTGTCGAGAACATGGGTGGTCAGGCGCCCGCTTCCGGACATGGGTTTCTCCTCGCCATGGAATGCCGCGAAGAGACCTTATACCGCACCCCATGCCGCACCGCCGCGCGGTCCGAACGGGGCCTGCGCAAAAAGACTTTCAAACGGATCGAAAAAGCGGACCTCGGCGATTGCGGTTATGCTGCGGGGCAGGGGACCGATCAGGGAAGGCCGGGATGCGACCGAGCGAGATGGACCGTGCAAGTTTCGTCGCCCGATTCGGCGGCGTGTTCGAACATTCGCCCTGGGTCGCCGAAGGCACCTGGGATGCCGTCAATCAGGGGGAAACCTGCCGGACGACGCGGAGGGCTTGCACGCCGCCATGATCGCCGTCCTGCGCGCCGCCGATCATGACCGGAAGCTGGCGTTGCTGAACGCCCATCCCGATCTGGCGGGCCGGCTGGCGCTGCGCGGCGAGCTGACGGCCGACAGCACGGCGGAGCAGGCCAGCGCCGGGCTGGACCGCTGCACGCCGGAGGAGTTCGCCCGCTTCACCGAGTTGAACGACGCCTACAAGGCGCGCTTCGGCTTCCCCTTCATCCTGGCGGTCAAGGGCCGCAGCCGCGCCGACATCCTGGAGGCCTTCGAAACCCGCCTGTCCAACGGGCCGGAGGAGGAGTTCGCCACGGCGCTGGCCCAGGTCGAGCGCATCACCTGGCTCCGTCTCCAGGATTTGCTGCCCAAGGACATCGAGCCATGACGACGTTCGGCGCGGACCTGATGGCGCGGCTGGACGCCTTCGCCGGCTTCACGGAGGAGCCGGGGCTGCTGACCCGCCTGTTCCTGACCCCGCAGCACCGCGCCGCCGCGGATTGGCTGATGGAGCTGATGGGCAAGGCCGGGATGAACGCCCGGCTGGACCCGGCGGGGACGGTGGTCGGCCGCTACGAGGGGACCGTGCCGGGCGCGCCGGCCCTGCTGATCGGTTCCCACATCGACACGGTGCGCAACGCCGGCCGGTATGACGGGAATCTGGGCGTGCTCGCCGCCGTCGCGGCGGTGGCGGAGCTGGACCGGCGTGGCGAGCGCCTGCCCTTCGCCATCGAGGTGCTGGGTTTCGGCGACGAGGAGGGGGTGCGCTTCCCCGTGACCCTGACCGGCAGCCGCGCCGTGGCCGGCCGCTTCGACCGGGCGGCGCTGGAGACGCGCGACCGCGACGGCGTGCGCATGGCCGACGCGCTGCGCGCCTTCGGCGGCGACCCGGAGGCCATCGCCACGGCGGCCCGCAAGCCGGGCGAGGCGCTGGCCTTTCTGGAGGTCCACATCGAGCAGGGGCCGGTGCTGGAGGCCGAAGGGTTGCCGGTCGGCATCGTCACCGCCATCAACGGCGCCACGCGCTTCGCCATCCGGTTGCGCGGCATGGCCGGCCATGCCGGCACGGTGCCCATGGCGCTGCGCCGCGACGCGCTGGCCGCCGCCGCCGAGATGACCCTGGCGGCGGAGCGGGTGGCCGCGGCCTCGGACGCCGGGGCCCCCGAAGCTGGATTGGTGGCGACGGTGGGCCGGATCGAGGCGAAGCCGGGCGCCGTCAACGTCATCCCCGGCGAAGTCGCCTTCACCCTCGACGTCCGCGCGCCGGAGGACGCCGTGCGGCGCGACGCCTGCGCCGCCATCCTCGCCGATTTCGAGGCGATTGCCGCCCGCCGCGGCGTGGAACTGACGGTGGAGACCACCCACGACGCGGCGGCCGCCCCCTGCTCCCCCGGCATCCGGCGGCAGATCGAGGCGGCGGTGGTCCGCGCCGGCGTCCGTCCCCGGTCGCTGCCCAGCGGCGCCGGGCACGACGCCATGGCCTTCGCCGGCGTGCTGCCGATGGGCATGCTGTTCGTCCGCTGCGCGGGCGGCATCAGCCACAACCCCGCCGAATCCATCACTGCGGAGGACGCCGACCTCTCGGTGCGCATCCTCCTGGACATCATCCGCCACTTCGAGCACGAGACCGCGACAGCATGACCGACGCCGCCCAACAGGCCATCCACGCGTTCCTGGAACAGACCCGCGACGCGCAGGTCCGCTTCCTGGCCGAACTGGTCAAGGTGCCCTCCGACAACCCGGCCGGCGACTGCGCCCCCCATGCCGAGCGCGCCGCCGCGCTGCTGGAGGCCATGGGGCTGACGGTGGAGCGCCACCCGGTCCCGGCGGATCTGGTGCAGGCCAACGGCATGATTTCCGCCACCAACCTGATCGTGCGCCGCCGCTTCGGCGACGGGCCGACGGTGGCGCTGAACGCCCACGGCGACGTGGTGCCGCCGGGCGAGGGCTGGACCCGCGACCCCTACGGGGCGGAGGTGGTGGACGGCTGGATGTACGGGCGCGGCGTCGCCGTCTCGAAGTCCGACTTCGTCACCTACACCTACGCCCTGCTGGCGCTGGAGAAGGCCGGGCTGGCGCGCGGCACGGTGGAGCTGCACCTGACCTACGACGAGGAGGCGGGCGGCGAGATCGGGCCGAAATGGCTGCTCGACGAGGGGCTGACCAAGCCGGACCTCGCCATCGCCGCGGGCTTCAGCTACGGCGTCGTCACCGCGCACAATGGCTGCCTGCATCTGGAGGTCGAGGTCACCGGAAAATCCGCCCACGCCGCCCTGCCGATGACCGGCATCGACGCGCTGGAGGCGACCACCGCGATCCTCGGCGCGCTCTACGAGCACCGCAAGGGCTACGCGGACACCGTGTCGGCGGTGGGCGGCATCGGCTCGCCGCAGTTGACGGTCGGCCTCATCAAGGGCGGCATCAACACCAACGTCGTTCCCGACCGCGTGACCCTGCGCCTCGACCGCCGCATGATCCCGGAGGAGGCGCCGGAGACGGTGGAGGAGACCTTGCGC
Organism: Azospirillum sp. UENF 211521; assembly: GCF_058780535.1. Taxonomy (NCBI): domain Bacteria; kingdom Pseudomonadati; phylum Pseudomonadota; class Alphaproteobacteria; order Rhodospirillales; family Azospirillaceae; genus Azospirillum; species Azospirillum sp. UENF 211521. Next base: position 1,584,750 of record NZ_JBSNCF010000002.1, read on the forward strand.
GCGGTCATCGCCGCGGCTGCTGCAGCCTTCCCGACGGCCCGCGTCGAGGTCCGCCGCATCCTGCTGGCCCGCCCGCTGACCCCGCTGCCCGGCACCGACCGGCTGGCCGCCGTCCTCTGCGCCCAGGCCAGCCGCGTGATGGGCGAGCCGGTGGAAACCAAGGGCGTGCCGCTCTACACCGACGCGCGCCATTACTCGGACGCGGGCGTGCCCATCGCCCTGTTCGGCGCCGGCCCCCACACCATCGAGGAGGCCAACGCCCACCGCGCCGACGAGCGCCTGCCGCTGTCCGACCTGTTCAAGGCGACGGAGGTTGTGGCGCTGTCGCTGTTGGAGGTGTTGGGCGAGGGGTGAGGCCCCCACCCTAACCCTCCCCCGCTGGGCGGGGGAGGGGACTGCCGCCGCTTCGCGAATATCTCCCTCCCCCGCCCAGCGGGGGAGGGCCGGGGTGGGGGCAATGGCGCTTCCACAACGATAAGAACGACAAGGACGACCCGCCGGTGATCATCGAGAACGATCTGAAGCTGGACTTCAAGGACGTGCTGATCCGCCCGAAGCGCAGCACCCTGGAAAGCCGCAACGACGTGGACATCGAGCGGACCTTCCGCTTCGTCCACAGCGGGCTGGAATGGACGGGCTTCCCGCTGATCGCGGCCAACATGGATGTGGTCGGCACCATGGCCGTCGCCCGCGCCCTGTCGCGCTTCGGCGCGATGACCGCGCTGCACAAGCACTACCCGGCCGACGCGCTGATCCCCTTCTTCCGCGACGAGGACACGGCCAACGTCTTCTATTCGCTGGGCACGACCGAGGCCGACTACGACAAGTTCCAGGCGGTGAAGGCCAAGGCCCCGGTGGCCAAGCTCTGTCTGGACGTCGCCAACGGCTACACGGAGCGCTTCGTGCGCGTCATCAGCCGGTTGCGGACGGAGAACCCGGACATGGTCATCATGGCCGGCAACGTGGTGACCGGCGACATGACCGAGGCGCTGGTGCTCGCCGGGGCCGACATCATCAAGGTCGGGATCGGGCCGGGGTCGGTCTGCACCACCCGCAAGATGACCGGCGTCGGCTATCCGCAGCTCTCCGCCATCATCGAATGCGCCGACGCCGCGCACGGGCTGAAGGGGCAGGTCTGCGGCGACGGCGGTTGCACGGTGCCGGGCGACATCTCCAAGGCCTACGGCGCCGGTGCGGACTTCGTGATGCTCGGCGGAATGCTGGCCGGCCATGACGAGTGCGAGGGCGACATCCGCTACGAGGAGCGCGACGGTCGGAAGGTGCCGGTGGCGATGACCTTCTACGGCATGTCGTCCGACACGGCGATGCACAAGTACGCGGGCGGCGTCGCCTCCTACCGCGCGTCGGAAGGCAAGACCGTGGAGGTCCCCTACCGCGGACCGATCGACGGTACGATGCAGGAGATCATGGGCGGCGTGCGCAGCATGATGACCTACATCGGCGCCACCAAGCTGAAGGAGGTGTCGAAGCGGACCACCTTCGTCCGAGTCGGCGCGCAGCTCAACACCGTCTTCGGAGGCTGACGCCACGGGAGGTACCCAGCCCCGGGTACCTCCGTCTCCACCGCCTTCCTCCGGAACCACCGGCGGGTTCCACCGTTCGCAGGATGTGCGGACGGGTGGGGCGCCGGACGGTGTGCTCCCCTTGTCCGCCTTTTGGCAGGACGAGGAAGGCAGAGCTTATGCGTGATTTCGATGGGGCTGCTCCGGCGTATGTGGGGCGGACGGACGGACCGGCGGTCTTTGATTACCTGATCGTCGGCGCCGGCTTCGCCGGCAGCGTGCTGGCGGAGCGGCTGGCGGCCGGGCTGGGGAAGCGGGTGCTGCTGATCGACCGGCGCCCGCACATCGGCGGCAACGCCTACGACCATCACGACGACGCGGGCGTGCTGATCCATCGCTACGGCCCGCACATCTTCCACACCAATTCGCAGCCGGTGGCGGACTATCTGTCCCGCTTCACCCAGTGGCGCCCCTACGAGCACCGGGTGCTCGCCCACGTCGACAGGCAGCTCGTCCCCATCCCGATCAACCGGACGACGGTGAACAAACTGTACGGGCTGGACCTCGACGAGGCCGGCGTGGCGGCGTTCCTGAAGAGCCGGGCGGAGCCGGTCGCCGACGTCCGCACCTCCGAGGACGTGGTGGTCGGCGCGGTCGGGCGGGAGCTGTACGAGAAGTTCTTCCGCGGCTACACGCGCAAGCAATGGGGCCTCGATCCGTCGCAGCTCGACAAGGCGGTGACGGCGCGGGTGCCGACGCGGACCAACGACGACGACCGCTATTTCGGCGACAGCTTCCAGAACATGCCGCTGCACGGCTACACGCGGATGTTCGAGACCATGCTCGACCACCCGAACATCACCATCCGCCTGGGCGCCGATTTCCGCGACGTGGTGCGCGACGCGCGCTACCGCAACCTGATCTTCACCGGCCCGGTGGACGAGTATTTCGAGTACCGTTTCGGCAAGCTGCCCTACCGCTCGCTGACCTTCCGGCACGAGACGGTGGACCAGGAATGGTTTCAGCCCGTCGCCGTGGTGAACTACCCCGGCGAGGAGGTTCCGCACACCCGCATCACCGAATACAAGCATCTGACCGGCCAGACCAACCCGCGGACCAGCCTGACCTACGAATACCCGTCAGCGGAGGGCGACCCCTACTACCCGATCCCCCGCGCTGAGAACGCGGCCCTCTACCGCAAGTACCAGGAGCTGGCCGACGCGACGCCGAACGTCCATTTCGTCGGGCGGCTGGCGACCTACCGCTACTACAACATGGATCAGGTGGTGGCGCAGGCGCTGGCGCTCTACACCCGCATCGCCAAGGCCGAAGGCGCGGTGGCGGAGGGCGCGCGCGGCATTTCCGGGATCGGCACCGCCCAACCGGCCTCCCCATCGTCCGCGCCGGTCCACAGCAGGAGGGAAGCCTCATGAAAGCGTTCGGAATGGCCCTGGCCACCGCGGTTGTCCTCGCCATCGGCGCCAGCGTGATCCTGGAAGGCACGCTGGGCCGCACCGCCGACCAGACCTACGCGGCACCCTCGGTCCGGTTGAGCCAGGACAACACCGTGCAGTACCGGAACTTCATGGGCCACCCGGCGGAGTGACGGCTGCCGCTCCGCAGGTTCGATCCCGTCACTGAAGCCAGGGCGAGATGAGGGATGTGTGGACGCCGCGGCCGGGTCAGGCGGCGTCCTTCACCGCCTCCAGCACGATGGTGATCTCGTCGACCACGTTGTTCTGGCTCTCGATGGCCTCGGCGATGTCCTGGTTGGTGACCTGCCCCGCCTTCAGCCGTTGTTGCCAGCGCGGCATCAGCTTGTAGCCGACCGACAGGATGCGGAAATCCACGTTCAGATGCATGGCCAGCCGCGTGTTCGGCCAGCCGCGCTCGATGAACTTCCGGTTCTCCTCCATCGAGAACAGGCTCAGCACGTTGGGCGTGATCGGCCGGACATGGGTCGGGTCGCCGAGGAAGCCGTCGCTGCGCGGGTGCGGCACCTTGATGGTGATCCGCGCGCCGTGCCGGCAGACGCGGTGCATCTCCGTCATGATGTTCAGGAACTGCCCGGTTGTCTGGCCCATATGCTCCAGCGCGTGGATGAGCTGGATGTCGGCGACGCTGTTCGTCTCGAACGGCCAGGGCACGGCTTCCAGGTCGGCCTGGATGTCCGGCCCGAAGGTGCCGTACTTGTCCACATTCACATAGCCGGGAAGCCGCGTGTCGCCGCAGCCGAGGTTGAGCTTGAGGTCCGACATCCTGCGCGCCTTCGGTCCGCCGTTGTTGCCACCGGCAGGACCGTACACCGCCCGCGGCCCAAACGACAGATCGGGGACGCCCACCCTACATGTCCAAACCAACGTCCAAATTCGGCGCGCTGTGGGTCAGCCAGCCGACCGAGATCATGTCGACGCCCGCTTCGGCGATGGCCCGCACGGTGGACAGGGTGACGTTGCCCGACGCCTCCGTCACCATGCGGCCGTCGACCATGGCGACGGCGCGGCGCAGCGTCGGCGGGTCCATGTTGTCGAGCAGGACGACGTCGACCGGCAGGGTCAGCAGCTCCTCCAGTTGGGCCAGCGTGTCCACCTCGACCTCCACTTTCACCATGTGGCCGATGGCGGCGCGGACGCGCTCGACCGCCGGGAGGATGCCGCCGGCCACGGCGATGTGGTTGTCCTTGACCAGAACCGCGTCGTCCAGCCCGAAGCGGTGGTTGAAGCCGCCGCCCAGCCGCACCGCGTGCTTTTCCAGGACGCGCAGGCCGGGGGTGGTCTTGCGGGTGCAGACGATGCGGGCGCGGGTTCCCTCGACCTCGCGGACCAGCGCGCGGGTCGCGGTGGCGATGCCGGACAGGCGGCCCAGCAGGTTCAGCGCCGTGCGCTCCGCCGTCAGCAGGGCGCGGGCGCGGGCCGTCACGGTGGCGATGGTGGCGCCGGGGGCCACGTCGGCGCCATCGCCATGCTCCACCCGCAGCTCCGCCGCCGGGTCGAGCATGCGGAAGGCGGACAGGGCGACCTCCAGCCCGGCGACGCGCCCGTCCCTGCGGGTGGCCACCCGCGCCGTCGCCACGGCGTCCGCCGGGACGATGCTGTCGGTGGTGATGTCGCCGGCCCGCCCGAGGTCCTCCGCCAGGGCGGCGCGGACGATCGGCTCATAGGTCAGAGGATGGAGCATGCGGCGTCTCCGGAAAGGGGGCCGGCGGCCCCGGTCAGGTCGGTGAGGGTGAAGCGGTGGCGCTGCGCCGCCGGGTCTTCCTGCGGGAAGTCGGTTCGGAAATGCGCCCCGCGGCTTTCGCTGCGGGCGAGCGCCGCGTGGACGATCAGCCGCCCGGCCAGCAGGCGGTTGCGCGCCTCGCCCCAGCGGCGGACGGCGACGAGGTCCACCGGGCCGTAGCCGCACAGCGCGTCGAGCGCCACGGCGAGCCGGTCCAGCTTGCGCCGGGCGGTCCACAGACCCACCCCGTCGCGCACCAGCCCGGCGCCCTGGTAGAGCGTGCGGCGGGATTCGTCGGTGATGGCGTCGAGCAGGCCGGCCCCGATCTCCCCGGCGACGGCCGGGATGTCGGGCAGGGCGAAGGGCGGCAGGGGAGGCAGCTCCCGCCCGGCCACGTCGCGGGCCACCCGCGCACCGAACACCAGGGCCTCCAGCAGGGAATTGCTGGCCAGCCGGTTGGCGCCGTGGACGCCGGTGCAGGCGACCTCGCCGCAGGCCCACAGCCCGTCCAGGCTGGTCCGCCCGGCGGGATCGGTGACCACCCCGCCCATGTGGTAATGCGCCGCCGGGGCGACCGGCACCGGCTCCCGCCAGGGGTCCAGCCCGTGGGCGGCGCAGAGCGCCAGCACGGTGGGGAAGCCGTCCGGCCTGGCGGCCAGCGCCGGGCGCAGGTCCAGCCGCACCGGCTCCCCCGCGGCGACGCGGGCGCCGATGGCGCGGGCCACCACGTCGCGCGGCGCCAGTTCGGCCAACGGGTGTTCCGCCGCCATGAAACGGACCCCTCGCCGGTCGAGCAGCAGCGCCCCGGCGCCGCGCAGCGCCTCGGTCAGCAGCGGGGCGGGGTCGGCGTTCACGGCGAGCGCCGTGGGGTGGAACTGCACGAATTCCACATCGGCGAGCAGAGCCCCGGCCCGCGCAGCCAGCGCCAGCCCGTCGCCGGTCGCCTCCGGCGGGTTGGTGGTGCGGGCGTAGGCCCCACCGACCCCGCCGGTCGCCAGCACCACGCGCGGCGCGCGGTGGAACACCCAACCTTCGGCGTGGCAGGCCAGCACGCCGCAGACCCGCCCGTGGCGCACCGCCAGATCGACGGCGAAGGCATTGCTCTCCACCCGGATCGACGGGGTGGCGCGCACCCGCTCGGCCAGCGCCGCGACCAGCGTCGCCCCGGTGGCGTCGCCGCCGGCATGGACGATGCGCGCCGCCCCGTGCGCCGCCTCCCGCCCCAGCAGGGGGGCGCCGCCGGCGTCGCGGTCGAAGGGCAGCCCGGCGAGGAGCAGCGCCCGCACCCGCTCCGCCCCCTCGCGGGTCAGCAGCAGGGCGCGGTCCGCGTCCACGAAGCCGGCCCCGGCGGCCACCGTGTCGGCGGCGTGCGCCTCCGGCCCGTCGCCGGGGCCGATGGCGGCGGCGATGCCGCCCTGGGCGTGGTTGCTGGAGCCGCCCGGCAGGTCCGGCGTCTTGGTCAGCAGCGTGACGGCGCGCGGCGCCAGATGCAGGGCGGCGGTCAGCCCGGCCATGCCGGAGCCGATGACGACCACCTCCGAATCGCGGACCGTGTAAGGGGTGGGCATGGAAGGCCTCCCGACGAGGGGGAATTGTGACGAAGGCATCCCCTCTCCCGTCCCGGGAGAGGGAGGGGCCCGCCGCGGCGCGGCGGGAGGGTGAGGGTACCGGCAAGGATCAGCGCCTTGATCCTCGCGCAACCCTCACCCGGCCCTTCGGGCCACCCTCTCCCGGGACGGGAGAGGGGATGGACGATGGAGATCAGCGCGGCTTCACCGCCAGCATCCGTTCCACCGAACGGCGGGCGCGGTCGGCCACCTCCGGGGCGATGGTCACCTGCGGTTCCAGCGTGCGCAGGCTGTCCAGGATGTTCGCCAGCGTGATCTTCTTCATGTGCGGGCACAGGTTGCAGGGCCGCACGAACTCCGTCTCCGGCGCGGCGGCGGCGATGTTGTCGCTCATCGAGCATTCGGTGACCATCAGCACCCGCGGCGGGCGGCGGTCCGCCACGAAATCGACCATGCGGGCGGTGGAGCCGACGAAGTCCGCGGCTTCCAGGACGTCGGGCGGGCATTCCGGATGGGCGATGACGACCAACTCGTCGAAGCGTCCGCGGAACTCGCGGATCTCGTCGCCGGTGAAGCGCTCGTGCACCTCGCAGTGGCCCTTCCAGGCGATGATCTCGACGCTGGTCTGGGTGGCGACGTATTTCGCCAGATACTCGTCGGGCAGCATGATGACGCGCGGCGCGCCCAGCGATTCCACCACCTCCACCGCGTTGCCGGAGGTGCAGCAGATGTCCACCTCCGCCTTCACGTCGGCCGAGGTGTTGACGTAGGCGACCACCGGCACGCCCGGATAGCGCTCGCGCAGCAGCCGCACGTCGGCGGCGGTGATCGATTCGGCCAGGGAGCAGCCCGCCCCGGTGTCGGGAATCAGCACCGTCTTGGCCGGGTTCAGCAGCTTCGCCGTCTCCGCCATGAAATGCACGCCGGCCACGACGATCACGTCGGCGTCGGTCTCGGTCGCCCGTGCGGCCAGCGCCAAGCTGTCGCCGACGATGTCGGCCACGCCGTGGAAGATCTCCGGCGTCTGGTAATTGTGCGCCAGGATCACCGCGTTGCGCTCGCGCTTCAGGCGGTTGATCTCGTGGACCAGCGGAGCGTGGAACGGCCACTCGACGGCGGGCATCACGCGCTTCATGCGCTCGTAGATCGGCTGCGTCGCCGCGGCGATGTCGGGCGTGTAGGCAAGGCCGGTGGTGTCGCGCATGGCGCCTTCCTTTAATGCTCGCTGTGAGCAAAACCATAAATGCTCGATTGGAGCATATCAAGCGGAAAAGAATGCGTCGTGCGGAACGTCGGTGATTCGCCCTACTTGGCTTCCTGGCTGCTCAGGTCGGACGGGTTTTCGGAGCGGGTCGGCTCGTGCCCCATGTCGGGTTCGCTGGCCCATTGGTTGGGGCGCGGCACCGGGTTGCCGTGAAGGTCGGGCGGCGCCCGGCGCAGGTCGGTCAAGGCCTGCTGCAACTCCGCTCCCTGGGTCTCGCCGCTGGTGCTGGATTTGGGCGCGCGGACGCCCTGTTCGTTGGGCGGCGGCTCCTGGCTCTGCTGCACCTTGATGTCGTTGGACAGCGACTCCTTGTTGACTTCCTGGGCGATGACGTTGCCGGTCATCAAAAGCCCGGCGACAAGGCCGGAAGAGACGAGACCGGAAGAAATGAGGGCGGCGAGCAAGGCGGCGGACTCCTTTTGAAGGAAGGGGTGGCAAGGCCGTCCCTCCCACCAACAGGCGTTGGCACCAACCCTCCCGTTCGCGCGTTATCAGGGGCATGGACCCGACCGACGCCCCGACTCTGCCGCCCATTTTCCAGCCCTGGCCCGCCGAGGCGGACGGCCCCTTCGCCACCGCCCGCCGCTTCGCCGCGGAGGGGGCGGCGCCCGGCACGCTTGTCCACAGCGGCCGGCGCGACCGGCTGGACGTGGCGGTGGTGCTGGTTCCCGACCGCCCGGACGCCGGCGACGGCCTTGCCGCCGTCACCCTGGTCGCGCTGGCCGACGCGCTGGAGGCGCTGGGGCCGCCGAACCAGAGCATCCGCTTCGACGGCGCGGGCCGCCTGCTGTTGAACGGCGCGGTGGCCGGCGGGGTGACCGTCGCGCTCGGCCCCGGCGCCGAAGACGGGCTGCCCGCCTGGGCCGTGGTCGGGGCGGAGCTGGAGGTGCTGGGCGATCCCGACGACCCCGACCCGGGGCGACACCCCGATCGCACGGCGCTGCGCGAGGAGGGCTTTGGCGACACCGACGCCGTGGCGGTGCTGGAGAGCTTCACCCGGCATTTCCTGACCTGGATCGACCGCTGGATGGACGCGGGGTTCGAGCCGGTGCGGCGGGTCTGGGAACAGCGGTTGATCGCAACGGCACAGGGAAGGCGATCATGAGCGGGCAGGCCGAACGGCGCGGCGTCGGGATCACGGTGGAGCGCCAGCGCATCGACAATCCGTGGGTGGACGCCCGCTGGCGCGTCACCGGCGCCCTGCCGGCGCTGCCCGACCGCGCGCCCTGGACCGTGCTGGCGCAGGATGGCGAGCGCACCGGCTATTACGCGGGTGCGGCGGAGATCGTGCTCCATCCCGGCGAGACGGAGAATTACGTCGAGAATCTGAAGGGCGGCCACCCGATGCTCTACGTCATCCTGCGCCGCTGCGCGGAGGAGCCGGGGCTGCGGCTGCTCGCCGTCACCGTCGATCCCGGCGAGGTCGACGCCCATTCCGACGCGGGCGACGACCTGATCGAAGCGATTCCGCTGCCGCCCGATCTTTCGGAATGGATGTGCGACTTCGTGGCCCGGCACCACACCGAACGGCCCTTCTACAAGCGCCAGCGCGACCGCGCCGACCCGGAGGCGCTGGCCCGCCGTGCCCCGGTTGCTCATCCTGAAAAGGATCACCGCCATGGATGACGGGTCCGAAGGATTCCTGTCCCGCTGGTCGCGGCGCAAGCAGGAGGCGCGTACGGCGCCCGTCGAGACCCCCGAGCCTCATGAGAATCAGGAGGCGGCGGAGGAGCCGCAGGCCATTGCCGTTCCAACGCCGGAACCCTTCGATCCGGAAAGCCTGCCGCCGGTGGAGAGTCTGGGCGCGGACAGCGACTACACCGGTTTCCTCGCCAGCAACGTCCCGCAGGAGCTGAAACGGCTGGCCCTGCGCAAGGCCTGGACCAGCGACCCGGTGATCGCGGGCTTCCGCGGCTTCGCCGAGTATGACTGGGACTGCAACGCTCCCGGTTACGGCAAGCTGCTCGCCACCGACCGCATCGCCGACCTGCTGGACCGCATCGCCACCGACGAGAAGCCGGCGGAGGAGGAGAAGGTGGAGGAGGTGGTGGTTGCCGAGGTGGACGAGTCTGAGGAAGTGGACAGTGCTGCCCCCACCCCGGCCCTCCCCCGCTCCGCGGGAGAGGGAGATGATCGCGAAGTGGCGGCAGTCCCATCCCCTGCGAAAGCGGTGGAGGGTTAAGGGTGGGGGCAGCACCGAGGCGCGAAGGCAAGTCCACCCCGCTTAGACTGCGCAACCTTTGAGCATTCCCGCTGTTGTCCCTGATGAGCCGGACCTTAACCGGCCACGGAAAAGGCGAAGCGGGGCAAGGGCATGGCGGAAACGGCCATCATCGACGACGCGGATCGGCTGCGGGCGCAGGCGTACGGCCTGCTGGCCCACCTGTTGGCGCGTCCGCCGTCGCGCGACCTGCTGGCCACGGTCGGCGCTCTGGCCGGGGACGGTTTGCCGCTCGGCCGGGCCATCAGCGATCTGGCCGTACGCGCCCGTACGCTCGCCGACGCCCTGGACGGCGAACACCGGGCCGAGCGCGAGTATCATGAGCTGTTCCTCGGGGTGACGCGGGGCGAGCTGGTTCCCTTCGCCTCCTACTACCGCACCGGCTTCCTGATCGACCGGCCGCTGGCCCGCCTGCGCGAGGACATGCAGGCGCTGGGCATCGAGCGCGCCCCCGGCGTCAGCGAGCCCGAGGACCACATCGCCGCCATCGTCGAGATCATGGGGGCGATGGCCGCCGGGACCGTCGGCACGGCGGACGGCGAGCCGGACCTGCCGCGCCAGAAGCGCTTCTTCGAGCGCCACCTCGCCCCGTGGGCGGGCCGCTTCTTCCAGGATCTGGAGGAGGCGTCGGCGGCGCATTTCTACCGGCCCGTGGGCACCTTCGGGCGGCTGTTCCTGGACATCGAGACCAACGCCTTCGCGATGATCGCGTCCGCCCCTCCGGGCGCGCCGCGCGGGGCCGACCAGCGGGAGGGCACGATCCATGCACCGTGACGACAGCCAGAAGAAAACCGGACTGGAACGCCGCAGCCTGCTGAAGGGCCTTGGGCTGGGTGCGGCGGGTGCCGCCGCCGTGGCCGCGACCTTGCGCGCCACCCCGGCGGAAGCGATGGAATCGCGGCAGGAACAGGTGAAATCCCGCTACCGCGAAACCGACCATGTGAAGCGTTTCTACGCGCTGAACCGACTCTGACCGCGACGTTTCTTATCCAAAGGGCCGCCCCATGCTCGTCAAGCGCAACGCCGGAACCGCCGCCACCCGCGCCTCCCTCGCCCGCCGCCTGAACGGATTGTCGGCCAACGGACTGTCCGCGGGCACCGCCGGGCTGGGGGAAACCGTCGACCGCCGCGGCTTCCTGAAGACCTCCGGCCTCGCCGCCGGGGGCATGGCGGCTCTGAGCGCGCTGCCCGCCGCGATGATCCGGAAGGCCGAGGCCGGGCCGACCCTGCCCAACGTCGAGGTCGTCACCCGCAAGAACGTCTGCACCCACTGCTCGGTCGGCTGCACGGTGATCGCGGAGGTGCAGAACGGCGTCTGGACCGGGCAGGAACCGGGCTGGGAAAGCCCGATCAGCCAGGGCGCGCACTGCGCCAAGGGCGCCTCGGTGCGCGAGCTGACCAAGGGCGAGCGGCGGGTGAAGTACCCGATGAAGCTGGTCGACGGCCAGTGGCAGCGCATCTCCTGGGATCAGGCCATCGAGGAGATCGGGACCAAGCTGCTGGAGATCCGCCAACAGTCCGGGCCGGACGCCACATTCTGGCTGGGCTCCGCCAAATTCTCCAACGAGGGCGCCTATCTCTTCCGCAAGCTGGCGGCCTTCTGGGGAACCAACAACGTCGATCATCAGGCGCGCATCTGCCACAGCACCACGGTCGCCGGGGTGGCGAACACCTGGGGCTACGGCGCGATGACCAACAGCTACAACGACATCCAGAATTCCAAGGCGCTGCTGATCATCGGCGGCAACCCGGCGGAGGCCCATCCCGTCTCGCTGCCGCACATGCTGCGCGGCAAGGAGCACAACCGCGCCCCCTTCATCGTCATCGACCCGCGCTTCACCCGCACCGCCGCCCATGCCACCGACTATGTGCGCATCCGTCCCGGCACCGACATCCCGGTCACCTGGGGCATCCTCTGGCACATCTTCGAGAACGGCTGGGAGGACAAGGAATACATCCGCCAGCGGGTCTACGGCATGGACGAGATCCGCGCCGAGGTGAAGAAGTGGGACCCCGCGACGGTGGAGAAGGTCAGCGGCGTGCCCGGCGAGCAGCTTTACCGCGTGGCGGAGGCGCTGGCGAAGAACCGGCCGTCCACCGTCATCTGGTGCATGGGCATCACCCAGAAGACCACCGGCACCGCCAACGTCCGCGCCCTGTCGATCCTGCAGCTGGCGCTGGGCAACATCGGGGTGGCCGGCGGCGGCGCCAACATCTACCGCGGCCACTGCAACGTGCAGGGCGCCACCGACTTCGGGCTCGACGTCTCCACGCTGCCCTCCTACTACGGGCTGGCCGAGGGGGCGTGGAAGCATTTCTGCCGCGTCTGGGACGTCGACTACGACTGGATGAAGGCCCGCTTCTCCTCCAAGGAGCTGATGGAGGCCAAGGGCATCCCGACCACCCGCTGGTTCGACGGCGTCACCTACAAGCCGGAGGAAATCCAGCAGCCGTCGCCGCTGAAGGCGATGGTCGTCTTCGGCCACGGCGGCAACACCGTCACCCGCATGCCGGAGATGCTGAAGGGGCTGGAGCAGCTGTCCCTGCTGGTCATCGCCGATCCGCACCCGACCACCTTCGCCGCCTTCAAGGAACGCAAGAACGGCACCTACATCCTGCCCGCCTGCACGCAGTTCGAGACGGACGGTTCGCGCACCTGCTCCAACCGGTCGATGCAGTGGGGCGAGAAGGTCGTGGAGCCGATCTTCGAGTCCAAGGACGACTACACGATCATCTATCTGCTCGCCCGCAAGTTCGGCTTCGCCGACGAGATGTTCAAGCACATCACGGTGGAGGAGACCCGCCCGGTGCCCGAGGACATCCTGCGCGAGATCAACCGCGGCTGCCTGTCCACCGGCTACACCGGCCAGTCGCCGGAGCGGCTGAAGATGCACATGAAGCATCAGGCCGACTTCGACAAGATCACCATGCAGGCGACCAGCGGCCCGCTGAAGGGCGAGTATTACGGCCTGCCCTGGCCCTGCTGGGGCCATCCGGAGCTTCGCCACCCCGGCTGCGCCGTGCTCTACGACACCTCCAAGCATGTGATGGAGGGCGGCGGCGTCTTCCGCGCCCGCTTCGGGGTGGAGCGCAACGGCGTCAGCCTGCTCGCCGACGGCTCCTATTCCAAGGGGTCGGAGATCGAGGACGGCTATCCCGAATTCACCATGGCGATGCTGCGCAAGCTGGGCTGGGACAAGGACCTGACGGCGGAGGAGATGCGCGTCATCCAGGCCATCGGCGGCGACAAGGTGGACGAGGTGAGCTGGCAGACCGACCTGTCCATGGGCATCATCCGCGTCGCGCTGAAGCATGGGTGTTCGCCGCACGGCAACGCCAAGGCGCGTGCCGTCGCCTGGAACCTGCCCGACCCGGTGCCGCTGCACCGCGAGCCTATCTACTCGCCACGGCCGGAGCTGGTGAAGGAATACCCGGCGATCGAGGATCGGCGCGACTACCGCCTGCCGCAGCTCGCCCGCTCGCTCCAGTTCAAGATAGCGGACAGCGACATCCGCCAGCGCTTCCCCTTCATCCTGACCTCCGGACGGCTGGTCGAATACGAGGGCGGCGGCGAGGAGACCCGCTCCAACCCATGGCTGGCCGAGCTGCAACAGACGATGTTCGTGGAGATCAACCCCAAGGACGCCGAGCGTCTGGGCATCCGCGATGGCGGCATGGTCTGGGTCTACGGGCCGGAGGACAGCTCCAAGGCGCGGATGCGCGCCCTGGTGACCGAACGCATCGGCACCGGCACGGTCTTCATGCCCTTCCACTTCTCCGGCTACTGGCAGGGCAACAGCCTGCGGGAGAACTACCCGCCGGGCACCGACCCCATCGTCCTGGGCGAGCCGGCCAACGGGGTGACGACCTACGGCTACGACCCCATGACCTTCATGCAGGAAACCAAGGTGACGCTGTGCCGCGTCGAACCGGCCTGACGCGCAAGGAGGACAGACAACCATGGCCCGCATGAAATTCCTGTGCGACGCGGAACGCTGCATCGAATGCAACGCCTGCGTCACCGCCTGCAAGAACGAGCACGACATCCCCTGGGGCATCAACCGGCGCCGCGTCATCACGCTGAAGGACGGCGTGCCGGGCGAGCGGTCGATCTCCATGGCCTGCATGCACTGCAACGATCCGCCCTGCGCGGCGGTCTGCCCGGTGGACTGCTTCTACCAGACGGCGGACGGGGTGGTGCTGCACTCGAAGGACCTGTGCATCGGCTGCGGCTATTGCTTCTACGCCTGCCCCTTCGGTGCGCCGCAGTACCCGCAAGCGACCAACTTCGGCGGGCGCGGCAAGATGGACAAATGCACCTTCTGCACCGGCGGTCCCGAAGAGGACAACACGATGGAGGAGTACCAGAAATACGGCACCAACCGGCTGGCCGAGGGCAAGCTGCCGCTCTGCGCGGAAATGTGTTCCACTCGCGCGCTGATGGCCGGTGACGGGGACGTCCTAGCCGACATTTACAAGGAGCGGACGGTGCGCCGCGGCTACGGCTCCGGCGCCTGGGGCTGGTCGACCGCCTATGGCCGGAACGACCGCGGCGACGCCTTCAGCCCGGGCCGCGAGGGCACCGGCGGGAGCTGAGCGGGTGGGGTTTTGCCCCCTCCCTAACCCTCCCCCGCTGGCGCGGTGGAGGGGACTGCCGCCGCTTCGTGTACAGCCCCCTCTCCCGCGCAGCGGGGGAGGGCCGGGGAGGGGGCAACAGCATTCCAACGCAAAGCCCCCGCCAAGGCAAAGCGCACACTCTCTAGGGAAGGACGCGCCATGACGAAGCTCCTGCGCCCCCTGCTGGTCCTGTTCGTTCTGCTGCTCGCCGCCCCGGCGGTGCAGGCGCAGTTCTACCAGACGCCGGGGCCGACCTCGCCGACCTCGAAGGACGAGGTGCAGCTCTACCAGACGCCGGACGGCAAGCTCACCGGGCGGGTCAGCATCCCCGACGGGAAGCTGGGCGTCCTGGTCCAGCCGGAAGGGCGGGAGTGGCGCGAGTTCCGCATGGTCTGGCTGAAGATCATCGCCGGCGCCCTGATTCTGGGGCCGATCGCGGTGCTGGCGATCTTCTACCTGATCCGCGGCACCATCCGCATCCAGGGCGGTCGGTCGGGGCGCCCGGTGCCGCGCTTCAGCGGCATGGACCGCTTCGCCCACTGGACGACGGCGGTCAGCTTCCTGCTGATGGCGCTGACCGGGCTGATCCTGACCTTCGGGCGCATGCTGCTGATCCCGCTGATCGGCCACCCGAACTTCACGATGCTGGCCGAGGCCAGCAAGTACATGCACAATTTCTTCAGCGTGCCCTTCGTCCTTGGCCTGCTCATGATCTTCGTGCTGTGGGTGCGCGACAACATCCCGGAGAAGGCCGATCTCGTCTGGCTGAAGACGCTCGGCGGCGTGTTGAGCAAGTCCGGCGAGCATCCGGAGGCCGGGCGCTTCAACGCCGGTCAGAAGGGCGTCTTCTGGGCGGTGGTGTTCGGCGGCTTCGCGCTGTCGCTCACCGGCTTCCTGCTGATGATGCCCTTCGCCGTCACCGGGATCGGCGGCATGCAGATCCTGCATGTGGCGCACGGGGTGGTGGCCGCGCTGATGATCGCGCTGATCATCGGGCACATCTACATCGGCACCATCGGCATGGAGGGCGCGTTCGACGCCATGGGCAGCGGCGTGGTGGACGAGAACTGGGCCAAGGACCATCACCGCCGCTGGTACGAGGAGCAGCTCCGCAACGGGCAGGCCAATCAGGACGGACGGCTGCGGCATCATGCGGCGGAGTGAGGCGCGGAACCGCTCGACAGGCGCGCCGGCATGACCGATCCTTCCGCACAACCAATTGTGCGCAGGGGGGATGCATGCCGCTCGATCAACGGGAGTCGCTGTTCCGCCGCATCGCGGAGCGGCGCGACGACCTCGTCGCGCTGACCCGCGACCTGATCCGCATCCCGACCGTGAACCCGCCCGGCGACGTCTACACCGACTGCGCGGAATTCCTCGGGCGACGGCTGGCCGGGCGCGGCTTCGCCGTGGAGTATGTGCGGGCCGACGGCGCGCCGGGCGACAGCGACCGCTACCCGCGCACCAACGTCGTCGCCCGCGTCGAGGGGCGCGAGCCCGGCCCCTGCGTGCACTTCAACGGCCACATCGACGTGGTGCCCGCCGGCCAGGGCTGGACGGTCGATCCCTTCGAAGGCGTGGTGAAGGACGGGCGCGTCTACGGCCGCGGCGCCTGCGACATGAAGGGCGGGATCGCCGCCTCCATCATCGCCGTGGAAGCGATCCTGGAGGCCGGCATCCCTTTCCCCGGCGCGTTGGAAATCTCCGGCACGGTGGACGAGGAGTCCGGCGGCTACGGCGGGGTCGGGCACCTCGCCACGCTCGGCTACTTCTCCCGCCCGCGGGTCGATCACGTCATCATCCCGGAACCGCTGAACGTCGACCGCGTGTGCATCGGCCACCGCGGCGTCTGGTGGGCGGAGATCGAGACCAAGGGCCGCGTCGCCCACGGCTCCATGCCCTTCCTCGGCAACTGCGCGGTGCGCCACATGGGGGCCGTGCTGCACCGGATCGAGACGGAGCTGATCCCCCGTCTGGCCGCCAAGCGCACCACCATGCCGGTGGTCCCGGAGGGGGCCCGGCAGTCCACCTTGAACATCAACGCCATCCACGGCGGCCAGCCCGAGGACCATGGCGGCCTGCCCAGCCCGATGGTGCCCGACCGCTGCCGCATGGTCATCGACCGCCGCTACCTGATCGAGGAGGACCCGGAGGAGGTGCGGGCGGAGATCGTCGGCATCCTGGAGGGTCTGCGCCGCGAACGCCCCGGCTTCGATTACGAGCTGCGCGAGGTGCTGGCCTTCCTGCCCACCCTGACCGACGCCGACGCGCCGGTGGTACGGGCGGTGGGGGCGGCCATCGAGACGGTGCTGGGCCGCCCGGCGGCGCAGGTGGTGTCCCCCGGCACCTACGACCAGAAGCACATCGCGCGGGTCGGGCATCTCAAGGACTGCATCGCCTACGGTCCCGGCATTCTCGACCTCGCCCACCAGCCGGACGAGTATGTGGACATCGACGACATGGTCCATTCCGCGCAGGTCATGGCGATGGCCGCCCTGTCTTTGCTGCGGCGGGAGGTGTAGGGGAAAGAGCGCCGGCTACTTCCAGGTGACCCGGCCGCCGACCTCCTCGGCGATGAAGTCCGACCAGCGCTCGCGGTCACCCAGGAGGTTCGCCGGGAAATAGTCGTTCAGCTCCACGGACTGCCAGCGGTAGCCGGGACGGTTGAAGAGGTCGCTGCCCTCCGCCAGGAAGCGCGGCACGTCGATGCCGTCGAGGATGTCGTCGCGGTTCAGCTCCTGGTGCGAGAAGCTCTGGATCTTGTGCCGGATGGCGGCGTCGTCGCCGATGTAGGAGAAATGCCAGCCCGCGTGGGGCAGGATGTCCACGTAGGCGGGCCGGGTCTCGGGGGTGTAGCGGTCCAGCGTGCCGCGGCTCTCCCGGATCTGCTGCGGCGTGGTCATCCGGGCCATCAGCCCGCGGACGGCGACGGGGAAGACCGAGAAGTTCTCGCCCTCCACGTTCATGAAGTTGACCTTGAAGTAGAACAGCGGCACGCGGAACCCGGCGATCATCGCCGAACTGTCGCGCAGCGACGCGAGCGAGCGGGCGCGCAAAATCTCGTCCACGTCGGAGACGACGACGATGTCGTCCGGCTCCACCTTGTCCAGCCCGAGCGCGATGGCGTTCCGCTGCGCCCGCTCGCGCACCCAGGGATTGTCGGTTTCCGGGAAGTCGGGGGCGACGATCAGCTTCACCTTGTCCAGGAAGGGCAGGAAGCGGTCGCGCTCCTCCATGAAATGCAGGGGCTTGGTCGCGCCGGTGAAGGTCTGCTTGGCCTCGACGATCACGAACTGGTCGACGGTGTCGTACAGCTCGCGGAAGCGCAGCTCCAGAAGGTCGAGTTCGTTGTGGAAGGTGAAGCAGTCGTAGATCTTCGGCTGGCGGCGCTGCGGCGCGGCCACCGCCGGCCAGCGCGACCCCGGCGCCGCCGTCGTCTGCACGGCATCGGCCAGGGCCAGCACATAGTCCCGCGCGGCACCGCTCGTCCATTCGGTGATCTGGGAGCGCAGGACCGTCTCGTCCCGCCGCGCCACCAGCTTGCGGACCATGGAGGCGAAGGGGGCCTTGCGTCCGGACAGCGCGAGGCTGGTCATCAGGTCCGTGTACTCCCGCCGGTCGAGGAGCGGGCCGTCCATCACCTCGATCCGCTCCTCCAGCGCGCGGTCCCCCAGCACCTTGCCGAAGTTGAACAGGCCGTGAAAGCCGAAGGCCGGTCCCGGCACCGGCGTCCGCTCGAAGGCGAAGCGGTCGGCCACCGCCTCCGGGGCGAAGCGGATGCCGGCCTTCTCCAACGCCGGGCGCTCGGTCCGGCAGATGACGTGGTCCTCGGGGATGCCGGCTTCGAAAGGCAGGTCGCGCAGCCGGTCGAGCAGGGCGGCGGAGCGCAGGGAGAAGCCGCCGTTCCCCACCGTCATGCCGTCGTCGTACCAGCCCCAGCGGGCGCCGATGTAGTCGAAGGCGCGGAACGCCTCCGTCCAGGCCTGCGGATCGGCGACGAAGCCGTCCCACTGCGCGATCAGGACATGCTTCGTCGTCACCAGCCGGCGCAGGCGGACGTTGATGGTGTCCGAATAGTCGTCGATGTCGTTGATCGGGGCGATGCGGTGGAAATCGACGCCCGGAATCCTCGGGTCGCGGTCGGAAAGGAGCAGGACGCTGGAGAAGCGGCAGGCGGCGATGCTGTCCCGGATGGCCATCTCGACCAGGGCGTGGTTCGCCGTGTCGGCGAACACCAGCGTGCAGTCCTCGATCCTCACCATCCCGTTCCCCGTTCTGCCGCCGGCGTCGGCCGCCCGCGGGCGCGGATCCTATCACGGCGGTTGTGGGGCTGCCACGGGCGGAGCGCCGGCCATCCTTGAGCAGTCCGTCTCAGAGCCCGACCTCCTTGACGGGCGGGGGCCGGTCCCTTAGCTTGCGAATGTTCCCTGGGGGGCCTCGCTAGGAGGCTGAGACTCCGCCGGTCCGGCGCTTTCATCCGGACAACGCGGTGACCCATCGAACCTGATCCGGGTCATACCGGCGTAGGGACGGGACTGAAGGGCGGCACGGCGTACCCCCATTCCATCCAGACACCGCTTGTCCCGGCAACAGTTTGTTGGCGTTGCAAAAGGTGTGCGGACGTGACCGAAGCCCGACTTGTCGAAGAGCTGCTGGCCTTCATCGCCGCCGGAGAGGCGGACGAGGAGGCGTTCAACCGCATGGCGCTGGCCGTCTTCGCGCACCAGTTCGAGACCAACGCCCCCTACCGCCGCTTCGCCACCCAGCGCGCGCGCACCCTGCGCACGGTGAAGAGCTGGCGCGACGTGCCCGCCGTGCCGATCAGCGCCTTCAAGGACCTGACGCTGAGCGGCCGCCCGCCGGAGGAATGCCCGCACGTCTTCATGACCAGCGGCACCACCAAGGGCGTGCGGGGCAAGAGCCACCATCCGACGCTGGCGGTCTACGACCGCTCGATGACCGTCAATTTCCGCCGCCGCTTCATGGGCGAGTATGAGCGGCTGCGCATGGGCATCCTGTTCCCGACCGAGCAGGCGATGCCCAGCTCCTCGCTCGCCCATTATCTGGCGCTGGCCAAGAGCGAATTCGGGACGGCGGAGAGCCGGTACTTCGTCTCCGACGCCGGGCTGGACGTGGACGGGGCCATCGCCGAGCTGTCCCGCGCCGAGGCCACCGGCGAACCCTACGCCCTGCTGGGGGCGAGCTTCAGCGTCGTGCATCTGATGGACGCGCTGGCCGAGCGGGGGCGGAGCTTCGCCCTGCCGGCGGGCAGCCGCGTCCTCGACACCGGCGGTTTCAAGGGCCAGTCGCGCGAGATGGCGGCGGAGGAGTTCTACGGCCGCCTGTCCGCGACCTTCGGCGTGCCGCGCCGGCTGTGCATCAACATGTACGGCATGACGGAGCTGAGCACCCAGTTCTACGACGACGGCAACGAGGCCTGCCCGTCGGTGAAGTCCGGCCCGCATTGGATCCGCAGCCGGGTCATCAACCCGCTGACCGGGCAGGAGGTGCCGCGCGGCAGCGTCGGCGTTCTGGTCCATCACGATCTGGCCCATTTCAACTGCGCGTCGGCCATCCTGACCGAGGATGCGGGGGTGGAGGTGGACGGCGGCTTCCAGCTTCTCGGCCGGGCCGACGGGGCGGACGCCAAGGGCTGCTCCATGGCGGTCGAGGATTTCCTCAAAGCGGCGCGGGCGACTTGATGGAGCGCGCCGGGCATCTGCCGGGGCTGTCCGCCGACGCGGTGGACTGGCGGACGCTGACCTTCCGGCGCGGCGCCGAGACGCTCGACGTGGCGGTGCCGGTGCTGAGCGAGGCGCAGATCGCCGAATTGGCAACGCGGGTGCGCGCCAACGCACGGGCTTATCTGAAAAGCCGCACCGTGGCGGAGATCGCCGCCGCCATCGACCGCGCCGTCGCCCGGCTGCTCGACCGCGGCGACCCGTGGCGGCGAAAGGCCGAACGTCTGCTGCCGCTGGTCACCGGCTACGACGCGGAGATGGTCCGGCTGGGGCTGACCGGCTATCTGAAGACCTTCCGCGGGCCGGAGCTTCGGAAATTCATCGCGGAGGATTTCGCCAATCCGGCGGTGCTCGACGATTTCCAGCCGATGCCCAAGGGCGGCTTCGCCCGCGCCTTCGGGCCGGAACTGCTGCTGCATGTCTGGGCGGGCAACGTGCCGGGCCTGCCGCTGTGGAGCCTGATTTCCGGTCTGCTGGTGAAGGCCGGCACGGTCGGCAAGCTGCCGAGCGCCGAGCCGCTGTTCGCCGGCTGGTTCGCGCAGATCCTGGCGGAGATCGACCCGGAGCTGGCCGACTGCATCGCCATCGTCTGGTGGAAGGGCGGCGACGAAGCGACGGAGCGCGCGTGGCTGGGCCGCGCCGACACGGTGGTCGCCTATGGCGGCAACGACGCGCTGGAGGCCATCCGCTCGCGGGTGCCGATCACCACGCGCTTCCTGCCCTACGGTCACAAGATCAGCTTCGGCATGGTCGCCCGCTCCGCGCTCGACGCCGGGAAGGCGGGGGCGGTGGCGCGGCAGGCGGCCTACGACGTGGCGCGCTACGACCAGCAGGGCTGCTACTCGCCCCAGACCTTTTTCGTGGAGCGCGGCGGGCGGGTGTCGCCGCGTGAATTCGCCGGCTATCTGGCGCACGAGCTGGACGCGCTGGGCAGCAAGTTCCCGCGCCGCCCTCTGTCGATGGGCGAGGCGGGCAGCGTCGCGTCCTGGCGCAACGCGGAGGAGACGAAGGGCTTTGCCGACCCCAGCCGCGCCCTGCTGGGCGATCCGGCGGGAAGCTGGGCGGTCGCCTACACGGACGCCGCGGACGGTCTCTCGCCTTGCGGGCTGAACCGCACGGTGACGGTGGTGGCGGTGGACCGGCTGGCCGAGGCGGTGCCGGGGCTGGCGCCCTACCGCGCCTTCCTCCAGACCGTGGGCATCGCCGCCGCGCCGGAGGAGCTGTTCGCGCTCGCCGGAGCGCTGGGGGCGGTCGGTGTGACGCGCCTCTGCGCGCTCGGCCGCATGACCGCGCCGGAAGCGGGCTGGCACCATGACGGGCGGTTCAACCTGCTGGACCTCGTCACCATGACCGAGATCGAAGGCTCGGCGGAACGGGCGGCGGACGCGTTCGCTCCCTACACGGATTGAGGCGCCGGCCATGAGCTTCGTCAGCATCGAACAGGCCGGCTACGGCGTCCCGAGCGGCGGCACCATCCTGGACCGCATCGACTGGACCATCGGGGAGGGCGAGTTCCACGCGCTGGTCGGGCGCAGCGGCTGCGGCAAGACGACCCTGCTGAAGCTGGTCGCCGGGCTGCTCGCCCCCTCGACCGGAACCGTCCGCATCCAGGGGGAGCCGGTGCGGGGGCCGGGTGCCCAGGTCGGCTTCGTCTTCCAGGCGCCGACGCTTCTGGAGTGGCGGACGGTGCTCGACAACCTGCTGCTGCCGGTGTCGCTGACGCGCCGTCCGCAGCCGGCGGACCGCCGCAAGGCGGAGGAGCTGCTGGACCTCGTCGGCCTGTCCGGACTCGAAGGGCGCTACCCCAGCCAACTGTCGGGCGGACAGCAGAGCCGCGTCGCTCTGGCCCGCGCGCTGGTCACCGAGCCGCCGCTGCTCCTGCTCGACGAGCCCTTCGCCGCGCTCGACGCCATCACGCGGGAGGAGTTGCAGAACGACCTCTTGAAGCTCTGCGCCCGGCACCGCACCACCGTGCTGTTCGTCACCCACGACATCGCGGAGGCGGTCTATCTGGCCGACCGGGTGGCGGTGATGGAGGGCGGGCAATTGCGCCACGCCCTGCCGGTGCCGCTGGCCCGCCCGCGCGGGCGCGACGTCCGCTACAGCCCCCGCTTCAACGCCCTGTGCCTGGAGCTGCGCCACGCCATGGATGGCGCGGGCTCCGGCGTGGCACTGGAGCGCGCGTCGTGATGGTGCGTGCCGCCTCCGCCCTGCTGCTCGTCCTGCTGCTGGCGGGGTGGGAGGTCTATTGCCGGGTGGCGGGGGTGTCGGCGCTGGTCGTGCCGCTGCCCTCGGCGGTGCTGCGCACGCTGTGGGACGGGCTGGCCGGGGGCTATCTGCTGCCGCACCTCTGGGTCACCACGGCGGAGATGGCGATGGGCCTCGCCGCCGGCTGCACCGTGGGTTTCCTCGCCGGGGTGCTGCTGGCCGAGGTGCCGGTGCTGCGCCGCCTGTTCTACCCCTACATCCTCGCCAGCCAAGTGGTGCCGAAGCTGGCGCTGGGGCCGCTGTTCATCGTCTGGTTCGGCTTCGGCATGACCTCGACCGTCGTCATCACGGCGCTGATCTGCTTCTTCCCGCTGCTGGAAAACACCATGACCGGCCTCCAGCAGGTCGATCCCAACAAGCGGGAGCTGTTCCGGATGCTGCGGGCGACGCGCCTGCAAACCCTGCTGCGCCTCAAGATTCCCTCCGGCCTGCCGGTGATCCTGGCGGGCTTGCGCGTCGCCGTGGTGCTGGCGCTGGTCGGCGCCGTCGTCGGCGAGTTCATCGGGGGCCGGCAGGGGCTGGGCGCCTCGATCATCGCGGCGCAGGGGATGATGGATTCGACCATGATGTTCGCCCTGTTCATCGTCATCACGGTGCTGGGCATGATCGTTTATCAGGCCGCCGCCGGGCTCGAACGGTGGCTGCTGCGCCGTCCGTGGAAAGGATAATCACACGATGTTCGGGTTCCTGCGCACCCTGGGTGCCGTCGCCGTTTCCGCCTTCCTGCTGTCCTCCCCCGCGCTGGCGCTCGACAAGGTGACCGTGGCGGGCTGGAGCCAGCCGATCAGCGAGATCACCAACCTGCTGGCCGAGCCGGACAAGGGCTTCTTCAAGGCCAAGGGGATCGATCTCGGCTATGTGCCGGGGACCGGCGGCGGCTCGGCCATCCAGAACATGCTGACCGGTCAGGCCGACGTGGCCTTCACCGACCCAGCCTCCTTCTATCTGGCGCTCGACAAGGGCGAGAAGCTGATCGCCATCTACAACATCTACCCGCAGAACGTCTTCAACGTGGTGTCGCCGAAGGAGCGCAACATCACCAAGCCCGAGGACCTCAAGGGCAAGCGCATCGGCGTCTACAGCCTGTCCAGCGGCACGCGCCAGAACCTCCAAGTGCTGCTGCATCAGGTGGGGCTGAGCGAGAAGGACGTGACCATCGAGGTGACCGGCCTGCTGAACTTCGCCCCCGTCATCCAGGGTCAGGTGGACGCCACCGCGGCGACCGACACCGGCCTGTATGTCGGGATGCAGAAGGGGCTCAAGGACATCAACGTCATCGAGGTCAAGGACACGCTGAACCTGCCCTCCGACATCTTCGTGGTGACGGAGGAGACCTACCGCACGAAGAAGGACGTTCTGAAGCGCTTCCTCGCCGCCTACCGCGACAGCGCCGCCTGGATGATCGCCGAGCCGGAGGAAGCCGCCCGCCTCGCCGTGACCCGCGCCATCAACGGCCGTGACGAGGCCACCAACCTCGCCATCATCAAGCTGCGCAACGAATCCAGCGTGTCGGAGACGACCAAGGCCAAGGGCCTCGGCCACTTCGACCCGGAACTGATGCAGAAGGGGGCGGACACCTTCAAGCAGCTCGGCCTGATCGCGGCGGACCTCGACATGGGCAAGCTGGTCCAGTCCGACCTGATCCCCGAGTAAGGAAGGCTTGGCCCGCCATGGATTTCCGCGACAAGACCGTCCTCGTCACCGGCGCCAGCCGCGGCATCGGCGCGGCCATCGCCAAGGCCTTCGCGGCGGAGGGGGCGGCGGTCGCCGTCAACTACCTCCAGAATGGGGACGCCGCCGAGGCGGTGGCGTCGGCCTGCCGCGAGGCGGGCGGCGACGCCTGGGCGGTGCAGGCCGACGTGACCGACGCCGACGCGGTGCAGCGCATGGTGGAGCGCACGGCGGAGGAGTTCGGCAAGATCGACGTGGTGGTGAACAACGCCTTCCGCCCCTACGCCTTCGACCCGGAGAAGCGCAAGCTGTTCTGGGACACCGACTGGGCGGACTACCGGGGGCAGGTGGATGGGGCGCTGCTCGGCACCTACAACGTCTGCCGGGCGGTGCTGCCGGTGATGCGGCGGCGGCCCGGCGGCAGCATCGTGAACATGGCGACCGACCTCGTCGCCCGGCCCACCGTGCCCTATCACGACTACACTACGGCCAAGGCGGCGCTGGTCGGCTTCAGCCGCAATCTGGCGGCGGAGCTGGGGCCGCTGGGCATCCGCGTCAATTGCGTGGCGCCGGGGCTGGTCTACCCCACCGACGCCAGCCGGGCGACGAAGGAGGACGTCAAGGACGCCATCGTCGCCCAGACTCCGCTGCGCCGCATCGCCACGCCGGAGGACGTGACCGGCCCGGTGCTGTTCCTGGCGTCCGGCTGGAGCCGGTTCATGACCGGGCAGGTGCTGTATGTGGATGGCGGGTTGGTGATGGGGTGAGGTGTGGGCGCCGTTGCCCCCACCCCGGCCCTCCCCCGCTGGGCGGGGAAGGGAGGTTTTATTAAGCCCTCCCCTGCGTTAGCGGGGGAGGGTTGGGTGGGGGCCCGTCGCAAGCACTTCCCCGCTACTCCAACGCGATCTCCCCCTTGATCTCATGCTCCAGCCCGATGCCCTCGACGGTCAGCACGACGCGGGCCTGAAGCGTCTCGTTGCCCTTCAGCTTTCCGGACTCGATCGCTTCGGTCACGGCGCGCTCGATCTCGCGCTGCGAGGTGACGCCGACGACCTTCAGGTACTTCCGGATGCCCATGTTGAAGGTGTCGTGGTCCATGATGCTCCTCCCTCTCTGATCGCTCCCGAAGACAACCGTCGCGGCAACGCTTTGTCCCGCCCCGTCAGTCGTCCTCGTACAGGCCGCGGGCGGCGTCGCGGTGGCAGGCTTCGCAGTTGGCCTTGGACAGCACGTCCTTGCGCAGCCAGACCTCCGGGCGGAAGCGGTGCTCGCGCAGCCACCAGCGCTGTTCGGTGATGCGCAGCAGCGCGGGGTCGCCGCGCCCGGCGGCGTTGCCGGTCAGATAGGCGCGGATCTCCGCCGCCGGGCCGGGCGGCAGGCTGGCCTTCTCGCCGAAATGGTCGTCCAGCCCGTCCATGATCCGGGTCCAGCTTCCCGCCGGCAGCAGGCCGGGCTGGAAGGCCATGTGGCATTCTCCGCATTCCTTGCGGGTGGCGTCGTTGGTGACGGGGCGGACGCGTTCGAACTCGTTGGCCGAGGCGGTGACGCCGGACAGCAGAAGCAGGACGGACGCGGCGGCGAGGCGGCGGGGCATGGTGGGGGTCCTCACTGTCCGGCGAGATAGGTGATGAAGTCGCCCTTCTCCTGCGCCGTGCAGGCGCGGCCGAGGACGTTGGGGCAGTCGCGGTCGAAGCGCTTCTCCACCTCCGCAGGGTCGGTGAAGCGCTTGGGGGTGGCGGAGACGGCCATCGGCTCGATCGCGCGCCCGGTCCGCTGGTGGCGCCCCTGGGCGGTGGGATTGGGGGTGTGGCAGGCGGCGCAGGCGTTTGTCTCCGGCTTGCCGCCGGTGTGCGGGCCGAGATAGAGGGCGCGTCCGCGCTCGGCGGAGAAGCCGGCGAAGGTCGCCGACTGCGCTTTCGCCTGGGCGGCGTAGCCGTCGAGCAGGGCGGTGCGGGCCGGGTTCGCGGTGGCGGCGATGGCCCCACCCACGGCGAAGACCGCCAGCGTCGGCATAAGGAAGCGGATCATGGTGCGGTGACCTCGTGGCGGATGTTGGAGCGGGCGCGCCGGCCGGCGACGGTCTTCAGGCCGAGCAACGCGACGACCAGGGCGACATGGGCCAGCACGACGGGCAGGGAGGCCTCGCCCAGCGCCTCGTGCAGCTTTTCGAAGGGGACGACGAAGTCGGCGAACGCCCCGCTGAGCGCGGCGGCGCCGACCACGGCCAGCAGCGCCAGCGCCATCCAGGCGAGCAGCGGGCTGCGCTGCCCCCAGGCCCGCGCCTCGCCCAGGGCGACGCGCCGCAGCCAGTCCCGCGCGGCGGTCAGGGACGGGTAGGGCAGGCGCAGCGGCCCCACCGGCATCAGCAGCCCGGCCAGCAGCCGCACCGCCAGCGCGGCCAGCGCCGTGTAGCCGGCGACCTGATGCATGGCGTAGGTGTCCTCGTCCCCCGTCAGGTAGGCGACGATGAAGGCGCCCGACAGTGCGGCGTGGAAGGCGAACAGGAACAGCAGCCGACCCGGCGTGCGGCGCGCCGTGGTGGGGCGGGGATCAGTCGGCGTCATGATCGCCCCCCGCGATGGCGGTGGCCAGCGACCCGGCGGTGCGGGCGACGCCCTCCCCACCGGCAAGGGCCTGGAAGGCGAAGGCCGCCACGGCGATGACGAGCGTCGCGGCGGCGGTGTGGGTCAGCATCCTGCGGATCATCGGCGGTCTCCAGTCCGGCGGGTTCGTTGCCGCGGAGACTGCGCCGCTCCCGCTGAACACAGCCTGAGCGGTTCGTTCAGGTGCCGTTCAGCCCGCTTTGTGCTAACTGGGGGTGTCTTTTCGTCCGCCGGTTCCGACCATGAACGCCGTCCGCGCCGTCCTGCTGTCCCTGGCCCTCCTCGCCGCCCTCGACGGTGCCGCCCTGCCGGCGGCGGCCGATGACGACCGCGACCATGAGCGGGCGCGGGAGGCGTTCCGGTCGGGCCGGGCGCTGCCGCTGGAGGCCATCGTCGCCCGCGCGCAGGCCGATTTCCCCGGCGACATCCTGGACGTCGAGTTCGAGGACGAGGACGGGCAGATCGTCTACGAGATCAAGACCATCACCGCCGAAGGCCGCGTCCTGAAGCTGAAATACGACGCCGCCACCGGCGACCTGCTGCGGGTGCGCGGGCGGAACGGCAAGGGCGAGGGCAAGGGCGAGGGCGGCCATCATGGGAAGAGGTGAGCGCCATGCGCCTGCTCGTCGTCGAGGATGATCCGGCGCTCGCCCAGCAGCTCGCCGAGCGGCTGGAGGGCGAGGGCTACGCCGTGGACCGCGCCGCCGACGGCGAGGAGGGGCAGTTCCTCGGCGAGACGGAGCCCTACGACGCCATCGTGCTCGACCTCGGCCTGCCGCGGGTCGACGGGCTGACGGTGCTGCGCTCCTGGCGCGCGGGCGGGATCACAGCACCGGTCATCATCCTGACCGCCCGCGGCGCCTGGACGGAGAAGGTCCAGGGCATCGACGCCGGGGCCGACGACTATCTGGCGAAGCCCTTCAGCATGGAGGAGCTGCTCGCCCGCATCCGCGCGCTGATCCGCCGCTCCAAGGGCCACGCCTCGGCGGAGATCGCCTGCGGCGGGGTGGTGCTGGACACCCGCTCGGGCCGGGTCACGCTGGACGGGCGGCCGGTGGACCTGACCGGGCACGAGTTCCGCGTGCTTGATTACCTGATGCACCGCAAGGGGCAGCTCGTCTCGCGGACGGAGCTGACCGAGCACATCTACGCCCAGGATTTCGACCGCGATTCCAACACCATCGAGGTCTTCGTCGGGCGCTTGCGCCGCAAGCTGGGCGCCGACCTGATCAAGACCGTGCGCGGGCTCGGCTACAAGCTGGAGGCGCCGTGAGCGGGGATGGGCGGCGGCTGACCGGGTCGCTGCGCTTCCGCCTGCTGGCCGGGGCGGCCGTGTGGATCGCGCTGGCCCTGGCGCTGGCCGGGCTGGTGCTGTCCGGCCTGTTCCGCGACCATGTGGCCCGCCGCTTCGAGGCGGAGCTGACCAACCATCTCGACCAGCTCGCCGCGCTGACCGAGCTGGGGGCGGACGGCGTGCCGGTGCTGCGCCAGCCGCTCAGCGACCCGCGCTTCCGCCGGCCGCTGTCGGGGCTCTACTGGCAGGTGGGGCCGGGGGACACGCCCGCCCTGCGCTCCCGCTCCCTGTGGGACGAGGCGCTGGCCCTGCCGCCGGACGAGGTGGCGGATGGCGACATCCACCGCCACAGCGTCGTCGGGCCCGCCGGGCGCCATCTGTCGGTGCTGGAGCGCGCGGTGACCCTTCCCAACGGGACCGCACCCCTGCGCATGGCGGTGGCGCAGGATGAGGCGGAACTGCGGGCGGTGGTGGCCGACTTCAACCGGGTGCTCTGGCTGTCGCTGGGGGCGCTGGCGCTGGCGCTGATCGCCGCGGCGGTGGTCCAGGTGTCGGTGGGGCTGCGCCCGCTGGTCCGGCTGCGCGCCGAACTGGCCGCGGTGCGGGCCGGGCGCCGGAAGCGCTTCGGCGGCGACTCCCCGCGCGAGGTGCAGCCGCTGCTCGACGACCTGAACGCCCTGCTCGACCATTCGGAGGAGGTGGTGGTGCGGGCGCGGCTCCAGGCCGGGAATCTCGCCCACGCGCTGAAGACGAACCTCGCCGTGCTGGCGAACGAGGCGGAGGGGGAGGCGGCCGCCCGGCGGGTGGCGGAAATGCGCCGCCACATCGACCACCACATGGCCCGCGCCCGCGCCGCCGCCGCCCGCGGCCTGCCCGGCGTCGCCACCCCGGTGGCCGACCGCGCCGCGGCGCTGGCGCGGGTGATGGACAAGCTCCAGGGCGGAGGCCGGGGGGGAGGACGGGTGGCGGTCACCGTCCGCGTCCCGCGCGAGCATGTCTTCGCCGGGGAGCGCGAGGATCTCGACGAGATGCTGGGCAACCTGCTGGACAACGCCATGAAATGGGCGGGGTCGCGGGTGGAGGTGGCGTCGCGGCTGGAGGCGGGCGGGATGCTGGCGGTGGT
The DNA here is from genome assembly GCF_058780535.1 of Azospirillum sp. UENF 211521. Classification (NCBI taxonomy): domain Bacteria; kingdom Pseudomonadati; phylum Pseudomonadota; class Alphaproteobacteria; order Rhodospirillales; family Azospirillaceae; genus Azospirillum; species Azospirillum sp. UENF 211521. The sequence goes on from NZ_JBSNCF010000002.1 coordinate 1,613,859, forward strand.
GGTGGACGACGACGGACCGGGCCTGCCCGCCGACCGGCGCGACGCCGTGCTGGCCCCCGGCGTGCGGCTGGACGAAAGCACGCCGGGCAGCGGCCTCGGCCTGGCCGTGGTGCGCGACGTGGCGCGGCTCTACGGCGGCGACCTGCGGCTGGGCGATTCGCCGCTCGGCGGGTTGCGGGTGGAGCTGGTCCTGCCCGCGGCGGCGCCCTCCTGACCGGCGCAATATTTCCGTCACATCTCCGCGCTGGCGGCGGACCGTCCCTTGTGGTCTGAATGGCGCCCCTTCGCGTGCTCCGGAGACGACGCATGACCCAGGCGGACAGCGCCAACGCACCCGGTGCGGACACCGCCGGCCACGGGGTGAGCCTCGGCGAGGCCACGCGGGTCTGGGCGCGGATCGCGGCGCTGAGCTTCGGCGGGCCGGCCGGCCAGATCGCCATGATGCACCGCATCGTGGTGGACGAGAAGAAGTGGATCGGCGAGGAGCGGTTCCTCCACGCCCTGAACTACTGCATGCTGCTGCCGGGGCCGGAGGCGCAGCAGTTGGCCGTCTACATCGGCTGGCTGATGCACCGGACGGTGGGCGGGCTGATCGCCGGCGTCCTGTTCGTCCTGCCCGGCGCGCTGGCCATCATGGCGCTCAGCCTGATCTACGCGACGCTGGGGCACACCGGGGCGGTGCAGGGGCTGTTCTTCGGGCTGAAGGCGGCGGTGCTCGCCGTCGTGCTGGAGGCGGTGGTCCGCGTCGGGCGGCGCACGCTGAAGAACGGGGCGATGGTCGCCCTGTCGGCGGCGGCCTTCCTGGCGATCTTCGCCTTCAATGTCCCGTTCCCGCTGATCATCCTGACCGCCGCGCTGATCGGGCTGGGAGGGGCGCGGCTGGGCGTCTCCGCCTTCCGGCCGATGCCCCACGGGGCGGCTGCGTCCACGCACGGGAGCAGCCTGCTGGGCGAGGGGACGCCGGACCACGCGCGGCCCTCCACCGCTTGGTCGCTGCGGGTCGGGGCGGTCTGCCTCGCCCTGTGGCTGGGTCCGGTGCTGGCGCTGCTGCTGACGCTGGGGCCGGACAACACGTTCACCGGCATCGCCGTCTTCTTTTCCAAGATGGCGGTGGTGACCTTCGGCGGCGCCTACGCCGTGCTGGCCTATGTGGCGCAGCAGGCGGTGGAGACCTACGGCTGGCTCCATCCCGGCGAGATGCTCGACGGGCTGGGCATGGCGGAGACGACGCCGGGGCCGCTGATCATGGTGGTGCAGTTCGTCGGCTTCCTCGGCGCGTTGCGCGATCCGGGGGCGCTGCCGCCGCTGCTGGCCGGGGTGCTGGGCGGGCTGCTGACCAGCTGGGTGACCTTCGTGCCCTGTTTCCTGTGGATCTTCCTCGGCGCGCCCTATGTCGAGGCGCTGCGCGGCAACCGGATGCTCGGCGCCGCCCTGTCGGCGATCACCGCGGCGGTGGTCGGGGTGATCCTGAATCTGGCGCTGTGGTTCGCCCTGCACACGCTGTTCGCCCGGCTGGAAACGGTGTCCGTCGCCGGCATGGCGCTGGACCTGCCCGTTCTCGCCAGCGTCAACCAGCCCGCCCTGGCGCTGACCGTGGCGGCGGTGCTGGCGGTGTTCCGCTTCAAGGCGGGGATGCTGCCCACCCTCGGCGCCTGCGCGCTGGCCGGTGTGGCGCTGCGCATGGCGGGGGTGGCGTAGCGGGACAAAGGCCGCGCCCGGACCGGCGCGGCCCTGCCGCCATCAATGCATCTCCTGAACCTGGGCGATGCGTTCGGTGATTCCTTCGAGGCGGCGGGACAGCTGGTCCTCGTCCTCCGGCGCGATCTGGCCCTTGCGTTGGGCAAGCCGCAGGGCCGCTTGCGCCTCCTCCAGGCAATCGAGCGTGTGACGCACGTAGTCGTGTTGGGCCATGCCCCCATCCTCCTCTGCCGTTCTGCAACCAAAGCGAAACAGACCGGTACGGATGGGGTTCCACCTTCAGGCGGGGCCTATCCCGGCCGGACAGATCGGCTCAGAAATCCAGGTCGGCGTAATGGCGGGGCGGCGGGCAGCCGGGGACGCTGTCGGCCAGCAGGCCGCGGAAGCTGGGGCGCGACTTGATGCGGGCGTACCAGTCCTTGGCCTCCGGCACCTTGTCCCACGGAACGTTGTCCACGTAATCGACGCAGGACAGCGCCGCCGCCGCTGCGATGTCGGCCACCGTGAAGCTGGAGCCGGCCAACCAGGGGCGGCGTTCCGACAGGAAGGCGATGTATTCCATGTGGTACTGGATGTTCGCCAGACCGGCGCGGATCGCCGGGGCGTAGGGGTGGCCCTGGCCGGACAGCCGCTTGATCAGCTTCTCGCCGACCAGATTCTCGGTCACCTCGCGGTCGAAGGTCCGGGTGAACCAGTCGACGATCCGGCGCACCTCGGCGCGGGCCGCCACCTCCCGCGGCATCAGCGCCACGTCGGGGTAGGCCTCCTCCAGATACTCCAGAACGGGCAGCCCGCCGGCCACGACGGTTCCGTCCTCCTCCACCAGCACCGGCGGCTCGCCGGCGGGGTTCAGCATCAGGAAATCCTCGCGCCGTTCCCACGGCTTCTCGATGACCGTGTCGAAGGGAAGACCCTTCTCGGCCAGCATCACCCGCGCGACGCGGGACAAGGGATGGAGGGGGTGGTGATGGAGTGTCCGCATGCCGGGCCGGACTGTAGCGTATGGGAAGCGTGGAAAACAGTCTGCGCTTTGGCCTGTGACGCCGCTCCTTCGGCTTATGGATCAACCGTGCCGGGAGGGTGTCAAAGGGCGGATTTGCGGTAGACCACCAGGGGGGCGGCGTCGCCCTCCGGACCGGCGTCGGGGACCGGGGTCCAGCCGTTGTGCTCGTAGAAGGCGCGGGCCGCCGCGTTGCGCGAGGCGCAGGCCAGTTCGGCGGAGCCGCGCAGCAGGCTCAGCGCCTCGCGCAGCAGCGCGCTGCCGATGCCCTGCCCGCGCCACAGCGGGTCGATGAACAGGGTGTGGATGAAACGGTCGCCGGCATCGACGGAGATGAAGCCGACGACCAGCCGGGTCGTCGCCCAGGCGCCGGCTCCGGCCCCGTCCAACTCGGCCACCAGCACCTCTTCCCCATCCACGCAGTCGTAGTAGTCGTCCAGGCCGAACCGGTCCTGGGGTTGCCAGGAAAAGGCGGCGCGACGCCCGTGCAGGAAGATGTCGGCGCAGCGCGGCCCGTCGGCCGCCGTGGCGAAGCGAATGTTGATGCGCAAGCCGTCCTCTGCCGGCATAACGCCCTCCCGTGTGGTTGCGGATGCCCCCAGGCGGTCCTAACAACCCGTGCCGAACCAGATTATTCCCAACCAGATTATTCCAGGGAACGGCGCCCTGAAAAGGACGGCCATGGCGCGGCCGGCGTGAAAAACGGCGGCCCGGTTGCCCCGGACCGCCGTTTCGCATATGCGCAATCGACCTGAGATTTACGCCGCGGGTTTTACTCCGCCGAGATGGCCTTCGGCAGATGGACCGGCACTTCCAGGCGGTTCAGCATTTCCTTCGGAACAACCTGCCAGAACTTGGTCACCTCACGCGCCCAATCGTTGAGGATCTCGGCGGCGAAGCGGCTCTGCGTCTCCGCCACATGCTCCTCGATCAGGTGCTTGAGCTGGCTTTCGTAATGGCCGACCTCGATGCGCTGGAAGATCACGCTCTCGTCGTTGATGTACAGCGGCAGGCTGTCGTCCAGGTCGTAGACGTAGGCCATGCCGCCCGTCATGCCGGCGGCGAAGTTGTCGCCGACGCGGCCGAGGATGACCGCCGTGCCGCCCGTCATGTACTCGCAGCCGTTGGAGCCGCAGCCCTCGACCACCACGGTGGCGCCGGAGTTGCGGACGGCGAACCGCTCGCCGGCTTGGCCCGCGGCGAACAGCTTGCCCGCCGTCGCGCCGTAGAGGACCGTGTTGCCGATGATCGTGTTCTTGTTGGTCTCCAGCGGGCTGGAGGTCGTCGGACGGACGACGATGGTGCCGCCCGACAGGCCCTTGCCGACATAGTCGTTGGCGTCGCCCATCACCTCCAGCTTGATGCCCTGCACCGCGAAGGCGCCGAGCGACTGGCCGGCGGTGCCGCGCAGGCGGATGGTGATGTGGCCGGGCTGCAGCCCGAACATCCCGAACTTGCGGGTCACCATCGAGGACAGCCGCGTGCCGATGGCGCGCTGCGTGTTGCGGGCGTTGTAGGCGAGCTGCATCTTCTCGCCCTCCTCGAACAGCGGGCGGGCGTCGGCGACGATGCGGGCGTCCAGCGTGTCCGGCACCTCGTTGCGGCCCTGCAGCGTGCAGTAGCGGGCGTTCTCGCCGGGATCGACCTGGGCCAGCAGCGGGTTCAGGTCGAGGTCGTCGAGATGCTCCGCGCCGCGGCTGACCTGATGCAGCAGGTCGGTGCGGCCGATCACCTCGTTCAGTGAGCGGAAGCCGAGGCCGGCCAGGATCTCGCGCACTTCTTCAGCCAGGAAGGTGAAGAGGTTGACCACCTTCTCCGGCGTGCCGACGAACTTCTGGCGCAGCTTGTCGTCCTGCACGCAGACGCCGACCGGGCAGGTGTTGCTGTGGCACTGGCGGACCATGATGCAGCCCATGGCGATCAGGCTGGCCGTGCCGATGCCGAACTCCTCCGCACCCAGCATGGCGGCGATCACGATGTCGCGGCCGGTCTTCAGGCCGCCATCGGTGCGCAGCCGCACGCGGTGGCGCAGGCGGTTCAGCGTCAGGACCTGATGGACCTCCGACAGGCCCATCTCCCAGGGCAGGCCGGCGAACTTGATCGAGGTCTGCGGGGAAGCGCCGGTGCCGCCGCTGTTGCCGGAGATCAGGATGATGTCGGCGTTGGCCTTGGCGACGCCCGCGGCAATCGTTCCGATACCGGAACGGCTGACCAGCTTCACCGTCACTTTCGCATCCGGATTGATCTGCTTCAGGTCATAGATGAGCTGGGCGAGATCCTCGATCGAGTAGATGTCGTGGTGCGGCGGCGGGCTGATGAGCATCACGCCTGGCGTCGAGTGACGCAGCCGCGCGATCATCTCGGTCACCTTGAAGCCGGGGAGCTGGCCGCCCTCGCCGGGCTTGGCGCCCTGGGCGACCTTGATCTCCAGCTCGCGGCACTGGTTCAGGTACTCGGCGGTGACGCCGAAGCGGCCCGAGGCCACCTGCTTGATGGCGCTGTTCCAGTTGTCGCCGTTCTTGTCCGGGCGGAAGCGCGCCGGATCCTCGCCGCCCTCGCCGCTGTCGGACTTGGCGCCGATGCGGTTCATGGCGACGTTCAGCGTGCCGTGGGCCTCGGGCGACAGGGCGCCCATGGACATGCCCGGCGTGATGAAGCGCTTGCGGATCGCGGTGATGCTCTCCACCTCGTCCACCGGCACCGGGGCCTTGGTGGAGCGCAGCTCCAGCAGGTCGCGGAGTTGCATCGGCGGGCGCTTGTTCACCTGCTCGCTGTACTTCTTGAAGGTGGTGTAGCTGTCGTTGGTCACCGCCTGCTGCAGCGTGTGGATCACGCCGCCTTCCCAGCCGTGGCGGTCGCCCGACTTGCGGAAGCGGTAGAAGCCGCCGACCGGCAGGGCCACGACCTCCTCGTTGTAGGCGGTGGCGTGCTGCTCCAGCACCTTCTTCTGGATGCCGTTCAGGCCGATGCCGGAGATGCGGCTGACCATCGCCGGGAAATGCTCGGCGACCAGCGCGCGCGACAGGCCGATGGCCTCGAAGTTGCCGCCGCCGCGGTAGCTGCTGATGACCGAGATGCCCATCTTGGACATGATCTTCAGCAGGCCGTCGTCGATGGCCTTCTTGTAGTTGGCCATGCCCTTTTCCAGCGGCATGGCGCCGAACAGGCCGCGGCGGTGACGCTCGGCGATGGCCTCCTGCGCGAGGTAGGCGTTGACCGTGGTGGCGCCGACGCCGATCAGAACGGCGAAGTAGTGGGTGTCCAGCCCCTCCGCCGTGCGCACGTTCAGCGAGGTGAAGGTGCGCAGGTTGGAGCGGATCAGGTGCGTGTGCACCGCACCGGTGGCGAGGATCGCCGGGATGGCGGCGCGCGCCGGGCCCATCGCCTCGTCGGTCAGGATGACGTGGGTGGCGCCGCCGCGAACGGCGTCCTCCGTCTCCTGGCGGATGCGGCGCAGCGCGTCGCGCAGAGCCTCCGGGCCGCCGTCGACCGGGAAGGTCGCGTCGATCTCGGCCGCCGTGTCGCCCATGTAGTCGCGCATGGCGCGGAACTCGGCGGTCGTCAGGACCGGCGATTCGAGCTGCAGCAGGCGGGTCTGCGTCTCGTCCTCGTCCAGGATGTTGCCGAGGTTGCCGAGCCGCGTCTTCAGGCTCATCACCCGGCGCTCACGCAAGCTGTCGATGGGCGGGTTGGTGACCTGAGAGAAGTTCTGGCGGAAGAAGTGGTGCAGGCCGCGGTACTTGTCGGACAGCACGGCGATGGGGCTGTCGTCGCCCATCGAGCCGATGGCCTCCTTCCCGTCCTCCACCATCGGGTGCAGGATCAGCTCCATGTCTTCCATGGTCAGGCCGAAGGCCTGCTGGCGGCGGCGTAGCTCGGCCTTGTCCATGTCCGACGGCTCGCCCTTCAGCGAGGCGGTCTTCACCAGCTCGTCCAGGTGGGTGGTGTTCTGCACCCACTTGTCCCACGGCTTCAGCGTGGCGAGATGGTCCTTCAGCTCGCGGTCGCGGTAGAGCTTGCCGGACTGGAGGTCGACGGCGATCATCTCGCCCGGGCCGAGGCGGCCCTTCTCGATGACCTGGGTCTCGTCGATCTTCACCATGCCCGTCTCGGACCCGCCGATGATCAGGCCGTCGGTGGTGATCGTGTAGCGCATCGGACGCAGGCCGTTGCGGTCCATGCCGCCGACGACCCAGCGGCCGTCGGTCATGGCCAGCGCGGCCGGGCCGTCCCACGGCTCCATGACGGAGTTGCAGTACTGGATCAGCGCCTTGTGGTTGTCGGGCGTGGTCTGCGAGCTGGTCAGCGCCTGCGGCACCAGCATCATCTTGACCATCGGGGCGGTGCGGCCGGCGCGGACCATCACCTCGAACACGGTGTCGAGCGAGCCGGAGTCCGACAGGCCGACGCCGATCACCGGCTTCAGGTCCTGCATGTGGGTGCCGAAGGCCGGATGCTCCATCCGGGTTTCGTGCGCCTTCATCCAGTTGACGTTGCCCTTGACCGTGTTGATCTCGCCGTTGTGGGCGAGCATGCGGAAGGGCTGGGCCAGCGGCCAGGTCGGGAAGGTGTTGGTCGAATAGCGCTGGTGGTAGATGGCGAAGTCGGACTCGAAGCGCTCGTCCAGCAGGTCCGGGTAGAAGGTGGTCAGCTGCTCCGCCAGGAACATGCCCTTGTAGATGATCGAGCGCGCCGACAGCGAGCAGATGTAGAAGTCGTTGATCTGTTCACCCTTCACCGCCTTCTCGATGCGGCGGCGGATGATGTAGAGGTCGAGCTCGAACTGCTCGTCGGACACGCCCTTGTTGTTGCCGACGATGATCTGCTCGATCTCCGGACGGGTCGCGTTGGCCTTCTCGCCGATGATGTCGACGTTGATCGGCACCTGGCGCCAGCCGTAGATGTAGTAGCCGAAGGCCAGGATCTCGGTCTCGACGATGCAGCGGCAGGCTTCCTGCGCGTCCAGGCTGATGCGCGGCAGGAAGACCTGGCCGACGGCCAGCTTGTTGTCCGGCGCGCGGTGGCCGATGACCTTCACATGGTCCTTGAAGAACTTCTGCGGCACGGCGACGTGGATGCCCGCACCGTCGCCGGTCTTGCCGTCGGCGTCCACGGCGCCGCGGTGCCAGACGGCCTTCAGCGCCTCGATGCCTTTCTCGACCACCGAGCGGCGGGGCTTGCCGTCGATCGCGGCGATGAAGCCGACGCCGCAGGCGTCGTGCTCATCCTCCGGGTTGTAGGCGTTGGCAGTGGTCAGCGCCGCGGCGTTGGCGCGGAAGTCGGCGACGAACTGCTCACCCTGGTTCAACTCGGTGGTCATCGGTGGACCCTTTCAGTCAGTCTGTTTGACGGGGGCAGTCTGTTCGAAAGGGGGACTTCGCCCCTTCACCCCCGCCAGGGGCCGAAATGGACCCCTGGAACCCGCGGAATTATGGATTGTTGCGGCTTTATTCCGCCGCGACGGCGACCGGCGCCTCGGCCTTCGCCCTGGCGTAGGCGTGGATGCCCTCCGCCGCGTCGCGGCCGTCGCGGATGGCCCACACCACCAGCGAGGCGCCGCGCACGATGTCGCCGGCGGCGAAGACGCCGTCCATGTTGGTCATCTTGGTGCGATGATCGACCAGCAGCGTGCCCCAGCGGGTCACCTTCAGTTCCGGCTCGTCGAAGGCGTTCGGCAGGTCCTCGGGCTCGAAGCCGAGCGCCTTGATGACCAGATCGGCCTGGACGGTGAACTCCGACCCCTCGATCACCTGCGGGGTCTGGCGGCCGGTGGCGTCGGCGACGCCCAGATGGATGCGCACGGCGCGCACGCCGGTCACCACCGTGTCGCCGGTGAAGCCTTCCGGGGCGGCCTGCCAGATGAACTCCACGCCCTCTTCCTCGGCGTGGGCGACCTCGCGCTGCGAACCCGGCATGTTCTTGCGGTCGCGGCGGTACAGACACTTGACCGACACAGCGCCCTGGCGGATGGCCGTGCGCACGCAGTCCATGGCGGTATCGCCGCCGCCCAAAACCACCACATGCTTGCCGGCGGCGTTCAGGGAGCCGTTCTCGTACGCCTCCACCGTGTCGCCCAGGCTGACCTTGTTGGAGGTGGTCAGATAGTCCAGCGCTGCCACGATGTTGCCCAGGCCCGAACCCGGCGCCTTGATGTCGCGCGCCTTGTAGACGCCGGTGGCGACCAGCACGGCGACGTGCTTGCGGCGCAGCTCCGGCAGGGAGGCGTCGCGGCCGACCTCGAAGTTCGGATGGTAGATCACCCCGGCGTCGGCCAGCAGCTTCACGCGGCGCTCGACCACCGACTTCTCCAGCTTGAAGCCGGGGATGCCGTAGACCAGCAGGCCGCCCATGCGGTCGTAGCGGTCGTAGACGTGCACCTCGTAGCCCTTGGCGCGCAGCTCCTCGGCGGCGGCGAGGCCGGCGGGACCGGCGCCGATGACGCCGACCGAGACGCCCAGCTCACGCGACGGCGTGCGCGGCTTCACCCAGCCCTGATCCCAGGCGGTGTCGTTGATGTACTTCTCCACCGACCCGATGGTGACGGCGCCGTGGGTGGACTGCTCGATGACGCAGTTGCCCTCGCACAGACGGTCCTGCGGGCAGATGCGGCCGCAGATCTCCGGGAAGTTGTTGGTGGCCTGGGAGACCTCGTACGCCTCCTCCAGCCGGCCTTCGGAGGTCAGCTTCAGCCAGTCGGGGATGTTGTTGGAGACCGGGCAATGCACCTGGCAGAAGGGAACGCCGCACTGCGAGCAACGGTTGGCCTGCTCGTTGGCGCGGTCGTCGCTGAAGCGGGCGTAGATCTCGGCGAAATCCTGGCGGCGCTCCGCGGCCGGGCGTTTGTCGGGCATCCGCTGCGCGGTGTGCACGAAGCCCAACATCCTCTGGTTCGCCATAACGCCTGCTCCTTCTTCCCGTGTCCCGTGCATGGGGACGGCGCCGGCGGCCGGGCGACCCTTTTTCGCGCCGATGAGGCGCGGGGAGGGGCGTGGCCGCAGTGAAAACGAAAGCCCGCGGTCACGCGGTCTGAACGTCATATACCGCAAGCGAAGGCGCCGCGCGAGCATATTTTCGCCGTTATGGCAGTATGGCTGACCAAACCGTGACTCGATGTCGCGGAAGCCTCCGCAGAGTGCCGGAGAGCCTGAAAAACAAGCAAGAAAATTAGGACCGATCCGGGACTATCGCCCAATTCGGGGTATCGCCCCATGGGTCGTCGCCTTCGCCATGTTGCGCTGCTATAAGCCGGACATTGCCATCCGCCATCCTGTCAGAGGCCACGCGCCGCATGCTGATCGACCAATATCTGGACGCCGCTCTGCTCGGCCTGATCGAAGGGCTGACCGAATTCCTGCCGGTCTCGTCCACCGGCCACCTGATCATTTTCGACACCCTGCTGGGCTTCGAAGGCCCGCCGGGCAAGGTGTTCGAGGTGGTGATCCAGCTCGGTGCGATCCTGGCGATCTGCACGGTCTATTTCGCCCGGCTGTGGAACGTGGTCACCGGGCTGAAGGACGATCCGGGCGCCCGCCACTTCGCCATGGCGGTGATCCTGGCCTTCCTGCCGGCGATGGTGCTGGGGGCGGCGCTGCACGGCGTCATCAAGGCGGTGCTGTTCAACCCGACGGTGGTCAGCATCGCGCTGATCGTCGGCGGCATCGGAATCCTGATGGCGGAACGGTTGGTGCCGGTGCCGCGCTACAACCAGATCGAGCGTTTCCCGGCGCCGCTCGCCCTCAAGATCGGCCTGTGCCAGTGCTTGGCGCTGGTGCCGGGCGTGTCGCGCTCGGGCGCCACGATCATCGGCTCGCTGCTGATGGGGGTGGACCGGCGGACCGCCGCGGAGTTCTCCTTCTTCCTGGCGATCCCGACCATGGCCGGCGCCACGGTCTACGACCTCTACAAGAACTGGAGCCTGATGAACGTCGACTCCGCGCTGCTGATCGGGGTCGGCTTCGTCACCGCCTTCGTCGCGGCGGCGCTGGTGGTCAAGGTGCTGGTCGACTTCGTCGGGCGCTACGGCTTCGCGCCCTTCGCCTGGTACCGCATCGCCATCGGCACGGGGATGCTGGCGTTCCTCTATCTCTGACCGGAACCCCTCCCGCGCGCCTCAGCCCTGCCGGGCGACGGCGCGCGAGGAGGCCGCGGCGATGACCAGCGCCAGCGCGGCGACCAGGGCGAAGGAAAAGCCCACCGTGCTGGCCTCCGCCACGAAACCCAGAAGGGCCGGACCGGTCAGCACCCCGGCGTAGCCGAGGGTCGCCACCGCGGCGATGGCCTGACCCGCTTCCCCCTCCGCCTTGGCCCCGGCGGCGCTGAACAGCACCGGCACCACGTTCGACAGGCCGAGCCCGGTCAGCCCGAAGCCGGCGACCGCCACCACCGGCCCGCCGCCGGTCAGGGCGACGGCCAGTCCGGCGAAGGCCAGAACCGCCCCGGCGCGGACCAGCACCGGCCCGCCGAACCGCTGGCGAAGCCGGTCGCCGCAGAAGCGGCCCACCGCCATGGCGCCGGAAAAGACGGCGAAGCCCAGCGCCGCGATCGACGCCGCCCCCCCCAGATCCTCGCGCAGATAGACGGCGCTCCAGTCCAGGATCGCGCCCTCGCTCATGAAGGCCAGGAAGGTCAGCGCGCCCAGCAGCAACGTGCCGCGGTCGGGCAGGGCGAGGCCCGTCGGCTCGGCCTGCTGATCGGCGCTTCCGGGCAGGAAGCGGCGGTGCAGCGCGAAGAACAGGAGCAGCAGGGTCGCCGCGAGCAGGGACGCCTGGACCGGCGGCGGCAGGACTTGCAGCAGCAGGCCGCCGACCCCGGCGCCGAACAGGCCGCCCAGGCTCCACATGCCGTGCAGCGATGACATGATCGGCCGCCCGAGATGGCGCTCCACCAGGGCGCCGTGGGCGTTCATCGCCACGTCCATGGTGCCGCCCGCCGCCCCGAACAGGAACAGCACGGCGCACAGCGACAGCAGGTCCGGCATCAGCGCCGGCAGCGGCAGGATCAGGGCGAAGGCCACGGCGGTGAGCCGGATCACCGGGGCGCTGCCGACGCGGCCGAGCAGCGGGCCGCTGCCGACCATCGCGGTCAGCGCCCCGGCGGCGAGGCAGAGCAGGGCGACGCCGAGCACGCCGGGGCTGAGGTCCAGATGGTCCTTGATCGCCGGGATCTGGGTCGCCCAGACGCCGAAGACCGAGCCGTTGACGAAGAAGGCCGCCAGGGAGGCCAGCCGGGCGCCCGGGGCGCGGTCGGCGAATTCCCGTATGGTGAAATCCTGCGTTGCGGCCTGCATGATCCTCCGCGCCCCTTCCGTCGCCCCGATGAAGGGGCCAGATGCGGCAGGCGGGCGCGGGAATCAAGGCCGCGCGCCGCAGGGCACCCTTGCGCGGGTTCGCCGGAACCGAAAACGGCGAAAGCCCCGGCGACGAGCCAGGGCTTTCGTGTCGATGGCGCGGGCCTGTGGGATCAGTGCGCGCCGGAATGGTTGCCGGCGTCGCGCGGCGTCGTGTTGGAGCGGCCGCCGACGATGAAGCGCGACAGGTAGGTCGGCAGGACCACCTCGCAGCTCGACAGGTTGGCGATGCCCAGCTCCTTGAAGCCCGGCGCGCCGGCGGCGGCGACGTTGTCGGTCCGCAGCATCTCCACCTGATCGCGGGTCAGCGGCGGGGCGACGATCGGCGGAACCTTCTCCAGCAGGCCGCCCAGCGTCTCCGCGACGTTCCAGGGAACCGGCACGAGGAAGCGCTTGCGGCGGATCTCCCGCAGCATGAGCTGCATCAGCTCCTTGAAGCTGTAGACGCGCGGGCCGCCCAGCTCGAAGGTCCGGCCGGCGGCCGAATCCAGCGTCGCGGCGGCGGCGATGGCGTCGGCCAGATCGCCGACATAGACCGGCTGGAACTTCGTCGCCCCGCCGATCAGCGGCAGCGCCGGGGACACCTGCGCCATGGCGGCGAACTTGTTGAAGAAGCCGTCCTCCGGCCCGAAGACGATGCTCGGGCGGATGATGGTGGCGCCGGGGAAGGCCTGCGCCACCGCCTGCTCGCCCGCCGCCTTGGACTTGGCGTAGGCCGAGGCCGACTTGGCGTCGGCGCCGATGGCCGAGACATGGACGAGGCGGCGCACGCCGCTGGCCTTGGCGATGCGGGCGATGCGCGCCGGGGCGTCGACATGCACGGTCTGGAAATTCCAGGCGCCGCGCTCGTACAGCGTGCCGATCAGGTTGATGACGGTGTCCGCGCCCTGGATGGCCCGCGCGACCGACTGGTCGTCCTTCACGTCGGCGGCCATCGGCACGATCTGGCCGACCGAGCCGGCGGTCTTCAGGAAGTTGGCCTTGTTCGGATGGCGCGACACCACGCGCACGATGGCGCCGGTCTTGGCGAGGCGGCGAATGAGATGGCGGCCGACGAATCCCGAACCGCCGAACACCGTGACCACTTCAGAGCGATAGGACATCGACCTTCTCCCGTGCCGTTGGGCCCGCAAATTCTTTCCCTCCGGGCCGCCCGCCAGCGGGGCGGGGCGACCGGATCGGGGGTTGCTTATATAGAAACCTCCCCGGAGAGGCTAGGGCCTGACGCGCCGCCCGCCGCCCATTTCGCGCCCGGCGGATCTTTCCGCGCGAAAGTGAAAAAAGCTGTTGACGGGCCCCCACCAGCCGGCTACATAAGCGGCCCACACCGAGCCCAGGTGGCGGAATTGGTAGACGCGCAGGTTTCAGGTACCTGTGGCAGAAATGTCGTGGAAGTTCGAGTCTTCTCCTGGGCACCATATCTACCCGGCTGCGCCGCATGCTACGGTCCTCCCCCAACGGGACGGAAAGGTAGCAGAGCGGCGTTCGTCGTTTCTGGGGTCCGTGGCCGGGGGCCGTCCTACTGAGCGGGAAGCCACCCAATGCCCATCGACCTCCATGACGGCGACCTGCCGGACGGTCTCGACCTGAAGTCCCTTGCCCGCGACGGCGCCGTCGCCATCGACACCGAGACCATGGGGCTGAACCCCCACCGCGACCGGCTTTGCCTGGTCCAGCTTTCCCCCGGCGACGGCACGGTGCATCTGGTCCAGTTCCGCAAGGGCCAGTACGAGGCGCCGAACCTGAAGCGTTTGCTCGCCGACCCCGAGGTCACCAAGCTGTTCCACTTCGCCCGCTTCGACGTGGCGGTGATGCGCGCCTATCTCGGCGTCGCCTGCCAGCCGGTTTACTGCACCAAGGTGGCGTCCAAGCTGGTCCGCACCTTCACCGACCGGCACGGGCTGAAGGATCTGGTGAAGGACCTGCTGGGGGTGGAGCTGTCCAAGCAGCAGCAGTCCTCCGACTGGGGTGCTGCGGAGCTGACGCCGGAGCAGATGAAATACGCCGCCTCCGACGTGCTGCACCTGCACGACCTCAAGGAGAAGCTCGACGTCATGCTGGCGCGCGAGGGGCGAACCCATCTCGCCAAGGCCTGCTTCGACTTCCTGCCGGCCCGCGGCGAACTGGACCTCGGCGGCTGGGAGCAGCCGGACATCCTGTCGCATTGAGGGCTGTCGCATCGACGGCCGGCGGCGGGGCGGGAGCCCTGGTGGAATAGGTCAAGCCCTCCGGACGTTGATTTGACCGGACGCGCGCGGGTGGGCATACTGCCCGCGCGGCGGCTGGCGCGTTGTCGCGGATACGCGGGCTGCCAGTCGGAGTACCCTTTTTCGGCCCCTTGGGCCAACCAGAAGAGGCAAGCACCGCCTTGACGAGCCTGACCGCATCCAGCCTGGCACCCAGCCTGATCGATCGCCCAGCCGATCGCCCATCCGACGGCGCGGCCGATCGCGACATCGCGAGCGCCCGGCGCGTCCTGCGGATGGAGGCCGAGGCCCTGACCGCTCTGGCGGACGGGCTGGACGGCGCCTTCGTGCGCGCGCTGGACCGGCTGGCCGCGATCGCCGGGCGCGTCGTCGTCTCGGGCATGGGCAAGTCCGGCCATGTGGCGCGCAAGATCGCCGCGACCCTGGCCTCCACCGGCACGCCGGCCTTCTTCGTCCATCCGGGCGAGGCGAGCCACGGCGACCTCGGCATGATCGCCCGGCAGGACGCGGTCATCGCCCTGTCCAACTCCGGCGAGACGCACGAGCTGTCGGACATCGTCGCCTACACCCGCCGCTTCGACATCCCGCTGATCGGCATCACCCGGCGCGCCGGCTCCTCCCTGGCCGAGCAGTCGGACGTGGCGCTGGTGCTGCCGCCGGCCCCGGAGGCCTGCCCGCTCGGGCTGGCCCCGACCACGTCGAGCACGATGATGCTGGCGCTGGGCGACGCGCTGGCGGTGGCCCTGCTGGAGCGGCGCGGCTTCACGGCGGCGGATTTCAAGCAGTTCCACCCCGGCGGCCAGCTCGGCCGGGCGCTGCTGAAGGTGACCGACGTGATGCACAAGGGTGAGGATATGCCCCTGTGCGCCTTGGATACGCCGCTTTCCACCGTCATATTCGAGATGACGGCCAAGCGGCTCGGCTGCGTCGGCGTGGTCGACGCCGCGGGCGCGCTGGCCGGCGTCATCACCGACGGCGACCTCCGCCGCCACCTGACGCCGGAGCTGTGGGCGGAGCGCGCCGACAGCATCATGTCGCCGCGGCCCAAGACGATCCGCCCCAAGGCGCTGGTCGAGGAGGCGCTGCGGGAAATGAACGCGAAGCAGATCACCAGCCTGTTCGTGGTGGAAGCGGACCGGCCGCTCGGTGTTGTGCACATTCACGATTGCCTGCGCGCCGGGGCGGCGTGACGGGCAGCCGGAGGACGGTTGACGCCATGGACAGCGACCTGAAGGATCGGACGGTGAACACGCAGGAGCGGCGCGCGGATGCGCCTTCCCTTGCCGCGCAGCTCATGGCGATGCCGGGAGCGCTGCCGGAAGGGGAGTCGGAGGGCGAGGCCGCCAAGCGCGTCCACCGCCGCCGGGACATCCGCCCGGTCAGCCGCGGGTACAGCCGGTTCGTCACCGGCATGAAGTTCGCGCTGCCGGCGCTGGCGCTGGCGGTGATGGCGCTGATCGCCGTCTGGCCCTCGCTGACCGAGCTGCCGACCCTGCGCATCTCGGCCGACAAGGGCCAGCTGGAGATGATCAAGCCGCGCTACATCGCGGTGGACGAGGACAACCAGCCCTTCTCGCTGGTGGCGGCCAAGGCCGACCGCATCGCCGACCAGCCGGACGTCATGCTGCTCGACCAGCCGGAGGCCGAGATGACCCAGACCGACGGCACCTGGGTGACCATCCGCTCCGACAAGGGCTGGTACAACCAGGTCACCGGCATCCTGCTGATGCGCGGCCATGTCCGCGTCATGCGCGACGACGGCAACGAATTCACCACCGAGGAAGCGGAATCCGACATCCGCAAAGGCACCGCCTGGGGCGATGTCCATGTCGTGGGCCAGGGGCCGCAGGGCGTCATCAACGCCGAGGGCTTCCGCCTGTCCGACCGTGGCAAGACGATGGTGTTCCTGAACCAGTCCAAGGCCGACGTCCAGGCCGCCGAAAGCCCGGGAGGAAAGACGCGTTGAGTGCAGCCACCCTTGCGGCCCCGCTGATGGCCGCGTTCCTTCTGCTGTCGGGGGCGGCGATTCCGGCGGCGGCCCAGGGGCTGCCCGGCCTCGGCGGCGGCCCGAACCCGGTCGAGGTCAACGCCGATCAGGCCATCGAATGGCACCAGGACGTGCGCGCCTATGTGGCGCGCGGCAACGCCTCGGCCAAGCGCACCGACAGCACCGTCTACGCCGACGTGCTGACCGCCTATTACCGCGAGGTGCCCGGCAAGGGGAACGAGGTGTTCCAGCTCCTCGCCGAGGGCAACGTGCGCATCGTCAGCCCGACCCAGGAGGTCTTCGGCGAGCGTGGTGTCTACGACGTGGACAAGCAGGTGGCGGTGGTCACCGGGCGCAACCTCAAGCTGGTCACCCGCACCGACATCGTGACGGCGCGCGACACGCTGGAATATTACGAGGCGAAGAACCTGACGGTGGCCCGCGGCGACGCCGTGGCGGTGCGCATCGCCAACGGCGACCGGCTGCGCGCCGACATCCTGATCGGCCAGCTCAAGAAGATGCCGGACGGCTCGACCCAGATGGAGCGCATCGACGGCGCCGGCAGCGTGGTGGTGACCACCGCGACCGACGTGGCGCTGTCGGACAAGCTGGTCTATTCGGTGGCCGACGAGACGGCGGTGCTGCTGGGAAACGTCAAGATCACCCGCAACGACAACCAGCTCAATGGCGACGCCGCCGAGATGAACATGAAGACCAAGGTCAACCGGGTGATCGCCGGTCCCGCCACCGGCGGGCGGGTGATGGGCCTGCTGATCCCCGGCCAGGAGCCGGGCGCCCCGGGGGGCCGGCCCACCGCCCAGGCGGGCGGAAAACCCACGGCCCAGCCGGGCGGCACGCCCACCGCGCAGACGGGCGCCAAGCCCGCCGCGAAGCCCTGACGACCCGGCAGCGAATCAATGGCCATGGACATCGAAGACCGGGGCCTCGGCGGCCCGACCCTTTCCGCCCCGAACCAGCCGGGCCACCCGTCGGCCCACCCGGCGGGCCATCCCGCCACCGACGTGCGCCCCAGCGAGGGGCTGGTGGCCCTGCATCTGGGCAAGGCCTACAAGAAGCGCCCGGTCGTCCGCGACGTGACCGTGACGGTCCAGCGCGGCGAGGCGGTCGGCCTGCTCGGCCCCAACGGCGCGGGCAAGACGACCTGCTTCTACATGATCACCGGGCTGATCGCCGCCGACTCCGGGACCATCCTGCTCGACGGGCAGGACATCACGGCGCTGCCCATGTACCGCCGGGCGCGGCTGGGCATCGGCTATCTGCCGCAGGAGGCGTCGATCTTCCGCGGCATGTCGGTCGAGAACAACATCCGCTCCGTGCTGGAGGTCGTGGAACCCAACCGCGACACGCGCGAGCAGATGCTGGACGAGCTGCTGGCGGAGTTCTCGATCACCCACCTGCGCCGGGCCCCGGCGCTGGCGCTGTCGGGCGGCGAGCGGCGGCGCGTCGAGATCGCCCGCGCGCTGGCCTCCCAGCCGCATTTCATCCTGCTCGACGAGCCGCTGGCCGGCATCGATCCGATCGCGGTGAACGACATCCGCGAACTGGTCAGCCACCTGCGCGACCGTGGCATCGGCGTGCTCATCACCGACCACAACGTGCGTGAAACGCTCGACCTCGTCGATCGGGCATACATCTTGCACGATGGTGTGGTACTAATGGAGGGAGAGCCGGCCGAGATCGTGGCGCACGAGGATGTGCGCCGGGTCTACCTCGGCGACCGGTTCAGCCTCTAGTGCGGTTTCCCTGCCCATGGCGCTCAGCCAACGCCTCGATCTTCGTCAGACCCAGTCCCTGGTGATGACTCCGCAGCTGCAGCAGGCCATCAAGCTGCTGCAGCTGTCGAACATCGAACTGTCGGACTTCGTCGATCGCGAGATCGAGCAGAACCCCCTGCTGGAACGCGACGGCGGTCCCGGCGAGGGCGGTGGCGATGGTGGCGGAGAGGCGGGGGGCGACGGGGCCGGTGACGGCGGGGGGGCGCCCGGCGCGGTGGACCTCGCCGCTCCGGAGGAACGCCAGCCGCCGATGACCGACGGGCGGACCCGCGACACGGTGGAGATGACCGCGTCGGAAACCATGGGGTCGGCGTCCGACGCGCCGCTCGACACCGATTTCGAGAATGTCTATTCCGACGACCGCTTCTCCGACGGAACGGACGGGGCGAGCGACGTCTACGGCTCCTGGCAGGAGCGCGGCGGGCGCGGCGGCTTCGAGGACGACGAGTCCAACCTGGAAGCCACGCTGACCGGCCAGAAGAGCCTGCGCGACCATCTGACCGAGCAGCTGAAGATCGACTTGCCGGACCTCGGCGACCAGCTCATCGGTCTGGCGCTGATCGACATGCTGGACGAGGCCGGCTGGATCACCGGGTTGGAGGTCGAGAGCCTCGCCGGGCAGCTCGGCTGCGCACCGGAGCGGGTGGAGCGGGTTCTGGCCGCCTGCCAGCGCTTCGACCCGCCGGGCATCTTCGCGCGGTCGCTGAAGGAATGTCTGGCGATCCAGCTGCGCGAGAAGAACCGCTTCGACCCGGCGATAGAGGCCCTGCTCGACCATCTGGAGCTGCTGGCGGCGCGCAACCTGCCGGCGCTGATGAAGGTCTGCGGCGTGGACGCCGAGGACATCGCCGACATGGTCGCGGAGATCCGCAAGCTGAACCCCAAGCCGGCGCTCAGCTTCGACCACACGCCGGCCCAGCTCGTCACCCCCGACATCCTGATGCGCGCCAACCCGGGTGGCGGCTGGCTGATCGACCTGAACCCGGACACGTTGCCGCGGGTGCTGGTCAACCACCGCTATTTCGCGCGCATCTCCGGCACCGCCCGCAACAAGGCGGACAAGGAATACATCACCGAGCGCTTCCAGTCGGCCAACTGGCTGGTCAAGTCGCTGCACCAGCGCGCCACCACGATCCTGAAGGTGGCCAGCGAGATCATCCGGCAGCAGGACGCCTTTTTCATCCATGGCGTCTCGCATTTGAAGCCGCTGATCCTGCGCGACATCGCCGAGGCGATCGGCATGCACGAGAGCACAGTCAGCCGCGTCACGACCAACAAGTTCATGGCGACGCCGCGCGGCGTGTTCGAGTTGAAATACTTCTTCACTTCCGCCATCCAGGGGGCCGACGGGCAGGCCGCCCACTCGGCGGAGGCCGTGCGCTACCGCATCAAGGCGATGATCGACGCCGAGAAGCCCGAGGACGTGCTGTCGGACGATAAAATCGTCGAAATCCTTCGTGGTGAAGGGATCGACATTGCGCGCCGGACGGTCGCGAAGTATCGTGAAGCGATGCGCATTCCGTCATCGGTGCAGCGACGCCGTGCCAAGATGTCACGCATGTAACCGGGCCGGGAGGGGGCCGTCCTTGATTGACAGCCCATACCGCCGTCACTATGGTCCCCGTCCGCACGTGGCGGCCTTCCGTCGTCCTATGTCTATCGCGGACCAGATTGGAAACATCCCAAAATGCAACTGACCGTCAAAGGCAAGCAGCTTGACGTTGGTGATGCTCTGCGCACCCACGTCGCGGACAGCCTGAACACCATCGTCGGCAAGTATTTCAACAAGCCGATCGAGGCCAACGTCGTCCTGACGCGCGAAGCGCATCTGTTCAAGGCCGACATCCAGGTGCATGTCGGTCGTGGGATCGTCCTTCAGAGCGCGTCCGAGGCCACCGAGCCGTACCCCGCCTTCGACACCGCGTGCGAGAAGCTGGCCAAGCGCCTGCGCCGCTACAAGCGCCGTCTGCGCGACCACCACAGCGTCGAAGCCCCCGCGCAGGAAGCCTTCCCGGCCCGCTACCAGATCCTGGAAGCGGAGAAGGACGAGGCCCATGTGGAGAGCGACGAGGCCGCCGCCGAGGAGGCGCAGCCCATCGTGATCGCCGAGATGGAAACCAACATCGCGACCCTGGCGGTCAGCGAGGCGGTGATGCGCATGGAACTCGCCGACGCTCCCGCGCTGATGTTCCGCAACGGCGCCCACGGCCGCCTGAACCTGGTCTACCGCCGCGCCGATGGCAACATCGGCTGGGTGGACCCGGCGGAGAAGGCCGGCGCCTGAGTCCGGTCTCTGTTCCAACCACACCCATAGCGTCATGCTCGATCTCATCACGCCGCACGCCATCCTCCCGAACCTGAAGGCCGGCAGCAAAAAGCAGGCCCTGCAGGACTTGGCGCGCAAGGCGTCCGAGCTGACCGGCCAGCACGAACGGGCGATCTTCGACGTCCTCCTGGAGCGCGAGCGGTTGGGCACCACCGGCGTGGGTCATGGCATCGCCATCCCGCACGGCAAGCTGCCCAACCTCGACCGCGTCCACGGCGTCTTCGCCCGGCTGGAGCGGCCCATCGACTTCGATGCGATCGATGAGCAGCCGGTCGATCTTATTTTCCTGCTGTTGGCTCCGGATCATGCCGGCGCCGACCATCTGAAGGCGCTGGCCCGTGTGTCGCGCCTGCTGCGCGACCAGTCCATGTGCGAGAAGCTGCGCGGTTCGGACTCGGCGGACGCAATCTACGCGCTGCTGACCCAGCATGAAGCCAGCCACGCGGCGTAAGGCGCGTTCTCTTGCGAACACGAAAAACGGGAGAGCCGGCGGCTCTCCCGTTTTTTTGTTGTCCGGCACCCGGTGCCGCCGTCTTTCCGGGCTCTGGCGGCAGGACGTACGTATGTACGTCCGTACGCCTCGCCGCCGCCCCGTACGTTCAGGCCCGCTCGGCCCAGCCCATGTAGTTCACGTCGAGATCGCGCGGGTTGAGCCGGAACTCGTCGGACAGCGGGTTGTAGGTGATGCCGGTCAGGTCGCGGATCGCCAGCCCCTCGGCGCGCACGGCGGCGGCCAACTCGCCGGGGCGCAGGAACTGGCGCCAATTGTGGGTGCCGCGGGGCAGCCAGCGCAGGATGTACTCGGCCCCGACGATGGCCAGCGCGAAGGATTTCGGCGTGCGGTTCAGCGTCGCCAGGAACAGCGCGCCGCCCGGCGCCGTCAGTTCCGCGCAGGACTTCACGAACAGCGGCACGTCGGCGACATGCTCGATCACCTCCATCGCCAGGACGGCGTCGAAGCGCTCGCCGCTGGCTGCAAGGGCCTCGGCGGTGGTGGCGCGGTAATCGACGGGGGTGCCGGTCTCCGCGGCGTGGGCGGCGGCGGTGTGGACGTTGCGCTCCGCCGCGTCGACGCCGACCACGGTGGCGCCCATGCGGGCGACGGGCTCCGACAGCAGGCCGCCGCCGCAGCCGATGTCGACGATGCGCAGGCCCTTCAACGGCTCGGCCGCGAGCGGATCGCGGCCCAGGCGGCGGCACAGCGTGTCTCGGATGTAGGCCAGCCGCAGCGGGTTCAGCCGGTGCAGGGGCCGGAACTTGCCGGTGGGGTCCCACCACTCCGCGGCGATGGCCGAAAAGCGGGCGACGTCCTGGGGGTCGACAGTGCCTGCGGTGCCTGCGGTTCCGGCGGTCGCGGTCATGAAAGAAATCCCGTATGCTTGGATTGCGAGAACAATTGCGGGGCGAACTTGCCTCGCTGTGAGCGACAGAGTATGGATACGCCGCCCCGCGCCGGCAACGGTAGAGCGGGGGCGCGGACTGCCGGCTTTTTTGCCGGCCCAGACATGGTGTGAGGTATGGCGCGGATCGTCCTCAAGTTCGGCGGCACGTCGGTCGGCGACATCGACCGCATCAAGAACGTGGCCCGAAAGGTCGAGCAGGAAGTCAAGGCGGGGCATCAGGTCGCCGTCGTCGTGTCGGCGATGTCCGGCGTGACCAACCAGCTCGTGAAATACTGCAACGACATCGACAAACTGCACGACGCGCGCGAGTACGACGCCATCGTCGCTTCGGGCGAGCAGGTGACCTCCGGTCTCCTCGCCATCGCGCTGCAGTCGCTCGGCATCCAGGCGCGGTCCTGGCTCGGCTGGCAGATTCCGATCTACAGCGACGAGACGCACGGCAAGGCGCGCATCGTGTCCATCGACACGGCGGAGCTGGACAAGCGGATGAACACCGGCGAGGTCGCCGTGGTCGCCGGTTTCCAGGGCGTGACCGAAAGCGGGCGCATCACCACGCTGGGCCGCGGCGGCTCCGACACCTCGGCGGTCGCGCTCGCGGCGGCGCTGAAGGCCGACCGCTGCGACATCTACACCGATGTGGACGGCGTCTACACCACCGACCCGCGCATCGTCACCAAGGCCCGCAAGCTCTCCAAGATCACCTACGAGGAGATGCTGGAGCTGGCGTCGCAGGGCGCGAAGGTCCTGCAGACCCGCTCGGTCGAGATGGCGATGAACCACCGCGTGCGCGTGCAGGTTCTGTCGAGCTTCGAGGAGGCCGCCGGCAGCGCGCTTCCCGGTACCCTTGTTGTTGACGAGGACGAGATCGTGGAAAAGGAAGTTGTGAGCGGCATCGCCTACAGCCGCGACGAGGCGAAGATCACCCTCATCGGCGTCGCCGACCGTCCGGGCGTGGCGGCCAGCATCTTCGGTCCGCTGACCGACGCCGCCGTCAATGTGGACATGATCGTCCAGAACGTGTCGGAAGACGGCAAGTCCACCGACATGACCTTTACGGTCGGCAAGGCCGACATCGCCCGCGCCGTCAAGGTGCTGGAGGACGCCCAGGCCGAGCTGAACTACAAGCGCATCGTCTCCGACGCCAACGTGGTGAAGGTGTCGGTGATCGGCGTCGGCATGCGCAGCCACGCCGGCGTCGCGCAGCGCATGTTCAAGGCGCTGGCCGACAAGGGCATCAACATCCAGGTCATCTCCACCTCCGAGATCAAGATTTCCGTCCTGATCGCCGAGGAGTATGCGGAGCTGGCGCTGCGCGCGCTGCACACCGCCTACGGGCTGGACGCGGCCTGAGCCGGGTGAAGGGGGAGGGGCGGCGATGACCGACGCCAGGTCCGACGCGGTCGCAGGCGCCCGACTCGACCGGCTGTGGGAGCGTGGCTGCGCCTTCCTCGGCACGCGCACCGCCATCATGGGCGGTGCGATGAGCTGGGTGTCGGAGCGTCATCTCGTCTCCGCCATCTCCAACGCCGGGGGGTTCGGCGTGCTGGCCTGCGGCTCGATGCCGCCGGACCTGCTGGCGGCGGAGATCGCCGCCACGCGGGCACTGACCGCGAAGCCCTTCGGCGTCAACCTCATCAACATGCACCCGGACCTCGACCGTCTGATCGACGTCTGCCGGGAGCTGGCGGTGAGCCATGTGGTGATCGCCGGGGGCTTCCCCAGCGGCGCCACCATCAAGCGGATCAAGGACGGCGGCGCCCGCGCCATGGCTTTCGCCCCGACGCTGGTCAGCGGCCGGCGGATGGTCAAGATCGGCATCGACGCCCTGGTGATCGAGGGCACGGAGGCCGGCGGCCACATCGGCCCCGTCTCCACCACCGTCCTGGCGCAGGAGATCCTGCCCGACCTGCGCGAGGTCCCGGTCTTCGTGGCCGGCGGCATCGGGCGCGGCGAGGCCATCCTGTCCTATCTGGAGCAGGGGGCGGCGGGCGTGCAGATCGGCACACGCTTCGTCTGCGCCACCGAATCCATCGCGCACCCGCGCTTCAAGCAGGTCTTCATCAAGGCCTCGGCGCGCGACGCCCAGGCGTCGGTGCAGATCGACCCGCGCTTTCCGGTGATCCCGGTGCGGGCGCTGACCAACGCCGGGTCCAAACGCTTCATGGAGCTTCAGCGCGAGGTCATCGCCCGCGTCGACCGCGGCGAGACGACGCGCGACGCCGGCATCCTGGAGATCGAGCATTTCTGGGCCGGCGCGCTGCGCCGCGCGGTGATCGACGGCGACGTGGAGAGCGGCTCGCTGATGGCCGGCCAGAGCGTCGGGCTGGTCACGCGCGAGCAGCCGGTGGCCGAGATCATCGGCGACCTGATCGTCCAGGCCGAAGCGGCGCTGGCCGCCCGCTGCCCGGCATCATCCGACCGGGCTTCCGACCAGCCGGTCATATTGGGGGCGGCGTGAGATGAACGGCGTCGTGGGCGACATCCCCGCCGGTTCGCCGGGCTTCGACGGTGCCGCCTCGCGCCGCCTGCTGGCGCGGCTGCGCGACGTCATGGCCGGCTCCGGCTCCGGCCAGGAGCGTCTCGACAAGATCGTCACCCTGATCGGCATGGAGATGGGGGCGGACGTCTGCTCCTGCTACGTCATGCGGGCGGGCGAGGTGCTGGAGCTGTTCTCCACGCTCGGCCTGAACCAGGACGCTGTGCACAACACCCGCCTGCGCGTGGGCGAGGGCATCGTCGGCGACATCGCCGGACACGCGCGGCCCATCGCGCTGGACAACGCGCCGTCGCACCCCAGCTTCGCCTACCGCCCGGAAACCGGGGAGGACCCGTTCCTGTCGCTGGCCGGCGTGCCGATCCTGCGCGGCGGCAAGGTCCGCGGCGTCCTGGTCATCCAGCACAAGGACCGCCGCCGCTACACCGAGGTCGAGGTCGAGACGCTCCAGACCATCGCCATGGTGGTGGCCGAGCTGGTCGCCCAGGGCGAGCTGGTCAACCCGCAGGAGGTCGCCTCCACCGGCGACCCGGCGCTGCTGCCGGCCCGCCTGTCGGGCACCTCGCTGGCCAGCGGCTTGGCGATGGGGCTGGCGGTGATCCACCGCCCGCAGCTGACCATCCGCCAGATGGTGTCCGAGGACGCGGAGAGCGAGCTGGCGCGGCTGAACGCCGCCATCGCCACCATGCACAGCGCCATCGACGACCTGCTGAACGCGGCGGCGCTGGCGGGGCTGAGCGAGCCCAAGGACATCCTGGAAACCTACCGGATGTTCGCCGAGGACCGCGGGTGGCTGTCGCGCATCCGCGAGGCGATCCGCATGGGCCTGACGGCGGAAGGGGCGGTGCAGCAGGTGCAGAACGACACCCGCGCCCGCATGAGCCACCTGACGGACCCCTACATCCGCGAACGTCTGCTCGACCTGGAGGACCTGACCAACCGGCTGCTCCAGCACCTCGCCGGGCGCAAGTCGGAGGCCGACGGCGGCACGCTGCCGGAGGACATCGTCCTGGTCGCGCGGTCGATGGGGCCGGCGGAGCTTCTCGATTACGACCAGCGCCGCCTGCGCGGCGTGATCCTGGAGGAAGGCTCGCCGTCCAGCCACGTCTGCATCGTGGCGCGCGCGCTGAACATCCCGGTGGTGCAGGCGCCCGACGCGCTGAACCGGATCGAGCCGCTGGACCCGGTGATCGTCGACGGCGACCACGGGCAGGCCTTCGTCCGCCCGGCCGAGGACATCCAGATGGCCTTCGCGGAGGCCGTCGCCTTGCGCGCCCGCAAGGAGCAGATGTACGAGGCGATCCGCGCGCAACCCTCGGTGACGCGGGACGGCGTGCCGATCTCCATCCAGCTCAACTGCGGCCTGCTGATCGACCTGCCGCACCTGAAGGCCAGCGGGGCGGAGGGCATCGGCCTCTACCGCACCGAAATCCCCTTCATGGTGCGCTCGACCTACCCGGACGTCCACGCGCAGACCGACCTCTATTCCCGCATCCTCGACCAGACCGACGACAAGCCGGTGGTCTTCCGCACGCTCGACGTCGGCGGCGACAAGATGCTGCCCTACATCGCGGCCAGCGAGGGGGAGGAGAATCCGGCGCTCGGCTGGCGGGCCATCCGCATCGGGCTGGACCACCCGTCGCTGCTGCGCCAGCAACTGCGCGCCCTGCTGCGGGCGTCGGCCGGGCGTCCGCTGTCGGTGATGTTCCCGATGATCGCCGAGGTGGCGGAGTTCGACGCCGCCCGCCGCCTGCTCGACCTCGAGATCGCCCGGCTGGAGGGGCAGGGCGGCGAGCCGCCCAGCCGCGTGCGCGTCGGCACGATGATCGAGGTACCGGCGCTGCTCTGGCAGTTGCCCGCCCTGCTGCCGCGGGTGGACTTCCTGTCGGTCGGCTCCAATGACCTGACCCAGTACATCTTCGCCAGCGACCGCGGCAACCCGCGCACCTCCGGCCGCTACGACCCGCTGTCGCCGGCCATGATGAGCCTGCTGCGGCGGCTGGTCGAGGCCTGCGGCGACGCCAACGTCCCGGTCAGCATCTGCGGCGAGATGGCCGGCCGGCCGCTCGACGCCATGGCGCTGATCGGCATCGGCTTCCGCACCCTGTCGATGTCGCCGCCCTCGGTCGGACCGGTGAAGACGATGCTGCGCTCGCTCGACGTGGCGGCGCTGCGCCAGTACATGAACGGGCTCTACCTGCGCGGCGACCACAGCCTGCGCGACAAGCTGCGCAGCTTCGCCAAGGACCACGGCGTCCTCATCTGAGGCCGCGCCCGAGCCTTCCGCCACCGCCGCTTCCTCCACCCCGGAGCCATATCCGGCGCCGGCGCTTGCCTTGGCGGCGTTTTGTTACAGCGGTTTGGACGAAGGGCGTATACAAGAGGGCAGGATCAAGGTCTTTCCCGGTTGCGCCGACCCCGCGGCTGGCGTACCCATGCCGGGGGTGCGACCATAAGTCATCCGAGGCGACGGTACGGTTGAGATGATGGCCAAGCGCAAGGTTTTCGGCTCCTACGACCCCGCGCAGGACGGCGCGGCGCAGACCGGCCCCAGCGTGTCCGACACCCTGCGCGAGACGCGCGAGAGCCTCGGCTACGACCTGCGCGAGGTCGCGACGATGCTGCGCATCCGCTACCCGTACCTGCAGGCCATCGAGGCGGGCCGGTTCGAGGATCTGCCGGGCACCACCTACGCCGCCGGCTTCCTGCGCTCCTACGCGGAATGCCTGGGGCTCGACCCCGACACCATCCTCACCCGCTACAAGGACGAGGCGGCGGGCCGCACGCGCAGCCAGCAGCTCTATTTCCCGACTCCGGTGCCGGAAGGCCGCATCCCCGGCGGCACGGTCCTGCTCGGCACGATGGTGCTGGCCGGCATCGTCTACGGCGGCTGGTACTATCTGTCGGCGACCGACCGGTCGATGGTCGATCTGGTCCCGACCCTGCCCGACCGTCTGGTCTCGCTGCTCGACACGCTGCCCTTCAACGCCAATCAGACGGGCGGCCAAACCGCCGCTCTGCCGGCGCCGGCCGAATCGCCCGCCGCCCCGGCCTCGGTGCCGACCGTGATGGCGGAAGCTCCGTCCGTCTCGGCGGTTCCCCCGGTGACCGCTTCGCCTCAGGCAGGCGGCGCCTCCACGGCGGTGCCCGTCCCGTCACCGCCTGCTCCGGTGGCGTCGGTTCCCGCTGCTCCGGTCCCGACCGCCCAGGCTCCCGCGGCTCCGGCCAAGCCCGCCGCGGCCCCCGCTCCGGTGGTCGCCCAGCCGGCGCCGGTCGCTCCCGCCAAGCCGAGCGCTCCCACGGCGGCTCCCGCTCCCGCTGCCGCGCCCCCGTCAGCTGCCCCGTCGGCCATGGTGAACGTCCCGCCGCCGCCGGCCGAAGACGACGAGTCGGAAGGCGCCGCGCAGGAGCCGACGCCGCTCACCCCCGCCGCACCGGTCATCGCCAGCCTGCCGCCCGCGGCTCCGGCGGCGCCGCCGCCCGCCGCCGATGGGGCGCTGCCGTCGAAGGTCTACGGCACGCAGAACACCGCCTCGCGCATCCAGCTCCGCGCCACCCAGGACAGCTGGATCCAGGTGCGGGACAACAGCGGCGAGATCATCTTCACCCGCGTGCTGAAGCCGGGTGACGTCTACCGCGTGCCCGACCGCTCGGGCATCCGGGTGCGCACCGGCAACGCCGGCGGCCTGATCGTCGTCACCGACGGGGTGGATGGCGCGGCGATGGGCGCGGTCGGGCAGGTGCTGCGCGACGTGTCGCTGGACCAGCACGCCCCGACCCTGCGCGGCGCCGCCCCCGCTCATTGACGACGGGCCGTTCCCGACAAGCCGGAAACGGCTTTTTCCCTTGAATCCGGCGCGGCGGACCGCACTTCAGGCGTGATG
Organism: Azospirillum sp. UENF 211521; assembly: GCF_058780535.1. Lineage (NCBI taxonomy): Bacteria > Pseudomonadati > Pseudomonadota > Alphaproteobacteria > Rhodospirillales > Azospirillaceae > Azospirillum > Azospirillum sp. UENF 211521. The sequence continues at coordinate 1,642,000 of NZ_JBSNCF010000002.1, forward strand.
CCGGCTGCGCTATAAGACGCGCCGGACCCGATTCATGCCCCGAGGCCACAGCCCATGAGCAGCGTGCGCGCCTACCGCCAGATCCTTCGCCGCAAGTCCCGCCAGATCCGGGTGGGCAACGTGCTCGTCGGCGGTGACGCGCCGATTTCGGTGCAGACGATGACCAACACGCCGACCGCCGACATCACCGCCACGGTGGCGCAGATCCAGGCGGCGGAGCGGGTGGGCGCCGACATCGTGCGCGTCTCCTGCCCCGACCAGGAATCGGCGCTGGCGCTGAAGCAGATCGTGCCGCAGGTCTCGGTGCCGATCGTCGCGGACATCCATTTCCACTACAAGCGCGCCATCGAGGCGGCGCAGAGCGGGGCGGCCTGCCTGCGCATCAACCCTGGGAACATCGGTTCGGCCGAGCGGGTGCGCGAGGTCGTGAAGGCGGCCAAGGACTACGGCTGCTCCATGCGCATCGGCGTCAACGCCGGCTCGCTGGAGCAGGACCTGCTGGAGAAGTACGGCGAGCCCTGCCCGGAGGCGCTGGTCGAGAGCGCCCTGAACCACGCCAAGATCCTGGAGGACCATGACTTCACCGAGTTCAAGATCTCGGTGAAGGCGTCCGACGTGTTCCTGGCGGTGGCCGCCTACCAGGGTCTGGCCGAGGCCTGCGACTACCCGCTGCACATCGGCATCACCGAGGCCGGCGGCCTGCGCGCCGGGACGGTAAAGTCGTCCATCGGGCTGGGCATGCTGCTGTGGTCGGGCATCGGCGACACCATCCGCGTGTCCCTGTCGGCCGAGCCGGCGGAGGAGGTCCAGGTCGGCTACGAGATGCTGAAGTCGCTGGGCCTGCGGCGGCGCGGCGTCACGGTCATCTCCTGCCCGAGCTGCGCGCGGCAGAATTTCAACGTCATCAAGACGGTGGAGACGCTGGAGGCGCGGCTGGCTCACATCACCACGCCGCTGACCCTGTCGGTCATCGGCTGCGTGGTCAACGGCCCCGGCGAGGCGCGCGAGACCGACATCGGCCTGACCGGCGGGGGCAACAACACCCATCAGGTCTATCTGTCCGGCGTCACCGACCACCGGCTGAAGGACCAGAACATCGTCGACCACCTTGTCGGGCTGGTCGAGAAGAAGGCCGCCGAGATCGAAGCGGCCAAAGCCGCCGAGAAGGCCACCGAAAAGGCGGCGGAAAACGCCGCCGAGTGACGGAACCGGCGCGGGCGGACAAATTGAACTAGGGACGCTCCGCGCCATCCGTGCTTAAATCCGCGGCAACCGTACCATCCTTGTCGGCCGTGCCGCGGCCTGGGCCAGAGTCAGAGTGACCGCTTCCTATTTCGTCATCGGCGCCAGCCACCGGTCCTGCTCCGGCGCGATCCGCGACCGTCTGACGACGGAGGAGGCGGAGGTGCCGGCGATGCTGGAGCGGCTGAGCGCCGCCGGCATCACCCAGGCGATGTGGCTCAGCACCTGCGACCGGGTCGAGGTGCAGGCGGTGCACGAGCGCCCGAACGAGGCCGCTCTCACCATCGCCGGGATCATGGCGGAGCGGGTGGGGCTGAGCGAGCCCGACCTCGCCGGGCAGCTCTACACCCTGACCGGCCCGGCGGCGGTGCGCCACGTCTTCGCCGTCGCCTGCTCGCTCGACAGCCAGATCGTCGGGGAGCCGCACATCCTCGGGCAGGTCAAGGCCGCCCACCGCCACGCCGCCGCCGCCGGCCTGTCCGGGCCGGAGCTGGAGGGGATTCTCCAGGCCGCCTATGGTGCTGCCAAGCGGGTGCGGCGCGAGACGCCGATCGCCGAGGGCGCCACCTCGCTGGTCGCGGCGGCGGTCCAGGTGGCCCGCGACCTGCACGGCGACCTGAGGCGCTGCACCGGCCTGCTGATGGGGTTGGGCGACATGGGCGCCCTGGTGCTGGAAGGCTTGCGCGAGGCCGGGCTGGGACGGCTGATCGTCGCCGCCCCGGTGGACCGCCGGGCCGAAGCGGCGGCGCGGCGGATGGACAGCCACTTCGCGCCCTGGGCCGATCTCGATTCGGCGCTGACCAGCGCGGATATCGTGGTGACCGCGGCGGGTCTGGGGCGCTATATCCTCTCCGCACCGCAGTTGGGGGCGGCGTTGAAGCGCCGCCGCCGGCGCCCGGTGTTCGTGGTGGACGCGGCGATCCCAGCCGACGTCGATCCGGACGTCGCCGGGCTGGACGAGGCCTTCGTCTACGACCTCGCCGATCTGGAGCGCGTGGCGTTGCAGGGGCGGGTGGGGCGCGAGGCGGCGACCCAGGCGGCCTGGACCATCGTGGACGAGGCCCTGGCGGCCTTCGCCCGCCACCGGGCCGAGCGCGCCGCGGTGCCCGCCGTGGCGGCGCTGCGGACGCATTTCGAGATGGAGCGGCGGCGCCTGCTGGACGAGCAGCGGGGGCTGGACGCGGCGTCGGCGACGCGGCTGCTGGTCAACCGGCTGCTGCACGGCCCGTCGGAGGCGCTGCGCGCCATGGCGGCGGACCCGGACGGCGCCGGTCTGGCGGAGCGGGCGGCGGCGGAACGGCTGCTGTTCCGGCTGTTCCGGCTGGACGAGCCCGCCGGCGGTGGCTTGGCCGAAACCGGTCAGGGTGCCGGAAGCGATTTGGATAAGGACGAGCGACGTGAGCCTGGACGAGAAGTTCAATAGGGTCGTGGCCCGCCATGACGAGCTGCGGGACGCGATGGCGGCGGGGACGGTGGACCCGGCGGACTTCGCCCGGCTGTCGAAGGAATACGCCGACCTGACGCCGGTGGCCGAGGCCATCGCCGAGTTGAAGAAGGCGAAGGCGGAGGCCGCCGATCTGGCCGGCATGATCGCCGACCCGGCGGGCGATGCCGAGATGAAGGCGCTGGCCGAGGAGGAGTTCGCCGAGCTCACCCGTGGCATCCCCGCCCTGGAGCGCCGGGTGCAGATCGCCCTGCTGCCCAAGGACGAGGCGGACGAGAAGAACGCCATCCTGGAGGTGCGCGCCGGCACCGGCGGCGACGAGGCGGCCCTGTTCGCCGCGGAGCTGTTCGAGATGTACCGCCGCTACGCCGGGCTTCGGGGCTGGCGGTTCGAGACGATGGAGGTCAGCGAGACCGGCATCGGCGGCTACAAGGAGGCCATCGCCAACATCACCGGCCGCAACGTCTTCGCCCGGCTGAAGTTCGAATCGGGTGTCCACCGTGTGCAGCGCGTCCCGGCGACCGAGACGCAGGGGCGCATCCACACCTCCGCCGCCACCGTCGCGGTGCTGCCCGAAGCGGAGGAGGTGGACATCCACATCGACGAGAAGGACCTGCGCATCGACGTGTTCCGTTCCAGCGGTCCCGGCGGCCAGTCGGTGAACACGACGGACAGCGCGGTGCGCATCACCCACCTGCCGACCGGCCTCGTCGTCAGCCAGCAGGACGAGAAGAGCCAGCACAAGAACAAGGCCAAGGCCCTGAAGGTGCTGCGTGCCCGTCTCTACGAGCGGGAGCGCGCCGAGAAGGACAAGGCCCGCGCCGCCGACCGCAAGAGCCAGGTGGGCTCCGGCGACCGCTCGGAGCGCATCCGCACCTACAACTTCCCGCAAGGGCGCGTGACCGACCACCGCATCAACCTGACGCTCTACAAGATCGAGAAGGTGATGGCCGGCGAGGCGCTGGACGAGCTGATCGACGCGCTGACGGCGGAAGACGAGGCGGCGCGGCTGTCGGAGCTGCAGTAGGGCGGTCTAATCTCCCTCCCCCGCCAACGGCGGGGGAGGGTCGGGGAGGGGGCCGAGCGCCTCGCCGATGATGCGGGCCACCCCCTCCGGGTTGTTCAGCACGTCGTTGTTCCAGAAGCGTAGGACCCGCCAGCCATGGTGCCGCAGATGCTCGTCCCGAATGGAGTTGTAGGCCGAGTCAGCGTGCTGGCCACCGTCCGTCTCGACCACCAGCCGCGCTTCGACGCAGGCGAAATCGGCGATGTAGGGAGGGATCGGGTGCTGACGCCGAAAGTACCATCCACCAATCTGGCGCCGCCGCACAATCGCCCAAAGCTTGCGCTCCGCGTCGGTCGGGACATGGCGCATGGTTCGGGCGCGGTCGCGCGTGTCTTCCTTGATGCGGGGCATGGCGGGCAACCTCTTGCCCCCTCCCTAACCCTCCCCCGCTGCGCGGTGGAGGGGACAAAGCGACGCAGCGTTCAAGCTCCCTCCACCGCCTATGGCGGGGGAGGGCTGGGGAGGGGGCCATGACCATCACGCTTCACCAACTCCGCCGCACCGCCGAGGCCCGCCTGCGCGAGGCCGGGGTGGACACGCCCGACCTCGACGCGCGCCTGCTCGTCGAGCACGCGCTGGGTCTCACCCGCCACGACCTGTTCACCCGGGCCAACGACCCCGTGCCCGAATCAGACGCCGCGCGCCTCCTCGCCCTGGTCGAGCGGCGGGCGGCGCGGGAGCCGGTGGGGCGCATCCTCGGCCATCGCGATTTCTGGACGATCGACCTCGCTCTCAACCCCGACACGCTGGAACCCCGGCCCGACACCGAGACGCTGGTCGAGGCGGTGCTGAAGGCGCTGCCGGACCGGAGCGCGCCGCTGCGGCTGCTCGACCTCGGCACCGGCACCGGCTGCATCCTGCTCGCCCTGCTGGCGGAACTGCCCAACGCCAGCGGCCTCGGCGTCGATCTCAGCCCCGGCGCGGTGGCCGCCGCCACCGAGAACGCGGCGCGCAACGGGCTGGCGGAGCGGGCGCGCTTCCAGACCGGCAACTGGGGTGCCGGGCTGGCCGAGCGGTTCGCCGTTGTCGTTTCCAACCCGCCCTACATCCCCAGCGCCGACATCGCCGCGCTCGATCCGGAAGTGCGGGAGCACGACCCGCTGCGGGCGCTGGACGGTGGTGCCGATGGGCTGGATGCCTACCGGATCATCGCTGCGCAGTTGCCCGACCTGCTCCGGCCGGGTGGTCTGGCCGGGCTGGAGGTCGGGCAGGGGCAGGCGGCGGACGTGGCCGGGCTGCTGGCCGCCGCGGGGCTGGAGCCGGCAGGCGTCTTGCGCGACCTGGGCGGCGTGGAACGCTGCGTCCTGGGGCGGAAGCGGCCGTGATTTCGCCCCATCCCCCCAAAAAAAAGGTTGGATTGACGCGCGGTCCCCAGTAGGGTGCAAGGACGACGATGGCCCGGGGACGATCATCCCAGGGCGTACCCATGGCCTCCGGAAACCCCGCGCGGTTGGGCGGACGTCCGAGAAGGCAGACCGGTTGATCGGTTGGGCGCGTCGATTTGATCCCTGCGACCCATCCGCGGTTGGTTCCGCGGCGGGCCCGGCGACCGGATGGTCAGCCAGGGCGTTTGCGGGATTGCACTTCTCTTACATGGGGCCATAAGAGCCAAATGAGACAAGGACCGAACTCCAGGCGCTCGCGCGGTCGTGGCAACGGCGGCGGTGGTGGCGGAGGTGGCGGCGGCGGAGGTGGCGGCGGCAACCGCCGGCAGAACGTTCCGCTGCGTCACCAGACCTTCGACAGCAATGGTCCGGACGTGCGCATCCGCGGCAACGCGTGGCAGGTCCATGAAAAGTATCTGGCGCTGGCCCGCGACGCCTCCTCGTCCGGCGACCGCGTCCAGGCCGAAAACTACCTTCAGCATGCGGAGCATTATTTCCGCATCATCAACCAGATCCAGGAATCCGAGAACCGCCAGCGCGGCAACGTCGGCGCCGCGGGCCTTGGCCCGCAGCCCAGCCTGGGCGGTTCGGCGGAGGACGAGGACGGTGGCGAGATGGGCGACGAGTCCGAGACGGCCGCCGACGAACGCACCCCGATGAGCGCCTGACCGTCCGTTTGATGACCATCGGTCCTGAGGCCGGGGAGTTCCGGCTTCAGGCCTGACGGGTTTCAGGCCTGACAGTGTTCAGGATTGCGGGTTTTTTCAGGCCGGCAGGTCGTCGGCCAGCGCCACCGGGTCGCCCACCGCGATCCGGCCCCCATGCACCACCCGGGCATAAACTCCACACTGCGTGTGGTCGTAACCGCGCTCCAGAATGGGGAGCGTGTTGAGGTCGCGCGCACCGGTCGCCGGGTTGACCTCGCTGGACGGCCGGCAATCCTTGTGGTCGCAGATGCGCAGCGTGACCTCGCCGACGATCAGCAGCGCGCCGATCCATTGGCGTTCCACCCAGGGCTCCAGCCCGTCGATCATCAGGTTGGCGCGGAAGCGCCGCGGGTCGACCGGCTGCTTGGCCACCCGCTCCTCCAGATCGCGCACGCTGGCGAGATTGAGGATGGAGACCGCGGCCTCTTCCCGGTCGGTGAAGGAGAAACCGCCGCCCTGCGCCGGGTTCCTGGCCTCGGCCAGCTTGGGCAGGCCGGGAGCGGCGCCGGCCAGATAGGCGGCGAAGAACTGCTCCACCAGCATCCGGCCCATCGGCTGGTCCAGACGCCCGCGCGACACCTGCTTGCCACCGCGCCGGATGATCAGCGACTGGGTGGCCTCGTCGAACTCGGAATCGAGCAGCGCCAGCTTCTCGTTCCGGTCGAGCGTGAAGAAATCCTCGTTCGGGCGCCAGCCCTCGACATCCGGGGTCAGGGCGGCCGGGCCGTGCAGCAGGCCGAAGCGCCGGTCAAAGGGGATGGGTTGGCCGGTGACGAGGTCAACGGCGGGAAGATCCTGGCCGCTCAGCCCCTTCACGGGGTAACGGCGTATGGCGGCGACGGTCGCGGGCATTGCATCGCACAATGGTGGGACCGGTTCGCTTCTGTCAACCGTCGCAATCGAAAACCGTTACCAGCGCTCGGCCAAAGGCTCCCGACCCTGGAACTCGGCGATTCGCCGCCGCGTCGCGGGGGAGGTGTCCTCCGGCAGTCGGTCCAGCGGGAAGAAGCGCGCCTCCAGGATCTCCACCCCGTCGGCCTGGAGCGTTCCCGACCATCCGCGCGCGACGAAGACCGCCACATGGTCGCTCGCGCCGTGCCGGAAGCGGGCGTAGACGCCGAAGGGCTGCGGGCCGCTCTCCACGGTCAACCCGACCTCCTCCCGCACCTCACGGCGCATCGCCTCCACCAAAGTCTCGCCTTTTCCGACCCCGCCGCCCGGAAAATGCCAGCCGCCGACGTAGCTGTGCCGGATCAGCAGGACCGAGGCCGTGCCGCCCCCAGGGGCCGAGTTGTCCAGGATGATCCCCCGCACCCCCATGGTCAGCGGGCGCGCCACCCAATGCCACATGTTGCGGCCGTGCCAGGCCAGCCGCATCAGGGGGGTGGTCAGGGCGGGCCGCAGGGTCGTGGGCGAGGGGTTGCGCGGGGTGCTGGTGGGCGTCGCCGTCATGAAAAAGGCATTCCGTGGCTTTGGACGAAAACCCTAGCCCTTTCCGGCGGGCCGCGGAAAGCCACCCTTTCGGCGCGGGTCCGACAAAAGCAATAACCACGCGTACCGGGGGGTCTTGCATACGGATGGGCCTCTCCCACATCTACGGCGACGCATGCATCCTTGCGGATCGCACTGGTAACGTGGATCGGACTGACCGGGCTGCCTCGCGGACGGTCGGCGATGAAGGGAGCACATTATGGACTTCGAAAAATACACCGAGCGCAGCCGAGGCTTCGTGCAGGCGGCGCAGACCCTGGCCCTGCGGCGCGGCCACCAGCGGCTGACGCCGGAACATCTGCTGAAGACCCTTCTGGACGACAAGGAAGGCTTGGCCGCCAACCTGATCCGGGCGGCCGGCGGCGACCCCGCCCTGGCGCTGTCGGGCGTGGACGCCGAACTGGACAAGCAGCCCAAGGTGGAAGGCGCCGGCGCCGGGCAGGTGTATCTGACGCCGGAACTGTCCCGCGTGTTCGAGCAGGCCGAGACGGTCGCTAAGAAGGCCGGCGACAGCTACGTCACGGCGGAGCGCATCCTGCTGGCGCTCGCCATGGCCGACGGCACGCCGTCCGCCGCGGTTCTGAAGCGCGCGGGCGTCACCCCGCAGGCGCTGAACACCGCGATCAACGAGGTGCGCAAGGGCCGCACCGCCGACACCGCCAGCGCCGAGCAGGGCTACGACGCGCTGAAGAAATACGCCCGCGACCTGACCGAGTTGGCGCGCGAGGGCAAGCTCGACCCCGTCATCGGGCGCGACGAGGAAATCCGCCGCACCATCCAGGTGCTGGCGCGGCGCACCAAGAACAACCCCGTCCTGATCGGCGAGCCGGGCGTCGGCAAGACCGCCATCGTCGAGGGACTCGCCCAGCGCATCGTCAAGGGCGACGTGCCGGAAGGGCTGAAGAACAAGAAGCTGCTGTCGCTCGACCTCGCCGGCATGGTGGCCGGCGCCAAATACCGCGGCGAGTTCGAGGAGCGGCTGAAGGCCGTGCTCCAGGAAATCCAGGCGGCGGCGGGCGAGATCATCGTCTTCATCGACGAGCTGCACACGCTGGTCGGCGCCGGCAAGGCGGACGGCGCCATGGACGCCTCCAACATGCTGAAGCCGGCGCTGGCGCGCGGCGAGCTGCATTGCGTCGGCGCGACCACGCTGGACGAGTACCGCAAGCACATCGAGAAGGACGCGGCGCTGGCTCGCCGCTTCCAGCCCGTCTTCGTGCCCGAGCCGACGGTGGAGGACACCATCTCCATCCTGCGCGGCCTGAAGGAGCGCTACGAGGTGCACCACGGCGTGCGCATCACCGACGCGGCCATCGTGTCGGCGGCAACCCTGTCGAACCGCTACATCACCGACCGCTTCCTGCCCGACAAGGCCATCGACCTGATCGACGAGGCGGCGAGCCGCCTGCGCATGGCCGTGGACAGCAAGCCGGAGAACATCGACGAGCTGGACCGCCGCATCATCCAGCTGAAGATCGAGCGGGAGGCGCTGAAGCGCGAGTCCGACGAGGCCTCGCGCGCCCGGCTTGCCAATCTGGAAGGCGAGCTGGCCGACCTGGAGCAGGAATCCGCCGAGCTGACCGCCAAGTGGCAGGCCGAGAAGGACCAGCTCCAGGGTGCGCAGAAGATCAAGGAGGATCTGGAGAAGGCCCGCACCGAGCTGGAGCAGGCCCAGCGCGACGGCAATTGGGGACGGGCCGGCGAGCTGGCCTACGGCGTCATCCCCGACCTGGAGAAGCGTCTGAAGGAGGCGGAGGCCCACGCCGCCAACCGCATGCTGAACGAGGAGGTGCGCGACAGCGACATCGCCGCCGTGGTCAGCCGCTGGACCGGCGTGCCGGTGGACAAGATGCTGGCCGGCGAGCGGGAGAAGCTGCTGGCGATGGAAACCCGCCTGAAGACCCGCGTGATCGGGCAGGACGAGGCCATCGTGGCGGTCTCCAACGCCGTCCGCCGCGCCCGCGCCGGCCTGCAGGACCCCAACCGGCCGATCGGCTCCTTCCTGTTCCTCGGCCCGACCGGCGTCGGCAAGACCGAGCTGACCAAGGCGTTGGCCGAGTTCCTGTTCGACGACGAGACGGCGATGGTCCGGCTCGACATGTCGGAATACATGGAGAAGCACTCCGTCGCCCGCATGATCGGCGCGCCTCCGGGCTATGTCGGCTATGAGGAGGGCGGGGCGCTGACCGAGGCGGTGCGCCGCCGGCCCTATCAGGTCGTGCTGTTCGACGAGGTCGAGAAGGCCCACCCGGACGTCTTCAACGTGCTGCTCCAGGTGCTCGACGACGGGCGCCTGACCGACGGGCAGGGGCGGACGGTGGATTTCCGCAACGTGGTCATCATCATGACCTCGAACCTCGGCTCCGAGGTGCTGGCGGCCCAGCCGGAAGGCCAGGACAGCGGCGCCGTGCGCGACGAGGTGATGGAGGTGGTCCGCGCCCATTTCCGGCCGGAGTTCCTGAACCGGCTGGACGAGATCCTGCTGTTCCACCGTCTGGACCGCAGCCACATGGGCGGGATCGTGACGATCCAGCTCGGCCGGCTGGTCCGCATGCTCGCCGATCGCGACATCACGCTGGAGGTGGACGAGGCGGCGACGCAGTGGCTGGCCGAGGCCGGCTACGACCCGGTCTACGGCGCGCGCCCGCTGAAGCGGGTGATCCAGCGGGAGCTGCAGAACCCGCTGGCCACCATGATCCTGGAGGGCCGCGTCGCCGACGGCCAGACGGTCAAGGTGGGGGCGGAAGGCGGCGAGCTGACCATCAACGGCCTGCCCGTCTCCGCCCAGGTGCGCAGCGCGGCGACGCAGCCGGTGACCACGGTTCATTGATGGGTGTGCATTGATGATGCGGGCGGGGGCCTTTCGCGAGGCCCCTCGCCCGTCACGTCACCACGAACTCCCGGGCCACCGCGGCGAAGTGGCAGGAAGCCGCCACGATGACCAGCGCGTGCCAGACCGGAATGTTGTAGGGCAGGCGGTCCAGCGTGTGGATGAAGGCCCCCACCGTGTAGACCACCCCGCCGACCGCCAGCAGAAGCAGCGTCGTCGGCGACAGCGACCGCCACAGCGGTTCGGCCACCGACAGGATGGCCCAGCCGAGCCCGAGATAGAGCACGAAGCCCAGCCGTTCGTACCGCCAGGAGGCGAACAGCTTCAGCGTCACCCCGCCCAGCGCCACCACCCACACCGCGACGCCCAGCGGGAGTCCCGCGGCGCCGTCCAGCCGGTTCAGGGTGAAAGGGGTGTAGCTGCCGGCGATCATCACATAGATCATCGCGTGGTCGACTCGCCGCAGCACCGCCTTGCGCCGGCCCGGCTGGGCCAGGTTGTAGGCGGCCGACGCGCTCAGCATGCCGACCAGCCCGGCGCCGTAGGCCGCCAGCGACACCATCTCGGTCGCGGAAACATGGCCCGCCGTCACGGCCAGCAGCCAGGACGCGCCGATCAGGCCGGCGATCACGCCGATGGCGTGGATGACCGCGTCCGCCGCACGCTCCCCCGCCGTGTGGACGGGAAACTCGAAGCAGGAATCGGGTTTCATGGGACCAGCCTGCCGGAAAGGCGAGCGGATGGAAAGCCCTCCCCCGGCACGCCGGCCCCATCGGAATCGTTAACTCCGCAGATAGACCCGGTTGATGTAGGGGTCGTAACGGCGGTCCGGATTCGGCAGCACCGGCTGGAGCGGACCGAAGCGGTTGCGCAGCAGCGTGTATTCGGTGACGACGATCAGCCGGTCGCTGTGCGTCGGCTGGAGAGCCTTGTGCATCCCGCTGTTGTCGGCCAGGAAGCAGTCGCCCGCCCGCCCGGTCAGCGCGACGGGCGCCGACGCGCCGTAGACTGCCTCGACCTCGGCGTCGGAATGATTGCGCCGCTCCAGAAGCTCCTGCCCGTGCTGGGAGGCTGGGACGTAGATGTGCGGCCCGCCGCCCATGTCGGTGTCCGTCAGATACAGGAACATCTTGAAATGACGGACCTGATTGTAGTCCCGGTGATAGTTCTGCGTGCTGATCCGCGGGTTGGGCCGGGCCAGCGACCACCAGACCGACATGCCGTCGATGGTCGGCTTGCAGCCATGGAACGCCTCCGCGACCTCCAGGACGAGCGGGTGGTCGATGGTGTCCAGCAGGTGAGGAGCGGCGAGGAACTGCTCCTCCACATAGCGGGCCATCTGGATGTCCGGTGACGGCACCTTGTCGATGGTGAAGGAGCCATATTGCCGGTGGCCGCCATCGAAGCAGGGCTGTTCCTCGAAGTAGCGCCGCATCGCCGCGACCTGCTCGTCGGTCATCAGGCGGAACGCCTCGGTGTAGCCGCGTGTCTCCAACTGGGTCTTCAGGCTCAACGCCCGTTCGGATGGCGTGAAGCCGGGGGTGCGCGGCCGGAAGGGCGCGACCAGCGACGCGGCGAGCTTGCGCCGCGGCTCGATCTTCAGACGGTGGATCTGATGCCAGATGGCATCGTCGATCCAACGGGCCTTGTTGTTGAACGGTACCTTCACGCGAATGGGCTCCACGGCAGGTGCGGCGGGTGCGAGGGTGGCGAAGAAATACCCTAAATACGGGAATTTTTCATCATTCGTTCGCATGCGGCATTTTGCGCGGGGCAGAATGGATGGACTTGTCTCCCGGACAATAAAAGGCGGGCGGCGTGCTCGTCGCAGCGCTATGGTCCGCAACCCGACGCTGTTCCAAGGAACGGTTCAAGAAGACGCATCAGAACGATCATGACCAGACGATCCAGCTTCGCCGCCGGCGCCCGCGACACCCTGCCGATGGTCATCGGCGCGGCGCCCTTCGGGGTGATCTTCGGCACGCTGGTGGCCGCCGGGCCGCTGGCGGCGTGGCAGGGGCAGCTGATGTCCCTGTCGGTTTATGCGGGGTCCAGCCAGTTCATCGCGCTGGGTCTGGTGGCCGGGCACGCCGGGCTGGCGGTGATCTGGCTGACCACGCTGATCGTGAACCTGCGCCACGCCCTCTACGCCGCCACGCTGCTGCCGCACGTCGCCCATCTGCCGGCGCGCTGGCGCTGGACGCTGGGCTTCTTCCTGACGGACGAGACCTTCGCGGTGATGGCCGGCTATTACGCGCGGCACCCGCGGGCGCCGCTCGGGCACTGGTACTTCCTGGGCTCCTGCCTGTCGATGTACGCGAACTGGCAATTCTGGACCCTGGTCGGCCTGCTGTTCGGCGCGGCCTTCCCGCAGCTCCAGTCGCTGGGGCTCGACTTCGCGATGGTCGCCACCTTCATCGCCATCGTCGTGCCGCAGCTTGCCAGCCTGCCCAACTTCGCGGCGGCGGTGGCGGCGGGCGCCGTGGCCTATCTGGGGCAGGACGTGCCCTACAAGCTGGGGCTGATGGCCGCCGTGGTGGCCGGCGTCGCCGTCGGGATGGCCCTGCAGCGCTGGCGCTCCGGCGGGCTGGAGGCCGGCCGGCGGGAGGAGGAAGCGGCATGACCGGGACCGTCCTGACCAACACCGTCATGATCCTGGGCATGGCGGCGGTCACCGTCTTCGTCAAGGCGGCGCTTTTCGTGCTGGGCGACCGCGTGGTCTTCCCGCCGCTGCTGAAGCAGGCGCTGGGCTTCGTCCCGGTGACGGTGCTGACCGCCATCATCGTGCCGATGATCCTGTCGCCGAACGGCGAGGGGCTGGAACTGACCTGGAGGAACCCGCAGCTGGTCGGCGCGCTGGCTGCGGTTCTCGCCTGCGTGGTGACGGGTAAGCAGCTCCTCACCATCGCCGTGGCGCTGGGCGTCTTCTTCGTCTGGCAGTTGGGCGTCCTCGCCTAGGCGTTGGGCGTAAGGGCCGGCGCCACTTTCCTGCCACAAACAGTGCATAGCCGTTCTGCCGCGGCGCTGTGGCGCGGGTGGGGGCGCATCCTGTATGGTCGCCCGATCGAAAGGGCTACCCAACCGAGTCCGTGATGACCAGACGTCTGCGCCTCGTTCCCGTCTCCCTCGCCGTGGCCTGCGCGATGATGCTGACCGCCTGCCAGACGGGTGAGCGGACCAACCGCGCACCCGTGGTGCAGGGGACCGCCAGCGCCTCCCCGGCCGGACTCGACACCGTCTCTGGCGAGTGGGAAACCGACAAGACCACCGCGCTGCGCTCGCAGCCGAGCAACAGCGCGCCCATCATTGCCACCTTCCCGCCCGGCCAGCCTTTGAAGGTGCTGGGCCGTGCCCGCGGCACCGACTGGGTGGCGGTGCAGGCGGTGGGATCGACCGCCTATGTGCGGATGCATCTGCTGCGCCTGCGCGGCAGCGCGCCCGTCCAGGCCGCCCGCGGCACGACGACCACCGTCGCCAAGCCGGAGGACAACGCCGGCCCCTCGATCAAGGCCGCCCCGCGCCGCAAGATCGAGGCGACGCCGATCGCGAATTGAGGCGGGGGGTGCGGCTTGCCCCCACCCCGGCCCTCCCCCTCTTCGAGGGAGAGGGTGCCTTCTGCGAAGCGGCATCCGTCCCCTCCACCTCGAAGAGGGGGAGGGTTAGGGAGGGGGCAACGTCAGCGTCCGCATGACCTGACGAAAACGCTCAGAACTCCTTCCAGTCGTCGTCCTCGCTGACGTTGCGCTTGAGCGCGGCGCCCGAATGGGCCGCTGCGCGGGTCGGGCGGGACGCCGAAGCGGCCGGACGCGCCACCGGCGCGACGTGCCGCGGGCTCGAAGCGGTGGTCGCAACCGCGACCGGCACGGCCCGCGGGTCCAGCTTGAAGAAGCCGATCAGCCCCTTCAGGTCGTTGGCCTGACCGGCCATGGCCTGCGCCGCCGCGGTGGTTTCCTCGACGAGCGCGGCGTTTTTCTGGGTCATCTCGTCCATTTGCGAGACGGTGGCGTTGATCTCGTCGAGCGCCGCCGCCTGCTCTGACGAGGCCGAGGCCATCTCGGCGATCAGCCCGGCGACCTGCTGGACGCCCGAGACGATGCCCTCCAGCGCGTCGCCGGCCTTCTTGACCAGCTCCACCCCGTCCTTCACCTGGGCGTCGCTGTCCAGGATCAGCCCCTTGATCTCCTTGGACGCCTGGGCGGAGCGCTGGGCGAGGTTGCGCACCTCCTGCGCCACCACGGCGAAGCCGCGGCCGGCGTCGCCGGCCCGCGCCGCCTCGACCGCCGCGTTCAGCGCCAGCAGGTTGGTCTGGAAGGCGATCTCGTCGATCACCCCGATGATGTCGGTGATCTTGCGGCTCGACGCCTCGATGCGCTTCATCGCATCGATGGCCGAGCCCGCCACCGTCCCTCCGGACTCCGCGGCGGTGCGGGCGTCGGCGGCCATGCCGTTGGCGCGCTGGGCGTTGTCGGCGTTGGAGCGCACCGTGGCGCCCAGCTCCTCCATGCTCGCCGCCGTCTCCTCCAGCGAGGAGGCCTGCTGCTCCGTCCGCTCCGCGAGGTCGGAGGAGCCGATGGAGACCTCGCCTGCCGCCGAGGCGATGGTGTCCGCCGCCTGGGTGATCTGGCCGACGATCTCCGACAGCTTGGCGGAGGTGGCGTTGACGTCGGTCTTCAGCGTCTGAAAGGCCCCCTCGTAGTCGCGCTCGACCCGCTTGTTGAGGTCGCCCTGGGCGAGCGCGCTGAGCACCGCGCCGAGATCGGCGATGACCGCCTCGACCGTGTCGGTCAGACGGTTGATGCCCGCCGACATGGTCCGGTAGAAGCCGTCCTTGCCGGAAAGGTCGAGGCGGCGCGACAGGTCGCCCTTCGACACGCCGTCGATCAGCGCGGCGATCTCCTCGCCGATCGCCGCCTCGCGGGCGCGCTGCGCCTCGTCGGCGCGGCGTTCGGCCTCCAGGCGGGCGCGCTCGGCCTCGTCCATCGCCTTCTTCTGGATGGCGTTGTCCTTGAACACCTGAACCGCCTGGGCCATCTGCCCGATCTCGTCGCCGCGGTCGAGGCCGGGAACGGCGACGTCCAGCTTGTCGGCGGCGAGGTCGTGCATGGTCGCGCTCATCGCCCGCACCGCGCCCATCTGGCGGCGGACCAGGAAGAAGCTGACCAGACCGAAGGCCAGCGTGACCAGCGGCGCCACCACCAGGATGGCGCGCTCCACCTCGTCCACAACCCTCATCACGTCGGCCCGCTTCAGCCCGACGAACAGAACGCCGACCACCGAGCCGGAGGCGTCGAGCAGCGGGTCGTAGGAGGTGAAGTAGCGCTCGCCCAGGATGTCGGCCTCGCCGCGGTAGGGCTTGCGCTGCGTGATGACGCTGTCGAAGACCGGCCCGGCGCCCAGCTTGGTGCCGTTGGCCCGGCTGCCGTCGGGGTTCTGCACGGTGGTGGCGACGCGGGTGTCGCCGCGGAACACCGTGGCCGCACCGCCGGTCAGCTCGCGGATCTGGTCGACCATGCGGGTGTCGCCGTCAACCCGCACCGACCCGACGTAGAGCGCGCCGTCGCGGATGCTGTAGTCGGCGCCGTTCTGCTTCAGCAGCATGTGGGCCAGCGCCATGCTGCGCTCCCGCTGCTCCTGCGCGGAGGCGGCGCTGCGGTCGCTCAGCACATGGCTGGAGGCCAGAGTCAGCACGATGGCCAGGATGAACAGCCCCAGCACGTTCAGAAGGGACAGTTTGGCGGTCAGGGAGAGGTTTTTCAGCACGTTCGGCCCTATGCGGCAATCGCTCCGCAGCCCTCGCCGACGGAGATAGGCTTTTAGTCTAATACGGTTTTATCCATTCGTCCGCGTGCAATTTTTCGGAGTCGGTCTCCCGTCCGTTCCACCGGGGAGACCCGATCGACCGCCATGCAGCGGGCGCACGGCGCGTCTTCCTTGGTTGGCGGCGCATGTGGCCCTAGGTTAGGGCAGCCGCTTTTGGCAACCGACCCTTTTCCCGGACTCCCCCATGCGCCGCCGCACCAGCAACCCCAGCCCGGCCCCGTCCTATGCGGAGGCCGCGTCCAGCACCGGCGACATGGCGGCGCTGCGCTCGCTCGTCCCTTACCTGTGGCCGCAGGATTCCTTCGAGACGAAGCTGCGCGTCGTCGTGGCGCTGGTCCTGCTGGTCGGCGCCAAGGTGGCGAACGTCTGGGTTCCGCTCTTCTACAAGCGGGCGGTCGACGCCCTGTCGCCGGGCGACGCCGGGGCGCTGGTGACGATCCCGCTGGGGCTGATCGTCGCCTACGGGCTGGCACGCGTGATGTCGCTGGTCTTCGCGGAACTGCGCGACGCGGTGTTCGCCAACGTCGCCCAGCGCACGATCCGCAAGGTCGCCCTGTCGGTCTTCCAGCATCTGCACGCCCTGTCGCTGCGCTTCCATCTGGAGCGGCAGACCGGCGGCCTGACCCGCTCGCTGGAGCGCGGCACCCGCGCCATCGAGACGCTGCTGCGTTACGCCCTGTTCTCCATCGTGCCGACGCTGGTCGAGATCACGCTGGTCTGCGTGATCCTGTGGCGGATGTTCGACGGCTGGTTCGCGCTGGCGACCTTCGCCACGGTGGGAAGCTACATCGCCTACACCTTCTTCGTGTCGGAATGGCGCATCCAGTTCCGCCGCGCCATGAACGAGACCGACAACAAGGCCAACACCAAGGCGGTGGACAGCCTGCTGAACTACGAGACCGTCAAGTATTTCGGCAACGAGGGGCACGAGGCCCGGCGCTACGACCAGGCGCTGGCCTCCTACGAGCAGGCGGCGGTGAAGAGCCAGCGCAGCCTGTCACTGCTGAACATCGGCCAGTCGGCGATCATCTCGCTGGGGCTGGCGGTGGTCATGGGCATGGCGGCGCGCGGCATCGTCAACGGCACGATGACGCTGGGCGACTTCGTTCTGGTGAACACCTACCTGCTCCAGCTCTACCAGCCGCTGAACTTCTTCGGGGTGGTGTACCGCGAGATCAAGCAGGCGCTGATCGACGTGGAATCGATGGTGACGCTGCTGTCGGTGGACCGCGAGGTGGCCGACCGGCCGGGCGCCCCGCCGCTGGCCATCACGGGGGGCGAGCTGCGCTTCGACGGGGTGGAGTTCGGCTACGACCCGCGGCGCCCGATCCTCAAGGGGGTGAGCTTCACCGTGCCCGCCGGGCGGACGGTGGCCATCGTCGGGCCGTCCGGGGCGGGCAAATCGACCATCGGCCGGCTGCTGTTCCGCTTCTACGACGTGTCGGGCGGCGGCATCCGGATCGACGGGCAGGACATCCGGGAGGTGACCCAGCAATCGCTGCGCGGCGCCATCGGCATCGTCCCGCAGGATACGGTGCTGTTCAACGACACGGTCTATTACAACATCGCCTACGGCCGCCCCGGCGCCAGCCCGGCGGAGGTCGAGCAGGCGGCCCGGCTGGCCCACATCCACAACTTCATCATGGCGCTTCCCGACGGCTACGAGACCACGGTGGGGGAGCGCGGGCTGAAGCTGTCCGGCGGCGAGAAGCAGCGCGTCGCCATCGCCCGCACCATCCTGAAGAACCCGGCGATCCTGCTGTTCGACGAGGCGACTTCGGCGCTCGACACCCACACCGAGCGGGAGATCCAGGCGAACCTGCGCGAGGTCAGCCGCGGCCGCACCACGCTCGTGATCGCGCACCGCCTGTCCACCGTGATCGACGCCGACGAGATCCTGGTGATGGAGGCCGGGCGTGTGATCGAACGGGGACGCCACATGGAACTGCTGTCGCGCGGCGGCGCCTATGCCGCATTGTGGGCGCGGCAGCAGGAATCCTCGCAGGGGCCGGAACCGGTTCCGGAAGTCCTCGCCCCCACTTAACCTCATCATCACGACGGAGCATCTCTTTGGGACCGGTACGGCAGGCGCTGCGCGAGGCGACCCGCGACATTCATGAACGGCTGGACCGCGCGGCGGTCCTGCGCCCGCTGACCAGCCCGACGATCACCGTGGAGGAGTATCGCAACGCCCTGATCGCCCTGCACGGCTTCAACGCCCCCATTGAGAGGGCGTTGGGCGAGGGGGCCGAGCGGCTGGACCTGCTGCGCGCCGATCTCGCCGATCTGGGGGTGGATGCGGACTCATTACCGGTGGCCGCGGCGTTGCCGGCGCTGGACGGCCTGCCGGCGCGGCTGGCGGCGCGCTACGTGCTCGACGGCTCCGCCCATGGTGGGCGGGCGATGCTGCCCAACGTCACCCGCGCGCTGGGCTTCGACGCCACGCGCGGGGCGCGCTTCCTGGCCTCGGCCGGGATCGACATGGCCGGGCGGTGGAGGGCGCTGCTCGCCCGGCTGGAGAGCGATCTGGAGACGCCCGAATCGGCGCAGGCCGCCTGCGCCACGGCGGTCGGCCTGTTCGCCGCGCTGGAGGTCTGGCTGGACGGGCTGGCCGCGAAGGCGGCGTGACGCTCATCGAAGCCGACCGATCGACGCAGCGGATCGAAGAGGGGCTTCACCGCGCCCGCCGCGCCCGCTAGGGTCCTGCCATGACGACCGCCCCCGCCCCCGCCCTCACCACCCCCGCCGCGCTCGCCGACGCGGTGCTGCGGGGTGACCGCCGCGCGCTCGCCCGCGCCATCACGCTGATCGAATCGACCCGGCGCGACCACCGCGCCCAGGCCGACGCCCTGCTGGAGACTCTCCTGCCCCACACCGGCAACTCGGTGCGGGTGGGCATCTCCGGCGTGCCGGGGGTGGGCAAGTCGACCTTCATCGAGGCGTTCGGGCAGCACGTCATCGCGGGGGGGCACAAGGTGGCGGTTCTGGCCATCGACCCGTCGTCGCAGCGCACCGGCGGCTCCATCCTGGGCGACAAGACCCGCATGGTGGACCTGTCGCGCGAACCGAACGCCTTCATCCGCCCGTCGCCCGCCGGCGCCACGCTGGGCGGTGTGGCCCGCCGCACGCGCGAGGCCATGCTGGTCTGCGAGGCGGCGGGCTTCGACGTGATCGTCGTGGAGACGGTGGGGGTCGGCCAGTCGGAGACGGCGGTGGCCGACATGGTCGACCTGTTCATGCTGCTGCTGCTGCCCGCCGGGGGCGACGAGCTTCAGGGCATCAAGAAGGGCATCGTCGAGCTGGCCGACCTTGTGGTCGTCAACAAGGCGGACGGCGACCTCGCCAACACGGCGCGGCATACCGTCGCGGACTACCGCCACGCCCTGACCCTGCTGCGCCACGGCGACTGGCGCGTGCCGGTGCTGAGCTGCTCGGCCATCACGAAAGCCGGCATCGACTCGGTGTGGGAGACCATCGGGGAGCACAAGGCGATCACCGAGGCGTCCGGCGTCCGCGCCACGCGCCGCGCCGAGCAGGCCCGCGCCTGGCTGTGGAGCGAGATCCGCGAGACGCTGGTCGACGCCTTCAAGGGGCATCCGGCCGTGCGCGCCGATCTGTCGGCGCTGGAATCCCGCGTCACCGGCGGCGCCATCACCCCCACCGCCGCTGCACGCGTTCTGCTTGAAAAGTTCCTCGGACGCGCGGTGGAGTAGGTCCTTTCGGGTATGCTGCACCGCAACATTTCCGTTGCGCCGCGATTCTCCCGTGCATAAGGTGGCGTGGGCGGAAAAGGAGCGCCACCGTGGCGCTTGGGCGAGAGGTTTGCCCGCAGTCTCCTGGGGTATGAGCCGGAGTTGACTTGTCCGACACCGCCTCCGCGTCGAGTCGCCAACGGGAGACCTTAGGACATGGCCGCCAACTTTCTCGATCTGTTTGAACGCTTCAATCCCCTGACCAATGGGCCTCTCGCCCTGTCGCCGCTGGGCAAGGTGAACGCCGGGACCTACGCGGCCCGCACGACCCGCGTCGCCGGCGTGATGCAGGACGGCTGCCGCCGCCTGCTCGACGGCGTCACCGCCGGCATCGGCGAGACGACCCAGCTCGCCGGCGAATTCGCCAAGGTGCGCAGCCCGGCCGACCTGGTCGCCGTGCAGCGCGAATGGGCGACCGTCGCCCAGGCCCGCGTCGTCAACCAGGTGCAGACCGTCCTCGACGTCTCCTCGAAGATCGCCGCCGAACTGGGCGTCAGCCCGGTGGCCCTGACTCCGGCCGCCCCGGCTCCGAAGGCTGCTCCGGTGGCCGCCCCGGTCGCGGCGCCGGTTCCCGCTCCGAAGGCGGAGGCTCCGAAGGTCGAAGCGCCCAAGGCTGAGGAGAAGAAGGCCGAGGTGAAAGCCGAGGCGGCTCGCGCCCCGGCGCCGAAGAAGGCTCCGGCGGCCCGCAAGGCTCCGGTCAAGGCCGCCGCTCCCAAGGCGGAGGCCCCGAAGGCCGAGGCGCCCGCTCCGAAGGCGGAGCCGGTGAAGGCCGAAACGCCGAAGGTCGAGGCGGCTCCCGCCCCGGCGCCCAAGGCGGAAGCCCCGAAGGCCGACGTGAAGGCCGCCCCGAAGGTCGAGGAAAAGAAGGCGGACGTGAAGGCCGAGGCGCCCAAGGCCGAAGCCGCCAAGGCCGACGCGCCGAAGCCGGAAGAGGCCAAGGCCGCCCCGAAGGCTGAGGAGAAGAAGGCCGCCGCTCCCGCCGCCGAGTGAGTCCACCGGATCGCGGTCCCCGCCGGCCCGGGGACCGTCGATCGGCGCGCGCCCGTCTCTTCCTTCCTTGACGGGCGCGCGCTTGTTCGACTATAACGCCGCCTCCTTCGGGCGGTATGCTGCCCGGGACCGGGTTTCATTTGCTAAAATAAAGGATCACTCCGATGGCACGTCGGTGCTCCGTGACCGGCAAGGGCACGCAGTTTGGCAACAACGTCAGCCACGCCAACAACAAGACCCGCCGCCGTTTCCAGCCGAACCTGCAGGAAACCGCGCTGCTGAGCGACGCTCTGGGTCAGATGGTGCGCCTGCGTATCTCCACCAACGCGATCCGTTCGATCGAGCACAAGGGCGGCCTCGACGCCTTCCTGCTCGACGCGAAGGACGACGTCCTCAGCCTGGAAGCGCGCCGCCTGAAGCGCCGCATCGCCAAGGCCCAGGACAAGCAGCAGGCCGTCGCGGCCTGAGGCTGACCGCCTGGAGGCGCCGGAGCGCATCCAGGCGATTCTGGTGATGTCACCGCGGAACGGCAAACTCCGCGGCCGGGTGCTGAGCCCCACACCAGGACAACTCCGACTCTCGGTTGCACCGAACCCCGGTTGAGAGTGCCGCGCGCATCGCCGAAAGGCTTTGCGCGCGTTTTGTCGTGTCCGGACAGCGAGTTCTAGAACGATCGCTGCACGCCCAGCAGCAGGCGGTAGCGCGGCGAATCGGGGCCGAATCCGACGCCGACACCGGCACCCACGGCGAGGTCTTCGCCGACGAGATGCCGGACGCCGGCCTCCACGAAATTGTCGGCCTTGCCGCGTTCCGGCGACTGCTCGCGCACCACGTCGAAGGCCACGGCGGTGGCGGGGCCGACCGGGGCGTTCATCCCGGCGGCCATGATGAAGCGGTTGTCGCGCTCGCCCGGCTCCGGATCGAACAGATGCCGCCAGGACAGGTTGGCGTGCAGGCGCGGCGCGCCGGCGGCGGTGCCGAGTGGTTGGGTCAGGCGCCCAGTGATCCCGGCCTCCGTCGTCTTGCTCCCCGACCCGTAGGGGATGCTGACCAGCGGCTCCACCGACAGGCCCAGCCGGCCCTGCGAGGGTTCGCGGATGTTGTATTCGGCGGACAGCTTGACGTCGCCCTGCTGCGCGTCGTCGGCGTTGCCGACGCGGTAGCCGGGGTTGACCTTCAGCGCCAGGCCGTTGGCGACGCCGACCTGGAGTTCCGGGTCGAAGGTCAGGCGGTTGCGCCCGCCGTCCCCCTTCAGCCGGTCGAAGAAGGCGCGGACCTTCACGTCGACGCTGCCCTTCTCGATGGCGGCGGCGTCCTCGACGGTGATCGGCAGCTCCGACGACAGCGCCATGCGCTCGTCGTCCTGCGCGCTGGCGGTGCCTGCAAGGGCCAGCAGCCCGGCGGCGAGGGTGAGGCCCGCGAGGGCGGCGTGGCGCATGTCTGCTGTCCCGAAACGGTGGCGTTTGCCGAACAACAGCCGGGCGGGGCGAACGGGCCGCGGCGGGGACGGGGTTACTCCACCGAGTTCGGGGTCTTCGGCGTCCACCACCCGGCGGGCGATGTCGTAGGCGAAGCCGGCGCGGCCCAGCGCCGCCAGATCCTTGTCGCGGAATTCCGCGCGCTTGTCCGGCAGGCGGTAGGGGCCGAGCCGGCGGCGGCGGGCCAGCGCCAGGGCGGCGGTCAGGTTCAGGTCGCCCTCCACCTCCTCGTCCAGCGACTCCAGCGCGCGGTCGGCCTCGTCGCGGCCGATGCCCTTGGCGGACAGCTTTTCGCGGATGGCGCGGGTCGAGGTGCCGCGGCGGTGCAGGCTGGCCGCCCGCATCTCGGCGTAGGCCGTGTCGTTCAGCAGGCCGCTGCGCAGGTAGCGGGCGATCAGGTCCTCGACCCAGCGCGCGCCCTCCGCCGGGTCGGTGCCGTGGGCCTGGGCGGAGCGGTCGACCTTGCGCATCAGCACGCGGCGCAGGCTGGCCGAGGAGCTGGCGAAGCGCTGGAGATAGTGCAGGGCCGCGTTCTCCAGATACTGGGCGGTGACGAGGCGCGGCGGCTTGCGGGCCGGCGGCTGGTCGCGGGTCATGGCTGTCTCCCGTCCGGGGGCGGTTGCCGGAACGGGCGCCGCGCCCTAAAGTCCGGTCCAATCCTGTTGATCGTGGTGCGATGACTCATCCTCTCCCTCCCATGCCCCGCCAGGTCGGCGCCGTCAACTGGGTCGGCCTGTGGACCCTCTACGCGCGCGAGGTGCGCCGGTTCCTGAAGGTGCACCAGCAGACCGTCTGGGCGCCCGTGGTCACCACCCTGCTGTTCTACGCCGTCTTCGCGCTGGCGCTGGGCGGTGCGGTGCGGATGATCGGCACGGTGCCCTACCTGGAGTTCCTGGCCCCCGGCCTGATCATGATGGCGATGGCCCAGAACGCCTTCGCCAACACCTCCTCCTCCGTGGTGATCGCGAAGGTCCAGGGCAACATCGTCGACATCCTGATGCCGCCGATGGCCCCGCTGGAGCTGGCCTTCGGCTTCGTCATGGGCGGGGTGACGCGCGGCCTGCTGGTCGGGCTGGTCACCGGGCTGTCCATCTGGGCCTTCGTCCCGGTGCGCATCGCCCATCCGGAATTCGTCATCTTCCACGCCCTGATGGCCTCCATGCTGCTGTCGCTGCTCGGGCTGGTCGGCGGCATCTGGTCGGAGAAGTTCGACAACATCGCGGCGGTCACCAACTTCGTGGTGACGCCGCTGTCCTTCCTGTCCGGCACCTTCTATTCGGTGGAGACGCTGCCGCCGGTGTTCTGGTGGATCGCCCATGTCGACCCGTTCTTCTACATGATCGACGGCTTCCGCTACGGCTTCATCGGGCGGTCGGACGGCACGCTGGGGATCGGGATTCTCGTCATGCTGGCCGTCAACGGCGGCCTGTGGTGGCTGGCTTGGCGCATGCTGAAGACGGGCTACAAGCTGAAGGCGTAAATCCGCCGGAATCCGGCCGAATTCAGCCGGTCGGCGTAGCCAATCCGTTGACAGGGTGAAGTGACATCTTGATATTCGACGGTTCCCGGCGGGCGAGGGTGTCCGCCGGGCTTTCCTCATTCGGAGGTTTTCGCTGTGATTCCGGTCGTCATGCCCACATATGCCCGCGCCGACATCGTGTTCGAGCGCGGCGAAGGTCCGTATCTGTACGCGACCGACGGGCGACGATTCCTCGACTTCGCCGCCGGTGTGGCGGTGAACGTCCTTGGCCACGCGAATCCCTATCTGGTCGAGGCGCTGACCGCCCAGGCGCACAAGCTGTGGCACACCTCCAACCTGTTCCGGGTCGCCGGGCAGGAGAGCCTCGCCACGCGGCTGACCGCCGCCACCTTCGCCGACACCGTGTTCTTCACGAACTCAGGCGCCGAGGCGTGGGAATGCGGCGCCAAGCTGATCCGCAAATACCATTACGAGAAGGGCGACAAGGCCCGCACCCGCATCATCACCTTCGAGCAGGCCTTCCACGGCCGCACCCTGGCCGCGGTGTCGGCGGCGCAGCAGGAGAAGCTGATCAAGGGCTTCGGCCCGCTGCTCGACGGCTTCGACCTCGTGCCCTTCGGCGACCTGGAGGCGGTGCGCAACGCCGTGACCGACCAGACCGCCGGCATCTGCCTGGAGCCGATCCAGGGCGAGGGCGGCATCCGCGTCGGGTCGGTGGAGTTCCTGCGCGGCCTGCGGGAAATCTGCGACGAGCACGGGCTGCTGCTGTTCCTGGACGAGATCCAGTGCGGCATGGGCCGCACCGGCAAGCTGTTCGCCCATGAATGGGCCGGCATCACGCCGGACGTCATGGCGGTGGCCAAGGGCATCGGCGGCGGCTTCCCGCTCGGCGCCTGCCTCGCCACGGAAAAGGCGGCGTCGGGCATGACCGCCGGCACCCACGGCTCGACCTACGGCGGCAACCCGCTGGCCACCGCGGTCGGCAACGCCGTGCTGGACAAGGTGCTGGAGCCCGGCTTCTTCGACCATGTGCAGCGCATCGGCGGCCTGCTCCAGGACCGGCTGGCCGGGCTGGTGGCCGAGAACCCGGCGGTCTTCAAGGGCGTGCGCGGCAAGGGGCTGTTGCTCGGCCTCGCCTGCGGCCCGGCGGTCGGCGACGTGGTGGTGGCGCTGCGCGCCAACGGTCTGCTGTCCGTTCCGGCGGGCGACAACGTGGTCCGGCTGCTGCCGCCGCTCAACATCGGCGAGGCCGAGGTGGAGGAGGCCGTGGCCATCCTCGCCAAGACCGCCAAGGAGCTGGTGTGATGTCCGCCGTCCGTCATTTCCTCGACATCGACCGGCTGGACAAGGCGACCCTGCGCCAGATCCTCGCCATGGCCGCGACCATCAAGAAGGACATCCCGGCCTACCGCTCGCTGTTCGCGGGCCGCACGCTGGCGATGATCTTCGAGAAGCCGTCGACCCGCACCCGCGTCTCCTTCGAGGTCGGCATGCGCCAGCTCGGCGGCGACGTGGTGGTGCTGAAGCCCGACGACATGCAGCTCGGCCGCGGCGAGACCATCGGCGACACCGCCCGCGTGCTGTCCCGCTATGTGGACGCGGTGATGGTCCGCACCATGGGCGAGGAGCGCGTGCACGAGCTGGCCGAGTTCGCCTCGGTGCCGATCATCAACGGCCTGACCGACCAGTCGCACCCCTGCCAGATCATGGCCGACGTGATGACCTTCGAGGAGCATCGCGGCCCCATCGAAGGGCGCACGGTGGCCTGGATCGGCGACGTGAACAACGTGGCGGTGAGCTGGGTCCATGTGGCGGTGCGCCTCGGCGTGGAAATCCGCCTCGGCTGCCCGGAAATCTACGGTCCGGCGCCGGAGCTGCTCGACTGGGTGAAGCGCGAGGGCGGGCGGATCACCGTCACCACCTCGCCGGAGGAGGCGGTGCGCGGCGCCGACTGCGTGGTCACCGACGCCTGGGCCTCCATGCACAACACCGACGTGGACGAGCGGGCGGCGATCCTCGGTCCCTATCAGGTCAACGAGGCGCTGATGGCGCTCGCCGCCCCCGACGCCCTGTTCATGCACTGCCTGCCCGCCCACCGCGGGGAGGAAGTGACCGACGGGGTGATCGACGGCCGGCATTCGGTCGTCTGGGACGAGGCGGAAAATCGCCTGCACGCCCAGAAGGCCATACTGGCATGGTGCCTCGGCGCCACTATTTAAGAGCACTTGGGGCTGAGTGCCCTTGGAATTGGAGTCATGGCCCGGCGCCGCCCCCCGCGATGAGCGGGATGGCGGCGCCGGGCCATGGCCTGTCGTAACTTCGAGGACATCATGGACGATCCTTCCGTCCAACCGATCACCGACGATCTCGTTCTGCCCTTCCAGATCGAGGCGTCGCGCCTGCGCGGCCGCATGGTGAAGCTGGGCCCCGCGCTGGACGAAATCCTGACCCGCCACGCCTATCCGGAACCGGTGGCCCGCTTCCTGGCCGAGACGATGACGCTCGCCATGCTGCTGTCCAGCATGCTGAAGTACGACGGCATCTTCACGCTCCAGACCAAGGGTGACGGGCCGGTCCGGCTGATGGTGGCGGACATCACCTCGGTCGGCGACATCCGCGCCTACGCCCAGTTCGACGAGGAGGCGCTGGCCAAGGCCGGCGACGACGTGGCCATCGCCCCGGCGCCGGCCCTGCTCGGCAAGGGCCACATCGCCTTCACCGTGGACCAGGGGCCGAACACCGAACGCTACCAGGGCATCGTCGAGCTGTATGGCAAGACGCTGGCCGACTGTGTGCAGCACTATTTCCGTCAGTCGGAGCAGATCGACACCGGCCTGACCGTGTCGGTGGACCAGGAAACCCTGCCGGACGGCAGCAAGGGTGCTTGGCGGGCCGGCGGCATCATGATCCAGCGCCTGCCGCAGGACGCCACGGAAAAGGTGCTCGGCTCCGGCGACGAGGACGCGTGGCGCCGCGCCATGGTCCTGCTGTCCAGCACCACCGGCGACGAGCTTCTCGACCCCGAGCTGCCGGCCCGCGACCTGCTGTTCCGCCTGTTCCACGAGGACGGCGTGCGGGTGTGGCAGCCCAAGGCCCTGCGCTTCGGCTGCCGCTGCTCGCGCGAGCGGGTGTCGGACATGCTGTCCCGCCTGCCGCGGGACGAGGTGCAGGATCTGAAGATCGACGACGGGCGCGTCGAGGTGGTCTGCCAGTTCTGCTCCACCGCCTATCACTTCGACGACGCGGACCTCGACCGGGTCTACGGGACGGCGAAGTAAGCGGCTCCAGGTTCCGGATGCGCTCATGAGGCGGCGCGGCTATAGTGCCGCGCCGTTTTTCGTTCTATCGACGTCCTGTCCAACCGGAGCGATCATGCCCACCCGCCGTTTCGTTCTCGCCGCCGCTCTCGCCACCGTGGCCCTGACGGCCTGCCAGAGCACGCCGCCGCGTCCGGCGGCCCGGCCCATCGACTATTCCAACTTCGGCCCGATCGTCCTGAACGCGGGCGGCGTCGACGTGGTGGACGCCCACCGGCCGGCTGGCACCACCGTCGACCAGCGCATCCCCCTGCCGCCCGCCGAGGCGGTGCGCCGCTGGGCCAATGAGCGGCTCCAGGCCGCGGGCGGGCCGGGCCGCGTCCGCGTCACCATCCGCGACGCCAGCATCGTCGAGGTCCAGCTTCCCAAGACCGGCGGGGTGAAGGGCTACTTCACCAACGATCAGGCCCAGCGCTATGACGGGCGGATCGAGGTCGAGGTCAACGGCGAGCTGCCTGGCGAATCGACCTTCCGCGGCATGACCAAGGCGACGGTGACCCACTCCACCACGGTGCCGGAGAACATCTCGGTGGCCGACCGCGAGGCGACCTTGCAGGACCTCGTCCGCCGCATGATGGACGATCTGAACGCTCGGCTGGACGCCGGCATCCGCAAGGATCTGGCGCCGATGGTGCGGCGCTGATGCGACCCACGCCGTCCGGCGCGGCCTAATCCGGATGGCGGGTCGGGGTGGCGGGGCCTTGGGGTTGCCCAGGGCCTTTTACCGCGGCGCATAAGATGAAAATCAGTGTTGCGGCACCCGCAAGTTCGGATTAGCCTTGATCGATCGTCAGGGTGCTCCCGAGTGGGAAACCTTTTTGTTTTTTTCCGGGGGCGGGTGCGCAATGGCTCTTTCGGCCTTCCAAGAGACGAACGATTCCGCCGCAGACACTCCGACCCAAGGCGCGATCCGCACAAACTCCCGCGTCGCGCCGACACGGACCGAACGGACCGGTGAGTCGACGTCGCAAAGCCTTGGTGCCGCCTATCTGAACGCGCCCCGTCCGGAGCGCATGATGCCGGGCGAGGGGGCAAAGGTCACCATGTTCGATGCCCTTCTTCCGGCGGGGGTGCGCCAAGCGTTGGGCCAGCACATCAACCGGAACCGCATCGGGTAACGCCATCCTTCATGGGGAGACACGTCGATTATCTGCGCGAGCCCGTCGCGCACGCTTACGCGATTGCCGTGATCGCGTCTGCCGGACGTGTGTTGGACCCCAGCGACCTCAACTTTTTCCTGGCTGACGCTCTGACGCGCGACATCGCGGATCGCAGCATCGCCAGCCAGCCCTTTTTCGTCGCCTACGAAACCACCTTGCGGTCGTTGCGGCGCGATCCCGGCACGTCGGATCGCGCCTACGCGTTGCTGTGCGCCTGTTCGGGGATCACCTACCAGACGGTTCTTGCCGATCAGGCGTGGGTGGACGGGATGCCCAATCCCATCGACGGCTCCTTCGACTTCCAGGGGGTGGGAAGGGGTTTCTTCCGGGCGGCCTTCGCCGCGACCCTGGTGGGGCGCCTGTGGGGGCAGATCTCCTCCCGGGCCGTCGAGCGCGACCGCGACCTCTTCCAGCGGCTGGGCCTGAGGGTGGCCACCGAAGAGCAGGTCGCTTTGGAATGTGCCGCGCTCGCACGGGATCTGGTCGGCGTTCCCGGCGTCGCCGGGCCTGGCAACCCCATCCTGATGGGGGCGTTCGAAGACGCCTGGGCCCGTTCAGCGGGCGGCACGCTGGTGCCGCGCATGGAAGCGGTCCACACGGCGATCCGCGGGCTGATCGACGATCTGTGCCGGCGCCGCTGAGACGACGGCCTGGCCATCGTCTGGCCGGGGCGCCGCATCCGCCCCATGAAAAAGGGCCGCCCACTGGGGCGGCCCTTTCCGTTCCGATCCGTCCGGAACCGCTTAGTAGCGGTAGTGGTCCGGCTTGAACGGGCCTTCGACCTTCACGCCGATGTACTCGGCCTGCTTGGCGGACAGCGTGGTCAGCTTGGCGCCGATCTTGTCCAGATGCAGGCGGGCGACCTTCTCGTCCAGGTGCTTCGGCAGGACGTAGACCTTGTTCTCGTAGCTGGCGGCGTTGGTCCACAGCTCGATCTGGGCCAGCACCTGGTTGGTGAAGCTGGCGCTCATCACGAAGCTCGGGTGGCCGGTGGCGCAGCCCAGGTTCACCAGACGGCCCTGGGCCAGGACGATCAGGCGCTTGCCGTCGGGGAAGACGACCTCGTCAACCTGCGGCTTGACCTCTTCCCACTTGTAGTTGCGGAGAGCCTCGATCTGGATCTCGCTGTCGAAGTGGCCGATGTTGCAGACGATGGCGCGGTCCTTCATCTGGCGCATGTGGTCCAGCGTGATGACGTCCACGTTGCCGGTCGCGGTGACGAAGATGTCGCCCTGCGGGGCGGCCTCGTCCATCGTGACGACCTGATAGCCTTCCATGGCGGCCTGGAGCGCGGTGATCGGGTCGATCTCCGTCACCAGGACGCGCGCACCCTGCGAGCGCAGCGAGGCGGCCGAGCCCTTGCCCACGTCGCCGTAGCCGGCGACCACGGCGACCTTGCCGGCCACCATCACGTCGGTGGCGCGCTTGATGCCGTCGACCAGCGACTCGCGGCAGCCGTAGAGGTTGTCGAACTTCGACTTGGTGACGCTGTCGTTCACGTTGATGGCCGGAACCTTCAGCGTGCCCTTCTTCATCATCTCATAGAGACGGTGGACGCCGGTGGTGGTCTCCTCCGACAGGCCGCGGACCTCGGCCAGCATCTGCGGATACTTGTCGTGCATGATCTGGGTGACGTCGCCGCCGTCGTCCAGGATCATGTTCGGGGTCCAGCCGTCCGGACCACGAAGGGTCTGCTCGATGCACCACCAGAACTCCTCCTCCGTCTCGCCCTTCCAGGCGAAGACCGGGATGCCGGCGGCGGCGATGGCGGCGGCGGCCTGGTCCTGGGTCGAGAAGATGTTGCAGGAGGACCAGCGGACGGTCGCGCCGAGAGCGGTCAGCGTCTCGATCAGCACGGCGGTCTGGATGGTCATGTGCAGGCAGCCGACGATGCGGGCGCCGGCCAGCGGCTTCGTCTCGCCGAACTCCGCGCGCAGCGCCATCAGGCCGGGCATCTCGGTCTCGGCGATGGTGATTTCCTTGCGGCCCCACTCGGCGAGGCTGATGTCCTTGACCTTGAAGTCGGTGAAGTTGGCGGGCGCGGCCATCGGGGAGTCTCCTGGGGGGCTGTTTGCGGGACAGCAATGAAAAGGGGCGGGCGCACCGGCCCGCTGTGGCGTTGGTGTAGCAGCGCATTCGGAACCCCGCAAGCATAAAGATATCTTTATGTTTGCGGGCCAATCGTTCGCGGGCGACCGCTTGGCCGCAGCCGTTCCGGCCCGGCGGACCTTTTCCGTGCGGGCCGGCGTTCCCATAACCGGTCTGTGACGGACGGGGGGCAGGGGACGGGCGATGGCGCTGGCAGGATTGAGGGCACCCGGCTTCTGGACGAGGCTCGGCCGGCACGAATTGCGGCTTCTCGTTGGCATGGCGGTCAGCGCCGGGCTGATCCTGGCCTTCGCGCTGCTGGCCGGCGAGGTGATCGAGGGCGAGACGGCGGCCTTCGACCGTGCGGTGCTGATGGCGCTGCGGGTGGCCGGCGATCCGGCGATGCCGCTGGGGCCGCCCTGGCTTCACAACGCGGCGCGCGACGTCACCGCGCTGGGCAGCATCACCGTGCTGTCGCTGATCACCGCGGTGACGGCGGGGTTCCTGCTGCTTCAGGGGAAGCGCGGGGCGTCGCTGCTGGTGCTGCTGTCGGTCGGCGGCGGCATGGCGATCAGCAGCCTGCTGAAGAACCAGATCGGGCGGGAGCGCCCGGACATCGTCCCCCATGGCGACATCGTCTTCACCGCCAGCTTCCCCAGCGGTCATTCCCTGCTGTCGGCGGTCGTGTTCCTGACGCTGGGCGCCATGCTGGCCCGCTTCGTCGAGGGGCGGCGGCAGAAGGCCTATGTGCTCGTCGTGGCGATGGCGGTGACGCTGCTGGTCGGGTGCAGCCGGGTCTATCTGGGCGTTCATTGGCCGACCGACGTTCTGGCGGGCTGGTGCGTCGGGGCGGGCTGGGCCACGCTGTGCTGGCTCGTCGCCCTGTGGCTGCAAAGACGCGGTGCCGTCGAACCGGAGGGTGAAACCGGAACGGTGCCGGATCGCACTTGACCCCACCGGTCCTCAGCCGATATTTCGGGTGATCCCGCCGATCAACCCACAGCATGTCGATGCGCGAAGGCACTTTGGACCGTGAAACCCTGCAGGCTGTCGGCGTGCTGAAGCGCGCCGTGGACGAGGCGCGGGTGCCGGGGGTGCTGGAGTTCCGGCTGCTGTCCAGCGCGTTGGACCGCACGCTGGAAACGGAAGACCTGCATGAACTGAACGAGGCCAAGCGCGTTTACGAAACGCTGGACGGCGAATGCCGGACGCTGGTCGTGGAGCGCGCCACCAGCCTCGCCCATGCCGAGGCCGCCGAACGGCGGGCGCCGCATGAGGAGGTGGAGGCCGAGAAGGAGCGTGAGGCCGTCCCCGCGTTCCGGCCCCTTCCCGTCGCCGCGGCGATTCCGCAACCGTCGCCGCCGCCAGCAATAGGAACGCCGGCAACGGGAACGCCGGCAGCGCCTCCGCCGGGGTTGCGCGGTGGCCGGACCATGCGTCCGGCCACCGGCTTCCTGGCGGCGCTGAACGGTGTGCGCTCCGCCGCGCGGAGCCAGCCGCCGGGGCACGCGGCGGGCCAGCCGCCGCCGGACGGCGCGCCGGACAGCCGCGCCACCGCGAAGTCGCGGCTGATGGCCGCGGTGGAAGAGCGGCGCGAGAGCGACCAGGGCGTGCGGTTCCGTTCCGGCGGTCCGGTGTCGGACAGCGATTGATTGACAGAGGATGTTCACAGCATGACAGCGTTCAGGGTCGGGGATCAGGTGACGATCCACAACAGCCAGACCGGCCCGGAGAGGATCGCCACCGTCGATGCCTTCACCGAGGGCAACCGCTGCATGGTGCTGTCCGACGGCACCAAATGGCGGGCGGACGGCCAGCGCCAGTGGCGCGTCGGCAGCGGCTACTACAAGGGACCGGTGGTCGAGCGGACGCGGCCCGGCGACGTCGACATCGTGACCCGGCGCCGCGCCATCGGCGTGATCCGCAAGTTCGCCCAGGACCTGAACATGGAAAGCCCGTTCGACGCTGCGGCGCTGACCCGCATCGTCGAGCGGATCCAGGCGGAGCAGGCCGCCGCCCCCAAGCCTGTGGAGTCCGAGGACTAAAGGACCGCAAGCCTCCGGCCCCGTCCGTCGCGGGGCGCGGGGAGCGGGCCAGCCGTGTTGCGTTGTCATGCAAATGCGTATCATTATCATGGTATGCAGCCGTGAACCGGCCAGGCAACCGCATTCGGGCTGAAATCACATGACGGTCAAAAGGAAGGACGCCGCGACGCGTCCGGAGCCGGAGACGTCCGGTCCGCGCCAGACGGCTCCCGGCAACCCGGAGAACCGGCTGTCGCGTGGGCGTCTGATCGTCGCGCTGGACGCGCTGCTGTCGAAACGGAACGTCACGCTGGCCGCTCGCGACCTCGGTCTGCAGACCTCGGCGCTCAGCCGGCTTCTGGCGCAGATGCGCGAGGAGTTCGGCGATCCCCTGTTCATCCGCTCGGGCCGCGGTCTGGTGCCGACGCCCTTCGCCGAAGCGCTGCGCCCGCGCGTCCAGGCGCTGGCCCGCGGGATCGACGCCCTGTTCGAGCCGCTGGTGGAACGCCCCGTGGTCGATGAGACCTTCGACCCCCGCTGGAATGTGCCGACCGGCATCGACGCGCCGCCGCTCCAGGTGCGGCCCGCCGGCCTGCTGGAGGGACAGCCGTCCCCGGCCCAGATCGACGCCAAGCTGGACGGGATCGCGCCGGACGCCCCCGCGCAGGACCGTCTGGCCCGCCACATCGGCGTGCTGGGCGTCGCCGGCGGCGGCCACGGGCGCCCGCTGACCGCCGAGGAGGCGGAGGAGGCGATGACCATCATCCTGGCGGGCGAGGCCGATCCGGTGCAGGTCGGCGCGCTTCTCGGCATGATGCGGATGCGAGGCTCGACCGCGCCGGAACTGGCCGGGATGGTGCGGGCGATGCGGGCGCACGTCGCCGCCGGGCTTGGCCGGACGATCCAGGCGGACATCGATTGGCCCTGCTTCACCTCGCCCAATTACCACAACCCGCCCTGGTTCTTCCACGCGGCGCGGCTGGTCGCGCAGGCCGGGCCTCGGGTGCTGCTGCACGGCGGCACGGGCTGCAGCGCGGCCTCCGGCCGGTACGAGTTCATCGCGCCCACCGTCGGCATCCCGGTCTGCACCAATGCGCGGGAGATCGCGGCGGCGCTGGCGGCGCAGCGGATCGCCTACGCGCCGCTGGCCGCCCTGTCCCCGCAGATCTACCGGCTGATCGGGCTGCACCGGCTGACCCAGACCCGCTCCGCCGTGTTCGAGGCCGTGCATCTGCTGAAGCCGGCCAAGGCCAAGACCTCCCTGCTGGGCGCGGCGAAGCCGACCTACCGGGAACTGCACCGCGACACCGCCCGCATCCTCGGCTGGAAGCACATGGCCGTGCTGGGCAGCGTGCGCGACGTCGCCCAGTTCACGCCCTTCCGCCCCTCCTCCATCCACCGTCTGATCAACGGCGAGGCGGAGGACCTCATCCTGCCCGCCTGCATGGAGGAGCCGCCGCCGACACCGCGCCCGCGCGGCACCAGCCTGGAATACTGGCAGGGGGTGTGGACCGGTGCCGTGCGCGACGCGCGGGCCGAGCGGATCATCATCGGCACCGCGGCCTTCGCCCTGTTCGCCCTTCCCGGCGCCACCGGACCGGCCTTCGCCGACGCCCTGCGGCTGGCCGAAGGGCTGTGGAAGGCCCGCCTCGGCCGGACCGCCGTGACGGCGCGGAATCCGAGCTGACGTACGAAAGACGTTTGGCCGGCGGCGGGTCCGCATATTGAGAATAATTCTTATTATCGCAGTTGCTTCTTTGCAACAGTCCGGCAGGGCCCATGCCCGCCGCTGTCTTTGAAAGCGTCTGAACAGACACTTTAAGTCACTGATAAAATTTAACAAATTATGTCACCGCCGGGGTCCGTGCGGTCCCCGTGGCGGAGCGTCACAGGGCTCCGCCGAACAGCATATCCCTGAATGCACTGGGGTCGAATGACGGTGATTTTGCAATTTAGAATTATTCTGAATGATCGGCGTTGATGGGGGCGCCGCCCCGCTTGGTAGATAGCCGCCGCTGATCGGCGCATCCGCCACGACGATTTTCCGGGAGAGCCTCATGTTGCAATCGAATGTCCCCGACCGCCTCCGACCCATCATCGCCGGCGCCGCCGCGACGGCGGGGCTGGCGATGTCCTTCTCCACCCTGGCGACGGTCGCCGAGGCGCAGACGGCCGGTGCGGGTGCCGGTTCGGGGACCGCGCCTGCGCCGGGCGCCGCCGCCGGTGACGCCACCGTCCTCGACCCGGTGCGGGTCGGCGCCGACCGCCCGGCCGACACCGGCAACGTGAACGCCAAGCCCACCGGCATCTCCCGCCTGCCCGACACGGTCAAGGACACGCCCCGCGTCGTCAACGTCGTTCCGGAAGAGATCATCGAGCAGCAGCGCGCGACGACGCTGGAGCAGGTCCTGCGCAACGTCCCCGGCATCACCATCTCGACCGGCGAGGGCAACGGCGGCCAGAACGGCGACCAGTTCCGCATCCGCGGCCTGACCGCCCGCGGCGACATCTACACCGATGGCCTGAAGGACTTCGGCGTTTACACCCACGACGTCTTCAACACCGAGACGGTGCAGGTCTTCAAGGGGCCGTCGGGCAACGGCTTCGGCGTCGGCAACTCCGGCGGCGTCATCAACCAGGGCACCAAGAAGGCCGGGCTGGACAAGCGCTACAAGGTCGAGCAGTCGGTCGGCTCCGGCCCCACCTACCGCACCACGGTGGATGTGAACCAGCCGATCAACGAGACGACGGCACTGCGCGTCAACGGCCTGTACCATGACCAGGACGTCGCCGACCGCGACAAGGTCGAGGCCAAGCGCAAGGGCATCGCCGCCGATCTCGGCGTCGGGCTGGGCACCCCGACGACTTGGCACCTGAACTACTCCTACCTCGACGGCGACAAGATCCCGGACATGGGCGTGCCGATGATCCGCGGCCGCGACGGCACGTTCCGTCCGGCGCCCGAGTTCGGGCTCGACCGGTCCACGTCCTACGTCCGCAACCAGGACCGCGACGACACCGACAACCACGTCGTCACCTCGACCCTGGCCCATGAGGTCAGCAAGAATCTGTCCTTCTACAACGACAGCCGCTACAGCCATTACGAGCGCGATTTCGTCTCCACGGCCCCGGCGGCTCTGACCGCGGCCAGCAGCACGCTCTTCCTGAACGGTGGCAACCCGGTGATCGCCTACGGCGCCGGCGGCGGCCTGGCCTTCAAGCAGAAGGGCTGGGGCGTCCAGAACGTCGCGGGCGCCAAGGCGGAGGGCAATTTCCTCGGCCTCTACCACAAGGTCAACGGCGGCCTGGACCTCAGCTACCAGAAGGACGAGCGGCGCGGCGGCACCTGGGTCAACCGCACCAACACCCAGACCATCCGCAACCCCAGCCACAGCTACCCGGCCAACGCCTTCCTCACCTACCCGGCGACCGGCGTGCGTGAATCGAGCGTCGCCAACACCGGCCTGTTCGTCACCGACCGGGTGTGGCTGTTCGACCAGCTGTCGGTGCAGGGCGGCCTGCGCTGGGATTACTTCCGCAGCACCTTCCGCGCCTCCGACCCGACGGTGGCGGGCGGCAGCGCCAGCACCCGGACGCTCAGCCCGTCGGCCAGCCTGATCTACGAGCCGACCAAGGACGCGTCGCTCTATGTCTCCTACGCGCGCTCCAACAAGCCGATCGGCGTGGACATCGCCGCGCAGCTCACCAACGGCACGGCGGAGACTCCGCGCAACGGGCGTGACTTCGATCCGGAGAAGACCGACCTCTACGAGATCGGCGGCAAGGCCGACTTCTTCGGCGGGCGGCTGGGTCTGAACGGCGCCCTGTTCCAGATCGAGAAGAGCAACACCTATTCGGTCGATCCGGCCACCGGCACGGTCACCGACGGCTTCTCCGAGGCCGGTCTCGGCACCCGCATCCGCGGCTTCGAGGCCGGGGTGAGCGGCAAGCTGGTCGAAGGCTGGAGCGTCTACGCCAGCTACGCCTACCTCGACGGCGAGATCAGGGAGTCGCGCACCAACGCGGCGGTCGTCGGCAACGAGGCCCCGAACGTGCCGAAGCACAACGCCAGCCTGTGGTCGACCTACGAGTTCGCCCCCGGCGTCGTGCCCGGCAAGGTCATGGTCGGCGGCGGCATCCAGTACGCCTCGGAATACTGGGCCGACAGCGCCAACACGGGCCGCGTGCCGGAGACGGTCTCGCTGGACAGCGTGGTGTCCTACGAGATCAACAACCTGTCCCTGGCGCTCAACGCCTACAACCTGACCGACCACCGCAACTACGCCTCGGCCTTCAACGCCTCGCGCGCGGTGCCGGCCTCGGGGCGCACCTTCATGCTGACCGCCGGCGTCACCTTCTGATCCGGGGCAAGCAGATTTTCCGAGCCCACATGGGCGGGCTCGGAAAATCTGCAAACCATAGAATCCGCGGGGGTCTCCAGGCCCGGCCTGGAGACCCCCGCGTAGGCCGGACCGTGTCCCGGACCATCCTCCGGGGGCCGGTCCGGCCTTCTTCTTCTGCAAAAGGATTCCTCTCCGTGCTTCTGCAAATCCCCGACGTTCTGACCGCCGACGAGGTCGCCCACTGCCGCGCCGTGCTGGAGGCGTCGCCCTGGGTCGACGGCCGCGTCACCGCGGGCTCCCAGGCGGTGCTGGTCAAGAACAACCTGCAGATTCCGGAGGAGAGCGACACCGCCCGCGAGCTGGGCGTGGTCATCCTGAAGGCGCTGGGCCGCAACCCGGCCTTCAATTCCGCGGCCCTGCCGCTGCGCGTCCTGCCGCCCATGTTCAACCGCTACGACCTGGACATGACCTACGGCAACCATGTGGACAACGCCATCCGGGCCATTCCGGGCACCGGCGGCATGCGGTTGCGGGCCGACGTCTCCACCACGATCTTCCTCAGCGATCCCGGCGAGTATGACGGCGGCGATCTGGTGGTCGAGGACACCTACGGCACCAAGGGCGTGAAGCTGCCGGCGGGGCACGCGGTGGTCTATCCGTCCAGCAGCCTGCACCGGGTGACCCCGGTCACGCGCGGCTCGCGCTGGGCCTCCTTCTTTTTCACGCAATCGCTGGTCAAGGACGACGGGCTGCGGGCGATGCTCTACGACCTCGACGTCGCGATCATCGACCTGCGCCGGGAGTTGGGCGATCAGCACCCGTCGGTGCTGGCCTTGGTCAACCACTATCACAACCTGCTGCGGCGCTGGGCGGAGGTGTGATGAGCGGTGTTGCGGCGGTCCTTCCCGCGGAGGGGCCGGACATCATCGACGTGCAACTCGCCCTGGGGCAGCAGTGCCTCGACCGGGGTGGGGTCGAGCGGGCGCGGGCGGTGGAGTGGTTCCGCATTGCCGCCCGCAGCGGCGACGCCCGCGCCGTCAACATGCTGGGCCGCTGCCACGAGCACGGTTGGGGCGTGCCCGCCGATCCCGTCCAGGCCGCCGCTTACTACCGCCGGGCCGCCGAGCTGGGCGATGCGTGGGCGCTGTTCAATCTGGCCGACCTGCATTGCCGAGGGCTTGGCGTTCCGGCGGACGACGCCGAGGCCTACCGCCTCTACGCCGCCGCGGCCCGCCGGGGGAATGCGAAGGCGCTGAACATGCTGGGCCTGTTCCACGAGGTCGGGCGCGCGGTGGCCGAAGACGGGGCGGGCGCCCGCCAACTCTTCCAGGCCGCCGCTGAGGGGGGGGACTGCTGGGGCCGCTTCAACCACGCCCGCCTGCTGCTCCAGGACGGGCGGGCGGAGGCGGCGCTGGCGTGGTTCGCGCGGGCGCTGGACACCGGTTTCCCCGACTTTTACCGCGGCATGGCCGCCGCCCTGGCCGACCAGCCCGACCCGCGCCTGCGCGCCCTGGCGCGACGGGCGAGGGATTTGGCGGAGGGCTGTTCTTAATAACCCTCTCCCCTCCGCTCACGCGCAAACTTCGTTTGCGCTGACGCGACAGGCGGACCTTCGGTCCGCCGAGAGCGGGGAGAGGGTGGCCCGGAGGGCCGGTGAGGGGGTTGCGCTTGTGCCGGACGTCCCGCCACGCGCAACCCCCTCACCCTAACCCTCTCCCCGGAGGGGAGAGGGGACAATCCATGAGGACATCCGCGATGAGCGTTCCCGCCGACACCGTCTCGCTCTACGACTACGAGCGCCATTTCACCGCCCGCGTCGATGCGGCGACGCGCGCCTACATCGCGGGAACCGGGGCGGACGGCATCACCCGGCAGGCCAACCGTGACGCCTATGACCGGATGCGCCTGATGCCGCGGGCGCTGCGCGACCTGTCGCAGGCCAGCGCCGCCACTATGCTGTTCGGGCAGGCCATGCCCTATCCCATCCTGATCGCGCCGATGGCCTTCCACCGGCTTGTCCATCGCGACGGGGAGCGGGCGACCGCGCAGGCGGCGGGCCTCACCGGCACCTGGATGACCGTCAGCACCCAGGCCAGCGTGACGCTGGAGGAGGTTGCGGCGGCGGCCGGTGGGCCGTTGTGGTTCCAGCTCTACACCCAGCCCCGGCCGGAGGACACGCTGGCCCTGGTGCGGCGGGCGGAGGCCGCGGGCTACCGCGCGCTGGTGCTGACGGTGGACGCGCCGGTCAGCGGCCTGCGCAACATCGAACAGCGCGCCGGCTTCCGCCTGCCGGACGGCATCGCCCCGGTCAATCTGGCCGGTCTGGCGCCGGACAGCTTCACCCCGTCGCGCCCCGGCAGCCCGGTCTTCCAGGGCATGCTGCACGCCGCGGCCACCTGGGACACGGTGCGCTGGCTGTGCGCCGAGACGCGCCTGCCGGTGCTGCTGAAGGGAATCATGAACCCCGACGACGTTGACCCCGCCGTCGAGGCCGGAGCGGCGGGAATCATCGTGTCGAACCATGGCGGGCGGACGCTGGACACGCTGCCCGCGGTGGCGGAGGTGCTGCCGCTGGTCGCCGCCCGCGCCGCGGGCCGCCTGCCGATCCTGGCGGACGGCGGCATCCGGCGCGGCACCGACATCCTGAAGGCGCTGGCGCTGGGCGCCGACGCGGTGCTGGTGGGCCAGCCGGTGCTGCACGCCCTGGCGGTCGGCGGCATGGCGGGGGTGGCCCACATGCTGACCATCCTGCAGACCGAGCTGGAGGTCGCCATGGCGCTGAGCGGGCGGGCGCGGCTGGCCGACATCGACCGTTCGGTGATCTTCGACCCGCCGCGCGTCTAAAAGGCTCTATTGATAATACAGCGCGATGCGCTGGCCGGCGTTCTCCATCACCTGCGCCTCGACGCCGTAGACGTCGTGGATGACCTCGGGCGTGATGATGACCTCCGGCGGCCCCTGGTGCACCACCCGGCCGTCGCGCATCGCGACGATGCGGTCGGAGTAGCAGGAGGCGAAGTTGATGTCGTGCAGCACCAGCACGATGGTCTTGCCGAACTCGTCGGCGGTGCGGCGGAACAGCTTCATCATCGCCACGGCGTGCTTGACGTCGAGGTTGTTCAGCGGCTCGTCGAGCAGGATGTATTCGGTGTCCTGGCACAGCACCATGGCGATGAAGGCGCGCTGGCGCTGGCCGCCCGACAGCTCGTCCAGGAAGCGGCCGGCCAGCGGCTCCAGGTCCAGATAGCGCAACGCGTTGCGGATGTGCCCGCGGTCCTCGTCGGTCAGGCGGCCCTTGCTGTGCGGGTAGCGGCCGAAGGCGACGAGGTCCTCCACCGTCAGGCGGGACATGATCTGGTTGTCCTGGCGCAGGATGGACAGGCGGCGGGCCAGCACCTCGCCCGGCGTGGTGGTCACGTCCAGCCCGTCGATTTCCACCGTGCCCGAGGACATCGGCAGCAGGCGGCTGATGATCGACAGCAGCGTCGACTTGCCAGCCCCGTTCGCCCCGATCAGCGAGATCACCCCGCCCGCCGGCAGGGACAGGGACACACCGTCCACGACGACGGTGCCGTTGTAGCGCTTCGTGACGGTCTTGACGTCGATCATCGGGCCGACCCCCGCACCAGGATGAACAGGAAGGCGAGACCGCCCACGAACTCGATGACGATGCTGAGCGCGGCGTTGTAGCCGAACACCCGTTCCAGCACGAGCTGGCCGGCGACCAGCGTCAGCACGGCGAGCAGCACCGCCGCCGGCAGGATCAGCGCGTGCCGGTGCGAGCGGACCACCAGATAGGCGAGGTTGGCGACCAGCAGCCCGAAGAAGGTGACCGGCCCGACCAGCGCGGTGGACACCGACACCAGGATGGACACCATCACCAGAACCCCCATCACCGCGCGCCGATGCTCCACGCCGAGGTTGATCGCCGCGTCGCGCCCCAGCGCCAGCACGTCGAAGGTGCGCATCCACCGCCAGCCGGCCAGCGACACCGCCAGAACGACCAGCGCCGACACGGCCAGCAGCTGCACGTCCACGCGGTTGAAGTTGGCGAACAGCCGGTCCTGCACGGTCAGGAATTCGTTGGGATCGATGACGCGCTGGAGGAAGCCGGTGACGCTGCGGAACAGCACGCCGAAGACGATGCCGACGAGGAGCAGCAGATGCAGGCTGCGCCGGTTGTCGCCGCGGCCCGCCCCGTTGAACAGCCACCAGTAGAGCAGGCCGGAGAAGACGACCATCGACGCCACCTCCACCCCGAAGCGCAGCCGCGGGTCGAGCGACGCCACCAGCCCGCTGCCGAACTGGAAGACCAGCACCGTCTGGATCAGCCGGAAGAGATGGTCGAAGCCCATCACCGAGGGGGTGAGGATGCGGTTGTTGGTGATCGTCTGGAACAGGACGGTTGATACGGCGACGGCGTAGCCGACCAGCACCATCGCGGCGACCTTGGTGCCGCGGAAGGCCAGGATGAAGTCCCACTTGCCCCGCGCGCCCAGCGTCATGAACAGCGCGATCGACAGCAGGGTCAGCGCCGACAAGCCGCCCAGCACGACCGTCGGCGAGAGGATGCGGCGGTCAGCCGGCATGGCCGTTCCTCCGCAGCAGGAGATAGAGGAACAGGGCGCTGCCGATCACCCCCATCATCGTCCCGATCGGGATCTCGTAGGGGTGGATCACCAGCCGCCCGGCGATGTCGCAGGCCAGCACCAGCCCGGCCCCCATCAGCGCGACCCAGGGCAGGGACCCGCGCATGTTGTCGCCGCGGACGAGGCTGACGACGTTGGGAACGATCAGCCCGAGGAAGGGGATCATGCCGCAGGTCGCGATCACCGCCGCGGTGGTCATCGACACGATGACCAGCCCCAGCGCCATCACCTTGCGATGGTCGATGCCCAGGTTGGTGGCGACGTCCCGCCCCATCCCGGCGACGGTGAAGCGGTCCGCCGCCAGATAGGCGACGCCGGTCAGGGCGGCGCTCAGCCACAGCAGCTCGTAGCGGCCGAGCAGGATGGCGGAGAAATCCCCCGTCTCCCACGCGCGCACCGACTGGATCAGGTCCTGGCGGTAGGCGATGAACTCGGTCATCGCCGTGATGACCCCGCCCAGCATGATGCCGACCAGCGGCACGACCAGCGGCGAGCGCAGCGGCACCTGCCGCAGGATCGCCAGGAACAGCCCCGTCCCGGCCAGCGCGCACAGGCTGGCGACGGCCATGCGCCCGAGCACCGGCATCCCCGGCGCCAGCAGCGAGACCATCATCATGCCGAAGATGGCCGATTCCGCGGTGCCGGCGGTGGAAGGCTCCACGAAGCGGTTGCGCACCAGCATCTGGAGGAGCAGGCCCGACACCGCCATGGCGGCGCCGGCCAGGATCAGCGCCAGCGTCCGGGGCAGGCGGCTGACCAGCAGCACCTGCGTCGCTTGGTCCGTGGCCCCGCCGCCGAACAGCGTCGCAAGGCTGACGTCGCTGACGCCGACGAACAGGCTCCAGGCCGCCAGCAGGCCGATGCCTATGGCGGCCAGCGGCAGCGTGGCGATGGGGAGCGGGAGGGGCTTCACGGCTCAGGACTTCCGGGACAGCGCCGCCAGGAGGTGGTCCACGTCCTGCTGGAGCGCCTGCAGCCCGCCGCCGACGAGGTACCAGTTGCCGCCGTTCAGATAGACGACCTGATTCTTCTGCCAGGCGGTGGTGCGGCGGACGATGTCGTTGTCGAGGAACTGCCGGCCCGGGGTGCCGTCCTGCCCGATGGCCGCGTCGCGGTCGATCACGAACAGCCAGTCCGGGTTGGTCTCCAGGATGAATTCGAAGGAGATGGCCTGCCCGTGGTTGGCGACCTTCAGGTCGGGGGCGGCCGGCTGGACGCCGAACTCCGAGTGCAGGATGCCGAAGCGCGACCCCGGCCCGTAGGCGCTCATCTTGCCGCCGGTGGTCAGCACCAGCAGACCCTTGCCGGCGTTGCCCGCCACCGTCTTCAACTCGGCGATGGAGGCGCGCAGCCGGTCCAGCCTCCGCTTGACCTCGGCGGTCTTGCCGAAGATGCGGCCCAGCGTCTCGGCGTTGGCGATGGCGCTGTTCAGGAAGTCGGTCTGGTCGGTCGTCATGTCGAGCGTCGGCGCGATGCGCGACAGCTCGGCGTATTTCGGGGCGGAGCGACCCCCGGCGATGATCAGGCCAGGCTCGGCGGCGTTCACGGCCTCGTAGTCGGGCTCGAACAGCGTGCCGATCTTCGCGTAGGACGGCCCGTCATACTTGGCGAGATGCTTCGGCTTCAGCCCGGTGGGCACCCCGGCGATCGCCACGCCCAGCGCGTCCAGCGTGTCCAGCGAGGTCATGTCGAAGACCAGGACGGGGTCGAGCTTGGCGGGAAGCCGGGTCTCGCCCTGCGCGTGCCGCACCGTCATGTCCTGGGCGTAACCCGGGACGGGCGCCAAGGCGGCCAGGCCGACCATGGCGGCGGTCATGGCGAGGGCGTGGCGTCGGGTCAGCTTCATCCTTGACTCTCCTTCAACTTTGCCGGGACGGCCTATGCCGGATGGGCGGGCGCACTGTGGTCCCGAACGCGGCGGATCGTCAATGCGAATTGCTCGCATTCGCAGTATGCTTGACGGGCGTGGCTGAGGATTCCCGCTTTCCCTCTCCCGCCCCGGGAGAGGGAGGGACCCGCCGCGAAGCGGTGGGAGGGTGAGGGTACCGGCAAGGATCAGCGATTTGATTCTCGCGCAACCCTCACCCGGCGCCTCCGGCGCCACCCTCTCCCGGGGCGGGAGAGGGAAAAAACGCCAGGGCAGGACTTGTGTCTCGACATGTCGCGATATATCTTTGACCTATCGAAACGCAGTGGAGCCCCTGTCATGAGGTTTTTCCCGA
The DNA here is from genome assembly GCF_058780535.1 of Azospirillum sp. UENF 211521. Classification (NCBI taxonomy): domain Bacteria; kingdom Pseudomonadati; phylum Pseudomonadota; class Alphaproteobacteria; order Rhodospirillales; family Azospirillaceae; genus Azospirillum; species Azospirillum sp. UENF 211521. The sequence continues at coordinate 1,685,488 of NZ_JBSNCF010000002.1, forward strand.
ATCCCTTCTGCGGCCGGATGCGCCGCCATCATCCCGGCCCGCACGGCGATGGACCCCATGGCGGCGGTCCCCGTCATGGCGGCGGGCGTCACGCCGCGGAGGGCGGCTGGGGCCATGAGCGTCACGAGCGGCGGGGTGGCCGCGGCGGCCGGCGCGGCGTCTTCGAGGCGCCGGAGCTGCGGCTGGTCCTGCTGAAGCTGATCGCCGACGAGCCGCGGCACGGCTACGACCTGATCCGCGCCGTCGAGGAACTGACCGGCGGCGGCTATGTGCCGAGCCCCGGCGTGATCTACCCGACGCTGTCGCTGCTGGAGGAGATGGGGCACATCGCCAAGGCGGACGCCGACGGCGCGCGCAAACCCTTCGCCGTGACCCCGGACGGCACCGCCCAGCTCGCCCAGGACGCGGCCACCGTCGAGGCGCTGTTCGCCCGCCTCGCCGCCCTGGCGACCCGGCGGGCCCACACCGATGGCGCCCCGATCCGCCGCGCCATGGAGAACCTGAGGGCCGTGCTGATGCACCGGCTGGGGCGCGAGGGCGTCGATGCGGATACGGTGCACGCCGCCGTCTCGATCCTCGACGAGGCGGCCCAGCGCATCGAGCGTCTTCCCTGAATCACTAGCCTGAATCCCAGGCCTGAATTACCGGCCTGAATCATCGGCGCCAGACAGAAGGATCACCATGAGACACGCCAGCAGCGTCCGCGTCGCGACCCCGAACGGCAGCCGCTACCTCCAGCAGCTCTGCAAGCACTGGGCGCACAATCTGACGGTGGAGTACACGCCGGAGGCGGGGAGCGTCGTCTTCCCGCACAACGCCCGCGGCGCCGATTGGCCGGGCGACGCCACCCTGACGCTCCAGGCCCGGCCGGACGCGCTGGAGTGCCGGCTGGACGCCAGCTCGGACGAGCATCTGACCGCCCTCAAGGGCGCCCTGGAGCGCCATCTCGACCGCTTCGCCTTCCGCGAGGCTCCGCTGGCCTACCCCTGGCAGGACGGGGAGGCCTGATCCGGTTGTCCCTTTGTCCCTTGTTGCAACAGGAGATTTTTTGTCACCGCAATGTTCATCGGCCTGCGTGGATATGCCTTGAACTTCCCCGCCGGAATACGGGAAGAACCATCCTGAAGGAACAGGGATGGCAGGAGGGGGTAACCATGCCGAAGCGCGGCAATGGTGGGGCGGGGCGTTTTTCCGGCTGGCGGGCCGTCCTGGCCGCTGGTGCCGTCGCGGCGCTCGGCGCTGTCGCGCCGGCCGTGTCGGCGGCGGAGCTGTCGATCGTCTTCACCTCGACGATGGCCGACATCGAGCCGGTGGAGGGCGAGGGCGGGCTCGCCAACCTCGCCACGCTGCTGGGCACCAAGCGGGCGGAGGGCAACACACTGTTCCTGCACGGCGGCGCGTCGCTGACCGCGGGCGTCCTGTCCACCTTCGACCGCGGCGCCCACATGATCGACCTGCTGAACGAGCTTCAGCCCGACATGATGGCGGTGACCAAGCGCGACCTCGGCTTCGGCAAGGACGAACTGACGCTGCGCAGCTACGAGGCGCGCTTCCCCTTCGTCAGCGCCACCACCATCGACCGCAACACCGGCAAGGTGATGGAGGGGCTGGAGCCGTCGGCGCTGCTCGACACGCCGGTGGGGAAGATCGGCGTGGTCTCGGCGATCTCGCCGGAACTGACGGTGCAGTACATCGTGCCGGACATCGAGGTGCGCCCGCCCGCCACCATCGCGGCGGAGGCCCGCGCGCTCCGCGCCCAGGGGGCGGCGTATGTGGTCGCCATCCTGGACAACGCCCCGGAGGCCGTGGACGCGTTGCGCGGTGAACCCGCCATCGACGCGCTGCTCCAGCTCTCCGCCACCGGCAAGGACGTGCTGGAGGCCGATAAGGGCAAGCTCTTCGGCGTCCACGTCAACGTGAAGGGATCAGCCTTCGTCCTGCGGCTGGACGGCGACGGCAAGGCGCCGCCCGCGCTGGCCGGCGCCGACATCGTGCCGCTCGCCGGGCTGACGCCGGATGCGGCGATGGAAAAGCGGGTCGGCGTCTATCTGGCCCGGCTGTCGGAGCTGCTGGACATCAACATCGGGACGACGGCGACCCCGCTCGACACCCGCCGCGCCGCCGTGCGCACCGGCGAGAACGCCTTCGCCTCGCTGATCGCCGACGCCATGCGCGGCCATTTCAACACCGACGTCGCCTTCATCAACGGCGGCAACATCCGCGGCAACCGCCAGTACGAGGCGGGGACCGTGCTGACCCGCCGCGACATCCAGCGCGAACTGCCCTTCCGCGACACCATCATCGCCGTGACGCTGCCCGGCAAGGCTTTGCGCGAGGCGCTGGAGGTCAGCGCCGCCGGGGTGGACAACCAGAAGGGCAGCTTCCTCCACCCGTCCAACATGGCGGTGGTCTACGACCTGAAGCAGCCCGCGGGCAGCCGCGTCGTCTCCGTCACGGTGGGCGGCAAGCCGCTCGACCCGGACGTCCGCTATTCGGTCGCCCTGCCCAACTACCTGGCCCAGGGCGGCGACGGCTACGGCATGCTCAAGTCGCCCGGCGCCGCCCCCGGGAGCGGCGGCAAGCTGCTGTGGGAGATCATGGCCCAGCATCTGACCGACCGCGGGACGGTGTCGCCCCGCATCGACGGCCGCATCACCGCGCGCTGATGACGAGCCCGCCCGCCTCGACCGCGCCGGTCCCGCGCGCGCCCTTCCGGGGTGGCGTCGGGCGGCGCGTCGGGCTGGGCCTGCTGGTGATGGTGGGGGTGCTTCTGGGCGTGTCGGGTGCGGCGCTCTACGACCTCGCGCAGTTCCGCCACGCCCTGTCGGACCTGTCCAACGGGGCGCTGCCGCGCATCACCACCGGGGCGGTGCTGAACGGCGGCCTGCAGCAGGTTCTGTCGCAGGCGACCCGGCTGGGCGGGGCGACGAGCCACCCCGAGCGGCGGGTCACCCTGGCCGAACTGACCGCCAATCTGACCGCGGTCACCCGGTCGGCCCAGGCCCTGTCCGACATCGAGGGCGGCGCCACGCTGGCCGGCGTGCTGGGGACGCTCGTCCCGACGCTGGCGGACCTCGACCGGCTGGTCGCCGAGCGCATCGACGCCGCGGCGCGCAGCGACGACGCGCTGGACGAGACCCGCCGCCTGTCGGCGGAGGCCGGCGCGCTGGTCGCCGCCGTGCTGCCGACCCTGCCGCCGGACCGGCTGGGGCCGCTGACCGCCTGGACCAACACGGTCAACCGCGTGCTGAACGAGAGCACCCACGCCGGCAACAGCCGCTTCCAGCGCGAGATCGCGCGCGCCCAGAAGGACGCGGCGGCGGCGCTGTCGGCCCTGCCGGCGCTCCACGCCGGGCTGCCGCCGGAGCAGGCGGAGCGCTTCGCCGCCCTGCACCGGCGGCTGGAGGTGGCGCTGCTCGGCCCCACCGGCCTGCTGCCCAGCCTGATGGAGCGGCAGGCGGCCATCGCCCGCAGCAAGGCGCTGACCAACCAGGTGCTGGTGATGGTCGAGGAGGTCGTGAAGATCGCCCACGCGCTGTTCGAACGGATCAACGCGGCGGCGGCGGACGAGGCGGACGGTCTGTCCGAACTGGCCGCGACCCAGAACCGCATCCTGGTCGGACTGGGCGCACTGGGCTTCCTGGTGGCGCTCGGCGTGTATCTGTACCTGCGCCGCTTCCTGACCCTGCGCCTGGTCCGGCTGAACGACGCGGTGCTCGACCGGGTCGAGGGGCGGGAGACGCCGCTGCCCGACGGCGGCACCGACGAGATCGCCACCATCTCCCGCTCGATCCGCCACTTCCTCGACGAGATCGCGCGCCGCCAGCAACAGGTGGAGGAGGCCCGCCACCGCGCCGAGGAGGCGTCGCGGGCCAAGGGCGATTTCCTGGCGAACATGAGCCACGAGATCCGCACGCCGATGAACGCCATCCTCGGCCTCAGCCACCTCGCCCTGCGCGCCGGGCCGCCGCCGCGCCAGCGCGGCTACCTGACGCGCATCCGCGCCTCGGCCACGGCGCTGCTCGGCATCATCAACGACATCCTCGACGTCTCGAAGATCGAGGCGGGCATGCTGACGCTGGAGCGCGTGCCCTTCGACCTGTCCGCCGTGCTCGACATGGTGGCCGGCACCGCCGCCCTGTCCGCCGAGGAGAAGGGGCTGGCCCTGCGGCTGGAGGTCGCTCCGGACGTGCCGACCGCCCTGCTGGGCGACCCGCTGCGGCTGGGGCAGGTGCTCCTCAACCTCGTCAACAACGCGGTGAAGTTCACCGAGAGCGGCAGCGTGGTCCTCGCCGTGAGCGCCGCGCCGCGCGGGACGGAGGATGCGGAGACCGAGCTGCGCTTCGCCGTGCGCGACACCGGCATCGGCATGACGGCGGAGCAGGTCGCCCGTCTGTTCCAGCCCTTCGCCCAGGCCGACAGCTCGACCACCCGGCGCTACGGCGGGACCGGGCTGGGGTTGGCGATCAGCCGGCGGCTGGCCGTCATGATGGGCGGCGGCATCGCCGTGGACAGCACGCCCGGCCTGGGCAGCACCTTCCGCTTCGCGGTCACGGTCGGCGTGCAGGACGGCTCCGTAAACGTGTTGCCCGCGCTCGCCGATCCCGTGCTGGCCGGGCTGCTGGTGGAGGAACCGCTGCGCGGCCTGCGCGTGCTGGTCGCCGACGACAACGCCGTGAACCGCATGGTCGCGCGCGAGTTGCTGGAGGACGCCGGGTTGTCCGTCACCGCGGTCGGCAGCGGCGGCGAGGCGGTGCGGCTGGCGCTGGAACCGGGGGCGGGCTACGCCGCGCTGCTGACCGACGTCCAGATGCCGGACATGGACGGCTTCGCGGTGGCGCGGGCGATCCGCCGCCATGTGGGTCCCGACCGACTGCCGATCATCGCCATGACCGCCCACGCCCTGGAGGAAGAGCGGCGGCGCTGCCTGGAGGCGGGCATGGACGATCACATCGCCAAGCCGGTGGAACCTCACCGCCTCGTCGCCGTGCTGAACCGCTGGCTGAAGCCGTTCGGGCGGCCGCGGACCCTGCCGCTCGCCCCGGCGGTGGAGACCGATGCGGGGGCCGGGCTTCCCGACGCGCTGGCGGGGTTCGACCTCGCCCCGGCGCTGGCGCGGATGAACGGGCGGGCGCGCACGCTGCGCCGGGCGATCCTCGACTTTCTCGACCGCTACGGCGACGCGCCGGTCCGGTTGGAGCATCTGCGCCGGGCGGGTGACGGACCGGCGCTGGAGCGCTTCGCCCACGGGCTGCGCGGCAGCGCCGGAACGGTCGGCGCGATGGCCGCCAGCGAGGCCGCCGCGGCGCTGGAACTGGCGGCGCGCGAGGAGCGGTGGGAGGCGATGCCGGGGCTCGTGGCCGCGCTGTCCGCCGCGCTCGGCCCCGCGCTGGCCTCGGCGGAAGCGCTGCGCGCGGTGGAGGTGGGTTTGGAGCCGTCTCCGGACGTCCCGGTGGGCCCGCCGGGACGTCCGGACGGGTTGGAGGACGCGTTGCGCGCGCTGGAGGAGGCGCTGCGCAGCGGCAGCCTGTCGGCGGCGGCGCGCTTCGCCGCTGTGCGCGGCCTGCTGGCCGGGCGCGGCCATGACGAGGCGATGGACGAAGTCGGGCGGGCGGTGGAGGCGTTGGAGTTCGCCGCCGCCCGCGCGGCGCTGGAGCGGCTCGCCGCCGCGTGGACCAGGGAACGGGACCGGGAGACGACACCGTGAGCGGTGGTCACATACTGATCGTCGACGACGACACGGCCAACATCCGGGCGCTGGCCAGCGTTCTGGAGGACCGGCACGAGGTGCGCTTCGCGACCTCCGGCCGCCGCGCGCTGGAACTGGCCTCCGCCGATCCGCCGGAGCTGGTGCTGCTCGACGTGATGATGCCGGGGCTGGACGGCTACGCGGTGTGCGGGCTGCTGAAGACCGACCCGGCCACCGCCGACGTCCCGGTGATCTTCATCACCTCCCTGTCCAGCCCGGAGGAGGAGGCCTTCGGGCTGGAGACCGGGGCCGTCGATTACGTGACCAAGCCCTTCAGCCCGGCCATCGTGCGCGCCCGCGTCGCCACCCACCTGTCGCTGCGCCGGGCCAACCGCAGCCTGAAGGACGAGAACGAGCATCTGGAGGCGCTGGTCCGCGAGCGCACGCGCAAGCTGGCCCAGGCGCAGCGCGAGAAGATGGCGGCGCTTCGCCAGATGGTCGCCGGCGTGGCGCACGAGATCAACACGCCCATCGGCGTGGCGCTGGGCAGCGCGTCCCACCTCGGCGACCGGGTCGCCGCGATGACGGAGCGGCTGGCCGCCAACCAGCTCCGCCGCGCCGAGCTGGAGCGCTTCCTGGCGAGCGCCGGGGAACTGGCCGCCCTGCTGTCCGGCACCATCGCCCGCGCTGGGGAGATCGTGCGCTGCTTCAAGGGGGTGGCGGCGGACCATGGCGGGCTGCGCCAGACCATCGCGCTGCGCCCCTTCCTGGAGCAGGTGACGGAGAGCCTGCGCCCGCAGTGGGAGCCGCTGGGGCACCGCATGGCTGTGGACTGCCCCGCCGACCTGCGCATGGTCAGCAACCCGGCGATCCTGTCCGCGGTCCTGGAGCAGCTCGTCCGCAACGCGCTGGAGCACGCCTTCCCATGTGGGCGGCACGGGCTGGTGACGGTCGGGGCCGCGGCGTCGGGGCCGGAGACGGTCCTGCTGTCCGTCGCCGACGACGGCGCCGGCATCGCGGAGGGGACCGCCGGGCGCATCCTGGAGCCCTTCTTCACCACCCGCCGCGGCACCGGCTCGGTCGGGCTCGGCCTGAACATCGTGGACAATCTGGCGTCGGACCGGCTGGGCGGGTCCTTCACCATCGCCTCGCGCACCGGCGGCGGTACCCTGGCGACCCTGCACCTGCCCGCCCGCACCCCGCCGGATTTGTAAGCGAACGGTCCTCAGTGCCCCAGCCGCTCCCACGCGGCGAAGGACTCCGCGGGCGGCGACAGGTACAGGCTGGGCACCCAGCCGTCCGGAATCGGGACGGTCGCCGCGTGGGTCCGGCCGCGGGCCAGCAGCTTCGGCAGGACGTGGGTGTGCGGGCCCTCCGGGCTGCGGCCGTCGGGCGGCGGGATCGGCTGGCTGACCTCGATCCGGCCGAAGGGGCCGATGAAGACGCGGTCGGGGCTGAGCGCCGGCAGGTCGGGCGGCAGGGGGTTGCCCGGCGCCAACAACTCCGTCCCGACGACCGCGCGCAGGCGGGCGATGGTGGCGGGGTCGGCGCTGCGCACGCAGACGTCGGTCTGGAAGACGTCGAGCCCGAGGTCGAACAACAGGGCGCCGCGGTCCGCCCCGGCGATGGCCGCGTGGTCGGGGCCCAGCTCGGTCACCACGCGGCGCCGGTTCATCGCGCCGACATGGCGGGGCAGGCAGAGGGCCACGGCGAGCCCGCCGCTGCGCGTCCGGTAGGGCACTGGGCGGATGGCCGGCGTGCGGCGCAGCCGCAGCCCGCCGCGGGCGGTCCGCGCCTCCAGGTCCGGGCCATCCGCGTGCAGGGTGACGGGTTCGTCGGGGTCGCGGATGAACTCCGCGATGGCACCGAACGCGCCGAGGCTCCAGCCGGTGGCCGGGTCGTTCAGCGCGTCGCGCAGCAGGGAGGCCAGGTCGCTCATCAAGGGGTCTCCGGTTTGGGCATCGGGGATGGCAGGGCGTGCCAGGGAAGCAGGAAGGGTTCGCCGCCGGCCTCGCCGCGCTGGACGGCGATGCCGTAGGCGGCGCGCAGATGGTCGTCGGTCAGCACCCGGCCGGGCGGCCCGTCGGCCAGCACGCCGCCGCCCGACAGCAGGATCAGCCGGTCACAGAAGCGGGCGGCCAGGGTCAGGTCGTGCAGAACCGCCACCACGCCGCTGCCCCGGCGGGCGGCGTCGCGCAGCAGCGCCATGCAGGCGAGCTGGTGGCCGGGGTCGAGGGCGGCGACCGGCTCGTCAGCCAGCAGGACGGGCGCCTCGGTCGCCAGGGCGCGGGCGAGCAGGACGCGCATCCGCTCGCCCCCCGACAGGGTGCCGACGATCCGCCCGCGCAGGTGGGCGGCGTCGGCGGTGGCGAGCGCCCGCTCCACCGCCGCACGGTCCGCCGCGGTGATCCCGCCCAGCGCGCCGCGGTGGGGCAGGCGGCCCAGCATCACCAGCGCCTCGGCGCGCAGCGGCCAATGCACCGGGCCGCTCTGCGGCAGATAGGCGATGGCGCGGGCGAGCGCCCGGCGTCCGGCTTGGGCGGCGGTCCGTCCGTCGAAGGTGACGCGGCCAGCCGCCGGCTCGGCGAGACCGGCAAGGAGGCGCAGCAGGGTGGTCTTGCCGGCGCCGTTCGGGCCGATCAGCCCGGTGAAGGCGCCGGGCTCGATGGTGAGGTTGACGTCGGTCAGGATGGTGCGCCCGCCGGCGCCTGCGGGAGTGGCGGCGGACAGGCCGTGGGTTTCGATGCGCATCACGCCTCCTCCCGCCGCAGCCGGGCGATCAGGACGATCAGGAAGGGCGCCCCGATCAGGGCGGTGACCACGCCCAGCTTCAGTTCGGGCCGCGTCGGCAACAGCCGGACCGCGATGTCGGCGGCGAGCGTCAGGCACGCCCCGGCCAGACCGGCCAGCAGCAGCAGCCGTCCCGGCCGCGCCCCGGCCAGCGGGCGCATCAGGTGCGGCGCCACCAGCCCGACGAAGCCCACGGCGCCGATGACCGACACCGCGCTGCCCACCGCCAGCGCCGCCCCGGCGATCAGCCGGACGCGCAGCCCGGTGAGGTCGAAGCCCAGGCTGCGCGCCGCGTCTTCCCCCAGGGTCAGCGCGTCGAGGGCGCGGGCGCCGGACAGGCAGAGCGCCCAGCCCACCAGCATCGGTGGCAGGACGAGCCAGAGCTGGTCGGTGCCGCGGTCGGCCAGCGACCCCATCAGCCAGAACACGATCTCCAGCGCCGCATAGGGGTTGGGGGCGAGGTTGAGGGCCAGCGCGGTCAGCGACCCGGCGAGGCTGTTGATGGCGATGCCGCCGATGACCAGCGCCGTCGTTCCGGCCCCCCGCGCCGCCATCAGGTTCAGCAGCACCGCGGCGGTGACCGCTCCGGCCATGCCGCCGAGCGGCAGGGCCAGCGACAGCGCGGCGGACAGGCCGCTGTAGAAGACGATCACCGCGCCCAGCGCCGCGGCGCTCGACACGCCGACCAGCCCCGGTTCGGCCAGCGGGTTGCGCAGCCAGCCCTGCATCGCCGCCCCGGTCAGCCCCAGGCTGAAGCCGACCAGCAGGCCGAGCAGGGCGCGCGGCAGGCGCAGCTCGGCCAGCACCAGCGCACCCAGGGTGGGGCGCCCGGCGAGCCAGTCGGACAGGGCGGCGCCCAGGTCGAACGGCACATAGCCGACCGCCGCCGACACCGCGCAAAGCGCCAGCGCCAGACCCGTCAGCCCGGCGACCAGGGCGGGGTAGGGGATGCGGGACTCCCACGTTGCGGCAGCCGTCATGGCCGGGCCTCCCGCGCGGCAGCCAGCCGTTCCGCGGCCTCGGCGATCTGCGGGCCGGGGCAGGTCCACAGGCGGGAGGGCAGCGACAGGGTGCGGACCTGACGCTTCATGGCTCTCAGGGCCGGATGCAGCAGCAGGGCGCCGGCCAGCGACGGCGGCGCGTCGGGTGCGGCGTCGACAATCAACACGTCCGCGCCACCCAGGATGATGGCCTCCAGCGGCAGGGCGCCCTGGCTGCCCAGCGGCAGGCGGTCGGCCATGTTCTCCAGTCCAGCGCGGGTCAGGAGTTCATCGACCAGCGACCCGGACCCGGCGACGAAGCCGTTGGGGCGCAGCACCACCGCGGTCGGGCGCGGTCCCGGCGCCGCGGCGGGCAGGGCGTCGAGGCGGGAGAGCAGGTCGGCGACCAGGGCCTCCCCGCGGTCCGGCTCGCCGACGGCGCGGGCGAGGCCGCGGATCTGCTCCGCCACCCCCGCCACGCTCTGCGGGACGTCCAGCTCCAGCAGAGGTGCCTTCAGCCGCGTCAGCAGCCCGACCGCGACCCGCGTGGTGTAGCGCCCGGCGACGATCAGGTCGGGGTTGAGCGGCAGGATCTCCTCCGCCGTCCCGTGGTTGACCGGCACCCGCGCTGCCAGCGCCGCGACGGTGGAGGCGCGGGGATCGCGCGCCAGCCACGTCACCGCGGCGAGGCGCTCCGGCCCGACCAGCCGCAACAGCAGCTCGTCGGCGCAGAGATTCAGGGAGACGATGCGCTGTGGTTTTGCGCGCGGCGCCTCCCAGGCCGCCGCCGGCCCTCCCGCGATCAGCAGGAGAGCGGCGGCCAGCCCGAGACGGGTGGGCCTCACAGCGACAGCCGCAGCCCGAGATACCCGGCCCTGCCGGATGCGCCGTAGGTCCAGACCTCCTGATACCGGCGGTCGAACAGGTTCTCCACGCGCCCGAAGAGTTCGACCCCCTCGGACAGCGCATAGGAGCCGGCCATGTTGACCAGCGTGTAGGGGGCGAGGTTCACGACCTGCCGGTTGTAGAAGGGATCGTAGGCCCAGTCGCTGGACCGCCCATTGTAGACCACGCCGAGGTTGGCGTTCGCCCGGTCCTCCAGGAAGCGGTGATTGACGGTCAGGCTGGCGAGCTGCTTGGGCCGGCGCACCAGCTCCGCCCCCGTGGAATCCTCGCCGTCGGTCCAGGTGTAGGAGCCGCGGACGGTCAGCCGGTCGATGGGCTCCACCGACAGGCCAAGCTCGAAGCCGCGGATGTGGGACTCGCCCGGCATGTTGACGGAGGTCCGCCCGGTGCCGGTGATGAGGTCGCGGATGCGCTGGTCGAACCATGTGCCGTCCACCGACGCCCGCGTGCCCCACAGCGCCTGATCGAAGCCGGCGTCCCAGCCGCGCGCCCGTTCCGGCTTCAGGTTCGGGTTGCCGGCGTAGGTGGCGGTGTAGCCGTACAGCTCGAACAGGGTGGGATTCTTGACGCCGGTGCCGTAGGAGGCGCGCAGCTTCGTCCCGCTCTCTTCGATCAGATAGGCCGTCGTGGTGCGCCATGTGGTGGCGTCGCGGAACAGGTCGTTCTCGTCGTGGCGGACGCTGCCGGTCAGGGTCAGCCGGTCGAACAGGCCCAGCTTGTACTGACCCACCAGCCCGGTGGAGCCGATGGAGCGGTCGAAGCTGGAGAAGGCGCTGCGGCTGATCGCCTTGTCCTCCTCACGCTCCACGGCGGCGGTCAGCACATGGTCGGCGGGGCCGCTGCTCAGAGCCAGGTTGGTCTGGTAGTCGGCCTTGGTCTTGCGCCCGTCGTAGCGGCTGGTCACCGTCTTGGCGGCGTCGCGGTAGTCGCGTTGCTGGCGGCCATGGGTCAGGCCGACGATGTGCTCCCACTTGCCGTCGAGAAGGGCGATCTTGCCCTGGAGGCGCCCGAAATACTGCTCTCCGGCGGTGCTGGTCCCGTCATCGACGGCGCCGCGCCCGCCGACGAAGCCGTCGGTGTCGGTGCGGAAGCGGGTGTAGCGCCCGGTGATCGCGATCTCGCTGCGCTCGGTCGGGCGGACGGCGGCGTTTCCGGTCAGCGTGCCGTTGCGGTAGCCGTCCTTCTCCGGGTTGCCGAGCCGCTTGTCGGCAACCGACACGCCGTCGCTGGTGACGCCCTGGCCGCTGAGGAACAGGTCGTAGCGGTCGTTCCCCGTGCCGAAGGAGGCCCGCCCGGCGGCGGTGCCGAAGGACCCGCCTTCGACGGCGGCGCGGAACCGGGGGGCGCCGGAGCCGCGGCGGGTCACGATGTTGACGACGCCGCCGACCGCGTCGGAGCCGTAAAGCGCGCTCTGCGGGCCGCGCAGCACCTCGACGCGCTCCACGTCGCCGGCCAGCAGATTGGCGAAATCGTATTCGGAGCCGGACGCCGGGTCGTTCACCTCGATCCCGTCGATCAGGACGAGCGTCTGGTTGCCCTCCGACCCGCGGATGCGGAGCTGGGTCAGGGTGCCCATCGGGCCGGTGCGGTTGACCGCGACGCCGGGCACCGCGCGCAGCGCGTCGGACAGCACCTGGGTCTGGCGCTGCTCCAACTCCTCGCGGGTGATGACGGTCAGGGCGCTGCCGGTTTCCTCGGCGGCGGTGGGGACGCGGTTGGCGGTCACCGAGACCGGCGGAAGCGTCGTGATGGTGATGGAATCGGCGAAGGCCGACGTGGGGTAGGCCGACACGGGAAGGGCAAGGCTTCCCAGAAGGGCGGCGAAGGACGCCGTCCGGTGAAGGCGGGGAACGCGGACACTCATTGAGACCTCGGGCGGGACGCCGGTGGCACGTCACCGCGAACGAAGTCCCACCGGACGCTCCGCGAACGGAGTTCCGGTTCGACGACCTTCGGTGCACCCCGCCCGAACGTGTTCGCGTGTGACCACGACTGACGGCAGGTCTCCTGGCTCGCGGGTTATCGTCGGCCCATCGCCTTCCCAGGATCGCGATCCCAGTGGCATTCCGATGGACGACTCGCCGCTTACAGTTGCGGGGGCAGCCTCGGCGTTGGACCCTTGCACGGCGTTTCGCCGCGGGGTCCGCACCGTGTTCCCATTTTCAGCCCTTTCGGGCAACCGTCGGGTGCGAAGCTACGCGGGCGGAACGGCTCCGGTCAAGCCGCATTCCGCCCGACCGCTGTCAGAGCCTGGTTCTCGGCCCGACGGCGGACCCATCCGGCATGGGCGGCACCATTTCCTTGCAATTGACGACGCAATAGGTTTGCGCCTCGATCCGGCCGCCGCAGGATTTGTAACAATCGTCGTAGTCGGCGGAGCAGGTGAGCTCGCTGTAGCAGCTGGGGCTCCGGTCGAAGTCGCTGAACGTCCTGATCTTCTTCTTGTCCGCATCCTTGGGCAGAGACCGGAGATAGGACTGATACTCGCCCTGGGCGCGGGTCGTCGCCTCGGCCCGGCAGGTCTGAACGGCCAACTCCTTTGCGGATTGGCAGATCGTCTGTGCCTGCTTGCACTGGGCGACACAGAGCTTTCCCGCCTCGCTGACCGGTGGAAAATAGCTTGCGACCGTCTCGAAACGCGGGCCGCAACCGGCCAATCCGGCCGCCAGCAGGCAGCCGAGCAAAATGGAGCGCCGCATCGTTGTGGGTGTCCTGCCGTGAATTACCGTCAATCGCTACAAACAACCCACCGGTGCGGAATCATCCATGGGCGATGTGGAATTCGCAAAGCCGGCTTCCGGTGGGAAAACCGACAACCCATGGGCGATCAAGTGGATGGTGTCGTTGCTTGTGGCCATCGCACCGATCGCGGTCCGCAAACGCCGTTCCCCCCTCTTGTCGCCGGGAAGGGGCCTGACTACATGACGGGTGAGGTCCGGGCCCCTCTGGCAGCGTCGCCCGGCGCTGTGATGTCGGACTTCCCATTGAGCCGTCGCCTTGGCGCGGCCTTGCGGAAGCTGGCCCTGTTCTTCCCCCTGGGTCCCGCTCCACCACAAGGTCCACCGCCGGACGACGGTCCCCGACGGGCCTTTGGGAGACATCGGCATGGACCGCAGCGAACCAACATCCTGACCAACCGCCACGCCTCCACGGCAAACGATGGAGGCGGGTGTCCTGACGCGCCTCGGCCGAGCCGTTGCGCGCGCTTTTCCGTCGGCCGCAGACCTTGCGGCCGCGATTCCAGTCCGGGCCCCTCTGGCCGATGCGTCCCGCCGTGGCGCACCGGTGATGTCGGACTGCTCATGTGACGATCGACGTCTCCGCTTGCGGGAGCGGAGTGCATGAAGCAAGGGACAGTTCCATGGACCAGATTGTCTTAATGTGGGCCGGCTTCGCCGTCTTCGTTGGCGTGCTTTTGGCCTTTGATCTTGGTGTATTTTCCAAGAAATCCCATGTGATCTCCGGCCGCGAGGCGTTGATGCGCTGCGCGGCCTATTCCACGCTGGCGATGATTTTCGCGGCTGGCGTCTTTCATTTCCAAGGGTCGCAGAAGGGGCTGGAGTTCCTGACCGGCTACCTGATCGAATACAGCCTGAGCGTCGACAACATCTTCGTGATCGCGCTGATCTTCACCCATTTCGCGGTGCCGCCGCAGTACCAGCACCGGGTGCTGTTCTGGGGCATCCTGGGCGCGCTGGTGATGCGCGGCGTGCTGATCGTCGCGGGCACGGCGCTGATCCAGGAATTCCACTGGATCATCTACATCTTCGGCGCCTTCCTGATCTTCAGCGGCATCAAGATGCTGATGTCGGTGGACGACGAGCCGGACATGGAGAACAACCGGATCGTCAAGTTCATGCGCTCCCGCTTCCGCATGACCGACGGGTACGAGGGGCAGAAGTTCTTCGTGATGCGCGACGGCGTGCGGATGATGACGCCGCTGTTCCTCGTGCTGATCCTGATCGAGTTCACCGATCTGGTCTTCGCCGTGGACTCCATTCCGGCGGTCTTCTCGGTGACCACCGACCCGTTCATCGTCTGGACCTCCAACGTTTTCGCCATCCTCGGCCTGCGCGCCCTCTACTTCGCGCTGGCCTCGGTCATCCACCGCTTCCATTACCTGAAATACGGCCTGTCGCTGGTTCTGGTGGTGGTCGGCGCCAAGATGCTGATGATCGACATCTACAAGATGCCGACGGCGGTGGCGCTGGGCATCACGGCCTTCCTGGTCGGCGGCTCCATCGTCTTCTCAATGCTGAAGACCCGCGCCGATGCGGCGACGGATGGGGCGCCGGACGGTGCGGACGGCGAGGCCCGCCGCTGGTGGGTGCCCGGCAGCCCGGCGAAGGGGGCCGGTGGTTCCACGCCGGCCTCCTCCGGCGAGGCGGCCGCGGTGTCCTCGGACGGCAAGGGCCAGTGAGCGGCTTGCTCGGAAGCTGAGGGACAAGACGGCGCGTCCGGTCCGGTGGATCGGGCGCGCCGCGCGGTGCCGGACAGGGGCATTCGCAAAAGTAGTAATACTCGTTTCGCGGAGACGATGATGTGGATGTGCGGGGCGGATCGCGCCCCGCTTGGCGGCAGACGCCAATCCTTTCCAACCCAAGGAAGAGACATCCATGTTTATCGGCACGCAATTGACCGGCACCCAGTTGATCGGCACGCAGCGGACCTCCATCGCCCTGTCGGCTCTCCCCATCCCGTCGGGGCCCCTGTCCGGCCTGCTCCAGGCCGCCCGCGACGAGCTCGTCGGTCTGGCGGCCGGCCGCGGGGTCGCGCTTTCCGTCGTGTTCGACATGCCGGCGCTGGTGCGCGTCAACGAGGCCGCGGTGGCCGCGGGCTCCTGGGAGCCGATGCTTCCCGCGGCCCATCCGGCCTGCCGCTCCCTGACTCCGGCCAACGCCTTCTGGATCGGCGGGACGGCCGCCTCCGGCGACGTGGTCACCGCCCAGGCCGGGCTGCTCTACGATTGCAGCGCGCAATCCATCGGTGACCGCTTCAACGCCATGACGGTGTTCTACGACGACCCGGCCACCCAGGCGCCGGCCGGCGAATGGTGCACCTGCACCTCCGACACCGCCAACAGCACGCGCGGTCAGGTGGTGTGGACGAACGCGGGGTGGACGCGGCCCGACTTCCAGGGCCGCGGCCTGTTCCCGATTTGCCAGCGGGTGAACAAGCTGGCGGCATGGCTGCTGTGGTCGCCGACCTGGTTCATCTCGGTCGTCGACCCGGACATCGTCCCGGTGTGGGCGGAGCGCAAGATGGGGCCGCGCCACATCGACCAGGAGCCGGCCATCACTTACAACCAGATCGGCCTGAAGACGCTGCCGATGCATCTCGTGCGCTTCAGCCGCGCGCAGTTCCTCGGCGATCTGGCGCAGATCGCCGCGGACCTCGCCCAGGCGGCGTAATCGGACGGCGTGATGGGGCGGTCGATCCGCGTCAGGAATCGATCAGCGCCAGCAGGGCCTGCCGGCGCTGGCCCAGCGACCAGCCGAAGAGGAGGTGCCGGTAATTGACCGGCGGGCGGGGAAGCCCGGTGATCACCAGATGGTTGTACACCGGCTCCCCGCCTTCCACCGCTTCCCGGTATTGCGCATCGATGGCCCGGGCGTAGGCGCTGTGCACGTCCTCGAGATGGGGCTTGCCGATGTTCTGGTCGGCCCAGCGGTCGCCGAAGACCCGGCGGGTCGGATTTCCGATGTAGCGGAAGCACAGCGGTCCGCCGTCCTGCGCCGTCAGGATGACGCAACGGGACAGCAGGCCCGTGCCTTTCAGGTCGTCGTGCAGCCCCGGCCCGAAGGTGGGATGCCGCTTCCACAGGGCGATCATCTCCAGATGCCAGTCCAGCGCCGTGCGCAGGGGCTGGCGGTGGATGTCGACGCGGGTTTCCGCCGGTTCGGGCGGCCGGTCGCCGCGGCGGCCGCGCAGGATCGTCACCAGTCCCCGGGCAAGCGGCTTGGCGATGCGATCCTTGAGAAACCCCGTCGACGGCGTCGTGATGGGCAAGGCGACCGTCACTTCCCGACCCCTTTCCTCGGTGCCAGAAACTCCGACGCCATAGCCTGATAGATCCGCCGCGCCGCGTCCAGGGCGACGCTCCCCGCCTTGGCTCCGGCGGCCAGCATGCGGTCGGTCGGCTTGGTCGGCAGGGCCTTCGGCATCGCGGCCTCGAAGGCGTCGGCCGCGTGGTCGAAGCGGGCGACGGCGTCCCGCAGCGCCAGGCACTCCACGGCCGCCACGGCCTCGTCCAGAAGCGGGGCCAGCCGCTCCGCGCCGGTCTCCCCGTCCACCATCGCGGCGCGGCACGCCCGCAGCGTGGCGAGAACCCCGTCCAGGCTTTGCGCGGGCGCCGTCGCCAGGACGTCCGACGCCGGACCGCGGTCCGCGGCCGGCCCGATGCCCGCGTGATCGGCGGCGGCCTGGAGCCGGTCGAGGAACAGGGCCACGCCCTCGCCGAGGGCCAGGGCCTTCGTGTCTTCGATGATCCCCTCCTGGCAGAGGGTGTGGGCAAGGCGCGCCTCGCGGGCCGTGGTCAGGGGCAACTGCCGGATCATCAGGCTCGACAACTCGCGCAGGCCGCCGTTCAGCAGGTCGAAGGCGTGGGGGCCGCTCGGCGGGTTGGCGACCATGTCGGACATGTGTTCCGCGGCCCGGGTGAACAGCGTGTCGCGCCGATCGAAGGCCATGTTCAGATCGAAGGCGGCCTCAGGCGCACCGCCGCCGTTCCGTTGTCCAGAGCGCATCCTGCATGCCTTTCCGTGTTCCTGAAGACCCAGGTTTCTGAAGACGGGGGCCCGCCAGTTCTGGTCTGTCCGCCGGACGTCACGCCTCAACGGATGGGCGTGCCAGTATTCTACAATGCGGAGTTGTCAACAACCGGTGCGATCGTTCGATTGGGGCGGGTTTCGCTCTGGATTGCGCATCAGGGCTGCGGCTGGGCGTCCCAGCGCAGGCGCGTCGGCCAGTTCCGCGTGTCGCGCAGCATGTCGACGAAGGCCCTGACCTTCAGCGGGCGGAAGCGGGTGGCCGGATACACGGCGTGAATGCCGCCGGACGGCAGGCTCCAGTCCGGCAGAAGCGGAACCAGCCGGCCCGCCGCGATCTCCTCCGCCACCAGGAATTCGGGCAGGACGGCGAAGCCGCCGCCGGCCTGCACCGCGGCGAGCGCCGCCGGCGTGGCGTTGACGCTCAGGATCGGCTGGACCCGCAAGGTCCGCTCCTCCGCGCCGCGCCGGAAGGTCCACAGGCCGGGGTCCTTGAGCGACAGGTTGGCGATGAACGGCCAGGACGGGAGGTCGTCGGGGACCGCGACCGGGCGCTGCTCCGCAACGGCGGGATGGGCGACGGCGATCTGCCGGAAGGTGCCGAGGCGGCGGGCCAGCGCGCTGGAATCGTCGAGCCAGCCGACGCGGATGGCCAGATCGAACCGCTGCCCGATCAGGTCGAGCTTCGCGTCGGTGATCACCAGATCGACGCGGCATTTCGGATGGCGGCGGGTGAAGGCGGCGGCCACCGGCGCCAGGATGAAGGAACCGAAGTCGTTCGGCGCGGTGACGCGCAGGGTCCCGAGCGGTTCCTGAGCCGCGTCGGACAGTTCGGCGAAGGCCTCGTCGGCTTCCCGCAGGATCGCCAGACAGCGGGCGTGCAAGCCCTGGCCGGCCTCGGTCAGCTGCACGCTGCGGGTGGTCCGCGTCAGCAGGCTCACGCCGACGTCCGCTTCGAGACGGGCCACCTGCTGGCTCACCACGGTCTTGCTCACGCCCAGCCGTTCGGCGGCGCGGGTGAAGGACCCCGTGTCCACGACGGCGGCGAAGTAGGCCAGCCGGTTCAGGTTGATGGGTTCGGCCATGCGCGGGCCCCGGCTCCGATTGTCAGCAAAAAGCGCACAGGTCTTATCGTCTGTCGCTGTTTTCCGATCAATAGGGGTTTTGTACAACAGAGGCCGACGCTGATTCCGGAGGGTTGCGATGGTCGAGGTCCGCTATCTGTTCGATCCGCTCTGCGGCTGGTGCTACGGCGCCGCGCCGATGCTCGATCGGCTGCGCGCCGATCCCGGCATCGACCTGACCCTGATGCCGACCGGCCTGTTCGCCGGCGACGGCGCACGGGCCATGGACCCCGGCTTCGCCGCCTACGCCTGGGCCAACGACCAGCGGATCGCCGCGCTGACCGGCCTTCCCTTCACCGAGGCCTACCGAGCCCGCGTGCTGACCGACGCCGCGCGGTTCGACTCCGGTCCGTCCACGCTGGCGCTGACCGCCGTGCGGCTGACCGAGCCGCGGCGCGAGATCGACGCGCTCAAGGCCATCCAGCGTGCCCGCTATGTCGATGGCGTCGACACCTCCGTCATCGAGGCGGTGGGCGCCGTCCTGGTCGCCGAAGGGCTGCGGGAGGCCGCCGCCCTGCTCGCCGGGCAGGACGCCGCGCTGGCCGAGGCCTGCCGCGCGCGGATCGCGGCGGCCGCCGTCGAGATGCAGCGATTCGGGCTGCGCGGCGTGCCCGCGCTGCTGGCCGGGGGTGGGCAGGCATGGCGCCCCATCCGGTCGGACGCCCTGTTCGGCACCCCGGCGAACCTCTTCGAAGCCATCGAGCCGGGGCGGGCCCGGCGCGGCGTCTGAGCGCCGCGGCATGACCAAGCCTTCCGCCGTTGCCAGACCATGCCGCCGGGCGGTGCTTGCCGGAGCGCTGGCGCTGTCCGTCGGCGACTCGCCGTCCGGCACGGCGCAGGCGCGAACCGGATCGACGGACACGACCCCCATGACCATCCGCAACATCGTGCTGGTTCACGGCGCCTTTACCGACGGCAATGTCTGGAGCGGCGTGATCGTCCGACTTCAGGCCAAGGGCTTCACCGTCACCGCGGTCCAGCTTCCGCTGACGTCGCTCGCCGACGACGTGGCCGCCACGCGGCGCGCGCTCGACCGCCAGGACGGTCCGGTCGTCCTGGTCGGGCACAGCTGGGGCGGGGCGGTGATCGGCGGGGCGGGGGCCGCGGAAAAGGTCCATGGTCTCGTCTACATCGCCGCGCTGGCCCCCGACGCCGGCGAGTCGGTCGCCGACCTGCAGAGGCACGGACCGGAGTTCCCCGGCATACGGGGCGCCAGGCCGGACGCGGATGGCCTGCTCTGGTTCGACCCGGCGGGCTACGGGCCGGGCTTGGCGGGGGATGTCGCTCCGGAACGCGTCGGGGTGCTGGCGGCGACGCAGCGGCCGATCGCCATGGCGTCCTTCACCGAGACGTGCAAGGCCGCGGCTTGGCGGGACACGCCGTCCTGGTATCTGCTGACGTCCGATGATCGGGCGCTGGCGCCGGACCTGCAGCGCTTCATGGCGACCCGCATGGGGGCCCGGGTGGGGGCCCGGCTCGTCGAGGTCGCCTCAAGCCACATGGTGCCGATCGCGCATCCCGACGCCGTGGTTTCGCTGATCGAGGCCGCCGCCTCGACCTGACGGGTCACCACGCCATCCACTCTCTTCCGTTTCCCGCAGCGCCTTCGCCCGCGGCGTGCCGATGGCCGCCGCCCGGGGGCCTGCTTGCCCGTTTATCACCGCACAGGGGTTTTGCCATGAAGATTCTCCAGATCAATTCCAGCGCCCGCAGCACCGGGGCGGCCTCGACCCGCATCGCCGACAGCCTCGCCGCCCGCTTGGCCGGGCGGTACCCCGGCGCGACGCTGGATGTCCTGGACTTGGCCAGGGAGCCGGTCGCCGCGCTCGACGACATCGCCGTGGCCGCCCGGATGGCGGCGCCGGACGCGCGCACCCCCGAGCAGGCCGCGCGTGCCGCCCAGGACGATGCGCTGATTCGGCAGTTTCTGGCCGCCGACGTCATCGTGATCGGTGCCCCGATGTACAACTTCAACATTTCCGCCCATCTGAAGAACTGGATTGACGCCATTGTCAGGCCCGGCGTCACGTTCCGCTACACCGAGGTTGGTCCGGTCGGGCTGGTCAGCGGCAAGACGGTCCACATCGCGTTGACGCGCGGCGGTGTCTACCGCGGCACGCCGGCGGACATTCCGGTCCAGTACCTGACGCAGGTGTTCGCCTTCATCGGCATCACCGACGTCCGGTTCGTCTACGCCGAGGGCATGTCGCGCGGGCCGGACATGGTGGACAAGGCCTTCCGCGACGCGGACGCGCAAATCGCTCAACTCGTGGCCTGACGGCGGGGACGTACCATGCTGACCAGACGGACCTTCATGACGGCCACCCTGGCGCTCAGCGCGGCCACGTTCGCCGGCCGCAGCGGCTCCGCGGCCGCGGCCGGCGACACCGCGCTGAATTGGAAACATTTTCCGGCGGGGCCGAACGGCTTCTTCCGGGCGCCCCTGCTCCTCACCGGCCCGTCGGAGGCGCTGCTGATCGACGGCGGCTTCACCTATGCGGACGGGCGGGCCATGGTCGAGGCCGTCCGGGCGAGCGGAAAGCGGCTGACCGCCATCTACATCAGCCAGTCCGACCCCGACTATTACTTCAGCCTGAAGCCGCTGCGCGAGGCTTTCCCCGACAGCAAGGTGATCGCCGCCTCGGCGACCGTCGCGGCGATCAAGGGCAACGTCGCCAAGAAGCTGGAGGTCTGGGGGCCGCGGCTGAAGGAGAACGGGCCGCAGGCGCTGGCCGACATCGTCCTGCCGGATGTGTTCGACGGCCCGACGCTGACGGTGGACGGCCGGAACGTCGAGATCGTCACCGCCGACGGGCTGGCCAACCGCCGCTACCTGTGGGTGCCGTCGTTGAGCGCGGCGGTTGGCGGGGTGCTGGTGTTCTCCGGAGTCCATGTCTGGACCGCTGACACGCCGACGGCGGAAAGCCGCGCGGCCTGGATCGCCAACCTCGACCGGATGGCGGCGCGGCAGCCGGCGATCGTGGTTCCCGGCCATATGGCGCAGGACGCCGCCACCGACGCCTCCGGCATCGTCTTCACCAAGCGGTATCTGCTCGCCTTCGAGGAGGAAGTGCCCAAGGCCGCCGATTCCGCGGCGCTGAAGGCGGCCATGGAGGCGCGCTTCCCCGGCCTCGGCATGGGCGTGGCGCTCGACATCGGGGCCAAGGTCGCCAAGGGCGAGATGAGTTGGGGGTGACGGGTCCGAGGCGGCGGCCGCGACGGCCGGCCGCCTCGGCCGCCATCTCAGCCCACGGCGTTGAAGTCGTCCAGCAGGGCGGCGATGCGCCCGCTGTCGCTCTGGTCCATGATGACCCGGGCGCGGCGGGTGGCCTCCTGGAGGTCGAGCTTGCGGATGCGCCGCTTCACCAGGGGGATGGCCGGCGGCACCATCGACAGGTCGCGCACGCCCAGCCCCAGCAGCAGCGCCGTGTAGCGCGAATCGCCCGCGATCTCGCCGCAGATCGACACCGGGATGCGGGCGCGCAGCGCCGCCTCGATGGTGAACTGGATCAGGCGCAGCACCGCCGGGTGCAGCGGGTCATAGAGCGAGGCGACCTGCTCGTCGCCGCGGTCGATGGCCAGCGTGTACTGGGTCAGGTCGTTGGTGCCAATGGAGAAGAAGTCGGCGGCGTAGGCCAGCGCGTCGGCGGACAGGGCCGCGCCCGGCACCTCCACCATCACGCCCACCGGCGGCAGCGGGTCGGCGATGGGAACGCCGCGGCGGCGCAGGCGGCGGGCCACCTGGCCCATCATCTCGCGCACGCGCTGCACCTCGGCGACCGAGCAGATCATCGGCAGCAGGATGCGCAGCGGCCCGTGGACGCCGGCCCGCAGCATGGCGGCGAGCTGCGTCTCCAGAAGCTTCGGCTCGCGCAGGCCCAGCCGGACGGCGCGCAGGCCGAGCGCCGGGTTCGCCGGCTCGCCGTAGCGCCCCGCCATCCAGCCGGCCAGCTTCTCGCCGCCGACATCCATCGTGCGGGCGGTGACGGTGCGCCCGCCCATGCCCTCGATGATGGAGCGCAGGACGGTGTATTGCTCGTCCTCGTCCGGCAGCTGGTCGCGGTTCATGAACAGGAACTCGGTGCGCAGCAGCCCGATGCCCTGCGCCCCGTTCTCCAGCGCGTGGTCGAGGTCGCGCGGGAGCTCCAGATTGGCCTGGAGGGTCACCGCGGTGTTGTCGCGGGTGATGGCGGGCAGCTTGCGCAGGCCCTTCAACTGCTCGCGCTCGCGCTCGCGCTCGGCGCGGCGCTGCCGGTAGTCCTCCAGCACCTCGGGGGTGGGGTCGATGATGACGCGCCCCTGCACCCCGTCCACGATGACCGTGATCCCGTTCTTCAGCCCGGCCAGCAGCCCGCCGACGCCGAGCACCGCCGGAATCCCCAGCGAGCGCGCCATGATCGCCGTGTGCCCCTCGGCGCCGCCGAGCACGGTGGCGAAGCCGGCGACGCGGCGCGGGTCGAGCAGGGCGGTGTCCGCCGGGGTCAGCTCCTCGGCCAGGATCACCGCGCCGGGGTTGAGCATCGAGAAGGCCTGATACTCGTGGCGCATCAGGTTGCGGATCAGGCGGCGTCCCACCTCGCGCACGTCGGCGATCCGCCCGGCGAGGTAGCTGTCCTCCATGCCCGCGAAGGTCTGGGCGATGGTGGCGATCTCCGCCTGGACCGCGGCCTCGGCGTTGACCAGCTCCTGCTGGATGCGGCGCTCGACGCCGCGCGTCAGGCGGGAGTTGGTGACCATCGCCAGATGGGCGTCGAGAAGGAAGCCGATCTCCTCCGACGCCGAGCCGGGCAGCGTCAGCGCCTTGGCCTTCAGCTTGCGGATCTGGCGGCGCGCCTTGCCGCAGGCGTCGGCGAAGCGCGCGGCCTCGGCCTCCACCTGATCGGCGGCGAGCGTGTATTCGGGAACGCGGACGGCGCCGCTCTCCACCACGTGGGCCGGGCCGATGGCAATGCCGGGCGAAACGCCCAGCCCGCGCAACGACCGTCCCTGGCCGGCGGCCGGAACGTCAGTCTTCATCGAACTTGCGGGTGATCAGATCCACGAGCGCCGCCATGGCCTCCTCGGCCTCGCGGCCATAGGCGTACAGCTCCACCGAGGTGCCGGGGCCGGCGGCCAGCATCATCAGGCCCATGATGGACTCGCCCGACACCTGCGTCTCGCCGCGCCGCACCTCGATCTCGCAGTCGAAGGTGGCGACCAGCTTCACGAACTTCGCCGCCGCGCGGGCGTGCAGGCCGCGCTGGTTGCTGATCGTGACGGTCTGGCAGATCTCGGGATTCCTCTCCGGGGTCGGCCCATCGCCGTCGGAGGCGCCTTGCGCGGGCGCCTTCTCGTCTGGAGAACTCATCGGGTCACCCGTCCGACAGCAGCGAGGAAGCGACGTTGATGTATTTCTGACCGGCCTCCCGCGCGGCGGTCACGGCGTGGGTCAGCGTCTCCTGGCGGCGCACGCTGGCCAGCTTGATCAGCATCGGCAGGTTCACGCCGGCGATCACCTCGACCTTCGCCTTGTCCATGATGGAGATGGCGAGGTTGGACGGGGTCCCGCCGAACATGTCGGTCAGCACGACGACGCCGGACCCGTCGTCCACGTCGGCCACGGAGTTCAAGATGTCCTGACGGCGCTGCTCCATGTCGTCGTCTGGGCCGATGCACACGGCCCGCACCTGCTGCTGCTCACCCACCACATGCTCCAGCGCGGCGATGAACTCTTCCGCGAGGCGCCCGTGGGTTACCAGAACCATACCGATCATGGGACATCCTTCAATTCTGGAGCCTCCCCCGAAGCCACATTCTTATGGCGGTACTTATGAACGATCCCTTATCCGGATCGCTCCAACTCCCCCCGGGCCCCAACCTTCGGCTGTCAGCCGGCCCGCGGGGCCTGCCGTTCCAACTCCCGGTGGCTGATCCCGACCTTCAACCCCAGCCCGTCCAGCCACGCCGCCAGCCGTTCGGCGACGAACACCGAGCGGTGCTTGCCGCCGGTGCAGCCGACCGCGATGGTCAGGTAGCTCTTGCCCTCCTGGTTGTAGCGCGGCAGGAGCGGCTGCAACAGGTCCGTCAGATGACGGAAGAATTCGGCGAAATCCGGGTCTCCCTCCACCCGCGCCGCCACACGGGGGTCCAGGCCGGTCAGCGGTCGCAGATCCGGATCATAATGGGGATTCGTCAGGAAGCGTACGTCGAACACGAGGTCCGCCTCGCGAGGCAACCCCATCCGGAACGAGAAGGAGGTGACGAAGACCTGGAGCGCCGCCTGGGTCCCGATCTGGAAGTTGCCGGCCAGGATGCGGCGCAGGTCGTGGATGGACAGCTGCGTGGTGTCGATGGTCACGTCGGCCTGCTGCTTCAGCGGCAGCAGCATGGTGCGTTCGAGCTGGATGCCGTCGGGCACCGGGCGGTCGATGGCCAGGGGGTGGCGGCGGCGCGTCTCGGTGAAGCGGCGCTGCAGCGTCTCGTCCCCGCAGTCGAGGAAGACCAGCCGCACGTCCAGCTCGTCGTGGGCCTTCAGCGCCTCGACCTCCTCGAGCATGGCGTGGGCGGAGAAGTCGCGAGTGCGGCTGTCGATGACCAGGGCCAGCGGGCGCCGGCGCGGGTCGGCCTGTTCCAGCAGCGCCGGGACCAGCGAGAGGCGCAGGTTGTCCACCGCCTCGTAGCCGAGGTCCTCCAGCGCCTTCAGCGCGACGGACATGCCGGCGCCGGACATGCCGGTGACGAGCACGAGCTGCCCGCCCTGTCCCCCGGGCCGCTCCATCGGCTGGTCCTGAAAGGAATGGCGATCGGTCATGGCAGGTTGGGCACCTTTCCCAGCGAGCCGGCCCGCGCAGCGGCGGCGGCCAGTGTCAGCTTGGCCGGCGCCGAGGCGTCGAAGGGGCAGAGGGCGAGGCGCGGCACGGTCCGGTCGAGCAGGGCGGTGGTCTCTTCGTGGGGCAGGCGCTCCACGGCGCCGCGCGGCACCAGATCGACGACCAGAGCGATCTCCGCCTCCGCGGCGGTGGGCATCGGCAGGATACCGACCCCCCGCACCTCCAGCAGTCCGGCCAGCGCCGCCGGCGCCGTCGCCATCACCCTGCCATCGTCCACGCGCAGCTCCACCCGGTCGTCGGCCACCAACAGCCCCCCTGCGTCGATCATCCGTAGGGCGAGATCGGATTTGCCGCTGCCCGACGGACCCCGCAG
Organism: Azospirillum sp. UENF 211521; assembly: GCF_058780535.1. Lineage (NCBI taxonomy): Bacteria > Pseudomonadati > Pseudomonadota > Alphaproteobacteria > Rhodospirillales > Azospirillaceae > Azospirillum > Azospirillum sp. UENF 211521. The sequence continues at coordinate 1,710,926 of NZ_JBSNCF010000002.1, forward strand.
CAGCACGCCGACGGGCGTTCCGCCCCGGTTGCCGCCGTTTCCATGGCCGTCCCTCCATGGGCCGACCAGGACGCAGGTGCCGTGAATCGTTGCCATGATCCCGCGAAGGTGAGGCGTGCCGCCGGTTCTGTCAATGGGATGCCGAAAATGCATCCTTTTCCCGCCCGATCCGCCTCCAATGCGCTGGCGCAACCGCCATGGCCCGCCGGCCGGCGCCCGGTTCCCCGTTTCAGCCCGGCCGGTCGCAGCCCGAGATCAGGCCCAGGCGGGGGCTGCCGGTGCGGCGGATGTCCAGCAGCTCGCTGGCCAGCGCGTCGCGGCGCCGGATCATCTCGTCCAGGTCGTTCAGCTCGGCGGCCTCCTGGCAGGCGGTGCGGAAATCCTTCTCGCGGGCCAGCCGGGTCAGAAGATGGCTGTAGCTGTCGGCGATGGTCGCCAGATGCCGCTGGGCGCCCTGGAGCGCCTGCGCGAGCTGCGTCCGCTCGTTGGCCGACGCCCGCATCATCCGGGCCAGTTCGCCCTGTTGGACGCTGGCGTCGTTGATCAGGCGGGCCAGCCGGTACCGGCGGAAATCGATCACCCGGGCCGACGCCGCGGCGGGCTCGTCGATCGGGCGGGGGGCGATCGGCTTGAGGTCGGGCTTAGCGTCCAACGTGGCGTCCGACGTGGCGTCTTGCATGGCCCCTCTTCCGGTTGATGACGTCCGGTTGTCGAAAGGCCAGCCGTCGCAGGCGCGGGAATGACCGGAATTGAGCATCCGCCGCACCCACGACTTTGTCCATACGTCTTTTCTCAAATTGCAACTATGCCGCATCCACCATGTGGAAATCTCTCCCGCGCCTCCGTCAGGGACGCGGCAGGCGCACGGTGAAGACGGCGCCGATCGTCTCCCCGCCGGGCCCCAGCCGGTTGGCCGCCCGGATGGTGCCGCCGTGGGCCTCGACGATCTGCTTGGAGATCGACAGGCCGAGCCCCGAATGGGTGCCGAACTTCTCGCCGGCCGGCCGCTCGGTGTAGAAGCGCTCGAAGATCGCCTCCTCCTTGCCCTCCGGAATGCCGGGGCCGTCGTCGCTGACCGTTACCTCCACCGCGCCGTCCGGGGTGCGCCGCGACGCCAGCCGGACCTGCCCGCCGGGCGGCGAGAAGGACAGGGCGTTGGCGATTAGGTTCTGGAAGACCTGGGTCAACCGCCCCTCCAGTCCCTTCACGGTCAGGGACCCGCCGGGCGGCGGCTCGATGACGACGCCCGGCGCGGCCTCCACCCCATCCTCGTCCTCCTCGTCCTCCGCGGTGGTGTGGTGGATGTCGGCGAGCGTGCGCAGCATCGCGCCGATGTCCACCGGTTCCAGCGCGGCGCGCGACAGCTCGGCGTCCAGGCGCGAGGCGTTGGAGATGTCGCTGATCAGCCGATCCAGCCGCTGCACGTCGTCGGCGATGATCGCCATCAGCTTGTCGCGGCGGGCCGGGTCCTGGATGCGGCTGACCGTCTCGACCGCGCTGCGCAGCGAGGTCAGCGGGTTCTTGATCTCGTGGGCGACGTCGGCGGCGAAGCGCTCGATGGCGTCCATGCGCGCCCACAGCGCCGCCGTCATGTCGCGCAGCACGCCGGACAGCTCCCCGATCTCGTCGCCGCGGCGGGTGAAGTCGGGGATCTCGGTGTGGCGGCCATGGCCGGTGCGCAGCCGGTCGGCGGCCTGGGCCAGCTTGCGGATCGGCCGGGCGATGGTGCCGGCCAGATAGAGCGACAGCAGGACCGTGACCAGAAGCGCCACCGCGAAGACGCGCAGGATGTCGGTGCGCACCGAGCGGATGGCCTCGTCGATCACCGTGCCGCTGCGCGACAGCAGCACCGCCCCCAGCACCTCCTTGTAGCGCTGGACCGGGACGGCGACCGTCAGCAGCAGGTTGGAGCGGGCGACGGGCGAGGCCAGCCGCCACACCGTCGCGCTGTTCTCGCCGGCCAGCGCGCGCTCCACGTTGGGCGGCGGGGCCGCCGATTCGGCGGCGTGGCCCGGCGGCTCGCGGTAGAGCGGCAGGTTCTCCCGGCTCGGCACCACGTCGATGAAGCGGGCGTAGAACTCGTTGACCGCGCGCGACGCCGGGTCGCCGGAGGGCGGCAGCGGCAGCTCCTGGATCTCGATCTTGCCGGGCGAGCCGGTCAGCACGCGGCTGTCCGAGAGCAGGCGCCCGTCCGGGCCGTAGAGCCGGGTGTGAGTCTCCGTCGCCAGGGCCAGCCGGCGGATCATTTGGCGCCCCAACTCCGGCGACAGCTCGTAGCTCTCCTGGCCCGCCTCCGGCTCGTCGGCGGCGCGCTGCACGGCGCCCTCGCCAAGCGCCGAGGCGAAGATGCGCGCCTCCGTCTCCAGCGCGTCCAGCTCCGCCTGGACCAGCCGGTCCTGGTAGCGGCCGAGATAGAGCAGGGCGCCGACCAGCAGCAGCAGCGCCAGCACGTTGACGGCGAGAATCCGCAGGGTCAGCGGCGACGGCACGCCGCGCACCCGGCGCCGGGACGCGGCGCGCGGGGCGGCGCCGGGCTTGACGGGCGGGGAGGGGGCGTGGTCCGGCGCGCGGACCTCACTCCCTGTATCGGTAACCGACGCCATAGAGCGTTTCGATCTGCGCAAAGTCGGAATCAATGGCCTTGAACTTCTTGCGGAGCCGCTTGATGTGGCTGTCGATGGTGCGGTCGTCGACATAGACGTTCTCGCCGTAGGCGGCGTCCATGAGCTGGTCGCGGCTCTTCACATGGCCGGGGCGCTGGGCCAGCGCCTTGACCAGCAGGAACTCGGTCACTGTCAGGTCGATTGGCTGGCCCTTCCAGGTGCAGGAATGGCGGGCGCCGTCCATAACCAGCGGGCCGCGGGTCAGCAGCACGCCGGGTTCCGGCGCGCTCTTGTCGCGGGTCGCCGCCTCGCGCCGCAGCAGGGTGCGGATGCGCTCGACGAGCAGGCGCTGCGAGAAGGGCTTCTTGATGTAGTCGTCCGCGCCCATGCGCAGACCCATCAGCTCGTCGACCTCGTCGTCCTTGCTGGTCAGGAAGATGACCGGCAGATGGCTCGTCTGGCGCAGGCGCTGCAGAAGCTCCATCCCGTCCATGCGCGGCATCTTGATGTCGAGCACGGCGAGGTCGGGCGGGCGCTGGGTCAGGCCGCGCAGCGCCTCGGCGCCGTCGGTGTAGGTGCGCACCTCGAAGCCCTCCGCTTCCAGCGCCATGGCAACGGAGGTCAGGATGTTCCGGTCGTCATCCACCAACGCTACGGTGTGAGACATGTCGTTCGCGTTCCCAATCACACGCCCCGTTTTCGGCGACGGCCTGTGCCGGCGGCCAACTGAAGCGGATGGCCGGGCCGTTGATGTCGCTTACTACGGAAGAATGGTTTCGTCTTATTTCGAAATGCGGGCTTTCCGAATGCTCCACGACGACCTATAGGCGGCGCAAAGGCATGAAAAGCCAACTTTTCGCTTTTCCCAACCTATTTGTCTGGGCCAATATGGCACCAATGCGGCGCCGGGGAAACGGTGCTGCGCGGGAGAACGCATTCGTTTCAGGGCATGAGTTCCGACGAGTTCCCCATCCGTCCGACCCCGTCGGGGCCGGGCGCCGCGGCGTCATCGGACGTTGGCGGCCGAACGGGAGGTGCCGCAAGGCGCCTGATGCGTGGTGCCGGGCTCGCGGCGCTGTCCACCGCGTTCCGCGCGGATGACGTCCAGCAGGACGGCCGGTCCGCCGACCGGGGCGGCTGGCCCTATCCCTCGCTGGTCCAGGTGGCCTTCGACCTCGACGGCACGCCCCTTCTCCTGCTCTCCACGCTCGCCGACCACACGAAGAACATCGCGCGTGACCCGCGCGTCGGCTTGCTGTTCGACGGAACGGCGGGGCTGGCGGAGCCGCTGTCCGGGCCGCGCCTGTCCGTGCTCGGGCGGGCCGAGCGTTCGGAGGAGCCGCGCCACCGCGCGCGCTTCCTGGCACGCCATCCCGGGGCCGCGTTCTACGCCGGTTTCACCGATTTCAGCGTCTACGCCGTGGCGGTGGAGCGCGCCCATCTGGTGGCCGGCTTCGGCCGGGTGCGGTGGCTCGACCGCGCCGACCTGCTGCTGCCCGGCGTCCCCGCGGCGCTGGCCGAGGCCGAGGGCGCCATCCTGGCCCACATGAACGCCGACCACGCCGACGCCTTGCGGCTCTACGTCACGGTTCTGGCCGGGCGTTCCGCCGAGGGCGCCGAGCCCTGGGCGATGACCGGCATCGACCCCGACGGCTGCGACCTGCGCCGCAGCGGCGAAATGGCGCGGGTTGATTTCGATCACAGCGTGGAAAACCCCGAAGACGCTAGGGTCACTCTCGCCGGGCTCGCCCGGCAGGCCCGCCAGAATGCGCCCGGCAGCGCACCCGGCGTGGCGGATGACCCGGTGGATTCGGACGATCGTGACGGCTAACCACGACGCCGCGGCAAGCGGCGCGCAAAAAAGAGCGCAACCAGGAGAAAACGTCAGTGGACCATAACGGACCGACCCGTTGCCGTTTTGGGTTTGTGGCCCTGGGGCCACCCCTCTCTTGCCAATCAGGACATCGGGCGCGCCCGGGGGGCGCGTCGGGATGACCGCCGTCCGGCCTGCAGGCCGGGCTGCGGTGGTTTGAGCCGGCGGAACGACACCGCCACCGAACAAGGACGGCTTCGATAAGGGCCGAAAAGGCCAGCCGTCCAGACCTCCGGGCGCCGGCCCCCGATACCAGGGGCGGCGAACCCGGAGACGAGTTGAGAGGCAAAGGATGACCGGAACAACGCGCACGCGGAACAAGAAGCTCCTGGCCTGGGTCGAGGAGATCGCGAACAAGTGCAAGCCCGAGCGGGTGCACTGGTGTGACGGATCGCAGGAGGAATACGACCGCCTGTGCGCCGAGATGGTGGAATCGGGCACCTTCATCAAGCTGAACGAGGCCAAGCGCCCGAACTCCTACCTCTGCCGTTCCGATCCGGGCGACGTCGCCCGCGTCGAGGACCGGACCTTCATCTGCTCCGAGCGCAAGGAGGATGCCGGCCCGACCAACAACTGGGTCGCCCCGGCGGAGATGAGGGCGAAGCTGGACGGCCTGTTCGAGGGCTGCATGCGGGGCCGCACCATGTATGTGGTGCCCTTCAGCATGGGACCGCTGGGCTCCGACATCGCGCACATCGGCGTGCAGATCTCCGACAGCCCGTACGTCGCGGTGAACATGCGCATGATGACCCGCATGGGCCAGAAGGTGCTGGACATCCTGGGCGACGGCGACTTCGTGCGTTGCCTGCACTCCATCGGCGCGCCGCTGGAGCCCGGCCAGCCGGACGTGGCGTGGCCGTGCAACGCCGATCACAAGTACATCGTCCATTTCCCGGCCGATCACTCGATCGTCTCCTTCGGTTCGGGCTACGGCGGCAACGCCCTGCTCGGCAAGAAGTGCTTCGCGCTGCGCATCGCCTCCTCGATGGGCCGCGAGCAGGGCTGGCTGGCCGAGCACATGCTGATCCTCGGCGTGGAGAGCCCGGAGGGCGAGAAGACCTACGTCGCCGCCGCCTTCCCGTCGGCCTGCGGCAAGACCAACTTCGCCATGCTGGTGCCGCCGGCCCAGTTCGAGGGCTGGAAGGTCCGCACCATCGGTGACGACATCGCCTGGGTGAAGCCGCAGCCGGACGGCACCCTGCGCGCCATCAACCCGGAGGCCGGCTTCTTCGGCGTGGCGCCGGGCACCAGCATCAAGTCGAACCCGAACGCCCTGAAGACGCTGAACTCCAACGTCATCTTCACCAACGTCGCGCTGACCGACGACGGCGACGTGTGGTGGGAGGGCCTGACCGACGAGACGCCGGCCCACCTGATCGACTGGCAGGGCAACGACTGGACCCCGGCGTCGGGCCGCCCCGCGGCGCACCCGAACTCACGCTTCACCGCTCCGGCGGCGCAGTGCCCGTCGATCGATCCGGCCTGGGAGGACCCGGCGGGCGTTCCGATCTCCGCCTTCATCTTCGGCGGCCGCCTGTCCAAGACCTTCCCGCTGGTCTTCGAGGCCTACAACTGGCGCGAGGGCGTCTACTGGGCGGCGACCATGGGCTCGGAGGCGACCGCCGCCGCCGTCGGCCAGGCCGCCATCCGCCGCGACCCCTTCGCCATGCTGCCCTTCTGCGGCTACAACATGGCCGACTACTGGAACCATTGGCTGGCGATGGAAGGCAAGGTGGAGAACCTGCCGCGCATCTACCGCGTCAACTGGTTCCGCAAGGACGAGAACGGCAAGTTCGTCTGGCCGGGCTTCGGCGACAACATGCGCGTCCTGCGCTGGATCGTCGACCGCGTCCGCGGCCGTGCGGTCGATGCGGCGGAGAGCCCGTTCGGCTACATGCCGCGCTACCAGGACCTGAACTGGGCCGGTCTCGATTTCGCCGAGGACAAGTTCCGGAAGATCATGGACATCGACCGGAAGGAGGCCGAGGCCGAGGCCAAGGACCAGGAGGAGCTGTTCAACCGCTTCGGCAGCCATCTGCCGGACGAGATCGAGCAGCAGCGCGTGGCGCTCCTCAAGCGTCTGGAGGAGGCTCCGGACACTTGGCGGATCGGCTGAGCGGGCCTTCGCCCAATCGTCGGAGCGCGTAAAGAGGGGCCGCCCGCGGGCGGCCCCTTTTCTTTTGCGTAGGGCGCCGCAGCGGGCCGCTTTTCGGGTACTCCTTTCGTGACACGACCCTTTGTCACGGCTAGGATCGCGTCCGACGCCGGGGGATTTACAAAAACTCAAGGGATTGCTGCGTCACTGGGCCGGCAGAACGCAAGCACGCCCGCCTGGCCGACGCTCCGCGACGCGGACCGGCCAAGGCACGGAAAATGACGCTGGAGGACGGAAGACATGTTCGTGATGATCGGCTTCGGCGTCGTGGTGTTCAGCGTCTTCGGGGGTTACGTCCTGGGCGGCGGTCACCTGGGCGTGCTGTGGATGCCCTTCGAGTTCATGATCATCCTCGGCTCCGCCGCCGGCGCGTTCCTGATCGGCAACCCAAAAGCGGTGGTCACCCACACCGGCAAGGAACTCGGCCACCTTTTCAAAGGGCCAAAATACAAGAAGGATGACTTCCTCGAACTTCTCACCATGATGTATCAGGTCTTCAAGATCGCGAAGACCAAGGGGCTGCTCGCCCTTGAACAACACATCGAGAAACCAGAGGAACTCACCACTCTTCCAGCAATTCCCGAAATTCTACGGCGACCACCACGCCATATCCTTCCTCTGCACCTATCTGCGTCTGATGTCGTTGGGGGCCGACAACCCGCACGAGCTGGTCGACCTGATGGACGAGGACATCGAGACCATGCACCACGAGCACCAGCGGATCGCCGACGCCATCCAGGCGGTGGCCGACGCCGTGCCGGCGCTGGGCATCGTGGCGGCGGTGCTGGGCGTGATTCACACCATGGGATCGATCACCGAGCCGCCGGAAGTCCTGGGCAAGCTGATCGGCGGCGCGCTGGTCGGCACCTTCACCGGCATTCTCGTCGCCTACGGCTTCCTGGCGCCGATCGCCAGCGGCCTGAAGAACATCTACCACGCCGAAGGGAAATACTATCAGGCGATGAAGATCGGCCTGATCGCGCACCTGTCCGGCTACGCCCCGGCCATTTCGGTGGAATACTCGCGAAACGTGCTGGAGCCCGAATACCGGCCGAGCTTCGCCCAGTTGGAAGAGGCCACCTCGGCCCTGCCGCCCGCCTGAGGCCGGACCCGCCGATGCCGACCTCCACCGAAGACGCCGTCACCATCCTGTGGAACGAGGGAACGGTGGGGGAGTGGGGCGCGCTCTTCGCCCGCGTTCCCCGCTCCACCCTGCCGCAATGCTTCGCCTACGCCGGGGCCATGGGGCGCACCCACGGCTTCGTGCCGCGGCTCGGCCTGATCCGGCGCGACGGCGCGCCCATCGGGATCGTGCAGCTTCTGGAGCGGCGGACGCTGCGCCTGTTCCATCAGCGCCAGATCCATCGTGGCCCGCTGTGGCTCGACGGGGTGGAGCCCGACATGGCGACCCAGGAGGCGGTCTTCCGTCTGCTGCGCCGGGCCTGCCCCGACAACCCGCTGAACCGCGCCAGCCTGCTTCCCGAACTGGCCGCCGGCCCGGAGGCCGAGGCGATGCTGCAACGCTGCGGTTTCCGCCGCTTCGGCCCCGGCTACCGCACGGTCTGGCTCGACCTGTCGCGCGGCGAGGACGAGTTGCGGGCGGCGATGGCCCGCGACTGGCGCCAGCGGCTGAAGGGTGCGGAGAAGGCCGGTCTGGTCATCGACCTCGACTGGGAGGCCAAGAACCTTCCCTGGCTGATGAAGCAGGAGCATGAGCAGGCCCAGAGCAAGCAGTTCCGTCCGATGACCGGCGCGCTGGCCGTGCGCATCCGCAACACGCTGCTGAAGGGCGGAGGGAAGGGCGACGGGGTGCTGATGGCCGCCGCGCTGGAGGACCGGTCCGGCAAGGCCGGCCCGGCGGCGAGCGCGCTCTTCTACATCCATGGCGGCTCGGCCACCTACCAGATCGGCTGGTCCAGCGAGTCGGGGCGCAAGAGCGGCGCGATGCGGCTGGTGCTGTGGCGGGCGGCTCTGGCGCTGAAGGCGCGCGGCGTGGGCTGGCTCGACCTCGGCGGCATCAACCCGGACAGCGCGCCGGGCGTCACGGAGTTCAAGCTGGGGACCGGCGGCCAAGCTGTGGAGAGCGCCGGCCTGTTTCGTTAGTGAGCGGACCGTTGAAAGACGGCGCCGACTGTCTCATCCTGGTTGCGAGCAGAAGGAGCAGGCCATGGCCGACAACGACATGAAACCGGAAGAGGCGCAACTGGCCATCGCCAAGGCGGCCCAGATGAAGCCGCAGGTTCAGGCCATGCGCGACCGGCTGCGCAAGATGGCGGATGACGAGGAAAGGGGCGTCCAGATCCTCGCCAGCGCCATCCGCCGCTTTCTTCACCAGGAGTAGGAAGGCGACGCCTCAGCAGGTCGTCGCCTTGGTGCAGCCCTTGTCCTCGTGCGGGCCCGGCGTGCGGGCGAGTTGGAGGCCGCTGCGCGCCTGCTCGAAGGTC
>NZ_JBSNCF010000002.1:1725000-1815322 GCF_058780535.1 Azospirillum sp. UENF 211521
CAGCTAAGGTCCCCAAATCACGGCTAAGTGGGAAAGGATGTGGGAAGGCCATGACAACCAGGAGGTTGGCTTAGAAGCAGCCATCCTTTAAAGAAAGCGTAATAGCTCACTGGTCTAGTTAAGCCGGCCTGCGCCGAAAATGTATCGGGGCTCAAGCCGTGTACCGAAGCTGCGGATGTGTCTTTGACACGTGGTAGCGGAGCGTTCCGTAAGCCTGCGAAGGGTGTCCGTGAGGCCGCCTGGAGGTATCGGAAGTGAGAATGCTGACATGAGTAGCGACAAACAGTGTGAGAAACACTGTCGCCGAAAGTCCAAGGGTTCCTGCGCAAGGTTAATCCACGCAGGGTGAGCCGGCCCCTAAGGCGAGGCCGAAAGGCGTAGTCGATGGGAACCACGTTAATATTCGTGGGCCAGCGGGTGTGTGACGAATGGGAAAGCGTGTCGGGCCTTATCGGATTGGCCCGGCTGGGGACCCGTTCCAGGAAACAGCCCCCGCATCAGACCGTACCCCAAACCGACACAGGTGGACTGGTAGAGTATACCCAGGCGCTTGAGAGAATGGTGTTGAAGGAACTCGGCAAATTGCCCTCGTAACTTCGGAAGAAGAGGGCCCCGTTGTGGCGCAAGCCATGGCGGGGGGCACAGACCAGGGGGTGGCGACTGTTTACTAAAAACACAGGGCTCTGCGAAGCCGTACAAGGCGACGTATAGGGTCTGACGCCTGCCCGGTGCCGGAAGGTTAAGAGGAGGGGTTCACGCTCCGAATTGAAGCCCCGGTAAACGGCGGCCGTAACTATAACGGTCCTAAGGTAGCGAAATTCCTTGTCGGGTAAGTTCCGACCTGCACGAATGGCGTAACGACTTCCCCGCTGTCTCCAACACCAACTCAGCGAAATTGAACTCTCCGTGAAGATGCGGAGTACCCGCGGTCAGACGGAAAGACCCCGTGCACCTTTACTACAGCTTTGCAGTGGTGCTAGGGATCTCATGTGTAGGATAGGTGGGAGGCTAGGAAGCCCGGGCGCCAGCTCGGGTGGAGCCATCCTTGAAATACCACCCTTGAGGTCTCTGGCATCTAACCGCGCTCCGTTGATCCGGAGCCGGGACCCTGCATGGCGGGTAGTTTGACTGGGGCGGTCGCCTCCCAAAGTGTAACGGAGGCGCGCGATGGTGGGCTCAGAGCGGTCGGAAATCGCTCGACGAGTGCAATGGCATAAGCCCGCCTGACTGCAAGACAGACAAGTCGAGCAGAGACGAAAGTCGGCCATAGTGATCCGGTGGTTCCATGTGGACGGGCCATCGCTCAACGGATAAAAGGTACGCCGGGGATAACAGGCTGATGACTCCCAAGAGTCCATATCGACGGAGTCGTTTGGCACCTCGATGTCGGCTCATCACATCCTGGGGCTGGAGCAGGTCCCAAGGGTTCGGCTGTTCGCCGATTAAAGTGGTACGTGAGCTGGGTTTAGAACGTCGTGAGACAGTTCGGTCCCTATCTGCCGTGGGTGTCGGAGTTTTGCGAGGATCTGTCCCTAGTACGAGAGGACCGGGATGGACATACCTCTGGTGCACCGGTTGTCACGCCAGTGGCATGGCCGGGTAGCTAAGTATGGACGGGATAACCGCTGAAAGCATCTAAGCGGGAAACCCACCTCAAAACCAGAACTCCCTTGAGAGCCGTGACAGACCATCACGTCGATAGGAGGCATGTGGACGGGCGGCAACGCCTGAAGCTGAGCCTTACTAATCGCTCGATCGGCTTGATCCTTCCCAGCAGGCGGCCCGCGCGCAGCGGCAAGCCCTGGACGCACGAGCCAACACCGCAAGAACAAGAGCAAACGTCCTCGCTCAAACGAAACCCTCTGCCGTCCCTGTCCGGATGGTTCGCGTGTGCCTTGGTGACCTGGTGGTCATGGCGAGGCTCCCAACACCCGATCCCATTCCGAACTCGGCCGTGAAACGCCTCAGCGCCGATGGTACTGCGTCTTAAGACGTGGGAGAGTAGGTCGCCGCCAGGTCACCACGGCACACGCCATACCATCCAAGGGCTTGGACGGACACGGTTTCACACACGCTTGACAATCGTCGCACACGGTCCCTGGCCCAGGAACACCCGCGGGGTGGAGCAGCCCGGTAGCTCGTCAGGCTCATAACCTGAAGGTCGCAGGTTCAAATCCTGCCCCCGCAACCACCGACAGTTGACAGCCCGCCTCCAACGAGGCGGGCTGTTGGCGTTTCGGGTCCGCCTCGGCGCACGCCTTCAGGATTGCCAGCAGGTCGCCATGAAGCTGCGCCTCCAGCCCGGCGCCCGAGGGGCAGGGGGTCAGCACGACACGGTCGACCATGGACCGGATCATCTCCATCGCGGCCATCCCCTCGTCGCCGTCGCCGAGCACGGACTCGAGCTCCGCGATCTTCCGCCGGTACAGCTCCGGCAGGTTGGCCGGCAGCAGCATCTCCGGCGCCTCCGTCCCCAGGGCGTCGATCTCGGCGGCGAGCGTGGCGCGCTTCGGCCTCCAGGGCGGACAGCCGCTCTTTCAGGGACGGGCTGTACATCCCGTTCTCCACTGCCTCCAGGATCGACGCGATCTTCCGGTCGATGCTCGCGAGGGCGCGCTCCTGGTCGCCGCGCCGGTTCCGGGCTTCGGCCTGATCACGCCGTTGCGCCACGACCATTTCCTCAATAAAGGCGGCGACCACGTCGGCGCCGAGCAGGCGCTCCTTCAGCCCGGCAAGAACACGGCCCTCGATCGCTTGCCGGGTGATGGTGCGGTCGTTCGGGCAGGTGCCGGAATTCCGGTGCCCGGCGCAGTCGTAACGGTCCCTGCCCATGATGGTGTAGCAGACGCGGCAGACGCCGCACACCAGCACGCCGGACAGAAGGAAGCGCCGCCGATGCACACGGTTGAGAGCGTTGCCCTGGTCATCCCGATCGATCTCGGTGGCAACCGCCTCCTGTCGCGCCTTGACGCGGTTCCACAGAACGTCGTCGATGATGCGCAGCTCGGGGACTTCGACAATCTCCCGCCTTTCCTGAGGGTTGATCAGGGCGACGCGCTGCCGGTGGAGGACGGTCATCGCAGGGCCTTCAGGGAGAACGCGGTCAGAGCGGCGAGAAGAACAAGGGCGAGGCCGGCAGCGAACGTCATGAAGCCGGCCTGGGACGGCCGCCGGCGCATCTCATGGCGCGCCAGAATGCGGGCCAATCCGAGCAGCTTCTCGATCGGAACGGTCCGCTGCTCCTGCTGGGGCGGCCGGACAGTGGGCGCCGTCGTCGCGGCGTTGGAGTCGGTGGTGTGGGGCACGGGTGGAAAGTCCACGGTGTGAGCGGCCATAACGATATGGTCCGATGGTGGCAGAAGCGGAAACACAGCGGCAGATCGGCGTCGCCGACGCCAACCCGGTCATCGGTGCGGTCAGGAGTCGGGCGGCGCGTCCGTGGCCGGCAGCCCCAACGAGCCCTGCTTGGCGGGCTTCACCTTGCCACTTGCTTCACGATGGGCTGATGCCGCGAGCGTTGCCGCCAACGGTTCCAGAACCTCCAGTCGCCCCCGCAGGCGGGCATTCTCGCGGCGCGCTTCGTCCAACGCCTGCTCCATCTGATGCTTGGCGGTCAGTTCAGAACGCAGCTGGTCGAGCTGCAGCGAGGAGCGCAGGTGGGCAGCCTTTTCTTCCGATAGAAGGCGGTTTACGGTCTCCACAGCGGCTTGCGCGTCCGCCGCCTGACGCTGCCAATCCTTGATCTCTGCGGACATGCGGGTCAGCGCCGCGCCCTGCTGGGCGACCTTCACCGCCAGCTGATTGCGGTCTTCCGTGATCCTGTCATGCTCCTGCGCCAGATCCTCATAGCCCTGCTCCTGTTCAGCGATCTCGGCCGTCAGGGTGTGCAGTTCGCTCCGGCAAGCCGCGCTTTCGCTTTGCAGGGCTGCCAGCGCAGTGGTGTGCTGCTCCGCGGCGAGGAGCCTCTCCTCCTGCCGCAGGGCGTCGATCGACGCGATGAAGGCCGTCAAGGCGCCGTCGATGGCACGCTGCATCTGCTCGGCCGCGGCGCAGGACTGGACATCAACCGGCCCTCCCGCGAACGCATTCGGACCTCTCTTCGATCCAACCCAGGATGAGGTCCCGGTGCTCGTCGATCCGATGCGAGCGGACATTGCCACCGCGCTTGTCCGGCGTCAGGTCACCGCGTGTTCGCGCACGGACCACCCAGCGGATTTCCGAGGAAACCCCAACCTCTGTAAAGGCCGAATGAAGTGACCCATCCGCATTCCCGATGCAGATCGGAGCGAGGATGAGCACATAGAGGGAACGGTTTCCCCCCTCCAGAGCACCTGTTCCCTTGTCCAAATCGCTGCTTTCGTTGCTCCCGGCTGGCCTTGTCGTCGACCGGGTTTCTGTTGAGACGGATCGCGTGGCCGTTACGGCCCATGTGCGTGCCGCAAAGGCGGCTTGTCCGCTGTGCCGCCGCCCTTCCTTCTGTGTCCACAGCCTGTACAGCCGCCGTCTGGGCGACTTGCCCTGGCAGGGCCGGGTGGGCGAACTCCATCTGCGGGTCCGCCGCTTCCGGTGCGCGACAGCGGACTGTCCCCGCCGCATCTTCGCCGAACGCCTGCCTACCGTGGCGGCGCCCCGGGTCCGGCGCACCCGCCGGCTCGCCGAGGCACAACGCACCATCGCCTTGCGCACGGGCGGCGAGCCCGGCGCTCGGTTGTCCACCCGGCTCGCCATGCCGGTCAGTGGCGACACGCTGCTGCGCCTGATCCGCGCGGAGCCCGTTCCGGAAGTGCCGGCGCCGCGGATCATCGGCATTGACGACTGGGCATGGCGCCGCGGCAAGCGCTACGGCACCATCATCGTGGATCTGGAGCGCAGCCGCCCCATCGACTTGCTGCCCGATCGCCAGGCCGACACGGTGGCTGCGTGGTTGAAGGCGCACCCTGGTGTGACGGTCGTCGCCCGAGATCGCGCCGGCGCCTACGCCGACGGCATCCGCCAAGGTGCCCCCAAAGCCATCCAGGTGGCGGACCGGTGGCATCTCCTGCGCAATCTTGGCGATGCGCTGGGCCAGGTGCTCACCGGTCACCAGCGAGACCTTCGGACCGCCGCCGAACAGGCCACTGCGCCGGCCGCGACCGGCGACAAGCCGACGGTGCTGCCGGTTCGCGAACCCCGACCGGCAACCCGCAGGGAACAACGCCGGACGGCGACCCGAACTGCACGGCTCGCCCAATACGAAGAGGCGGCGGCGCTGAGCGCCCGCGGCTGGTCCCAGACGCGCATTGCCCAAACGCTCGACCTCGACCGCAAGACGGTTCGGGTTTGGCTGCACGCCGGCCAGCCGCCGTCGTGGGATCAGCCGGCCAAAGGCAGCGTGCTGATCCCGCTCACCGATCATCTGTCCCGGCGCTGGGACGAGGGCTGCCACAACGCCGCCCGGCTGTGGCGGGAGATCCGGGCCCTCGGCTTCACCGGGCAGCGGAGCGTCGTCCGGGACTGGGCACAGCCGCGACGACAGAGGATCCCCGTAGCGCCATCCGGAGCGGCGGCATCGTGGCGGACACCGTCACGCCGCCGGGCGGCATGGTTGGTGGTAGCGGATGACGGGGAGATCGATGCGACCGAGCGGGCTTTCGTCGCGGCCCTGATTTCTGGAGCGCCCAAGCTGACACGGACCATCGAGGCGGGGCGGGCCTTCCGGGCCATAGTGCGCGGCAAACAGGGCGGCAACTTGGACGGCTGGCTCGCGGCGGCCGATGACACGGCCCTGGCCGGTTTTGCCAAGAGCATCAAGCGTGATCTGGCGGCGGTGCGTGCGGGGTTGACCTTGCCGTGGAGCACCGGGCCGGTGGAGGGGCAGATCAGCAAACTGAAGATGACCAAGCGCACCATGAACGGCCGTGGCGGATTCGACCTGCTGCGCCTTCGCGTTCTCGAAGCCGCTTGAACAGCGGCGCTCCAGCCATGCCGCTGCACCGGGAATGCGGATGGGCCTACGCCGGGAGCGGTAGCGGACCGATGAGCGGTCCACGCCGAGAATGGCGCACGCCCGCCGCTGGCTGATCCCATGCACCGCCTGCGCATGGGCCACAGCCGCTCGTCGAGCCGCGGGCGTCACCATTTTTTTGCGGCCAGATCCTTGAGCACCGCGTTGTCGAGCATCGCTTCGGCGAGCAGACGCTTCAGGCGGACGTTCTCGTCCTCCTGCGTTTTCAGCCGCTTGGCTTCCGACACCTCCAACCCGCCGTACTTCGCTTTCCACCGGAAGAACGTCGCCTCGCTGACGCCGTGCTAGCGACAGACCTCCGCCGTCGGCCTGCCGGCCTCCTGCTCGCGCAGGATCCCGATGATCTGTTCCTCGCTGAACCGGCTCTTCTGCATGTCCGTCTCCTTGCTCGACGGACTCTAACTCAGCGTGGAGGAGTTTCCGGGGAGCAGGTCACCTCCAACACACGCCGACGAAGATCGACCGACAGTGCTTTCGCCATCCAGACCGGCCTTCTCCAACCATTCCAAACCTTGAATCACACCTACCCGTCCAGGGGAATCCCCGATTCAGATGCCCGGCAATCCGCTCTAGCTGTAACGGATCGCCAGGGGGAGCGCCGCTGTCGACCTGGGCGCACCTTTCTCCAGAAAGACAATCTCCCGCTCCAGGGGCCGCGGTCAGCGATCCGGTGTCGAAATCGAACGCAGAATCGCACCCGCACGCAGACGGTCCGCCCGGTCCACCGGGTTGCGCGAGGTGAGTTCCTGGAGCAGCGGCCGCGCCGAAATCATGGCCACCACGCCCGATGCGACGGTCTGCAACTCCCGAATCGAGGCATCGCATACGGCTTCGGCCGTCCTGGCGTCAATCCCGAACCGCATCGCCGCTTCGGCGACGTCGTTCTGCGCAACCCGTTGCAGGACCATGAGGTAATGAAGATTGAGTTCGTAGATGTCTTGCTGGAAATCGATTGCCATCGCCGCACTCGCAATGTCCGCCTGTCTTGGGGAGTGGCAACATGTCTTAACGTGCCATCCCAAATCTTACAAGCCAGTCGCCCGAAAGTGCCGTCCAAATTGTCGCAGATAACCCGCTTCGCAAGATCCATCCCACAATGGGCGAATGTGTGAGTTCATTACAATGTAATTTGCCGTTGTAATTATTTTTACCATCTAGTAACCATAGCTGGCGGGCCGTGGATTTTTAAGATATAGCCGCTTTACGCTGCTGTTTACGATCAGGCTGTCTTTACAGGGATACCAGTCTCCCATAAGCTGCCGGCTAATCTTTGTCAGGTTTCATCTCGGGTGGTCGGTGGTTTTCATGGCCCGTTCGTTTACTCCCTCCCGAGTTCTTCCGGAACCGGTGGACGGTGCAGCCGTCATGTGCAGCGACTGCGGCGCGTGGGGTATCCGTCGGATCGACAGCGACGAGTTGATGGAACGGCTGCTGGCGGACTGGCCGGTGGCCGGCTCGGTCCTCGCCGGTGTGATGCCTCTGATGCCATCCCCCGAGCTGGGTGATCTCTGCCGTCAGCGGGCGCTCGCGGCCTATGCCGCGGTGCTTGAGGACGAGGACTGGTATCGTCTTCTGGCTTTCATCGACGCCGTCGTCGATTGCACGACGGACCAGCTGAAGCCCACCGGTCAAGTCGCGGCGGTCCCCGACCTGATGGCAAGAGTCCTGCCGGTCCGGGTGCAGTTGATGCTGAACGAGACCCGCGCCCGTAAGCGGAGCCTCGCTGCGGCGAACTGACGAGAGCCACCCAGCGGACAATGTCCCACCGGTGCGTCGCGGTGCCAGGGCGCGTAAGGCTCAAGGCCGTTTTCCGGAAATCGCGTGTTCAGGACATGATAGCGGGCTGGGCAGCCGCGGCATGTAAATATGTCGCACCCTGGCACCCACCGTTAACACAATTATTCGCATAGTCCGCAATTTCGGGGTAATGGGCGGTGATCCCGACATGATCGCCTTGTCATTTCGTTTCGAGCCTTCGGTAATAAGATTAAAATCCTTTCACGGAAAATTGCGCAATTGATCTGCATCAATTGTGATGCGTTTTTCACGCAGTTGCCTGACCGATGATATTTCGGTAACCAAATGGACATCGACCGCTGTATGCGGAGATCAAGTCATCGAAGATGACCGAAACCTATACGGGGAATAAAGGCATGCGCACTCTCTTTGCATCTTTGATCGCGAACGAAGACGGCGTGACCGCGATCGAGTATGGCGTGCTGGCTGCACTGGTGGCTTTCGCCGCGACGGCGGGTTTCACTTCGCTCGGCAGCGCCATCAACAAGAAATTCAAAGATATCGGGGATGCACTCGCCGGCACGTCGATCAGCATTTCGAAGTAAGGTGACATCATCGTCCCGTTCAGGCGGCTGCCGGGCGCTTCCGGTGTCCGGCAGCCGTTGTGCGGAAGATTTCGACAAGGCTCAAAACGATCGGTTCGGAGCCAGCAGCGATGAAGACGCTACTTTCCGGTGGCGCGGCCATGTTGTTCATGGCGGCGGCCATCTCCGATTTCCGGACCCGGATCATTCCGAACTGGATACCGGCCTTTCTGGGCCTGCTGTTCGCCGCGGCGGCCATCGCCGATCCATCGGCGTACCCGCCCCTGTCGTCGGTGGCCGGCGCCGTCCTCGTCTTCGTTCCCCTGCTGATCCTCTTCGCAGGGGGGAAGATGGGCGGTGGCGACGTCAAGCTTCTGACGGCGGCGGCGCTGTGGTCCGGTTGGGAGCAGCTTCCCGCGCTGCTGCTCGTCACGGTGCTGACGGGCGGCGTTCTGGCGATTGTGGCGTTGGCGCGCGTCATGGCACGGCGAGCCGCCGACACCCTGACCCTCTTCTTCCCCTGTTCGGGAACGGCCAAGGCCAGGCTGTGGCTGGAAACGCTGCTGCGAACCCGTAACGTCGATGCTCTTCCGCTCGGCGAGGCCGGCCTGCCTTACGGCATCGCCATCGCGGCGGGTGGTCTGTCCATCCTCTACCCCTTCGGCTCCACCGGGATGTGACGCATGGCTCCGCGCACCATTCTCCTTTCCCTCGCCGCCCTTGCGCTGTTCGGCAGCGGGGCGATCCTGCTGGCCCTTCCCGGCACCCAGCCGCCGCCTGCGGCGGCGGCACCCGCTCCGCCGGCGCTGGCGAAGCTGCGGGTCGCCGCGCACGACCTGGCGCCCGGCACCTTCATCCAGGATTCCGACGTGCGCTGGCAGGATTGGCCGCAAAGCGCCGTGCTGGAAGAGCATATTCTGTCCGGCAGCGACAAGGACCCGAGCATCGGCGCCATGGTCCGCCACCGCATCGCCGCCGGGGAGCCGTTGATGCGCTCCCGCCTGATCGCTCCCGGCGAGCGCGGCTTCCTGGCCGCCGTCCTGTCACCGGGCATGCGCGCGATCTCCGTCGCGGTGACCGAGGTGTCGGGTGCCGCCGGCCTGATCTCTCCCGGAGACTTGGTGGACCTGATCCTGACGCAGGCCCTGCCCAACGAACAGGACAATCCGGCCCGCCGGCTGGTCGGCGAAACGGTCCTGGAGAGGGTGCGCGTCATCGCCGTCGACCAGCGGGTCGAGGAGGCCGCCAAGGACCGCACCAACGCCGGGAACGGTCGCAAGGTGGCCACCACCGTGACTCTGGAGGTCGGCGCCCGGCAGGCCGAAAAGGTCGCCGTCGCCGCGGAACTCGGCCATCTCACGCTCAGCCTGCACAGCATCGCCCCGGCGGGCGAGGCGGTCGCGCCGACGGCGGCCGAGCCGGTCTGGGCGTCGGACGTGTCGGCCGCGCTCACCGGCCCGAGCGGCGACCGCAAGACCAACGAACGCCCCCGCCTCGCCGTCATCCGTGGCACCGAACTCGTCCGGCAATCCTACTGACGCCAACCCGCTGCCCCAGGAAACCCACCATGCCCCTGCCAGCTCCGTGCGAGCCGGTTCGCACGGCCAAACTCCCTCTCCTCCTGTGCCTGTCCGCTCTTGTGGTTGGCTTCCTCCTCGCTCCGCGGATCGCGGCGGCCCAGGGGCACACCGCGGAACGCGCGACGCGCGGCGCCATGGAACTGGCGGTCGGAAGCGGCACCCTGGTCCGTCTGGGCGAACCCGCCACGAGCCTTTTCATCGCCAGCCCGGACATCGCCGACATCCAGTCGCCGACGGAGCGCAGCGTTTTCGTCGTCGCCAAGAAGGCCGGACGGACGACGCTCTACGCGCTGGGGGCCGGGGACAAGCTGCTGGTGCAGCGCGACATCGTGGTGGTTCACAACACTGCGCAGTTCACCGACCAGCTGCGGGCGGAATTCCCCGCCTACCGCATCTCCCTCACGTCGTCACCGGGCCGGCTGGTCGTCGGCGGCGCCGTCTCCACGCCCCAGGACGCCGAGGCGATCATGGCGCTGGCCAAGGGCTATGTCGGACAAGGCGAGACGGTGGTCAACCAGCTCAAGGTCACGGTTCCCACCCAGGTCCATCTGCGCGTCCGCGTTGCGGAAATGGCCCGCAACACGGACAACCAGTTCGGCATCCACTGGGATTCCCTGCTCAATCCGGGCGCCTTCGCCTTCCGCCTGATCACCGGGCGGGACTTCATGAAGTTCGACACCAACTACGGCCGGGACGTCTTCCAGCGGTCGGCGGAGAACGCGGGTTCCCTGGTCTCCAACTATTCCAGCAACCGCGTGAACCTGACGGCCGTCATCGACGCACTGGACGCCGAGGGCATGGTGACCATTCTGGCTGAGCCGAACCTCACCGCGGCGTCCGGCCAGACGGCGAGCTTCCTCGCCGGCGGCGAATTCCCCATTCCGGTCGCCGAGGAGAACAACCGCGTTTCCGTCGTCTTCAAGCAGTTCGGCATCGGGCTCAACTTCACGCCGACGGTGCTGTCGCCCGAACGCATCAGCCTGACCGTCCGCCCGGAAGTCAGCGAGCTGTCGGAAGCCGGTGCCGTCACCATCGGCTCCATCCAGATTCCCGGACTTTCGGTGCGCCGGGTGGAGACCACGGTGGAACTGGGCAGCGGAGAAAGCTTCGCCATTGCCGGCCTGTTGCAGAACAACATCCGCGACGCGGTCACCAAATTTCCGCTGCTCGGCGATTTGCCGGTGCTCGGCCCGCTGTTCTCCTCCACCCGCTTCCGCAAGAACGAGAGCGAGCTGGTGGTGATCGTCACCCCCTATCTGGTCAATCCGGCGGGGCCCGGCGCGCTGCAAACCCCGCTCGACGGTCTGCGGCCGACCAGCGAACTGGAACGCCTGTTTGCCCGCCGCCTCGCCAAGGAAAGCCCCGCCCCCGGATCGGGTGGTCCGGTCGGTCCCGGCGGTGCCCGGCTGAACGGTGCCGCTGGCTTCATCTATTGAGGAGACGGGCCATGAATGACCATTTCCCGCAACGCCCGCTTCGTCAAGCAGTCCTTCTCGCGCTGACGCTGCTGGCCGGCGCCTGCACACCGGTGGAAGCGTTGTGGACACCGGCCGACACGCCCCGCGACGTGACGGTTGAGCGTGCCGAGAGCGCCGCCTGGTTGCCGGCCACCCGCAGCCGGCTGGCTCCCGCCGACACGGCGCAACTGCGCCGGCTGATCGAGGAGCTGGGGGAGCCGCCGCGGACCCGCGTCACCATCGCGCTGCCCGCCGGCGCCGAGCAGCATCAGGCGGTTCCGGTGGTCCGCGCGCTTGCCGGCTTCGGTGTCGATCCCGCGAACATCACCGTCGCCCGGCAGCCGGGCGTCGACGCCGGTGCGCTCCGCGGCATCGCCGTGACGGCGGAGCTCTACGCCGCCGTTCCGCCGCGTTGCCCGGACTGGCGCCGCACCGTGATGGACGACAACAGCTTCCGGCCGTCCAGCAACTTCGGCTGCGCCAACGCCAACAATCTCGCCGTCATGCTGGCCGATCCGGGCGACCTCGCGGCGCCACGCCGGTTGGGGCCGGCCGACGGGGCGGCGCAGGAAGCTGCGGTCGACCGCTACAAAACCAACAAGGTCACGCCGCTGAAAGCCTCCAGCACGGTGCTCACCGGCGCGTCGCAGCAGTAGGAGGGGGCCGATGTCGATCTTCGCCCGCGCATCCGCCGAGACCGGCGCCTCCCGGAACCCGGAGCTGGTCGCCTTCGTCACCGAGCCGGACACCGAACGGACCATTCGTGATCTGGTGGACGAGGAGGTGATGACCTTCACGGTCGTCCGCCGCGGCACCGTCCAGGACGCCATCGGCCATCTGCGCACGTCACCGTCGCCCAAGCTTCTGATCGTCGACATCAGCGCCTCCGCCATGCCGATGTCCGACATCGAGGCCCTGGCCGATGTCTGCGAGCCGAGCGTGACCGTCATCGTTCTGGGCGAGAGCAACGACATCGGCCTGTTCCGCGACCTCATGAACGCGGGCGTGGCCGATTATGTCGCCAAGCCGATCACCACCGAGCTGTTGCGGCGAACCATCGCCATGCGGTCCGGCCCGGCCGCGGTGAAGCCGCGCAGCCGCACCGGCAAGGTGATCGCGGTCACCGGCGCGCGGGGCGGGGTGGGGGCCTCAACCCTTCTGGTCAACCTCGCTTGGCTGCTGTCCCACCGGTCCGGCCGCAAGGTGGCGCTGGTCGACCTCGATTTGCAGGCGAGCAGCCTGTCCCTGATGCTGGGCGCGGAGCCCGGCGGCGGGCTGTCCGAAGCGTTGCAGAACATCGACCGCGTCGACGACCTGTTCCTCGACCGCATCATGCAGCAGTGCAGCGACCGGCTGTTCCTGCTCACCGGGCATGAGGAGCTGGAGGACGAACCGTCGCTCGCCCCCTCCGCGATCCAGCAGATCGCCACCTTGCTGACGCAGCGCTTCCACTACGTCATGCTGGACGTGCCGCGGCGCTACGGCCCGCTCTATCAGCATTTCCTCAGCCTCGCCCATGTCCGCATCATCATCGCCGACCCCACGCTGCCTTCGGTGCGGGAGACGGTGCGCGTCCTGCGGATGACCGGACGCGACGATATCGGCAAACGTGCGCTGGTCATCCTGAACCACCGATGCCCACCGGCCAAGGGCATCGTCTCGCGCGATGAATTCGAGAAGGCGATCGGCCGGCGCATCGACTACGAGATCCCCTTCGACCGTAAGGCGCTTGCCGCCGAGAATGGTGGCATTCCGCTGGCCACCGAGCATGGCGCGATCACCGACATGCTGCTCGACGTCTCCAACGACCTGTCGGGCAAGCGGTCAATGATCCCGAATTCCTTCAAGCGCATGTTCTGGAGTTGAGCCCATGTTCGGACGCAAGATCGCCGAAGCCGTGCCGGATATCCTGTCCCATCAGCTGGTGGGGCTGCTTCCGCCGGGTGCCCCTCCCTGTGCACCGGCGCGCATTCCCGCGAACCGCGCCGCGGCGGAGGACTCCCGCAGCGCCGACGTCCTTCCGCGCATCCGTGAGCGCGTGCTGGAGAAATTGCAGAATCCGGTCGCCGGCATGGCCGGGCGCGACTCCCTGCGCCGCGAGTTGACCGGACTGGTCGGCGATATCTGCTCCGCGGAGCGCATCCCGATCAGTGCCATCGACCAGGATCGGGTGATCGACATGCTTCTCGACGACATGCTCGGCATCGGCCCCATCGAGCCGCTGCTTGCCGACGACGGCGTGACCGATATCCTGGTCAACGGCTGCAACCAGATTTATGTCGAGCGCCGAGGCAAGCTGGAACTGACCGGCCTGCGGTTCCGCGACGACGCCCACGTCATCAACGTCGCTCAGCGCATCGCCAGTTCGGTGGGGCGGCGCGTGGACGAATCGAGCCCGATGGTCGATGCCCGGCTGCAGGACGGCAGCCGCGTCAACGTCATCCTGCCACCGCTGGCGCTTGACGGTCCCAGCATCTCCATCCGGAAATTCAACCGCCGGCGCGTCGCCATCGCCGACATGGTTTTGCAAGGGAACCTGTCCGCCCCGCTCGGCCGCATGCTGGAGGTCGCGACCGCTTGCCGGCTGAACGTGCTGGTCTCCGGCGGCACGGGCAGCGGCAAGACGACGCTGCTCAACGCGCTGTCCCGCGTCATCGATCCCGCCGAACGGATCGTCACCATCGAGGACGCGGCGGAACTGCAGCTCCAGCAGCCGCATGTCGTCCGCCTGGAGACCCGCCCGGCCAGCATCGAGGGCACTGGCGAGATCACGCAGCGCGACCTCGTCAAGAACGCGCTGCGCATGCGCCCCGACCGCATCATCATCGGCGAGGTGCGCGGCGGCGAGGCGTTCGACCTGCTCCAGGCGATGAACACCGGCCATGACGGGTCGATGTCGACGATCCACGCGAACCGTCCGCGTGACGCGCTCAGCCGTCTGGAAAGCATGGTGATGATGGCGAACGGCAACCTGCCGCTCCAGACGATCCGGGCCCAGATCGCCAGCGCGGTGAACCTGATTGTGCAGGTGGAGCGCATGCGCGACGGCGTGCGCCGCATCCAGCAGGTGGTGGAGGTGGTCGGCATGGAAGGCGACGTCATCACCACCCAGGAACTCTTCACTTTTGTGCAAGGCGGCGGCGAGGCGGTGACCGGCCGTTTCGAGACCAGCGGCGTGCGCCCGCAATTCAGCGTGCGCGCCGCCTATTACGGTCTGGAAGACACTCTGCTCGCCGCGATGAGGTGACCGCCATGGCCGGCTCCTCCCCCTTCTTCGCCATCGGACTGCTGTTGCTGGGCTCGGGCATGCTCGTCACGCTTCTGTTGCTGCGTGGCCTGTCCGGCGGCGGCGCGGCGGCGCGGCGGCAGCGGCGCCTGGCGGCGGCCATCGGCGATGTGCCGCAGATGTGGCGGGAGCGCCAGGCGCTGAGCGCGGCCCGAGAGGAATTGCGGACCGAGAAGATCGTGCCATGGTGGCGACGGGCCATTCCCTGGTCGGAGCGTCTTGAGTTCCGCATGGCACCGGCCGGCGGACAGCGGCCATTGCTTGGTGCGGCTGCGGTCGCGCTGGGCGTGGCGGTTGCCGGGTTCCTGCTGCTGACGCAGGTTTTCAATATCTCCGTTTTGGTCGCGTTGGCGCTGGCAGTGGCCGCGGCTCCGGTCGCCGGGCGGATGACCCTGCACAGCCTCGTCGCCCGACGCCGCCGGGAGTTCCTGGAAGGGCTGCCCGACGCCATCGACCTGATCGTGCGCAGCGTGCGCGCCGGCATTCCGGTGACCGCAGCGATGACGCTGGTCGGGCAGGAGGTGCAGGAACCGGTGCGTGGCGAGTTCAAGCGACTGTCCGACTCCGTCGCCATCGGCATCGACCTGAAGGAAGCGCTGGACCGCACGGCGGAGCGCGTTCGCCTGCCCGACTTCGACTTCTTCGTCATCTGCCTGATGATCCAGAGGGAGACCGGCGGGCAGCTGGCCGAGACTCTGCAGAACCTCAGCGACATCCTGCGCCGCCGCAAGGATCTGCGGCGCAAGCAGCGGGCGCTGACCGCGGAGGGGCGGGTGTCCGCCAAGATCGTCGCCGCCATCCCGTTCGTCGCCGGCTTCGGGCTCTTTGTCCTGAATCCGAATTACGCGCGGAAGCTGATCGACGACCCGACCGGCAACCGGATGCTCCTCGCCGCCAGCGTTGCGCTCGGCCTTGGCCTGCTCGTCATCGCCCGCATGACCCGGAGTCCGGAATGAGCGCTCTGTCCGCATTGCAGTGTCTGGTCCTGTCCGGCGGGCTCGTCCTGACGGCGGTCCTGCTGGCGCTCGCCGCCGTCGTCGACCGCGAACGGGATCGCTTCCGCGCCCGTCTTCTCGGCGTCGTCCGGCAGGCATCGGAACAGAGGGCAATGAGCCGGAACAGTACGGCTGCGGCGGCGAAGCCGCGGCGCTTGTCCGGCATCGCCCTGCTGCGGCGGGTCATGCTGCTGTCCGCCCGCCTGCCGCTGGTCAGGAAGAAGGACCAGGAGGACATCCGCCGGCTGCTCGTCCGCGCCGGCATCCGCGGGAAGGAAAGCGTGGCGCTCTTCGTCGCGGCGAAACTGCTCGGTTTCGGGGCGGGGGCGCTGCTCGCCGGGAGCGCGCAACTGGTCCTGCAAACAGAGATCGCACCGATGATGGCGCTGGCCGCGACGGTCTTCTCCGGCTTCGTCGGCGGGCTGGTGCCGGAGGCCGCGCTCCAGCGGCGGGGCCGGACAAGGCGCACCGCCATCGAAGCGGCGCTGCCCGATGCGCTGGACCTCCTCATCATCTGCGCCAACGCCGGTTATGGCCTGGACGTTTCGATCCAGCGGGTGGGGCGCGAAATCGCCCGCTTCTTCCCCGATCTGGCCGACGAGCTCGCGGTGACGGCGAACGAGATGCAACTGCTCTCCGACCGCCGCGAAGCGCTCGACAATCTGGTGGAGCGCACGAACGTGCCGGCGATCCGCAGCCTCGTGGTCACGCTGCTCCAGGCGCAACGCTATGGAACACCGTTGACCCAGGCGTTGCGCACGCTGGCCAGGGAAGAACGCAGCGCCCGGATCCTGGCGCTGGAGGAGCGGGCTGCGCGCATTCCGGCGCTGATCAGCCTGCCGCTGATGGTCCTCATCATGCCGGCCGTCCTCATCGTCGTGGCCGGGCCGGCATTCATCGACATCATGAAGGGGCTCTGACGAGCATGCGCACCGTCTCCCTGCACTTCGCCATTCTGCTCGCCCTTCCGTTGATGCTGGGCGCCTGCTCCCACCCCTCCGGCCTCGGCCAGTTGGCCGGCATGGCGTCGGCGAAGCCGTCCCCGGAACTGGCGACCGGCCTGCGCATCGCCGAGGCCACGCGCAACGGCGGCGACAATCAGGCGGCGATCACTCTCTACCGCCAGATCGTCGCCGCCCACCCGACCTCGCCGCTGCCGCTGCTCGGTCTCGGTGATGCGCTCTACGAAGGGCGCGCCTTCGACGAGGCGATCGCCGCCTATCAGGCGGCGCTGCGGCTCGACGCCGGCAATCCCGACGCGCAAGTCGGCATCGGCCGCGTCGACCTTGCGCGCAACCTGCCGGGGGAGGCCCTGGCCGCCTTCGACGGGGCGCTCGCCGCCGCGCCGCAGCATGCCGCCGCGCTCAACGGCAAGGGCGTCGCGCTCGACCTGATGGGAAAACCGGAGGAGGCCCGCGTCCTGTACCGGCAGGTGCAGGCGCTCCAGCCCGGCAACCGCGGCGCCCGCAACAATCTGGCGCTGTCGATGCTGCTGGCCGGCGACAAGGAGCAGGCCATCCCCCTGTTCCGCGAGCTGAGCGCCGAGCGCTCGGCCGGGCAGGAGCGCGTCCGGCAGAACTTGGCCCTGGCGCTCGGCATGTCCGGCCGGATGGATGCCGCGGCGGAGGTCGCGAGGATGGACCTGAGCCCCGAAGCGGTGAAGGAGAACCTCGCCTACTACGCCATGCTGCGGTCGCTCGACAAGCAGGCCGACGGCCACGCCGCCATCGCCCGCGCGGTAAACGCGAGCGGGACCTGAGGAGTGGCGCCATGCTGCGCAGAAAATCCCTGGCCGAAGACGCGGCGGGAGTCACCGTGGTGGAATTCGCCATCGGCGCCCCGATCGTCCTTTTGATCGTGGTGATCGTCATCGAGGTGAGCTTCATGCTTGCGGTGCGGGTGGCGTTGGACATCGGCACGCGCGAGGCGGCACGCGCCGGGCTGACCGGCGCGCCGCCGCCGGCCGGCTCGACGCGCGACCAGCAGCTTCGGAAGATCATGGTCAACACGACCTTCGGTTTCGTCGACCCGGCAAAGCTCACCGTCAGCCTGCTCGCCTACCAGGACGCCGGCAGCGTCGGCAAGCCGGAACCCTACAGCGACATCAACGGCAACGGACGGTGGGATCCCGGGGAGCCCTTCACCGACGTCAACGGGAATGGAGTCTGGGATGCGGACCGTGGGGCCGCCGGCGCCGGGACGAGCGGCCAGACGGTCGCCTACCTGGTGCAGTACACGGGGAAGCCGTTGACCGGCCTCGCCGCCAGCCTGCTCGACGACCCGACCTACCACTACGAATCCCGCGTCGTCGTCCGCAACGAACCGTTCTAGCAAGGAGGGGCGCATGGGCCAACTGCCGGGCCGTCTCGCCCGAAACCGCAGCGGGCTCGTCACCATCGAAGTGGCGGGAATCGCTTTGGCATTCGTTCTTCTGCTCGTCGCCGCGGTGGATTTCGGCCAGCATGTTTCGGCGGTGGGCAAGATCGCGCGCGCCGCCAGCGAGACGGCGAAGATCGCCACCCAGTTCAAGCGGCTGCGCCAGGGCATGACGGTCCAGCGCGGCGACGAGGTCGGCATGCTGTTCGAGGCGGCGCGGCAGGTCGCCCAGCCGCTCGACATCGACAAGGTGGGGGCGGTGATCGTTACCTCGGTTGCCAATTCGGGAAGCGGCGGCAGCAAGGTGGCGTGGCAGCAGCGCTCGGGCAGTTCCTCCTGGACCAGCCGCATCGGTTCGGCTGTCGGCGGAGCGGCCACCCTGCCCACCGCCTTCTCGATTCGCAGCGGGGACAGCGCCGTCTTCGTCGAGGTCTTCCACACCTATCAGCCGACCGTGCTGAGCGGCAGCCTGTTCGGCGGCGATCCCTCCGGCGTGCCGGTCTACAGCCAAGCCGTATCCCGCCCCCGTTTCGGCGACCTGACCATACTGGACCCGTGACATGAAGAAGACCGCTGTTCGCAGGCGGCGTGCCGGTGCGGCCGCCCAGCACCTGCTCTCCGCGTTGCGCGGCTGTCTGGACGACCGGCGTGGCGCCACCGCCGTGATGGTCGCCGCGATGGTCGTTCCGCTGATCGGGGCCATCGGCCTGTCGGTCGACATGGGGCGCGGCTATCTCGTGCGACAACGCTTGTCGTCGGCCATCGACGCCGGGGCACTGGCCGGGGGCAGGGTGCTCGATACGACCAACGTCCAGGCGGACGCGATCCAGTATTTTCGCGCCAACATTCCGACGACCTACCTCGACACCCCGATTCCGGACCCCGAGGTCACCATCAGCGCCGACCGGCAAACCGTATCGGTGAAGTCCAGCGTGCGGGTTCCGACCACCCTGATCCGGATGTTGGGCATCGACACCCTGCCCATCACGGTTGAAAACCGTGTGCGGCGCCAGATGTCCGGCGGGTTGGAACTGGCTCTCGTGCTCGATGTCACCGGATCGATGGCGACCGACAACCGCATCGGCAAGCTGCGTGATGCGGCGACCTCGCTGGTGAATATCCTGTTCGGCAACCAGACCGATACCCAGAAGCTGTGGATCTCCGTCGTCCCCTATTCGGCCGAGGTCAATCTTGGCACCGGCCACGGGGATTGGATGACGCTGAGCGGCCCGTCCACCGGCGCCTATTCGCCGTCCACCTGGCGCGGCTGCGTCGAAGCGCGGCCGAGCCCCTACGACGAGGATGACTCCCCGCCCATGGTGGCCGGGTTCAAGCGGTTCCTTTATCCCTCGACCAAAAGCATGAACAACGGCAAGGGCGGCGGCGACAATGATTGGCCGACGATCACCGACACCGGAACCTACACGAACAGCAACGACCGGACCGGACCGAACCTCGGCTGCGGTTTTCCGGTCCTGCCGCTGACCAACGTGAAGCAGGACCTGCTGAACAAGATCGCGACGCTTCAGCCGGTGAACCGTGGCGGCACCATGGCGAACCTCGGCCTTCAGGCGGGGTGGTTCACCGTGTCGCCGCGCTGGCAGGGGCTGTGGGGAAGCCCGACGCCGAAGGGGATGCCGCTCGACTACGGTTCTCCGGAAATGAGCAAGGCGATTGTTCTGGTCACCGACGGCGAGAATAGCTGGTTCGACCATTCCAAGCCGCCGACCGGCGATTACACAGCCTATGGCCGCATCGATGAAGGGCGCCTCGGCACCAAGTCCTTTTCCGAATCGACGTCCGAGATCAACAAGCGCATGGCCCGCCTGTGCGAGAAGCTGAAGAACCCCGGCGTTCTCGATGCCGACGGCAAACCAAAGCCCGGCATCACCATCTACACCATCACCATCGGACAGACGAACGCCAACACCCAGGCGCTCTACCGGAATTGCGCATCACAGCCCAGCTACTATTGGGACACGCCGAGCCCCGACCAGCTCAAGAGTGTGTTCCAGAGCATCGGGTCGCAGCTCACCAACTTGCGGCTGGAGCAGTGATCTGCTGGCGTCATTCCGGTGCCTGGTGACGCATCGGAATGACGCCAGGCTTTTGTGGAGGGTTGGTCAGCAGAAGCGGTCGGTCAGGTGGCCGGCGTCGGCCGGCACCGGTGGCGTGAAGCTGTGAGCCGCAGCGTTGGCGGTGGAGAGCGGCGGCAACCCGCAAACCGGGCAATGCGCCTGGATGCGCTGCTGTTCATGCACGGCGAAGCGGATGCCGCAGGGGCAGGTCCGTAGGTCGACAACACAGGAGCGCAGGTCGCGGGCGAGAATCCAGGCCATGGTCAGGTCGATGGCTGACTGGTTCAGACCCGTGCATTCCTGCCGCACGTCCATATAGAAGTCATGTGCGCGCAGCAGCGCCTCGATGTCGATCCTGCGCAACGCGTCGGCGCCGGCGCAGTTCAGATAGGCGGTCAGGATGATCGACGCCTCCAGCGCACGCTGGTGGGTCGCGAAGAGCCGGTCGGATTCCGGAAACATGCCCGACACCGAAGCGTGGCCATGAATCTCATGATAAAGCGTGCGGAGCTGTGTCGCGCTGAGGTTGGTGTGCACCGCGACGATTGACGTTCGGAGATTGCGCTTGATCAAACGTATTGCCAGCGCCAATTTCCGGTGCTGCTCACACTTGTTCACCATGTACACCGCCCTTCGGACGGCAATGGTTCAAGGCGGAGAAGATTAGGATTAAAAGTATTTTTGTTGTTTTTGCGTGCGCCACAAATCGGGGCCATTCTGTTCCTCTCCCGCTCAAACATTCCGTTGTTCCTCGTATTCCTCCCGATGTGCATAGAAAAAGAATATATAACGGCTGCCGAGGCGAAGTTTTATTTTCCCGATTTATGCCGCATAATGCGTCGCCTCGCAACCTGCATGCGGTGGCGACAATTCGACGCATTCGATCAATAGTTGCGATCCGGTGCCGCGGGTTGCCATGGCGGGTGCCACCGGATGCTGTTGCCGGCAGGACGGGTCAGAGGAAGGCTATGGCGTCGGGCGAAACCGATTGGCGTTGCCCGGCATGGCGCGCCAGCTTATGGATTTCCGCCTGCTTGTCCCGAACCAGCCAGTCCGGCGCAAGGAATTCCGTGTGCCGTCCCGCCTGCAAGGAGCCGATGACGCGGACTGGCGGGATCGGCCAACGCAGGCTGTAGCTCATCGGCGCGGCGTCGCCGAACCGATAGGACTGGTGGACGCGGAGCCACTCGTCGGTGACCTCGACGATCGTTCCGCTCAACATCGCGAAGCCGGGCAACCCTGCAGGCGCCGCGCAGCGAGAAGAGGGCGGGGCATCCGCCCCGGCCCGTCGGACTCCGACGCGGGCCGGAGGTCGCGGAAGAACAGGGCTATCGGCCGCCGCGTCGGTTTTGAGGGCGTGGCGGATCGGCGGGCGTCGTGCATCCATGGCCAGTGTCGCTCAGCAATGAAGTCCCGCGTCGGCCCGGCAGTAGAACATCCAGGTGATGACAATGCAGGACAGATAGAAGATCAGGAAAAGCTGGATCGCCATGACCGGCGACCCGGTCAGGCTGATCGACAGTCCGAAAACGCCGGGAATATAGAAGGCACCGAATGCCGCCAGCGCGGAGATGAACCCCAGCGCGGTCGCCGCCTCCAGCGTCGCTTCCTTCAGCGCACGCGCGCGGCCGAGATCGCCTTGCAGATCATATGCATGCATACGGTCGATCAGGAAGACGATCGGCACCATCTGATAGGTCGAGGCGCAGGCGACGCCGGCCGTGGCGAACACCAGCATGGAACTCAGCAGGAACATCCAGAATATCCCGCTGTTCAGGCAGATCGTCATCGTGCTCACCGCGAGGAACAGGATCACGAAAGCCCACAGGGTGATGCGTGCGCCGCCCAGCCGGTCGGCCATGCCACCCGACAGCGACCGCGCCGCCGAACTGACGAGCGGTCCGAGGAAAGCGTAGGCAAGCGGGTCGATGCCGGGGAATTGTGCCTTCACCAGCATTGGGAACGTGGCCGCGAAGCCGATGAAGGTGCCGAAGCTGCCGATGTAGAGCCACCCGTTGATCCAGGTGTGCATGCGACGGAAGATGACCGCCTGTTCGGCGAAGGACGCCTGGGAATGGCCGATATCGTTCATGCCGAACCAAGCCGCCGCGGTCGCCAGCAGAATGAAAGGGATCCAGATGAAGGCCGCGTTCTGCAGCCACACGCCCTGATGGGTTTCCAACGGCGCGCCGAGCGCAGCCGTGGCATGTGGGCCGCCGCCGAGCGGGCCGAGCAATGCGCCGCCGATCACCAGGGGAACGGCGAACTGCACGACCGCCACGCCAAGGTCGGCCATGCCGGCATTGACGCCCAACGCCCAGCCCTTCTGCTCCTTGGGGAAGAAGAAGGAGATGTTGGCCATGCTGGAGGCGAAGTTTCCACCGCCGAATCCGCACAGCAGCGCCAGCACCAGCATCACGCCGTAGGGCGTTTCCGGGTGCTGCACGGCGATGCCGATGCCCAGAGCCGGGATGAGCAGGGACGCCGTGCTGATCGTCGTCCACAACCTTCCGCCGAAGATCGGCACGGTGAAGGCGTAGACCAGGCGCAGGACCGCTCCGGAAAGGCCCGGCGCGGCCGTCAGCCACAGAAGCTGTGTGGTTGTGTATGAGAAGCCGACGATTGGAAGGTGCACGACGACGGCGCTCCACACCATCCAGACACAGGAGGCGAGAAGCAATGCGAAGGCCGAGATCGCGAGGTTGCGCATCGCGATCGGCTTGCCGCCGTCCACCCAGAAGGCCATGTCGTCGGGCCGCCAGTCGTCCAGTCGATCGCTCATGCGTGACAAAGTCTGGTCGGTCATCAATCGTCCTCACACATCGGGGATAGCCGGCCGCGTCGCCAGGCACTCGCCGGCAGCGGCGATCGAGCGGAAAATAGTGGGCCGAGTGTACTCTCCGCCGCCGCGGCTCCGCGATGTCAGGAAGACGCGTCTTTTTTTCGTCATTCGTCGAATGGTGAAAAAAAGACGCGTCCAAGCCCCCTGTACGGTTGCCTGGGTGCCTCGCTACGGTGACGTGCATCCGGCCCTTCCCATTCAGGGTGCACGCCTATGCTGTCTCCAGAACGGACCATTGAGGATCGGGATGCCGGGGATTGGAACGCGCCGCTCCGTAATCGGGCGCATCCGCCGGAACCCGTCGCCGGCCCGCTCATTTCTCTCGCTGCCACTGCCACTGCCACTGCCGCTGCCGCTCCGGCGGATACGTTGCGCCGGTTCCGTCTGTCGCAGGCGGAGCTGATGCCGACGGTGCGGCGGCTTGAACTTGACTGGCCGTGCAGTGTCGCGATGATGCAGCGCTTCGCCGAGTATGTGACCGGCGTTCCTGTCTGTCATCCACGCGATCCGGGATCGCGCTCCGGTTCGCCCATTCCGGTGCTGTTCCTGTGCCTTCAGATGGGGCTCAGCGCCTATGACGCTGCGGCCGACGAAAGCGACGACCGCCGTTTGTTCGCCTTCGTCGACGGGCTTTGCCAGGAGGCGGCGCGCCTGCTTTCCGGCATCGTGCTGTTTACGCCCGACAACGACTGCTGGATGGCGGGCAATGGGGCGGCGCTGCACGGATGGCTGGCGACATGTGATGTCCGTGGCGTGACCGTCCATCGTTCTCAGCGCCGCGGCGCCAGCCATCAGCGCGTTCTCTCGGCGATCGGCCGGTATGTCGTCCCGGCGCGCGAACGCGCGATCCTGGAGCGTGTCCTCCGGGCCGATGCGACGCCATAGGATGAACTGACGGCCCGCGCCGTCGAAAGCCGGATGACGGTATGCCGCTGCCGATTGTTCCCGACCACGCGATGGTCTTCTTCAACCCGCTTCGTTTGTCGTGCGTGCAAGAACGTTTGATGTCCCCGCATTGACAGGCACGGCAATCCGCTCGCGTCCGGCCCGCTCCCGATCTCACCCAAGGATCCAAGGACGTGCGCCGATAACCGTAATGGCCATACTGGCCGGCCAGCCGCAAGATGGCGCTGGTGAGCGCATCCTCATCGGCCGGAACCATCGGAAGTTCCCCGTGCCGCCTCCTGCAGGATCAGCTTGTCCAACGTCAGATCGGCCTCCGCCTTGCGCAGGCGCCGGTTCTCGCACTCCAGTTCCTTGACCGCTTGGCCTGATCCAGCTTCAGCCCGCCAAACTCCGCGCGCCAGCGATCGTAGGTCTGCTCCGAGATAGCCTCTATGCAGCAGGTCTCGCGGACCGTGTGCCCCTACGCCACCGCCACCTCGATGGCGCGCAACAGGCCGATGATCTGTTCCGACGGGCCGTTCCGTCCTCCTCCTGATTTGCCCAGCCCTCGGATAGGGGCTGGCGCTGGTTCAGGGGGCAGCTCAGGACCTCACGCAGATCGACGCCGCGCCGCCGGCCCCGCTTGGCCGGGCGCGGTAGCCATGGTTCGATCAGGATCCACTCCGTGTCCGTCAGGTCCGTCGGATACCGTTGTGACCGCCGGTCCGGCCCCGCCTGCTTCGCTCGATGAGCCTTCGTCCACATTGCCTGTCTCCCGCTTCCACACGGAAAACAGGCAAACCCTCATTCCCAAACTGGCTCTCAGCGGCGGCCGGGTCTTGTTGGGTAAGCTTCTCGGCCATGGTCGCGAACGCGTCCTCCGTCAGCGCGTAGAGACCGGCGGCCATCGCCCGGGCGGCGCGGCGGTCGGTCGTGCGCAGGGAAACCCAAGCCTCGGATTGGCGCAAGAGCAGACGGATCGCAACGGGAACGCGTCGGCGGAAATGGTAGGTGGCGCCCTGTCGTATCAACATTCCGGCCCTGTGGAGTAGGCCGGTGGAGTAAACGGATCACCGGCCGGTGGCCGTTGCCGCAAGATGTTGATTTTCAAGGAAGTTGGTTGGGGGACTAGGATTCGAACCTAGGTAGCCAGAGTCAAAGTCTGGAGTCCTACCGCTAGACGATCCCCCAATGGTGGTCCCGACTGGGATTGAACCAGTGACCCCTACGATGTCAACGTAGTGCTCTCCCGCTGAGCTACAGGACCAAACCGCGAGATACCAAACCGAACTGGACCTAAACCACAAGAAAGTGGCGCGAGTGACGGGACTTGAACCCGCGGCCTCCGGCGTGACAGGCCGGCGCTCTAACCAACTGAGCTACACCCGCGTCGTAGGCGACCTTCTAAAGAACAAAGATCGCCGAAGCAAGCACTAAATTCAACCTTACCCAACTTACTCAAGTCAACCAACCAACCGCCGAAGAAGTTGGTGGAGCCGAGGGGGATCGAACCCCTGACCTCCTCATTGCGAACGAGGCGCTCTCCCATCTGAGCTACGGCCCCATGGTGCTGCCAGAGAGGATTGAACTCTCGACCTCTCCCTTACCAAGGGAGTGCTCTACCACTGAGCTACGGCAGCGTCCGGCGGGAGCGGGTGAATAGCAATCCAGACGGCCCCCTGTCAAAGGGAAAAATATCGAAGGGGGCATTTCTTTCTTTTCACCCCCGCGACGGCCGCAGGCGGCGCTTGCATCCCGCCGCCGACACAGGGCATCTCATCCCCCATTCCGACCATGCCCGACCGACAGGTTCTTCCCGTGGATGAGGTTCTGAGCGAGGCGCGCCGCCTGATCGAGGCGCGGCATTACCGACAGGCGGTGCGCCTGCTGCGGGACACCGCGGGGCAATCCGCTGGGTCCGTCGAGCGCGACCGGCTGACCGGCATGGCCGCGCTCGGCCGGCGCGACGCCGGGACCGCCACCACCCTCCTGCGCCGCGCCCTGGCGCGCGAGCCTGCGCACGCCGAGACCCTCCATCATCTCGCCCAGGCCGTGCTGGCCGGCGGGGACCGCTTGCAGGCCGTCCGCTGGCTGGAGCGGGTGGCTGTGGCCGATCCTGCCTTCCCCGGCCTGCGCGAGGCGCTGGCCGGCGCCTACCGCCGCGACGCCCTCTATGAGGAGGCGCTCCGGGTGACAGGGGAAGCGCTGGCCGCCGGGAACCGCTCAGCGGACATCCTCTATGAGCGGGCGGTCAGCCTCGCCCATCTCGGCGACGCCGCGGGCGCCCTGGCGGTCTTCGACGAGCGGCTGGCCGACGATCCGGAGCACGCCGCTGCGTGGTTCGGCAGCCACGCCGCAGCGCTCGGCCTGAACGGTGTGGAGGACGCGCTGCGCCGCCTGCGCCGGGCCGCGGACTGTCCGGGGGCGGCGGGCAAATACTGGGGCTTCCTGTGCGCCTACCTGCTGCTGCTGGGCCGCGACGCGGAAGCCGGTGCGCTGTATGGCGAGAAGCTGGACGGTCAGCCGAAGCGTCTGCCGCTGGTCGAAGCGGTGACGGCGATCCGCCCGCACCTCGCTTCGGATGTTCGGCTGTTCGGCGTCGGGGCGGAACTGCTGCATTTTGCGCTCGAGCGGGCGGCGGTGCCCGGTCTGGTGCTGGAGTTCGGCGTGCGCCGCGGCACCTCGCTGAACCAGATCGCCGCGGTTGCCGGGCAGGCCGTGCACGGTTTCGATTCGTTCGAGGGGCTGCCGGAGGGCTGGGTGAACGCGCCGCGCGGCGTGCTCAGCACGGGCAAGAGCCTGCCGCCGGTGCGCGACAACGCGGTGCTGCACGCGGGCTGGTTCGAGGACACGCTGCCGCCCTTCCTGGCGGCCCACGGCGGCGCGGTGCGCTTCGTCAATGTGGACAGCGACATCTACTCGTCGGCGCGGACGGTGCTGACCGCTCTGGCGCCGCGCTTTCGGGCGGGGACGGTGCTGGTCTTCGACGAGTTCATCGGGAACCGGACGTGGCGCGAGGACGAGTATCGCGCCTTCATGGAATACGCCGCCGGGTCCGGTGCGGCCTGGGAGATCATCGCCGTCAGCCCGCACACCAAGCAGGTGGCGATCCGGCTGACCGCGCTTCCCGTGTCATGACTCCGGCATCCTGACGGGGGCTCCCGCCCCGACCGTCGTTTCCGCGGCTTGCGGAAGGGACGGCCGGGGTGGGGGCGTGCCGGGTGTTAGGACACGATGCGCCAGCTGCCGTCCGGCTGCTGGCAGGCGGTGCCGTTGGCCCGCTCGGCCTTGCCGCCGACATAGACGGTCTGCTGGTACTCGCGGCAATAGTTGCCGGAGTTGTCGCGGCCGTCGCGGATCGGGGTGATGGTGCCGCGGTTGCCCGATTCCGGGTTGTTCCACTGGATGGTCGAGCCCATCGGCGCCGCATAGGCCTGGGTGGCGGCGCGCTGGGCGTAGCCCTCGTCCGCGCGGTCGAGCGACTGGCCGAGCTCGCTGCCGAGATAGGCGCCGAGCAGCGTGCCTACACCGGTGGTGATAAGCTTGCCGGTGCCGCCGCCGAACTGCGAGCCGATCACGCCGCCGGCCGCCGCGCCGCCGAGCGCGCCGACCGTCTGCTTGGTCCCGATGCCGCTGCCGCCGCTCTGGCAGGCGGCGAGCGACAGGGCGACAAAGGCGGTTACAGCGATCTTCTTCATGGGGTCTCTGCCTCTTGGTTCCGTATAAGCCATCAACACGTAAGGCTTCGCTTTAATCCGGGGGAGCCTGCGCTTTGGTGCGTATAACTCCCGTTCAACCGCCTCTCCCGTCATAGGCGGTGGCGGATAGAAGCACGGACCCGGCAGCCCTCGCCTGTTATCAAAATGGCGCACAAATGTCTGGCCGGCCCCGCCATGCTCGCCGCCGTTGAGCATAAGAGCGAGGGAACCATCCAATGGCTTCGACCACCACGGGCAAGACCGACGCCAAGATTGTCGTGAGTGCCTATGGGCAGTCCGCCGGAGGCATCTGGCCGCATTTCCGCCTGTTGATCGACGGCGTCGAGGTGGGCCAGGCAACCGTCAACGCCAGCAGCCCGACCGCCTACAGCTTCACGGTGCCGGTCACCGCGGCCCAGGCGCACAAGGTGCAGATCCAATACGACAACGACGCCATGGTGAACGGCCAGGACCGCTCGCTGATCGTCAGCGGGGTCACCATCAACGGCAAGACCCACAAGCCGACCGACGCCAACGTCACCTACGACAAGGGCGCGCTCGACGGAAAGGACGTGGTCAAGGGCCAGTCCGGGATGTGGTGGAACGGCACGCTGGTCGTCGACACCCCGGCCGCCGACTTCCCCGCCCCGGCGGCGCCGGTTGCCGCAACCTCCACCTTCGTGGTGAACGCACAGGGCATCGCGGCGGGCGGCACCAACGCGCATTTCAACCTGATGGTCGACGGCAAGAAGGTGGGGGAGGGCACGGTCGGCACCGCGGCCAAGGACTACAGCTTCACCGCCAACGTGGCCCCGGATCAGGCGCACAAGGTGCAGATCCAGTATGACAACGACGCCGTGGTGAACGGCCAGGACCGCTCGCTGATCGTCAACAAGGTCACCATCAACGGCAAGTCCGTCGCCGCCACCGACAGCATCGTCACCTACGACAAGGGTGCGCTCGACGGGAAGGACGTGGTCAAGGGCCAGTCCGGGATGTGGTGGAACGGCACGCTGGTGGTCGACGCCGACAAGAGCTTCTTCGCGACGGGCGGGTCCACGCCGGCCCCCACGCCCACCCCGACCCCGACCCCGACGCCCACGCCGTCCCCCGCCCCGACCGGGCCGGCCTTCTTCGTGGCGACCAACGGCAACGACAAATGGTCGGGCAAGCTGGCCGCCCCCAACGCGGCCGGCACTGACGGGCCGAAGGCGACGCTGACCGCCGCCCGCGACGCCATGCGCGCCGACCCGACCATCGACGTGACCTATGTCCGCGGCGGCGACTACTACATGAAGGACATGCTCTGGCTGGACGGCCAGGACAGCGGCGTCCGCTTCGCCGCCTACGGCAGCGAGAAGCCGGTCTTCCACGGCGGCTCGCTGGTCGACAACTGGGTGTCGCGCGGCAACGGCCTGTACAGCGCGCAGCTTCCCGGCGGGTCCAAGGCGGTGCTCGACCTGTCGATGGACGGCGACCGGCAGACGGTGGCCCGCACGCCCAACGCCGATCCCAGCCACCCCATCGACGGCGGCTGGCTGATCGCCACCAAGGCCGGGGCCAACGCCTACACCCAGTTCGGCTTCAAGGCGGGGGCGATCCCGACCTATTCCAGCACGGACGGGCTGATGGTCAGCGTCTTCAGCCAGCACGGCTACGACAACATGACCGTGCCGGTGAAGAGCATCGACTACGGCAGCAACACCATCACGCTGGCCCAGAGCACCTACGACGCGCTGGGCGCCGGCAGCCGCTTCTACCTGTTCAACGGCAAGGACCAGCTCGACGCCCCGCGGGAGTGGTTCTTCGACAAGGCGTCCGGCCAAGTTCTGTTCAGGCCAGAGGGCGGGGCAATCGCCGGGCACAAGGTGGTCGCGGCGCAGCTTCCCGTGCTGGTCGGGCTGGGCGGTGCGAAGAACGTGACGATCGAAGGGCTGACCCTGACCGACGGCGCGCCGGACGGCCACGCGGTCTACGCCAACAACGCCGCCGGGCTGACCTTCAAGAACAACACCGTCACCAACACCGGCTACGGCATCACGGTGGAGGGCAGCGCCAACAGCACCGTCACCGGCAACCACTTCGCCGAGACCGGGCGCGAGGCGGTCTACGTCAAGGCGGGGTCCAACTTCACCAAGGTGTCGGACAACCTGATCCAGCACGCCAGCGCCGTCGACCACGGCGGCGACGCGCTGTGGGTGAACGGCAGCAACGACGTCTCCATCACCCACAACCAGATCGAGGACACGCCGGGCAAGGCCATCGCGGTCGGCTCCGTCCAGGCCTCGGGCGACGCCACCTACCGGGCGACGATCACCCACAACAAGATCATCGGCGCCAACCAGGAGACCAGCGACGGCGGCGGCATCTACCTGATCAACCGCCAGCAGGACCTGGCCGGCCACACGGTGGCCTACAACGAGGTGTCGGGCACCACGGCCTTCGGCAACGTGACCTGGGACGGCACGGTCTCCCCGACCTTCCTCGACCCGACGAAGCTGGTGAGCTGGGGCATCTATCTGGACGACTGGACCAGCGGCACCACGGTGAAGGGCAACGTCGTCCACGACAACGTCGGCGGCATCTTCCTGCACGGCGGCTGGAACAACACGGTCACCGACAACATCCTGGCCGACAACCTGGGCACCCAGATCGGCCTGCAGCAGAGCGTCGGCTGGGGCGGCTGGAAGGGCACGCCGATGGCGAACAACACCATCACCCAGAACATCGTGGACGCCGGGGACGGCCGGGCGGTCGCGCTGGACGGGCCGAAGACGGCGGGGACCTTCACCGGCAACTTCTACGCCGACCTCAACCCCAACGAGGCGCTGTTCCAGGCTTGGCCGCAGGTGATGGCGAACGGCGCCACCGGCACGCTGGCGCAGTGGCAGGCCGCCGGCTACGACAAGGGGTCCTTCACCTTCGACCCGCAGTTCACCGACGCCGCGCACGACAACTTCGTGCCGGTCTCCGGTTCGGCGGTGTACCAGCACGGGTTCGATCCTCTGCCCTTCGACCAGATCGGGCTGCTGGGCTGAGGATCGCGTCAGGACGAAGGGAACCTGGGGCGGGGCGGGAGCGTTATCGCGGCATGGACATCATACGCATCATCCTGGCGCTTCTGCTGCCGCCCGTCGGCGTCTTCCTCCAGGTGGGGTTTGGCGCCCAGTTTTGGATCAACGTGCTGCTGACCCTGCTCGGCTACATTCCGGGCATGATCCACGCGCTGTACGTCATCGTGAAGTACAAGGACCGCTCCCCGGCGTGAGGTCCGATATAGCCCTCTCCCCTCTGGGGAGAGGGTGGCCCGAAGGGCCGGTGAGGGGGTTGCGCTTATGCCGGACGTTCCGACACGCGCAACCCCCTCACCCTAACCCTCTCCCCAGAGGGGAGAGGGGATATACGCCTCCTTAGGCCGCGCGGACCTTCGCCAGGAAGCCGCTGACCTCCATCCGCAGACGCGCGGCGGAGCGGCTCAGTTCCTGCGCGCTGCCAAGCACGCGGCCCGCCGCGGTCCCGCCCTGCGAGGCGGCGCCGCTGACCTGGACGATGGCGCCCGACACCTCCGCCGTGCCCGCCGAGGCCTGCTGGACGTTGCGGGCGATCTCCTGCGTTGCGATGCCCTGCTGCTCGACCGCCTGAGCGATGTCGTCGGCGATCTGGCTGCTTTCCCCGATGACCTGGGCAATCTCGCGGATCGACTGCACGGTGCGCAGGGTGACGTCCTGAACCCCGGCGATCTGGGCGGTGATGTCCTCGGTCGCCTTGGCGGTCTGGTTGGCGAGGTTCTTCACTTCGCTC
Organism: Azospirillum sp. UENF 211521; assembly: GCF_058780535.1. Classification (NCBI taxonomy): domain Bacteria; kingdom Pseudomonadati; phylum Pseudomonadota; class Alphaproteobacteria; order Rhodospirillales; family Azospirillaceae; genus Azospirillum; species Azospirillum sp. UENF 211521. The sequence continues at coordinate 1,756,324 of NZ_JBSNCF010000002.1, forward strand.
GCCACCACGGCGAAGCCCTTGCCGGCCTCGCCGGCGCGCGCCGCCTCGATGGTCGCGTTCAGCGCCAGCAGGTTGGTCTGCTGGGCGATCGAGTTGATGAGCTGCACCACCTCCCCGATCTTCTGCGACGTGCTGACCAGACCTTCCGCGGTCGCCTGGGTGTCCTCGGCGTTGCGGACGGCGCGGTTGGCGATGTCGGCGGACTGGCGGACCTGCTGGCCGATGCTGCTGACCGACCCGGCGAGTTCACCGCAGGCCGTGGCCACCGATTCCACGTTGGCCGTCGCCTGGGTCGCCGCGGCGGCGACGGTGCCGGCCTGATCGTTGGCGCGCTCCATGGTGGCGTTCAACGTCTGGGCGGCGCCCTCCAGCTCGGCGGCGGCGTGGGAGACCAGCTCGACGATGGAGCCGACGCTGCGCTCGAACTGGTCGGCAAGCCCGTTCATCGCCCCCCGCTTCTCGGCCTCGGCGCGGCGCTCCGTCTCTTCCTTCTCCGACTCCATGCGGCGGGCGCGGACCATGTTGTCCTTGAAGACCTGGACGGCGCGGATGATCTCGCCGACCTCGTCGCGGCTGGTCGCCTGCGGCACCGCGATGGACAGGTCGCCTTCGGCCAGCTTCAGCGTCGTGTCGGTCAGGCGGCGCAGCGGCCGCACCGTCAGGATCGACCACCAGGCGAGCCCGGCGCCGAGCAGGACGGTCACCGCGCACAGCGAGATCATCAGCACCTGGAAGCTCTCCGACACCGTCCGGGCGTGCTTGGCCACCGCCTGGCTTTCGGCCTCCTGAAGGTCGATGAAGGCGTTGATGCGGGCCAGCCACTCGGTGAAGCCGGGGCGGGCCTGCTCGACCAGGATCTTGACGGCGCGGTTGGCGTCGCCGGCCTGACGCGCCTCGATGACTCCGCGGGCCAGCGGCAGGGTCTTGGCCTCCGTCTCCTTGATGGAGGCGAGGATCTCCCGCTCCCGGGCGGTGATGTGGGTGCCGGCGGCGAACATGCGGTCCATCTGCTCGGCCGAGCGCGCGTAGTCGGCGGCCAGCCGGTCGATGGTGGCGAGTTCGGCCTTCAGCGCCGCGGCGTCGGACAGGAGCGTGACGTCGCGCAGGCTGATCGCCCGGTCATGCACGCTGCCGCGGAAGTTGATGGCGTAGCGCTGCTTGACGTTGTTGACGTCGTTGATGGTGGAAAGGCTGTCGTTGATGCTGTTGACCTTGTAGATGGCGATGGCCGCCAGGGCGACCATCAGCACCAGGATGCTGGAGAAGCTCAGCATCAGCCGGATGCCGACCTTGGCGTTTCGGAACCAATTCATTGTCCACACTCCCGCCGGTCCGTGTCGTCGAAGAACTCGTTGGATGCCGCCTGTTGCCGAAAGCCTGCCCTGCGGCGGAACCGACGATAGCACCAAAGAGTTGATACGGATTTTCCGCGAGATTGGATCAAAAGGAAAATTTTTCAGGAGGCGGGAAGGGATGGCTGGGTTGTGGGATTTGTCACAGAAAATCGCCGCCCGTCCGGCTACAGTCGCGCGCGTTCGCAGACCCCTCACGAGATGAAGATGGCCGGCCCGATGCTCAAGCTGCTGCTCGCCCTGTTGCCGCTCGGCGCGTCGCTGCTGATGCTGGCGACGGTTCAGTAAAGGCGCGAATCACGAGTTGATGACCCGCCGCACCATCTCGTAAATCCCCATCCGCCGCAGCCCGCCCTGGAGGGCGGCGCGCAACGGCGCCGGGATGGCGAGCAGGCGCCGTGGCTCGATCCCCGCCCGGCGCGTCTTCTCGAAAGCCGCGCGGTCGTCGTAGGCGACCCGCCGCACGCTCACTGTCCGTCGGCCGGTGTCGAACAGCATCCAGGTCGCCCGCCGCTCCTCCGTGCGCGGTTCCCCCACCGTCCCGGGGTTGAGCAGGTAGCAGGAACCGCCGCGCAGAGCGACCTCGCTGTCGGGGTCGTGCTCGAACAGCTCGCCGTTGCGGTATTCGTGGATGCCGAGCCGGTGCGTGTGCCCATAGGCGCAGACGCGGGCGCCGGAGGGGTGGGCGAGCAGGGCCTGCGCCGTGCGCCGCATCCGGTCCTCGCTGTTCAGCCGGACCAGCTCGCAACCCCGGTCCACATGGAGCGCCCCGTGAACGGCGACGAGATGCTCACCGACATTGGTCTTCAACGGGAGGGCGGACAGCCACGCGACGTCCTCAGGCGGCAGGCGCTTGCGCGTCCAGGCGATGGCCCGGATGGCGCGGACGCTGAAGCCGTCGGTGGGGATCTGGCGGGTCACCGCGCGGTCGTGGTTGCCGGCGACGCAGACCGCCCCGGCCTCGCGCAGCAGCCTGATGCAGGGCGACGGGTCGGTGTTGTAGCCCACCACGTCGCCCAGGCAGACGACGCGCTCCACCCCCGCGCCGCTCATGTCGGCCAGCGTGGCCTCCAGCGCCTCGCGGTTGGCGTGGATGTCCGACAGGATCCCGATCCTCATCGCCGCGGCACCCTCACTGCGCCTTCATCGCACCGCCGGGCGCGTCGTGGTGTGCGCGCGCCGGCAGGAAGCGGGCGAGTTGGTTGTGCAGGAAGGGCATCGGGTCGTCGAGCGCGATGGCCTTGGCCTCGCAGCCCAGCACCCAGGGCAGCCACGCGGCCATGGACAGGCCGCTGTCCTTGGCGGCCAGCCGGTCCTTGGTGATGTGGCACCAGCGCGCCCCGGCCCGCGCCTTGCCGACCGCCGGGCGCGGCAGGCCGAGCTGGTCGGCGTGGACCAGCGCCGGCAGGTTGACCCCGGCCACCGCCCCCAGATGGTGCCACAGGTTGAAGCGCGGGTTGACCTCCAACAGATGCAGCGAGCCGTCCGGGGCGCGCTTGAAGTCGAACTTGGCGACGCCGCGCAGCCCCAGCCGTTCGGTCAGCGAGCGGCCGAGCGCCGCCACGTCCGGCGCGTCGGTGATGGTCAGGGCGGTGCTGTGCCCGTAGGCGAGCGGGTAGGTGCGGATCTTGGCCCCCGTGAACTCCCCGGCCACGCCGCCGCCCTCGTCCACGTAGACGTGGTAGCTCTCGATCCGGGTCTCCGGACCGGGGATCATCTCCTGAACCAGCAGGTCGAGCCCGACCGCCGCCAGCCGCGGCCACAGGGCGCGCAGCTCCTCGGCGGAATCGACCTGGATGGCCTTGGCGAAGCCGTCCGCCTCGTCCCACACCCGGCGGCGGGTCAGCGGCTTGACGATCAGGGGGAAGCGCAGGTCCACCACGTCGGGTGCGGCCTCACGGGTCGGATAAAGGCGGCGGGTCGCCGGGACGGGCAGGTTCAGCCGCTCGGCCAGCGCCTGGAAGCGGCCCTTGTCCACCAGATCCTCGACCAGTTCGGCGTCGGCGATGGCGAAGCGGAACCCCTCGGCCAGCCGGTTGCGGTTGCGTGAGACGAGCAGGAGCTGGGTGTCGTCCTGATAATAGAGGACCGGCTTTTCCGGCTGACCCTTGGCGAAGGCCATCATCACTTCGACCAGCCCGTCCGGGTTGCGCGCCGGGTCGTCCCACAGGATGGCGTCCTTGGTGAAACGGGAGTGCAGGGCGGGGGCGCCGGGATGGGTGACCACGGCGCAGCGCAGCCCGGCCAGCCCCAACGGGCGCACCATGTCCATGTCGCCCATCACGCAGGCCAAGGCGGGGTTGGCGACGGAGCTGGCGGTGGGGGTGTTTCTCATTTTCGGCATCCTCCAACCGCCCCGTCGGCGGCCCTGCGGTTTGCGGCGTTGGTCTTAACGGAGTCAGCGGTTCATCAGGGGAAGCGGACTGCGGATCAGCCGCCTCATCCGGTCGGCCAAACCCGCCTTGACGCGGCGCAGGCGGGTGTCGATCTGGCGGCTCAGCCGGTCGGGGCCGAGCGCGATCCAGTTCATCGGCTGCTCGGTGTTGGAGAGCAGCGGCTTGTGCCCCGCCGGGGTGGACATGAAGTCGTAGCAGTCCTCGCCGCGGGCCAGCGTGTCCTCGATGGCCAGGACGTGGGCGACCAGACCGGGCTTCAGCCGGTTGTCGGCCTCGTAGGCGAAGCCGCCCTGGTAGTTCATCACCCGCCCGCGATGGACGAAATTGTAGAGGTAGCCGATGACCGTGTCCCCGGCGCTGACCCGGCACAGCCGCACCGTCCCGGCCGGCACGCCGCTGGCGATCATCCGCTCGTGGAAGGGCCGGAAGGCCGGGTTGGAGAAGGCCCCGGACTGGCCGCGGGCGTTCCAGCTCGCCTGATGCAGGATCTCCATGGCGTGGAAATCCTCCAGCGCCTCCGCCGCCGTCGCGGCGACGCGGTAGGTCAGCGGGCCGCGCTCGGTGTAGAGCCGCATGGCCCGGCGCACCGCGGCGCGGGTGTTCTTGCCGAGGCTGGCGAGGTAGCCGGCGCCCTGCCGGCGCACGCCCTCCAGGTCGACCCATTGGCAGCTGTCGGCCACCCGGACCTGCAACGCGTGGCCCTGCCGCGCCGCGGCGAGCCGCACCGCCGCTTCCGCCGCCGGCTCCAGCCCGCCCAGCACCAGCTCGTCCCAATTGGTCAGGCGGCGCCCCAGCCAGTCGAATCCGGCGGCCAGCACGGCGTCCGCGCAGCGCCGGTCGGCGAGGATGCCGTTGTATTCCACGAAAATCCGGTCGAAGGTCCGTTCCCCCGTCTCGTGCAGCAGCCAGCAGCGGGTGCGCAGAAGACCGAAGCGCCACTGGGTGCGCGGGCAGAGGAGCGCCAGCCCGACGACCTGTCCGCCGCGCCGCGCGACCAGCGCGTGGGGCCGCGTGCCATGGGGCAGGGAGGCCAGCCAATTGCCGATCCACTGCCAGCTCAGGAAGAAGGACCCGTCGGCCCGCTCTTCCAGATCAATCCAAATCTTTTCAAATTTTCTGGGATCGCCCAGAGGCTGAAGGGTGATGTCGATGGTGTCGCCGTCGTCCTCAACAAGAGTCCTCATGTCCATGGGCTCGGTCTTCCCGGGGGATGTTGACGGAAGGGGCGGCTTTGAATGTCTACGTGCAGAGAATGGGATTGGATCGATGTCTCGAAATCTTTGATCTCATCCGATCTTTTCTGTGCTCCGGCCTTTGCATCATGTACGGATGAGCAAGACAAAAAACGCGGTGGCGGAAGGTGGGGTGCGCCGTCCCGGTGGGGGAACCCGTCCGGGTCATCCGGGGTATCGGGCGGTGAGGCGGCGGGGCAATGGATGTGTCCATCTGCCCCCCGGATGACGTTCCGCCCGATGCCTTGGGCCGGGGGTGCGGCCATTGGTCCAGGCCCAAAGGCAAGTCTTATGGCTGCTCTCGCGGAAGACCGTTGTCCTTGCGGGACTCCCTCTCCATCTCTTGAGTCCATGGGTTAGGCATCGGAAAGGACCGGCCCCGTGACCACGCCCGAAGAAGCCCTGCCGTCGCGGCTGGAACGCGCCTGCGCCGAGCGGGGGTTGAAGATGACCGGCCAGCGCCGGATCATCGCCCGCGTCCTGTCGGAAGCCGCCGATCACCCCGATGTGGAGGAGGTCTACCGCCGTGCGGCGGCGATCGACGCCGGGATCAGCCTCGCGACCGTCTACCGCTCGATGCGGCTGTTCGAGGAGATCGGGATCATCCAGCGCCACGATTTCGGCGACGGGCGGGCCCGCTACGAGGAGGCGCGCGGCGACCACCACCATCACCTCATCGACATCGAGACCGGCGAGGTGGTGGAGTTTCAGGACCCGGAGTTGGAGGCGGCCGTCACGCGCATCGCCCGCCATCTCGGTTTCGACATGATCGGGCAGCGGCTGGAGATCTTCGGGCGCCGCATCCAGCGCAAAGGCCCGGAGACGGCCTGATGGCGGCGGAGCGGAGAACCGGGCCGGAGCACGATCCGGCGGAGCGATTTGCCGCCTGCGAGGCGGCGGTGTGCGGCTGTCGCCCGGTGGTGGAGCGTGCCTACCGCGAGCTGGTCGATTGCGGGCGTCCCGACCGCCACGCGCTGGAGGCCGCCACGGTGGTGCTGCGCTGGCATCATCCGGAACTGGATGTGCCGCAGGCGCTCCAGATCGTCGAGCGCTGGGTGATCGCTCCCAGTCGTTTGCACTGATGCCGGCTGCACTGAGGCCGGCTGGATCGGGGATGCATTGAACTTGCCATGGCCTGCGGAGCGGTTCTAAAGCTCTGTCCCTTCCGCGACACCGCAGGGCCATCCATGGACGCCGACGCCGAAAGCCGCCTGACCGAGCTGGAATCCCGCCTCGCCCATCACGAGCGCATGGCCGAGGAGATGTCGGCCGTCCTGTTCGAGCAGGGGCGGACCCTCGACCTCATGACCGCGCAGATGCGCCGCCTGCGCGACCGGATCGCCGAGCTGGAGTCCGGCGTTCCCCGTTCGGCGCAGGACGAGCCGCCCCCGCCCCATTACTGATCTCTCCTGTACCGATCTTTCCTGCCAAGGCTCAGCGCATCTTCCAGCCGCCGCGCGGACCGCACCAATTGAGCTGTGGGCCGGCGGGGGGCTGGCGCGAGCAGTCGGCCTGGGCGCAGCCGCAGGCGGGGAACAGGCAGCGGTCGCCGTTCACGTCGGTGGCCTGCACGGCCAGCTCGTAGCGCGTGCCCCGCATCAACTGCGCGCCCGCCGCGCTGTTGCGCTCGTAATGCTCGACGACGGCGAGCAGACGAAGCATGCGGGCACGCTGTCCCTTGGTGTCGAGGCTCATCTTCCAATCTCCCGCCATGGCCGTCCGAGTCGTGCTCCGATGGACATGAAACGGCAGAAAAGGGCCAAGGCTCCAGCGTGCAACCGCCTTACCCACCGCTGGCCGGGCGCGCGCCGGACGCGGTTCCCCGCTCGGGCGGGGGCTTGGCCGCGGGGCCTAGGACGACGCGTTCCCCGTCGCCTCCGCGGCTATGCCCTGGCTTTCGGCGGGGGCGGGCGGCAGGTCGGCCGTCCAGCGGACGCCGCGGTTGCGGCCGTCCCGCTTGGCCTGATAGAGCGCCTGATCGGCGCGGCGCAGGGTTTCCGCCACGTCGGGCGAATCCTCCGGCCACAGAGCGATGCCGAGGGAGCAGCCGACCCGCACCGCCTCGCCCTGGACGCTGACGGGTTCGTTCACCGCCTCGATGATGCGGCGGGCCAGCCCGTCCAGGTCCGGCGGCTCGGCGCCGGCGCGCTGTGGCAGCACGGCGGCGAACTCGTCGCCGCCCAGCCGGGCCACCACGTCGTCGCCGCGGAAGCAGGCGGCCAGCCGCTCCCCCACCTGGCGCAGCACGAGGTCGCCGGCGTCGTGGCCGAGCCGGTCGTTCACCGGCTTGAAACCGTCCAGATCGAGGTAGAGGAAGGCGGCGGTGCCGTTGCCGGCGGTCGTGGCCTCCACATACTGCTCGAAATAGCGGCGGTTCGGCAGGCCGGTCAGCCGGTCCTGATAGGCGATGTCCTCCAGTCGCACCAGCGCGGCGTCGCGGTGGGTCAGCCCGTCCACCAGATCGCGCAAGGTCGCCGACAGCGAGGTGATTTCGGCGCTGCCGCCCAGCACGGGCATTTCGGCCCCACGCTCGCCGCTGCGGATGCGCTCGGCCGCCCGGGCGATGCGGCGCAGCGGTCGGGTGACCCGCCCGGCGGCCATCCAGCCGAGCGCGCTGAACAGCAGCACCATGGCGCAGCCGGCCAGCACCGTCTCGATCATCTGGGCGGTGGCCGGGGCGTAGGCGACGGCCAGCGGCTGGCGCGCCACGACGCTCCAGCCTAGACCCGGATAGCTCAGGTGGCCCTTGCCGTAGGCGTAGCCGGTCAGATAGCGCTGCCCGTCCGGCCAGCGTTCGACGATCCAGCCGCTCTCGTTCTTCTGCGCGCTGCGCACCGCCGCGATGTCGAGGGGAGTGCCGAGCAGCTCACGGGGGCCGAGCAGCACCGTGCGGTCGGCCGCGACCACGATCAGCTCCAGCTCCGCGCGGCCCCGCATGGTGTCCATCAGGGAGCGGCGGATCTCGCGCGTCCATTCCCAGCTCAGATGCGTGGCCAGCACGCCGACGACCTCGCCCCGCTCGTTGTGCACAGGGGTGGAGATGTCCACAAACTTCATGGCCTCGCCCGTCGGGTTCGGCAACAGGAAGGCCAGCATCACCGCGTCGTGCACGTCGCCGACGAACTGCGTTTTCTGCCCGTTCTGGAAGACCGGGCGCTTGGAAATGTCAACGCCGTCCAGCAGGCCGCCGGTGGCGGCCAGAACCTTGCCCTTGGTGTCGGTCACGCCCATCCAGGAAACGGTCGGGAAGAACTCCTGGAATTGCTCCAGCAGCCAGCGCAGCCGGACCGGGTCGCCCATGGCCGGCGTGATCCCGAGCTTGGCCAGCATGCTGATCTCGCTGGCGCGCGACCACATGGAGCGGTCCAGCCGGTCGGCCATGTTGTGCGCGGCCTCGGCGAGCGAGTGCCCGATCTCGCTCTCGATCCGTTCGCGGGAGCGCAGGCCGGTCAGTGCCGCCAGCACGACGGAGACGCCAAGGACAAGAACGGCGCCGGTCAGAGCCACCGTCGTCCGCAGACCGCGTTCCCTTGCCATGACGCCCGGCCACTCCCCGAAACACCCCGCCGCCGTTCCGTCAGGAAGACCGCCTACGAAGGTTCTATCAACTTCGGCTAGGTTTCAAAAGTGACATTGGCTGCGGACGAGGCATACCGGCGCATGAAATTGTCGGGGAGGCGGGTCAGCGGGCGGGCCGGGCCCCCACGGCGGTGCGCCGGCAATCGGACAGGATGTTGCCGACGGTGACGCGCTCCCGCTCGTCCATGGTCAGCTCCCAGCGCGCCTTCACGGCGATCCAGCCCGCCACATAGGCGCAGATGTACGCTTCGCGCGGCGGCAGCCAGTCCTCCGGCCCTTTCGAGCCCTTGGCGCGGTTGGCCGCCGCCGAGACGGTGACGAGGGTCAGCGGGTCGCTGAGGTCGTTGGCGTAGGCGGCCCGCTTCTCGCGCGGCCAGTCGTAGCCGCCGCTGGCGTAGGTCTCCTCCAGCGGCACCCGGTGATCGATGTCCACCTGCTTCGGCTCGGTGAAGGTCTCGCCGGTGTAGGGATCGTTCCACACGCCGGACAGCACCGAGCAGCCGTTGGCCGACAGTTTCGCCGGTTTGGCGGAGTCGCGGATCAGCACCTGCTCGCGCGTGTTCAGGCACTTGGAATCGATGGTCAGCCAATGCGGCCACTCGTCCCGCACATAGCCGCGGCGACGCTCCTCCGCCACCTGGATGCGGTCGAGCTGGGCGGCGACGGCGGCGTAGTCGATGCTGGCATCGGGGACAGGGCGCGGGATCGGACGCTGGCGCTGGGTCTTCTCCTCGCCGAAGATGGAGTCGAGCGTGCCCGGCGGGACGAGGTGGAAGCGCTCCGCCGCGTAGACCGCGGCCAGCACCAGCAGGACGGCGACCAGCCCGCCCAGCGTCATCGGACGGCCCCTCCGGCTTCCCCGCGGTGCTCCTCCGCCTCTCCGTCGTGCCATGCCTTGCGTCCCTCAGCCTGATGTGCGCCATACGTGGATATGATGGCGGGCGTGTTCTATGGCGCTTGGGGAAACAGGTGCAACGGCGTTGGAGAGGGCGGGGGTCCGTCGAGCGTCACGGACCCTGTGAAAAAGACGCGGCGGAGTTCGGGGCGTGCCCAAACTCCGCCACCCCTCACCCCATGACGGGCAGCCGGTCGAGGAATTTGTCGAGCGTGATCGGGTAGTCTCGCACCCGCAGGCCCGTCGCGTTGTGGACCGCGTTGGCGACCGCGGCGCCCACCCCGCACAGGCCCAGCTCGCCCACCCCCTTGGCCTTCATCGGCGAGGAGATCGGGTCGGTCTCGTCGAGGAAGATCACCTCCTGGTGCGGGATGTCGGCGTGGACCGGCACCTCGTAGCCGGCGAGGTCGTGGTTGACGAAGAAGCCCGTCCGCTTGTCGAGCGCCAGTTCCTCCATCAGTGCGGCGCCGACGCCCATGGTCATGGCGCCGATCACCTGGCTGCGCGCCGACTTCGGGTTCAGGATGCGGCCCGCCGCGCAGACCGCCAGCATCCGCCGCACGCGGATCTCGCCGGTCGCGGCGTCCACCGCGGCCTCCACGTAATGGGCGCCGAAGGTCGACTGCTGGTATTTCTTGTCGAGGTCGCCGTATTCGATGCCGTCCTCGGCCGACAAGCCGTCGGCGCCCGCCGCCTCGGCCAGCGGGACCCTGCGGTTGCCGGCGACGACCTGCCCATCCTCGAACCGCGCGTCGGCGGAGTTGACGCCGAGTTTATGGGCCACCGCCTCGCGCAGCTTCACGCAGGCGGCGTAGACCCCGGCGGTGGCGTTGTTGGCGCCCCATTGCCCGCCCGACCCGGCGGACACCGGGAAGCTCGAATCGCCGAGCCGCACCGCCACCTTGTCCAGCCCAACCCCCATCATCTCGGCCGCGGTCTGGGCGATGATGGTGTAGCTGCCGGTGCCGATGTCGGTCATGTCGGTCTCGACCGTGACGATCCCGCGCTGGTCGAGCCGCACCCGCGCCGCCGACTTGGTCAGCAGGTTGTTGCGGAAGGCCGACGCCACGCCCAGCCCGACCAGCCAGCGCCCGTCGCGCACCTGCCCCGGCTTCGGGTTGCGCTTCGCCCAGCCGAACCGCTCCGCCCCCAGGCGCAGGCATTGCACGAGCTGGCGCTGCGAGAAGGGCCGGTTGGGATCGGCGGGGTCAGTCTGGGTGTCGTTGCGGATGCGGAACTCCACCGGGTCCATGCCCAGCGTCTCCGCCATCTCGTCCATCGCGACCTCCAGCGCCATCATCCCCGACGCCTCGCCCGGCGCGCGCATGGCGTTGCCCTCGGGCAAGTCGAGCGTGGCGATGCGGTTGCCGATCAGCCGGTTCGCCCCGGCGTAGAGCAGCCGAGTTCTGGTCGGACGCCGTCTCCTCCGAGCCGCCGGGCAGGTTGCCCGACCAGCTCTCATGGGCGATGGCGGTGATCGTGCCGTCCGGCGTGGCGCCGATGCGGACGCGCTGGATGGTGGCGGGCCGGTGGGTGGTGTTGTTCATCATCAGCGGCCGCGACAGCCCGACCTTGACCGGCCGCCCGGCCTCCCGCGCGCCCAAAGCCGCCAGCAGCGCGTCGGCGCGCAGGAACAGCTTTCCGCCGAAGCCGCCGCCGATGAAGGGGGAGATGACGCGCACCTTGTCCTTCGGCATCTTCAGCGTCGCCGACAGGTCGGTCACCATCCAGTCGATCATCTGGTTGGAGGTCCAGACGGTCAACCGGTCGCCCTCCCAGGCGGCGATGGTCGCGTGCGGCTCCATCATCGCGTGGCTTTCGTCCGGCGTGGTGTAGGTCTCGTCGAGTTTCACCGGAGCCGCCGCGAAGGCGCCCGCGAAATCACCCACAACGGAATCGCCGTCCTTGGTCTTCTCCGCCTTGTCCTTGACCGCCGCCAGATCATAGGCGCCGTCCGCCGGCGTGTAGTCGATGCGGACCAGACCCGCCGCGGTGCGCGCCTGCTCAAAGGTCTCCGCCACCACCAGGGCGACGGCCTGCTGGTAATGCTCGATTTCCGGCCCGCCGAGCAGGGTCGCGGCGTTGCGCTTGCCCTTGTCGAGGGAGCCGGCGTTCTCCGCCGTGACGATGGCGACGACGCCGGGGGCCTTCCGCGCCGCCTCCAGGTCCATGGACGCGATGCGCCCCTTGGCGATGCCCGAGCCGATGACCCAGCCATAGGCGACGTTTGGCGCCACGTCGTGCCATTCATAGGCGTAGGTGGCTTTTCCCGTCGTCTTCAGCGGCCCGTCGATGCGGTCGGTCGGCTTGCCAACCACCTTGAGCTGGTCGATCGGGTTGGTGGTCGCGGGAGTGTCGAACTTCATGTCTCACCCTTTCGCTTCGGCCAGCACCGAGGCGAGCGTCCGCTCGACCAGGGTCAGCTTGAACGCGTTGTCGTGCGTCGGCTTCGCATCGGCCAGCAGCCCAGCGGTCACCGCCTTGGCGCCGCGCGGCATCTCGGCCTCGGCGGCCTCGACGCGCCACGGCTTGTGGGCCACGCCGCCGACCGCTACCCGGCCGCCGCCGTCGCGCTGCACCACCGCCGCGACGGAGACCAGGGCGAAGGCGTAGGACGCGCGGTCGCGCACCTTGCGGTAGACGTGGGTGCCGCCGACCGGCTTGGGCAGCGTCACCGCGGTGATGAGTTCGCCGGGCACCAGCGCCGTTTCGATGTGCGGCGTGTCGCCGGGCAGCCGGTGGAACTCCGCGATGGGGATTTTCCGTGTCGTCCCGTCGGCCCGCACCGTCTCCACCGTGGCGTCCAGCGCGCGCATGGCGACGGCCATGTCGCTGGGGTGGGTGGCGATGCAGGCGTCGCTCGACCCGACCACGGCGAGTTGCCGGCTGTAGCCGCCAATGGCGGCGCAGCCGCTGCCGGGCTGGCGTTTGTTGCAGGGCTGGTTGGTGTCGTAGAAGTAGGGGCAGCGCGTGCGCTGGAGCAGGTTGCCCGCCGTCGTCGCCTTGTTGCGCAGCTGGCCCGACGCCCCGGCGAGCAGCGCCCGCGACAGCACGCCGTAGTCGCGCCGCACCCGCGGGTCGGCAGCGAGATCCGTGTTGCGCACCAGCGCGCCGATGCGCAGCCCGCCGTCCGGTGTCGCTTCCAGCGTGTCGAGCTTCAGCCCGTTGACGTCGATCAGATGGGCCGGCGTCTCGATCTCCAGCTTCATCAGGTCGAGCAGGTTGGTGCCGCCCGCGATGAACTTGGCGCCCGGCCGGCGCTCGACGGCGGCCGCGGCGGCGGCGGGGAGTCCGCCCGCTCGTAGGTGAAGGGTCTCATGCCTCCCTCCGTGCGACGTCCGAGATCGCATCGACGATGTTGGAATAAGCGCCGCAGCGACAGATGTTGCCGCTCATCCGCTCGCGGTACTCGTCCGCGGTGGCCTGGGGCGCGGCGTTGAGGTCGGCGGTGACGTGGCTGGGCACGCCGGCCTTGATCTCGTCCAGCATCGCCACCGCCGAACAGATCTGGCCCGGCGTGCAATAGCCGCACTGGTAGCCGTCATGCTCCACGAAGGCGGCCTGCATGGGGTGCAGCTTGCCGGGCAGGCCCAGCCCCTCGATGGTGGTGACGTCGCCACCCTCGTGCATCACGGCGAGCGACAGGCAGGAATTGATCCGCTGCCCGTCCACGATGACCGTGCAGGCGCCGCACTGGCCGTGATCGCAGCCCTTCTTGGTGCCGGTGAGGTGCAGATGCTCGCGCAGCGCGTCGAGCAGCGTCGTCCGCGTGTCGAGTTCGAGGTCGCGGCGCTGCCCGTTCACGGTGAAGGTCACCTTGGACAGGACGGGCGACAGGGACGGCGCGTCGGCTCCGGTGGCGGGGGGTGGCATGGCGGTCTCTCCAACGGTGGCTGCCTGCGCCGGCGCCCGGAACGGCGCCGCCGTCAGCGCGGCGGTGGCGGCGGTCCCAAGCAGGAGGCCGCGCCGCGTCATGTCGAGGTCGCCGGAATGGTGCATCGGTAAAATCCTCTTCCCTTCCTGGCTGTGATCCCGGCGCCCCCCTTGGGTTGGGGCGGGGCTGGGCGCGGGCGTGCGGACGGCTCATCCGTCTGTGCGGATGGGGAAAAGCTAGGCCGTGCCGCTGCGGGGATTACCCGCCGCCACCCGATAAGGCTTATGAAGCGGATCAATGGAACGGAGCGGCCCCGCGGATGGTTGAACCGGGTTTGCCCGGCGCTTCCTCATCCACCCGCCTTGATCCGCTTGCGGCGCACCGACATGATTGCGCGACGCCGGGGCTCATCGCTCCTGCGGGCAAAGGGTCGGCAAAGGAAGGTGAGCGTTGGATCTGCGTCAGTTGCGGTATTTCATCGGCATCGTCGATGAAGGCTCCTTCACGGCCGCGGCTCAGAAGCTGAACGTCGCCCAACCGGCCCTCAGCCACAACATCCGCAACCTGGAGGCGGGCCTCGGGGTCAAGCTGCTGACCCGCGGCGTCCATGGGGTCAAGCCGACCGCCGCCGGCACCCGGCTGTACGAGCATGCGGAGATCATCCTGCGCCACGTTGCCCAGGCGACCGAGCAGGTGCGCAACTGCTCGGGCACGCCGAGCGGGCTGGTGACCGTGGGCTTCACCTCCTCGGTGGCGCTGGTGGCGGCGGTGCCCCTGGTGCAGGCGGTCCGCGCCGAGTTGCCGCAGGTGTCGCTGCGGGTGGTCGAGTCCTTCAGCGGGACGATCCTGGAATGGCTGAACGACGACCGGCTGGACTTCGGCTGCATCTACGACGTGACGCGGTCGCGCACCCTGCTGGCCGAATCGCTGGTGCGCGAGGACCTCTACCTGATCGGGCCGCCGGGCGGTGGGGACGGCGCCATCGCCTTCGACGAGCTGGCCGGCAAGGATCTGATCCTGCCGAGCCGCCCGCACAATCTGCGCGACCGCATCGAACGGGTGGCGCGGGAGACCTGCACGATCGTCACCGTGGCGGTGGAGATCAACGGGCTCCCGCAGATCAAGACGCTGGTCGCCAAGGGAGTGGGGTACTCGGTCCTGCCGATTTCGGCGGTGATGGAGGAATGGCGGGCGGGTCAGGTCTCCGCCCGGCTGATCGTGTCGCCGTCGCTGCGCCGCTCGGTCCATCTCTGCCGACCCCGCGGCGCCCCGGTGACCGAGGCCGCGGCGGCGGTGCGGGAGACCTTCCTGCGGGTGGTGCGCGATCTGGTCGGCGGCGGCGACTGGCCCGGCACCCTGCTTTTGGACGAGGAAGCGGCGGCGTCCTAAAGCGAACTCCGTTCGCTTTAGACTCACATTGCCTCACTTGCCGGCGGGCTTCGGCCGCATGTGCGGCCGGGACCGCCGTCGCGATCCAAAGCTGATTGCAATCCGCTTTAGCGCACGGCCGAAGACATAGGATTCACACCGTGCCGGCAGCGGACCGCCGACGCTCCGGGTACCAGGATGTGAATTTGATCGCGCCGACGAGCGCCAGCACGGTCGCGACGATGCCGAAACGGGGCGGCAGATCGGGCCGGTAGAGCAGGACGAGGTCCGCGATCACCAGCACGAGGAACGCCAGAGCCCACACGCCCGTGATCACGTAATTGGTGTGGATGAAGCGCGGGCTGTCCCAGAATTCATGGGCAACCTGCTCCCGCGCGTACTGCAGCGTAAAGGGACGCCGCAGCGCGATGGAGATCAGCACGATCAGCAGAAGCCCGGCATCGACGAGCAGCCGGACCCCCATGACGGCCCCCCCCATGATGGACTGGGTCGGTCCGCCGGCCACGGCGTAGAGCGCCAACCCACCGAACAGCAGCACCGTGCCGACTTCAAGGATCTTCGGTGTCTTGCCGGGGCTCATCCAGTCGCGCAGCAACAGGGTGGCTGAAACGAGGGCACCGGCGATGAGTCCCTCCACCGGCCCGACCAGACGGTCGAGGACGGCGAAGGCGATGAAGGGCGCGAAGGCCAGGAGAATTCCCATCACGTCTCCTTTCCAGCCGAGGGGTCGGCCCATCGGAAGGCTGCGGACGCTGAACGAGACACGCCGTCGAGGCTGAACCGTCGCAACGACGACGGCAAGGGGGCTGCCCGCATAGGTGGATGGGAATTGCGAGTATGACCGCTGCAATCAGACGGCTGGAGCACCGCCTTATTAAAAGGTTCTGGGGGCCGGTCGATTTTGGCGGGGATGTCCTCAACCTTGGCGGCAAAGGCCGGATCGTTGGATCGCTCGACGGTGCGCCGGCGATGGGGCTGACGGCGATCGGCCTCATAGCGCTTCGTTATGCGATGCATGCTCCATCTGTATTGGATCGGGGCCGGTCCGGCTGTTTACCATCCCGGTCACGGACAATCGGCCCTGGCTTGCAGCGGAGGCTTCGCGGAATGACTTACCCTCTGGCTGGACTTCTGGTCGTGTCGCTGGAGCAGGCGGTGGCGGCGCCGCTCTGCACGTCGCGTCTCGCCGACGCCGGGGCGCGGGTCATCAAGATCGAACGGCCGGAGGGCGACTTCGCCCGCGGCTACGACGCCGTGGTCCACGGGCAAAGCTCCTATTTCGTCTGGCTAAACCGCGGCAAGGAGTCGGTCGTCCTCGACATCAAGAAGCCCGAGGATGCCGAACTGCTGGAGCGGCTGATCGCACGCGCCGACGTCTTCGTGCAGAATCTGGCGCCGGGCGCGGCGGAGCGGGCCGGTTTCGGCTCGGACGCGCTGCGCCGCCGCCATCCCCGGCTGATCACCTGCGACATCTCCGGCTACGGCGACAACGGCCCCTACCGCGACATGAAGGCCTACGACCTGCTGGTGCAGAGCGAGACCGGGCTGGCCTCCATCACCGGGTCGCCGGACCAGCCGGGGCGCGTCGGTGTGTCGGTGGCCGACATCGCCTGTGGCATGAACGCATACACCGGTGTCCTCCAGGCGCTGCTGGAGCGCGAGCGCAGCGGCGAGGGGTCGGCGGTGGCCGTGTCCCTGTTCGATTCGCTGGCGGAGTGGATGATGGTGCCGCTGATGCACCACGACCATGGCGGCAAGGCGCCGGGACGGGTCGGGCTGATGCACCCGAGCATCGCCCCCTATTCCGCCTTCGCCCTGGCCGACGGTCGGCAGGTGGTGCTGTCGATCCAGAACGAGCGCGAATGGGTGGCCTTCTGCGCCGACGTTCTGCTGCGGCCGGAGCTGGCCACCGACGAGCGCTTCGCGACCAACAACCGCCGCGTCGCCAACCGGCCGGAACTAGACGGTCTTGTCGCCGCCATCTTCCAGACCATGGACCACGCCGAGGCGGTGCGCCGCCTGAACCGCGCGCGCACCGCCTTCGGCTCGCTGAACGAGGTGGCCGACCTGTCCATCCACGCGCAGCTGCGCCGCGTGACCGCCGAGACGCCGGGCGGACCGGTCGAGGTGGTGGCGCCGCCGGTGCAGGTGCGCGGCCGACCCTACGCTTCCGGCGCCGTTCCGGCGCTGGGCCAACACACCGACGCCGTCCGGCGTGAAATCTTCAAACAATAAGGGGGGAGCATGAGCATGGACCATTTGCGTGATTGGATCGGCCGGTCGGAAAGCGCCGAGGACGCCGCGGCGCCGGCGGCGCTGACGGGATTGGCGGCGATGCTCGACCACGACAACCCGCCCTGGCCGGCGGGCGAGGTGCCGCCGCTGGGGCATTGGCTGTATTTCCTGCCCAAGGCTCTGCAGCGCGACATCGCCGAGGACGGCCACCCGCACAAGGGCGGCTTCCTGCCGCCGGTGGAACTGCCCCGCCGCATGTGGGCCGGCGACACCCTGACCTTCCACCGCCCCATCCACAGCGGCGAGGCGATCACCCGCCGCTCGACCATCGAGGAGGTCACCCCCAAGGAAGGCCGGTCGGGCCGGATGGTCTTCGTGAAGGTCCGACACGAGATCAGCACCGCCGCCGGCGTCGCCATCACCGAATTCCACGACATCGTCTACCGCGAGGCCGCGAAGCCCGGCGACGCCCCCGTCCCCGGCGAGCGTCCGGCGGGCGAGGCGGTGTGGCAGCGGCGCATCCAGCCCGATCCGGTGCTGCTGTTCCGTTACTCGGCCCTGACCTTCAACGGCCACCGCATCCATTACGACCGCGACTATTGCCGCGACGTCGAGGGCTATCCGGGGCTGGTGTTCCACGGCCCGCTCAGCGCGACCATGCTGATGGACCTGTTCCTGCGCGAAAATCCGGGGGCGCGGGTGACCGGCTTCCGCTTCCGGGCGAAGCGGCCGCTGTTCGATATCCATCCGCTGACCCTGTGCGGTGCTCCGACCGCCACCGGCGCCACGCTGTGGGTGACCGACCACGAGGGCTTCGTCGCCATGTCCGCCGAGCTGGAGGCCGAACGGTCATGACGGCGGCAACCTGCGACACGGTTGGAGGAAGTGTCTGATGTCCCTGCCGTACCGATCCTATCTCTTCGTCCCCGCCGACAACGCGAAGCTGCTGGAAAAGGCCCACCAGCGCGGGGCGGACGCCCTCATCCTCGATCTTGAGGACGCGGTCCTGCCCGCCGGCAAGCCGGAGGCCCGCCGCGGTCTCCCCGCGCCGATCGACCGGCTGCACGGGCTGGGCGTGCCGGCGCTGGTGCGGATCAACAGCGGCTGGCGCGACGCCGTCGCCGATCTGGAGGCCGCGGTCCGTCCCGGCGTGGCCGCCCTGGTGGTGCCCAAGGCCGAGGATGCCGGGGCGCTGCGCGTCCTCTCCGCCATGATCGCGGAGTGGGAGGCGGAGCGCGGCCTGACGCCGGGCGCCATCGGCCTTGTCGCCCTCATCGAAAGTCCGCTGGGGCTGGAGCGGCTGACCGACATCGCCGCCGTCCCGCGCGTGGCGGCGCTGGCGCTCGGCAGCGAAGATTTCGCCCTGACGCTGGGGGTGGAGCCGACCGAGGCGCTGCTCGCCCTGCCGTGCCGCCAGATCGCGCTGGCCGCCGCCGCCCATGGTCTCGCGGCGATCGGCCTGCCGGGTTCGCTGGCCGAGTTCCGCGACCTCGACGCCTACCGCGCCATGGTGGCGCAGGCGCGGGCCGTCGGGATGACCGGCGCGCTGTGCATCCACCCGGCCCAGCTGCCCGTCGTCCGCGACGTCTTCGCCCCCTCCGCCGCCGACGTGGCCTGGGCCGGGCGGGTGGTCGCGGCGTGGGACGAGGCCCAGGCGACGGGGCGCGGCGCCGTGCAGGTGGACGGGCGCATGGTCGACCGCCCGGTCGCCGAGCGGGCGAAGGCCATCCTGGCGCGCAGCGCCCCCACGGCCTGAAACCCAAAGCCTGAAACACGGCAACAATCAATAAAGCAGGGTGACGAGACATGAAGACCAGCATCGGTCAGGGCTTCGACGAGATCCGCGACGCCGTGCGCGCGCTCTGCGCCGAATTCCCCAGCGAGTACCATCGCCGCATCGACGAGGAGCGCGGCTATCCCGAGGAATTCGTGGACGCGCTGACCAAGGCTGGCTGGATGGCCGCCCTGATTCCGGAGGAATACGGCGGCTCGGGCCTCGGCCTGACCGAAGCCTCCGTCATCATGGAGGAGATCAACCGCTCGGGCGGCAACTCCGGTGCCTGCCACGGCCAGATGTACAACATGAACACGCTGGTCCGGCACGGCTCGGAGGAGCAGCGCCGCCGCTACCTGCCGAAGATCGCGGCGGGCGAGTTGCGCCTCCAGTCGATGGGCGTCACCGAGCCGACCACCGGCACCGACACCACCCGCATCAAGACCCGCGCGGAGAAGAAGGGCGACCGCTACGTCATCAACGGGCAGAAGGTGTGGATCTCCCGCGTCCAGCATTCCGACCTGATGATCCTGCTCGCCCGCACCACGCCGCTCGATCAGGTGCGCAAGAAGTCGGAGGGCATGTCGATCTTCATCGTCGACATCAAGGAGGCGATGCAGAAGGGCATGACGGTCCAGCCCATCCGCAACATGGTCAACCATGAGACCAACGAGCTGTTCTTCGACAATCTGGAAATCCCCGCGGAGAACCTGATCGGCGAGGAAGGGCAGGGCTTCAAGTACATCCTGACCGGCCTCAACGCCGAACGGGTGCTGATCGCGGCGGAATGCATCGGCGACGGCTACTGGTTCATCGACAAGGTCTGCGACTACACCCGCGACCGTCAGGTGTTCGGCCGCCCGATCGCCCAGAACCAGGGCGTGCAGTTCCCCATCGCCGAGAGCTTCATCGAGGTGGAGGCCGCCAACCTGATGCGCTTCGAGGCCTGCCGCCTCTACGACGCCGGAGAGCCCTGCGGTGCGCAGGCCAACATGGCGAAGTACCTCGCCGCCAAGGCCTCGTGGGAGGCGGCGAACGCCTGCCTGCAGTTCCATGGTGGCTTCGGCTTCGCCAGCGAGTACGACGTGGAGCGCAAGTTCCGCGAGACCCGGCTGTATCAGGTGGCGCCCGTCTCCACCAACCTGATCCTGGCCTACGTCGCCGAGCACGTCCTGGACCTGCCGAAGTCCTACTGACCGGCCGCGGCGCGCGGTTGACAGCCGCGCGCTCAACCGGGCCTATGCTACGCAGTGTGGCCTCACCCCTTGGCCACGGCGCGCCAGGGAGCCGAGGATGGACCACGCACAGGCCACGACCACGCTGGAGGCCACCCTCGCGGCCAATCCGCGTGACGGTGTCGCCTGGAGCACGCTCGGCCATTTCCTCCGCCGCGCGGGAAAGCTGGAGGGCGCCATCGCCTGCCACCGGCGGGGGCTGGAGGTCGCTCCGGCCACCGCCAGCATCTGGAGCAACCTCGGCAACGCCCTGGCGGAGGCCGGTCGCTTCGACGAGGCGCTGGCCGCGCACGCGGAGGCGCTCCGCCTCGAACCGGACGTTCCGGCCTTCCTCTTCAACAACGCCGTGGCGTTGCGCAAGGCGGGACGCTTCAAGGACACGCTCGCGATGATCGGGCGGGCGGAGGCGGGCGGGACCCGCACGGCCGAGCTGCGGTGGGAGCGGGCGCTGACCCGCCTCCAGATCGGCGATTACGTCCACGGTTTCACGGATTACGAGGCCCGTCACGGGCTGGCCTCCTATCATGGCCGGCCGGCGTCGGACCGCGCCTGGAACGGCGGCCCGCTGGACGGGCGCACGCTGTTCCTGTCCACCGAGCAGGGGTTCGGCGACGCCATCCTGGCGGCGCGCTACGTGCCGCTGGTCACGGCGCAGCGCGGCCGGGTGCTGTACGAATGCCATCCGGAGCTGCGCCGGGTCCTTTCGGGATTGGGAGCCGTCGCCGTCCTGCCGCCGGGGGAGCCGCCGCCGGCCTTCGACGTCGAGGCGTCGCAGATGAGCCTGCCCGGGCTGTTCGGCACCACGCTGGCCTCGATCCCGCCGCCGGTGACCCTGGCCGTTCCGGACTCGTCCCGCGAAAAGGCCGCCCGGCGGCTCGGGGCGCGCGCGCCCGGCACGCTGCGCGTCGGGATCGTGTGGTCGGGGCGGGTGACCTTCGCCGACAACAGCCGGCGGGCCACCAGCCTCGCCCGCTTCCTGCGCTTCGCCGAGGTTCCCGGCGTCCGGCTCTACAGCCTTCAGAAAGGCCCGCCCGAAGCCGAACTCGCCGACAGCGGCGTCGCCGGTCATCTGGTGACTCCGCTCGGCCCCGACCTGGACGATTTCGCCGACACGGCGGCGATGCTGGAGCAGCTCGACCTCGTCATCATGACCGACAGTTCGGTGGCCCACCTCGCCGGGTCCCTCGGCACGCCGGTCTGGAACCTCGTGCAGCACGTCCCCTACTGGGTCTACGGCTTTGCCGGCGAGCGCACCCCCTGGTACCCGACGATGCGCCTGTTCCGCCAGGGCCCCGACCAGGACTGGGACCCGGTGTTCGTCCGGGCGGCGGACGCTCTGCGCGACGAGGTCCGCCGCCGCACCGGCCGGTGACGGGGCCAGTCGGTGAAAAGGCCCGCGCTCAGCGTTCCGGAGGCGCCCCCTCCGCGTCACGCGCCAGCCAGGACCGCCACATCGCGCGGTAGGCCGCCTCGACCGACGCCGCGAAGCCGCGGTGGTCGTTGAGCGCCGAGCCCTCCATCCGCTCCCTCATGCCGCCGCGCAGCGCAACCAGCCGCGCCGTGTCGCCGGCCAGGGCGACGGCCGTTTCGACATAGCCGGCCTCGTCCGTGGCGATCAGCCCGGCCAGCCCGCAGTGGGTGAGCAGGCTGGCGCCGACCCGCGCGACGTGGTGGCCGCCGGCCAGCGTGATCACCGGCACCCCCATCCACAGCGCCTCGCAGGTCGTGGTGGTCCCGTTGTACGGGAACGGGTCGAGGCCGATGTCGATCCGGCCATAGGCCCGCAGATGGTCGTCGATGGCGCCCGTCGGGGGAAGCAGGTCGACGCGGCCGGGGTCCACCCCGTGGCCGGCAAAGCGCTGGAGATAGCGTTCGCGCGTCGGCGGGTCGTCGAAGGCGCGGCTCTTGAGGATCAGGCGGGCCGACGGCACGCGCGTCAGGATGGCCGACCAGACCCGCACCACCTCCGGCGTCACCTTGGCGGCGTTGTTGAACGACCCGAAGGTCACGAAGCCGTTGGCCAGCGCCGGAGGTTCCTCGCCCGCGGCGGCGGCGCGCAAGGGCTGGAAGGCGAGAAAGCCCCTGGGCAGGCGGACCAGCCGCTCGGCGTGCCAGGAGTCGGTCGGGCCCGGCGGATCGGCGACCGCGTCGGTCAGGCGGTGGTCGATCGCCGGCATGCCGGTGGTGTCGGGATAGCCCAGCCACGCGACCTGGACCGGGGCCGGCTTGCGGGCGAACAGCAGCGGTCGGGCGCGCGCCGTGTGGCCGGCCAGATCGACCAGGATGTCGATGCGGTCGCGCCCGACCAGCGCGGCGGCCGCCGCGTCGTCCAGGGCCTCCAGCGACCGCCAGCCGTCGGCCAGACTCATCAGGCGGTCGGTCACCGCGTCGTGATGGTCCGAGGTGGCGTAGCAGACGATCTCGACCGCGCCGCGGTCGTGCGTGCGCAGCAGCGGTTCGATGAAATGGGCGCAGGCATGGGCGCGGAAATCGGGCGAGACGTAGCCCACCCGCAACCGGCGGTCCGGGGCGCGGTCGTTGGCGAACCGCCGGTCCCGCGGCATCAGCGGCCGGGCGTGCCGTTCGTTCCAGTGCGCGTGGGCGCGGGCGACGACCTCGGGCGGCACCCAGGGCGTGTAATGCAGGGCGAGCAGCAGGTTGGAGTGCAGCAGGGCCAGATCGGGAAAACGCTCGGTCCCGTCCTGGAAGGTCGCGATGGCCTCGGCGATCCGCCCCTGCTCCTTCAGCGCCTCGCCGAGGTTGACGACGGGTTGCGGCAGGTCGGGCTGCGCCCGGATCGCCGCCCGGTAGCCGTCCACGGCGCGGCTCGAACTCCCCGCGGTCCCGGAACAGGTCGGCCATGTTGCTGTGCGCCCCGCCCATGCCGGGCTTCAGCCGCACCGCCCGGCGGTAGGCGGTGAGCGCCCGGTCGGGCTGGCCGGTGGACTTCAGGAGGTTGCCGGCGTTGAACCAGGCGTCGGTGTAGTCCGGGCTCAGCGACAGCGCCACGCGCACCGTCGCCAGCGCTTCCGCCGTCCGGTCGAGGTCGGTCAGCGCGCAGGACAGGTTGCTGCGGATCGGCGCGTCGTCCGGCAGCGCCGCGACGGCTAGGCGGTAGCAGGCGGCGGCCTCCTCATTCCGGCCCATGCCGCGCAGAAGGATAGCCAGATTGTTGTTGGCGTGGGCGTGTCCGGGATCGTCGCGCAGGATCGCCCGGTAAGCCGTCTCGGCGGCGTCGAGCCGGCCGGCCTGATGATGGGCCAGGGCGGCGGCGAAGCTCCGCGCCTCCGCCGCCTCCGCGACGTCAACCGTCATGCCGCACCCCGCGAAACGGACGGGCCGCCGGGCATCGGGAGCCGCGGGCAACGACCGGGATCAAGCCCTCGACGATCGCGGCTGTCTCGGCACGCCCCCATCCTCACCCTTTCCCGTCGCTGTCCGGCAGCGGGCGATTTCGCCCTTCGGGAAGGTGCGACAACTGCGCGGCGCGTTCCAGCGGAATCGAGCGGCCGGCCCCGCGGCGCGCGCTGTGGATCGGCGTCCGCGTTCTGCTATTCTGCCGTCCCAGGCCGGGGCTCGGCCGGCGCGCGGCCGGCTCCTCCGGAACGCATCGACACAGCACGGACGCATGGCCTTCCCGACCAAAGCCACCCTTGATCGACCCGATCCGGCCGCGCTCGTCGCGGCGGGGCTCGCCCATCACGGGGCCGGTCGGCTGGCCGAAGCGGAAGGCGCCTACCGGCGGGTGCTCGCCGACCATCCCCGTCATCCCGGCGCCCTGCATCTGCTGGGTGCGCTGGCGCTTCAGGCCGGCCGGGCGGGCGAGGCCGTGGAGTGGATGAGGCAGGCCATCCGCTCCGCCCCCGACAACGCGGCCGGCTTCTCCAACCTCGCCAGCGCGCTGCGCCGCCTCGGCCGGCGCGACGAGGCCGTGGCCTGCTGCCGGCGCGCCCTGGTGCTGGACGCCGGCTCCGCCGACGCGCTCAACAACGTCGCGAACGTGCTGTCGGACCAGGGCCGGCACGGTGACGCCGCGACCGCGCTGCGCCGGCTGCTGCGCCTCAAGCCCCAACTGACCGACCAGCGGCTTCTGCTCGCGCAGGCGCTCATCCTGGACGGCCGCGCCGAGGCGGCGATCGAGGAGCTGATGGTCCTCCTCGGCAGGACGCCGTCTTCGGTCGCCGCCTACGCCAACCTGGGCATGGCCCACCGCCGTCTCGGCCGGGCCGAGGAGGCGGTGCGCTACTACCGCTGCGCGCTCGGCTTCGCGCCGGGTGATCCCGGCGTCCTCAACAATCTCGGCGTCACGCTCCAGGATCTCGGGCGGCTCGACGAGGCGGTGGCCTGCTTCCGGCAATCCATCGCGATGCAGCCGGACGCCGCGCACACCCATCTCAACCTCGGGCTGGCGGCCCGCGACCTGATGCGGATCGACGAGATGATCGCCCTGACGCGGTCCGCGGTCCGGCTCGACCCCGCCCTGGCGGAGGCGCACACCGCGCTGAGCTTCGCGCTTCTCATCAAGGGCGAGTTGGAGGAGGGGTTCGCCGAGTATGAATGGCGCTCGCGCATGGCCGACTTCCCGTCGCCCCGGCGCAGCTTCGCCTCACCCCCCTGGGACGGCTCCGACCTCACCGGCCGGACCCTGCTGGTCCATGACGAGCAGGGGGTGGGCGACACCATCATGTTCGCCCGCTTCGCCCCGCAGCTCCAGGCGCGGGGTGTGCGCGTCGTCATCGAGTGCAACAGCCAGCTCGTCCGTCTGCTCTCCGCCATGCCGGGCATCGAGGGCGTGGTCAGCCGGTTCGACCCGCCGCCGCCGCACGACACGCACGACGCCCTGGCCAGCCTGCCGCACCGGCTCGGCACCATGCTCTACACGATTCCCGCCGACACCCCCTATCTGCGCGCCGAGCCGGAGCTGGTGACACGCTGGGCGACGCGCCTGGGGTCGCCGGGTCCGCGCACGGGGCCGCGGGAGAGGCTTCGGGTGGGGCTGGTGTGGGCGGGAAACCCCGGCTTCAAGGCCGACCGCATCCGTTCGCCGCGCCTGAAGGCGTTCCTTCCACTGCTGGACGTTCCGGGCGTCGAGGTCTTCGGCCTGCAGAAGGGGGCGGGACGGCAGGACCTGGAGACCTGCGGGCCGCTGCCGCCGTCCTTCACCGACCTCGGCGATGAGATTTCGGACTTCGCCGACACCGCGGCGATCATGGAAAACCTCGACCTCGTCATCAGCTCCTGCACGGGGCCGGCCCATTTGGCCGGAGCGCTCGGCCGCCCGGTCTGGACGGTGCTGCCCTTCGCCCCCGACTGGCGCTGGCTGGACCAGGGGATGTGCACGCCGTGGTACCCGACCATGCGCCTGTTCCGCCAGGACCGGCGCGGCGACTGGGCGCCCGTCGTCGGCCGCGTCCGCGCCGCTCTACAGGCCCTCGCGCGGTCCCGCCCGTAACCCGTCGCGCAAGGGCGTCAGGGCGTAAACATCAAGGAGTCCAGGGTTCGAAGGGCCGGATGCGGCGGGCAGCGACGTCCGGCTCGACGAACAGGCGGGCGCGGGTGTTGAGTCGGGCGGCAAGGACGCTGAAGCCGCTGGCGGCGCTGGTGCCGACCACGTCGGCGTTCATCAGCACGTGGAAGTCCTGGAGGAAGTCCAGCCCAACCCATTCCTCCACGACGTCGGCCCGGGTCAGGGGGTGGAACTCCGCGAAGGCGTGCCGGACCGCCGGGACGTCGTCGCTGGCCAGATAGAGCACCGGCCGGTCGAGACGCGGCCACCAGTCGCGCAGCCAGTCGACGTACCAGGCGGTCTCGGTGATCGGGTAGTTGGACGTCACGAAGTCGCCGCGCCGGATGTGGAGCGCGACCACCGTGTTCCCCGCCGCCCGCAACCGCTCGACCGCCGGGGCGAGTTGCGGGTCCCAGACCCGGCGCGGCCTCAGCCAGGACTGGACCCGCTGCCGGTAGTCCCGCTTGTGCTCGAACAGGAACAGGGGCGAGAGGATGTCGCGGTTGGCGATCGGCGCCCGTTCCGTGGCGCCGCTGACCAGATCGTTGAGGGTGCGGCGGGCGAACAGCAGCGGCGGCAGCGGACCGCTCTGCGGCGGATCGTTCAGCTCGAAGAAGGCGCCGCCCACCCAGTCGGGAGTTTCCAGCACGAAGCCGTGCTTCTCGGCGTAGAGCCGGACCAGGATGTATTCCAGGACGGTGTGGGCGAAGCGGCCCCGGGTGGCCAGGGACGAGGAGGTCACGCGCGGTGGCCGGTGCCCGCCGTCCGCCCCCACGGAGGCCGGGCGGACCAGCTGAAGCCCCTGATCGGCCAGGGTCGCGCGCAAGGCGGCGAGCGACTTCACGGTGAAGAACCAGCCGTTGTCCCCGCGAACCGCCGCCAGCCGGTCGCGGGCGGTCCCGGGGGCGCCGTCCCGCAGGTCGAGCGCGGCGAGCGCGGTCAGGCATTCCCCGCGATAGGTCACGCCGCTGAGCGGCGCCGAGGCCAGCCGGGTGAAGAACGCCCGCCCCTCGGCCAGCCGGTTGCCGCGCAGGAAGAGGTTGCTCAGCAGCTCGATGCTGAGGGAGACATCGACGCCGGGGATCGGCAGGCTTGCGATCAATTCGCCTTCGGCCTCGGCCAGCCGGCCCAGATCGCTCAGCACCGTCGCCACCCGCAGATGGGCGAGCCCGAGCCCAAGCCGCGCCGACCGCCGGTAGGCGTTCAGCGCCCGTTGCGGATCGCCGTGGGCGTACAGGGCGTTGCCGACATTGTACCAGTAATCCGGGCTGGCCGGGCTGAGCGCCAGCGCGCGCCGCAGGCTGGCCCGTGCCGCATCGTCGCCGCCGCGTTCGAGCAGGGTGTTGCCCAGATTCATGTGGGCGGGCGCCAGATCGGCCTTGACCGCGATGGCGCGGACCAAGCTGTCCACCGCCTCGTCGAGTTGGCCGGCGCGACGGAAAACCACCCCCAGATCGTGATGGACCTCGGCCAGACCGGGATCGAGGCGGGCGGCACGGCGCAGCGCTTGAACGGCTTGCGGCGTACCGGCATCGCCCTTTGCCTGGAAAGCGTCGCCGAGGTTGCGCCAAGCCTGCGGGTGGGCCGGATCGAAGAGGGTCAGCCGCCGCCAGTCGGCCATGGCCCCCGCGGAATCGCCGGCCTTGTCCAGCATGATCGCCCGGTTGGCGCGCGCCTCGATCCAGCCGGGATTGAGCCGGAGCGCCCGCCCGATCAGGGGCAGGCCCGCGGCCGGCCAGCCGGTCTGCCACGCGGCCATGCCGAGCAGATACACGGCGTTGGGGTTCGCCGGGTCGGCTTCCATGATGCGGCGATAGAGAACCGCCGCCTCGGAAACGCGGCCGGCGCGATGATCGGCGAAGGCCTTGGCCAAGATTTCACCGATCGTGGCCATTACCCTCTCCCTCAATCTTCGAACCGCAACCCGGATTATCGACCCCCTTGCGGGCGTGTTCAGGCGGCCGAAGGTAGCCCAGCCACGGCCGGCCGATCAACTCGGAGCGGGCCGGATGGCTCCTGTGCAGGACGGAACGGTCAAAACATCGTCAACTGCTCGCCCCGCGCCGGAGGGGGCTTGAAGTCGGCGCAATTGAGGGCGGCGTCGCGGGCGTTGAGGCCGAGGCGCCGGCAGGCCAGCTTGAACCGCTTCGACAGCAGCTCCGCCACCGGGCCGGAGCCCTTCATGCGGCTGCCGAACTGCGATTGGTACAAGTTTCCCTCGCGGCACTGGCGGATCAGGCTGAGCACCCGTTCGGCGCGGTTGGGCGCGTGCTCGCGCAGCCACTCCTCGAACAGGTCTTTGATCTCCAGCGGCAGGCGCAGCAGGATGTAGTTGGCCTGCGTCGCCCCGGCCTCCGCCGCCGCGGTCAGGATGGCTTCCATCTCATGGTCGGTGAGCCCCGGGATCATCGGGCTGGCCAGCACCGCCACCGGCACGCCGGCCGCCGTCAGCTCACGCATGGCGGCGAGGCGCCGGGCGGGCGTGCTGGCCCGCGGCTCCATCCGGCGGGCGAGGTCGCGGTCGAGCGTGGTGACCGACAGCGCGACGTTGACCAGCCCCTTGGCCGCCATCGGCGCCAGGATGTCGAGGTCGCGCAGGACCAGCGCCGACTTGGTGATGATCATCACCGGCTGGTTGAAGTCGCGGCAGACCTCCAGCACGGCGCGGGTGATGCGCTGCTCCCGCTCGACGGGCTGGTAGGGATCGGTGTTGGCGCCGAGCGCCAGCGGCTGGCAGTGGTAGGACTTGGCCCTCAGCTCCGCCGCCAGAAGCTCCGCCACACGGGCCTTGCGGAAAATCTTCGTCTCGAAATCCAGCCCCGGCGACAGGCCGAGATAGGCGTGGGTCGGCCGGGCGAAGCAATAGATGCAGGCGTGCTCGCAGCCCCGGTAGGGGTTCACCGACCGTTCGAAGATCACGTCGGGCGACGTGTTCTTTGACAGGACCGAGCGGGCGGTGTCGTCGAAGACCTGGGTCGGGACGGTCTCCGTCACCGCCTCGTTCCCGCCCCAGCCGTCGTCGGCCAGCACCCGCGTCTCCCGCTCGTAGCGGGAGGCCATGTTGCTGATCGCCCCCCGTCCTTTCAATGCTTGCCGCGGTATCTCGTCCATGGGGACAGGATAGCCGCGGCAAGAGGGAACGTAAAGGGAACAATGGCCCGTTGTCCGGGGTGGCGGCCGGGTCGGGCCTTACGGAGCCTTCGGCGGCGCCGCCTCGGCGGCCTTGGGGTCCACCAGTCCCTTGTCCAGCTTGGCCCGGATGTCCTCCTTCTGCGGCTCCTCCTCCGCGGTGCGGAGCGCGCGGGTCCATTGGAAGCGGGCCTCGTTGCGGCGCCCGACGCGCCAATACGCGTCGCCCAGATGGTCGTTGATGGTGGAGTCGGTCGGCTTCAGCTCCACCGCGCGCTCCAGCTTTTCCACCGCCCCTTCGAAATCGCCGGTGCGGTAGAGCGCCCAACCGAGGCTGTCGACGATGTAGCCGTCCTTGGGGCGCAGGGCGACGGCCTTCTCGATCATCTTTTTGGCCTCCTCCAGGTTCAGCCCGCGGTCGACGTAGCTGTAGCCCAGATAGTTCAGCAGGAAGGCCTCGTCCGGCTTCAGCGCCAGCGCCGCCCGCAGGTCGCGCTCGGCGTCCGGCCAGCGGTCCACCTTGTCGTAGGACATGGCGCGGGCGTAGAGCACCGCCCAATGCCGCTCCTCCGGCGTGCCGATGCGCTCCAGCGCCTTGCTGTAGCTGTCGGCGGCCTCGCCGTAGCGCTTGGCGACGCGGTACAGGTCGCCCAGCCGAATCAGCGCGTCGGTCCGCTCGGGACGCTCGGCGGACAGCGCGGAGAAGGCGGCGATGGCGTCGTCGGTGCGCTCCAGCCGGGCGAGGCTCTCGGCGGCGCGCAGCCGGGCGGTCCAGCCCAGCACCGGGTCGGTCTCCAGCGCCTGGAACTCGACCAGCGCGTCGCTGTGGTGGTCGCGGTTCTCCATGATGTCGCCGATCATCAGCCGCGCCAGTGACAGGTCGGGACGCAGATGCAGGGCGATCCGCCCGAACAGCAGGGCGGTCTCCTCTGCCCCCTCGTGGTGGATGGCGCTGCCCAGGTCGAACAGGGCCTCCGCCAGCCCCTGCTTGGCGTCGGACACCACCGGGGCGGCGGTCTTGCCCTCGTCCAGCGCCTTCAGCGCCGGCTCGACCATCAGGCTGTCGGGGTTGCCGGCGCGGAAGGACTCGTAGAGCTTGCGGGCCTCGTCCTTGCGGCCGGTGCGCTCGTAGAAGCTGCCGACGATCTGGATGACGCGCAGCGGCGCCTCCTTATCGAGCACGCGGGCGAAGCGCTCCGCGGCGGCGTCCTTGCGCCCGCCCAGCTCCAGCACCAGACCGGCGTGCAGGTCATGCAGGGCGGCGAAGCCGCTGGCGGCGGACAGCGGCTCCAGCGCCTTCAGCGCCGCGTCGGTCTTGCCCTCCGCGGCGGCCAGCCAGGCGTCGATCAGCGGGCCGATGTATTTCGCCATGCCTTCCTTGGGCATGCGCGCGGCCATGGCCTTGGCCTCCTTCAGCTTGCCGCGGGCCAGATTGTCCGAGGCCAGCAGGGCGATGGCCATCTGCGGGTCGTTGTCCTGCTCCAGCAGCCGCTTGGCGAGGTCGATGGCGGCGTCGAACTGCCCCTCGCCCAGCTTCAGCAGGTAGGTGCGGCGCAGCAGCGTCAGGTCGCCGGGGTCGGCGGACAGGGCGTGCGCCATGAACAGGGCGGCGGCTGCCCAATCGTCCTGGCGCTGGGCGAAGCGCCCGGCCAGATAGCTGCCGGTCGCCGAGGTCAGCGACGGGCGCTCCGTCGTTGCCGGGGCCGCGGCGGCGGCGTGGCCGGCCGGCAGGAGGCCCGCCGAGGAGAGGAGCAGGGCGCCAAACGCCGTCCGACCAAATCGGGCCCGCACAAATCGGAATGTCATCATGCCGCGTCCACCTGCACGCCTACGGAGTCTGGATCGGGAAAGCCTGAGGCTCGAACCCTTAGTCTAGCACCAACCGCCGGCAAGGGTTAACACGCTGCGGGCCGAGCCATCGCATGTCTCGGCCGCCCGGCGCCCTCCGGTCAACGCCACTCGGCGGCGACCCGCCGGATGATCTCCGGACGCAGGACGTCGACCGCGTGGGCGTCCATGTGGGCCGCCAGCGACTCCGGCATGTCCGGCGACAGGGCGGCGCCCTCCACCCGCCAGCGGGCCATCCAGGACAAGGTGCGCAGCCAGGTCAGCCGGCGCAAGGGCCGGCGCCACGGGCGCACCGTCTCGGCCAGCGCGGGCGGCACCGCCGCCTCCCAGGCCGCGTGGAACGCCGCGACCTCGTCGGTGGCCAGGACCGCCGCGACCTCCCGCTCCCACTTGGTCGAGGTGTAGAGGCTGGCGTGGGCGAGGTCGATGGCCGGGTGGCCGTACTGGGCCTTCTCCAGGTCGGTGAACCACGCCTTGCCGGCGGCGTCGATCAGGAAATTGCCGGGATGGACATCGCTGCCGACCAGCGTGACCGCGAGCGGCGCCGTGCCGCGGAAGGCGCGGGCGTCGTCGAGTTCCCGCTCGAGTAGGGCGAGGGCGTCCGGCGCCAGCCCGGCGCGCTCGAACCACACCGCCTGCCGCTCCACCTGGGCCAGGGTCGCCGCCACCGGGTCGGCGGGGGCGGGCAGGGGCGCACGCGCGTCGTCCGGCGGCAGGGGCAGGGCGTGCAGGGCGGCGAGCGCCCGCGCGATGGCCGGCATGTCGCCCGGCAGGCGCGGCGGGCGGCCGACGATCTCCGTGACCACCAGGGCGCCCATGGGCAGCTCCGGCCCCGGCGGCAGGACGGCGGCAAGCTCCGGCGTGTGGCCGCCGGGGGCGGCGCGGCGGAAGGCGGTGGCCTGCTGCTCCAGATTGGCGAAGGGGTCGAGCCCGAGCTGGCTCCAGCGCGGGACGCGGGCGACCAGGCCCTTCCCCGCCAGCCGCACATGGTCGTGCGCCACGCCGCGGCGCGGCATCGGCTCCAGCGCTTCCGAGGGCAGACCGGCGAAGGCCGGCAGCCGCGTCAGCGCGCCGAACAGACCGGTGGTGTCGGTCACACCTGATGCTCGCGCAGGCGCGGCATCAGTTCGACGAGGTTGCAGGGGCGGTGCCGGTTGTCGAGTTGGAAGACCAGGATGTCGTCCCAGGCGTCGCGGCAGGCGCTGGGCGAGCCGGGGAGGGCGAAGATGTAGGTGCCGTTGGCGACCCCGCCGGTCGCCCGGCTCTGGATCGTCGAGGTGCCGACCTTGGCGTAGCTGAGCTGGCGGAACAGCTCCCCGAAGCCGGGGATCGCCTTGTCGAACAGGGCCTCCACCGCTTCCGGCGTGACGTCGCGGCCGGTCACGCCGGTGCCGCCGGTGGTCAGCACCACGTCGATCTCCGGATCGGCGATCCAGGCCTGGACCTGGGCGCGGATGGCGGCGACGTCATCCTTCACGATGGCGCGGGCGCCCAGCCGGTGGCCGGCGCCGGCCAGCCGCTCCGCCAGCGCGTCGCCCGAACGGTCGTCGGCGGGCGTGCGCGTGTCGGACACGGTCATGACCGCGATGTTGACGGGCAGGAACGGACGGGATTCGTCGATCTTCGGCATGGTGGGGCTTCGGTCAGGGGGCGTCGCCGTGCTGCGCGACCTGTGTGGACCGGGCCGCCGGGAAGACATCCACCGGCATATAGACCGGCCAGCCGCCCGCCGCAACGGCGTCCAGCGATTCGATTTCCTGCCCCAACCGCAGTCGGTAGATCCAGAAGTTGGCGACGACCTTCTCGACGTAGTTCCGCGTCTCGGCGTAGGGCAGGCTCTCGATGAAGAGCAGCGGGTCGTCACCGATGTCCGACAGGTCCCGCCGCCAGCGCGCCAGTGTGCCGGGGCCGGCGTTGTAGGCGGCGGCCAGCAGGAACAGGTTGTTGCCGATGTCCTGGCTGTTCAGCAGCTCCGCCATGTAGCGCTGCCCAAGCTCCATGTTGGTGGAGGGGTCGAACAGGCCGGTGCGGCCGGCGTCGGCCTCGCCGATGTCGGCGTTGCGCTCCTGCACATGCTGGGCGGTGGCTGGCATGATCTGCATCAGGCCGGTGGCGCCGGCGGAGCTGACCAGCTTCGGGTCGAAGCGCGATTCCTGGCGCATCACCGCGAAGACCAGCGCGCGGTCCACGGCGAAGCCGTCGCGCGGCTTCCAGTGCGGCACCGGGTAGAGGGCCGCCGTGTAGGGTGCGCCGTCCGGTCCGGCCACCGCGTTGCCGACCTGGAGCGCCAGCCCCGGCAGTCCGGCGCGGTCGGCCAGCGCCACCAGCGCCTGCTCGGCCAGCGCGTCGCCGCGCGGGTGGATGCGGCGCAGTTCCAGCTCCGCCGCTTCGCGCTGGCCGGCCTGGATCAGGGCGATGGCGCGGGTGCCGCCGGGCAGGGCGGACAGCGCCTTCAGATGGTCCCCGGTCAGCTCCGGCGTGCGCCAGTTGAGGTCGCCTGAACCGCCCAGCTTGCGGTGGGCGAGCAGCCCATAGAAGGTGTGCGGGTAGCGCGCCGCGGCGGCCAGATGGGCGCGGGCCTGCTCCTCGCGGCCCCGGCGGGCGTGGGCGCGGGCGGCCCAGAAATCGGCGGCGGAAGCCAGCCAGGGCGATCGCGGTCCAGCCTCGGCCAGATTGGTGAAGTGGCGGGCGGCGCGGTCGTACTGCTTCAGCCGCCAGGCGGCGAGGCCGGCGATCCAATGCGCCTCCGTCAGGGCCGGGCCGGAACGGGCGGCGCTGGCCGAGGCCAGCGACAGCGCCTGTGTCACGTCGCCGGAATAATAGAGCGAAGCGGCGATGCGCGCCCGCGCCTGGTCGTACTGCACCGGGTCGAGGCTGCGTCCGAAGTCGTCCTGGTTGAGCAGGGCGAGCGCGGCCCCCGGCTTGCCGGCGCGCAGCAGCTCGGTCACGCGGGACGGGGTGGCGGGAGTGCTGCGGCTGGCGGTGCGGCTGCGCGGGGCGACGGTGAGCCTCGCCTTGTCCTCGGCCGCCTCGGCGCTCTTGTCCGGGTCGGACGGGTCCTCGTCGGAGACGGTTTCCGGCAGCGGTTCCGGCCGCAGGCCGCCCAGCCGCTCCAGCGATCCGGTCAGCCGCTCGCCGTCGCCGCCGCGCGGCGGCTTCAGGGCGCGCTGCTGGCCGGCGGGGGCGCGGCGCTGGGCCAGGGCGTGGATGCGCTCGGCGCCCGGCAGGTCGCCGTAGCGCTGGAGCCAGCCGGCCAATTCGTCGTAGCTCGCCTTGCGGTCGGGGTGCAGGTAGCGCTGGCGCAGCACATGGCCCATCAGGCGACGGTCGTGCAGCAGGCGGATTTCCCAGTCGGCACCTTCCCACTCGCCCCGTTCCTGCAGGGCGAAGATGCGCCGGTAATGGCGGGCATCCTCTTCCGTCAACTGCAGGGCACGCGCGTCGGCGTCCGTCGCCAGCAGCAGGTTCTGCTCGGCACGATCGAATCCCGGCGGGACGACGGGGCGCCCATCCGGTGCGTGGATCACAAGGCCGGCCTGGGCCGGGCGATAGCCGCCCGTCG
This sequence comes from Azospirillum sp. UENF 211521, assembly GCF_058780535.1. Classification (NCBI taxonomy): domain Bacteria; kingdom Pseudomonadati; phylum Pseudomonadota; class Alphaproteobacteria; order Rhodospirillales; family Azospirillaceae; genus Azospirillum; species Azospirillum sp. UENF 211521. Next base: position 1,790,330 of record NZ_JBSNCF010000002.1, read on the forward strand.
GGTCGGGCGCCGCGCACAGCGCCAACGCCACTCCCGCCATTCCCAGGACCTTCCGCCGCAGCGAGACGGTGTTTGCTGCGCTGCACAATATCCGGAACATGGTATTCGAATAACCGCAGTGGACGGGAATCGCAAGAAGATGATTCCCCAACAGCGGTTGAGGCTGTCTGTTCGCAAGGGTTTTCAGCAACTTAGTGGGGGCGGAAAAATGGCCCTAGCCCGGTGGGAAGACCCGTTTGGCGCAAGGTCATGGGCCTTTCTGTCCGGATTGGCGCAACGGCATAGCGGCGACTTGGTAAACCAATCCGATCTTTCGAAGTACTTGAGCAATGTTTGGAATGTCTACGGATCTCGAATGTTCGAAGGAGCGTGCAAGAATAAACGCAATAAGCGGGACATTTTAGAAATCAGCGCTGTTAACCATCGTGAAGGCGTGCTCCCACCCCGGCCCTCCCCCTCTGCGAGGGAGAGCGTGCCTTACGCGAAGCGACGTCCGTCCCCTCCCCCGCGCAGCGGGAGAGGGTTAGGGTGGGGGAAAAACGACGATTGCGCTGACTCAGCCCGGAAAACGCTGGCGCAGGGTCAGCAGGTCGCGCCACGCCTCGCGCTTGGCGATCGGGTTGCGCAGCAGATAGGCCGGGTGCAGCATCGGCAGGACCGGCACCGGGCCGGACAGGCCGGCGGAGGCGTAGTCGAACCAGCGGCCGCGCAGGCGGGTGATACCCTCCGCCCGGTTGAGCAAGGTCTTGGCGGAGGTGCCGCCCAGCGGCACCAGAACCTTCGGCCCGATCAGCTCGACGTGCCGTTCCAGGAAGGGCAGGCAGGCGGCGATCTCCGCCTGGGTCGGCGACCGGTTGCCGGGCGGACGCCAGGGCAGGATGTTGCTGATGTAGACCGTGCTGCGGTCGAGTCCCGCCTGGGCCAGCATGCGGTCGAGCAGCTTGCCGCTAACCCCGACGAAGGGCTTGCCCTGCCGGTCCTCGTCCTCGCCCGGCGCCTCGCCGATCAGCATGATGTCCGCGGCGGGGTTACCGTCCGCGAAGACCGTGTTCATCGCCGTCGCCTTCAGCGGGCAGCCATCGAAGGCGCGCAAGGCCGCTTCCAACTCCTCCAGGCTGCGCGCCTCGGCGGCGCGGGCGCGGGCGCTCGCCCCGGCCTCGCTGGCGCCCAGCGGCAGGTCCGCCGCCGTGGGTGCGCCGAACATCGACGCGCCGGAGGGACCACCGAACGCCGACCGCGGCGTCGCCGCCGGGGCGGGGCGCGCCGCGGCGGGCGGCAGCGCGGACGCGCCGGCCGGCGCGCGCGCCACCGCCGGCCGGGCGGCCAGCGTCGCCCAGTCCAGGGGCTCGTCCCCGATGGCTTCGTCGCATCCGATGTCGACGTGCCAGCGCAGGGCGGCGAGGATGTCGGATTGGTCAATCATCGTTTGACCTTACCACGGCTCCTGTGGTCTTACATGGGCTTAGATATCCTTTTTGGCGGGTGCAAAAGGCATACGCCGTTCCGAAAGCCGCCGGACCCTGCGGAAATGGCCCCGGCGCTTCAATCAACCGGGAGGCATGGGGACCATGGATCGCGATCCGCGCGAGGTGATGGAGTACGACGTCCTTGTCGTCGGAGCCGGCCCGTCGGGCCTGAGCGCGGCCATCCGCCTGAAACAGCTCGCCAACGAGGCCGGGCAGGAGCTGTCGGTCTGCGTCGTCGAGAAGGGCTCGGAGGTCGGCGCCCACCTGCTCTCCGGCGCGGTGTTCGAGCCGCACGCGCTGGACGAGCTGATCCCCGACTGGAAGGAGAAGGGCGCGCCGCTCACCACCCCGGCGCGCGAGGACCGCTTCCTCTTCCTCACCGAGACCAAGGCGCTGAAGTCGCCCTTCGCCCCGCCGCAGATGCACAATCACGGCAACTACATCATCAGCCTCGGCAACCTCGCCCGCTGGATGGCCGCCCAGGCCGAGGAGTTGGGTGTGGAGATCTACCCCGGCTTCGCCGCGGCGGAGGTGCTCTACGACGACACGGGCGCCGTCAAGGGGGTCGCCACCGGCGACATGGGCATCGGCAAGGACGGCGAGAAGACCGCCAATTATACGCCGGGCATGGAGCTGCACGCCAAGCAGACCATTTTCGCCGAGGGCTGCCGCGGCTCGCTGACCAAGACGCTGTTCGAGCGCTTCGACCTGCGCCGCGACGCCGACCCCCAGACCTACGGCATCGGCATCAAGGAGCTGTGGGAGGTCGATCCCGCCAAGTCCCAGCCCGGCCTGATCGTCCACACCATCGGCTGGCCGATGGACCCCAAGACCTACGGCGGCTCCTGGCTCTACCACATGGAGGGCAACCTGGTGTCGGTCGGCTTCGTGGTCGGGCTCGACTACGAGAACCCGCACCTGTCGCCGTTCGAGGAGTTCCAGCGCTACAAGACCCACCCGGCGATCCGCCCGACCTTCGAGGGTGGGCGGCGCATCGCCTACGGCGCGCGGGCGCTGTCGGAGGGCGGCTTCCAATCGATCCCCAAGCTGACCTTCCCCGGCGGAGTGATCGTCGGCGACGCGGCGGGCTTCCTCAACGTGCCCAAGATCAAGGGCAACCACACCGCGATGAAGTCGGGCATGCTGGCGGCCGAGGCGGTCCATGAGCTGCTGTCGGCTGAAGCCCCGGCGCGCGAGGCGGTGGCCTATCCGGAGAAGCTGAAGGCGTCCTGGGTGTGGTCGGAACTGCACGCGGTGCGCAACATCCGTCCGGGCTTCCAGAAGGGGCTGTGGGCGGGTCTGGCCAACGCGGCCTACGAGACGGCGACCAAGGGCAAGTCGCCGTGGACGCTGCACCACCGGCACGGCGACCATGAGACGCTGAAGAAGGCGTCGGAGATGCCGAAGATCGCCTATCCCAAGCCCGACGGGGTGGTGTCGTTCGACCGTCTGTCGTCGGTGTACCTGTCGAACACCAACCACGAGGAGGACCAGCCGGCGCACCTGACGCTGAAGGACGCGTCGGTGCCGATCGCGGTCAATCTGGCGCTCTACGACGCTCCGGAGACGCGCTACTGCCCGGCGGGGGTGTACGAGATCGTGCGGGCGGAGGACGGCCGCGACCCGCGGCTGCAGATCAACGCGCAGAACTGCGTGCACTGCAAGACCTGCGACATCAAGGACCCCACCCAGAACATCAACTGGGTCGTCCCCGAGGGCGGCGGGGGACCGAACTATCCGGGCGGGATGTAAGGTCCTGCTTTCCCGCTCCTCTACCGCCGCGGGCCGAAGCGCTTGCGCGGGGCGCCGCGGAAACCGGCCTTGGGCGGCGGCTCGCGCCGCTGCCCGGCGGACCGCGCCCCGCGCGTGGCGAGCAGGTCGGCCAGCCGCCGGCTGATCTCGCCGCGGCGGCTGCGCACCGCCTCCCGTTCCGGGAACAGGGTCGGGAACTTGCGCGCCGCCCAGTAATAGAGGTCGCAGGCCCGCGACAGCCCCTCCAGCGCCGCCCCGTCCAGCCCGTCGAGCCGCGCCGGGACGAAGCGCCCGAGGGGCGACGGCTCCCCGGCCTCCACCGCGCCGAGGATGGCGGCGAGGATGCGCGCCTCCGCCTCGTCCTCCAGGTCGGCGGGGATCAGCAGCAGGTCCAGCTTGGCGGGCAGGCTCAGCCGCCGCTCGTCCAGCATCACCGCCAGCCGCCGCATCCCCGACAGGTCGCCCACCCGGTAGGGCGACCCCGCCGTGCGGGCGTCGGCGACGCAGTCCAGCAGCAGAACGGTCTCCTCCGTCCCGATGTGATCGGCCAGACGGGCCAGCATGGCGCGGGTCGGCCGTACGGTCAGCGGGGCGTCGGCGCGCAGCCGCCCGTCCGCCTTCTCCAGCAGGCTGCGCAGGGCCTGCGGCGTGCCCCGCCCGACCACGCCGAACTCCCCCGACTCGAACTTGCCGAAGCGCCCGGCGCGGCCGGCGATCTGCTTCACCTCCGTCGCGCTCAGCGGGCGGACGCTGGTCCCGTCGAACTTCTCCAGCGCGGTGAACAGAACGCGGCGGCAGGGCAGGTTCAATCCCATGCCGATGGCGTCGGTCGCCACCACCACGTCGGCCTCGCCGGACAGGAAGCGCGCCGCCTCGCGCCGCCGCACCTCCGGGGCCAGCGCGCCGTAGACCGCGGCGACCGACAGGCCCTTGGCGCGCAGCGTGTCGCGCACCGTGTGGATCTCCCGCCGGGAGAAGGCGATCAGGGCGTCGCCGGGCTCCACCTCCTCCCAGTTCAGGCGGCGGTCGATCAGGGTCAGCGGCACCTTGCGCTCCAGCTCGATCACCTCCAGCCGCTCGCCGAGATGGGCCGCCACCCGCTCGACCAGCGGGCGGGCCTCCGGAGCGCCCAGGATGTAGACGGTCTCCGCCGGGGCGCCCATCAGCGCCGCCGTCCAGGCCCAGCCGCGGTCGGGGTCGGCGAGCATCTGGATTTCGTCGATCACCGCCACCTCCACCGGGCGGTCGGGGTCCATCACCTCGATGGTCGAGGCGGTGTGGCGGGCGCCCGGCGTCGTGATCGCCTCCTCGCCGGTCAGCAGGGAGGCAGGCGTGCCCTCGGCGTTCAGCCGCTCCATCACCTCCAGAGCCAGCAGGCGCAGCGGCGCCAGATAGATGCCGTCCCAGGCGCCCTTCAGCGCCTCGATGGCGTGGTGGGTCTTGCCGGAGTTGGTCGGGCCGACCACCAGGACCAGCCGCCGCCCCAGTCCGCGGGCCACCGGGAACAGCTTCTCGAAGCGGGCGAGGTCGAAATGCCGGTCCACATAGGCGCGGCCGCGCGCCTCCGCCCGCTCGCGCCGCCACACGGCGAACTCGCGGTCCCAGCGCTCCAGCAGCTCGTCCACCCCGTGGCGGTTGCGGGCGGCGCGGGACAGCCGGTCGGCCAGCGACGCGAAGGTCCAGCCATCCTCCGCCCCTTCCGCCTCCCCGGCGTAGCGGTGCAGCCGGGCGGCGGCGCGCGACAGCGCGTCCTCCAACGCGGAGGCCAGCGCCGGGTCGGCCTCCAGCCGCAGGGCCAGATCGTCGTCCGTCAGATCGGCCAATTCCATGGCGTCGAGCACGCGCGACACCTGGAGCCGCACCGGGGCGGGCAGGCCGGGCCAGGGCAGGTCGTCGCTGCGCACCGCCCGGACCCGTGTGCGGTCGTCCGCCGGGTGCAGGCTGGTGGACCAGCCTTCCAGCGCGCGGCGCCCCTGGGCGAGCAGGGCGTTGCGCCGCCGCGCGCGGTCGAGCGTGCCGTGGATTTCCAGAAGCACCGCCTCGCGGCGCTCCGCCGGGACCAGCAGGTCGCGCTTGCCCTTGGGCAGCGGCAGGCCGAGCGGCACCAGACCCAGCCCCTCGCCATGGGCCACCCGCGCCACGCCCGCCGCGGCGGCGGTGACCACGTCGGGGTGGGCGCTGGCCAGCTCGTGCACCAGATGCGGGTCGGCCGACTCATCAAGAGAGGTCATGTCCATAGGGCGCGGTCTCTGGAGAACTTTTCACAAATTCGCACTGGCGGTCCGCGGCCATCCATGTCATGAGCCACGTCCCGCAGGGGCAGTCCCGGCCCCGAGGCAGGCATCAAGCCATGACCAGACCGCTCCGCGCAAAGATTCTCCGACCCGACCTCGATCCGGCCCACCGCAAGAGTGCCAGCGGGGAGAACCGCTGCCGCTGCTGCGGGCGGCCCGGCGGTGCCGTCGTGCGCTGCCTGCCGGACGGGCGCTGGTACGACGCCGCCGACCAGACCTGGCGCGACGGGCGCGGGCGGCGGGCGGCCTGGCCCGATGTGGTGGAGTATGCCGAGACCCGTGATGTGCAGGTCGTCGTGCGTCCGGTCCGCCCCTCCGGCAACCCGGACGCCCGCCCGAAGAATCTCTGCCGCCGCTGCCACATGCAGGAGGAGGCGCTGCGCAACGCCATCCGCTCCCGCATCCGGGCGCGGATGCGCCGCGCGTTGGGCGACCTGTTCCTCGGCGATTACTCGTCGCCCGGCATCCTGGAGCGCGCCATGGCGCTCTACCGCCGCAAGCCCTGACCTCAAGGATTCGCTACACGGGCTCCTGGGGCTCGCCGGGCATCGGCGGAGCCTCCACCGGCTCGTCCGGCGGGGCGTCGGGCGGCAGCGGCATGGGGATCGGCACGTCGGGTTCCTGCCGGGGCGGCGGGTAGGGACTCATGACGGTTCGGCTCATATCGGTTCCCGGTGATGGACGCTGTCCTTGGGGAAACACCGCACCCGCGCAATCGCTCCCTTGCGTCCGCCACCCGCGCGGCGCATGACCAAAATCAAAGCGGCGGCCCCGGGCATCGCGGACAATGCCCGCGAAAGGATCGCCCCCCATGCCCAGAAGCTTCATTCTCTCCCCGCTCGCCAAAACCCAGGCCGATCAGGCGCTGCCCGTCGTCCAGACCCTGCACCGTGACATGACCCTGGACGAGTGGCGGCAGGTCGCCTCCCTCTTCCTGCAGGACGGCGGCGACGGCGGGGTGATGGCCTGCGAGATGAGCGACGGCCACATCCGCGGCCTGTTCTGCTACCGCGTCAGCGCCGAGGGGATGATCCGCGTGCTGACGGTGCCGATCTTCATCGCGGTGGGGCTGTTCGACGCGGCGGTGACCTCGGCGGCGCAGGCCGACGGCATCGACCTGCTGGCGCGCAAGCTGGGCTGTTCGACGGTGGTGGTGGACGAGCGCGGCTGCGTCGTCGCGGCGACCGCGCCGAAGCTCGACGCCGCGGGCCTGTTCGGCCGGCTGGGCTACCGCCGGGTGGGGCAGGCCTTCGTGAAGGACGTGGCGGCGGGGTTCGGCGCCGAGGGCTATCCGGTGGCGGGCCGGGCCTGAAGGAACGGGGCCTGAAGGAACTGGGACTGAAGGAACGATCCGGGAATCAGGCGGCGGCTTCGAGGGCCGCCGGATTCTCGATGCGGATGCGGTCGTTGGTCAGGCGGGTGATCGCTCCGGCGCTCTCCAGCTTGCGCAGCACGCGCGACAGCGTCTCGGGACGCAGGCCGAGATAGGCGCCGATGTCCACCTTCGGCATGGGAAGGAAGGCGCTGGGCGTGCCGTCGGCCAGGGGCCGCGACCGCCGCGACAAAGCGAGGAGGAAGCTGGACACCCGCTCCACCGCCGTCTTGCAGCCGAGCAGAAGGATCTGGTCCTGCGCCGCCGACAGCTCGACCGAGGTCATGGCGAGCAGCCGCCCCTGGACCGCCGGGTGCCGCTCCATCAGGCGGCGCAGGGCCGTCCGCGACATGCGGCAGACCGTGGAGGCGGTCACCGTCTCCGCGGTGTAGGCGTAGACGCTGCCGACGGCCAGCCCGATCACGTCGCCGGCGGTGGCGAAGCCGGTGATCTGCTGACGGCCGTCCGGCAGGGTCTTGTAGAGCTTCAGCATGCCCGACATGACGGTGAAGACGGCCAAGGCCTCCTCGCCCTCCATCACCACCGGAGTCGCCGACAGCAGGTCCAGCGGACGCGACGTCGTCGACAGGTCCGGCAGGTCCCCGGCGCCCAGGGCGCCGCACAGCCCCTTGCTCCGCGCCGAGCAGCCGGCGCAGCGGCCGGTCACCGTCTCCGCCGCACGCGGCTGCGGGGCGGTCATCGGCGGCGGGGCAACAGCGGCGTCGGCGATGGTGGCGACGGAGAAGGTCATGACATGCACCTCTGGTCTGTCTCGCTTCGGCGCCGGCAAGGGCGCGCTCGATTCGGACGATCGGCTCCGACCAAAGCATCAGACTAAGGTCTCGGAACCGAGCCAAAGGTATGAATTCCGACCAGGACCCGCCCTGATCTGGATCAACCGGACACCGCATCGCTCCGGCAACGCGGCAACCGGACAGCGCAACGGCCCGGAGTGTGGTCCGGGCCGTAAGGGAGAATTTGAGGGAGAATTCGTCGGGGTCTTGGCTCGCCGCGGCTCAGAAGGTCCGGCCGGGCCGGCCGCGCGGCGGGAAGCGGCTGGAGGTGGCGCGCATGGTGCCGTCCGGCATCGTCATGTCGCCGGATTCCGCGTCCTCCTCGTCGCCGCGCGGGCGGCGGGAATCCCGGTCGGTGACCCGGGCCGCCTCGGCGCGGGAGATCGAGGATTCCAGCTCGCGGATGCGCGCCTGCAGGCTGCCGACGACCGCGGCGCCCGCCTGACGGGACTTGAACTGTTCGAGATCCTGCTTCAGGCGGAGCAACTGACTCTTCTGCTCCGGGAGGCTCGGCCCGTCCCGGCGCTTGGTCACGCGATAGACTTTTTCGTCGAATCGGTTCACTGCGTTTCTCCTGTCTGCTCTTAAGCAGATTGGGTCGACACGCCGCTGCACCATCTCTCGAATGGGATAGGCCGTTCATTTCCACCGCTGGTGGCAGCGTGAGCGCTGTGTTGTCCGGTGGTTCTTCGCGGCGATCAGGGCATCCGTTCGTTGACGCTCCGCTCCGCGGCGACCGCGGCGGCCAGCGCGTCCCGGTATCGGCGCAGCCGCGCGTAGGCCGGCCAGGCCATGCCGACCAGCGGGTCGCACCAGTGGACCAGCACCATCAGCCCCATCCCGGCGAAGCCACCGATCAGTGTGCCGGTGAGCAGGCCGGGCAGGGCGCCCAGGATCCAGGGATCGGACAACCGCCCGGCGTCGTAGGCCTGCACCGCCGCCATGCCCACCGTGGCCGCCACGGCCAGCGCGGCGCCGACGCGGCCCGGCGCGTACCAGATCCGCAAATCCTCCCGCGTCAGCCCGTAATCCTCGGGGACCGGGCGCGCCGCGGCCTCCACGACGCCGTCCGGGCGCGCGTCACCAACGCGGGGCGCGGTGGTGGCTTCGACGGGAGCCCCGCCGCCCTCGATCACCCGCCAGCGCCGCCGCGGGTCGCCGCCATCATCTTCCAGCCGTTCCATGGCGCGATAGTGCGCGGATGGACGGGTTTCGGCAACGGCGCTGTTGCCCGACGCCGACCGCCGGGAGTTCAGCCCGGGCGGCCCGCCGCCGCGCTCGCTCCGGCGGGGGGCGGCGGGAAGCCGCCGTCGGCGGGCAGCGCCTCGCAGTCCGCCTCCAGGGCGTATTTCACGATGGTGCCGTCGACCAACCGCAGGTCGTAGGATGGATGCCCCCCCAGGGTCCGGGCGATCACCATGGCGTCCCGTCCATGATGCCGGACCTTCGTACCCAACCGCAACATGGTTCCACCTCCCGCATCCCGTGTTTCGTTAACGAAACCTTACGCCCGAGCACCGCCGGCGGACGAGCAACAAAAAGAGGCGCAAAAAAGGAGCAGGGGGATGGGGCGGCGGGCCTTGCTTTGGGCATTGCCGGGATGGTCTTTGCGGTCCATCATCCGCGGGTCGCACAAATCAAGAAGCCGAACCGTACAGAGGAAACGCACGGGTATGGATGCACAGGATCTGCGCGCGCGCCAGGCGCCGCTGAAGGACAAGTACAAGGACGCCCCGGAGTCCGCGGTGGTCACGCTGAAGGCGCGCGGGACGCTGGACGATTCCGGCATCGCCTGCAAAGTGGACACGGGCCGCGCGCTGGTCGAGGCCGGTCTGCACCCGGCGACCGGCGGACCGGGCACCCAGGCCTGCTCCGGCGACATGCTGCTGGAGGCGCTGGTGGCCTGCGCCGGCGTGACGCTGAAGGCGGTCGCCACGGCGCTGGAGTTCAACCTGCGCGGGGGAGCGGTCTCGGCGGAAGGCGACCTGGATTTCCGCGGCACGCTGGGCGTGGCGAAGGACGCGCCGGTCGGCTTCCGCTCCATCCGCCTGCGCTTCGAGCTGGACACCGACGAGCCGCCGGAGCGCATCGCCACCCTGACCAAGCTGACCGAGCGCTATTGCGTCGTCTACCAGACGCTGGCCAACCCGCTGCCGATGGCGCTGACCATCGAGACGGGACAGGGGTGACGGGAGCGCCGGGCGGGTTCGGGGCGGGAACGCCCCGCCCCCTCACGCCCCGTCCCCTTATATGTCCTGTCCCCTTATGCCCGCCGGGTGCTGACGCCCGCGTCGGCGAAGGTCGCCATGCCGGCGTGGCAGGCGCAGGCCGACTTCACGATGTTGATGGCCAGAGCGGCCCCCGAGCCCTCGCCCAGGCGCATCCCCAGATCGAGCAGCGGCTCCTTGGCGATGGCCGCCAGCAGATGGTCGTGGCCCGGCTCCACCGAGCGGTGGGCGACCATGCAATGGTCGAGCGCCCGGCGGTCGGCCTTGAACAGCACCGCCGCCGCCGCCGTGCAGGCGTAGCCGTCGAGCAGCACCGGCACCCGCGCCATGCGGGCCGCCAGGATGGCGCCGGCGATGGCCGCCAGCTCATAGCCGCCGAAGCAGCGCAGCGCCTCGAACGGGTCATCCTTGGCCTGCGGGTTGGCGGCCAGACCGGCCTCGACGGCGGCGACCTTGCGTGCCAGCCCCTCGTCGTCCACCCCGGTGCCGCGGCCCGTCCAGTCCTTGGCCTCGCCGCCGAACAGCGCGTGGCAGAGCGCCGCGGCGGCGGTGGAGTTGCCGATGCCCATCTCGCCGAGCGCCAGAAGCTGGACGCCGCTTTCCACGGCCATCATGCCGTAGGCCATCGCCTGGCAGCAGTCCTGCTCGCCCATCGCCGGGCCTTCGGTGAAGTCGGCGGTGGGGGTGTCGAGGTCCAGCTCGTAGACGCGCAGGTCGGCGTCGGCCACCTCGCAGAGCTGGTTCACGGCGGCGCCGCCGTTCTGGAAGTTCTGGACCATCTGGGCGGTCACCGCCGCCGGGTAGGCGGACACGCCGCGGGCGGCGACCCCGTGGTTGCCGGCGAAGACGGCGACGCGCGGCCGGCGCACCTCCGCCGGGTGCTGGCCCTGCCACGTCGCCATCCACTGGGCGATCTCCTCCAGCCGGCCGAGCGCGCCCGCCGGCTTGGTGAGCTGCCGTTCGCGCTGGAGGGCGGCCGTGCCGGCGTCGAGGTCGGGCCCCGGCAGGTTGCGCACCAGCGCGCGGATTTCCTCGAAGGTGATGGCGGGCTGCGGGTTGCTCATGGCGAAGGGTCCTGGCGCTGACGGCAGAGGATGCGATCGGGGATCGATGAAAAAAGCGGCGCGACCTTGGACCATTCCCGACCCGCTGTCAAAGCGCCTCTCGTCCACCCTGTCACCCGTTGCCGGTCTGTTATCCGTTGCGGCGGGCCCGGGCTTGCCGTACTCCGAAGCGCCATGCCTGAGGATTCCACCGTCCCGTCCGCCGTCCGCCGGACCGTCCCCCGCTGGGTCGGCGATCTGGCGCTGGCCGTCGTCTTCCTGACGCGGCTGCCGCTGCGCCTGTCCGGCCCGCTCGCCGACGACGCCCACGCCCGCGCCATGGGCTGGTTTCCCCTGGTCGGCGCCGGCGTCGGTCTGTTCGGCGGGGCCGTCTACGGGCTGGCGGCGCTGGCCCATCTGCCGCCGCTGCCGGGGGCTCTGCTGGCGCTGGGCGCCATGGTCTGGCTGACCGGGGGCCTGCACGAGGATGGGGTGGCCGACGTCGCGGACGGTTTCGGCGGCGGGCGCGACAAGGCCCGCAAGCTGGAGATCATGCGCGACAGCCGGGTCGGCAGCTACGGCGTGCTCGCCATCGTCTTCTCGGTCGCCGTCCGCGCCGCGGCTCTGGCCGCGCTGGTCGAGCCGCGCGCGGTCATCCCCGCGCTGCTCGCCTCCGGCGCCCTGTCGCGCGGCGGCATGGCGGTGATCGCCCGCGCCCTGGACCCGGCCCGCGCCGACGGGCTGGCCGCCCGGCAGGGGCGCCCGTCGCCCGGCACGGTGGCCCTGTCGCTCGCGCTGGCGCTCGGCGTGGCGGCGCTGGCGGTCAAGGGGCTGGCCCCCGGCGCTGTTCCGGCGGTGGCTTTGGTGGCGGTCCTGGCGGTCCTGGCGGTGGCGTGGCAGGCGCGGCGGCAGATCGGCGGCCACACCGGCGACGTGTTCGGCGCCGCCCAACAGGTGGCGGAGGCCGCCGTTCTGCTCACCCTGGCCGCGATGGCGGCATGACGACCACGCGCTGGTGGCTGATCCGCCACGCCCCCGTCCCCAATCCGGACCGGCTGATCTACGGGCGGACCGACCTCCCCGCCGACATTGGCGATTCCGACGCGCTTGCAGCGCTGGCGGCGCGGCTGCCGCCGCGGGCGGTCTGGGTGACCTCGCACCTGCGCCGGACGCGGCAGACGGCGGCGGCGCTGCGCCTGCCCGGCAGCGACATGGCGCTGGTCGAGCGGGCGCTGGCCGAACAGGATTTCGGGCGCTGGGAAGGGCTGTCGCACGACGGGGTGGCGGAACACCGCCCCGAGGAGGCCCGGCGCTTCTGGGCCGACCCGGCGCGGGAGGCCCCGCCGGGCGGCGAGAGCTTCGCGGCGGTGATGGGGCGGGTGGCCGTCGCCGTCGCCCGGCTGACCGCGGCCTACGCCGGGCGCGACATCGTGGCGGTGATCCATGGCGGGTCGATCCGCGCCGCGCTGGCGCTGGCGCTGGACCTGACCCCGCAGGCGGCGCTGCGGCTGGCGGTGGCGCCGCTGTCGCTGTCGCGGATCGACCATCACGGCGGCGGTGAGTTGGGCAGTGATGGGGGCGGTTCCTGGTCGGTCACGGCCATGAACGCGCTCGGAACCTTTTCGGGCAGCGGGCGTTGACCGGACTCCGTTGGGCTACCAATAGAGGGTCAGACCATGGCAAGAAGCGCTGACGATCGCGAGGCCGCCGAGAAGCTCTGGGGCATGATCAAGGGCGTCCGCATCTGCATGATGACGACGCTGGACGAGAACGGCATTTTGCACTCCCGCCCGATGGCGACCCTGCCGCACGCGGGGTTCGACGATGGAACCTTGTGGTTCTTTACGCGGGCCGACTCGCCGAAGGTCCATGAACTGAAGACGCACTGGCGCGTCAACCTGTCCTACGCCGACCCCGACAAGCAGGACTACGTGTCGGTGTCCGGGGTGGCGGAGACGGTGCGCGACCGCGACAAGATCCGTTTCCTGTGGCGGGACATCCTGTCCACCTGGTTTCCCCAGGGGGTGGACGATCCCGACCTTGCGTTGCTGAAGGTCAGCGTCGATCAGGCCGAATATTGGGACAGCCCGTCGAGCGCGATGGTCTATGCCTACGGCTATGTGAAGGCAAAGATCACCGGTGAACCGCCGAAGCCGGGGGATCACGCGAAGATCGCGTTCCAGTAAGGGGAGCCGGTCGCGGCGGGGGCCGAGCCCCGCCGCGATCTTCCGAGACGCTCAGTCGTTGAGGAAGGGGTTGTAGAGGCGCTCCTCGCCGATGGTCGAGGTCGGGCCGTGGCCGGGGATGAAGGTCACGTCGTCGCCCAGCGGGAACAGCTTGCTGCGGATCGACTCGATCAGGTCGCCGTGGTTGCCCTTGGGGAAGTCGGTGCGGCCGATGGAGCCCTGGAACAGCACGTCGCCGACGATGGCGATCTTGCTGGGCTTGTGCACGAAGACCACATGGCCCGGCGTGTGGCCCGGACAGTGGTGCACATCCAGCGTCATGTTGCCGACCGTCACCGTGTCACCCTCCTCCAGCCAGCGGTCCGGCGTGAAGGAGCGGACCGGCGGAAAGCCGAACATCTGGCTCTGCATCGGCATGCCGTCGATCCAGAACTGGTCCTCGCGGTGCGGCCCCTCGATGGGCAGCTTCAACTCGTCGGCGAGGTCGGCGACGGCACCGGCGTGGTCGATGTGGCCGTGGGTGACCAGGATCTTCTCCAGGGTCACGCCCTTCGATTGGGCAGCGCGCAGGACGCGCGGCAGGTCGCCGCCGGGATCGACGGCGGCGCCCTTCATCGTCTCCGGGCACCAGAGCACCGTGCAGTTCTGCTGGAACGGAGTGACGGGAACGATGATGGTCTGCATGCCGCGTCCTTCGCCGGTCAATGATCAATGGTCAGGGATCGATTCGTGCACGACCTTACGCGCCACCGTTTTCCAGGGCAAGAACCGGTACCAATTCCTGGGCAACACGGCTATATGGAGGGCACTTTATCTTTATCCCATTCCGCCGCGGGGGGCGGTGCCGGACCGAATGCTGTCGCAAAAAGCCAAATACGCCCTGCGTGCTCTGATCATGCTGGCCGAACGGACGGATGACGAACTCGTCCTGATCGCCGAAATCGCCGAGCGGGAGAACATTCCGCGCAAGTTCCTGGAAGCCATTCTGGTGGAACTGCGCAAGCATGGTCTGCTGTTCGCCAAGCGCGGCAAGAGCGGCGGCTATCGTCTGGCGCGCCCGGCGGAGGAGATTTCCTTCGGCGAGGTGATCCGGCTGATCGACGGGCATCTGGCGCCGATCCCCTGCGCCAGCAAGAATTCCTTCCGCCCCTGCGAGGACTGCATCGACCCGCCGACCTGTTCGGTGCGCTGGCTGATGGTCCAGGTGCGCGACGCCACCGCCCAGGTGCTCGACAACCAGACCCTGTCCGACGCCCTGCGCCACCGTCAGGCGACCGGCGGCCTGCCCGTCAACTTCGACATCTGATTGCGGACCGCTGATCCGGACGCGACGGCTCAAGGCACCAAATCCACGGCGATGAACACGCGATCCAGCGCGCGGTTCGTCGCCTCGCGCAGGATTCCCACCTCCAGAAGCTCGTCCACCAGAAGCTGGGCGCCGCGGAAGGTGCTGCCCAGCCGCTTCTGCACCCGCCGCACGGTCAGGGCGGGCTCCTCGAACAGAAGCTCCAGCAGGTCCGGGGTGCGGGAATTGCGGCGCTTGGCGCCCACCCTCTGCTGCCAGCCCTCCGCGCTGCGGTCCAGCGACAGGGCGCGCTCCCGCTCCCGCCGCGCCGTCTCCGCCACCGTGTCGGCCAGCCACAGCCGCCATCCCTCCTCCCGACCGCGTGCGGCGAGGCTGGCGGCCGTGCGGTCGGCGTGCAGCGTGACGGACATCGGCAGCCAGACGTTCGGCACCCGGCAGCAGCGCGCCACCGCCAGCGCGCCCATCAGCCGGGCCGAGGGCACGGCCCAGCCGGGAATCCGCAGATCGGGCGCTGGGCGCAGCAGTTCGGCCAGCATCCCCACGCCGCCGAGCAGCGCCGGCTGATCACCGGCCTGGTCCAGCCGCTTGAGCAGGGTGGCGGCCTCCGCCTCGCGGTCCGCCGAGAAGGCCAGCCGTCCGGGATCGCGGCCGGACACCTCCGCCTGAAGGCAGCGCCACAGCGCCTCTGCCCAGCCCATCGTCCAGGGCAAGGGCGCCTCGTCCGTGAAGAGCGCGGCGGCGTCATCCTCGTCGTCCGTCGGGAAGGCGAAGCGGGTGTCCGTCCCGGCCTCCAGTTCCGCCACCGCCCGCCAAGCATCGGCGGCGGCTCCGCTCGCCGGGAAGGGCACCCGCGCGCTTTCGGCGCGGCGGGCGGGGGCGGCGATGACGCCTTGCGTGAACAGGGCACCCTGCCACAGCGCGCGGACCGACTGCGCCGCTCCCCGCCCGGCGGTGGGAACGAGGTCGGTGCCGATGGTCGCCACCAGAAACTCCGCCGGGTCCACCGCAACGCCGTCGAGCCGGGCCGCCGCGCAGGACTCCCGCCGCGCCGCGTCAGCCCACAGCCGGCGCCGCCGCGTCGGGTCCCGCACCACCTCCGCCAGCCGGCCGAGCGCGCGCTCAGCCTCCAGAAGGCCGGTCAGAAGTGCAGAGGAGGGGGATTGGGCTGTTGCGGACATGGCCGTTCGGGACAAGGGGCGGAAGGGGTGCGCATGATAGCGATCCGGCGTTTCGCTTCCAGCGCGATCCGGGGCCGAATTTGACAGCGCCTGTGGAATTGTCCCGCTGCGTTGCAGGGAATGACAAAAAACAGCTTTGCGGCCTTCGCCGATTCATGCAAACTCTAGGAGGCAAATGGATATTGCATATACATTATAAAGAGTGTGGATACGGCGCGAGCGCCGGCTTTGTGAACAGCGGTGCGGCGCATGGCCTCAAGGGCCGGTGACCGCCCCCCAATGAACCATACCGAGGGAGTGTGCCATGTCGTTTCGTGATCGGCTCTCCGCGCTCCGCGCGAACCGGTTTTCCGTTGGCCGGCTCTCCACAGGCCGCCTGTCCGCATTGGCCGCGGGCGTTGCCCTCGCCATGCTGACCATCGCGCCGGCCAAGGCGCAGACCACGCTGCTGAACGTCTCCTACGACCCCACCCGTGAGTTCTATGTGGAGTTCAACAAGGCGTTCGCCAAGAAATGGCAGGCGGAAAACGGCCAGACGGTGACCGTCAAGCAGTCGCACGGCGGGTCGGGCAAGCAGGCGCGCTCGGTCATCGACGGGCTGGACGCTGACGTGGTGACGCTGGCGCTGGCGTACGATATCGACGCCATCGCCGACTCCGGGGCCCTGCCGAAGACGTGGCAGACGCGCCTGCCGAACAACAGCTCCCCCTACACCTCGACCATCGTCTTCCTGGTCCGCAAGGGCAACCCGAAGCAGATCAAGGACTGGGACGACCTGCTGAAGCCGGGCGTGCAGGTCATCACCCCGAACCCGAAGACCTCGGGCGGGGCGCGCTGGAACTATCTGGCGGCCTGGGCCTACGCGCTGGAAAAGAACGGCAACGACGAGGCCAAAGCCAAGCAGTTCGTCGGCGACCTGTTCAAGAACGTGCCGGTGCTGGACAGCGGCGCCCGCGGTTCCACCGTCACCTTCACGCAGCGGCAGCTCGGCGACGTGCTGCTGGCCTGGGAGAACGAAGCCTTCCTGTCGCTCCAGGAGTTCGGCGCCGACAAGTTCGACATCGTCGTGCCGTCGCTGTCGATCCTGGCGGAGCCGCCGGTCACGGTCGTCGATTCGGTGGTCGACCGCAAGGGCACGCGCAAGGCGGCGGAAGCCTACCTGAACTTCCTCTACACCCCCGAAGCGCAGGAGATCGCGGCGAAGAACTTCTACCGCCCGCGCCTTCCGGAGGTCGCTGCGCGGTATGCGGATCGCTTCCCGAATGTTAAGCTTGTGACCATCGACGGTTCCTTCGGGGGCTGGCGCACGGCGCAGGAGAAGCATTTCGCGGATGGCGGCGTCTTCGACCAGATCTACCAGAAGGGCCGCTGACCCGTGGTCGCGGCAACCACCAGCGACGCCGTGCTTCCCAATACGGGGGGCACGGTGTTGAGCGTTCTTCGAAAACCCAGCGTCCTGCCCGGCTTCGGGCTGACCCTGGGATTCACGCTGACCTATCTGTCCCTGATCGTCCTGCTGCCGCTGGCCGCGCTGGCGCTGAAGGCGGCGGGGCTGGGCTGGTCCGGCTTCTGGGACGCGGTGCTGACGCCGCGCGTCCTGGCCGCCTTCAAGGTCAGCTTCGGGCTGTCGCTGGCCGCCGCCGCGATCAACGCCGTCTTCGGCTTCATCGTCGCCTGGGTGCTGGTGCGCTACCGCTTCCCCGGCGACCGGATCGTCGACGCGCTGGTCGACCTGCCCTTCGCCCTGCCCACCGCGGTCGCCGGCATCGCGCTCAGCGCGCTGTACGCGCCCAACGGCTGGATCGGCTCCCTGCTGATGGAGTGGTTCGGGCTGCGGGTGGCCTTCACGCCGCTGGGCATCGCCATCGCCCTGACCTTCATCGGCCTGCCCTTCGTGGTGCGCACCGTGCAGCCGATCCTCCAGGACCTGCCGCCGGAGGAGGAGGAGGCCGCCGCGGCGCTGGGCGCCACGCGTTGGCAATCCTTCCGGCGGGTGGTGTTCCCCGCACTCCTGCCGGCCCTGCTGACCGGCTTCGCGCTGGCCTTCGCCCGCGGGGTGGGCGAGTACGGCTCGGTGATCTTCATCGCCGGCAACATTCCCGGCCTGTCGGAAATCCTTCCGCTGCTGATCGTCATCAAGCTGGAGCAGTACGACTATGCCGGCGCCGCCGCGGTCGGCGTGCTGATGCTGATGGCGTCCTTCGTTCTGCTGCTCGCCCTGAACCTGCTGCAAGCCTGGATGAGGTCGCGCCATGCTCGTTAAGAAAGCCGTCGGGTTCACCCCGGCGCTGGCCGACAGCCGCTGGGTGAAGGGGCTCCTGATCGCCACGGCGCTGGCCTTCCTGCTGCTGTTCCTGGTGCTGCCGCTGGTCTCGGTCTTCGTCGAGGCGCTGCGCCGCGGCACGGACGCCTATTGGGCGGCCCTGGTGGAGCCGGACGCGGTGGCGGCGATCAAGCTGACGCTGATCGTCGCGGCCATCGCCGTGCCGATGAACCTCCTCTTCGGCGTGGCGGCGTCCTGGTGCATCGCCAAGTTCGACTTCCGCGGCAAGGACGTGCTGATCACGCTGATCGACCTGCCGTTTTCGGTGTCGCCGGTGATCTCCGGCCTGATCTACGTGCTGCTGTTCGGGCTGCACGGGCTGATGGGGCCGTTCCTGAAGTCGCAGGGCATCCAGATCATCTTCGCCGTGCCGGGGCTGGTGCTTGCCACCGTCTTCGTCACCTTCCCCTTCGTCGCCCGCGAGCTGATCCCGCTGATGCAGGAGCAGGGCAACGAGGAGGAGGAGGCGGCGCTGGTGCTGGGGGCGTCGGGCTGGCAGACCTTCTGGCGCGTCACCCTGCCCAACATCAAATGGGGCCTGCTGTACGGCGTCCTGCTGTGCAACGCCCGCGCGATGGGCGAGTTCGGCGCGGTGTCGGTGGTGTCCGGCCACATCCGGGGCGAGACCAACACGATGCCCCTGCATGTCGAGATTCTCTACAACGAATACAATTTGGTCGCTGCCTTCGCGGTGGCCTCGGTGCTGGCCATGCTCGCCCTCGTCACGCTGGTCGTGAAGTCGGTGCTGGAATGGCGCTTCGGGGCTGAGCTGGCGGCCACCCGGCATTGAGGCGACGCACGTCATGGCCATCCAGGTATCCGGCATCACCAAGCAATTCGGCAGTTTCCGCGCGCTCGACGCGGTGGACCTCGAAGTCCGTTCCGGCGAGCTTCTGGCCCTGCTCGGCCCGTCGGGCTCGGGCAAGACGACCCTGCTGCGCATCATGGCGGGGCTGGAGTTCGCCGACTCCGGCAGCCTCCTGCTCAACGGGGAGGAGGCGCTGAGCCTTACCCCGCGCGAGCGGCAGGTCGGCTTCGTCTTCCAGCATTACGCGCTGTTCCGCCACATGACCGTCTTCGAGAATGTGGCCTTCGGGATGAAGGTGCGGCCGCGCGGCCAGCGCCCGGCCTCGACCGAGATCAAGCGGCGCGTCATGGAACTGCTGGAGCTGGTCCAGCTCGCCCATTTTGCCGACCGCTACCCGGCGCAGCTTTCCGGCGGGCAGCGGCAGCGCGTGGCGCTGGCCCGCGCGCTCGCCATCGAGCCGAAGGTGCTGCTGCTCGACGAGCCGTTCGGCGCGCTCGACGCCAAGGTGCGCAAGGAGCTGCGGCGCTGGCTGCGCAAGCTGCACGAGGACATCCACATCACCTCCGTCTTCGTCACCCACGACCAGGAGGAGGCGCTGGAGCTGGCCGACCGCGTCGTGGTGATGAGCCAGGGCCGGATCGAGCAGGTGGGCAGCCCGGCGGAGGTCTACGACCGCCCGGCCTCGGCCTTCGTCTACGAATTCCTCGGGCAGGTGAACCGTTTCGACTGCGTGGTGGCGGACGGGGTGGCGCGGACGGCCAACGGGGCGCTGTCCATCCCCGCCGATGGCACGGTCCGCGGCCCGGCCATCGCCTATGTGCGCCCGCACGACCTGGGTCTCAGCCCCAGCGCCGGCGGGCCGGGCCGGGTGTCGGGCATCCATGTGGTGGGGCCGGACGCGCGGATCGAGATCGACCTCGCCGGCCTGCCGCTGGAGGCCGAAATGGACCGCGAGCGGCTCTCCGCCCTCGGTCTGCGCCCCGGCGACCAGTGCGCCGTCCACATCGACCGCGCCCGCGTCTTCCCGCAACCCTGACGGTGGCATGACGGCGCCCGCCCTATCCGCGAAAAGGGGCGGGGAGGGCGCCCCGCCTCATGCGAACGGGGTTTCTGTGGACCATGGAGCCTGCCCCGTCCGGGCCGTGGACTAAGTCCAACGCCGACTCGTAACGCCATTGCCTTCTGGCGATGCGGACGGCGGATGTGTTGAGCCTTCCGCATTGCACCAAATGCAGGAGGCTCCGGTGGACCATTCAGGACTGTCGCAGGCCCCCGGCCACGCCGCCGCCGCCCTGCGGACAGGCGCCGGGGCCGGAGCCTGGTCGCCGCCGTTGCTGCTCGTGCTGCCGGTGATCCTCGCGCTGCTTCTGCTGCCGCTCATCCTGGTGGAGATGCCGCCGCTGCTCGACTACCCGAACCATCTGGCGCGGGTCGACGTGCTGCTGCATTACCGGACCGACCCCTTTCTGGGCGACCATTACACCGCCTCCCTGACGCCGGTTCCGAACCTGCTGATGGAGGCGGTGATGCTGCCGCTGGCCAGCGTGCTGCCGCTGTACGTCGCCGGGCGCGTTTACATGGCGCTGGCCGGGCTGCTCACCCTGTTCGGGGCGATGCTGCTGAACCGCACGCTGTTCGGGCGGTGGAGCCTGTGGCCGCTGTGCGGCGCGCTGTTCATCTACAACGCCACGCTGATCGGCGGCTTCATGAGCTTCTCGCTCGGCCTCGGCTTCCTGCTGGTTGGGCTGTCGCTGTGGATCGCGCTGGCGGGGCGGCGCTGGCAGGTGCCGGTGGGGATGGGCTGCGCGCTGTTCCTCTACTTCGCTCACGCCATCGTGCTCGGCTCCTTCCTGCTTTGCCTGTTCGCGGTGGAGGCGGTGAAGTATGTGGGGCGGGGGCGCAAGCCGCTGACGCTCGCCAACCTCGGGCGCGACGCCCTGCGCTTCGCCGCGCTGCTGGCCCTTCCCGCGGCGCTGTTCGCCGGCACGGTGGGGACGCACCTCCTGCAGTCCGACGCGGCGGCGGTGGGCGCGCGCGACAGCACGCCGGTCCTGCTGCTGAAGGAGGTCTACTGGCGGCTGAAGAAGCTGACCGAGCTGAAGCAGTGGCGCTACCGGTTGCACGACATGCTGGCCCCGGTCCTGAACTACAACACGCTGCTGGACGTCGCGACGCTGCTGCTGATCCTGGGCGGGATGGTGGCGGCGCGTCTGGCCGGTTGGCTGCGCGCCGCGCCGGCGATGATGCTGGCGGTGGGGTTGTTCGTGCTGGCCTTCTTCGTCGTGCCGGACCCCTTCTT
This sequence comes from Azospirillum sp. UENF 211521, assembly GCF_058780535.1. Lineage (NCBI taxonomy): Bacteria > Pseudomonadati > Pseudomonadota > Alphaproteobacteria > Rhodospirillales > Azospirillaceae > Azospirillum > Azospirillum sp. UENF 211521. The sequence continues at coordinate 1,811,379 of NZ_JBSNCF010000002.1, forward strand.
CGGCACCTATTTCGTGTCGATCCGCTTCTGGATTCTGGCGGCCTTCCTGCTGGTCGCCGGCACCGACATCCGCTTTCCCTCGGCCCGCGCCGCGGCGGCCTTCGCCGCCGGGCTGCTCGCGTTGCTGACGGTGCGGACCGGCGTGCTGACTCTCAACTGGCTGGCCTACGAGGACGACGTGGCCGACCTGCGCCGCGCCATGGAGCGGATCGAACCCGGACGCTCCGTCCTGATCACCTGGGCGGGGCAGGAGGCCGGTTGCTGCAACACGCGGGAGTTCCTGCTCACCCAGCCGCCCTGGCGGCACGCGCTGGTCGCCTTGCCCAGCCTGATCCATCTGCCGTCGCTGATCACCGTGGAGCGGCGCGCCTTCGTCCCGACCCTGTTCAGCCATCCCGGCAAGCAACCGCTGACCGTGACCCAGCCCTACCGTGACCGCTGCATGGCGATCTACGAGGGGGTGCCGGTGGACGTGCGCCTGCTCTCCCGCCCCGGGGAGGCGACCCTGCGCGACCATGTGGAGCCCTGCCCGCATTACATCGGCTGGCGGGACAAGTACGATTACGTGCTGGTGATGTTCTCCAACGTCTTCCACGCGGCCGGGCTGACGCCACCGGCGGGCGCGCAGGAGGTCTACCGCGGCACCGTCTTCGACCTCTGGCGGGTCGAGCGCTGACGCGATCGCTCAATCGTTCTGCCCGGCCGGCTCGCTCAGCGCGTCATAGCCGCGGTCGCGGACGCTCTTCAGGCTCTGGTCGATGGTCTCGGCGTCCACCCCGGCGGTGCGCAGCACGAGGCTGGCCAACTGCAGGCTGGCCTCCAGCGTCTCCGGCACCACGGCGCTGGCCCCGGCCCTCTTCAGCCGTGCGCCGCGGTCGAGATCATGGGCGCGGGCGGCGATGGACAGGCGCGGGGCGGCCCGGCGGATAGCCTCCACGGCGCGCTCGGCCATGTCGGGGCGGTTGACGGTGATGACGGCGGCCCGCGCCCGCTCGATCCCGGCGGCGCGCAGCACGCCGATCTGGCTGGAATCGCCGTAGTAGACCGGCAGCCCCTCGGCCCGCGCCGCCGCCACCCGCTGCGGGTCGAGGTCCAGCGCGACGTAGGGGATGTCGTGGGTGCGCAGCAGCCGCGCCACGGCGCGCCCGACCCGGCCGTAGCCGGCGATCAGCACATGGCCGGTGATGTCGCTGGTCTCGACGCCGAAGGCCTCGGCGCCGTAGCGGGCCTCGACCTTCTGGGCCAGCCGCTGGGCGATGGCGCCGACCAGCGGCGTGACCGCCATGCTGAGCGCCACGCAGGAGGACAGCAGAAGCCCCGTCTCACCCTCCAGCACCGCCAGCCGCGTCGCCTTGCCGATCAGCACGAAGGCGAACTCGCCGCCCTGCGACAGCAGCAGGCCGATGCGCAGCGAGGTTGCCAGCCCGAGCCCCGACAGGCGGCAGAGCAGGAACAGCAGGATGCTCTTGCCGACCAGCAGCGCTGCGGTCACCAGCAGGATGTCGTCGGCGCGCTGGAGCATGGCCGGCAGGTCCAGCGTCATCCCCACCGTCATGAAGAACAGACCGAGCAGCAGGCCGCGGAACGGCTCGATGTCGGCCTCCACCTGATGGCGGTAGGCGGTGTCGGCCATCAGCATGCCGGCCAGGAAGGCACCCAGCGCCATCGACATGCCGGCCGCCCCCGTCAGCCAGGCGACCGCCAGGACGACCAGCAGGTTGGTTGCCGTGAACACTTCCGGGCTCTTGGCCGAGGCCACGAAGTGATAGACCGGGCGCACCACAAAGCGGCCCAGCAGCATGATGGCGCCGATCGCGGCGACGGCCTTGACCCCGGCCAGGGCGAGCGCCCAGGGAATGCTGGTGTCGCCGCCAGCCAGCAGCGGCAGCAGGGTCAGCAGCGGCACGACGGCCAGATCCTGGAAGATCAGCACGGCGACTGAGACGCGCCCGAAGCGCGCCACCGTCTCCCCCCGCTCGACCAGCAGCTTCAGCACCGTGGCGGTGGAGGAGAAGGCCAGCATGCCACCGATCACCAGCGCCGCCGCCACGTCCTCGCCCAGCGCGTAGGCGACGGCGGCGATGGCGGCGCTGGTCAGGGCGACCTGCATCAGCCCCAGCCCGAAGATGTAGCGCCGCATCGCCCGCAGGCGCGACAGCGGCAGCTCCAGCCCGATGGCGAAGAGGAGGAAGACCACCCCGAATTCGGACAGGACCTGCGGAAGCTCCATGTCCACCACCGGCCCCGGCGTGTGCGGACCCAGCAGCGCCCCGCCCACCAGATAGCCGAGCACCGCCGGGATGCGCAGCGCCTGGAACAGGGGGACGATCACCACCGCCGCCAGCAGCAGGAACAGGACGTCGAAAAGCAGTTTGGGATCGTGCATGGGCCGCGCGCTGGCTGGGTCGGGCCGGACACCGGCCGTCCGGGACGGCGTCTGTATGCGGCGCAATCCGGACCGCCGCAAGCGCAGCGGGTGTGCGAACGATCGCAACGCGCAAAAAAAGTCCCGCGCCGCTCAAAAAAGATCGCGCTGTTGCGGTGATGCCGCGTCGTCAGGCCGCGCGGGCGGCCAGCAGCTCGTCCACGGCGACGGTCAACTCGCTGGTGTCGAAGGGTTTGTAGAGCACGCGGTCGGCGCCGTGCATGGCCGACAAATTCAGCGAGAAAGCCGCCGGGAACTCGTCCGTGCCGCCGGACATGGCGATAACGGCCGGGGCATGGGGGGCGTCACGGGCGCGCAGGCGGCGGATCAGTTCCACGCCGTCCAGGCCCGGCATCATCATGTCGACGATGGCGAGGTCGAAGACTCGCGCTCCAGCAGGGACAGGCCGGACAAGCCGTCATTGGCCTCCTCCACATGGTGGCCCCGCGTCTCCAGCGTCATGCGCAGCAGTGCGGTGAAGGCCGGAACGTCGTCGATCACCAGAATTCGGGCCATGGGCTCCGTCGCTCCCAATGCGATGGCGTGAAGGGCGGATGGCGTGGGCGGTTCAGTCCGCCGCGGCGCCGTTGCGGTTGGCATGGCCGGGAGCGTCCATCGGGTCTCCGGCGCGCAGGCCACCCTCGGCGCGGCGGGACAGCAGCGTGCGCAGCAGTTCGTCCAGTCCGGCGGCCAGGGCGCCGTGCTGGGCCGGTGCCAGACCGTCGATGGCGGTGACCAGCTCGTTCAGCGGATCGTTGGCGAGCGTCGCCCGTCCCCGCGCCGTGAGGGTCAGCCGGATGGAACGGCGGTCCGTCTCGCTGGGGTGCCGCTCCAGCAGGTCCTTCTTGAGAAGGGCAGCGATGGTCTGGCTCGCCGTGCCCTTGGTCGTCCCGTGATGGCGGGCGAAGGCCACGACGTTGCGGGCGCTCGCGTTTGCCTGGGCGAAATAGCGCAGCGCCGCCCACTGGGCCGGGTTCAGCCCATCGGCGAAGGCGAGGCTGGCGGTCGTCCGCAGAACCTGCGCCATGACCTCGGCGGTCGCGCGCGCGCTTGGGCGCATGCCGGCTTCCCCTGTGCCTGCGGTTTCGAGATAAAACCATAAAGGCGCTGCACGGGGGCTGTCCAGCCGTCGCCGCGCGCTCGGGCGATCACCGGCGCAGAGTTGAATCTGTCGCAGGGCGAGTTTTTTTGCTGGATCGCCGGCAGGCGCTGCCCTATACAGCGCCTCCCTCGCCGGACACGGTTCGGAGGGGGCGCCCCGAAAGACTGGAGGGGTGGAGGTCAGGGCGCTGGCCGATCCGTTTTCCGCCCCAGGCGGCCTAGGCGGTTCGGTGAATACGAAACAAAGGGCTTGACGCTCTCTGCCGTAAGCGCTAGATTGACCCTCCGCTGGCACGAACGATCGTTTGTGCTTCTCCGGCCTTCAAAAACCCGATGACGACCACGGCCAGTTCGCCGGACGTCGCGTTGTGTGGTTCGCCGGGCGAATGGATATTTGACATCGTTGATCGTGAAAATC
>NZ_JBSNCF010000003.1:0-817500 GCF_058780535.1 Azospirillum sp. UENF 211521
GGTGACGAACAACACGGCGGACACGACGCCGCCGTCGATCACCAACGTCACGATCCCCAACCAACCGGCCCAGGTCGGCGATACGGTGACGGTGACGATCACCGTGGCGTCGGACAGCGACACCTACACGCTGGGCACCGGCAGCACGGTCAACGGCTTCGCGCTCGCCAACCTGACCAAGGTCAGCGCGACCACCTACACCGCCACCTTCACCGTCACCGCCGACGGCCAGCGCACCGGCGACCGCGCCGCCAACCAGGACATCCCGGTCAACATCGTCCTGGTCGACAGCGCCAGCAACGCCAACACCCCCTACACCACCCCGATCAGCCAGACCAACGACCGCATCGACACCAACGCCCCGCCGGTCCTCGCCGTCCCGACCACTCCGCCGACGCTGGTCGACACCTCGGCCAACGACACCTTCCCGCTGATCGACGGCCAGCTCTCCGCCACCGACCTGGAAGGCGACACGCTGACCTTCTCCGTCGCCGGCTCGCAGGCCTCCCCGGTCCAGCACGGCAGCGTCACGCTCAGCAACGGCGTCACCTACGACACCTGGTCCACCGGCCCGGGCGGCACCGCCTACGTCAACAGCCAGACCGGCCACTACGCCTACGTCTTCGACGCCGCCTTCCTCAACGGCGTCCCCGCCGGGCCGATGCAGGGCACCAGCACCTTCACCGTCTCCGACGGCAACCGCACCGTCGAGCGGCAGCTCACCCTCAACTTCACCGGCGCCAACGACAGCCCGATCCTGTCCAACGACGTCCGCAGCCTGGCCGCCATCGACCAGGGCATCGCCGACGCCGCCAACACCGGCACCACCGTCACCGATCTGCTCGCCTCCGCCGGCACCGCCACCGACGCCGAGTACGACAGCCCCTTCCCGCTGGTCACCGTCGTCCCGCTGGGCATCGCCGTCACCGGGGTGACCAACAGCAACGGCACCTGGCAGTACAAGGTCGGCACCGGCGCCTGGACCGACATCCCCACCGGCCTGTCCAACGGCTCGGCGCTGCTGCTCGCCGGCTCCGACCGCCTGCGCTTCGTGCCGAGCGGCTCGGGCTTCGCCAACACCGACACCGGCGCCATCACCTTCAAGGCGTGGGACCGCACCAGCGGCACGGCCGGCGCCACCGCCGACACCAGCGGCGACGCCTTCAGCACCGGCGGCGCCACCGCGACGATCCGCGTCGACGCCGTGCCGACCCTGGCCGCGACCGGCGGCGCCAAGACCTTCGGCGTCGGGGTGGACGCCTCGACCAGCCTGTTCAGCGGCGTCGCCGCCTCCACGGTGGAGGCCGGACAGAGCTTCCGCGGCGCGGTGTTCACCGTCAGCGGGGTGGTGGACGCCACCGAGGTCCTGACCATCGGCGGCACCGACGTCGCCCTGACCAACGGCGCCACCGCCACCCTGACCGGTCTCGGCGTGGCGGGCGGCAACGCCGGCGTCACCGTGTCGGTGGTCGGCGGCGTCGCCACGGTGACCGTCACCGGGCTGGAGCGCAGCGACGCGCAGATGAGCGCTCTGCTCGGCGGCGTCACCTACAAGAACACCAGCGCGACGGCGACGCTGGGCGACCGCACCGTGGCCATCGCCGGCCTGACCGACAGCGGCGGCGCCACCGGCAGCGCGACCATCTCCGGCGTCAGCGCGGTGGTGAGCGTGGCCGACGTGACGCCGCCGGCGGCTCCGGTCGTCACCAGCGCGGCGCTGACCAAGAACGCCACGCCGGTCCTGGCCGGCACGGCGGAGGCGGGCAGCACGGTGACCGTCACGGTGGGCGGGGCGACCTACACGACCACGGCGACCAACGGGACCTGGACTCTTGACCTCGCCACGGCGACGCCGACCACCGGCTCGCTGAGCCTGAACGCCAACGGCACCAACGCGGTTTCGGTGACAGCCAGGGACGCGTCCAACAACACGTCGACGGCCGGCACCCAGACGCTGACCATCGACACGACGGCGCCCACCGCGCCGGTGGTGACCAGCGCCGTGCTGACCAAGAACGCCACGCCGGTCCTGGCCGGCACGGCGGAGGCGGGCAGCACGGTGACCGTCACGGTGGGTGGGGCGACCTACACGACCACGGCGACCAACGGCACCTGGAGTGTCAACCTCGCCACGGCGACGCCGACCTCCGGCTCGCTAAGCCTGAACGCCAACGGCGCCAACGCCGTCTCGGCCACCGCCACCGACGCCGCGGGCAACACGTCGACGGCCGGCACGCAATCGCTGACCATCGACACGACGGCGCCCACCGCCCCGGCGGTGACCAGCGCCGTGCTGACCAAGAACGCCACTCCGACCCTGACCGGCACCGCCGAGGCCGACAGCACGGTAACCGTGACCATCGGCGGGGCCACCTACACGACCACGGCAACCAACGGCACCTGGTCGATCAACCTCGCCACGGCGACGCCGACCTCCGGCTCGCTGAGCCTCAACGCCAACGGCGCCAACCCCGTCTCGGCGACGGCCACCGACGCCGCGGGCAACGTCTCCACGGCCGGCACGCAGTCGCTGACCATCGACACCACCGCGCCCTCCGCCCCGACCGTCACCACGGCGTTGACCAACAGCACCACCCCGATCCTCGCCGGCACGGCGGAAGCGAACAGCACGGTGACCGTCACGGTGGGCGGCGCCACTTACACCACCACGGCAACGGGCGGCAACTGGTCGATCAACCTTGCCACGGCGACGCCGACTTCCGGCTCGCTCAGCCTGAACGCCAACGGTGCCAACCCGGTCTCGGCCACCGCCACCGATGCCGCGGGCAACGTCTCCACGGCCGGCACGCAGTCGCTGGTTGTCGACACCACGCTGCCCAACGCCCCGGCGGTGACCAGCGCCACGCTGACCAACAGCACCACCCCCACCCTGACCGGCACGGCGGAGGCGGACAGCACCGTCACCGTCACCATCGGTGGCGCCACCTACACCACCACGGCAACCAACGGTACTTGGTCGATCAATCTCGCCACGGCGACGCCGACCTCCGGCTCGCTAAGCCTGAACGCCAACGGCGCCAACGCCGTCTCGGCGACGGCGACCGACGCCGCAGGCAACACGTCGGCGGCCGGCACCCAGTCGCTGACCATCGACACCACCGCCCCCACCGCCCCGGCGGTGACCAGCGCCGTGCTGACCAAGAACGCCACGCCGACCCTCACGGGTACCGCCGAGGCCGACAGCACGGTGACCGTGACCATCGGCGGGGCGACCTACACGACCACGGCAACCAACGGCAACTGGTCGATCAACCTTGCCACGGCGACGCCGACCACCGGGTCGCTGAACCTGAACCTCAACGGGGGCAACGCCGTCTCGGCCACCGCCACCGACGCTGCGGGCAACGTCTCCACGGCCGGCACGCAATCGCTGACCATCGACACCACCGCGCCCACCGCCCCAGCGGTGACCTCGGCGGCGCTGAGCAACAGCACGACGCCGACCCTGACCGGCACAGCGGAAGCCGGCAGCACCGTCACCGTCACGGTGGGCGGGGCGACCTACACGACCACCGCGACGAATGGTTCCTGGAGCGTCAACCTCGCCACGGCGACGCCGACTTCCGGCTCGCTCAGCCTGAACGCCAACGGTGCCAACCCGGTCTCGGCCACCGCCACCGATGCCGCGGGCAACACGTCTTCGGCCGGCACGCAGTCGCTGGTTGTCGACACCACGCTGCCCAACGCCCCGGCGGTGACCAGCGCCACGCTGACCAACAGCACCACCCCCACCCTGACCGGCACGGCGGAAGCGGACAGCACGGTGACCGTCACCATCGGCGGCGCCACTTACACCACCACGGCAACCAACGGGACCTGGAGCGTCAACCTCGCCACGGCGACGCCGACCTCCGGCTCGCTGAGCCTCAACGCCAACGGAGCCAACGCCGTCTCGGCCACCGCCACCGATGCCGCGGGCAACACGTCGGCGGCCGGCACGCAGTCGCTGACCATCGACACCACCGCGCCCACCGCGCCCTCGGTGACTAGCGCCGTGCTGACCAACAGCACCACCCCCATCCTTGCCGGCACGGCGGAAGCCGGCAGCACCGTCACCGTCACGGTGGGTGGAGCGACCTACACCACCACCGCGTCCAACGGAACCTGGAGCATCGACCTCGCCACGGCGACGCCGACCACCGGCTCGCTGAGCCTCAACGCCAACGGCGCCAACCCGGTCTCGGCCACCGCCACCGATGCCGCGGGCAACACCTCGACGGCCGGCACCCAGTCGCTGACCATCGACACCACGCTGCCCGACGCCCCGACCGTCACCAGCGCGGCGCTGAGCAACAGCACGACGCCGATCCTCACCGGCACCGCCGAGACGGGCAGCACGGTCACCGTCACCGTCGGCGGCGCCACCTACACCACCACCGCGTCCAACGGAACCTGGTCCATCGACCTCGCCACGGCGACGCCGACCACCGGCTCGCTCAGCCTGAACCCGAACGGCGCCAACGCCGTCTCGGCCACCGCCACCGACGCCTCGGGCAACGTCTCGGCGCCGGGCACCCAGACCCTGACCGTCGACACCACCGCGCCCGACGCCCCCACCGTCACCACGGCGCTGACCAACAGCACCACCCCGACCCTGGCCGGAACGGCCGAGGCGAACAGCACCGTCACCGTCACGGTGGGCGGCGCCACCTACACCACCACCGCGTCGGGGACCGGCGCCTGGAGCCTGAACCTCGCCACGGCCGTCCCGACCGCCGGCACGCTCAGCCTCACCGCCAACGCCGCCAACCCGGTCGCGGCCACCGCCACCGACGCGGCGGGCAACAGCTCGACCCCCGGCACCCGGTCGCTGACCGTCGACACCACCGCGCCGACCGCCACCGTCCTGTTCGAGGACGACAGCATCGACGCCATCGAGCAGTCCAGCGCCGCCTTCACCATCAGCGGCGGCGAGGCCGGGGCCGCCTTCACCTGGACCATCACCTCCGCCGGCGGCGGCCAGGTCTCCGGCAGCGGCGTGATGAGCGAACCCACCGCGCGCGTCGAGGGCCTCGACCTCTCCGGCCTGGGCGACGGCACGCTGACCCTGACGCTGGGCCTGACCGACCCGGCCGGCAACGCCTCGGTGCCCTTCACCGCGACGACGCAGAAGCTCACCGCCACGGTCGACAAGCCCGCCCCGGTCGCCCCGCCGCCGGTCGCCACGGTCGACGGCGCCACCGTCAGCGGCGCCGTCACCACCAACGGCGACGGCACCCGCACCACCACCGTGACCATCGCGGCCAGCACCGCCACCCGCGTCGAGGACAGCAACACCGCCAACCCCGACCTCGCCGACGTCCCGGTGGTGCGCGAGCAGGTGGTCGACCGCCAGACCGGCGAGGTCTCCACCCAGACCACGCTGACGGTCAGCGTCTCCACCGGCGTCGCCGTCACCGCCACCGGCAGCGCCGAGCGCCAGACCGCCTCCCAGGCCCTGACCGGGCTGAGCGGCCTGATCGCCGCCATCGAGGCGCGCACCGACGAGGGCACCACCTCGCGCGGCAACCTGACCGGCGGCGGCTCGGGCTTCCTCTCGGTGCTCTCCACCCAGGCCCAGCTGCTGGTCCGCGCCATCGACTTCACCGCCCCCGGCGTCGCCGCCGGCCAGGCGGTGCAGACCAAGGTGACCGGCAACACGCTGGGCGGCACCGGCACCGCCAGCACGGCGCCGACCGCGGTGGTGCTCAACACCACGGGCCTGGCCGGGCCGGTGAGCATCCAGCTCGACAACGTCGAGTTCGCCGCGGTGGTCGGCAACGCCACGCTGGTCGGCGGCGACGGCGAGCAGATCGTCTACGGCGACGACCACGAGCAGTACATGCATCTGGGCGCCGGCGACGACATCCTGCACGGCGGCGGCGGCAACGACACGATCACCAGCGCCGGCGGCAACGACACGCTGTACGGCGACGACGGCGACGATGTGGTGCACGGCGGCGAGGACGACGACTGGCTGCTCGGCGGGGCGGGCAACGACCTGATCGGCGGCGGCACGGGCAACGACCGGCTGTTCGGCGGGACGGGCGACGACCTCCTGTTCGGCGAGGAGGGCGACGACACGCTGACCGGCGAGGAGGGCAACGACACGCTGGTCGGCGGTTCGGGCAACGACCTGCTGTTCGGCGAGGACGGCGACGACCTGCTGGCCGGCGACGACGGCGACGACACGCTGAGCGGCGGGGCGGGCAACGACACGGCGCTGGGCGGGGCGGGCAACGACCTGATCGGGCTCGGCGCCGGCAACGACCTCGGGGTGGGCGGCGACGGCAACGACACGCTGTTCGGCGAGGAGGGCGACGACACGCTGTTCGGCGGGGCGGGCAACGACCTGCTGCACGGCGGGGCGGGCAACGACGTGCTGTTCGCCGACGGCGGGGCGGACACGCTGTGGGGCGGGGCGGGCGCCGACCTGTTCGCCTTCGGGCGGTCGTCGGGCGGCTCGGTGGTGATGGACTTCCAGGTCGGGGTCGACCGGCTGGCCCTCTACGAGGCCGGCATGGACCTCGGCGCGGTGATCCGCTCGGCCCGGGTCGAGGGCGGCAACACCACCCTCGACGTCGGCGGGGGCAACCGCATCACCATCGTCGGACAGACCGGAAACGTCGCCGCCTGGTTCGCCTGACAACAGGCGCGACGCCCGCAACCCATCGGCGGCGGCCTCCTCGTTCGGGGGCCGCCGCCCTCACGCCGGTCGGAGCGCCAATGCCCTCACCAAAGTCGCTTCGGCCGGTTTTCCGTTCAGCGCAGGCCGGCGTCGTCGAGGATGGCGAGCAGGCGCTCCGCCGCGCGGGCCCAGGTGAAGCCCTGCACCAGATGGTCGCGGGCCGACGGGCGGCCGGAGTCGTCGCCGTGGATGATGGCGCCGAGGATTCCGGCGGCGGCGTCCTCGTCCGGGTCCCACCAGTCGAGTCCGTGGAACGGCGCGTAGTGCTCCGTGCTGTAGGGCAGGCGGGCGGGGCGGACGGACGCCGGGATCAGCCGGGCCACCCGATCGTCGAGGTAATCCATGTAGGATGAGTGGCGCGGCGCGATCAGACTCAACCCCAGCGCCCCGGCCTTGGAGAGTGGCAGGTCCCAGCCCTCGCCGTGCGACATGCTCCAGTAATGGGTCGCCGCCCGCAACAGCCCCGCCATGTCGGCGTCCGACAGGAGCTGGTTGATCAGCACCACCGGCGCCGCGTCGGCCATCCGCTTCCCGACGGCGGCCTCCGTCCGGAGGACCAGTTCACCAAGTTCCGCGGCGAAGGCCGGGTTGTTCCCCTTGCCCAGCTTGAGGATGAGCACCGCGTCGTCGCCGCGCGCGGTGGCGCGCAGCCAGACCCGCAGCAGCCCGTCGATGTTCTTGCGGGGAATGAAATCCGAGACGTTGATGAAGCGGTGCCGGTAGCTGGAGACCAGCCGTCCGCGCGGATCGACCAGAGTTGGCACGCCGCTGCCGCCATCGGAGTCCTCCGGATCGACCCCCAGGGGACAAACTCGCAGACGATCCTCCGGAAAGCCCTGCGCCGCCCAGGCCATGCGGGACGACTTCGTCGGCACGATGATGAGATCGCTGTGCTCGCTCTGGCGCCGCCACGCCGGCGGTATCCGGGTTCCCTCGAACATCGTGTAGGTCACCGTGGCCAGGCCGGGCACGCGCTCGACCGCCAGCGGGATGAGGAAGTTCACCAGGGCCTTGGCGGGAACCGGCGGGTCGAGATTTTCCTCTTTCCAGGATTCATGACCGAAGATCCCGATCGCCTGGAGGGGCACGGCCCGTTGGCGCAGCGTCCGGATGAAGCGTTGGCAGAAATAGCCGTAGCCCGTGGCGCTTTCGAGCGCGCCGCGGACCGCCAGTCCTGGTTCCGGCACTGCTTTCGACCCTGTCTTCGACTCCGGGGCCCGCACCGCCGATGCGGCGGTCCGGTAACGCCCGCAGCGGGCCAGCCCGATGGTCGGATCAACGGCGGACGGGTCGAGCCGGAGCGCGCGGTGGAAGGCCCGGGAAGCCTTGTCCAGCCGCCCGAGGCGCAGCAGCGTTTCGCCAAGCTGGCTCTGAGCGGAAGCGCCATCGGGCGCGATGGCGATCGCCCGGCGCAGAGCCCGGGCCGCCGCCGCCATGTCGCCGGTGAGCATCGAGACCAAGCCAAGATTGTACCACTGCACGCCCGCGTCGGGGTCGAGGCGCGCGGCGCGCCTCAGCAACCGGGCGGAACCGTCCAGGTCCCCCGTTTCCTGCGACACCACGCCCAACCGGCTGACGGCGGTTGCGGCCTCCGGCTGCAGCGCCGCCAGCGCGCGTAGGGTGCACGCGGCGGCCGACCATTCCCGGCGGTGCTGCAGGACGATGCCGAGGTTGGTCAGCGCCGTGGGGCTGAGCGGATCGATGCGGGCAGCCTCGCACAGCGCCTCCCTGGCCGCGCCGTCCTGGCCGGCCGAGAACAGCGCGACGCCCAGCAGGTTGAGCGCCTCGGGCTGTCGCGGCTCCACCGCGAGCACGGCCCGGCAGGTGTCGATGGCCTCGGCCATCCGCCCGGCCTGATAAAGCCGGGACGCCGCCTCGATGCCGGCCGCCGCGCTGCCCGCCCCCCCAGTGGCCGCCGTGGTGCTGCCCGTCATGGCGTCCCCACGGTGCGCCGGGCGGCTTTGGCGGTGATCTCGGCGGCAATCCGGGCCATCACCCCATCCCAGTCGTTCCGGCGCGTCATGCGGAACAGGCGGGTCGCCGGATACCAGGGCGTGCGGTCGGGAAGGCGCATCCAGCGCCAGTCGCCCAGCCAGGGCAAGGCCAGGAACACCGGGCGCCCCATGGCCCCGGCGATGTGGCCGACCACGGAATCGCAGGCGACGATCAGGTCCATGGACTCGATGATCGCGGCGGTGTCGACAAACCCTTCATCCTCGCCTTTCCCGTCCCTGTCCGGCAGCGAAACGATTCCCGGAGGGTCGTCGGGCCGCTCCCACCGGCCGGGGCCGTCCGCCTTCTGCAGGCTGAACAGCCGCACCCCGGAAAGGTGCGCCAAGCGTGCGAAGCGTTCCAGTGGAATCGAGCGGTCGGTCCCCGCGGCGCGCCACTGGATGCCCACACGCAAGTCTCCTGGCCGACCCGCCTCGGCGATCCGCCGCCGCCAGAAGGCCACGCGGTCCGGATCGGCCCGCAGATACGGAACGCCGCAGGGAATCGTCGCCGCCGTCGTCCGGCAGCGGTGGGGCAGGCTCATCAGGGGCAGGAGGCAATCGGCCTCGGGAAGCGGCTCGCCGTGCGCGACCAGCGCATCGATGCCGGGAACACCGGCGAGGAGGCGCTTGAGCGGGGGCTGGCATTCGAAGACGGTGCGGGCGCCCATGGCCTTGAGCACCGCCATGTAGCGGATGAACTGCACGGTGTCGCCGAGCCCCTGCTCGAAATGGACCAGGATGGTCTTGCCCTCCAGCGGGCCGCCGTCCCACAGCGGCGTGGCGGGACGCTCGCGGTTCCATTGCCAGACGGCTTGCCGGCTGCGCCATTCGTACTCGGGCGCGCCGTCCTCGAAGTTTCCGGCGGTGAGCAGGCTGACGCCGAGATTCTTGTGATGTTCAGGCGACGCCGGCTCGATATGGACGGCCCGACGGTAGCTGACCGCGGCCTCCTCCGGCCGCCCTTGGGAGAGAATCGCCGCCCCCCGGTTGTTGTTGGCCGCCGCCGCGCCCGGTTCCAGCAGGACAGCCAACCGATAGGCGGCTTCGGCCCGTTCGGGCTCATCCACGGCCATCAGCGCGTTGCCCAGGGTGAACGCCGCCTCCGGGTAATCGGGGCGCAGCGCCACGAGCCGGAGAAGCGGCGCCACCGCCTCTCCGGGGAGGCGGCGCTCGATCAGCAGCGATGCGTACTGGAACAGCGTGTCGGCATCGTCCGGCCGCAGGCGATGGGCGGCCCGCAGCGCCGGCGCGGCCCTGTCCAGGCGCCCCAGGCCGCGCAGGACCGTCCCCAAGACGAACCAGACCACCGGATGCTCGGGCCGGATCGCCGCCGCCGCCTGAAAGGAGCGCGCCGCCTGGTCCAGCGATTCGGCCTCGACGTGACCGAGGCCGGAGCCGAAGCATCGGCCGAACGCCTCGCCGGACCCGCCCGACGCCTCTTCGATCACCCGCCCTCTCCATCCGATTGGTCGACCCGGCAAATGGGTTTGGAAATGCCGCGCCGGATGGTAACTCTTTTCGTGAGGAATTCACGCTCCCCGGCCACTCCCGCACCGGTGCGCAGGAGAGGGGCGGCGGCACCGAGGGGAAGCATGACCACGGCCCGGCACTTTGCATCCCCCGCCGAAGCGCTGGGCTACGCCGTGACGCTGCACCAGGACGGACGGCACGCCGAGTGTGGCGCGGTGTGCCGTGCGATCCTGGCCGTCAAGCCCGACCATCCCGGCGCCTCCTTCCTTCTGGGTGTCGTCGCCTTCGCGCTGGGGCGGATGGAGGAATCGCAGCGCCGCTTCGCCGTCACCCTCGCCCTGGAGCCGGATCTGACCGACGCCTGCCTCAATCTGGCGCTTGTGCTGCGCCGCCGGGGCCGTCTTGCCGAGGCAGTGGCGCTCCAGGCGCGGGCGATCCGGCTGTCCCCCCGACCGGCCGATGCCGGGCAGGTCACCGCTCTCGGCGCGATGCTTCGCGAACTGGGCCGGACCGTGGCGGCGCGGACCGCCCTGCGCCGGGCGGTGGCGCTGTCGCCGGACAACGCCGAGGCGTGGCGCGAGTCCGGCCACGCGTGGCGCGATGGCGGCGCGTTCGGCGCGGCGGCGACCGCCTACGGGCGGGCCTGCCGGCTCGATCCCGGCCGCACCGAATCCCTCGGCGACCGGCTCCATGCCGCCCTCTCCCACTGCGACTGGAGCGCGTACGACGCCCTGTGCCAAGAGGTGCTGGCGGTCATCGACAGCGACCGGGGGATCGCCCTGCCGCTGCTCACCCTGCTGATCGACACCAGCCCGGCGCAGCAGGACCGCGCCGCCCGCCATTTCCACCGTGCGGTGGTGCGACCGATGGGAACCCCGCAAGCCGTCGCGGCGGCTCCGGTGGCGCCGGCTCCCGGTCCCGATGGCCGGCTCACCGTCGCCTACCTCTCCGCCGACTTTCATGAGCACGCCACCGCCTATCTGGCGGCCGAGCTGTTCGAGCTGCACGACCGCAACCGCTTTCGCGTCATCGCCTGTTCCTACGGTCCCGACGACGGCGGCCCGATGCGCCGTCGGCTGGAGGCCGCCTTTGACACCTTCCACGACATCCGCGGGACCGATGCCGATGCGGTGCAGGCGCTGCTCGCGGCCGAGGGCGTCCACATCTCGGTGGATCTGAAGGGCTACACGCGGCACGTCCGCTTCGATCTCCTGGCGCGCCGGCTCGCGCCGGTGCAGGTCGCCTATCTCGGCTATCCGGGGCCGATGGGCGGCGACGCCGTCGACTATCTCATCGGCGACCGCTTCGTCACGCCGCCGGAGCATCAGCCCCATTACCGGGAGCGGCTGGTCATCATGCCGGACTCCTATCAGGTCAACGACCGGCGCCGGCCGTTGGACGCGCCGCTGCCGGAGCGCGCCGCCTGCGGCCTGCCGCCGGACGGTTTCGTCTTCTGCGCGTTCAACGCGCCGTTCAAGGTCACGCCGTCGCAATTCGGGTTGTGGATGCGGGTTCTGGGGCGGGTGCCGGGGAGTGTGCTGTGGCTGCAGCATCCCGGCCGTGAGGGTGTGGACAACCTGCGGCGGGAGGCGGCGCGGCGCGGGGTCGACCCCGACCGTCTGGTCTTCGCCCCCCACCGACCGCAGGCCGCGCACCTCGCCCGATACCGCCTGGCCGACCTGTTCCTCGACAGCTTTCCCTACACCGGCCACACCACCGTTTCGGACGCCCTGTGGATGGGGCTGCCGGTGGTGACGCGGATGGGGGATACCTTCGCGTCGCGTGTGGCCGCCGGTCTGCTGAACGCCGCCGGCCTGCCCGAGACGGTCACCACCAGCGTCGATGCCTACGAGGCGCTGGCGGTTCGGCTGGCCGGCGATCCGGCGAGGCTCGCCGGCTACCGCCGCCGCCTCGACGCCGGGCGGGCAACGGCGCCGCTGTTCGACAGCCCCCGCTTCACCCGTCACCTGGAGATGGCCTACCGGACGATGTGGAACCGGCACGCCGCCGGCCTGCCGCCGGAGTCCTTCACGGTGCCGTCCCTGTAGCCAAGGCTTTGGCCGCGGCCTGCTCCAGCGCCGCCCGCACGTCGACGACGACGGATGCCCAGTCGCCCGGCGCCGCTTGACGGAACAGGCGCATGGTCGGGTACCAGGGGGTGGTGTCGCCGCGCTCCAGCCAGCGCCAGTCGGCGATGTCCGGCAGCAGGGTCCAGACCGGTCGGCCGAGCGCCCCGGCCAGATGGGCCGGCGCCGTGCAGGAACTGATGACGAGGTCGAGGTTTTCCATGATCGCCGCGGTGTCGGCGAAGTCGGCGATCTCCGCGCCGAGGTCGGTGAAGGAGGGCGGCAGCGGGCCGCAGGTCTCCAGGTCCCGCCGTCCAGCCCCCTTTTGCAGGCCGTAGAAGGCGACGCCCGGAACGTCCAGCAGCGGCCGCAGGGCGTCCAGCCCCGGCGAGCGTCGGCGGTCGTCCTTGAACTCGGGGTTGCCGGCCCACACCAGCCCGACCCGCAACCGTTCTCCTGTCTTCCGACCCAGCCTCTGCCGCCAGAACCCGACCCTGTCCGGTTCGGCGTGCAGGTAGGGGACCTCGGCGGGGACGGTCGCCAGCGTGGTGCCGAGCCGGTGGGGCAGGCTGAGCAGAGCGGCGTGGACGTCGTGCGGCGGTGGCGCGTCGGAGCGGCCGACGACCCCGTCCACACCGGGGAGCGTGGCGAACAGGCGGACGAGCAACTCGCTGCACTCGACGAGCACGCGGGCGCCCTGGCGGCGCAGCAGGGGGGCGTAGCGGGCGAACTGGATGCCGTCGCCGAGCCCCTGCTCGTCGTGCAGCAGGATGGTCAGCCCCTCCAGGTTTCCGCCCTCCCACACCGGGGTCGGCAGGCCGCGCGGCGCGACCTGACGGTCGGCCAGACGGGTGCGCCATTCGTATTCCCGGAATCCCGCCTCCAGCTCGCCGCGCAGCAGCAGGCAGGTGCCGAGCAGGGTGTGCGCCTCGGCATGGTCGGGGTCGCGGTCGAGGAGGCGGTGGCACTCGGCCTCCGCGTCCCCGATGCGCCGCAGCTTGCTGAGCACCAGCCCGAGATTCAGCCGGGCCGTGGTGAAATCCGCGTCGATCGCCACCGCCCGACGCAGGACGCGGGCCGCCTCTTCGTCCCCGCCGGTCCGCAGGGAAAGAGCGAGCCCCAGGTTGCTGAGCACGCCGGGTTCGGCGGGGGCCAGCGCCAGCGCCTGCCGGCCGACGCCGACCGCCTCGTCGTGGCGGCCCAGATTCTTCAGCGCGATGCCCAGGTTGGCACGGGCGCGATGGTCGTCGGGGGCGAGGCGGACCAACTCCCGCAGCACGCCCTCCGCCTCGCCGTAGCGCTGGCGCATCAGCAGCGCGTGGGCGAGGTGGGAGCGGTGGAAGGTGCCGAAGGGATCGAGGGAGGCGCAGCGGCGCAGCGGCCTGACCGCCTCCTCCGGCGCGTTGCGGCCGAGCCGCTCCATCGCCAGGGCATGGAAGGCGTCGATGGAGGCGGGGTCGAGGACCAGGGCACGACGATGCTCCGACCCGGAGTCCGCGACCGGCTCCGGTGGGACCGGCGGGCCGGCTTCCGGCGAGATCCAGCCGAGCGCGCGGAAATGGTCGATCCGCTCGCGGATCAGCCGCGGGAAGCCGGCGTCGATGGGGACGGGAACCACGGCCGTCCACATGCCGGGAACCGCACCGCCGTCAAAGCGCCCGGTGGCGTAGAAGCGGTCCAGCCGTTCGCGGTTCGCCGCCGGGTCCTGATCGAAGGCCGCGATCATCTCGCGGTGCGCGAAGGCCTGCAGCTTGGCGCGGAAGCGCTCGATCCCGCCCATCCAGGTGAAATGCCAGCCGGCGTCCGGGACGACGCGCCCATGCCCCAGCTTGGTCAGGTAGCGGGCGCGGTTGGCGCCGATCCGGCGGATCAGCTCCCAGGGCGCGGCGGCCACCGACACCCAGGGATCGGGCGACTTGAGGTCGAGGAAATACAGGAAGATGTTGAGGTGCGGAGCGAACAGCGAGCGGCCGTCATCCGGTTCCCGGCGCAGCCGCTCGATCACCCAGGGGCGGAGGATCTCATCGGCGTCCGAGACGATGATCATGTCCGTCGGGTCGCAGCCGCCGAGACCGCGGGTGATCGCGTCGCGCTGGTGGGCCTCGCGCTGCCACGCGAAGCCGCCGGGATCGTCGTCGACGACGACGTGGATGATCTTGTCGGCGTAGGCCGCGAACCGCGCGCGGTTTTCCGCGTAATGGAGGGGCTTGGGATCGCCGGCGTGGGTGAACGTCGCCTCGACCAGGACGAAGCGGTCCACCACCGCGTCCAGCTCGGCCAGCCGCACCTCCAGGAGGTCCAGTTCATTGTAGAACTGGAAGCAATCGTAGATCCGGCGCCCGCCGGGTGGCGGGGCCGCGGGCGGCGGCGTGTCCGTCAGCGTCGTGACGTAGGCGAACCAGGCGTCGAACCCGCGCAGCGTCGTCCAGACGGCCGACCGGTTCTCCTCCGTGTTGTGGTCAAGCCGCAGGGACTGCTCGAGGAGCGCGATCAGCGCCCGCGCCTCCGCCCGCCAGGCCAGTTCCTCCTCGGCTGGAGGGCGGGCGTTCAGGTGAGTGCTCAGGGCGTTCAGCAGGCGCTGCTGCGCATCGGCCAGACTGGCGGTGACGGCCGCCCCCGCCGTGCCCGCCGCCGGAGCATCCTTGCGATCGCCTCTCAGCTCGTCGAACCACGCCAGCCAGTCCCCGGCCCGTCCGGCCCAGCTCATCCCGGTGCTGACGTGATCCACCTGTTCGCGAAGCCGGCGGCCGGTGGCCGCGCCCTCGTCGCGCCACTGGAGCAGGGCCGTCCGGGCGGCTTCGGCGAAGCGGACGGCGTGTTCCGCCGGGTCCTCCGGAACCGGAATCAGCCGGGCGAAGCCGGCCGTGGTTTCCGGCAGCGCCCCCAGCGCGCTGGACACGATGAGGCAGCCGGCGGCCAGCGCCTCCATGACGGCGATGCAGGAGGTCTCGGCGAAGCGGTTGGGGTAGGCGAGGCCGGTCGCGTCGCGCAAGGCTTCGGCCAGGGCGCTTTGGGAGACCGCCCCCACATACTCCACCCCCTCGGTCTCCCGGCAGCGCTGGTAGAGGGCGCCGTAGGGATCGCGGTCGGCGGGAACCTGATAGCCGTCCAGGCTGGAGAACACCCGGACGGTGGTTCCGGGGATCGCCGCCCGCAGGCGGGGAACGCTGTCGAGCAGCACGTCGAGGCCGCGGAAGGGCGTGCTGGTGTAGGCCAGGACCGGCGGCCAGGGCTTCGCCGCCCTGATGTCGGCCCCCGGCGGGAACAGGCCGGAGAAGGCGGGCGCGATGCCGTTGCGCAGGATGCGGCAGAGCCGGCGGTCGAGGCCGAACGCCGTGACGTAGCCGTCCATCTGCCAGCGGCTGACGAAGGCGTAGCCGTCCCAGCAGGCGCGGGCCTCCGGCTCGGCGAGGCATTGGGCGGCGGGTTGGTCGACCGCGTGCTGCATCCACAGAAGCAGCTTCCGCCCGCCGTCGAGGGTCGCGCGCAGCCGGGCCAGCGCCTCCGTCGGACAGCCGTTGAGCAGCGCCACGACGTCGAAGGCGCGCAGGTCCTCCCAGGACACCGCGCCGGCGGGCAGGCAGCGCACCCCGCGCACCAGGCCGGGCGTCCGTGTGCCGTTGACCAGCGTGACCTCAAGCCCGGCGGCGGCCAGCGCCTCGGCGAGGTAGCACAGGGCCGACTGCGAGCCGCCGAGCGGGTGCAGCCTTGGCGTGTCCGGCGTGTAGTCCCCACCCGCCGGGTCGAGAAAGGCGATCTTGACGGTCATGCTGGCTCGGGCTGACTGGCTCGCACGTGATGGCTGGCGCGGAACAGCGGCTCGCGCTGTGGATCAGCGCCCGCGTTCTGCTATCCTACCATCCAAGGCCATGGGCAAAAAGGATGTGTGGCGCGTGACGGAGTTGGCAGCGGTGGATGGCGGGACCCCGCGCGTGGAGCAAAATCTGGCGCAGAATCTGGCATTGACGTGGCAGCTTTCGGAGGTCCACGGCTGGGGTCTGGTCGGCGTCCATACGGCGTTGCATCTGATCGACCAGGGACGCCCGCCGCTCCTGCTGGAAAAACCGCTTCTGTCCTCCCTGCGGCCGGAGAACCGGGAAAAGCTGGAAAGCCTGATGGACGGTCATCGGCAGATCACCGCCATCGCCGAGCGGTCGGGCAACCGCATGCTCGGCCTCAACGACTGCACCGTCCTGCACGCGCTCGGCAACGGCTTCGTCGCCGGGCCGTTCTCCGCCCGGTTCCGCGGCAGCCGCAACGTCGGGGTCATCGCCTTCGAGGACACCCTGTTCGACGAGGACACGCTGCGCCGCGCGCGGAGCTACGACAAGCTCGTGGTCCATTCCGAGTACAACCGGGCGCTGCTGGCCGAACAGGGCATCACCGACGTCGGCTGCGCCTTCCAGGGCGTGGACCCGGACGAACTGGCGCCGGTCCCTCCGGCCGGGCGCTTTGGCGACCGCTTCGTCGTCTTCTCGGGCGGGAAGATCGAGTTCCGCAAGGGGCAGGACATCGTGCTCGCCGCTTTCCGCCGGTTCCATGAACGCCATCCCGACGCGCTTCTGGTCACCGCGTGGCACAACCCCTGGCCGCACACCTCGACCGACATCGCCGAGTCTCCGCTGGTGCCCTCCGCTCCTGCCGTTGGCGACAACCGCAAGCTGCGCATCGTGGAGTGGGCGATGGATTGCGGCGTGCCACCGGAGGGCTTCGTCGACATGGGCTTTCTCAAGCGCGGCCAGATCGCCGCCATCTTGGCGGACTGCCACGCCGCCCTCTTCCCCAACCGCTGCGAAGGGGCGACCAACCTCGTCGCCATGGAGGCGATGGCCTGCGGCGTGCCGGTCATCCTGTCGGCCAACACCGGCCATCTCGACCTGATCCGCGACGGCAACTGCCTGCCGCTGTCCCGGCAGGACCCGGTGTCCGACCCCGCATCAGGTCAAGGCGGCCGGCGCCGCGGGTGGGGGGAATCCTCCGTCGAGGAGGCCGTCGCCCATCTCGAAACCCTCTATACGGACCGCGCCGCCGCCCGCGCCCGCGCCGATGCGGCGCGGGCCTTCCTGCGCGGCGAGCGGACGTGGCGCGCCTTCGCCGAAACCTTCGTGGCGGCGGTGGCCTAGGGATGGCGCGGGATGCCGAGGCCACGGAAGGGGTTCCTATCCACCGGCGGGCGCTGGCGAACGACCCGGCCGACGCGGTCGCGTGGCAGCACGCGGCGCATGCCGCCCGCGCGGCGGGCGACGGCCTGCGGGCGATCGCGCTGTTCGTCCGGGCGGCCCGCCTGCACGGCGACGTCGAGGCGCTCGGCCGTCAGATCGGGGAGCCCCTGAGCGTTGCCGCCAGCCAGGCCCTGGCGCGCGTGCAGGAGGGGGCGGCCGACGCGGCGGCAACGCTGCTGGAGCCCTTCGTTCGCCTCGTCCCGCCACAGGGCAGCCTCGCCCGCGCGCTGGGCATCTTGCGGCTGGTCCAGGGGCGCGACGCGGAGGCCGAGCGGCTTCACGCGGCCGCGGGCTCCGGGGACTGCGGTCTGGGGGTCGCCCTGAGGGGGATCGCGCGCCACAAGGCCGACACCGACGTTCTCGGCACCGTGGTGATCCCCGCGCACCGGATGGAGGACACCATCGAACGGGCGTTGGACAGCGTCGCGGCGGCGGCCCGCGTCTACCGCGAGGCGGTGCGGGACCCGCGGGCGCGGATCCATGTCTGCGTCGTCGACGACGCCTCCCCCGACGGGACGGCGTCGCGGGTCCTGCGCTGGGCGCGGGAGCATCCGGAGCAGAGCGTCGCGCTGATCGCGAACAACCGCAACCAGGGGGCGGGGCGGTCGCGCAACATCGGCGCCGCCGCGGGGCTCGGCCGGTACATCTGGTTCCTCGACGCCGACGATTACTTCTTCGAGCGGCATTTCCTGCTGACGGCGACGGTGCTGGACCATACCCCCGACGCCGGGTTCGTCCGCACCGGGATGCGGTTCGACAGCATCGACCATGAGATCACCCCCGCGTGGCGCGAGGCGTCGGAGCTGAGCTACCCTTGCAACCTCTGCGTTCGGCGTGTCTGCCACGACATGATCGGCGGCTTCCCGGAGGAGGCGCCGTTCCACCCGGCCGTGGCCGACGACGTGGCCTACGGCCGGGCGCTTCACAGCATGTTCGGCGGCGTCCGGATCGCGGAGAAGACGGTCCACTACACGATGCGGGCGGACAACGCCCTGGCGCGGCAGCGCCAGACGATGACCAGCGGCGCCAAGCCGACCGAGCAGGTCACGTCCGACTCCCGCTTCGTCGCGATCGAGATCCTGACCCAGCGCCACCTCCACGCGCTGAACGCCAGGAGAGACGCGCTTCTGCGCGACGGCGGCTGGACCGGACCGCCGTTTCTCACGGCCAAGGGGAAAGCCGGGGGTCCGTCTCCGACCCCGGCGGCGGACCTTTCGGAAAGCCGGGACGCCCCGCGTGCCATCGACCCTGTCCCCACTGCCCCCCTCCCCATTGCCCCGGGCGCCATCAACCTCGTGGCGGTGGCGAAGGAGGCCATCCAGTCCGGGCAGCCCGATCGCGCGGTCGCCGCGCTGACCCGCGCCGCCGCCGAGGACCCCGGCCGCACCGAAGCCTGGTTCGAGTTGGGGTTGCTCGCGCACCGGCTGCGGCGCGACCGGCTTGCGCTGGGGGCCTTCGGGGCGGTCGCGCGCCTTCACCCCGGCGCGGCCGCCGCGTGGTGCAATCTCGGCTCCATGCTGGTCGGCGCCGACGCCCATGCCCAGGCTGTGCCCCGGCTGCGCCGTGCCCTGACGCTCCAGCCGGGCCTCACCAACGCCCAGACCCTGCTGGGGCGTGCGAGCCGCCGGCTCGGGCAGGACCGGCAGGGCGCGCGGGAACTGGAGCGCGCGCTCCGGCTGGACCCGATGCGGCCCGATCTCAACGCCGACTGCGCGGACGCCGCCCTGGCCCTCGGCGATGCGGCGGCGGCGGTGGAGCACGCCCGGCAGGCTGTGCGGCTCGGCCCGGAGCTGTACAACGGCCACGCGGCGCTGGCCGAGGCCCTGGAATTGCTCGGCCATCCCGACGCCGCTCTGGTGGCCTGGGAGCGGGCGATCCGCTGCAACCCCGGGTTCGGCGCGGCCTTCACCCGCCGCGCGCTGTCCCTCTTGGCGCGTCGCTGGGGACCGCCGCCGTCACCGGTGGCGGCGGGCGGGCCGGGGCGCCGCCTCGCCTCGACCGCCCTCGGGCGCAACGGACGCTTCGGCAACCAGCTCCTCCAATACGGCGCCCTGCGCCTCTACGCGGCCCGGCACGGCCTCACCCTGGAGGTTCCCCCCTGGCTCGGCCGCCACCTGTACGACCACGACGATCCGCTGCCCGGCCCCGCGCTGCCGCGCGTGGCGGAGGCGGACGGGGAGCGTGCCGTGATCGCCGGGCTCTCCGGTGCGCCCGCCGCGGCGTTGGCGGACCGCGACGTGTCTGGCTATTTCTGCGGCGACACCACGCCCCTGGCGCCGTTCAAGGAGGAGTTCCGCACGCTGTTCACGCCGGGCCGTCATCTCCAATCCCATGCGGACGCGCTGCTCGGCCGTCTGCGCGGTGCTGGACGGACCATCGTGGCGCTGCACCTGCGGCGCGGGGACTTCGGCTGGGGGCGGTTCTGGATCGCCCCGACGTCCTGGTATCTGCGCTGGCTGGAGACTGTCTGGCCGACGCTCGACCGGCCGCTCCTGTTCATCGCGACCGACGACCCGGCCGAGGTGCCGGCGTTCGCCGCCTACCGCCCCGTCACCGGCCGCGACCTCGCCGAGCCGGTCGGGGGGGCGGAATTCTTCACCGATTTCCACGTCCTCTGCCACGCCGACCGGGTGGCCATCTCCAACAGCTCCTTCTCCTTCGTCGCGACCATGCTCAACCGCGGCGCCGGCGGCTTCCATCGGCCCGACCCGACGCGCGGGGCCCTGGTTCCCTACGATCCCTGGGCCGCCCCGGTCCTGATCTGACCACCGCACAGAGAGGGCGAGGCCCGGACGGGCGGTCCCTTCGCCGGAGCCGCCATCCGGGGGTCAACCCTCCGTCCGCCGGCGGAGGCGCCGGGCGTTGACGGCGATGTCGGTCCCCAGCGCCACCACCAGGGCGACGGCGCCGCACAGGAAGACCGCGGCGTAGTTTCCCCCGCTGTGGGCGAACAGGGAGGAGTAGCCGTAGCCGCCCAACGCCTGGAACAGGGCGAAGGCGGTGGTCGCCCGGCTCCAGGCGGCGCGCTGTTCCGACGGGCTGCGCGGCAGCAGTTCATGGATGCGGCCGAGCACCAGGGGAACCACGCCCGGCGTCAGGGCGCCGAGGACGACCGTCGCGATCCCGACCACCAGCGGCTGGCCGCTCACCGCCAGGGCGGCCACGGCGACCGCCTGGAGCAGCAGGGCGATGCGGTAGGCCGCGGCGTAACCGATGCGGTCGGCCAGCGTTCCGGCGATGACCGGTCCCGCCACCGACGCCACGCCGTACAGGACCCAGCAGAGGGCGCCGATGTCCGCGCCATGGTTCAGGCCGCGGGCGACGTAATCGACCAGCAGCAGCATGACCGGCACCAGCCCCAGCGCGTTCAGCGCGTATTCGGCGTAGAGCGAGCGGAGGACCCGCCCTTCGTGCCGCGGGGCGTGCTCCACCGGCGGGGCGGCGGTCGCCTGCGGCGGCGCCGACGGCGGCCAGCCGAACCAGGACAGGGCGGTCAGCAGCAGCGACAGCCCGCCCAGCCCCAGCCACGTCTCGCGCAACCCCAGCCGCATCAGCGCCGGCACGGCGGTGCCGGAGGCCGCGATCCCCAGCCCGATGCCGAGGAAGATCATGCCGCTGACGAAGCCGCGCCGCCCCGCCGGGATGTGGGGCAGGATGCTGCTCGCGACCAGGACCATGATGGCGCCCCCGGCCAAGCCCGAGACGAAGCGCCAGCCGAAGAACCAGCCGAGCGAGAGCGGGTAGGCGCAGGCGATGAAGGCGAGGGAGGCCGTCAGCATCAAAGCCCGCAGCAGCGCCCGGTTGGGCAGCCGGCTGGCCAGCGGCCGGCCGAGCAGGGCGCCCGCCAGATAGCCGGCGAAGTTCGCCGCTCCCAGCGTCACCGCGTCGGCGGCGGAGAACCAATGCGCCCCGATCAGCGAGGGGACCAGCGGCGTGTAGGCGAAGCGCGCCAAGCCGATGGCGACGAGGCTTCCCGCCATGCCGGCGAGGGTCGCCATCCAGGCGGCGCCGTCGAGGCGGTCCATGGCCGCGGTTGCGGAGGTCCTGTTCATGGGCGTGCGTCCCTGTTGCGGCTCCGCCGCAGCGGGCCGCCCGTTGACCGGGAGGAAATGGGGTGGGGGCGATCCGGCGCGGCGGGGCCGTGCTCCGGCTCAGGAGTCCGGCATCGGCGGCAGCCCCAGGCTGGCCAGGGCGCCGCGCGCCGCCCCCTCCAGCAGGTCGCGCTCGGGGCGGATGCGGGCCAGGACGCGGATGCCCAGCAGGGTGGAGAAGAGCAGGCGGGCCGCGTCGCCCTCGGGGATGCCGGCCGGGATCTCGCCGCTCCGCCGCCCCCTGTCGAGGCAGCGGCGGAAGAAATCCTCGATGGTCGTCAGTTCCTCGTTCAGGAAGTCGCGCAGGTCGGGGTTGTCCGGCGTGACCTCCAGCGCGGAATTCACCAGCAGGCAGCCGCGCCGGCACCCGTCGCCGAGCGAGCGCTCGATGCTTTCGCGCAGGAAACCGGCGATCGCCATGGCCGGCGACGGCGCCGCCTCGTGCCGGGCGATGCGGGCGCGCAACGAGCCGTCCAGGTAATGCTCCAGGGCGCGGCGGAACAGCGCCCGCTTGTCGCCGAAGGCGTTGTGCATGCTGGCGAGCGTCATGCGCATGCTGTCCGCCAGCTCGCGGGTGGAGGTCGCCTCGTACCCCTGGGTCCAGAAGCGGTCCACCGCCGCGTCCAGCACCGCCGTCTCATCGAACGTCCGCGGCCGAGCCATGGATACCGCCTCCCGGTGTTTTAGATCATGTGATCCAAAATAAACCGGGGGGCGCGGCGGTCAAGGATTTTGCCGTTGCGCCAGCGCAGGACTGCCCTGCGCCGCCGCCATTGTCGACACCACCGCCGTCGGGCCGCTAGTCCAACGGCTTCAGCTCGCCCAGCAGGGTCGGCAGCAGTTCAGCCACCGTGGGGTGGATGTGGACGGCGCGCTGCAAGGTGGGGTAGGGCGCCTTGGCGTACATCAGGTCCAGCACGCCGTGGATGGCCTCGTCGCCGCCGGGACCGAGGATGGCGGCGCCCAGGATCTCCCGGCTGTCGGCGTCGACGACGATCCGCATGAAGCCCTGTGTCTCGCCCTTCTCGACCGCGCGCCCGACGCGGGTCATCGGCCGCATGCCGACCAGCGCGCGCCGGCCGGAGCGGCGGACCGCCTCGTCGGTCATGCCGACGCGGGCAAGCGGCGGGTCGGTGTAGAGCGCGTAGGCCTGGATGCGGTCGTCCACGCTGCGCCGATCCCCATCGAGCAGGTTCGCCGCGACGATCTCGAAGTCGTTGTAGGCGGTGTGGGTGAAGGCGCCCCGCCCGTTGCAGTCGCCCATCGCCCAGATGCCCGGCACGTTGGTCCGCAGCGTGTCGTCCACCGTGATGGTGCCCCGGGCGTCGGTCGCCACCCCGGCGCGGTCGAGCCCGAGGTCGTCGGTGTTGGGCTGGCGCCCCACCGCCAGCAGCGCGTGGCTTCCCACCACCGAAGGCGCTCCGGAGGCGCAGGTCACGCCCACCTCCACGCCGTCGTCGTGCGGGGCGAAGCGGATGCAGTCGGCCGACAGGCGGACCGTCACCCCCTCCGCCTCCAGCAGGTCGCGGATCGCCGCGGAAACGTCGGGGTCCTCGCGCGCGATCAGCCGGTCGCCCTTCTCCACGACGGTCACCTCGGCGCCGAAACGGCGGTACATCTGCGCGAATTCCAGGCCGATGTAGCTGCCGCCGACCACCACCAGATGGCGCGGAACATGGTCGAGGTCGAGGATCGTGCCGCTGGTCAGGAGGCCGACGTCGCGCACCCCCGGCATGTCCGGCACCGCGGCGCGTGCCCCGACGTTGATGAAGATGCGCTCCGCCGTCAGCACCTCGTCGCCGACGCGCACGCTGTTGGGGGATTCGAAGCGGGCATGGCCCTGCAGCACCCGGCAGCCGGGCATGCCGCGCAGCCAGCGCTCGACGTTCTGGCGCGACCGGCCGGAGACGGCGTCCTTGCGCGCCTTGACCCTGGCCATGTCGACGCGCACCGGGCCGTCCAGCATCACGCCGTATTCGGCGGCCCGCTGGGCCATCCGGGCGACGCGGGCGCTGGCGACCAGCGTCTTGGTCGGGGTGCAGCCGGTGTTCACGCAGGTGCCGCCGAAGTGCTTGCGTTCGATGACCACGACGGTCATGCCGGCGGCGGTGAGGCGCTCGGCGAGCGGTGGCCCGGCCTGGCCGGCTCCGATGATGATGGCGTCGACCATGGCGCTCTCCTGCAGCCGGACCTGGGTGTCGGGGACCGTCGACGGCGGGATGCCGGCGCCGATCGGGCCGCAAGCAAAGCTAAGTGTGGGCGGTGGCCGGTCAAGACCGGGCAAACGGCCGGCGGAGCCGTCCTCGGCGGAGTCCCCCTTGGCGGCGGAATGCCGCTACCATGGGGCCGGGGAAAAGGGACCGATCCATGGAACTCAGCGTCGATCATCTGATGGAAGCCGGTTCGGGCAGCCGCGTCCTGGGCAGCGATGGGGAAAGCCGGCTGCTGCGCGTGACGCGGCCGGACCGGCCCTTTCCCATCCTCGCCCGCATGGCCGTGACTCCGCCAAGCGGTCCGGCAGATCCGGGCGCTCCGGTGAGACGGTCCGACGCCGCGCTCGACCGGCTGCGGCGGGAGCACGCCTTGGCCCGCCAGCTCGATCCCGCCTGGGCGGTCAAGCCGCTCGACCTTCTGCCGCATGGCATGGCCCCGGTCCTGACCCTCGCCGATCCGGGCGGCCAACCGCTCTCGGCGCTGTCCGTGCCGGTGATGCCCTTCCGCCAGCGGCTCGCCCTGGCGCTGCGCATCGCGGAGGCGGTGGCGGAGCTGCACCGCCGCGGCCTGATGCACGGCGATCTGCGGCCGTTCAACCTGCTGGTCGACGACGACGGCGCGGTGCGCCTGACCGGCTTTGGCCGGGCCTGTCCCGTGCCCGTGCCGCCATCGCCGTCCCGGGCCGACGAGCGGCCGGACGCGCTGCTGCCCTACATGGCGCCCGAACAGTCGGGGCGGACCGGCCGGCCGGTCGACCGCTGCAGCGACCTCTACGCGCTCGGCGTCACGCTCTACGAACTGTTCACCGGCGCGCTTCCCTTTGCGGCCGGCGATGCGATGGAATGGGTGCACTGCCATCTCGCGCGGGCCCCCATCCCGCCGGCCCGCCACGCGCCCGACCTGCCGGTCGCCATCGCCGACATCCTGCTGCGGCTGCTCGCCAAGATGGCGGAGGACCGCTACCAGACCGCCGACGGCCTCGTCCGCGACCTCGGCCACGCGCTGCGGCTCTGGGACACGGAGGGTCGAATTTCCGCCTTTCCGGTCGGCCGCCGCGATCTGCCGGAGGGGCTGGTGCCGCCGCCGGGCCTCTACGGGCGGGACGAGCCGACCGCCGTCCTGGAGGCCGCTTTCGAGCGGGTCGCCGCCCGCGGCCGGATGGGCATCGTCCTGATCGCCGGCCGGTCAGGAGTCGGCAAGTCGGCGGTCGCCCGCTCCCTGGAGGGGCGTGTGGTGCCGCCGCAGGGCCTGTTCGCCGGCGGCAAGTTCGACCAGGGCGAGCGGGACCGTCCCTATGCCAGCCTCGCGGAGGCCTTTCGCGGGCTGGTCGCCCGCATCCTGGCGCTGCCGGCCCCGCATCGCGAGCACTGGCGCCGCGCCCTGGCGGAGGCGGTGGGCGAGGGCGGCGCCCTGATGACCGCGCTGATCCCGAATCTCGCCGTGCTGATCGGCGCGCAGCCCGCCGTCCCACCCTTGCCGCCGCGCGAGGCCCAGAACCGCTTCGACCTGCTGTTCCGGCGCGTGCTGCAGTGCTTCGCCC
The DNA here is from genome assembly GCF_058780535.1 of Azospirillum sp. UENF 211521. Taxonomy (NCBI): domain Bacteria; kingdom Pseudomonadati; phylum Pseudomonadota; class Alphaproteobacteria; order Rhodospirillales; family Azospirillaceae; genus Azospirillum; species Azospirillum sp. UENF 211521. The sequence continues at coordinate 25,286 of NZ_JBSNCF010000003.1, forward strand.
GTCCGGACCATCCCCTGGTCCTGTTCCTCGATGACCTGCAATGGCTGGACGGCGCGACGCTGGATCTGCTGGACCGTCTCGTCGCCGATGGCGGCATGGACCATCTGCTGCTGGTCGGCGCCTACCGAAGCGACGAGGTCGGAGACGGCCACCCGCTGCAGGCGCTGATGGGCCGGGTCGCGGCGGCCGGTGCCGCGATCGACGGCGAGCGGATCGCGCTGGGGCCGCTGTCCTCCGACGACCTGCGCCGCCTGATCGCCGACGGTCTGGACCGCCGGCCCGACGAGGTGGCGGCGCTCGCCGACCGGCTGCAGGAGCGGACCGGCGGCAACGCCTTCTTCGCGGTCCAGCTGCTGACCGAACTGGAGCGCTCCGGCCGGCTGTGGTTCAACCGCGATGCCCGCCGCTGGGACTGGGACCTCGCGGCGGTGGAGCGGGCGCCGGCGGGGTCCGGCATCGCCACGTTGATGGGCGAGCGGCTGGCCCGCTTTCCGGTGCCGGCGCGCGACCTGCTGTTCCGCCACGCCGCGCTCGGCGCCGCCGTCCGGCTGTCCACCCTGGCCCTCGCCGCCGGTCTGACCGAGGAGGAGACGGCGCGCCACCTGGAGCCGGTGCTGGCCGAGGGGCTGATCCTGCGCGGCGAGGACGGGGTCCGCTTCCTCCACGACCGGGTGCAGGAGGGGGCCTACGCCCTGGTGCCGGAGGACTTGCGCGGCCCGCTCCACCTCGGCATCGCCCGCGCGCTGCGCCGCGGCTTCGCGGCCGACCTGACGGGGGAGCGGCTGTTCGCGGTGGTCGGCCAGTACGACCGTTGCCTCTCCCTGGTCCGGGACGGGCGGGAGCGGGCGGAGGTGGCCGCGCTCCACCTCGCCGCCGGCCATCAGGCCAAGGCGGCCAGCGCCCACGGCGCGGCGCTGGCCCACGCGCTGGGCGGCCTGCGCCTGCTGGAGGGCGGCGGGGCCGGGCCGGTGGAAGAGCCGGTGGAAGAACCGTTGGACGGGCCGGAGGCCGGGCGGCTGGCCTTCGCGCTGGAGCATCTCCGGGCGGAATGCGAGTTCCTCTGCGGCGACCTGCAGCAGGCGGAGCGGCGTCTGCTCGCCCTTGCCGGACGGGCCGGGGCGCCGGCGGACCGCGCCGCGATCACCGCGCTGCTCGTCACCGTCTTCACCGCCATCGACCGCAGCGACCGCGCCGTCGAGTCCTGTCTGGCCTATCTGCGCGGGGTGGGGATCGACTGGCCCGCCCATCCCCCGGCCGCCCTGGCCCAGGAGGAGTATGAGCGGCTGCGGGCGGCCATCGCCGGCCGGCCCATCGCGTCGCTGGCCGCGCTGGACGCCGACCCCGATCCCGACAGCCGGGCGACGCTGGACGTGCTGGCCGCCGCCCTGCCGCCGGCCTTCTTCAGCGACCGCAACCTCGTCTGCCTGATCCTCGGGCGGATGGCCAACCTGACCCTGCGGAACGGGCGCAGCGACGCCTCCGCCCTGGGTTTCGCCTATCTCGGCATGATGGCCGGCCCGTGTTTCGGCGACTACGCCGCCGGCTACGACTTCGGCCGCCTCGGCTACGATCTGGCGGAGCGGCAGGGGCCGACGCGCTACCGGGCGCGGGTGCTGATGACCTTCGCCTATCATGTCGTGCCCTGGACCCGCGACATCCGCAGCGAGCGCGCCCTGCTGCTGCGCGCCTTCGACGAGGCGCGGGAGGCCGGCGATGTCACCTATGGCGGTTTCACCAGCGTCACACTGGTCACCAGCATGCTGGCGTCGGGCGATCCGCTGGCGATGGTCCAGCGCACGGCCGAGGCGCGCCTCGCCCATGTCCGGCAGGTGAGGTTCGGGCTCTGCGCCGACATCCTGACCACCCAGCTCCAACTGATGCGGGCCTTGCGCGGCCAGACCGACGCGCTCGACGCCTTCGACGGGCAGGGTTTCGACAACGCCGCCTTCGAGGCGCGGCTGCTGGCCAACCCGAGCCTGGACATCGCCACCTGCTGGCACTGGATCCGCACCCTCCAGCTCCGCTGCGTCGCCGGCGCGATGACGGCGGCGGTCGAGGCGGCGGAACGGGCGGAAGGGCTGCTGTGGACCACGTCGGGCCATTGGGAGATGGCCGAATTCCACTTCCACGCCGCCCTGGCCCGGGCCGGGGCGATGGACGACGCCCCACCGGACCGGCGCGCCCGCCACGCCGCGGCGCTGGACCGGCATCGCGCTCAACTGCGCGATTGGGCGGGCCACGGCCCCGACAGCTTCGCCGCCCGCTTCGCTCTCGTCGAGGCGGAGGCGGCGCGGACCGAGGGGCGGACGGAGGAGGCGATGCGCGGCTACGACCGCGCGGTCGAGGCGGCCCGGCGCAGCGCCCTGCCGCATGTGGAGGCGCTGGCCCACGAACGCGCCGCCGGCCACTACCGTCGGCTGGGGGTGGCGACGCTGGAGCGCGCCTGCATCCGCGACGCGGCCGAGGCCTATGCGCGGTGGGGAGCCACCGCCAAGGTGGCGCAGCTGGCCGGGCGCCATCCCGCCCTTGCCTTGGATACGGTCGAGCCGGCCTTGCCGGAGGCGCCGCGGGGCTTCGACGGGCTCGATCCGGCGGCGCTCCTTGGGACGCTGCGCGCGGTCGCCGACCAGGCGAGTGTGGAGCAGCTCACCACCACCCTGCTGACCCTGGTGCTGGAGCATGCCGGGGCCAGCCGTGGCCTGCTGATCCTCGCCCGCGGCGACGGGCTGCGGGTGGAGGCGGAGGCGACGACCGGACTCTATGGCGTGTCGGTCCGGCTGGTCCGGGAGGATGCCGCGCGCATCCCGCTGCCCCACGCCGTCGTCCACGGCGCGATCCGCGACCAGGAGGCAGTGATCGTCGACGACACGCGGGCGTCGGGTCCCTTCTCCGGCGATCCCTATGTCCGTCAGACCGAGGCGCGCTCCATCCTGTGCATGCCGCTGGTCCGCCGCCGCCGCGTCGTCGGGCTGCTGCATCTGGAGAACGCGCTGGCCACCCACGCCTTCACGCCGCAGCGGGTCAGCATCCTGACGCTGCTCGGAGCCCAGGCCGCGGCGGCGCTGGAGACCGCGACGCTGGACGAGAAGGAGGCGCTGCTGAAGGAGATCCATCACCGGGTGAAGAACAACCTGCAGCTGGTCACCAGCCTTCTCAACCTCCAGGCCCGCCGGATCGAGGACGAGGCGGTCGCAGCCCTGTTCGCGGACAGCCGCGATCGCGTGCGGTCGATGGCGCTGGTGCACGAGAACCTCTACCGCCTCGGCAACTTCGCGCGCGTGCCGATGCGCGAGCATCTGGAATCGGTGTGCGCCCATCTGCTGCGCGCCTATGCCCGGCAGGCCGGCGCGGTGCGGCTGGTGACCGAGATGGCCGACCTGCAGCTTGACCTCGACCGCGCGGTGCCCTGCGGCCTGATCGTCAACGAACTGGTTTCCAACGCCCTGAAGCACGCCTTTCCCGGTGGGCGGGGTGGGGTGTTGGGCGTGGTCCTCGCGGTGGATGGACGGGAGTGCCGGCTGACCGTACGTGACGACGGCGTGGGCTTGCCCGGTGGGTATGATCCCGATAGGATGGACACGCTCGGCTTCCAACTGATCGCCGACTTGACCGAACAGTTGCGCGGTTCGTTGGAATACAACCCCGGCACAGGAACAGAATTCGTCGTCGCCTTTCCCTTGAAGGGGCGTCATCGGGGACATGAATGATTGCGGCCCGTATCCTGATCGTTGAAGACGACCGCATCGTCGCGCGTGATATCCAGCACCAGGTTTCCCGAATGGGCCATGTCGTGGTCGGCCTGTCGACCAGCGGCGAGGAGGCGGTGCGGCTGGCCGTCCACCACCAGCCCGACCTGGTGCTGATGGATATCCGCCTGGACGGGGAGATGGACGGGATCGAGGCAGCCCGCCGGATTCGCGAGGCCCAGCGCATCCCCGTCGTCTTCCTCACCGCCTACGCCAACGACGACGTCGTGGAGCGCGCCAGCCGGACGGAACCCTTCGGTTATCTGCTGAAGCCCCTCGAAGAACCGCAGATGCGCACGGTCATCCAGATGGCGCTCTACAAGCAGGCCAGCGACGCAAAGTTGCGGATGAGCGAACGGCGCTACGCCGCCACGCTCGCCAGCATTCGCGACGGCGTGATCCTGTGCGACCGCGACGGCCGCGTCGACTTCATGAACCGGGTGGCGGAGACGATGACCGGCTGGACGGCGGCGGAAGCGGCCGGAAAGCCGCTCACCGCTGTCTTCATCGCCCTGGACGAGGAGACGCAGGAGCCGCAGGAGGATTTCTCCGCCCTTGTCCGGCACCGGGGGGCCCACGCCCCGCCGGAACGGCTGTCCCGCCTGCTGCCCCGCGGTGAAACGGCGCTGGCTCCGCCCCAGGCGGCTGAATCCCAGGCGGGCCAGCCCCAGACGGCTGAAACCGGGGTGGCCGGTATCGTGGTGGAGGAACGCTGCTCCGCCATCATCGACGACCGCGGGGAGGTGGTGGGCTCCATCTTGGTGTTCAGCGACCTGACCCAGCGCCGCCGCGTTGCCGAGGCTCTGCGCAAGGCCCAGGCCGACCTCGCCCATGTCGGCCGGCTGACCATGATGGGGGAGCTGGCCGCCGCCGTCGCGCACGAGGTGAACCAGCCTCTGATGGCGATCATCACCAACGCCGGCACCTGCCTCCAGCACCTGTCGCAGCCGGCCCCCGACCTCGGCAAGACCCGCGCCGTGGCGGAGCGGATCGTGCGCGACGCCCAGCGGGCCGGCGACGTGGTCCGCAGCATTCACGCGCTGGCGCGGCGGGCCCCGGCTGATCCGGGATGGGTCGACGTCAACGCCCTCGTCGTCGAGACGCTGGCGCTGGTGCGGGCGGAGCTGCGCCGCGCCCGCATCGCCCTGGAAACCGATGTCCGGGCGGACCCGCCGCGGGTCCATGGCGACCGGGTGCAGTTGCAGCAGCTCATCCTCAATCTGGTGATGAACGCCATCGAAGCGATGGCCGACCCCGGCCTGCCGCTGCGGCGTCTGCGCGTCGCGACGGCCGGCGGCGGCGACGGGATCGCCATCCGCGTCGAGGACAGCGGGCCGGGCCTCGCGGACACCGATCCGGAGGTCCTGTTCCGTGCCCTGTACAGCACAAAGCCCGACGGGCTGGGCATGGGGCTGTCGATCAGCCGGTCCATTGTGGAGTTGCATGGCGGGCGGCTGACAGCGACCCCGGGAACACCGTGCGGCAGCGTGTTCGAAGCCGTGCTTCCGGTCGCGCTGGGAGAAGCCTGATGGGCGCGCGCGATGCCGAACCAACGGTGACCGTGGTGATCATCGACGACGACGAAGCCGTCCGCGAAGCGCTGGAGGGGCTGCTCGACTCCGTCGGCCTGCCGGTTCGGAGCTTCGGATCGGTGCAGCAGTATGTCGACCGGCAACCGGCCATCGACGTCGGCTGCATGGTGCTGGACGTGCGGTTGCCGGGCCGCAGCGGGTTGGATTTCCAGGCGGAGCTGGCGCGCTGCGGCAACAGCCTTCCGGTGATCTTCATCACCGGGCATGGCGATGTTCCGATGTCGGTCCGCGCGATGAAGGCGGGAGCCTTCGAGTTCCTGACCAAGCCGGTCCACCACCAGAACCTGCTGGACGCGATCCACGCCGCCATCGCCCGGCATGGCGAGCAGCGCGAGCAGGAGCGCAGCCTCGTCGCCCAGCGCGCCCGCTTCGACACGCTGACCGTGCGTGAACGCGAGGTCGCGATGATGGTGGTGTCCGGCCTGCGCAACAAGCAGATCGCCGGTGACCTCGACCTCAGCGAAGCGACGGTGAAGCTGCACCGCGGCCAAGCCATGCGCAAGATGGGGGTGCGGTCGGTGGTGGATCTGGTGCGCATCGTCGACAGCCTGGTGCCCGACGCCGCGCAGTGAGCACACCGGGGGAGCTGGCCGGCGCCTTCGCTCTCCCGGGGGGCCTCGCCGTTCGCGGTGGAGGCCGAGTCGCCGCCGTGGGGGCATCCGGCGGCTTCCGGCGGCATGCAAGCGCACATCGGCGAACGGAGGGGGCTGTTGAAAGCTACCCCGCTGCCCGACCGATCCTTGCGGCGGCGCTGGCCGTTCGGCCGTCATGCCACGGCAATCATTCCTTTTTCGTTCCGATTGAGCGCGGCTTTCCCGCTCCTGTGCTAACCTTCGGTTTTGGTTTCAATCTCCGGACGATACCTGCCCGTGCAATATGTTTGCTTCCGATCGACATATGCGTGTTTTCTTGCAGAGCAAGAAACTATTAGAAAAGTAAGGATTCAGGCGCGCAAACGCCACTGTTACTATCCGGTAACGCGTTTTGGAGGCATTTTATATACCATTAATTAGCTCTTGATAGTTCATTGATCGAACTAAGACCGGTGTCCGGGCCGGCTGCGTTGACGTGAGGGCTGAAGCACCGTGGCGAATCCAACCTTCACTATGATCGGCACCAACAGCTTCGGCCTCTCCGACACCGGAAGCGAGGCCGCTCCGGTGCTGGTCGACCTTGATGGTGACGGCGATCTCGACGTCCTGGTCGGCAACGCGGACGGCAACACGCTCTTCTTCCGGAACACCGGCACGACCCTGTCGCCGACCTTCACGCTGGACAGCACCAACCCGTTCGGGATCACCAACGTCAGCCAGGGCGGCGCGCTTCCCTCCTTCGTCGACATCGACGGCGACGGCGATCTCGACCTGTTCATCGGCAACCACGCCGGCACCACCCTGTTCTTCCGCAACAACGGGACCTCAGCGCAGACGCCGACCTTCTCGCTGGAAGGCACCAATCCGTTCGGCATCCAGAACGCCGGCAGCTATGGGGCGCCGAGCTTCGCCGATCTGGACGGCGACGGCGCTCTCGATCTGCTGATCGGCAATTCGAGCGGGGACATTCTTCTTTACCGTAACACCGGCACGACCCTGTTGCCGACCTTCACGCTGGCAGGAACCAATCCCTTCGGCCTGACCCGCAACATCGATGGCTACGCGTCGCCCGCGCTGGCGGACATCAACGGGGACGGTCTCGTCGACCTCATCACCAAGAGCAACGTCTACGTCAACGTCGGCACGGCGGCGGCGCCGACCTTTTCGTTGCTCGCCACGAATCCCTACGGGGCCATCGGCCCCGGAGCGTACCCGCGGCCGGCGCTGGGCGATCTCGACGGCGACGGCGACATTGATCTGGTGGTCGGCGTCGACGGCGGCGATGTGGAGTATTTCCGCAACGTCGCCCCGGTGGTCGTGACGCTGGGCAATGCCGGAAACACGATCGCGCTGTCGCAGATCAACACGCTGACCGGCGGCACCGGCATCGACGTGGTGTCGCTGGTCGAGATCGGGGCGACCTACACCGTCTCCGGGGTCGAGACGCTGACCGGCAGCTCCGCCACCGACCTGGTGATCCTGGCCGGCGGCGGCAACACCATTCTGGTGAGCGGCGTCGAGACGCTGCTCGGCGGTGTGGGCACCGACGTGGTGACGCTGGGCTCGCTCGGCAACACGATGCTGGTGGGCGGCGTCGAGACGCTGACCGGCGGCATCGGCACCGATGTGGTGATTCTGGGCAGCAGCGGTAACACGATGCTGGCGGAGGGCGTCGAGACGCTGACCGGCGGCATCGGCACCGACGTGGTGACGCTGGGCGACAGCGCGGGCAACACGCTGACCGTGTCGAAGCTGGAGACTCTGACGGGCGGCGTCGGCAACGACGTCGTGACCCTGGGCAGCGGCGGCAACACGGTGCTGGTGGGCGGCGTCGAGACGCTGACGGGCGGCACCGGCACCGACGTGGTGATGTCGAGCAGTCTCGGCAGCACGGTGCTGGTCCGGCTGATCGAGCAGGTGCTCGGCGGCTCCGGCACGGACAACGTGACGTTGGGCACCGGCGGCACTTCGTTGCTGATACGGGGCGTCGAAACGCTGACGGGTGGAACCGGCACCGACGTGGTGACTCTGAGCAGCGGCGGCAACACCGTGTCGGTGAGTCTCGTCGAAACGCTGTTCGGTGGCACCGGCGCCGACATCGTGAGCCTCGACAGCAACGGCAACACGCTGTTGGTGCGGTTGACCGAGACGCTGATCGGCGGGGCCGGCGCCGATTTCGTGACGCTGGGCAGCGGCGGCAACACCGTGTCGGTGAGTCTCGTCGAAACGCTGATCGGCGGCAATGGCGCCGACGCCGTAACCCTCAGCGGCAGCGGCAACACGCTGACGATCCGGCTGTTGGAGACGGTGATCGGCGGGGCCGGCACCGACGTCGTGACCGTGGGCACCGGCGGCTCCACGATGCGGGTGGGCGGCGTCGAGACCTTGACCGGCGGTGTCGGCACCGACGTGGCGACGCTGCTCACGGGTGGGAACACGCTGACGGTGTCCCTTCTGGAATCGTTGATCGGCGCCTCCGGCGTCGACGTTGTGACGCTGGGCGGAGCCGGCAGCACCATGCTGGTGAGCGCTCTGGAAACGGTGATCGGCGGCACCGGCACCGACGTGCTGACGGTCAGCGGCTCCGGGTTGACCGCGCTGGTCAGCGGCATCGAGACTTTGAACGGCAACACCGGCCAGGAGTTCGTGACGCTCGGTGACGGTGGCAACACGATGTCGGTGTCCCGGCTGGAAACCCTGACCGGCGGGTCCGGCACCGACGTGGTGTCCTTCGGTACGACGTGGGGAAGCACCATCCTGGTGAGCCACATCGAGACTCTGACCGGCGGCACCGCGACCGACGTTGTGACGCTGGGCAGCGGCGGCAACACCATCGAGGTGTCGGAGGTCGAGACGCTGTTTGGCGGCTCCGGCACAGATGTGGTGACGCTGGGCAGCGGCGGCAACACGCTGTTTGTCCGGTTGCTGGAGACGCTGACCGGCGGTTCCGGCACCGACGTCGTGACGTTCGGCACCGGCGGCAACGTGATGACGGCAAGCGGTGTCGAAACGATCAAGGGCGGCAGCGGCCTCGACATCGTGACGCTCGGCGACAGTGCCGGCAACACGCTCACGGTGTGGCGGATCGAGACGCTGATCGGCACGTCCGGCACCGACCTGGTGGAACTGGGCAGCGCCGGCAACACGCTGCTGGTGGACGGTGTCGAGACGGTGGTCGGCGGCATCGGCACCGACCTGGTGGAACTGGGCAGCGCCGGCAACACGCTGCTGGTGAGCGGCCTCGAGACGCTGACGGGCGGCGTCGGCACCGACGTCGTGACGCTGGGCGGCGCCGGCAACACGCTGCTGGTGAGCGGCGTCGAGACGCTGACGGGCGGTTCCGGCCTCGACGTGGTGACGCTGGGTGACAGTGCGGGCAACACGCTCACCGTGACCGAGCTGCAAACCCTGATCGGCGGCGTCGGCAACGACGTGGTGACCTTCACCCCTGCCGGCAACCATGGGACGCTCTTCGTTTCCGGTGTCGAGACCGTCTTCACGCCGTTCCAGACCCTGACGCTCAACGGCACCGACACGCTGATCGTCCTGCCGGTCGGCCCGTCCATCCCGGTCCTCAGCCCGGCGTCGGACAGCGGAACGGCCGGTGACGCGGTGACAAACGCGTCCCAGCCTACGCTGACGGGAACCGCCGACCCCGGCGTCCTTGTGCGCCTGTACGGGAACGGTGTCGAGATCGGGACGGGAACCGTCAACGGTTCCGGCGACTGGTCGGTGGTTCCGAGCACGACGCTGGCCGACGGGACCTGGACCTTGACGGCCACGGTGGTCTCATCCGGCGTCGAGAGCGAATTGTCAGGTTCGCTCCTCGTGACCATCGACACCAGCGCCCACGCTCCTTCCGCCCTGGCGCTCGCTGCAGCTTCGAACAGCGGTTCGACGTCGGACACGCTGACCAACGTGACGGCTCCGGTGGTCACCGGGACGGTGGCCGAGGCTGGCGTTGTGGTGCTGTACGAAGGCGCGGCGGCTCTTGGCACGGTGACGGCTTCGGCGGCGGGGGCCTGGAGCATCACGGCAGGCTCGCTGGGCGACGGGGCTCATACGCTGACCGCCACGGTGACCGATGCGGCCGGCAACACGTCGTCCGTCTCCTCCGCTCTCACCGTCACCATCGACACCAGCGCCAATGCTCCTTCCGCCCTGGCGTTGGCGTCCGCTTCGAACAGCGGCTTGACGTCGGACACGCTGACCAACGTGACGACCCCGGTGATCACCGGTAGCGTGACCGAGGCTGGCGTTGTGGTTCTGTACGAAGGCGCGACGGCTCTTGGCACGGTGACGGCATCGGCGGCGGGGGCCTGGAGCATCACGGCAGGCTCGCTGGGCGACGGGGCTCATACGCTGACCGCCACGGTGACCGATGCGGCCGGCAACACGTCGTCCGTCTCCTCCGCTCTCACCGTCACCATCGACACCAGCGCCAATGCTCCTTCCGCCCTGGCGTTGGCGTCCGCTTCGAACAGCGGCTTGACGTCGGACACGCTGACCAACGTGACGACCCCGGTGATCACCGGTAGCGTGACCGAGGCTGGCGTTGTGGTTCTGTACGAAGGCGCGACGGCTGTTGGCACGGTGACGGCTTCGGCGGCGGGGGCCTGGAGCATCACGGCAGGCTCGCTGGGCGACGGGGCTCACACGCTGACCGCCACGGTGACCGATGCGGCCGGCAACACCTCCACGGCTTCCTCCGCTCTCACCGTCACCATCGACACCAGCGCGTCGTCGCCAACCAGTCTTGCTCTGTCCACAGCTTCGAACAGCGGCTTGACGTCGGACACGCTGACCAACGTGACGGCTCCGGTGGTCACCGGGACGGTGGCCGAGGCTGGCGTTGTGGTTCTGTACGAAGGCGCGACGGCTCTTGGCACGGTGACCGCTTCGGCGGCGGGGGCCTGGAGCATCACGGCGGCCTCGCTGGGCGATGGCGCGCACACGCTGACCGCCACGGTGACCGATGCGGCCGGCAACACCTCCACGGCTTCCTCCGCTCTCACCGTCACCATCGACACCAGCGCGTCGTCGCCAACCAGTCTTGCTCTGTCCACAGCTTCGAACAGCGGCTTGACGTCGGACACGCTGACCAACGTGACGGCTCCGGTGATCACCGGGACGGTGGCCGAGGCCGGCGTTGTGGTGCTGTACGAAGGCGCGACGGCTCTTGGCACGGTGACGGCTTCGGCGGCGGGGGCCTGGAGCATCACGGCAGGCTCGCTGGGCGACGGGGCTCATACGCTGACCGCCACGGTGACCGATGCGGCCGGCAACACCTCCACGGCTTCCTCCGCTCTCACCGTGACCATTGATACCAGCGCGTCGTCGCCAACCAGTCTTGCTCTGTCCACAGCTTCGAACAGCGGCTTGACGTCGGACACGCTGACCAACGTGACGGCTCCGGTGGTCACCGGGACGGTGGCCGAGGCTGGCGTTGTGGTGCTGTACGAAGGCGCGGCGGCTCTTGGCACGGTGACGGCTTCGGCGGCGGGGGCCTGGAGCATCACGGCAGGCTCGCTGGGCGACGGGGCTCACACGCTGACCGCCACGGTGACCGATGCGGCCGGCAATACCTCCACGGCTTCCTCCGCTCTCACCGTCACCATCGACACCAGCGCGTCGTCGCCAACCAGTCTTGCTCTGTCCACAGCTTCGAACAGCGGCTTGACGTCGGACACGCTGACCAACGTGACGGCTCCGGTGATCACCGGGACGGTGGCCGAGGCCGGCGTTGTGGTGCTGTACGAAGGCGCGACGGCTCTTGGCACGGTGACGGCTTCGGCGGCGGGGGCCTGGAGCATCACGGCAGGCTCGCTGGGCGACGGGGCTCACACGCTGACCGCCACGGTGACCGATGCGGCCGGCAACACCTCCACGGCTTCCTCCGCTCTCACCGTCACCATCGACACCAGCGCGTCGTCGCCAACCAGTCTTGCTCTGTCCACAGCTTCGAACAGCGGCTTGACGTCGGACACGCTGACCAACGTGACGGCTCCGGTGATCACCGGGACGGTGGCCGAGGCCGGCGTTGTGGTGCTGTACGAAGGCGCGACGGCTCTTGGCACGGTGACGGCTTCGGCGGCGGGGGCCTGGAGCATCACGGCAGGCTCGCTGGGCGACGGGGCTCACACGCTGACCGCCACGGTGACCGATGCGGCCGGCAACACCTCCACGGCTTCCTCCGCTCTCACCGTGACCATTGATACCAGCGCGTCGTCGCCAACCAGTCTTGCTCTGTCCACAGCTTCGAACAGCGGCTTGACGTCGGACACGCTGACCAACGTGACGGCTCCGGTGGTCACCGGGACGGTGGCCGAGGCTGGCGTGGTCGTGCTGTACGAAGGCGCGACGGCTGTTGGCACGGTGACCGCTTCGGCGGCGGGGGCCTGGAGCATCACGGCGGCCTCGCTGGGCGATGGCGCGCACACGCTGACCGCCACGGTGACCGATGCGGCCGGCAACACGTCGTCCGTCTCCTCCGCTCTCACCGTGACCATTGATACCAGCGCCAATGCTCCTTCCGCTTTGGCGTTGGAGTCCGCCTCGAACAGCGGCTTGACGTCGGACACGCTGACCAACGTGACGGCTCCGGTGATCACCGGCAGCGTGGCCGAGGCCGGCGTTGTGGTGCTGTACGAAGGCGCGACGGCTGTTGGCACGGTGACGGCTTCGGCGGCGGGGGCCTGGAGCATCACGGCAGGCTCGCTGGGCGACGGGGCTCACACGCTGACCGCCACGGTGACCGATGCGGCCGGCAACACCTCCACGGCTTCCTCCGCTCTCACCGTCACCATCGACACCAGCGCGTCGTCGCCAACCAGTCTTGCTCTGTCCACAGCTTCGAACAGCGGCTTGACGTCGGACACGCTGACCAACGTGACGGCTCCGGTGGTCACCGGGACGGTGGCCGAGGCTGGCGTTGTGGTGCTGTACGAAGGCGCGGCGGCTCTTGGCACGGTGACGGCTTCGGCGGCGGGGGCCTGGAGCATCACGGCAGGCTCGCTGGGCGACGGGGCTCATACGCTGACCGCCACGGTGACCGATGCGGCCGGCAACACGTCGTCCGTCTCCTCCGCTCTCACCGTCACCATCGACACCAGCGCCAATGCTCCTTCCGCCCTGGCGTTGGCGTCCGCTTCGAACAGCGGCTTGACGTCGGACACGCTGACCAACGTGACGACCCCGGTGATCACCGGTAGCGTGACCGAGGCTGGCGTTGTGGTTCTGTACGAAGGCGCGACGGCTCTTGGCACGGTGACGGCATCGGCGGCGGGGGCCTGGAGCATCACGGCAGGCTCGCTGGGCGACGGGGCTCACACGCTGACCGCCACGGTGACCGATGCGGCCGGCAACACCTCCACGGCTTCCTCCGCTCTCACCGTGACCATTGATACCAGCGCGTCGTCGCCAACCAGTCTTGCTCTGTCCACAGCTTCGAACAGCGGCTTGACGTCGGACACGCTGACCAACGTGACGGCTCCGGTGGTCACCGGGACGGTGGCCGAGGCTGGCGTTGTGGTGCTGTACGAAGGCGCGGCGGCTCTTGGCACGGTGACGGCTTCGGCGGCGGGGGCCTGGAGCATCACGGCAGGCTCGCTGGGCGACGGTGCCCACACGCTGACCGCCACGGTGAGCGACGCCGCCGGCAACACGTCGTCCAGCTCGACCGCGCTGACCCTCACCATCGACACCAGCGCGTCGTCGCCAACCAGTCTTGCTCTGTCCACAGCTTCGAACAGCGGCTTGACGTCGGACACGCTGACCAACGTGACGGCTCCGGTGATCACCGGGACGGTGGCCGAGGCCGGCGTTGTGGTTCTGTACGAAGGCGCGACGGCTCTTGGCACGGTGACGGCTTCGGCGGCGGGGGCCTGGAGCATCACGGCAGGCTCGCTGGGCGACGGGGCTCACACGCTGACCGCCACGGTGACCGATGCGGCCGGCAACACCTCCACGGCTTCCTCCGCTCTCACCGTCACCATCGACACCAGCGCGTCGTCGCCAACCAGTCTTGCTCTGTCCACAGCTTCGAACAGCGGCTTGACGTCGGACACGCTGACCAACGTGACGGCTCCGGTGGTCACCGGGACGGTGGCCGAGGCTGGCGTTGTGGTTCTGTACGAAGGCGCGACGGCTCTTGGCACGGTGACCGCTTCGGCGGCGGGGGCCTGGAGCATCACGGCGGCCTCGCTGGGCGATGGCGCGCACACGCTGACCGCCACGGTGACCGATGCGGCCGGCAACACGTCGTCCGTCTCCTCCGCTCTCACCGTGACCATTGATACCAGCGCCAATGCTCCTTCCGCTTTGGCGTTGGAGTCCGCCTCGAACAGCGGCTTGACGTCGGACACGCTGACCAACGTGACGGCTCCGGTGATCACCGGCAGCGTGGCCGAGGCCGGCGTTGTGGTGCTGTACGAAGGCGCGACGGCTGTTGGCACGGTGACGGCTTCGGCGGCGGGGGCCTGGAGCATCACGGCAGGCTCGCTGGGCGACGGGGCTCACACGCTGACCGCCACGGTGACCGATGCGGCCGGCAACACCTCCACGGCTTCCTCCGCTCTCACCGTCACCATCGACACCAGCGCGTCGTCGCCAACCAGTCTTGCTCTGTCCACAGCTTCGAACAGCGGCTTGACGTCGGACACGCTGACCAACGTGACGGCTCCGGTGGTCACCGGGACGGTGGCCGAGGCTGGCGTTGTGGTGCTGTACGAAGGCGCGGCGGCTCTTGGCACGGTGACGGCTTCGGCGGCGGGGGCCTGGAGCATCACGGCAGGCTCGCTGGGCGACGGGGCTCACACGCTGACCGCCACGGTGACCGATGCGGCCGGCAACACCTCCACGGCTTCCTCCGCTCTCACCGTCACCATCGACACCAGCGCGTCGTCGCCAACCAGTCTTGCTCTGTCCACAGCTTCGAACAGCGGCTTGACGTCGGACACGCTGACCAACGTGACGGCTCCGGTGATCACCGGGACGGTGGCCGAGGCCGGCGTTGTGGTGCTGTACGAAGGCGCGACGGCTCTTGGCACGGTGACGGCTTCGGCGGCGGGGGCCTGGAGCATCACGGCAGGCTCGCTGGGCGACGGTGCCCACACGCTGACCGCCACGGTGAGCGACGCCGCCGGCAACACGTCGTCCAGCTCGACCGCGCTGACCCTCACCATCGACACCAGCGCGTCGTCGCCAACCAGTCTTGCTCTGTCCACAGCTTCGAACAGCGGCTTGACGTCGGACACGCTGACCAACGTGACGGCTCCGGTGATCACCGGGACGGTGGCCGAGGCCGGCGTTGTGGTTCTGTACGAAGGCGCGACGGCTCTTGGCACGGTGACGGCTTCGGCGGCGGGGGCCTGGAGCATCACGGCAGGCTCGCTGGGCGACGGGGCTCACACGCTGACCGCCACGGTGACCGATGCGGCCGGCAACACCTCCACGGCTTCCTCCGCTCTCACCGTGACCATTGATACCAGCGCGTCGTCGCCAACCAGTCTTGCTCTGTCCACAGCTTCGAACAGCGGCTTGACGTCGGACACGCTGACCAACGTGACGGCTCCGGTGGTCACCGGGACGGTGGCCGAGGCTGGCGTGGTCGTGCTGTACGAAGGCGCGACGGCTGTTGGCACGGTGACCGCTTCGGCGGCGGGGGCCTGGAGCATCACGGCGGCCTCGCTGGGCGATGGCGCGCACACGCTGACCGCCACGGTGACCGATGCGGCCGGCAACACGTCGTCCGTCTCCTCCGCTCTCACCGTGACCATTGATACCAGCGCCAATGCTCCTTCCGCTTTGGCGTTGGAGTCCGCCTCGAACAGCGGCTTGACGTCGGACACGCTGACCAACGTGACGGCTCCGGTGATCACCGGGACGGTGGCCGAGGCCGGCGTTGTGGTGCTGTACGAAGGCGCGACGGCTCTTGGCACGGTGACGGCTTCGGCGGCGGGGGCCTGGAGCATCACGGCAGGCTCGCTGGGCGACGGGGCTCACACGCTGACCGCCACGGTGACCGATGCGGCCGGCAACACCTCCACGGCTTCCTCCGCTCTCACCGTCACCATCGACACCAGCGCGTCGTCGCCAACCAGTCTTGCTCTGTCCACAGCTTCGAACAGCGGCTTGACGTCGGACACGCTGACCAACGTGACGGCTCCGGTGGTCACCGGGACGGTGGCCGAGGCTGGCGTTGTGGTGCTGTACGAAGGCGCGGCGGCTCTTGGCACGGTGACGGCTTCGGCGGCGGGGGCCTGGAGCATCACGGCAGGCTCGCTGGGCGATGGCGCACACACGCTTACCGCCACGGTGACCGATGCGGCCGGCAATACCTCCACGGCTTCCTCCGCTCTCACCGTCACCGTCGACAGCGGAGCGCCGTCCGTTACCGTCGCGCTGGACAAGACGACGCTCGGTTTGGGGGAGACGGCAACCGTCACCTTCACCTTCAGCGAGGCGCCGGTCGGCTTTTCCCTGTCAGCCGTCTCCGCGCAGAACGGGACGCTGTCGGACCTGTCCGTCCTGCCCGGCAGCGATGGGTTGGTTTACACGGCCACACTGACTCCCAGCGCGGAGACGCTCGCTGCCGACAGCCGTATCACCGTTGCCACTGGCTGGAGCGACACCGCTGGAAACACTCCGGCGGCGTCGGCGACCTCGATCGGCTATGCCATCGACACCCGGACTCCGTCCGGCAACACGGCGCCCGTCATCGGCGGTGCCATGGCTGGCCAAGCGGCCAACGACACCGCCAGCCTCCAGCCCTTCACCAGCCTGACCGTTTCCGACAACCAGACCGCGCAAGCCCAGACGGTCGTGGTCACAGTCCGCGATTCGGGCGGCACGGTCGGAGACGCCACCGGCGCCTTCACCGCCGCCAGCCTCACCGCCAGTGGGTTTGTGAAGTCGTCCGCCGGAACCTACGCTCTGGCCGCCGGCTCGGCGGCGGCGGCCCAGGCAGCCCTGCGGCTGCTTGATTTCCAGCCGACGGCCAACCGGGCCGCCCCGGGCACTCAGCAGACTACCGCCTTCACCGTGACGGTCACCGACGCGGACGGCGCGTCGGTGACGAGCAGCACGACCAGCATCAGCGTCCTGTCGGTCAACGACGCGCCGGTTCTGGCCCAGGCGCTCGGCACCCGCAACGTGGACCAGGGGCAGGCCTTCTCCTACACGATCCCGGCAGGGACCTTCACCGACGCCGACACCGGCGACAGCCTCACCTTCAGCGCGACCAGCGGTGACGGTTCGGCGCTGCCCGCCTGGCTCAGCTTCGACGCGGCCACCGGGCGGCTGTCCGGCACGCCGGGCAATGCCGATGTCGGCACCCGGACGGTGCGCGTCACCGCGACCGATTCCTCCGGCGCGACGGTCACGGACCTGCTGACCATCCAGGTCGCCAACGTCAACGACGCGCCGGTCGCGGTGAACGACACGGGCGACACCGACCGGCTCACCCCGGTCACGGTGATCGCGTCGAGCGGCGTGCTTGCCAACGACACGGACCCGGACGCCGGCGACCGGCTGACCGTGAGCGCGGTGAACGGCGACGCCGCCAACGTCGGCCAGGCGATCACCCTGGCCGGCGGCGGCCGGCTGACGCTGAACGCCGACGGTGGCTACAGCTTCGATCCGGCGGGCGGATACGGCACGCTGCTGTTCGGCCAGACCCGGCAGGAGACGGTCAGCTACACCGTCACCGACCAGGCCGGCGCGACCTCGACCGCGACGCTGACCATCACCGTGCGGGGCGTCAACACCGCCCCGGCGGTGCAGGAGGCCAAGCACGTCGCCATCGACCAGAATTCCAGCCGCGTCGGCCTGTCGATCGACAAGCCGGTCGATCCGGAAGGCGACCCGCTGACCATCACGGTCACCGGCCTGCCCACGGTCGGAACGCTCCAGCGCTACGACGGCACGGCGCTCAGCGTCGGCGACACGTTGACGCCGGACCAACTCGCCGCGGTGATCTACACGCCGCCCTTCGGCGCGACCGGGGCGGCGGGGTCCTTCAGCTACGCCGTGTCCGACGGGACCAACCTGGTCGGCCGCGCGGTGACGATCAGCCTGACGCCGGTGCAATGGCTGAGCCTCACCCCGTCCAGCCTGTCGATCGCCGAGGGCAACAGCGGCTCCACCGGCCTGACCTACACCATCACCCGGCGGGGCGACACCTCGGGCGCCACCACGGTCAAGTGGCAGGTCGACACGACCGGCCTGAGCGGCAGCCTCGCGGACGCCGCCGACTTCGGCGGCACGCTGCCCAGCGGCACCGTCACCTTCGCCGCCGGCGAAACCAGCAGGACCATCACCATTCCGATCAGCGGGGACCGGCTGGTGGAAGCCAACGAGCGGTTCCGGGTCCTGCTCTTCTCCCCCTCGACCACGGTGGCCGAGGCCAAGATCACGGTGGAGAACGCCACCGCGATCGGCACCATCCTCAACGACGACCACGCCGCGACCATCACCGCGGTGAGCGGCCCGGCGGCCGGCCGCTATCTGGCGGCGCGCGGCGACATCCTGGACTTCACCGTATCCTTCAGCGACGCGGTCAGCGTCTCCGGCAGCGGCGCGCCGCGGCTGGCGCTGACCATCGGAACCCAGACCCGCTACGCCACCTTCCTGCGCGTGGACTCCGGCAATCTGGTGTTCCGCTACGCGGTTGGAGCGGACGATCTGGACAGCGACGGCATTGCCGTCGCCGGGGCCATCGACCTGAACGGCGCGCAGATCCGCGACAGCGCCGGCAACACCGTCACCGGCCTGTCCTTCGGCAGCGCGGCGCCGGTCACCAGCCATGTCATGGTCAATGTCCGCGGCGGCCACGCCATCGACGGTTACATCGCCGGCGCCACGGTCTTCGCCGACGCCAACGCCAACGGCCAGCTCGACGACGGCGAGGCCTTCGGGACCACCAACGCGGTGGGGAGCTGGTCGATCCCCGGCGGGTCCGGCCCCATCGTCATGATCGGCGGCATCGACATCTCGACCAACCTGGTCTTCACCGGCGTCTACGAGGCGCCGGGCTCGGCGTCGGTCATCACGCCGCTGACCACCATCATCATGGGCATGGCGGGGCTCGCCGGGACGGACAGCGAGATCGCCGCGGCGGCGACCGAGCTGAAGAGCAAGCTCGGGCTCGACGCCGGCCTCGACCTGCTCGCCTACGACCCCATCGTCGCGGTCACCACGGCCGGGGCGGACGCCGCGGCCATCGCGACCGCGCTGAAGACCCAGGCCGCGGCGGCCAGCGTCGCCAACGTGATCGTCCAGGGCAGCGCCGTGCTCGCCGGGGTGGTGATCGGCGCGCCGCGGGCCAGCGGCGTGATCGGGCGGGCGCTGGTGGGCGCCATCGCCGACGCGATCAAGGCCGTGCCGGCGGGCGGCACCATCGACCTCGCCGATCCTGCGGTCCTGGCCGCCATCCTGGCCGCCGCCGGCGCGCGCATCGGGGCCGTGGACAGCGTGAGGCTGGCCGCGGTGACGGGCGGCGCCGCCAACGTCATCGCCGCGTCGAACGGCGCCGTCATCACCGCCGGAACGACCAACAGCGGCGGCGTCGACGGGCTGACCCAGATGGCCCAGGCCCAGGTGGTGGCCCAGGGCACGGCGGCGGACGAGCTGCGCAACGGCACCGCCGCCGGCGACGTGTCGGGTGCGGTCGCCGCCTTCACCGGCACCAACCTGCAACAGCAGATCAGCGCGGCCCAGGTGGCCGTGGTCATTCCGTCGCGCCTCGCCATCGCGGCGACCGATGCCGACAAGCGGGAAGGAGACAGCGGAACCACCGCCTTCACCTTCACCGTCACCCGCGCCGGCAGCGCCAGCGGCGCCCTGACGGTGGCCTGGGCGGTCGCGGCCAGCGACGGGCCGGGCGGCGCCACGCTCGACGCCGCCGATTTCGGCGGAACCCTGCCGTCGGGCACGGTCTCCTTCACCGACGGCGAAACGACGAAGACCATCACCATCCTGGTGTCGGGCGACACCGACATCGAGCCGGACGAGACCTTCACCGTCACCCTGTCCAACCCGTCCGTCACGGCGACCGCGATCGAAACGGCGTCGGCGTCCGGGACCATCCGCAACGAGGACCCGATCGATCCGACGCTGACCCTGCCCACCGCCCCGACGGTGGTGGCGGGAACGGCGGCGGCCATCGCCGGCCTGTCGGTGATGGACGGCGACAGCGCCACGGTGACGGTGATCCTGACGCCCGGCAACGGCAGCCTCGGCCTCGCCGGGCCTGCCGCCATCAGCACGGCCGGCGACGGCACCGTGACGATCAGCGGCAGCGTGGCCGACGTCAACACGACGCTGGCCTCGCTGGTCTTCACCGGGGCCGGCGGGCACACGGCGGCCAGCATCGCGGTGATGGTGGCCGACGGCGATCCGTCGACGCCGGACGCTTCGGGCACGCTCGCCATCGCCGTCCAGTCGGCGCCGGCCAACGTGCTGCCGAGCAGCCCGACCATCGTCGCCGGCCGCTCGACCGAGGTGCTGGGGCTGGAGATCACCGACATCGACGGCGGCACGATGACCGTCGTGCTGACTCCGACCAACGGCACGCTCACCCTGCCGCTCTTCGGCTCGGCCACGACGAGCGACCTCGGCAACGGCAAGGTCCGGCTCACCGGCTCGCTGGAGGACGTGAACCGCACGCTGCAGCAGCTTGAGTTCACCGCGTCGCGCAACGTCACCAGCGCGTCGATCCGCTTCGAATCCTCCGACGACCAGCCGCTGACCCCCGATGCGGACAGCCTGCTGGTCATCGGCGTGCTGTCCTCGCCGGAGCACAGCGCGCCCGCCAGCCTGTCGGTGGTGTCCGGCGTGGCGACGGCGGTGAGCGGCCTGTCGGTCAGCGACTATGACAGCCCGACCCTCCAGGTCACGCTGACGCCCACCAACGGCGCGCTGGCTCTGACGGCGCAGGGCGGGGTGACCCTGACCCAGCCGTCGGCGGGCGTCTGGCGCCTGCTCGGCACCCAGGCCGACATCACGGCGACGTTGGCCACCCTGACCTTCACCGGCACCGCGGGCCAGACCGCCGGGACGATCCGGGTGACGACCAGCGACCTCGGCACGCTGACGACCGACGCCGAGGCGACCATCGCGGTGACCATCACTGATCCGGTGGTCCTGGTCGCCCCGACGCTCACCCTGCCGCAACCGATCACGCTGGACCAGGGCCTCGACACGGCGCTGGCGGGCATCCAGGTCACCGATCCGGACAGCCCGTCGATCACGGTGACCCTGACCCCGTCCCAGGCGATCCTGGGAGCCACGGCGGCGGGGCAGGCGAGCGTCGCGACGGCGGGCAACGGCACGATGACCATCAGCGGATCGGTCGCCGACGTGAACGCGACGCTGGCCGCCCTGCGGATCACCGGCGGCACCGCCGCCACCGCGACGGTCGCGGTGACCGTCAGCGACGGGGTCACCACGCCGGCCACCGGCACGCTGACCCTGCCGATGGTGGACGTCACGCCGCCGGCCAGCCCGACCATCACCGCCGTGAGCATCGACTCCGCCGGCGCGCAGCCGGTGACCGTCACCAACCGCAACCGGCTGTTCGTGCGGGGCACGGCGGAAGCCAACAGCCGCGTCGCCCTGTCCGACGGCGGGACGGAGGTGGCGACCGTCACCGCCGACGCGCAAGGCGCCTGGGTCGTCGACCTCAGCGCGACGCCGCTCTCGGACGGCGGCCATAGCTTCACCGCGCGGGCGACCGACGCGGCCGGCAACACCGGTCCGCTGTCCGGCGCCCGGTCGGTGTCCATCGACACCGTCGCTCCGACGACGCCCTCGGTGGTCTTCAACGACGCGTCCATCGACCAGGCCCGGCAAACCAACGTCGGGTTCGTCCTGTCCGGCGGGGAGAGCGGGACGGCCTACCGCTGGACACTGACCTCATCGGGGGGCGGCGATCCGCTGACGGGGACCGGAACGCTCACCGGGCCGGGCGGCACGGTCGGCGGCATCGACGTGTCCGGCCTGTTCGACGGGACGCTGTCCCTGGCGGTCACGCTGACCGACGCGGCGGGCAACGTCTCGGCGGCCGGGACGGCGACCGCGGCGAAGGCGGCCGGAGCGGTGGTGGACGGCACCAAGGTCCAGACGCTCGCGTCGCAGGTCAACGGAAGGTCCTTCAGCACGGTGGTGATCCAGGCGCCCGCCGTCGGCCGCGTGGAGGACCCTGGCAGCCCGAACGCCGCGCTGGCCGACGTGCCGCTGGTCCGGGAGACGGTGACCGATCCCACCAGCGGACAGGCAACGCTGATGACCACGCTGCAGGTCGGTCTGCCGACCGGAGTCGGCGTGACGGCGAGCGGCCCGGCGGACCGCGAGGGGGCAACCCTGGCGCAGGCCGACCTGATCCGCGCGATCGAGGCGCGCACGACGGCGGGATCGACCTCGCGGTCGGACCTTTCCAGCGGCGGCCTCCGGTACCTGGGCACGCTGTCGCAGCAGGCTTCCCTGCTGCTGCGCACGCTCGCCTTCACCGCGCCGGCCACGCCGGGGGCGGCGGTCAGGGTCACCGGTGCCGCGGTGGGCTCCTCCATGCCGACTGCCCTGGTCATCGACACGACCGGGGCCGCGGGACCGCTGACCGTCCAGCTCGACAGGGTGTCCTTCGTCGCGGTGATCGGTTCGGCGACGCTGGTCGGCGGCGAGGGCAACCAAGTGGTGTATGGCGACGCCAGCAGCCAGTCGATCATCCTCGGCCCCGGCGACGATCTCCTGTCGGGCGGCGGCGGCAACGACACGGTGGCCAGCACGCTCGGCAACGACACGCTGTATGGCGACGACGGCGACGACCTGATGCACGGCGGCGACGGCGACGACCTGATGGACGGCGGCGCCGACAACGACACGATGGGCGGCGGGGCCGGCAACGACACGATGGGCGGCGGTGCCGGCAACGACATCCTGATCGGCGAAGGCGGCAACGACGCCCTGTTCGGCGGCACCGGCAACGACACCCTCTTCGGCGGCGACGGCGACGACACGCTGTTTGGCGAGGACGGCGACGACATCCTGTCGCTCGGGACGGGCAACGATCTGGCCGACGGCGGGGCGGGCAACGACACGCTGTTCGGCGAGGAAGGCAACGACACGTTGTTCGGTGGGGCCGGCGACGACATCCTGTCGCTCGGGACGGGCAACGATCTGGCCGATGGCGGGGCGGGCAACGACACGCTGTTCGGCGAGGACGGCAACGACACGCTGTTCGGCGGGGCCGGCGACGACGTGATGTCCGGCGGGGCGGGCGACGATCTCCTGTTCCTCGACCAGGGGGCCGACACGGTGTGGGGCGGTGCCGGAGCGGACGTCTTCGCCTTCGGCAGTGCCTCCGGCGGGTCCATGGTGATGGACTTCACGCCGGGCACCGACCGGCTGGCGTTGTTCGACCCCTCGCTCGACCTTCGGGCCGTGATCGCGTCGGCGCGGGTGGTGAACGGCAGCACCGTGCTCGACCTGCGTCCGGGGGTGAGCATCACCATCGTCGGGCAGACCGGTGACGTCGCCCGCTGGTTCTCCTGACCGGGAGGGGGCGGCGCGCCCCTCCTTCCGCGCTGTTGGCCAGGCGAGCGGCGGTGCTATCGTAGGGAATGGCTGCGCGCGTGCTGAGGCTTTTTCCGGGGCCGCCCGAGGAGGTGGCGTTGGCCGGGCTCTGTCTGGCCGACGCGCTGCACACCCTGGGCGGCGCCGGTGCGCCCTTCGTCTATGCGAGCTTCGTCGGCAGCCTCGACGGGCGCATCGCCGTGTCGGACGCCATCAGCGGCGACAGTCACCTGCCCGTCGAGATCACCAGCGGGAACGACTTCCGCCTGTTCCTTGAACTGCAGGCCCAGGCCGATTGTCTGGTCACCCATGGCGGCTACCTGCGCGACCTCGCGGCGGGCCGGCTGGACGATGTGTTGCAGATCGGGACGCGGGCCACGGATCGTGACCTGGCGGACTGGCGGCGGGAGAACGGCCTGTCCGCCCAGCCCGCCGTCGTGATCGCCAGCGCCAGCCTCGACTTCCCGATTCCGGAGTCCATCATCCACGGGAAGCAGCGCGTTCTGGTCGCGACGGGGCGGCAGGCCCCGCCCGACCGGGTCGACGCGCTGCGGGCCCGCGGCGTCCCGGTGTTCGTCGCCGGAGGGGGGGAGTCGGTGGAGGGCGCTCCGCTGGTCCGCGAACTCGGCAGGCTCGGCTTTCGCAGCGTGTATCTGCTGACCGGCCCCCGCATGCTGTCCACCATGCTGCGGGATGGGGCGCTGTCGCGGCTCTACCTCACCATCGCCCACCGAGTGGTGGGGGGAGAGGGCTTTCACACCATGGCGACGGGGCCACGGCTGGAGGGCGCCGGCCGTCTGCGCCTGTCTTCGCTGCATTATGATGCCGCGGAGCCGGATGGCGCGGGCCAGTGGTTCGCCCGGTTCGACCCGTTGCGCCCCGCGTGATCGCCGTGCGTGATCACTGTCCGTGATCACCGTGCGCGGCAACCGGCCGGCTTTCGGCCGGTGGTGGTGTCGAAACGGCTGAGCGGGCAGCGGAGGCGAGGTGCGCCGCTGCCCGCCGGAAAGCCGGTGGTGGTGTGAGAGGCACGCGGTCATGCCGCCGCCACGCCCTCAAAGCTGGGCGCAGGCGTAGGCGTTGATTTCGGTGCCGACGGCGATCACACGGATTTGTGGTTTGCGCCACGTTTTCATGATGCCCTCCCTCTGTTCCACAATGGTTGAACCAAAATGGTTGAACAGGACCATTCACGGTTGGTCCTCTCGAGGAAGCCTACCGGCCCAATGCCGGCTCGGCCATTCTCCGAACGGGTAGCCAAACGGGAAATGCGTAGGAAGTTTTTATGATGAAGGTCGGCCGCATTTATTTGGTCTCTATGTCGAATGATCGGTCAATCCCGGAGAAACACCCGAATGCGTGCTTGAGACGGCGCGCTTGATCATCACACCATGAGGGTGCGCTTCTTCGGACAGGCCAGCAAGGACCCGACCCGATGATGAGGAATGGTGTTCCGGTTGCGTTGATCGCGATTCTGATCGGTTGCGGGGCGGCGCGGGCCGAGGACGGCTACCCCACCTACGCCCGCGTCGATTACGTCCTCGGCTGCATGCTGTCCAACGGCCAGGGGCCGGACGTCGTGCGCAAATGCTCCTGCAGCATCGACGAGATCGCCGCGCATTTCCCTTACGACAGCTATGTGGCGGTGGAGACCGCGCGGGGCATGCAGGAGGCCCCCGGCGAGCGCGCCGCACTGATGCGCGACGTCGGGTGGATCAAGGACCTGCTGAACGAGTTCCGGCAGGCCCAGGTCGCCGCCGACCTGAAATGCTTCTGACCGGTTCGGCGGCGGCGCAGGCGACCTTCACGAACCGGAGTTGGCATGGATCGGCCAGCTTTCCTGGAAGACCCGCCCATTCGAATCCTCGGCGGTGACCTCCAGCGTGCCCTGCTCCTCCGGCACCAGGGAGAAATGGATGCTGGGGTCCTCGCTCAACGATATGTCCGACTGCACGTCGAGCACCGGTTGCCCGTTGTAGCGGATGGCGACGGTCTTCACGTAATGGGCCGGGATGAAATAATAGTTGATCTGGTCGTACTGCATGCCGGTGTAGTTGGGGTGGCTGATCAGCAATTGCGCGGTCAGCGGCTTCCCGGCGACGATGCTGTCGGGAAGGTTCAGCTTCATCTTGCCCATGCGAGCGACGGCGAGCTGGGCGTTCTTCAACGCCGGGGCGGAGCATCCTCCGGACGCCTTGACGAATTGCGTGGTGCGGAGCAGCCGCCCGTCGCTGGTCTCGGCGATGGCGGTGATGTTTGTGTAGGCGTTGACCCGCAGGCGTGTGTCGATCGCCTGCGGGTTGTCGCCGTGGGGGAAGCGGAAGGTCGCGGCCATCGGCACCGGATTCTCGTCGACGATGAGATGGACCGCGGTCACCGCGACGCCGTTGCCCGGCGCCGTCACGATCCGGATGGGCACGACCGCCGCGTCGTTGGCGCGCTTGGGCGCCTCCAGGCTGAGGAGGGGGCCGGCGTCCTCGACGGTGCGGCCTGAGAAATACATGTCGCGCAGCAGGTCCCAGCGCTCCTCCTGGGGCGAGGCCGCCAGGGCGCCGGCACTGCCCAGGCACAGCCACGCCGCTCCCGCCAGCGCGGCGCCCGACAATGTGCGGATGGTCCGGTGCGGTGTGGTCATGCTGTCATTCCCATTCCAGTTCGGCGAAGGCCGCCGTCACGTTGCGCGGGTTGTAGGAGTCGAACAGGCGCCAGCGCGGCGCCTCGTCGGCGGCGACCGTGTCGACCGCCTGTTGGATGGTGCCGTGGGCGGCCTGGACCTTGCGGACGCCCTCGACCACCCGGCCCAGATAGCGGCGCAGGTCCACAGCGGCGTCGGGCCAGGGGGCGGAGGGCGGGCCGTGACCGGAAACCACGCGCGTTGCCGGTTCGGCGGCCAGGGCGTCGAGGGTGCGCAGCCAGCCGAGGACGGAGCCGTCGATGGCCGGCGCCCGCTCCATGAACAGCAGGTCCCCGGCCCACAGCGTCCTGGTCTGCCGGTCGAGCACCGTCAGGTCGTTGTCGGTGTGGGCCACCGGCCACGCCACGAGGTCGAGCACGCGTCCGCCCAGATCCAGCTCCAGGCGGTCGGTGACCACGACGGTCGGCGGGATGAGCCGGACCTCCGTGGCGGCCGCCGTGCCGACCGCGTCGTCGAACGCCTGCCGGTAATGGTCCATGCGCGCCGCCAGGGCCGCCTGGAAGCGGACATGCGCGACGAAGTCCGGCCGGTCGGGAAGGAAGGCCACGTTCCCCAGCGCATGGTCCGGGTGCATGTGGGTGTTGACGACGTAGCGGATGGGCCGGTCGGTGTGGACCCGGATCGCGTCGCGCAGCCGATGCCCGATGGTCGGGGAGCCGCCGCTGTCGATCACCGCGACGGCGTCGTTCCCGACGATGAAACCGCAGTTGGCGATGTCGCCGCCGTTGGCCGCGTCGGTTTCCTCGTGGCGGCCGGCGTGCACGAACACGCCGGGGGCGACCTCGAACACGGGCAGGGGATCAGCCGTCGCCGGGGCCGACCAAAACAGCCAGACGCCGGCCAGCGCCGCGCGCGCGGACGGCCGGAGGAACGTGGCCGCAGCAGCCATCGTCCGGTCCTGCTCCTGTGTTCAATCGGGCAAGTATGAAACCGCGTCGGCGGGCCCGGCAACCGGGCAAAGGTGTTTGTGCGGCGCACCCTCGATGGCCAGCCAGCCGACGCTGACGGCGGGGGCGAACCATCCCGCGCGCTCCCGCAAGGCCGGCGCCACCGTCCGATGCGCCTCGAAATCCCGATAGGGCGAACCCCGGCGCTCGGCCAGACGCCGCACCAGGAAGCGGCCGACTCCGGCCCCGACGAGCGGCACGCCATCCGCCGCTTGGCCCCGCGACAGCACGAGGTCGAGCGCGTCCTCGATCTGGCGGAGCTGGCGCTCCGCGAGGTGGTGGGCGAGGCGGCGGGCTTTCGTGAGGCCGTCCGGGTCCAGGTCGTCGCCGACCATCCGCAGCAGGCGCCGGGCGCTGGCCGTGACGCCGTGGTCGCGCCCGTCCGCCGTGGCGTGCTGGTCGACGCCCTCCGGCAGCGTGCCGGTCAGGCGGTGAACGTCGGCCATGGTCGCGAACAGCTCCGCCATCAGCGCGCGCGAGCGTCCGTCGTAGGGAACGGCGCGGGCAACCGCCATGACCGGGGTGCGCACGACGCCGGTGTAGACCAACTCGCCGCTGTCCAGCCGCTCCGCGTCGGAATAGCCGGCGTGGCGCGGTCCGCCGCCAATGAGCGGGACGATGTCGGTCGTCGTGCTGCCGACATCCAGCAGGATGCCGTCGCCGCCCGCCGCGGCGACCAGGGCCGTGGCGTACCAGTTGGCGGAAGCCACCGCCTCCGCGCAGTCGGAAACCGCGTCGACCGGCACCAGCCCGCGCGGACCGGCGAAGACGCTGACCGCCGCGGCGGGCAGGGCGGAGCGCAGGGTGGCGGCGATCCGGCGTACGCCGTCGGTGCGGTCGTCGAACAGGTCGGCCAACTCGCCCGTCATCGTCGCGGCGACCCGTTGCGGCCGGCCCCAACGGGCGAGCACCGCCGCCATGGCCTGCTCCAGCCGGTCGAGGCCCAGCCAGAGCGGGCAGGGCCATTGGTCGAGGTCGCGGAGCGCTGCCGCCTCATTGAACAGGGCGGCCTTCAGGTGCGCTCCGCCGATGTCCAGTCCGATCAATGCGCCGCCATGCATGACTCACGCCTCCAACGTCAGAAGGACCGGTTCGATGCGCTCCACCGGCTGCGGCGGGACCGGCGGGTCGCGCGCCAGATCCAGCACCGCCGCGGCGACGTTCAGCCCCGTCGCGCGCCGCAACCCCACCGAGGAGGTGGTCAGGCGCGGGTTGACTTCGATGATGGTCGGCCCGTCCGGACCGACGATGACATCGACGCCCACGCAGCCGAACAGGCCGGGCAGCGCCGCCGCGACGCCCCGCGCAAGGTCGGAGAGAGCCGGGGACAGCGTCATCCCGCCGACGAGCCCACCGCCATAGGAAAAGACGCCGCCGGTCAGGGACACATCCTGGCGGTTCGCGGTCAGCGGCCAAGCCCGCCCGTCGCGGCAGAGCATCGACAGGCTGGCTGGGATGCCGGGCTGGAAGGGCTGCACCACGAAACCGCTGCGGTCGGCCTCTGCCAGCCAGCCCCGCCACTCGGCGTGGCCGCGGATCAGCCGGGTGTCGACGCAGCCGGCCCCGTCGTCGGGCTTGACCACCCAGGGGCCGCCGCCCGGCGGATCGTCCGCACTGACCGGCCGGACCGGGACGACCGGCAGGCCGGCCGCCGACAACACGGCCGCGGTCGCCGCCTTGCTGGACGCCACGGCCACCGCGTCGGTGCGGCTGTTGAGCAGGCGGCGCCCGCTGGCCTCGACCATGCGGCTGAAGCGCTCCAGCGCGCCGTCCGTCTCCGGGGCGATCGGCCAGACGCCGTCGGCTTGCCGGGCGAGATCCTCCCAAAGCGACCAGGACTCGCGCGGGTCGGTGATGGTTATGCTGCGCACCGGGAGTGCGAGCGGCGGAAGGCGGGCGTCGCGGGTGACCGTCACCGCCACCCCCGGCACGTCCAGCAGGTCGGCCAGCAGGGCGTGGAGCATCAGGTCGCCCTCGCGGGCGAGGCTGGCCGGGATGGCGCTCTCCGAAGGCATGCCGCCGCCGGTCACGAACTCGACAACCAGGATGCGCATGCCGCCAGGATGGGCATGCCGTCTGTCACCATGCAGCCGAGGGAGGGCAATATGGTCCATGTCGTTCCGGTGATCGACCTGAGGGAGGGCGGCGTGGTGCATGCCCGTCGTGGCGACCGGGGCCGCTACCCGCCGCTGCGCTCGTCGCTCTGTGACGGCAACGACCCGGTGGCGGTGGTCGGTGGCCTGCTGCGTCTGCATCCCTTCCGCATCGTCTACGCCGCCGATCTCGACGCCATCCAGGGCACCGGGGACAACCGCTTGACGCTGGCGCGGCTGAAGGCGGCCTTTCCGGAGGTTGCGTTCTGGGTCGATGCCGGGTTCCGCACCGCCGACGCGGTGCGCGGCTTCGTCGGGTCGGGGCTTGGCGACCCGGTGCTCGGCAGCGAGAGCCTGGACGGTCTCGCGCCGCTCGCCGCGCTGAAGGCCGATCCGGCTTGGAGCCGGGTGATTCTCTCGCTCGACTTCCGCGACCGCTTCGTCGGACCACCCGGCCTGTTGGAGCGTCCCGACCTGTGGCCGCAGCGGATCATCGTCATGACCCTGGCCCGCGTCGGTTCCGGGGAAGGGCCGGACTGGAGCCGCCTCGCCGAGATCGGCCGGATCGGGCCGCAGGCCAGCCTGTTCGCCGCCGGCGGGGTGCGCGACGGCGGCGATCTCCGTGACCTTGCAGCCCGCGGCGGCGCCGGCGCCCTGGTGGCGACGGCGCTGCACGACGGCCGCATCGGCGGCGCGGAACTGGCGGCCCTGTCCCGGTGAACCGGTCACGCGGCGAAGGGATGCTTCACCTTGTCCTTCTGGTTCATCAGGTCCTGGGCGCTGGGGAAGCTGGCGACCGCGCGTTCGATGGCCTCCTTGGTGGCGCGGTAGTTGTAGTCCTGGATCTTGGCGTTGTCCTTGGCCTCCCAATGGATGAAGACGCCGACGCAGATGAAGATGTTGTCGATCTCGTCCTGCGGGATGGTGCCTTCCGACACGCAGTCGGCGACCGCCTTGGCGACCGCGTGCTGGGCGGGGCCGAACATCTGCACGGCCTGTTCCGCGCCCTTGATGGTGACCTTGTTGAACAGGATGGTCGCCGG
This sequence comes from Azospirillum sp. UENF 211521, assembly GCF_058780535.1. Classification (NCBI taxonomy): domain Bacteria; kingdom Pseudomonadati; phylum Pseudomonadota; class Alphaproteobacteria; order Rhodospirillales; family Azospirillaceae; genus Azospirillum; species Azospirillum sp. UENF 211521. The sequence continues at coordinate 55,563 of NZ_JBSNCF010000003.1, forward strand.
CTTGCACATCAGGTTGGGTGCGACGACCGCGAGAAGGGCGGTGAAGCCATCCTTGTTGTTGGTCAGCGCGTTGCAGAAGGCCGTTTCCACGGCGCTGCCGCGCGGTCCCATGATCAGGTCGATGTGGGCGACCTCGTTCCCATCACCGACCAACAACTCACCGACGAGCACGCGGTTGATCTTCGTGGACTGTCCTCCCCACATCGGCATGTCCTCTCTCCCTAGTGTTGCCGGCGTTCTTCGTGGAGCGCGTCTTTTCGAAGAACGTCCGTTATGACGGGCGGCTGCGGGATTGCATGAGCCAGAACGCAAGAAGGCAACCCACGACAATATCCGCGGTCGTTCCCGGGTTGACGCCATTGTATTTGAGGTCCCGGTCCAGTTCCGCCAAGCGCGATCGCGTTAGCGTGAATGCACGATCCGGGGCCGTGTTTTCCCTCAATTCCGAAGCCCGCGCGCGTAACCATTCAGAACGCTCCCGCCCGTATTTTCGGATGACATGGCTGTCGGGCAAAGTGGCGAGAAATTCGACATAAATCATTTCCGTGGCCTGCTCGAAATCCGCCCCGGCGGCCAGCCATCGCCGCAGGCTCGGCACGCCGGTGTCGAAAACGTCCGTGAAACCCGTCGCGTATTGCCGGGCGATGCTGTCGCGGTCCTGCGCCTCCCGCATGGCGTCGAGCAGAGTGACCCGCGCCGGTGCGTGCACGTCCGCTCCGTCCACGCGGCCCAACCCGGCGGGAGCGGCCAGCGCGATGGCCTGGAATGCCAGATCGGCGTCTGCCACCGTCAGGCCGGCGAGGACATGGCCCAGCCGGTCGCGCAAGGGGGTGTTTCCGGGCAGCAGCGCGGCCTGGGCCAGCGGTGCGGCCAACAGCAGGATACCGAGGTTGGTGTTGCAGCCGGCGGCGTCCCGCGTGGCGCGGACGGCGGCGTGCAGCCGCTCCCCGACGCCCAGCCCCGGCCGCGCGAGGATGGGCGCGGTCGCCTCGGCGCTGGCGAGGAACTGGGCGACGGTCATGCCGTGCCCCTCGGCGTGGACGTGCACGTTGCCGGGCTTCAGCGCGCGCAGCTCCAGATGGCAGGCGGCGCGGTAGGCGCCGGCCACGCCGGACGCCGGATCGGGGGGGATCGGTGCCCAGTCGATCATGCGCCCGCCGATCCTGCGCCCACCCGCTCCACGAAGTCGGCGGCCAGGGCGTCGGCGATGTCCACCGCGCTGACCCGCTGAAGGCCCTGCCACGCCGGCATGCTGTTGACCTCCAGCACCAGCCAGCGCCCAGCCCGGTCCTGGATCAGGTCGACGCCGGCGTAGCGCGCGCCAACCGCGGCCGCGGCGCGGACGGCGAGCGCGGCGGGTTCGTCGTCGGCGGGAGCGGCCTCGCACGTTGCCCCCTGATGGACGTTGGTGATCCAGCTCGGCCCATGCCGGGTCATCGCGGCGACCGCCCGCCCGCCTGTCACGAGGACGCGGCGGTCCTGCCACGCGCCCTCGGTCCGCGGCGGAATGAAGGGCTGGAGGTAGTAGACGCCGCCGACCGCTTCGGCATCAGGCAGCGCATCGGGTCCGTCCAGCCGTTGCAGGCCGCGTCCCTGCGCGCCGAACAGCGGTTTCAGCACTTGGTCGGGCGCATCGTCGAGGATGCATCGGGCCGGTTCGGCCTCCTGCGTGGCGAGGGCCGGCGGGGTCGGCAGGCCGGCGCGGGCGAGAAGGAAGCTCGTCATGCTCTTGTCCACGCAGCGCTCGATGGCCCGCGCGTCGTTGTGGACCGGCACCCCGAGGTCGCTCAGCGCATGGAGCACGCCGAGGCGCAGAGTCACCTGCTCGAAGCTGCCCTGGCCGACCGCGCGGACGAAGACGCCAGTCGGCAGCGCGTCCTCAAAGCCGGGGATCAGCAGGCCGGTCGCCGTGTGGCCGACGGCCATCCCGCAGCGTCGCGGCGAGACGCAGCGGCAGGGCAGGCCGCGTGCCTCGATGGCCCGGACCAGCCGCGGCGTGTGCCAGTCGGGCCGCTCGGTGAGGATCAGGGCGGCGCGCTCACCGGACATCGCGGAACGAGCGCTCCACGAGGTCCGGCGCCAGGGTTCCGCTCTGGAAGCTGCGCCCGCTGTCCAGCGCGGTGACGGTCACGCGCGCCGGGCTGAACAGCATGGAATCGATGGCGTAGAAGTCTCCCTTCGCCGCCGCGAAGACCTTCGCGAAGGGGCGTCCATGGTCGCGGGAGGCGGAGGAGGGCAGGCGGTGCGCCAGATCCTCCGCCGCGTCGTCCGGGCCGGCGACGTGCAGATGGACGGTGCCGCCGTAGAGGATCGCGTCGTTGGTGCGGCCCATCGCGGTGAGGAAACCGCCGCCCGGCGGTGGGAGCGGCGCCATGCCGATGCCATCGACGACGCGGTCGAGCGGGAAGCCGAGCGCGTGCAGCTTGTGCAGGGCGACCTCCAGCACGCGGGCGACCACCTGGGTGGTCCCGGCGAGGCTCTGCGTCGGGGTGAGGACCAGGGTCAACCGATCCGCGGCGATGCCGCAGGTGGCGGCGATGTGGGCGACCAGCTCGGTGGGAGGCAGCGCCGTCGCCTCCATGACGAAGGCCGCCGCGTCGGCGGTGTCGCGGTAGTCCAGCTCGTCGAACAGCGCCTCCTGCCGGGCCAGCGCGCGGCCGGGACCGGAGCCCAGCGCGGAGAAGGCGCCCTTGCCGCTGCCGTGGCTGAGGCTCCAGCCGGCGTATTGGCTGCCGAGGCAGGCGAGGACCGGCTGCGCGCTGTGGACGGTGACGCCGAACGGCCAGGACGGCGGGCCGGGGATCGGGCCAAGCGTTGCGCGGCCAAGGCCGCCCATGCACAGTTCGGCGATGCGCCGTCCGGCTTCCAGCCCGCCGGGATGGCCGATCCCGGCATCGATGACGCAGGCCCCGCCGACCCTCTCGATGCCGAGGCGAAGCACCGGGGCATCGGCGACCAACCGTTCGACCAACGGCGCCGACAGCGCGGCGAGGCTTGGGCGCGGATCAGGGGTGTTGGGCTTGGCCATTTTAGCCCTCTCCCTTCTGCTCACGCGCAAACGGAGTTTGAGCTGACGGCGGCAGGCGGGTGCCTCTGGCGTCCGCTGAGAGCCGGTGAAGGGGGCGTGCATGGCGCCACGTTCGGCACAAGCGCACCCCCCTCACCCTGACCCTCTCCCCGGAGGGGAGAGGGGATAACGCGTGCGCGTACCTCCGGCACAGGTCAGCGGAGTCTTCCGTGGTCATCACTGCATCTCCATTGCGGCGTAGGCCGTCAGGTCGCGTTGCCGCCGTTCGCCATGACGCCGTGCCGCGGTGGCGCTCGGACCCTCCCCGAACACGGTGCAGACCGGCTCGTCGCGCCCGATGACGGTCGGCGCCGCCGGTCGGTCCGCGGTCCAGGCCGGCCAACGCCGGCCCGCCTCGATCCGGGTAGCGGCGTCGGCGTAGAGCACCAACGCCGCCCGACACTCCAACAGCTTCGGAAGTCGCTCGGGCAGGCGCCCGGAGCAGGCGTCCAGGTGGAGGCCGAACAAGGGCGGCATCGGCGGGCGGTCGAAGACGTCCAGCGTCGCGCCGGGTCGCGGGTTGATCTCCAACAGATGGAAGTCCGGGCCGATCACCAGGAAATCGGCGCTGTTCAGCCCGACCAGCTCGAACGCCGCCGCGAGACCGTCGATCAGGGCGGGCAAAATCCGGGTCCAGCGCTCCGGACAGCGCCAGGGTCCGGCCGCTCCGCCGTAGCGATAAGGGCTTTCCGGGGTGGGCGCGGTCCATTGCCGGCTCAAACCGACGATCAGCGCGCGGGCGCCGTCCGCGAGGAAGAGGACCGACACCGCATGGCCGGCGACGCGGCGTTGGACGTACCAGCCCGGCCCGGCGTCCCCCGCCGTCGCTGGGGTGATGTGCGCGCCACCGCTGCCGCCGATCCGCTTCCGCAGATGGTCGCCGGATGATCCGTCCCAAACCGACGCGACTGGGGGGTGGGGAACGCCGAGGCGGTCCAGAGTGGCGGCGAAGCGGAACGGGTCCTTGACGCGCGCCACCACCTCGGCCCGGTTGCCCATCAGGGGCCGGTCCTCCGCGAGGCGCGCCAGCAGCGTTGGATCGTCCTCGACGCCGGCGCCGTAGACCAGCGGCAGGTCTCGCAGGTCGGGCCTCGCCAGGGCGTCGCGAAGGGCGGCGGGGTCCAGGCGCAGAGTGTCTGAGTCCAGGCGGAGGCAGGGGTCTGCAATCTGTGCGGTGTCCCGATCGGCGAACAGATCGACGGCCGCCGGACGCCGTCCGGCGCGGCGGGCGGCGGCGGCGAGCGCCCGCGCCGACAGGGCTGCGACGACGATGTCCGGCCCCTCCGCGACCGGTTTTGCCACCGCCTCAGCCGGCGATCTGGCGGGCGGCGTCGTAGGCATCGCAGAAATCCAGATACACCGCCGTCTTCGTCGCGGCGAGACGAGTCAGCAGGGCGTGCTGCACCCGGAACTTGACCGCGCCAACCGCCAGCGCGCCGACGCCGACGCCGTGCCCGCCGGGAAGCGGCGTCCCGTTGTCCTTGGGGCCGACCCCTTCGATGCCGGACGGCGGCACCGCGTTGATGTCCGCCGCAACCAGCAGGCGGCCCGCCGCGGCAAGGTTGCGTGCCGACAGGATCTGCACGCCCGCCCGCCCGCAGCCGAACACCACCTCGGCATCGGCGAGCAGCGCCTCCCGCGCTGCGTCGTCGGGCGCTTCGGCGCAGGCCAGCTCCACCCCGAAGCGGCGGCGGAACTCGGCGGCCTTGGGCTCCACGCCGGACAGGCCGCGGTGGCTGACCAGGGTGACGCGCGCGCCGGCCAGCGCCGCGATCACCGCGGCGATGCCGCCAACCACGCCAGTCGCGCCGAAGACCTTGAGGGTCAGTCCCTTGATCCCATCCGGGTGGCTGCGGCGCAGGGCGCGCTCGACGACGGCGACCATGGCGCCGGCCGTCGTGAAGGCCCCCGATGGATCGACCATGACCGATATGGTGAAGGGTGCGAACATGGCCTTGCGGGCGGCGTCCATCATGTCGAGAGCCAGGACCGCGTCGCGCCCGCCGATGAACAGCCCGGTGCGCGCCGCGTTCGCCGGATCGCGGGAGAACATCGCGTCCTGGGTGATGCCGGTGACCTCCTCCAGCGCGACGCCGGTGTAGGGGAACAGCGGCCCCATGCCGGCGTCCGCCGCCATGTTGACGTCGAAGGCGCTGACGTGCTTCAGCGGCGTCAGCATGTGCAGAACATAGGGTGCGGCCATCGCGCGCCTCCCGCTTGGCTCGGGTGTGAGGGGTCAGGAGGCCCGCAGCACCACCCGGTCGGTGGTGGATTCCAGCGTCGCGCCGTCGTTGCGGCCACGGGCCAGATGGAAGTCCAGCGCGGACCCCGCCCAGCGGCGCCGCGCCTCCGCCAGCAGGGCCTCGGCCCGCCGGGCGTCGCCGACGATGGCGAAGCCGGTCGGCCCCCAGGACGTCTGTCCCACGCCGGGAATGCCCTCGGCCTCCAGCCACGCCAGCGCCTCGGCGACCAGGGGGCTGGTGAAGCGCCCGCCTTGGACCGGGGCGAAATGGTCGCCCACGGTGCGTTGCAACTCGCCCACCGCCCGCCCGAAACGGTCGGCATCGCCCTCGATCAGCGCTGGAAGCGCCGCCATGACTATCAGGCGGCAGAGATGCCCGGCCCGCTCCCCCGGAAAGGGCGGCAGCGCCTTGAAGGCCTGCAATTCGGCGGTGCCATGCAGCCCCTGACCGTCGCGGTGCAGGATCAGCAGAACCCGCCAGGACTCCGGAAAGGGCAGGCGCGCGACGATGGGCGGCGGCGCGTCGTCCGCCCCCCTGCCGCCGTCCAGGATGACGCCGCCATTCTCGAAGGCGCCGATCCCGATGCCGGAACGGGCGCCGCGCTCCAGCTCCGCGGCGAGGCGGCGCACCGTCGAGGGACGCCCGTGCAGATGCGCGAGCGCGGTGCCGACCGCCAGACCGAGCTGGGTGCCGGAGCCAAGCCCGACATGTTCGGGAATGGCCTCCTCAACCGTCAGTTCGGCGCGCGCCGGCCAGCGGAAACGGTCGCAGACCGCCCGCGCGGCCTTCAGCGCACGCTCCGCCGACGGGCCGCTCGCGCAGAGGCGGTCGGACGGTCGCGCGCGGAGGGTCGTCGCCATCCCGTCGAGCGTCAGGCCCAGACTGCCGAAGCGGCGGCCGAGACCGCCATTCATATCGAGAAACCCCAGATGCAACCGCGCGGGGGCCGTGACCCGCAACTCCCTGACTTCATCGACGCCGAGTGGCATGTGGCCCTCACTCGCTTAAGGAAAGTTGCGTCGTTCTTTTGATCATGATAATCTTTCATTAAAGAAAGACCCCGATCCAATAGTATATACCTCTTCGGGGTGAGGACTGTTCGGTCGCTTCGGGGAGGAAGACATGACCGCGGTTCAGGAAGCCACCTATTCCGATACTGAGGTTGTTGAGCGACTGCAGCAATTATTGCCGCGGTGGCGGTTCGAGGACGGCTGGATCCGGCGGAAGTACAAGACGAACAGTTGGAAGGGCACCCTGATGGTGATCAACACGGTCGGCCATCTGGCCGAGGCCGCGTGGCACCACCCGGACCTCACCGCCTCCTACGCCTGGGTCGAGGTGCGGCTGAAAACCCATTCGGCCAAGGGCATCACCGACAAGGACTTCGACCTCGCCCGCAAGATCGAGGAGGTCATCCAGTGGCAGCCCGCCCGCGACGGCGGCGCGCTGGAGGGGACGCCCAAGGACGATCCGCGCTTCGCCTACATCAAATACGACTGACGGCATGGCGAGCGACCGGCCAACCCATCCCATCGGCCGCCCCGTCGTCCATCACGACGTCGTGTGCCCGTTCTGCGGCCTCGGCTGCGACGACCTGACCGTCGAGGAGGAGCCGCCGTCGACGCTGGCGGTGCGCTCCACCGATTGCCCGGTCGCGCGCGAGCGCTTTTCCCACACGCCGGTGGCTGAACCCCCGCGCGTGGCGGGTGTCCCGGTGCCGCTCGCCGAGGCGGTGGAGGCCGCCGCCGCGCTGCTGGGGGCGGCGCAGGCGCCTCTGGTGGCCGGGCTCGGCACCGACGTCGATGGGGCGCGGGCCGCCCTGTCGCTCGCCGAACGGCTGGGCGCGGTGGTCGATCACGCGCTGTCCGACGGGCTGTACCGCAATCTGGCGGTGCTCCAGCGCACGGGCTGGATCGCCACCACCCTGGCCGAGCTGCGCAACCGCTGCGACCTGCTGCTGGTGGCCGGACCGGACCCGGCGGCGCTGCACCCGCGCCTCTTCGAGCGCTGGGTGGCGCCGGCGCCGGCCTTCCAGACACCGCCATCGCGCGAGGTGGTGTTCCTGTGCGGCGAACCGCTGGACACCACGCGGGCCGTGCTCTCGGGTCTTCCCGTCACCGTCCTGCCCGGAGACCCGGCGCGGACCGGGGACGCGGCGGCGGCTCTGGCCGCGGCCTTGGCCGATCCGTCTCGCGCGGCGGGAGCCGCCGGGATCGGAGCGGGCGACATCGCCGCCCTGGCGGAGCGGCTGCGCACGGCGCGCTACGCCGTCGTGGCCTGGGGCGCCGCCGCATTTGCCGGGCCGCACGCCGACCTGACGGTCGAGCGGCTGGTCGGCCTCGTGCGCGACGCGAACCGCCACACCCGCTGCGCCGGCCTGCCGCTGGCCGGGCACGACAACATCGTCGGGGTCAACCAAGTCTGCACATGGCGCTTCGGCGTGCCGCTGCGCACGTCGCTGGCCGGAGGAACACCGCGGCACGACCCCCACCGCTTCGACTGGGCGCGCTACGCGGCGGTGGCGGACGTGGTGGTGTGGGTGTCCTCCTTCCGGCCGGAGGTCCCCGCCTTCCCGGCGGACACGACCGTCGTCGCCCTGGCCCCGCCGGGAACGGCCTTTGCCAACGAGCCGGCGGTGTTCATCCCCGTCGGCACGCCGGGCATTGACCACCCGGCCCACGTCTTCCGCAGCGACACGGTGGTCGCCCTGCGCGGGCGGGGCCTGATCGACCGTGGCTTGCCGGGCGTCGCGGCCGTGCTGAAGGCCATCGCCGCCGCCCTGCCGCAGGAGGCCCCCGCATGCTGACGAAACTTGCCGGGGGGCGTATCTACGACCCGGCCAACGGGCACGACGGCGCGGTGGGCGACCTGTTCCTCCAGGACGGCCGGATCGTCGCCGATCCCGGACCCGGCGCCGCGCCGGACGAGGTCCACGACCTGACCGGGCGGGTCGTGATGGCCGGCGCCATCGACATCCACAGCCACATCGCTGGCGGCAAGGTCAACATCGCGCGGCTGCTGATGGCCGAGGAGCATCGCATGGCGGCGCAGGAGCCTTGCGGATGCGTCGGCCTCGCCACCCCGTCCACCCACGCCACCGGCTGCCGCTACGCCCAGATGGGTTACACGGCGGCCTTCGAGCCGGCGATGCTGCCGAGCAACGCCCGCCACGCCCATCTGGAAATGGCGGACATCCCGCTGATCGACACCGGCGGCTATCTGGTGCTGGGCAATGACGACCTGCTGCTGGAGCTTCTCGCCTCCGGCGCCGGGGAGGAGGCGGTGGCCGATTACGTCGGCTTCATGCTGAACGCCACGCGCAGCCTTGCCGTCAAGGCGGTGAATCCCGGCGGTATCAACGCCTTCAAGTACAACCAGCGCCGCCTCGACGTGGACGAGAACGGCCCCTTCCACGCCATCACGCCGCGCCGCATCCTCACTGCCCTGGCGGGGGCGGTGCAACGTTTGGGCATCCCGCACCCGCTGCACCTGCACGGCTTCAACCTCGGCGTGCCGGGCAACGTCGAGGCGACGCTCGACAGCATCGTGGCGGTCGATGGCCTGCGGCTCCACCTCACCCACGTCCAGTTCCACGCCTATGGCGCGGAGGGCGACCGGAAATTCTCCTCCGCCGCCGCGCGCGTGGCCGAGGCGGTCAACCGCCGGCCCAACATCTCGGTGGATGTCGGGCAGATCATGTTCGGCCAGACGGTGACCGCCTCGGCCGACACCATGGCGCAGATGGGCAACGCCGGGCTCGCCCACCCGAAGAAGTGGGTGATGATGGACATCGAATGCGACGCCGGCTGCGGCGTCGTGCCCTTCCGCTACCGCGACAAGGCCTTCGTCAACGCGCTGCAATGGGCGATCGGGCTGGAGCTGTTCCTGCTGATCGAGGACCCCTGGCGGATCTTCCTCACCACCGACCACCCCAACGGCGCGCCCTTCACCAGCTACCCCGAGCTGATCCGCCTGCTGATGGACCGCGACCACCGCCTCGCCCGGATGGCGGAGCTGCACCCGGCGTTGCCGGAGCACACCATCCTCGGGTCGCTGACGCGCGAGTATTCGCTGGGCGAGATCGCCACCATGACCCGCGCCGCGCCGGCGCGCATCCTGGGCCTGACCGACCGCGGCCATCTCGGTCCGGGGGCGGTCGCCGACATCACCGTTTACACCGACCGGCCGGACCGCCGCGCCATGTTCGAGACACCGGACCTCGTCTTCAAGGACGGCCGGCTGATCGTCCGCGACGGCGTGGTGGTGGCGTTCCTCCAGGGGCGCACGCATGTGGTGGAGCCTGCTTACGATCCAAAGATCGAATCCTGGATGGCGCGCCGCTTCGACGAGCGCATGGGCCAGCGGCTGACGCATTTCCGCATTGCGGAGGAGGAGATCCGCGGGGGCAACGGCCTGGTTCGCCACGCGTGTCAGCCGGGAGCTTTCTGATGCGGCTCAACGGCGTCCACATCGAGGACACCTTCGCCGAGGCCTTCCCTATGCTCGGCACGCGGGTGGTGATCACCGCCGACACGCCGGCCTGGGTGCAGGCGGCGGTGGTCAGCCTGACGGGCTTCGCCACCTCGGTGATCGCCTGCGGCTGCGAGGCGGCGATGGAACGTGTGTTGCCATCCGATGAGACCCCGGACTCCCGGCCCGGCGCGGCGGTTCTGCTGTTCGCCATGTCGAAGGCGGAATTGGCGAAGCAGGTGGCCCGCCGCGTCGGGCAATGCGTGATGACCTGCCCCGGAACGGCCTGCTACGCCGGGCTGCGGGAGGGCGCTGCGATTCCGCTCGGCAACGCGCTGCGTTATTTCGGCGATGGCTGGCAGATCGCCAAGCGGGTCGGCGGCCGGCGCTATTGGCGCATTCCCGTCATGGACGGCGAGTTCCTGTGCGAGGCGACCACCGCGGCGGTGGAGGGCGTCGGCGGCGGCAACTTCATCATCCTGGCGGCAGACCGCCGCTCCGGTCTGGCGGCGGCGCAGGCCGCGGTCCTGGCGATCCGCGAGGTGCCGGGCGCCATTCTGCCCTTTCCCGGTGGGGTGGTCCGCTCCGGCTCCAAGATCGGCGGCAAGTACAAGGGGCTGATCGCCTCCACCAACACTGCCTTCTGCCCGACGCTGCGGGCGGCGGTGCCGGCGTCTTTGGTGCCGGAGGGGGTGGAGTCCATTCTCGAACTGGTCATCGACGGGGTGAGCGAAGCGGCGGTCGCCGCCGCCATGCGCGCGGGCATCGCCGCCGTGGCCGACCTGGGCGCCACGGGCGGGGTGGTGTCGGTGACCGCCGGCAACTACGGCGGCAAGCTCGGCCGCTACCAGTTCCGCCTGCACGAGGTGATGGCATGAGCGGACTCATTCTCACCACCCGCGACTCCGCCGGCCCGCCCATTGATATGACCGGCGTCCTGCCCGACCGGCTGATTGAGGGCGGTCGGGAGGCGTTGGCCGGGCTGATGCTGGTCCGTGGGCGGGAGCGTCATCGACTGGACGCGCTGTTCGCGCTTCAGGACGGCGGCCCCTCCGGTGGTCTGGTCCTGCAGCCCGGCGATGCGGTGCTCGACGGGGTGGGAAGCGGCATGACCGCCGGGGAACTCCGGGTCGAGGGGGAGTGCGGCGCCTATGCCGGCAGCGCCATGCGCGGCGGCGTGCTGACCGTCGAGGGCAACTGCGGCGCCTTCGCAGCGGCCGGGATGGCCGGCGGGAGCCTGCGCGTCTTGGGCGATGCCGGGGACTTCTTGGGAGCACCGCTGGCCGGCGGCACGCGCGGCATGAGCGGCGGCTCCGTCGTCGTCATGCGCAACGCCGGAGACCGTGTCGGCGAGCGGATGCGCCGTGGCCTGATCGCCGTCCACGGACGGGTGGGAGGCCTGTGCGGTGCCCGGATGATCGCCGGGACCATCGTCGTCGGCGCCGGTTGCGGTCCTGGTGCGGGGCAGGCCATGCGCCGCGGCTCCATCCTGCTGCCCCAAGCGCCGGAGGCTGTGACGCCCGGCTTCGTCGATGGCGGCATGAACGACTGGATGTTTCTGGACCTGATGCGGAAGGAGCTGATCGATGGCGGGGCTTGGCCCAGTGGATTCCCAACCGCCGGCACCCGTGCCCGGCGCCTTATCGGCGACCGGACGGCCGGGGGGATCGGAGAAGTGCTTATCGTGTCGGAGGCCTAGCGGACGCCCTCCCGCGCTGCGGGCCGTAGCCCTTCTGACCCTCGCCCTGGCCGTTCTGTTCGGGTCTCCGGCCCGGGGCGCCGATCCGCTGGTGGTACGCATCGGCTACCTGACCCGCGCGGAGGAGCCGCGGATCCCCCAGACCTTTCTTGAACCGGTGTCGGAGGACGAGGGCGTCCAGGGCGCCCGCCTCGCCATCGCCGACAACAACACGACCGGGCGGTTCCTCAACCAGCGCTTCGATCTGGTCGAGGTGACGGTGCCGGAGGACGGGCGCGTCGAGGACGCCGTGCGCGACCTCGCCGGGCAGGGTGTGCGCCTGCTCGTCGCCGACCTGAAGGAGGACGCCCTGCTCGCCGCCGCGGCGGCGCCCGAGGCGGCCGACATGCTGATCTTCAACACCCGCGCCCCGGACGACGACCTGCGCAACGAGCGCTGCCGCGCCAACCTGTTGCACGTCACGCCCAGCCGGCGGATGCAGGCCGACGCGCTGGCCCAGTACCTCGCCTCGCGGAAATGGATGAACTGGCTGCTGGTGGTCGGGCGGACGCCGCAGGACGCCGCCTACGCCGACGCGATCCGCGCCGCCGCCAAGCGCTACCGCGCCAAAATCGTCGAGGAGAAGCGCTGGACCTTCGAGGACGCGAACCGCCGCGTTGACACCGGGCATGTCACCGTCCAGTCGGAAATCCTCACCTTCACCCAGGGCACCGAGCACGACGTCCTGGTCGTCGCCGACGAGGCGGACGGGTTCGGCGAGTATCTGCTCTACCAGACGTGGCTGCCCCGCCCGGTCGTCGGCACCCATGGGCTCGTCCCGACCGCGTGGTCGCGCGTGCACGAGCAGTGGGGAGCGACGCAGATCCACAGCCGCTTCGAACGGCAGGCTGGGCGCTGGATGCGCCCGCGCGACTACACCGCCTGGATGGCCGTCCGCGCGGTGGGCGAGGCGGCGACGCGCACCAAGTCCGCCGACCCCGCGGCGCTCGCCGCCTTCGTGCGCGGCCCGGACTTCACCCTGCCGGCCTTCAAGGGGCAGGGTCTGACCTTCCGCGACTGGGACGGGCAGCTTCGGCAGCCGGTGCTGCTGGCCGGGCCGCGGGTGCTCGTCTCGGTGTCACCGCAGCCGGGCTACCTGCACCAGTTCTCGGAACTCGACACGCTCGGCGACGATCGACCGGAAAGCCGGTGCCGCAACCGCTGAGAAAAGCCCCGGCAGGGGGCAACCATGGGAGGGAACGTGATGTCGTTAACCGGAGGAGCCGCCCGGATCGGCGCTTTAGCGTTGCTGGGCTTCGCCGTCGCCCAGCCCGCACAGGCGGACACCATCTTCGTCTCGAACGAGAAGAGCAACACCGTCTCGGTGGTGGACGGCGGCAAGCTGCAGGTGGTCGCCACGATCAAGGTCGGCCGCCGGCCGCGCGGCATCACCTTCAACGAGGACATGACTCAGATCTTCGTTTGCGTCGGCGACGACAACCGGATCGACGTCATCGACGTGGCGACGCAGAAGGTCGTCGACCGGCTGCCCTCCGGCCCCGATCCGGAGCTGTTTGTCCTGGACCCGCAGGGGCACCGGCTCTACGTCGCCAACGAGGACGACAACATGGTCTCGGTGGTCGACATCGCGACCAAGAAGATCATCGGCGAGATCCAGGTGGGGGTGGAGCCGGAGGGTATGGGCGTCAGCCCGGACGGCAAGATCCTGGTGAACACCTCCGAAACGACGAACATGGCCCATTTCATCGACACGGAATCGCACAAGATCATCGACAACGTGCTGGTCGATGCGCGCCCGCGCGTCGCCCAGTTCACCGGGGACGGGCGGTTCGTCTGGGTGTCGTCGGAGGTCGGTGGGACGGTCAGCGTCATCGACGCGGCCTCGCGCAAGCTCGTTCATAAGATCAGCTTCGCGGTCCAGGGCGTGCCGCGCGAATCCATCCAGCCGGTCGGCATCCAGCTGACCAGCGACGGGCAACGGGCCTTCGTCGCCCTCGGCCCGGCCAACCGGGTCGCCGAGATCGACGCCAAGACCTACGAGGTGAAGCGCTACCACCTCGTCGGCCAGCGCGTGTGGAATCTGGCGCTGTCGCCGGACGAGAAGCGCCTCTACACGACGAACGGCGTCAGCAACGACATGTCGGTGATGGATCTGGAGCGCGGTCGGGTCGTGAAGTCGATCTCGGTCGGCGGCGCGCCCTGGGGCGTGATCGTCAAGCCGTAATGGAGGCTTTCGATATCCCCTCTCCCCTCTGGGGAGAGGGTTAGGGTGAGGGGGTTGCGCTTTTGCTGGACATACCGCCATGGACATCCCCCTCATCGGCCCTGCGGGCCACCCTCTCCCCGGAGAGGAGAGGGCTAAGCAGGCGAACGCAACGGCTCCCGGCGATGGAGACGACATGGATTGCTTCGACACCGCGCCACCCGACCCGCAAGCCCGTTCCGGTGACGCCGCGGCGGCCCCGGTCCTGGCGGTCGAGGGGCTGAGCCACAGCTTCGGGGCGCGGGCGGCGCTGGACGGCGTGTCGTTCGGCGTTCCCGCGGGGCGGTTCACCGTGCTGCTGGGGCTCAACGGTGCCGGCAAGACGACGCTCTTCTCGCTGATCACGCGACTTTACAACACCCGCCAGGGGAGCATCCGCGTCTTCGGTGCCGACATGCGCCGGCACCCGGCCCGGGCGCTGGCGCGCATCGGCGTGGTGTTCCAGCAGCCCACACTCGATCCGGATCTGACCGTCATCCAGAACCTGCGCTACCACGGCGGGCTGCATGGCTTGGCGTCCGCCGACATCGAAGCCCGGGCGGGCGAGGAACTGGCCCGCATCGGTTTGTCCGAGCGCGCGGACGAGCGGGTGCGCACCCTGTCCGGTGGGCAGCGGCGACGGGTGGAGATCGCCCGCGCGCTGCTGCATCGCCCGAGCCTGCTGCTGCTGGACGAGCCGACCGTCGGGCTCGACATCGAGCTGCGTCGGCAGGTCCTCGACCATGTGCACGACCTCTGCCGGGAGCGCGGGCTGGCCGTGCTGTGGGCAACCCACCTGATCGACGAGGCGCGCGACGGCGACGGCGTCGTGGTGCTGCACCGCGGGCGCGTGCTGGCCGCCGGGCGGGTGGAGGAGGTGTGCGCCGCCACCGGCGCCGCGACCCTGGGCGACGCCTTCGCCCGGCTGACGGCGAAGGGGACCCGGGAATGAACGCGACGCTCCACTGGCGTTGCCTGCGCGCGGTCATTGTCCGCGAGGGGCTGCGCTTCGTGCACCAGCGCGAGCGCTTCTTCGCCGCCCTGGTGCGCCCGCTGGTCTGGCTGGCCATCTTCGCGGTGGGCTTCCGCGCCGTGCTCGGCCTGTCGATCATTCCGCCCTACGAGACCTACATCCTCTACGAGGATTACGTGACGCCGGGGCTGGTGGCGATGATCCAGCTGTTCAACGGGATGCAGAGTTCGCTGTCCATGGTCTACGACCGGGAGATGGGCAGCATGAAGACCCTGCTGGTCAGCCCGCTGCCGCGCTGGTACCTGCTGGTCTGCAAACTGCTGGCCGGCGTTCTGGTGTCGATCGCCCAGGTCTATGTCTTCCTCGCCATCGCCTGGTTCTGGGGCGTCCAGCCGCCCGAACTCGGCTATCTCGCGGTGCTGCCGGCGCTGGTGCTGAGCGGGCTGATGCTGGGCGCGCTCGGCCTGCTGCTGTCCTCCTTCATCCGGCAACTGGAGAACTTCGCGGGCGTGATGAACTTCGTCATCTTTCCGATGTTCTTCGCCTCCTCGGCGCTCTACCCGCTGTGGCGCATCCGCGAGGGCAGCCCGACGCTCGCCTGGATCGCCGGGATCAATCCCTTCACGCAGGCCGTCGAGCTGATCCGCTTCGCGCTGTACCTGCAAGTCAACGGCACGGCCTTCCTGGCCGTCACCGCCTGCCTCGCGCTGTTCCTGGGAGCGGCGATCCTCGCCTACGATCCCGGACGAGGCTTCTGGGCCCGCCGCGGCGGCCCGGCGGAACAAGGATAAGGCGGAACAGGGGTGACACGACGGGCGGAACCGTGCCCGGCGACCTGCGGTTGATGGAACAGACGACCGTCCGGTCATCCCGCCGGGCGGGCTCGGGTGGAGGAAACGTCATGACGGGAAATTCCGACAAACCGCAGGACCAGCCGCGCGGCGAGAAGAGCGTTCTCGGCAGTGAGCAGGAATTCAAGAAGGACCAACCGCAGGACGCCGGTCGGGACGAGCGGGCGAAGGAGGACATCGGCCGCATGGGCGAAGCGTCCCGCCAGAACCGCAGCACGAAGGAAGCGGGTTAGAGGCGTAAAAAACACCGAATGATTTGCCGGAGGACATGTCCCATGAAACAGGTGAACATCCTGGCCGGCGCATCCGCGCTGGCCTTTGCCGCCGCCCTGGCGGCGGTCCCGGCGTCCGCCCAATCCACGGGCGGCGCGATGCCTCAAGGCTCCGGAAGCCAGACCAGCCCGTCGACCGGGGCACTGCCGGACAACTCCCTGGCCGGGCAGCGGCAGGGCACCGTCGGAGGCGGGGTCACGCAGGGCGGCGGCCAGAGTGGAACGTCCGGCTCGACGGCGCCTCAGACTGCGCCGTCAGGTTCCTCGGGCGGCGCAACGAGCGGCACGGGCGCTCTGCCTGACAACTCCCTGGCCGGACAGCGGCAGGGCACCATCGGCGGCGGTTCGGTGACGCAGGGCGGCACCAACGCGTCCGAACCACCGAAGACGGGCACAGGGCAGTAGCCGCCCGCCGCCACCCGCCGCCGTCACCCGCCGATCGGGTGCCTCGGGACGGCGTCGCGGATCGCCGCAAGCGCGGCCGGGTCCAGCGCGCCGCCCCGGTCGGCGCCGGCGCACAGCGCGGTGCGGAAGCCGAGATAATCGGGGGCGAGCGGCAGCAGGGCCGGAATGTCGTCCCGCCGCAGCGATCCGGCGAGGCCGGTGAGCAGGCCGAGGCCGTGCGCCTGATCCAGGAAGCGTTTCACCTCGTCGACCGTCTTGTGCCGCAGCAACCCGCCGCCACCCTTTCCGGCGGTGTCGAGCATGGCTCCGGCGAAGCCGGCTTTCGCGATGTCGGGAAGCAGAGTGCCGGGGTCGGTCCAAAGATCGGCGAACAGCACGGCGACGATGCGGGTGCCGCGCCGGGCCTCCGACTCCAGCGCGGCCACGCAGCCCGCCGGATCGCCGGACGGAAACAGACCGATCTTCACGTAATCGACGTCGCAGGCCCACGTCTCGGCCACGCGCCTCGCCACGGTCACAGGCGCCATCGGCAGGTCGCCCACCGTGGCGCTCAGTGGCGCGCGGATGAGCCACTGCCGGGCCGTGTCGACGGCACGCACGATGCCGTCCAACGGCCAAGCGCCCAGCGCACCCGCCTTGGGGTCCTTCAAATCCAGGATGTCCGCCCCGCCCCGCGCGGCGAGCGTCAATTCCATCAGGGACGCGACGCTGGCGAGCAGCCGGGTCATGGCGCGTCGTCCCCGCCCGCCCGGTGTTCGGCGATGCGGTCGAGCAGCCAGCCCCACGCCTCCAACTCGTCGGGACCGGCGGTCTTGCCGATGGCGATGGACAGATAGTCGATTTCGCGGTCGACCTTTTCGGTCGGCAGGAGGTGCAGGCGGCTGACCAGAATCGCCCCCTCCACCACCGCGGCCTGCGCCCGGTTGAAGCCACGGAAGGGCCGGTGGGTGGCGAGATGCACCGGGCGGCAGTCCAGGCGCGGGCGCACGCCGTCATCCTCGATTGCGGCCACCTCCACCTCCTCGTGCGCCAGCGCCCCGGCAAGCACCGCGCCGCGGACGCGTTCCGCCGGTACGGTCGGCCAGTCGCGCCGCCGCCCGGTGACGCAGCCGGCGAAGACCCGAACGTCGTCGGTGAAGTTCACCACCGCGCAGCGCGTGGCGAGCAGGTTGTCGAGCGTGCGCGAGGGACGGAAGGGGGCCAGGACATAGCCGGTCTCGGTCACCGTAGCGCCCATGGGGGCCACGTGGACGTTGCCCGCCGCGTCGCAGCTCGTGATGACGGTTTCGCGGATGAAGGTCATGTCCCGCACCCTCCCGTGCCGTCCGGAGCGTCCACCGCCACGCCCCAGCGCAGTTCGTTGTCCTGGCTGTAGCGCTTGCCGAGCTGCCACGCGATCTGCGCGCGCGCCAGTTCCGCCCCGAGATAGAAGGCGTGCCCCATATCGGTTCGGGGATCGATGTGGGGGAGCAGGGCGAAGGGATCGCCGGCCACATGGTGCCCATCGCGGTTGTAGAGATGGACGCCTTGTTCCGTCACCTCGATCCGGTAGTTCGGGTCACGGATGCGGGCGGCGAGGTCGGCCACCTGTTCCGGCGTGCTGGTGAAGGGCTTGCGGTCGCGCAGGCAGAGCAGGGCGTTGCCGAAATTGCGGGGCAGGGCGCCGGCCTCCGCGGCGGCGAAGAACTGGCGCCGCGCCGCGTCGAACTCGCGGATCGTGCGGCGGCAATGGGGGCTGACCTGCACCGTCAGGATGTGGTCGATGCGCAGCTCGGAGACGATCCCCATCAGCAGCGCGGTCATCCCCGGCGTGTCGGCGTCGGTCAGCTCGGTGACGTTGCCGACACCCATCAGGATTTCCAGGTTGGGATGGCGCGCCCGGACTTCGCGGTAGCGCAGCAGGGAGTCGGTGAAGCCATGGTGGATCGGCTCCAGGACCGGGTCGGCGATGCAGCGCCGCCCGGCGCCGCGGATGGCGTCCAGCGCCCGGTCGAGCGAGGGGAGATCGCCCGGCGTGGTGGGGATGACGATGGGCACCGCGTCGGTCTCGCGGGCGACCCAGGCGGTCTCCTCGGTCAGGCTGAGCAGGTAGGCGGCCCCCGCTCCGGCGCCGCGCAACAGCTCCCTGGGATCGAGGGAATCGACGCTGACCGTGTGACCGGCCTCGCGCAGCGCCGTCACCGCCTCCTCCAGATGGGGGAAGGGATGGTCGGGCAGTCCGCCGAGGTCGATCACGTCGGCCCCGTCCGCCGCGAAGCGGGCGGCGCGCTCCAGGATCGCCGGCACGCCGAGCAGCGGCGCCTCGACGATCTCGGCGAAGATTTTCGTATGGTGGCGGCTGAGGTCGAGCGGAGCGGCCTGACGGCGGAAATGCTGGGGCAGATCCTCCAGTTCGTCGGGGCCGCGCTCGAAGGGCACGCCGAAATGGGCGGACAGCCGGGCGAGGTCGCCGCGGAACCGCCCCGGCAGCAGGACGCGGTCAGCCCCCTCGGTCGAGGCGAGGCGGCGCAGCACGATCTCCGTCGTCGCCAGCGCCGCGACCTTGATGCCGAGATTGACCACGGTGGCCCGGAATTCCAGAGGTTCCAAGGAAGCCAGGACATGACGCAGGCGGGTCTCGGCCAGCGCGCCGGTCAGGAACAGGATGTGTTCGGAGGCGTCAGCCATAGACGTTGCGGCCATCGGCATCCCGGCGGTCAGCGTCCCGGTGATCGCCATCCCGGTGATCGGCCTCCTGCCCCTCGGCGGCCGGCACCAGCCGGGTTCCGCCGGGGTTGCCGCGGTCCAGCGCCCGGGCGAAACGCCGATGATCCTCCCGCGACACGCACCACACCGCCCCGCCGAACCGCGCCATGCGGCCCGGCAAGGCCGGATCGACGACGCCGTCGGCCACGAGGCGGGTCACCGGGACGGCCGCGTCCGGCAACGGGGCGGACTTGACGAGAATTGCGCAGGTGGCGCCGAGCGCCCCGGCCAGCCAGACCGCCAGACTGTCGGAGGTGACGTCCCAGCTTTCCGCCACGTCGGCGTCATCCGCCAGGGGAAGGGGCATCCAGACGGTCGGGCTCGGCCGGCCGCGCAGATCGGCAAGGCTGCGCGCCGGGGACAGCCGCGGCTCCAGGTCGGCCAGGGCGGTTCCATACTGCTCCATGGCGAGCAAGGCCATGCGGTGCGCGGCGCGGTCGCCGAAGCCGAGCGCCGGCTGGGCGTCGCGGACGGCGTCGGCGAAGGGGCCGCCGCCGGGGACGACCACGACCCGCAGACGCCGCGCCGCGGCCAGGATTTCCAGCCAGCGCCGCAATTCCGGGGCGCGCCACAGGCTGCCGCCCAACTTCACGACCCACAACGGCGCGCTGCTCATGATGGCGTTCGCGCTCCCTCGGGGCGGGACCGCTCGATGACGATGCCGACTCCGCCGGATTCCGGGACGACGTCCAGCTTCTCCACCTGCACCCGCGCGCGGGTCACATCCGGGTTGGAGAAGCACAGCGCGAGAATCCGGTCGCCCAGCGTCTCGACGAGGTTCACATGGGCGCCGTCGCGCAGGGCGCGGATGCCGTCGATCAGGAAATCGTAGGACAGCACCTCGTCCAGGCTGTCGGTCATCGGCCGGTCGGGCCAGGGCAGCGTCAACGAGACGTTGATCCGGACGCGCTGCGTGCGCTCCTTTTCCTCGTCCCAGACGCCGATCCGGAACTGGTCCACATAGTCGCGCAGCGTGATGTCGTAGTACCGGACGCGGCTCGCCGCCGGGCGGTACGGGACATAGGAGAGCAAAGCGTCGTCGGCCAAGCGATCCTCCTCCCCGTGTCGGACGAAGGTTGGCTCCCCCGCCTCGGATGTCGTCAGGGCTCGTCACCGGTCGGACGGCGGAACGGCCAGCAGGCGGTGACGCAGCAGCCATTCGACGCCGCGCCGCCATGACCGCTCGTTGTCGCCGCGGATGTCCGCGTTCGCGACGGCGATGACCTCGCCATCTCCGCTGCCATCTCCGGTGCGGCGCATTATAATCTGCATGTTGAGGATCAGCGTGCTGATCTTATGGATGAAACCCGTCACCACGATGTCGGCGCCGGCCCGGCGCCCAAGGTCGCGTTCGCAGCCGTTGCAGCGGTAGAGCGAGGCCGGCGCCTCCATCGCGACGGCGCTGTCGCGGACGCCGGTCACCGCATAGCCGCCGTCCTTCAGCCCGTCGCGCAGCAGCGCCGTCACCCGCTCCAGCCGTCCGGCATGGTCCGGATCGGCGGGCTCCCGGCTGGTGTCCACCAGTTCGAGGTCAAAGAGCAGGATTTTGGCGGGCGTCTGCGCCGCAGCCGGGGCCACGAAGGTCGACAGAAGCAGGGACAGGGCCGCCATCGCGGCGGATTCCATCGGTCTCATCCGAATGCGTGAATGGGCAAGGGCGCCCGATGTCCGGCAGAATCCCGTCATGTGTCACCGCTCCGCTGTCCTCGCCGTCGCGTTGCTCACCCTGGCGTCGCTCCCGGCGGCGTCTGTCCCGGCGTCCGCCGCCGGGAGCGACCCGGATTGGCCTTGCGTCCAGATCCTCGTGCCGACCCTGTCGTCCGGCCAGATCTGGCCCGGAGACCCCATCGAGGGGAAGGAAGGCGACTGGCGCGACATTCCCGGCACCGAACCGGTCCTGAAGCAACTCCTCGACCGCCGGCTCGATCCGGAGCAGGAGCAGGCGGCGATCGACCGCTTCGCCGACCAGCTGGAAGCAGACCGGGCAGCAGCGGACCGCAACGCCGCCCTCACCGCCCTGTTCGCCGGCGCCTTCGATGCGCTCAACCAGGAGCGTGGGCAGGCTATTTCGGCCATCAAGCGCTATGCCCACCAGCAGCGCGTTCTGCTCGACAGCATCGATGCGGCGCTGACCCGCTTTCAGACGCTTCCCGCCGACGCTCCCGAGGCGGCGGCTCTGCGGGAGGAGATCGCGTGGCGCCGCCGCATCCTCGACGAACGGCGGCGCAACCAGACGGCGCTGTGCGAGCAGCCGGTCCAGCTCGAACAGAAAGCCGGCCGCATCGCCCGGGACATCGCCGCCCGCCTGGACTAAGGCGAGCGGGTTCGCTCAGTTCGACGCGCCGCCGGCGAAGGGTTCGACGGTCTCCAGCCCGTATCCCGCCTCCTGCCAGCGCATGGCGCCGTCGGAATACCAGTAGACATTGCCGTAGCCCCATTCCACGGCGCGTTTGGCGGCGTTCCAGGACATCCAGCAGTCCGGTTCGCAGAAGAAGACCAGCCGGGCGGCCCGATCGCCGTGGCTCACCGTCTCCAGCCCGGCGCGGAAATAGCGCTCCTGCTCGCCCGACAGGCTGCCGTAGCCGGTGTTGGGAAGCCAGACCGCCCCAGGCAGACTGCGGCGGGGCGGGGGCACCCACACGGCCGGCTCCGGACGGTCCGCCGGGCGCGGCGGCGCCGGCATCACGTCGACCAGCCGCGTGTCGGGGAAACGCTCGATCAGCCGCCGCAGCTCCGCCAGGGTCACGGTGGAGGCGCCGGACAGGCCGGCGGGGGTCGGGGCGCGGTACTGGTCCATCCGGTAGCCCGGCGGCTCGATGGCGGCGGCGGTCTTCAGCGCGCCGTCCGGGCCGATGATCGGGACGTGGTAGCGCAGCAGGATGCGGTCGATGTCGTCCTGGCGGCGCTTGATGAAGTCGTTGAGCCAGTGTTTCCACTCCGGTTCGTCGGAGCGGATGCCCATGGAGATGTTGAATTGCAGCCGGGCGCCCGCTGACTCCTTGACCAGCGGCACGACGGTCAGCGGCTCCGTCTGCTGGGCGGCGAAGTAACCGGCGATCGGTCCCCAGATCACCGCGGCGTCGGTCTTGCCGGCCGCCACGTCCTCGATGGCGTCGCGGGCCGGGTTGTTGGCGCGTGTGTCGGTGTTGAGCTGGTAGGGCTCCGTCCGGGTGATGCCGTAGAGGCGCAGCAGGTTGACCGCGGGCGTCTTCTCGACGACGCCGATGCGGGCGTCTTTCAGCGACGGATCGCCCACGCTTTCCGCCTTGATGCCTGATTTGGTGCGGTAGACGAGGGAATAGACGGTGCGGTAGTAGGGGTTGGTGTTCTGCATCAGCTCTTCACCGGACGCCGTGCCCATGACGAGGTCGCACTGTCGCGCGCGCAGCGTGTTGCGGACGAAGCCGATGGTCTGCGGCCACCAGTAATAGGTCACCGGCTTCTTCAGATCCTCGCCGATGAGCCGGGCGATCTCGTTCTCGAAACCCTCCATTTTCTCGTTGGAGTAGGGCAGCAGGTTGCCGTCGGCGCAGACGCGCACGCTCTCGCGCTCCGTCACCTCGACGGCGTGGGCCGGCAGGGTGACGGAGAGCAGAGTCGCGGCGCTGGCGACGGCAAGGGCGATGGGCGTGGAAGAACGTGCCATGAAGGACCCCCCTGCCGGATCAGCCGCCGATGCGTTGCGGGCGTCCGCCGGGCAGCGCGCCGTCGGCCCGCGCCTTCAGGTAGCGGTAGATGTCGTCCAGGTGATCCATGATGTTCGGGTCGAGGCCGAAGGAGGGCATCACCTTGTCGCCGGTGGCGCCCTGGTTCTGGCGGCCGTTGACGACGACCTCCTTGAACTCGTCGTAGCTGAGGCGTTTGAGCGAGTCCGCGAGGCTGGGGGCGAAGGACGACCCCGACGCGTCGAAGCCGTGGCAGGTGTGGCAGGTCGCGTGGAAGCGGCGGTAGCCGTTGTAGGTTCCCTTGTCCACCTGACCGTCCTTGACGATGTAGGTCGGTGTCCCGTCGGGGGTCGTCGGCGCGTCCTGCGCCAGGGCGGCGAAACAGGCGACGGTGCCCACCGTCAGCGCACCGGTCAGCAAGCCAAGTCTGCGTTGCACAAATCTGCGTTTCATGGATGTCGAGATCCTTGCCCGGAAGCCGGGGCCCAGTGAATGCCGAAGGCTCTAAAGCAAAACCCCCGGTGCCTTGCGGCACCGGGGGCAGGTCTGCCGATCACTTCTGGTCCGGAACGTGGAACACCGTCAGGACGCCGCCGAGCTGGGTGTATTCGCCCAGCGACTGGTGGGCGCCCACCGCGCCGAGGCCGGCGGTCGCCACCCCTCCGCCCTCGGTGTGTCCGGGATGGACGGCGTTGTGCCACGCCTGCGCCCCGGCCTCCTGGGTCAGGCCCGCGGCGAGGCCGATGCCGGCCCAGCCGCCGACGCCCGACAGGACGGCCACATACTGCTTGCCGTTGTGGGTGTAGGTGTTGATGTTGCCGATGATGCCGGACGGGGTCTTGAACCGCCACAGCTCCTTGCCGTCCTTCATGTCGACGGCGACGAGGTAGCCTTCCAGCGTCCCGTAATAGGCGACGCCGCCCTTGGTGGACAAAGCGCCGCTCCACACCGCGAAGCGCTCCGGCCGCGACCAGACGATCTTGCCGGCCGCCGCGTCCCAAGCGATGAAGTTGCCCATGCCGCCGTGCGAATTCGGCGTCGGGTACATGGACACGGTCGAGCCGACATAGGCCTGCCCCGCCGTGTAGGAGACGGAGAACGGCTCATAGTCCATGCAGATGTGGTTGGTCGGGACGTAGAACAGGCCGGTGTCCGGCGAGAAGGAGGCCGGCTGCTGGTCCTTGCTGCCGAGCGCCGCCGGGCAGACGGCCGCGGTGTTCTTGTCCTCGCCGTTGGCGAAGGTGCTGTATTTGTCGACGACGTTCGGCCGTCCGGTCTTCATGTCGACGTCGGTCGCCCAGTTGACCGTCGGGTCGAATTTCTGCGCGACGAGCAGCTCGCCGGTCGCCCGGTCCAGGGTGTAGGCGAAGCCGTTGCGGTCGAAGTTGACCAGCACCTTGCGCTGCTGGCCGTTCATGTTGATGTCGGCGAGGATGTTCTCGTTGACGCCGTCGAAGTCCCATTCGTCGAAGGGCGTCTTCTGGTAGACCCACTTCGCCTCACCGGTGTCGGGATCGCGGGCGAAGATGGTCATCGACCATTTGTTGTCGCTCTTGGCCCGGTCCTTGTCGACGGCCCGCTGCGTCGGGTTCCAGGTGCCGGGGTTGCCGGTGCCGTAATAGATCAGGTTGAGCGCCGGATCGTAGGTGTACCAGCCCCAGGTCGTTCCTCCGCCGCGTTTCCATTCCTCGCCCGGCCAGGTCGAGACGCCGAGGTCCTTCTGCCCGATCGGCTTGCCCATCATCATCGTCTTCGACGGGTCGATCTTCACGTCGGTGTCGGGACCGGTCGAGAAGGCCCGCCACACCATCTTGCCGCTGTTGGTGTCGTAGGCCGTCAGATGGCCGCGCACGCCGAACTCGCCGCCGCTGATGCCGACGAAGACCTTGTCCTTGACCACCAGCGGGGCCGCCGTCAGGGTCTCGCCCTTGGTGTGGTCGCCGTTCTTGGCCTTCCACATCTCCTTGCCGGTCTTGGCGTCGAGCGCCACCAGCGTGTTGTCCGCCTGGGCCAGGAAGACCTTGCCGTCGGCGACCGCGACGCCGCGGTTGACGGTGTCGCAGCACATCACCGGGATGACGGTCGGGTCCTGGACCGATTCATATTTCCAGATGACCCGCCCCGGGTTGTTGAGGTCGAGCGCGAAAACCTTGTTGGGGAACGGCGTGTGGATGTACATCACGTCGCCGACGACGATCGGCCCGCCCTCATGGCCGCGCAGAACCCCGGTCGAGAACGACCACGCGACCTGCAGGTTCTTGACGTTGTCGGTGGTGATCTGGTTGAGCGGGCTGTACCGCTGTCCGGCGTAGTTGCCGAGCTGGGACGCCCAGTTGTTGGGGTTCGCTTCATTCTTCAGAATACTGTCGTTCGCGGAAACCGAGCCGGCTGCGACGATGGCGACTGACGCCAGAAGCCAGCGAGACAATACCTTCATGACGATCCCTCCCGTGGTGGCGCTTATTGTTTACCCAAAAACCAATGGGCTTTTTGTTTATCGGCGCGGCGATGAGTGCAAAAGGGCGTTGTCGCGCGTATGTTGTCGCGCGGTGTGCTTTGTTCTAAACTCAATATTCAGAAAAGCTGACGCCAAATTGGGACTTAATGCTATATTGGGACCATGTTCTCGTCAAGGCTCTGCCGAATAGAAAACGCAAAACAATCGGCTGCTAACTGTTTTGTCCGGAGATGGCCGCAAATTGGTGGTAAGTTGATAATCCTTCAAAAGATGATTTTGCGATTTATTTATTTGCAGTTTTCGCGGCGATTTTTGTGCGAAGCAGCAATTTTTGCTGCAAAGCAACACGGCCCGATCGGTGTCAGCGCCTGTTGATAAGCGTGTTCCGGCCTTCGTCCACTTTGGTGAAACGGCCGAAGGCGTCGGCTCATCGACTTTTCAGGCCCGATCTTTCAGGACCGCTCTTCGGTACGGGAATGGTGACTCATGTTTGAACTGGTCATGGTGATCTGTCTGGCCCTGCGGCCGGACCAATGCTCCATCGAACGCCCCCTCTCCATCGAACGGTACCCGACCGCGGTGGAGTGCACCCGCAACAGCTATGTCCACGTCGTGCACTGGCTCATGGAGCATCCCAACTGGAACGTCCGTCAATGGCGGTGCGAACAGCCCGGTGCCTGACGCCAGTGCTGGTTGCTTCAAGGATAGAAAACACGTCACTCAACGTTCCGTTGATCTACGGCGCGCCGACTCCAGACTTGTGCGAAGGCTTCTCTGACCTTGCGGCCCGTTCCGTTTCATCCGTTGCACCAACGGCTTTGCAAACTCCCAACGTTTAGGCATTGGTTAACCTTCGATGCCTAATGATTCGGCGCCCTGTGGTTTGGCTCATTTCCGAGCAGCCGGAATCGCGCAATCCTGTCCTCGTCCTGGGCATGGCATGCGGCTTGCTCTCGCTGATCCCCACGATGTTGGCACAGCCGTGCCGTTGCGTTTTGGAGCGCCCGATGTTTGTTACCCTGTCGATGATCTTCTGCTTGGCGTCCGACCCGACCCAGTGCCGCACCATCAATCCGATGGTTCCCGACACCGAACCCCTGACCATGTCGAGCTGCCCGATCGCCGGCCAGATCGAGAGCGCCAAGTGGATCAACGACCACCCGAAGTACGAGCTTCAGCGCATCCAGTGCACCGTGGGCAAGCGGTTCAAGCAGCAGGGCGCGTGAGGGCCGCGACACGGGAGACGGCCTGACGCCGCCTCACGCCAGCGCCGCGGCCCGGCGCAGGTCGGCCACGAACTCTGCCTGCGCCCGCCGTCGCTCCTCCTCCCCTGGAAGCCGCAGCAGGTAGGAGGGGTGGACGGTGACGAAGCCGTCCCAACCGTCGAAAGCCATCGGACCGCGCTCGCGCAGCACCGAAACGGGCCGGCCGCTCAGAGCCAGGGCCGCCGTGGCGCCCAGCGCGACGACGAGGCGGGGGCGGACGAAGCCCAGCTCCGTCATCAGCCACCAGCGGTAATGCTTGACCTCGCCGGCGGTGGGGGACTGGTGGATGCGCCGCTTGCCGCGCTGGACGAATTTGAAATGCTTGACGGCGTTGGTCAGATAGAGGCCGCCGCGCTCGATGCCGGCCTCCTCCAGAGCAGCGGTCAGCAACTGGCCGGCGGGACCGACGAAGGGACGGCCCTCGCGGTCCTCCCGGTCGCCCGGCTGCTCGCCGACGATGGCGATGGCCGCACCCTCCGGCCCCTCGCCCGGCACCGCCTGCGTCGCCCCCGGCACCAGCGGCTCGGAGCGTTGGATCAGGCGGTTCAGGTCGGCGAGGCTGTCCGGGGCCTGCCGGGCCATCGCCGCCACCGCCTTCTCCGGCATGCGGCGGCGCGGGATGGCGGCCTCTGCCTCCAGCATCGCCTGGACGCGGGCGGGGGCGGCGCGGACCATGGCCGGGATGGCCGCCGTCTCCGGCATGTTGGCCCAGAATTTCCGCGGCATCTCCGCCCGCATGGCCGTCGGGTTGACCCGCGCCGGGTTGAAGGTGCTTTCGTAATAGCGCAGCCAGCCCTCGGCGAAGCGGTCGTCGGCCAAGGAGTCCGGACGCTCGGCGGGCGGCCCGGTCATCAGGCGGTGGCGGTCCCAGTGCAGCGATCCCTTCGGCGTCAGGATCGTCCACGCCATGCTTTCGAAGCGCTCGACGAAGAAGGGGGCGACGGCCTCGACGATGTGGTGGTCGGGCTCGAACCACGCGACGTAACGCTCCCCGCCGGCCGGGTCCGGCAGGGCGCGGAAGCGCAGGAAGGCGTGCATCTTGTGGATGTCCCGGCGCACCGCCTTGTCGAGCCGCTCCAGCCGGTGCACCAGCGGGTCGGCGTGCTGGTCGAGCAGCGCCCGCTCCCCGTTCAGCACCCGCCAGACCAGCCGGTGCAGCAGGGCGTAGCGCTCCGGATCGCTGTGGCAGACGACGGTTTCGATCAACCGGCCGACCGCCTGGGGCAGGAGGACCGGGGCACCGTTTTCAAATGCGGGTGCTTCGTCGCCGAACAGCGACGGCGCGCCGACGCTCCACAGCACCGCCTCGGGCGCCGTCCGGGCGGCGGCGAGGCGGCGCACCGCCCGGCGGAAGCCGTCGAGGTCCGCCCCCTCCCGCAAGGTGATCGTGCGCATCGTCAGAACAGGCTCAACTGGCTGGACGGCGTGACCAAGCGCTGGCGCAGGTCCAGCCGGTCGGTCAGCCCGACCGCGGGGTGGTAGTCGGCGGCGATCAGGAAGGGGCGGGCGCGCCGCAGACCGTTCGACAGCCGCCCCAGATCCTCCATGCGCAGGCGGGTGTGGCGGCGCGCCGACAGGATCTTGTCGACGGCGCGGGCGCCCAGCCCCGGCACCCGCAGCAGCATCTCGCGGTCGGCGCGGTTGACGTCGACCGGGAAGCGCTCGCGGTTCTTCAGCGCCCAGGCCAGCTTGGGGTCGATGCCGAGGTCGAGCATCCCGCCTTCGCCGCCGGACGCGATCTCCTCCACCGTGAAGCCGTAATAGCGCAGCAGCCAGTCGGCCTGATACAGCCGGTTCTCCCGTTGCAGCGGCGGCGGCTTGACCGGCAGGACCGAGCTGGCCTCCGGGATCGGGCTGAAGGCGGAATAATAGACGCGGCGCAGCCCGTAGCGCTGGTAGAGCGTGCCGCTGGTCTCCAGGACCGAGCGGTCGGTGGCGTCGTCGGCGCCGACAATCAATTGGGTGCTCTGGCCGGCGGGGGAGAAGCGGCGGCGCTCCTCCTTGGCCTCGACGATGCGTTCGTTGACCTGACCCATCACCGCCTTGATGGTGCCGCCGTTCTTCTCCGGCGCGAAGGCCTTCAGGCTGTGGTCGGTGGGCAGTTCAAGGTTGATCGACAGGCGGTCCGCCCACAGCCCGGCCTGCTCGATCAGCCAGGGGCTGGCCTCGGGAATGGTCTTCAGATGGATGTAGCCGGCGAAGCCGTGGTCGCGCCGCAGCGTCCGCGCCACCAGCATCATCTGCTCCATCGTGTGGTCCGGCGAGCGGATGATGCCGGAGGACAGGAATAGCCCCTCGATGCAGTTGCGCTTGTAGAAACCCAGGGTCAGTTCCACCACCTCCGCCACCGTGAAGCGGGCGCGGCGGACGTTGGAGGAGCGCCGGTTGATGCAGTACACACAGTCGAACAGGCAGTGGTTGGTCAGCAGGATCTTGAGGAGCGAGACGCAGCGCCCGTCCGGCGTGTAGGCGTGGCAGATGCCGGCGCCGGTGGTCGAGCCCAGCCCTTCCTTGCCGCCGCTGCGCGGCTTGGCGCCGGACGAGGCGCAGGAGGCGTCGTATTTCGCCGCATCGGCCAGAATGCCGAGCTTCTCGATCAAGGCGTCGTCCATCGTCCCATCCCACGCTGCGTGTTCGTTCTTAATATGTTCCCATAGGGCGGGGAGGCAAGCGGCGTGTGCGGCGCCGGGTGGGACAAAGTCCGATCAGGGATTCCGGGGCAATCTTGGATGGCGGCGAAGCGGGACCACATAACCGGGATGACCTCGACATCGCCGTTCCGGCTCGGCCGCCGCACCCTCCTCGCCGCCACCGTCGCGTCCCTCGGCGGCGCCCTGACGCGCCCGCTGCTTGCCGCCCAACCCGCGCCCGGGGCCGGGTTCGACCCGGCCTTGCTGGACCGGGCGATCAAGCGCGCGGCGGCACTCGACCAGATTCACGCGCTGGTCATCGGTCGGAACGGCGCGGTGGTATCGGCGGAGGCCTTCCGCGGACCGGCGGTGAACCGTGCCGTCAATGTGAAGTCGGTGTCCAAAACCATCGCCGCCTCGCTCGCCGGCATTGCCATCGACCGCGGCGTCCTGCGCGGCGTCGACGTCTCCCTGGCCGAGGCGGCGCCGGGGCTGGTTCCGGCGGGCGTCGATCCGCGGGTACGGAGGATCACCATCGCCGACCTTCTGACCATGCGGGCCGGTCTGGAACCGACCTCCGGGCCGGGCTACGGCCGCTGGATCAACAGCCGCAACTGGGTTGTCGACGCGCTGCGTCGCCCCTTCGTCACCGAGCCGGGCGCGCGGATGCTCTATTCGACCGGCAGCTACCATCTGCTGGGCGCGGCGCTGTCCAGCGCGTCGGGGCGCAGCCTGCTAGACTTGGCGCGGGACTGGCTGGGCGAGCCGCTGGGGATTGAGGTGCCGTCCTGGACGCGCGACCCACAGGGCTTCTATCTCGGCGGCAACAACATGGCGCTGTCGCCGCTCGACCTCTTCCGCTTCGGCGAGCTGTGGCGGCAGGGCGGGCTGTGGAACGGACGCCAAGTCATCAGCGCCGCCTGGGTGGAGGCGTCGTGGGTGCCGCGCACGCGCTCCCCCTTCTCCGGCGACGATTACGGGTATGGCTGGTTTCTCGCCACGGCGAAGGGGCACCGCATCGCCTACGCGCGCGGCTATGGCGGGCAGATGCTCTATCTGGTGCCCAGCCTGGGGCTGACCGTCGTCGTCACCTCCGACCCCGGCCGGCCGGCGCGGTCGGATGGGCATGTCGGCCTGCTCAACGCCCTGCTGACCGACGGCATCATCCCGGCGGCGGAGATGGCCTGACGGGTGGGCGGGTCAGGCGGACAGCGCGTCGCTGCGCAACCGCCGCATCACGTCCCGTCGCGGCAGGCACGCCACCAGCACCGCCCCGACCGCCGCCATCGCAGCGACGGTGCCGAGGAAGGCGGCCAGGGGGACAGCGACTCCGGGCAGGGGCGCACCGTCGGCAAGGCTGGCGACCACCGCCGCGCCGCCGGCCCAGCCGAGCGGCACCGCGACCGCGGCGACGGCGGCGCCCAGAAGGACGAATTCCAGCACCACCGCCTGGACCATCGAACGCCGGCCGACTCCGAGGGCGTGCAGGAGCGCCATGTCCTGAAGCCGCCGCCGGGCGCTGCTGGCAATGGCGCCGAGAAGGACCACGGCCGCCGCGCCGAGGGCGACGGTGGACACGCCATCGAGAAGCCCGCGCACGGTCCGGACGGTCGAACCGAGCGTGTCCAGCACCTCCGCCACGCGGATCGTGGGGGCTTGCGGAACCGCTCGCGCCACCGCCGCCTCAACCGCCGGAACCGACTCGGGCAAGGACCAGACGGCGGCGACGAGGCTGTGCGGCGGCGGTTCGGGGAAGGGGGAGAGGAGAACCGGAAAATCCAGGTCGAGCCGCGTCCAGTCGATCCGCCGGAGGTTGGCGATCGTCGCGGTCACCGGGCGGCCCGCCAGGGCCAGCGTGAGGCTGTCTCCCACCGCCAGCCCCAACCGGCGGGCCACCTGCGCGTCCAGCGAGGCGAGCGGCGGGCCGGTATAGCTCTCGGGCCACCAACTCCCCGCGACGATCCGGTCGGTAGCGGCGGGGCGGTCGCGCCAGGACAGGCCGCGGTCGCCGCGCACCGCCCACCCGACGGAGCGCGGGGCGTCCGCCTCGGTGATGGCGGAGCCGTTGAGGCGGCTGATCCGGGCGTGCAGGAAGGGCGCCGTCTCGACCCGCCCGACGCCGGGCAGGGCGGACAGGCGCTCTTTCAAGCCGATGCCGTCCGGCGGCGGGATGTTCAGCGCGACAACGGAAGGCGTCTGCGCCGGCAGCGTCGCCGCGACATGGCTGGTGGCCGACTGTCCGACCACGCCGACCGCCACCAGCAGGGTCAGGCCGATGCCCAGCGCCACGGCCACCGGGACCGTCGGTGCGCCGGGCCGACCGAGGTTGGCGACGGCCAGCCGGACCGCCGCCCGCCGCCTGCGCGCCAGCCGGCGGGCCACCCAGGCGAGCCCCCGCCCCAGCAACGCGAAGCCGGTCGCAACCAGCACCGCGACGAGCAGGAAGCCGGCGACGGCGAGCGGCATCCCCGTCCAGGCGGCGAGCAGACCGGCGAGCCCCAGCCCGAGCAGCGCGACAGCGCCACGGGTCCGCCACCCCAACGGCTGGGACAAGCCATCCACCGCCCCCCGCCAGATTGCGGCGGGGCTGGTCCCGGCGGCGCGGGCCAGCGGCGGCACGGCGCAGAGCAGCGCGGCCAGAAGCCCGACCGCCCCCGCCAGCAGCAGGGCCGCCGGATCGACGGCGCCGCCCGTCTCTGGCATCCAGTCGAGCGGCAGCGCGTTCACCGCCATGGCGGCCAGCAGGGCGCCGGTCGTCACGCCGATCAGCAGCGCCACGCCGACCACGGCCAGCATTTGCAGCAGGAAGGCGGTGAAGAGCAGGCGTGGCGAACCGCCCAACGCCTTCAGCGTCGCCAGGACCGGCAACCGCCGGGCAAGGTGCGCCGACAGCGCCCGGCCGATGCCCACACCGCCGATCAGCAGGATGGACAGCGATCCCAGAAGGAACAGCGCACGGGCGAGGTGCACGGTGCGGTCCACACCCGGAATGCCTTGGGCGGCATCGACGATCCGCCATCCGGCGTCGGGGAAACGGCGCTCCAGATCGCGCAGGGCGGCGTCGGAACGCACCGTCTCCGGCAAGACGAGGCGATAATACCAGTAGACGGGTATCCCCGGCTCGGCGAGGCCCGTCGCGTCCAGCGCCCGGCGGTCGATGACGACGCGCGGGCCGAGGGAGAAGGCGCGGAAAGCCCGATCCGGCTCATGCTCCAGCACGGCGCGGATCGCGATCTCGGCGGCCCCAAGCCGCAGCCGGTCGCCGACGCCCAGCGCCAGCGCGTCGAGGAGGTCGGCGGACACAGCCGCCCCCCATCGCCCGTCGCGCCGGGCCAGAGCGTCGGCCAGGGACGGGGCGCCGGACACCGTCGCCGTGCCGACCAGCGGGTAACTTCCTTCGACCGCCTTCAACTCGACCAGGATGCGGGCGCTGCCGGTCACCGTCGAGGCAACGGGTCGCAGTTCCGCGGTCTCGCCGACCCTGCCCATCGTGTCGAGGACGGCCCGCTGCTCCGGCGTCGCCGGGGCGTGGAACAGGCGCAGGGAGAGGTCACCGCCGACCGCTTCGCGCGCGGTGGCCCGCATCCCCTCCAGCACGCCGCCGCTGAGCGAGCCGACGGCGGCCATCATGGCGGTGCCCAGCGCCACCCCGAGGACGACGATCCAAAGTCCGGCGACGCCGCCCCGCAGGTCCCGCCAAGCCAGCCGCAACGCGATGCGCAGATGAGTCATGGCGGACATATCGTGAAGGTCCCGCCGGCCGGCAACCAGTTCTGTTGCTTACAGACTTCCCTCTCCCGTCCCGGGAGAGGGAAGGGGCCCATGCAAAGCGTGGGAAGGGTGAGGGTGAAGCCGAGAATCAGCGCCCTGATCCTCGCACGACCCTCACCCGGCGCCTTCGGCGCCACCCTCTCCCGGGGCGGGAGAGGGATTGGGCGCCAGATGCAGCCGCCGCCGGTGGCGGGGCGGGAGGGGAAAGGCGGACTGGGCCGCCGCCAGGGCGCGCAAGCGCTCCGCCAGGGCGGGCGGGAAGGGCGTCACCTTGCGGGAGCCCAGATCGACGTGGATCGACAGCTGCTCCATGGTCGCCGCGACCGTCCCGTCGTCGGTCCGCCGGATCTCCAGCAGGCTCAGCAACCGCTTGTCGTCGGCGTCGAGCAGCCGCAGCGCCACCTGCAGCGGCGTTCCGGCGCGCAGTTCCCGCCGGTAATGCACCGCCACATCGACGACGAACAGGCCGAACCCTTCGTCCCGCGTGTAGGTCTCGCCCAGCCCCCATTGCTCCATCAGGGCGTAGCCGACCTCGTCGAACAGGGCGACGTAGCGCACCATGTTCATGTGGCCGTAGAGGTCGATCCAGCTCTCGTCGACGGTGTGCACGCCGGACAGCAGGATGTCGGACAGCAGGATGTCCGGCGGCAGGGCGTGGTCCTGGGTCATGGGGTGCCTTGGAGGGGGGAGGTCTGGTCCGGCGGGAAGACGCCGCGCAGCCATTGCCGGACGGCGGAGATGACCGGCGTGTTCCAGCGGTGGACCGGGGCGATGAAGTAATAGCCGCCGATGGTCACGTTGCTGTCGACCATCTCCACCAGCTCGCCGTTGGCCAGCGGCTCGGTCACCAGCAGGTCGCTGACCAGGGCCACGCCGCGCCCCAGCCGGGCGGCCTCGATGGTCAGATGCGCCTGCCACAGCCGGGGGCCGCGCAACCGGGGGATGTCGGCGATGCCGGCCTCCTCCAGCCAGGCTTCCCACATGCCGGTGGACTGCTCGTGGATCAGCGGCAGGCCGACAAGGTCGGCGGGCGTGCGCACGTCGGGGTAGCGCGCCTTGAACTCCGGGCTGGCGATGGCGAGGATGCGCGGCCGCGCGAACATCTCCGAGCGCAGCCCGTCGGCGACGGAGCCGCCGTCCTCCAGATACATGATCTCGGCGTCGGCCTCCTCCCGGCTGAAGTCGGGGCGGGTCGAGGTCGGCTGAAGGATCACCTCCCGCCCGGTCAGCGCCTCCTCCAGCTCCGGCAGGCGGGCGAGCAGGCAGCGCGAGGCCAGCCCGGCGAGGCAGCAGATGTGCACCGCCTCCATCCCGCCGTTGCGCAGCTCGTTGCTGGCCTCGCCGATCAGGTCGAAAGCGCGGCGGAGCTGGGCGGCGTAGCGGATGCCCTCGCGGGTCAGGGACAGGCCGCGCCCCGACTTCGCCACCAGCTTCACCCCCACCGCCTGCTCCAGATTCTGGATGTGGCGTGACACCACCGTGTGGGATACCGCCAGCTCGTCGGCGGCGGCCCGCACCGTGCCCTGGCGGGCGAAGATGTCGAAGGCGCGGAGGGCGAGAAGGGGCGGAAGGCGGCGCGCCATGCGGACCTTTGGGCTGTGGACGGAAGCCGGGGCGAGGCTGGGAGTGATTCCGGCGGCAGTATGAAACATTTCCGCCAGCACCGCACGCGCCCCTTCGCCGCCCGCCACCCGCCGCTCTCCCTCCGCGCCGCCGGCCATCACACCACCGCGTCGCGACGGAAGGCGCCGATCTCGTCGGGGCTGAAGCCGAGATCCGCGAGGATCGCGTCGGTGTGCTCGCCCAGCCGCGGCGCCGGGCTTTCGGCGGGCAGGGGCGCTTCCGGCATGGTGATCGGGACGGCGGCGAAGCGCTTGCCCGAGCCCTCCGGCACTTCGACGACCATCTTGCGGTGGACCACCTGGGGATCGTTCAGCGCGTCCGGCACGCTGTTGATCGGGCTGGCCGGCACGTCGGCGTCCTCCATCGCGTCCAGCCACGCGTCGCGCCCGCGGGTGAGGAAGACCTCGCGCAGCAGCGGCTCCAGCTCCGCATGGTTGGCGTTGCGGGCCGAGCCTGTGGGGAAGCGCGGGTCGGACAGCAGATGCTCCAGCCCCATGGCGCGGCACATCCGGTCCCATTGCTCGTTGGTGTCAACGCAGATGGCGATCGGCTTGTCGGCGGTGGGGAAGGCCTGGAAGGGGGCGATCAGCGGGTGGCGGCTGCCCAGCGCCCGCGGCGTCTCCCCGGCGTTCAGGAAACGGGCGATGGCGTTCTCCATCAGGGCGAGCTGGCAATCCAGCATCGCCACGTCGATGAAGCTGCCCTCGCCGCTGCTTGCCCGCTTCTGCAGGGCGGCGAGGATGCCGACGGCGGCGAACAGGCTCGACCCGATGTCGCCGATCGACGCGCCGACCCGGCAGGGATCGCCGCCCGGCTCGCCGGTGATGCTCATCATCCCGGACATCGCCTGCGCCACCACGTCGAAGCAGGGGCGGTGGCGGTAGGGGCCGTCCTGCCCGAAGCCGGAGATCGAGGCGTAGACCAGCCGCGGATTGACGGCCTTCAGGTCGGTGTAGCCCAGCCCCAGCCGGTCCATCGCCCCGGCCCGGTTGTTCTCCACCAGCACGTCGCAGGTGGCGACAATTCTCTTGAAAATCTCCTTCCCTTTTTCCTCCTTCAAGTTGAGCGTCAGACTCCGCTTGTTGCGGTTGACGCTGAGGAAGTAAATGCTCTCCTCCTCGCTGAAGGGGGCAATGATGCGGGTGAAATCGCCCTTGCCGGGACGCTCGATCTTGATGACCTCCGCCCCCAGCGCGCCGAGCAGCCACGTGCTGTAGGGGCCGGCCAACATGTGCGTGAGATCGACCACGCGCACGCCGGCCAGGGGGCCTTCGCGGCGTTGCGTATCGGTGTTGAGCATGCATGATCCTTCGGATGGCCGGACGCCGCGCAGGCGGTCCGGGCGGGGCCGCGCGCCCGGCTGGAAACCGGTCCGGTCCAGGGCGGCGGCGGGAATGCGATACCCAAAGGCTTGCGCCACGGCGGCCGGAAAACAATCGCTTAGTTTGGCCCAATCCGGTGCATGGAAGGCACCGTTCCGCCGATCAGCCCGGTGTGACATTGGTGCGTTCCGTGCACCGGACCGCATCGTTTTTTCTGCTTGTGACACGAACTGTGTCCGGTAGTCTTGATCTTGCCGGGAGCGGAT
This sequence comes from Azospirillum sp. UENF 211521, assembly GCF_058780535.1. NCBI lineage: Bacteria > Pseudomonadati > Pseudomonadota > Alphaproteobacteria > Rhodospirillales > Azospirillaceae > Azospirillum > Azospirillum sp. UENF 211521. The sequence continues at coordinate 91,530 of NZ_JBSNCF010000003.1, forward strand.
CGGCCTGATCGAAAACTCTGCCGGCCATCGGATAGTCTTCATGATTTCCGAGACGGGTGATCTCTTTACTCCCATCGCCTGTCCAATGAAGCCGCTCGGCGCGCGTCGCGGCAGCGATGCGCGGCCTTCCACAACCAGGAAAGGACAACCCGCGCGTGATCGATCTTTCGGGAAAGGCGGCCATCGCCGGCGTTTTTGAATCGCCCCGCCGGGATGCGCCGCGCGTCCACCCCTTCGCCCTTCAGATGGAGTGCATCCTCGGCGCGCTGGACGACGCCGGGCTGACGCTGAAGGACGTGGACGGGCTGTGCGCGGCCTCCGGCGACTGGGCCGAGGGCGGCAGCACCATGGATGTGGTCGAACTGGCCGAATACATCGGGATCGCGCCGACCTATGTGAACAGCACCGACGTCGGCGGCTGCTCCTACATCCTCCAGGCCGGGCAGGCGGCGGCGGCCATCGCCACCGGGCTGGCCGAGGTGGTGGTCATCAGCTACGCCGCCTGCCCGCGCTGGTGGCCACTGAGCAGCCCGTCCTTCGACCCGTTCGTCTTCCCCGCCGGCCCCGGCCAGTATGAGATTCCCTACGCGCCGACGCTGATTTCGACCTACGGCCTGTTCGCCCGTCGCCATATGGACCTGTATGGCACCACGCCGGAACAGCTTGCCCAGGTGGCCGTGACCTTCCGCGAGCACGCCGCGACGAACCCGGACGCACGGCTGCGCAAGCCGATCACGGTGGACGACGTGCTGGCCTCGCCGATGATCGCGTCGCCGCTGCACCGGCTGGACTGCTGCGTGGTGACCGACGGCGGCGGCGCCGTCGTGATGACCAGCCGGGAGCGGGCGCGCGACCTGAAGAAGCCGCCGGTCCATCTGGTCGGCTACGGGGCCGCCGTGGCGCGCACCCAGAACAGCCAGATTCCCGACGACCTGACCACCCCGGCGGCGCTGTCCGGCCCGCGCGCCTTCGCCATGGCGGGGCTGACCCCCGGCGAGATCGACGTGGCGCAGATCTACGACGCCTTCACCATCACGCCGATGCTGGCGCTGGAGGATCTCGGCTTCTGCGGGCGCGGGGAGAGCGGCGCCTTCGTCGCGGACGGCAACCTGACGCTGGGCGGCCGCCTGCCGACCAACACCGACGGCGGCGGGCTGTCGTCCAACCATCCCGGCAAGCGCGGCATCTTCACCCTGATCGAGAGCGTCCGCCAGCTCCGCGGCGAGGGGCCGGGCGTCCAGGTGCCCGACGCCCGCATCGCCCTGGCCCATGGGCTGGGTGGCACCTTCTGCTCCGCCGCCACCGCCATCCTTGCCCGGTAAGGTGCCTGATGACCAGCATGACCACCCCGCCCGTCCAGGACGAGACCTCCGCCCCCTTCTGGGAGGCGGCGCGCGAGGGGCGCTTCCTGATCCAGCGCTGCCCGGAGACCGGGCGCTTCCAGTGGTACCCGCGCGCGCACTCCATCCACGCCCCGCACGCCCGTCCGGAGTGGGTCGAGGCGAGCGGGCGCGGCGAACTGCTGACCTATTCGGTCGTCCACCGCGGCAACCAGCGCGGCGATCCCTACGTCTGCGCCCTGATCCGGCTGGAGGAGGGCGTCACCGTCTTCTCCCGCGTCGAGGGGGTGGCGGAGGCCGATCTGCGGGCCGGGCTGCCGCTCGCCGTGGCCTTCCACCAGCTCGACGAGGCGACCAGCCTCCCCGTGTTCCGCCCGCGGACTTCCGACTGAGGGTGCCTTGACATGACCGCCATCCATCTCGACGACATCAAGCCGGGCGACCGGACGCGCTCCTCGCGCGTCACCGTCACCGAGGCGCACATCGTCTGGTTCGCCGGGCTGACCGGCGACTTCAACCCGCTGCACATGGACGCCGAGGCGGCCAAGGCCAACGGCTTCGGGCGGACCATCGCCCACGGCATGCTGACCCATTCGCTCAGCACCGGGCTGCGCTCCGCCATCGACGACTGGGCGATCCTCGCCTTCCTGGAGACGCGCCGCCGCTTCGTCGGGCCGGTCTTCGCCGGCGACACCGTGCATTACGAGGCGGAGGTGGCGGAGGTCCGTCCCAGCGCCTCCAAGCCCGATCGCGGCATCGTCCGCGTCGCCATCACCGTGAAGAACCAGCGCGGCGAGACCGTGCAGGAGGGCGAGGACGTGCTCTCCATCGCCCGCAAGGAGGCGCAGGCATGAGTTCCGCTGTTGCACAGTCAAACCGCCTCGCCGGCCGTGTCGCCTTCGTCACCGGCGGCGGCGGCGGTATCGGCCGCGCCGTCTGCGAGCGGCTGGCCGCGGAAGGGGCGGCGGTCGTCGTCGCCGACATCGGGGTCGAGATTGCCGAGAGTGTCGCCGCCGCGCTGCGCGCCGAAGGGGCTCAGGCCCACGCCACCGCGCTGAACGTCGCCGACCGGGAAAGCTGGGGCGCCGCCGTGACCGGCCTGCCCGAGGCCTTCCGGGGCGTGGACATCATGGTCAACGTCGCCGGCATCGTCCGCGACCGCTCGTTGCCCAAGATGACCGACGCGGAATGGAGCGCCGTCATCGACGTGAACCTGCGCGGCACCTGGCTGGGCTGCCAGACGGCCTTCCGGCTGGTCGGCGACCGCGGCTGGGGGCGCATCGTCAACATCGCCTCCACGGCGATCCTGGGGACCTTCGGGCAGGCCAACTACTCCGCCTCCAAGGCCGGGGTGGTCGGGCTGACCCGCACCGCCGCCCTGGAAGGGGCGCGCCGCGGCATCCTGGTCAACGCCGTCGCTCCGGGAGTCGTGGAGACCGCCATCGTCGAGGGCGTGCCCGACGCGGTGCGCGCGCAATGGCTGGAGAAGACGCCCATCGGGCGTCTGGGCAAGCCGGCGGAGATCGCCGCCGTCGTCGCCTTCCTGGCGTCCGACGACGCGGCCTACGTCACCGGCCAGACCATCGTCGCCGACGGTGGGGCGACCACCGGCGACTACTGATTTCCTCTTAAGAACGAAGAACGACGCCGAAACGGCGGAACCGCAACAACAAGACAGGGATTGGCAACATGATGGAATTCTCGCGCCGCCGCCTACTCCAGACCGGTGGACTCGTCGGCACCGCCCTGGTGACCGGCGGGCTGGCCGGCACCGCCTTCTCGCGCATCGCGTCGGCGGCGGACGATCCGCTCTACGCCGCCGCCAAGAAGGAAGGCGCCCTGACCCTTTACTGGGGTTCCTACGAGCAGCAGACGATGGAGGCGATCCGCGACGCCTTCAAGGCCAAGTATCCGGGCATCGAGGTCAACCTGCTCCGCCAGGCCTCGCAGACCGTCTACACCCGCCTGCGCATGGAACTGCAGAGCGGCGTCCACGAGTGCGACTCGCTGGGCACCACCAACATGCTGCACTACACCGAGCTGAAGAAGATCGGCGCGCTGGCGCCCTTCGAGCCGGTGGACGGCGTGCACATCCCGGACGCCTTCCGCAACCTCGACCCGGACAAGATGTTCCATGTCGGCGCGATCAGCCTGACCAGCATCAACTACGCGCCGGGCAAGGTGCCGTCCCCGCCGGCAAGCTGGCAGGCGCTGCTGGAGGACCAGTGGCAGGGCAAGATCACCACGGGCAGCCCGGCCTTCTCCGGCGACGTGGCGAACTGGGTCGTCGCCATCCGCCGCAAGTACGGCGACGACTTCCTGCGCGCCTTCGGCAAGCAGAAGCCGAAGGTCGGCCAGTCCAACGTCGACACCGTGACCGACATCCTGGCCGGTGAGCGCGTCGTCGGTTCCGGCGCGCCCTTCAGCTACACGCTGACCCAGAAGGCCGCCGGCAACCCCATCGACGTGGTGGCTCCGTCCGACGACGCCATCCTGAACCTGGGCGTCACCGGCATCCTGGCGAAGGCCCCGCACCCGAACGCCGCCCGGCTGTTCACCAACTTCCTCTACTCCACGGAGGTGTCGATGATCCTCCAGAAGAACTACTGGCCGACGCTGCGCAAGGATGTGCCCTGGGCGGAGGGGCGGTCGCTGGACCAGCTGAAGTGGACCCGCAACACCGGCGACGACCTCGGCCCGGAGGTCGCGGAAGGCATCGCCAAGTGGAAGGAACTGGTGCGCTGATGCCGGATTCCCTCTCCCCTTGGGGAGAGGGTTAGGGTGAGGGGGTTGCACGTGTCGATACGTTCGGCAAAAGCGCAACCCCCTCACCCGGCGCCTTTGGCGCCACCCTCTCCCCGGAGGGGCGAGGGATGGTATGGACAATGGAGGCGGACCCTATGGGGGTCATTTCAACGGACAGCCCAGACAGCGCAGCCGCGGCAACCGCGCGCCCGGCGATGGCCCGCGTGCCGCTCGCCAGGACCGTGGTCTTCGGCGCCGTCGCCCTTCTTCTCTTCCTGCTGGTGGTCCTGCCCTTCGGCTGGGTTCTCAACAACAGCTTCCACGACGACATCACCGGCGCCTGGACGCTCGGCAACTACACGCGCATCTTCCAGTCGGTGGACCTGCTGGAGCCGCTGTTCAACTCGCTGCTCCTGGCCGTGGCGACCGCGGTGATCGCCGTCGGCATCGGCGTGCCGCTGGCCTGGCTGGTGTCGCGGACCGACCTGCCGTTCCGCCGCACCATCCGCGTGCTGACGATGACCGCCTTCGTCACCCCGTCCTTCATCGGGGCGACCGGCTGGATTCTGCTGGCGGCCCCCAACTCGGGCTGGCTGAACACGCTGTGGCGCTCGCTCGCCGGGGCGGAGGCCGGGCCGCTGCTGAACATCTACTCGATGACCGGGGCGATCTTCATCTGCGGCATCTACACCGTCCCCTACAGCTTCACCATGGTGTCGAGCGCGCTCGACGAGATGGCCGTGGAGCTTGAGGACGCCGCCGCCACGCTGGGCTCCGGCACGCTGCGCACCATGCTCAGCATCACCATCCCGCTGGTCACCCCGGCGGTGGTCGCCAGCTTCATTCTGTCCTTCATCCAGGGGCTGACGCTGTTCGGCGTCCCGGCCTTCCTGCTGACGCCGACCGGCATCCCGGTGGTGACGACCAAGCTGGCCGAGTTCTACCAGCTCTTCCCGCCGGAAATCTACATGGCGGCCGCCTACTGCATGCCGCTGCTGCTGGTCACCGCCATGCTGTTCTGGATGCGCCGCCGCATCCTGGGCCGCAAGCAGTTCGTCACCATCTCCGGCAAGAGCCGGGCGGGGCGGCGGATCGCGCTGGGCGCCGCCCGCTGGCCGGCCTTCGGGGCGGCGCTGCTGCTGCCGCTGGTCTCGGTGTTCCTGCCCTACGCGGCGCTGCTGCTGGTGTCGCTGACCCGCGCCTGGGGCCAGGGCCTGTCGTGGGAGAACCTGTCGCTGCACTGGTACTGGTGGGCGCTGTTCGGCAATTCGGAGACGCACACCGCCATCGTCAACTCGCTGCTGTTCTCGACGCTGGCCGCGACGCTGTGCGTGATGCTCGGCACCGTGGTCGCCTACATCGTGGAGCGGCGGATGGTCTTCGGCGCCAGCCTGTTCGGCGCGGTGGCGACCGTCCCCATCATCATCCCCGGCATCGTCATGTCGGTCGGCTTCTTCGCCGCCTACACGCGGGCGCCGCTGAACCTCTACGGCACGCCGCTTCTGCTGGTGGCGGCCTTCGCGGCGACCTTCCTGCCCATCGCCTACGCCCATGGCGGGTCGATCCTCAAGGGCATCGGGCCGGAGCTGGAGCGCGCCGCCCGCAGCCTGGGTGCGGGGGAGGGGCGGACCTTCCTGTCCATCACCATCCCGCTGATGGGCGGCGGGCTGCTGTCGGGCTGGTTCCTGGTCTTCATCCCGATCATCCGCGAGCTGTCGGTGGCCGTCTTCCTCATCACGCCCAAGACCAACGTGATGACCACGCTGATCTACAACGCCAAGGACGGCGGCAATTACGAGGCCGTCTGCGCCATGAGCGTTCTTCTCCTCCTCATCACGCTGGCGCTGGTGGCCGCCGCCGGTCCCCTGACGCGCCTGACCACCGTGCGCCGCACCTCTCGCAAATCCGGCCGTAAAACCGCCCCGGCGGAAGGAGTTCTCCCCACATGAGCGGGATCCGCATCAAGAACCTCCGCAAGTCCTTCGGCACCTACACCGCGCTGCACGGCATCGACCTGCAGGTCCCCAACGGCACGCTGCTGGCCCTGCTCGGCCCGTCGGGCTGCGGCAAGTCCACGACGCTCCAGCTCCTCGCCGGGTTCGAGGCGCCGACGGAGGGCGAGATCTGGGCCGACGACGTGCTGCTGTCCTCGGCGCGCGGGGTGCTGCCACCGGAGAAGCGCGGCATCTCCCTGGTCTTCCAGAACTACGCGGTGTGGCCGCACAAGACGGTGGCGGAGAATGTGGCCTTCGGGCTCGCCATCCGCCGCCTGCCCAAGGCGGAGATCGCCGAGCGGCTGGACCGCACGCTGCGCACCGTCCGGCTGGAAGCCCTGCGCGACCGCTACCCGTCGGAACTGTCGGGTGGCCAGCAGCAGCGCGTTGCGCTGGCCCGCGCTCTGGCGGTGGAGCCGCGCATCCTCCTGCTCGACGAGCCGCTGTCCAACCTCGACGCGCATCTGCGCGAGGAGATGCGGTTCGAGATCCGGCAGGTTCACGACCTGCTGGGGCTGACCACCGTCTACGTCACCCACGACCAGTCGGAGGCGCTGGTCACCGCCGACCGCATCGCCGTCATGAAGTCGGGCCATCTCCAGCAGCTCGGCTCGCCCGAGGACATCTTCGAGCGGCCGTCCAACGCCTTCGTCGCCACCTTCATCGGCGCCAACAACGAACTGGCCGGGACCAGCGAGGGCAACGGCGCCATCCGCGTCGGCGGCCATGTGCTGACCGCCCCAGACCGCAGCGGCGCGGCGCATGGCGGGACGGTGTCGCTGTGCGTGCGGCCTTCCCAGGTCCGGCTGTTTGGCGCGGACCAAGCGCCGGACGCCGAGGGCTGCAACGTGCTGTCCGGCACGGTCCGGCGCTCCGCCTATCTGGGCGAGTACCGCGACGTGCTGGTGGATCTGGGGGGCGGGCGGACACTGCGCGCCTTCATTCCGCCCGCTCAGAGCTTCGCTCCGGGCAGCGTGGTGACGGCGCTTCTCCCCATCGGCTCCTGCCAGATCCTCGGGCCGGCGGCCTGATCGCGGCTTAAAACCAAGAAAGTCCGAACGATGACCATCGCCACGACCGGCGAGGCCGACGCCTTGCCCGAAATCCTGACCGAGCGGCGCGGCGCCGTCCAGTGGGTGATCTTCAACCGTCCCAAGGCGCGCAACGCCATTACCCCCTGGATGGAGGACCGGCTGATCGACATCTGCCGGGAGGTCGACGCGGACCCGGCGGTGAAGGCCCTGGTGCTGACCGGTGCCGCCGGCGACAAGCCCGCCTTCATGGCCGGCGCCGACCTGTCCTGCCTGCAGAGCGTCAAGACACCGGAGGACTACACGATTCTGGAGGACCGCGCGGAGACCGCGGCGATGGCGCTGGAGGCGGTGCGCGTTCCCACCATCGCCGCCCTGGCCGGTGCCTGCGTGGGGGAGGGGGCTCTGCTCGCCGCCTGCTGCGACGTGCGCATCGCCACGCCGTCGGTGCGCTTCGGCTTCCCCATCGCCCGCACGGTCGGCAACTGCCTGAGCATCAAGAACCTCGCCCGGCTGGCCGCGATCCTCGGCACCGCGCGGACCAAGGGGATGATCTTCAGCGCCCGCCTGCTGAGCGCCGACGACTTGGCCGGCGCCGGTGCCCTGCGCGGCGTCGTGCCGGACGACGACCTCGCCGAGCGCACCCAGGAGCTGGCCGAGGAGTTGGCGAGCCTCGCCCCGCTGACCCTGTGGACGACGCGCGAGGCGCTGCGCCGCTGGCGCGACCATGGGCTGCCGGCAGGCGGCGACGCCGACCTGCTGCGCCTCTGCTACCTCTCCGCCGACTATCAGGAGGGCATCGCGGCCTTCCTGGAGAAGCGCCGTCCGGTCTGGGTGGGGCGGTAGGGCGCCAAAGCCATTGCATTTCGCGTTCATAACCCTCTCCCCTCTGGGGAGAGGGTGGCCCGGAGGGCCGGTGAGGGGGATGTGCATTTCGGTACGTCCGGCAAAAGCGCAACCCCCTCACCCTAACCCTCTCCCCAGAGGGGAGAGGGAACGCCCCTTGCCGCCACCCATGCGCTTCCCTATCCTGGCGTCGTACCACGCGCCCATGAGGGCGTTCAGCCGCCATGGGACCCGCCTGTCATGCCGACCACGCCCGACGCCCCTCCGAGCGGCGCCCCCGACGCCGCGGCGCTGGAGCGGCGGTTGCGGGCCGCTCCCGACGATCTCGCGGCGACGCAGGAGCTGGCCGGGCGGCTGTTCCAGGCCGGTCGCGCGGCTGACGCCGAGCCTCACGCCCGCAACGCGGTCCGGCTGGCGCCGGAGGACGCGCGCTGCCACACGCTGATGGCGCTGGTGCTGGCCGACACCCACCGGCCCCAGGCCGCCGAGTTCCATTACCGCCGGGCGCTGGCCCTGGCGCCGCCGGACGCTGCGACGGTCGCCAACCTCGCCTGGAGCCTGACCCGGCAGGGCCGGCTGGAGGAGGCGCGGCGGACCTACCGCCGGGCCGCGGCGCTGCATCCGTCCATCGCCCTGACCTGGCACGGCTGGGCACAGACCGAGGACGCCGCCCGCGATCTTTCCGCCGCGCAACGGCTGGTGGATCGCGCCCGGCGGCTCGACCCCGGCCACCGTGGCGCCGACACCTTCGCGGCGGCCCTGCTGGCCCGGCAGGGGGCCGGACAGCCGGCGCTGGCCGTCCTGCACGCCTCGGCCGCCCGCCATGGCGGCACCGACCCCGACGCGCTGCTGGAGACCGGGCGCATCCTCGACCGGTTGGGCCGTCACGACGAGGCCTTCGCCGCCTTCGCCGCCGGCAAGGCGCTGCTGCGGCAGGCCGGGCGCCGCTACGGCGAGGAGGAGGCGGTGGACCTCATCGCGCGCCTCGCCACCTTTTTCGTGGCGCCGCGCCTGCGCCTGATGCCGCGGCCCGCCACGCCCGCCGCCGGCCCGCAGCCAGTCTTCATCGTGGGCGCCCCGCGTTCCGGCACCACGCTGGTCGAGCAGATCCTCTCCAGCCATCCGGTCATCGCTGCGGGGGACGAACTGCCGTCGCTCGGCGCGGTGGTCCGGGCGCTGCCGCAGACGCTGGGCAGCCCGCTCGGCTATCCCGAAGCGCTGTCGGAGCTGTGGATGGGCGACCAGCGAGACGGGCTGGAGCGGCTGCGCGACGCCTACCTCCGCCACGCCCGCAAGCTGGTTCCGGCCAAGCCCGGCCACACGCTGTTCACCGACAAGATGCCCTTCAACGAGACGCATCTCGGTCTGATCGCGCTGATGTTCCCCTCGGCGCCGGTGGTGCATGTGCTGCGCCATCCGCTGGACGTGGTGCTGTCGATGATGGGCACCAACCTCACCCACGGCTTCCATAGCGCCAACGATGTCGAAACGGCGGCGCGCCACGTCCTGCTGGTGTTCGATCTGGTGGAGCATTACCGGCGGGAGATGCCGTTGCGCTACCTGCCGCTGCGCTACGAGGATCTGGTGCGGGAGCCGGAACCGGCGGTGCGGCGCTTGCTGGGCTTCCTGGGGCTGGGTTTCGACCGCCGTTGCCTGCGCTTCGAGGAGAACCGGCGCCACGCCCGCACGCCCAGCCACGCCCAGGTCGCGGAAAAGCTCTACAGCCGCTCCATCGACCGTCACCGCGCCTACAGGACTCATCTGAAGCCAGCGATCCCGATCCTGGAGCCGGTCATTCTCGGGCTGGGCTACAGCCTGTAGCATGCCACCCATGCCCCCGTCCGACAGCGACCTCTGCGAAATCCGCCGCCGCGAAGGCCGGCTGGACGAGGCCGCCGCCCATGGCCGCCGCGCCGTCACGCTCGACCCCGGCGACGCGGCGGGCTGGTACAATCTGGGTGTGGCGCTCTACGACCGGTTGGACGTCGCGGCGTCGATCGCCTGCGAGCGGCGGGCCGTCCGGCTCGCCCCGGACGCGCCGGGGCCGCATTTCGAACTGGCCGAGGGGCTGCTGCTCTCCGGACAGTGGGAGGAGGGGTGGCGCGAGTATGACTGGCGCTGGCGCCTTCCCGGCGTGCCGCCGCCGGTCCCGCCGGCCATTCTGAAGCGGTTTGGGGACGCCATCCCGAAACCCTGGGACGGCCGCCCCCTGCCCAGCGGCACCTTGCTGCTGGTCGCCGACCAGGGCTTCGGCGACACCATCCAGTTTGCCCGTTACCTGCCGATGGCGGCGGCGCTCTGCCCCAATCTCGTGGTCGCTTGTAGCCCGGACATGCGACCGGTGATCCGGTCCCTTCCCGGTGGATACCGGACGGTCACCGACTGGGAGGAGGCGCCGCCCTTCGCTGCCCACGCCGAGCTGTCCAGCCTGCCGGGGCTGTTCGGCACGAGGCCGGACACGATACCGGCGCCGCTCCCCAGCCTGCGGGCCGAGCCGGAGCGGGTAGAGCGCTGGGCGGAGCGTCTGGACGGGCTGCTCCCCCGCGGCTACCGCCGCGTCGGGCTGGTCTGGGCGGGGCGCCCGAGCCATGGCAACGACCGCAACCGCTCGCTGACGCTCGCGCGGCTCGCGCCGCTCTTCGCTTTGGAAAAAACGGTTTTGGTGTCGCTTCAGAAGGGGCCGGCGCAGGCCGAGGCCGCCCGCTATTACGGGACGGCACCGCTGGTCGATCTGGGGCCGGAGCTGGAGAGTTTCGCCGACACCATGGCGGTGCTGGCGCTGCTCGACCATGTGGTCTGCGTGGACACGGCGGTCGCCCATCTGGCCGGGGCGATGGGGCGCCCGACCGCGGTTCTGCTGCCCTACGCGCCGGATTGGCGCTGGCTGCTCGGTCGCGGCGGCACGCCCTGGTATCCCACCGTCACGCTGCACCGGCAGCCGGCGCCGGGACGGTGGGATGAGGCCATCCGCGGCGCCGTCGCCGCGGTGACCGGACGCAACATCAGGGCTTCAGGGCGGCCAAGCCGTCGGTGATCCCTTTGGTGGAGAGCGGGAAGGCCACGGCCTGCGTCCCGCCGTAGGGGCGGACGGTGATCTGCGCGCCCTTGGAGCGGCGCAGCGCGGTCAGCGCCGCCTCGTCCATCGGGGCGTTGGCGAGGCAGCCGTCCTGGATGCACTGCTGGTAGGTCAGCGGCAGCGGCTTGCCGTCGTCGATGGTCAGCGCCGCCCCGGCGCGCAGGTCGACGCCCAGCGGCAGGATGACGACCATCACCCCCTTGCCGTCCGGGGCGAAATAGCCCACCGACGCCTTGAGGATGCGGGTCGCCTGCTTCGCCTCCTTGTTCTCCATCACGCGGGTCTGCGAGATGAAGCAGCGGGGCTTGCCGTCGGGCGGCGTCTCGCATTCGGTCTGCCAGTCGCCGAAGGTCTTGCCCGGCTCCACCGCCCCGGCGGGCGCTCCGCCCGCGAAGAGGAGGGGGAGCGCCGCCAGAGCTCCCGTGATGATGGCCTTGCGCATCGCCGTCATGCTCTTCACAGCTTCCACTTCAGGCCGGCGGTCGCCGACACCGTGTTCTCGCGGGCGCGGATCGCGTCCTGAACGCCGATGGTGGCGGTCAGACGGTCGTCCAGAGCCACGCCCAGCCCGGCGCCGATCACCAGGGCGTCGCGGCCCGGCTTGCTGGCGTCGGCGGTGAAGGCCACCCCGCCCAGACGGTTGGTGGTGGAGGCGGTGGCGTCGGCGAAGTCATGCTCCCACGCCAGGGCGGCGTTGGGCAGCAGGCGCCAGCCGCCCACCGTCACGCTGGTGCCGGCGCGCACGCCGACCGCGCTGCGCAGGCTGGTCCAGCCCGCCGCCTCGACGTCCAGCGCCACGCCGCCGCCGGACTCGCGGAAGGCCTCGCGGGTGATGCGGTCGAAGCGCAGGCCGGCCCGCGGCTCGATCCAGGCGCTGTCCGATCCGGCGAAGGCCATGCGGTGCCCGGCGGCGATCTCGGCGGAGAAATCATGACCGTCCGCGCTGCCGCTGGCGCCCTGGCCCAGAGTGCCGAAGGCGATGCCGCGCGAGGCGTCGTAGTTGGCGTAGCCGTAGCCGATGGCGCCCTCGACATAGGGGCTGTCCGCCGTGCCGCGCAGGCTCCAGGAGCCGTAGAGCGTCGCCTGATAGCTGTCCACGTCGGCTTTGCCCAGCCCGTCGCGCGAGGTGACACGGTTGCGCAGGTAGCCGAGCGCCACGCCGCCGCTCACGCCGTTCTCGTAGCTGTGGTCGGCGCCCAGCAGGAAGCCGCCGATCCGCTCGGTGGTGCCGGCGGCGTTGCCGTCCGAGCCGGTCCGGCTGTAGGCCGCCAGCGGCTGGCCCCACACGCCGCCCGAGCCACGGGTCTCGCCCGTCTCGCCGACGGCGCTCGTGCCGTTGCCGCTGCCGGCCAGCCGGACGCCGGAGGAGGACGCCGCGCCTCCGCGCAGCGCCGACAGGCGGCCTTCCACCGCGCTGCCGAACAGGCGGCGGTTGGTGCGGTCGGCGGCCAGCGTGTCGGCGTGCAGCTTGCCCGAGAGCTGGTCGAGCGCCCCGGCGATGCCGTTGCCCGGCAGGCCGTAGAGGCCGTTGAACAGCGGGGCGGCGACGCCCTCCAGCCGCTCCCCGGCGGCGGGACGCAGCGCGTCCACCGCCGCGCCGGCGGCCTGCTGGTTGCGCGTGCCGCCGCGGACCGCGTAGTTGGTCGGCGTGACCACCAACCGGACGGCGGTGGCGTCGTACAGCGTGTCGAAGCGGGTGCCGGCCTCCAGCCCCGCCGCCGGCTGCGTCACCGCGGCGAAGCCGCCGGTCACGCCGCCATCCGCCTGGACGATGGTGAAGCTCTGGCCCAGCGTGGCGGTGTAGGCGTTGGTCGCGTCGCCGCTGATGCTGCGCAGCACCGGAGCCAGCGTGCCGGCGGCGGTGAAGGACGCCCCCTGCACCCGGATCTGGTCGTGGTTGCCGGCGCCGAAGCCGGCGGTCGGGCCATCGATCTCGGCGTTCAGGACGCTGGTGCCGGTCAGGGTCACCGCGGACTGGAAGGTCAGCACGCCGGGGGAATTGCCCGGCGACACGGTGCCGGCCAGCGTGGCCGGGCCGCGGACGGTGCCGCCGCCGCTGAAGGTCGAGCCGGCGCTGGTGGTCAGCGAGCCGGAGACCACGCCATTCACGGTCGCCGAACCGCCATTCCCCACATTGACCGCGCCGGTGATGCCGGTGGCGGCCACAGTGACGGTGCCGTCGCCCACCGTGACCGGGGCCATGACGGCGCCGGCCAGGGTGGCGCTGCCGCCGGAGGTCACGGTGACCGCACCGTTGACCGCGCCATAGGCGGCGACGGTCAGGGTGCCGCCCTCCACCGCTAGGGTGCCGCCGACGCCGCCGCCCTCGACGACGGTCATGGCGCCGCCGCGGGCCACCGTCACCGGGACGGCCACGACGCCGCCGACCGTGGCGCTGCCGCCGTTGTTCAGGGCCAGCGTGCCGCCCGCGACCACGCCGCTGCTGGCGATGGTCAGCGCCGTGCCGTCGCCCACCGACAGGCCGCCGGCGTTGGCGAGCTGGCCGGAGACGACCACCGTGCCGGGACCGGAGGCGGCCAGCGCGCCGCTGCCGCCGACGGCGCCCGCCAGGGTGACGGTGCTGCCGTTGGGAGCGATGGTGCCGCCCTGGCTGGTCACGGTGACCGACTGGCCGACGGTCAGCGGCGACGCCGGGCGCAGCGTGCCGCCGTCGAAGGTGACCGAGCTGCCCTGGACCGCGCCGTCGCTGTTGGAGAAGCTGGGGCGGCTGGTGTCGATCACGCCGGTTGCCGGAGGCGTTGGAGGCGGAGTGGGCGTCGGAGTGGGCGTGGGATCGGGGTTCGGCGTCGGTCCGGGATCGGGGTTGGGATTCGGGTTCGGATTGGGCTCCGGCTCGGGCTCGGGCTCGGGCTCGGGCTCCGGTTCAGGCTGTGGCGTCACCTTGGTCAGGGTGAGCTGAATCCGGTTGTTCGCCGTGTCGAAGGTGGCCGTCGGGGTCAGCGTCGCGTCGCTGCCGGTGATCGCGGTGAAGGCGCCGGACACACCACCCGTTGCGGTCACAATGGTGTAGGTCGTGCTGTCGCCGTAGCCGCTGCCGGTGGAGGTGACGGACAGGTCGCCGCCGATCGTGGCGGTGCCGGTGACGGCCAGCTTGCTGGCCGCGGAGGAGGTCGTCCGGATCGCCAGCGTGCTGTCGCTCTGCTGCGTGTAGTTGCCGGTAACCGTCAGGGTGCCGGGCGCGCCGGAGCCGCCGGGGGTCACGGTCGTCCCGGACAGGCTGGTCACGTTGCCGACGACCGTTCCGGTGCCCGTCAGCGTCGTTCCGCTGCTGAGTTGCAGACCGGTGGTGAGGGAGCCGTTGACGCGCAGCGTGCCGGCCTGGAGATTCGTGGTCGTGGCCGAACTCGCACCCCCCAGCGTCCACTCCGTTCCGTTGACGTTGAGGGTGGTCAGGCCGGACACCGGTCCGGACAGGGTGCCGCCGCCCTCCAGAAGAAGGACTTGGTTCTGCCCTCCGGCCTGGATGCCGCCGACCAGCACGCTGCCGTCCTTCAGGTTGATGAAGCTGCCCGTCCCGAAGCCGAAGGTCTTGATCGCGCTGAAACCGCTTCCGGCGGCGATGGTGCCGTGGTTGACGATGGTCGACGGGCCGGTGACAGACAGCACGTCGCCGGTGCCGATGATCGTGCCGTGGTTGGTGACGGTGGACTGCTTGGAAATGGAGGCGGCTGAGACCGCCGCATAATCCGTCTGCATGGGGTCCGTCGCCGGCCGCACGTTTTTGATCAGAGCGGCGCTGTTGGACGGGGACCCGTTGGTGAGGGTGAGGGCGTGGGAGCTTTCAATGGCGGACCAATTGCCGATGATCGTTCCGGTGTTTTCGATGACCGACGTCAGCGAACCCGCCGAGTTCGCCAGGAGGATGCCGTGGTAGGTCTTCGGCACCGAGATCAATCCGGAATTGATGATGGTGCCGTAGGTTTGAGCGTAAATGCCGTCGGCCTGATAAAAGTTGGTGTCGACCGAAATCTTGATCGTGCCCTGGTTGGTCAGGGTCCATCCGCCGGACGACTTGACCCACACGCCGGTGGTCAGGTCGGTGTACTGGTTGCCGGTGCCGCTGTCGACGACGCCGCCGGTGCTGGTGATGAGGATGTTGCCGGCGGTCGGATAGAAGGTCTGGTTCTGGACCGTCGTCAGCGTGTCCATCGGCGCTGCACTTGCGGCCAGCGACACGCCGAGCGCGACGGGGGCGGCGACCACCGCCGGCAGGCGCCCGCCCGACATCAGGCTTTGGCGGATCGACTCGAGGGGAGACGGCGACGGCGGCATGGGCGATTCACCTTGCGAGCGGGGCGTAAGCGTTACGACCAATGGTTTACACCGTTCGATCATAACGGGTGCGTCGCTTTGCCGCCAAGATAAAATATACAAACGTATGAGAATTCGAAATTTATTTTTTGCCAAATCATTTAAATTATGCAGGAAAAGAGGCGATGGATTTATGGATACTTGCGCAATGAAAGTTGGAGTGGGGTCTTGTCCGTTGGGGAGTGCGCAGGTTTAGCCAAGTTATGCAGTATGTTGGCATGCTCTCAATTAACGATTTCAAGAATGGGCTGATTTGAAAATGCAGAAAATTGTCAAAAACCGTATTCACATCGGACCGCAGCCCCGCTTCGGCCGTGTCGATGTGGCAAATTCCCGCACCGGAGGTTAATGGGTGGAGCGGTGCCGGCCCGGCGGTCGCTGCGCCTTCGCAGCCCGCCGGGCCGGATGCGATCAGAGAAGCCGGGCGTTCAGGGTGATTTCGGTTCCGGTCAACGCCTTGGACACCGGGCAGTTTTTCTTCGCACCCTCGGCCTGCTGCCGGAAGGTCTCGGCGTCGATGCCGGGGATCTCGGCCTCGCAATCCAGTTCGATCCTGGTGATGGCGAAGCCCTCGCCGGCCTTGTCCAGATGGACGCGGGCGGTGGTGTGGACGCGGGTCGGCGTGTGTCCGGCCTTCGACAGCCCGGCGGACAGCGCCATGGAGAAACAGCCGGCGTGGGCTGCGGCGATCAGTTCCTCCGGATTGGTGCCGGTGCCGTTCTCGAAGCGCGACGGGAAGGAATAGGCGCCCTCGAAGGCACCGCTGCCCAGCCGCATCGTGCCCGACCCCTGGGCCAGATTGCCCCGCCATTCCGCATCCGATTGCCGCACAGCCATGGTGACCTCCCGATTCCTTGAGTGTTGGATGAACCGCCGGAGAAGGTAGAGCCGTCCGGGGAAACGGCAATCGCCACAGGTGTTAAGCAAGAGGAGCGGTTGGCATCCGAAAAGCATCCGGGGCATACGGAAAAGCAGCGTGAAGCGCAGAACAATTAAGGTTTTGTGGCGTTGTGCCGGGGTTGGAAAAGCCAGAGGTTGAATAGGGGGTAAGGGGAATGAGCATGCGCCAACCGGATTGGCAGATCGCCGCTGGGTCGGCGCCGCGGGGCGGCGATGCTTCGGCGGTCAGCACGGCCGACATCCGGGCGCTTCTCGCCGACAGCGGCTGGCTGGCCATCGACGCCTCCACCCTGTCCGATGAGGACGACCTCTACGCCGCCGGTCTGACCTCCCACGGGTCGGTGAACCTGATGCTGGCTCTGGAGGAGCGCTACGGCGTCGAGTTCCCGGAGCATCTGTTGCGCCGTCGCACGTTCGAGAGCATCGCGGCGATCCGCGCGGCGGTCGCCGGCCTGCTGGACGGGGCGCCGGGCGGCTTGGGGGCTGGATGAGAGCGGCTGCGCCCGACGGTCCGGCGGCGATGGCCCCGGAGGTCGCTGCGGAAGCCGCCGCCATCGCCGGACGCCATGCCGACAGCGTCGACCGTGAGGCGCGCTTCCCCGCGGAAGCCTTCGCAGCCCTGAAGGAGGCGCGGCTCCTTGGCCTGATGGTGCCGCGGGATTTCGGCGGCGGCGGGGGTGGTCTGGCCGACGTGGCGGCGGTGGCCCACGCCCTGGCGCAGAAATGCCCGTCCAGCGGGCTGATCTACGCCATGCACCAGATCCAGGTGGCCTGCCTCGTCCGCCACGGCCAGGACAGCGCCTGGCACCGCGGCTTTCTGGAGCGGCTGGCCGGGGAGCAGCTTCTGCTCGCCTCCGCCACCACCGAGGCCGGAATCGGCGGCGACGTTCGCTCCAGCGCCTGCGCCGTCGGGGAAGAGCCCGGTGGCGCCTT
Source organism: Azospirillum sp. UENF 211521 (assembly GCF_058780535.1). Classification (NCBI taxonomy): domain Bacteria; kingdom Pseudomonadati; phylum Pseudomonadota; class Alphaproteobacteria; order Rhodospirillales; family Azospirillaceae; genus Azospirillum; species Azospirillum sp. UENF 211521. The sequence continues at coordinate 108,727 of NZ_JBSNCF010000003.1, forward strand.
CCGGCTGGAGAAGCAGGCGACGGTCATCTCCTACGGGGCGGAGGCCGACGCGATCCTGGTGACGGCGCGGCGCGGGGCGGATTCGCCGCCCTCCGATCAGGTCATCGTGCCGGTCCTGCGCGGTCAAACGCAGTTGGAGGAGATCGGCGGCTGGGACACGCTGGGCATGCGCGGCACCCGCAGCGTCGGCTACCGTCTGGTGGCGGAAGCCGAGCGGGCGCAGATCCTGCCGCTGCCCTACGCCGACATCTCCGCCCGGACCATGCTGCCGGTGACCCACATCCTGTGGAGCAGCGTCTGGCTGGGCATCGCGACCGACGCGGTGGCGCGGGCCGCCGCCTTCATCCGGGCGGAGGCGCGCAAGCGTCCCGGCACCCCGCCGCCGGGCGCGCGCCGGCTGGCCGAGGCGACCGCCGGGCTTCAGGCGATGCGCGGGATGGTGCGCGGCGCGCTTGCCCGGTTCGAGGAGGCGGCCGACGATCCCGACCGCCTCACCGCCCTGGGCTTCGCCGTCGCCATGAACACGCTGAAGACCGAAGCGGCGGAGATGGTGGTCCGGATCGTCGGGCAGGCGATGTTGGCGGGTGGGCTGTCCGCCTACCGCAACGAAAGTCCCCACAGCCTGGGCCGTCACCTGCGCGACGCGCACTCGGCGCCGCTGATGATCAACAACGACCGGATTCTGGGCAACACGGCGAACCTGCTGCTGGCGCACAGGGACAACGGCTCTCTCTTCGGCTGAGACTTTTTCGGAACGGAATGCGGCGGATGGACATGCGGGCAGAAGGCACACCGGTGGAGAATGGGCAGGCGGCGTTCCGCGACGCGCTGGTCGCGGCCGGGCTGCTGATCCCCACGGGCGTCGACGGGCTGTACGGCCGCAGCGGCGTCTTCGAAGACGTGGTGGAGCGCTTCAACGACCTGATCACCACCTGGGGCGGCGGCGACGGGGCGGACGTCATGCGCTTCCCCCGGGGGTGGCTCGCCACCAGTTCGAGCAGAGCGGCTATCTGAAAAGCTTTCCGCACCTCGCCGGCACGGTTCACGCCTTCAAGGGCGACGAGCGCGCCCACCAGTCCCTGTTGCGCCGGCTGGAGGAAGGGGAGGAGTGGACCGACTCCCAGATGGCGACCAACGTCGTCCTGACCCCTGCCGCCTGCTACCCCGTCTATCCGACCATCGCCGAGCGCGGGCCGCTGGCCGCCGAAGGCGCGCTGGTCGATGTCTATTCCTATTGCTTCCGCCACGAGCCGTCGCTGGACCCGGCGCGGATGCAGCTGTTCCGGATGCGCGAGTATGTGCGCGCCGGCACGCCGGAGCAGGTGATGGAGTTCCGGCAAAGCTGGGTGGAGCGGGGACGGGCGCTGATGGAATCGCTGGCCCTGCCGGTGGCCGTCGATCTGGCGAACGACCCCTTTTTCGGGCGGGCCGGGCGGATGCTGGCGGCCAGCCAGCGCGACCAGGGGCTGAAGTTCGAGTTGCTGATCCCCATCGCGTCGGCGGACCAGCCGACCGCCTGCCTCAGCTTCAATTACCACCAGGACCATTTCGGGCTGCTCTGGGACCTGCGGACGCCCGATGGGGCGGTCGCCCACACGGCCTGCGTCGGCTTCGGGATGGAGCGGGTGGCGCTGGCGCTGTTCCGCCATCACGGCCTGGACGTGAAGGCGTGGCCCGCCGCGGTGCGCGCCGTCCTGTGGGGCTGAGCGGGCAGGGGAGGCCGGGCATGGCGCATCCGCTCGACAGGCCGGACCGCGACTGGGCGGAGACCAACTGCTACACCGATCTGTGGCTCGGGCTGCTGCGGGCGCTTGGGATGGAGCCGATGGCCGCCCTGGCCTTCACCGTCGCCCAGGATTTCGAGGGCGACCAGTTCACCTTCTTCAAGGTGCCGTTGGAAGACCTGCGCCGCCTCTACGGGCTGGAGGTGCAGGAACTCGCCCTCTACGACCGGGTGGAGACCCACGCGGCGGTGCAGGTGGCGCGCGGTCGTCCGGTGCTGGTCGAGGTCGACGGCTTTCATCTGCCGGACACGCGGGGGACCTCCTACCGCGCGCAGCACGTCAAGACGACCATCGCGATCCTCGGCCTGGACGCGGGCGCGCGACGGCTCGATTACATCCACAACGCCGGGCGCTTCACGCTGGAGGGGGAGGACTACGACGGCCTGTTCGCCCCGGCACCGCTGTTCCCCTACGTGGAGTTCGTGAAGCGCGGCGGCCCGGCCCTGGCAGGGGACACTTTGATCGAGGCGTCACGCGCCCTGTTGTCCGACCATCTGCGCCGCCGTCCGGCGGGCAACCCCATCGCCGCCTTCCGCGCCGCGCTGCCGGAGCAGCTGGAGGTTCTGGCCGCCCGGCCGATGGACTATTTCCACCTCTACGCCTTCAACACGCTGCGGCAGGTCGGGGCGAACTTCGAGCTTCTGGGGATGTATGCGCGCTGGATCGGCGGGCCGGCGGACGCGGCGGAGGCCTGCGCCACCCTTTCCGCGACCGCCAAGGCGCTCCAGTTCCAGCTCGCGCGCGGCGTGCACCGGCGGCGCTTCGGCGATCACGCGGAGCCGCTGGAGGCGATGGAGCGCGCCTACGACCGCGCGCTCGGCGCGCTGGCCCGTAGCTGCGGGTGACGGAGGATGGCGCGCCTCCACGCCGTGACGGGCCGCTGCGTGACGCCCCTGTCCGAGGGCTGGGAGCTGTGCGTGACCGAGCCGGGAGCGGTGCCCGGCGGCGACTGGCTGCCCGCCCCGGTGCCGGGCACCGTCGCCCAGGCGCTGCGCGCGGCCGGGCTCTACCGGCTGGGTGATCCGCTGCCCCTGCACGACCGCGACGTCTGGTACCGGTTGCGGCTGACCGGTGAGGGGGCCTGCACGCTGCGCTTCCACGGCCTCGCCACCGTCACGGAGGTCTGGCTGGACGGAAAGCGCATCCTGTCCAGCGACAGCATGTTCCAGAGCCACGACGTTCCGGTGACGCTGCGCGGGACGCACGCGCTGCGCCTCGTCTTCCGCGCCCTGAACCCGGTGCTGAAGGGACGAAATGGGCGCGGGCGCTGGCCGGTCCGGCTGGCCGAGCCGGCGGGTCTGCGCGCCGTGCGGACGACGCTGCTGGGGCACATGCCCGGCTGGTGCCCGCCCGTGCCGGTGGTCGGCCCCTGGCGCCCGGTGGAGCTGATCACGGAGGATGGACCGTTGCGCGTCCGCTCGGCGGACCTGCGGGCCACGCTGGAGGGGCGGGACGGGCGCCTGTCCCTGACGCTGGCGGCGGATTGGGGCGGCTCCGCTCGGCCGCCGGGCTGGCTGGAGGTGGGAGAGGCGCGCGCTCCGCTCCGCTGGACCGGGCAGGGGGAGCTGAGCGGTGAACTCCGTCTGCCGGAGATCGAGCCCTGGTGGCCGCACAGCCACGGCAAGCCGACGCTCCACGCCGTGCGCGCGTCGGTCGGCGACGCGCGCGTCGGCCTCGGTCGCACCGGCTTCCGCCGCATCGAGCGCGAGCCCGGCGACGGCTTCGCCCTGCGCATCAACGGGGAGCGGGTTTTCTGCCGCGGCGCCTGCTGGAGCAGCCCGGACATTGTGGCCCTGCCGGGAACGCGGGACGCCTACGCTCCCTGGCTGGAGCTGGCACGGCAGGCCGGCGTGACCATGCTGCGGGTGCCGGGCATCGCCGCCTACGAGGCGGATGCCTTCTTCGACCTGTGCGACGAGATGGGCATACTCCTCTGGCAGGACTTCATGTTCGCCAATTTCGACTATCCGGCCGACGAGCCGTTCCTCGACGGCGTGCGGCAAGAGGCGGCGCAATTCCTCGACCGGGTCCAGGCGTCGCCGTCGCTGGCCGTGCTGTGCGGCGGCAGCGAGGCGGAGCAGCAGGCGGCCATGCTCGGCCTGCCGCGCGAGCGCTGGAGCCAGCCCCTGTTCGACAGCGTCCTGCGGGCCGAGGCGGAGCGGGGGCGGCCCGACGTGCCCTACATCGCCAACTCCCCGACCGGCGGGCCGCTGCCCTTTGCCGCCGACGCGGGGGTGACCCATTATTACGGCGTCGGCGCCTATTTGCGCCCGCTGGAGGACGCCCGCCGGGCGGGGGTGCGCTTCGCCTCCGAGTGCCTCGCCTTCGCCAACATGCCAGCGGCCGGGGCGTTGCCCGGCGTGCCGGCGGTCCACGACCCGCGCTGGAAGGCGCGCGTGCCGCGCGACCCCGGCGCCCCGTGGGATTTCGAGGATGTGCGGGACCATTACTTGCGGACGCTGCACGGCGGCGATCCCATGATCCTGCGCTACGAGGACCCCGACCGCTACGCGCGGCTGTCGCGCGCCGTGACCGGTGAGGTCATGGAGGCCGTCTTCGCGGAATGGCGGCGTGCCGGTTCCTCCTGCGCGGGCGGGCTGGTCTGGATGTTCCAGGACGTCTGGCCGGGGGCCGGCTGGGGCGTGGTCGATTCCGCGGGCGTGCCGAAGGCGGCGTGGCACGCGCTGCACCGCGCCTTCCGGCCGGTGCAGGTGCTGCTGACCGACGAGGGGGTGAACGGGCTGGCGATCCACTTGCTGAACGAGACGGCGGAACCTGTGGAGGCGGTGCTGACCCTGACCGCCCTGCGGCGGGGCGAGGTCCCGGTGCTGCGGGCCGAGCGCTCACTCACCCTGCCGCCGCGCAGCGCCCACGCCATGCCGGCGTCGTCACTCGCCGACCGCTTCATCGATCTGACCGGTGCTTACCGGTTCGGTCCGCCCACCCACGACTCGGTGGTGGCGGCGCTGTCCGACCCGCGGTCCGGAGCGCTGGTGGCGGACGCCTTCCACTTTCTCCAAGGCGGGCGGATGGAGCGCGCGGAGCTGGGCCTCGGCGCCCGCGTGGAGCGAACGGACGAGGGCTGGGCGCTGATCCTGTCGAGCCGGCGCCTCGCCCGTTCCGTCCACATCGAGGATGACGGGTTCCGGGGGGAGGAGGAGTGGTTCCATCTGCCGCCGGGGAAGGAACGTCGGTTGCGGTTGATCCAGCGCCATCCCGGCGCCGCGGTGCCCGATGGCGAGGTCCATGCGTTGAACGGTCTGGACCCGACGCGCTACCGGTGGACCGCATGACACCCGATCGGCTCACATCCGACCCTGCCGCACCCGTTCTGTTCGAGGGCTGTTTCGGCTGGCTGCACCCGGCCGCCGGGCGGCGCGGCGTCGTGCTGTGCGCGCCCTATGGCAGTGAGGCGCTGGCCACCCATCGGCCGTGGCGCGGCTTTGCGCAGGCTCTGGCCGCGGCGGGGCTGCCGGTTCTGCGTTTCGATTATCCCGGCACCGGAAACAGCGCCGGCGACGAGGACGATCCGGCCCGGCTGGAGGCGTGGCTCGACGGCATCCGCGCCGCCGCCGACCACCTGCGCGCCGTCGCGGGGGTGGAGGAGGTGGCCCTGGTGGGGTTGCGGCTTGGCGGGCTGCTCGCCGCGGCGGCGGCGCGCCGGGCGGCGGCGGACGCCCTGGTCCTGCTCTCCCCCTTTCCTTCGGGCCGCGCCTTCCTGCAGGAATTGCGGGCGGTGGCTCTGCTTGCCGACCGGCCGGCGGGCGCCCCGCCGGCGGTGGGGCCGGAGGGGATTGACAGCGCCGGCTTCCGCCTGACCCTGGAGACGGCGGAGGCGTTGCGTGGGCTCGACCTTGCGCGGCTGACCGAGGCCCCGGCGCCGCGCGTGCTGATCCTTGACCGACCGGAGGGCCGCGCCGCCGCCGTGGCGGAGCGGTTCCGCGCGCTTGGGTCCGCCGTGGAGGAGGCGCCCTTCCCGGAGCACGCGCGGCTGATGACCAGCGCCCAGCACGCCGCTTCAGACTGTTCGGCCTTCGCGCGGGCGGCGGCTTGGCTGTCGTCGGATTTGCCGCCCGCCGGAACGGCTTTGACCGCGCACCCGCCCGAACCCCGGTTGCGCCTTGCCGGCGCGGTGGAGCGCCCGCTCCGCTTCGGTGCCGGCGCGGGTCTGTTCGGCATCCTCTGCGAACCCGACACCGCGACCCCCGCCGGCCGTCCCGCCGTGCTTCTGCTGAACAGCGGCGCCACGCCGCACAGCGGTACCGGGCGCATGTCGGTGCGGCTGGCCCGCCGGCTGGCGGCGCGGGGGATCGCGTCGCTGCGGATGGACCTGGGCGGGCTGGGGGACAGCGCGTCGAAACCGGGGCGCCGCGACGGGCTGATCTATTGCCGCGACATGGTGGAGGATGCGCAGGCCGGGTTGGGCGCGCTGGCGGCGGCGGGGCATGGCGCCGCCGTGGCCGTGGGGCTCTGCGCCGGGGCGGCGGTGGCGCTGCGCGTCGCGCTGGCCGACCCGCGGGTCGTCGGGCTGGCGCTGGTCAATCCGGGCCGCTTCGCGCTGGGGGACGGAGTGACGCAGGAGGAGGCCATCGGGAGCGCGGTGAAGCCGGCCGCCGCCTATCTGCCCCGGCTGACCGAGCCGGCGGTGTGGCGGGCCATCCTGCGCCAGGATCGCAAGGCGTCGCGCGTGGCGCGCGGCCTGTCGGAGCGCGCGGCCCGCCGCCTGCGCATCGGGGCGGGGCGGTTGCGCGCCGGGCTGACGGGGCGCGGCTACGCCCGCGACGATGTGCTCCACGCCTTCCAGGCGTTGGCCGACCGCGGAGTCCGCACGCTGATGGTGCACAGCGCGGGCGATGTGACGCTGGGCGAGCTGGAGGCGCAGGCCGGGACGGACGGCGGGCGGCTGCGCCGGATGGGCGGGCTGTGGATGGAGCGCCTCGCCGGGGCCGATCACAGCCTGATGGAGCGTGCCGCGCGGGAGCGCTTCGCCGATCTTCTGGACGAGTTGCTGGACCGCATCGGCACGGGGGCGGCCGATGCCCTGCGGGGAAGGGGCCCCGGCCCACCGGAAGGGACCGGGGCGCTCCGCGTCAATCACGCGACGGGAAATAGCCCAGCATGAAGATGAAGAAGAACAGCGACTGGTAGGGCTGCAGGTTGTTAAGGGCGACCGGGGTTGAGACGACGCCGCCGCCCGGGCTCACCGCCACGGTGGCGCCCGTGGGGCCGCCGCTGACCGTGCCCTGCGAGGAGAGCGCGCCGGTCAGCGAGCTTCCGGTCGGCGGCGTCGGCAGGCTGGAGGCCGGGATGTAGGGGCCGTCGACGCTCACGTCGGTGCTCGGGTCGACGAACTGGCCGCCCAGCACCGCGGGAATGGCGGACGGGATGTTGCCGGTGCCGACGGCGGGGTTCAACGGTACGGTGAGCGTCGCGCTGAACGGAACGGTGCCGCCCGCGCTGCCGCCCTGGAAGGCGGCCCCGTGGGTGTGCACCGGCAGATTGTTGCCGATGATCGTCGTGAACTGCGAGCCGCCCGCGTTGCCGGTGTTGATCGTGCTGCTGGTGTAGGGGCTGGTCCCCGGCCCCACCATCACGCGGCCGCGCAGGTCCGGCAGGTTGAACGTCGAGTTGTTCGGCCCGCTGCCGAAGGCCCCCGCCGTGATCGCCCACAGGGCTTGGAACTGCGCCGAGTTGACCGGTTGCCCCAGGCATTGCTGCGTGTTCACGGGGGCGAAGCTGCCGGCGAATGGAAAGACGGATCCTATGTAGAAATCCATGGCGAAATCTCCGGTGGAATCGATGCGCTGGGACGGACGGTGCGCGATGGTGTGCGAAGGAACCGGCGGCCGGACTCAGTTCAGGACCAGCTCGAAGCAGCCCCGCCCGGGGTCGCGCGGAATGATCCGCACGATGTAGAAGGGGCCCAGCAATCCCATCGTCGGATGGTCGATCTGGAAATAGCCGTTCCACAGCTGGCTGGTGCCGTAGGTTTCGAACAGAGCCGAAAAGGACGTGCGTTTCGCCCAGCGCGGCGTGCATTCCGGCCGCGGCGTCAGCTTCGTCAGTTCGACCTCCGTGATCACGGACCCGTCCTCCGGGGCCACGAAACGGAACGTCTGGCCGAGATGCGGGGCGAACATCTCGTGGGAGATGGAGGCGATGTCGATGGTCATCTCAAAAGTCCGGGCTCAGGGTCTTGAAGTGCGGCGGTCGATCCGGGCATACAAAGCCGAAGCGCCGCATCCGTCCATCCGGTGGTCGACGATCGGGGAGTGCCCCCCGATCAGTCGCGCATCGGGAAGATGCCGCTGGTGACGATCAGCATGGTCAGGGCCAGATAGGGTTGCATGTTGTTCACCGGAGACGGGTTGGTGACGCCGCCACCCGCTGAAATGCTGACCGTGCCCGTCAGTCCGCCCATCGTGACGGTGCCGGTGGCCGAACCGACCAGGGCCGAACCGTTCGGCGCGGTGCCGGAGCTGTAGGGACCCTCCAGCTCGATGCCGGCGCCGGCGGTGTCGTTGAGCCGGAGGGCGCCGAGATAGTTGTTGCCGCCCGCCGGGGTGCTGCTGGCGCCGACGACGGTGCTCACCGGGATGGCCGCGGCGGCGGTGACGGTCGCGCTGGTGCTGCTGCCGACCGGCGAGAAGGTCGCGGCGTGGATGTGCGCCGGCAGATTCTGCTGGGTGAGCGTGTTGTTCGCGACGCCGCCGAAGTTCCCCGGGTTGAGCGTCTGGTTGTTGAGGTAGGGGCTGGTGCCCGAACCGACCATCACGCGGCCGCGCAGGTCCGGCAGGTTGAAGTTGGTCGTGCCGTTGCCGCCGTACATCGCGCCGGTGACCGCGAACAGGGCTTGGTTCTGGCCGACCTGCATCTGCTGGCCCAGGCACTGGGCCGTGTACTGGGGGGCATAGGCGCCGGTGAACGGGAAAACCAGGCCGAGGTAGACTTCCATGACGACACCTCCTGTTTTATGAAACCGGTTGCGGCGGCCTTCGGCCAGCGTCTCACCAACGACGCGCCACGCCGCCGAATGTGATGGAAAACATACCGACATATTCTCCTAATAGGCTAAGGCGCGAGCAATAGGCGATACAAAATGACATTTTTCCGGTTACAATCATTGTAATAAAACCCTTCGGTTGCATATTGCCGTATGCATTTGCCAGCCATCGAATTGGCGGTGGAGCGCCGACGGTGTCGAGCCGTTGCGGAACATGGTCGCTGGGCCGCGCGCGCCGGGCAGGCGCGCGCGGCGGGGGCGGACGAACTCGTTCAGCCATCGTCGCGCCGATGGTCCATGGTGGCGATTCTCTGCGTCGGGACCGCATCTTCAGCTATTCAGGGCGCACGCTTGTGCTACCGGAAGGGGTGTGGCCGATGGCTGCTCTGAATGGGTCGCTGCCGCTGCTTGGCGGATTGACGGTGCGGTTCCCCGCCCATCGGACGAGGATTTCCTGATGGGCCTGTTCATGGACGCGCGCCCCTGGCTGGCCAAGGCGCACCATGACCGTGACTTCATCCGGACGCTTTACGAACAGCAGTACAGCGCCCGGCGCATGGGGCAGGAATCCCGCTATCCGGAGCATCTGGATTTCGTCGTCGAGAAGACGGGCCAGCCGGTGGGGCGGATCGTCATGGATCTCGGCCGCTACGACTGGCGCGTGTCGGAGGTGGAGATCCACCGTCTGGCCCGCGGCAAGGGCATCGGCACCGATCTGCTGCGCAGCTTCCAAGGGACCGCGGCACAAATGCGCATGCCGATCACCTTGTCGGTGGCCGAGGTGGAGACCCGCGTCCACTGGTTTTACCATCGGCTCGGCTTCGATCTTCTGGCGAAGACGTCGCCGTCCCTGGAACTGATCTGGCTTCCGCCCGGTCATCCGGGAATCCGGCATCTGCCGCCGCAGATTCTGCCGGCCCAGATGCAGCAGGGCGGAGCGTCCTGACGCTGGTTCCTTGGTGACGCGGTCAGACAGTCCGCGTCCTCAGTGGCGAGCACCGGCATGGTCACGGCGTTCCGGACCTGTGACATCGGTGTGCGGTGTTTTGCACGCAAATGGTTGACGCCGCCAAGCCGTGCGCTCGCCAGGGGAGAAAGCGCGGCGTGAAAAGCATACCAACATATGCTTTCGTTTCAGCAATGAAATAGAGTTCGCTGTACAGAAACAAATGCGTCGATTTATGACGCTCTCCTCTCCCCAATGACGCGAATCGATGCAAATCGGTCGCCTCTTTTGCTGTCTTTATAGACACACGCGCTGTCAACCACTGCGAAAAGGTGGTACTCTTCTGCAAGCTATTCACTTTTTGGTGACTGCCTTCGGCTTACGGTCGGGCGGTGTCGCGTATGGCGGGAGACGGATGATGGCGCGCAAGCGTGGTTCGAACGGCAACGGTGAGACTGGGCGGCCCGGCAAGACGCATAAGCCGTCCTCATCGATGTTCGCGATGGCTCTCGAGCCGCGCTTCATGTTCGACGCTGCGGGTGCCGCCACCGCCGCGGAGGTCCATCATCAACCCGACCAGCCCGCGCCGGGCGACAAGGGCGCCGGCAAAGCCACCGATGCCGACAAGCTGGCCGATTGGGCCGTCAAGGAGTTCGACCGTTCCCGCCGCGGCGTCGCCTCCGGCGGCCTCCGCCCCGTCGCTCACCGAGCCCGCGGCGGTGACGGCGCGGCTCGCCGGGCTCCAGGGACCGGCCCGGTCGGTGGTGTTCGTCGACACCAGCGTGTCCGACTACCAGACGCTGCTCAAGGACATCGCGCCCGATGCCAAGGTCGTCCTGCTCGACCCCCAGCAGGAGGCGCTCGGCCAGATGGCGAAGGCGCTGTCGGGGATGTCCGGCCTTGATTCCGTCCAGGTCGTCAGCCACGGCAACGAGGGCCATCTCTACATCGCCGGCCGCGCCTATTGGGCGGACGGCTTGGCGAATCGCGCCCAGGATCTCCAGGCGATCGGCGCCGCGCTGAAGCCCGGCGGCGATCTTCTTTTCTACGCCTGCAATGTGGGCGCCGGTCAGGCGGGGCAGGAGTTCGTCCAGACGATCCATCGGCTCACCGGGGCCGACGTGGCGGTGTCCAGCGACGAGACCGGCAACGCCGCCGGCCAGAACTGGTCGCTGGAGGTGCAAAGCGGGGCCATCGAGGCGGCGACTCCCTTCGCCCGCGCATCCATGGAGACCTTCAGCGGCCGGCTGGGAACCGTTGTCGTCACCTCGGCAACCGGAACGACGGCGGGATCGTTGAACCATGCGATCACGAACGCGGCCGCCGGGGACGTGATCGAGTTCAGCTCGACGCTGGTGTCCAGCAAGATTTCCCTGGGCGTCACGACAAGTCTCCTGACAGCGGCGGCTCAGAACTTCACGATCAACGGCGACGTGGACGGCGACGGTATCGCCGACATCACGATCTCCGGCGCCAACACCGGCACCGTGCCCGCAACGACGGACTACCGGGGCATCCTCTTCAATGCGGCCGGCAAGACGTTGACGGTCAAGAACGTGATTATGGAGCGCTTTTATTCGGGCTCCGCCCTGCAGGGCCCGCTGACGGTGCAGAACGGGTCGCTCGAAGTGGATGGCGCGACCTTCAAGGACAACCTGAACAACGTCATCGTCACGACCACCGCGTCCACATCCGTGACGATCAAAAACTCGGTTTTTCGCGACAACACAGGTGTGGTGGTCGGTACGGCGGGCTTCGCGGTCGTCCGCACGCAGGTGAACGACACGCTGACGATCGAGAACAGTCTGTTTGCAGACAACAGCTACGTCATGAACATGGGCTCGAATTCGGCTCTCTATCCGGGCTCCATTATTGCGCAAACCCACAACACCGCTGCCTATACGGTAAACATACGCAACGTCACCATTGTCAACAACAGCTATGTTAACAATGATTCCGGCGCTACCAGTGTCAAGACGTCAGGCATCGGCACCTATTCCGGTGCATCGGCAACCGTGAACGTTTATAACACGATCATTGCGGGGAATTCCGGTAGCCTTGGCGGGACGAGTTTTGCCGATCCGAACGCCATCATTTACAACAGTGACAAGATCACTCTGAACGCAGGCAACAATTATCAGGGCGCCATCACCGGCAACGCGATCTTTGTCGACTCCACCAACGCCACAAAGAGCCTGCGCGATTATCGTCCGGCCTCGACCGCGACGACCTTCATCAACGCCGGCGATAGCAGCAACGCGAACCGCTACGGCGGCAGCTACGACATCCGCGGAATCGACCGCATCCGTGATGGTGCCCTCGACCTCGGCGCTTACGAGGTGCATTGGAACGCGGGCGATCCGACCGTCGACCTGAACGGGGCGGGCGCCGGCACAGGGGAGTCCGTCAGCACCTCCACCCCCGCTTCCGGCGTGCTGATCGCTCCAAACGCCGTTCTGGCCCAGACGGACAGCGACACCCGCCTGCTCGGCGCCACCATCGCCCTGTCCGGCACGTCGGACGGCGGCGCGGAAGTGCTGAGCATGCTGGCGGCCTCCGTGGCGACGGCCAAGACCTACGGCATCAGCGTCACCGGCAACGATACGTCGACGATCACCCTGCGGGGTGCGTCCAGCGTGGCGGGCTATCAGGCGGTGATCCAACTCATCCAGTACAAGAACACCGCCGGCAGCGCCACGGCGGGCACCCGTACCGCGACGGTCACCGTCAACGACGGCGAAACGACCAGCACCGCGCGGACCAGTTCCATCACCCTTGGGGGGGCTCACCCTCCAACGGTGCACCGGTGAACAGCGTGGTGCCGAATGTGAGCGGCACGGCGACGGTGGGCAACGCCCTGAGCGGTGGGACCGGCACCTGGACCGACCCCGACGGTGATTCGCTGAGTTACACCTACCAGTGGTACCGGGCCGACGACACCAACGGGACCAACGCAGCCTCGATCAGCGGAGCGACGGGCGCCAGCTACACGCTGACAACGTCCGACGCGCACAAGTATCTGCGCGTGGCGGTGGTCGCCAACGACGGCAACTCCAACACGACGACCGCCTATTCCGCCTACACCGAGATCACCAACAGCACGCCGGTGAACAGCGCGGTGCCGAGCGTGAGCGGCACGGCGACGGTCGGCAACGCGCTGTTGACCACCAACGGCACCTGGAGCGACGCGGACGGCGACAACCAGACCTACACCTACCAGTGGTACCGGGCGGACGACACCAACGGCACCAACGCGGCCTCGATCAGCGGGGCGACCAGCTCAAGCTACACGCTGGCGGCGGGTGACCTGAACAAGTACCTGCGTGTGGTGGTGACGGCGAACGACGGCAAGGGCGGCACCCAGACGGCGACGTCGGTGTACTCGTCGCAGGTGACGGCGGCGGGCAACGGCGCGCCGGTGAACACGGTTGCTCCGACCGTGTCTGGGACGGCGACGGTGGGCAACGCGTTGACCCGGGGGAACGGCACCTGGACCGACCCCGACGGTGATTCGCTGACCTACACCTACCAGTGGTACCGGGCGGACGACACCAACGGGACCAACGCAGCCTCGATCAGCGGAGCGACGGGCGCCAGCTACACGCTGACGACGTCGGACGCGCACAAGTACCTGCGCGTGGCGGTGGTTGCCAACGACGGCAACTCCAACACGACGACCGCCTATTCCACCTATACGGCGATCCTGAACAGCGCGCCGGTGAACAGCGCGGTGCCCAGCGTGAGCGGCACGGCGACGGTCGGCAACGCGCTGTCGACCACCAACGGCACCTGGAGCGACGCGGACGGTGATGGTCGCAGCTTCACCTACCAATGGTACCGTGCCGACGACACCAACGGCACCAACGCGGCCTCGATCAGCGGGGCGACCAGCTCGAACTACACGCTGACCACGTCGGACGCTCACAAGTACCTGCGCGTCGTGGTGACGGCCAACGACGGCAAGGGCGGCACGCAGACGGCGACCTCGGCCTACACCGAGATCACCAACAGTGCGCCGGTGAACAGCGCGGTGCCCAGCGTGAGCGGCACGGCGACGGTCGGCAACGCTCTGTCGACGACCAACGGCACCTGGAGCGACGCCGACGGCGACGGGCGGAGCTTCAGCTACCAGTGGTACCGGGCTGACGACACCAACGGGACCAACGCGGCCTCGATCAGCGGGGCGACCAGCTCGAACTACACGCTGACCACGTCGGACGCGCACAAGTACCTGCGCGTGGTGGTGACGGCCAACGACGGCAAGGGCGGCACGCAGACGGCGACCTCGGCCTACACCGAGATCACCAACAGCGCGCCGGTGAACAGCGCGGTGCCCAGCGTGAGCGGCACCGCGACGGTCGGCAACGCGCTGTCGACCACGAACGGCACCTGGAGCGACGCGGACGGCGACAACCAGACCTATACCTACCAGTGGTACCGGGCGGATGATACCAACGGCACCAACGCGGCCTCGATCAGCGGGGCGACCAGCTCAAGCTACACGCTGGCGGCGGGTGACCTGAACAAGTACCTGCGTGTGGTGGTGACGGCCAACGACGGCAAGGGCGGCACCCAGACGGCGACGTCGGTGTACTCGTCGCAGGTGACGGCGGCGGGCAACGGCGCGCCGGTGAACACGGTTGTTCCGACCGTGTCTGGGACGGCGACGGTGGGCAACGCGTTGACCCGGGGGAACGGCACCTGGACCGACCCCGACGGCAACTCGCTGACCTACACCTACCAGTGGTACCGGGCGGACGACACCAACGGCACCAATGCCGCCTCGATCAGCGGAGCGACGGGCGCCAGCTACACGCTGACGACGTCCGACGCGCACAAGTACCTGCGCGTGGCGGTGATCGCCAACGACGGCAACTCCAACACGACGACCGCCTATTCCGCCTACACCGCGATCACCAACAGCGCGCCAGTGAACAGCGTGGTTCCCAGCGTGAGCGGCACGGCGACGGTCGGCAACGCTCTCAGCACGACGAACGGCACCTGGAGCGACGCGGACGGTGACGGGCGGAGCTTCACCTACCAATGGTATCGGGCTGACGACACCAACGGCACCAACGCGGCCTCGATCAGCGGGGCGACCAGCTCGAACTACACGCTGACCACGTCGGACGCTCACAAGTACCTGCGCGTCGTGGTGACGGCGAACGACGGCAAGGGCGGCACCCAGACGGCGACCTCGGCCTACACCGAGATCACCAACAGCGCGCCGGTGAACAGCGCGGTGCCCAGCGTGAGCGGCACGGCGACGGTCGGCAACGCTCTCAGCACGACGAACGGCACCTGGAGCGACGCGGACGGTGACGGCCGGAGCTTCACCTACCAATGGTATCGGGCTGACGACACCAACGGCACCAACGCGGCCTCGATCAGCGGGGCGACCAGCTCGAACTACACGCTGACCACGTCGGACGCTCACAAGTACCTGCGCGTCGTGGTGACGGCCAACGATGGCAAGGGCGGCACCCAGACGGCGACCTCGGCCTACACCGAGATCACCAACAGCGCGCCGGTGAACAGCGCGGTGCCCAGCGTGAGCGGCACCGCGACGGTGGGCAACGCGCTGTCGACCACCAACGGCACCTGGAGCGACGCGGACGGTGATGGTCGCAGCTTCACCTACCAATGGTACCGTGCCGACGACACCAACGGCACCAACGCGGCCTCGATCAGCGGGGCGACCAGCTCGAACTACACCCTGACCACGTCCGATGCGCACAAATACCTGCGCGTGGTGGTGACGGCCAACGACGGCAAGGGCGGCACCCAGACGGCGACCTCGGCCTACACCGAGATCACCAACAGCGCGCCGGTGAACAGCGCGGTGCCCAGCGTGAGCGGCACGGCGACGGTCGGCAACGCTCTCAGCACGACGAACGGCACCTGGAGCGACGCGGACGGTGACGGCCGGAGCTTCACCTACCAATGGTATCGGGCTGACGACACCAACGGCACCAACGCGGCCTCGATCAGCGGGGCGACCAGCTCGAACTACACGCTGACCACGTCGGACGCGCACAAATATCTGCGCGTCGTGGTGACGGCGAACGACGGCAAGGGCGGCACCCAGACGGCGACCTCGGCCTACACCGAGATCACCAACAGCGCGCCGGTGAACAGCGCGGTGCCCAGCGTGAGCGGCACGGCGACGGTCGGCAACGCTCTCAGCACGACGAACGGCACCTGGAGCGACGCGGACGGCGATGGTCGCAGCTTCACCTACCAATGGTATCGGGCTGACGACACCAACGGCACCAACGCGGCCTCGATCAGCGGGGCGACCAGCTCGAACTACACGCTGACCACGTCGGACGCGCACAAATATCTGCGCGTCGTGGTGACGGCGAACGACGGCAAGGGCGGCACCCAGACGGCGACCTCGGCCTACACCGAGATCACCAACAGCGCGCCGGTGAACAGCGCGGTGCCCAGCGTGAGCGGCACGGCGACGGTCGGCAACGCTCTCAGCACGACGAACGGCACCTGGAGCGACGCGGACGGTGACGGCCGGAGCTTCACCTACCAATGGTATCGGGCTGACGACACCAACGGCACCAACGCGGCCTCGATCAGCGGGGCGACCAGCTCGAACTACACGCTGACCACGTCGGACGCGCACAAATATCTGCGCGTCGTGGTGACGGCGAACGACGGCAAGGGCGGCACCCAGACGGCGACCTCGGCCTACACCGAGATCACCAACAGCGCGCCGGTGAACAGCGCGGTGCCCAGCGTGAGCGGCACGGCGACGGTCGGCAACGCTCTCAGCACGACGAACGGCACCTGGAGCGACGCGGACGGTGACGGCCGGAGCTTCACCTACCAATGGTATCGGGCTGACGACACCAACGGCACCAACGCGGCCTCGATCAGCGGGGCGACCAGCTCGAACTACACGCTGACCACGTCGGACGCTCACAAGTACCTGCGCGTCGTGGTGACGGCCAACGATGGCAAGGGCGGCACCCAGACGGCGACCTCGGCCTACACCGAGATCACCAACAGCGCGCCGGTGAACAGCGCGGTGCCCAGCGTGAGCGGCACCGCGACGGTGGGCAACGCGCTGTCGACCACCAACGGCACCTGGAGCGACGCGGACGGTGACGGCCCGAGCTTCACCTACCAATGGTATCGGGCTGACGACACCAACGGCACCAACGCGGCCTCGATCAGCGGGGCGACCAGCTCGAACTACACGCTGACCACGTCGGACGCTCACAAGTACCTGCGCGTCGTGGTGACGGCGAACGACGGCAAGGGCGGCACCCAGACGGCGACCTCGGCCTACACCGAGATCACCAACAGCGCGCCGGTGAACAGCGCGGTGCCCAGCGTGAGCGGCACGGCGACGGTCGGCAACGCTCTCAGCACGACGAACGGCACCTGGAGCGACGCGGACGGTGACGGCCGGAGCTTCACCTACCAATGGTATCGGGCTGACGACACCAACGGCACCAACGCGGCCTCGATCAGCGGGGCGACCAGCTCGAACTACACGCTGACCACGTCGGACGCTCACAAGTACCTGCGCGTCGTGGTGACGGCCAACGATGGCAAGGGCGGCACCCAGACGGCGACCTCGGCCTACACCGAGATCACCAACAGCGCGCCGGTGAACAGCGCGGTGCCCAGCGTGAGCGGCACCGCGACGGTGGGCAACGCGCTGTCGACCACCAACGGCACCTGGAGCGACGCGGACGGTGACGGGCGGAGCTTCACCTACCAATGGTATCGGGCTGACGACACCAACGGCACCAACGCGGCCTCGATCAGCGGGGCGACCAGCTCGAACTACACGCTGACCACGTCGGACGCTCACAAGTACCTGCGCGTCGTGGTGACGGCCAACGATGGCAAGGGCGGCACCCAGACGGCGACCTCGGCCTACACCGAGATCACCAACAGCGCGCCGGTGAACAGCGCGGTGCCCAGCGTGAGCGGCACCGCGACGGTGGGCAACGCGCTGTCGACCACCAACGGCACCTGGAGCGACGCGGACGGTGATGGTCGCAGCTTCACCTACCAATGGTACCGTGCCGACGACACCAACGGCACCAACGCCGCCTCGATCAGCGGGGCGACCAGCTCGAACTACACCCTGACGACGTCGGACGCGCACAAGTATCTGCGCGTGGTGGTGACGGCCAACGATGGCAAGGGCGGCGTCCAGACGGCCCCGTCGACGTACACGGCGATCCTGAACAGCGCGCCGGTGCTGAGCACCGACGCGCGCAGCCTGACCACCATCGACGAGGATGCCACCGGCAACAACGGCGACACCGTGGCCTCCATCCTGGCCTCCGCCGGCACCGCCACGGATGTCGACGGCAATGCCCTGGGCATCGCGATCACCGCGACCGACACCGCCAACGGCACGTGGCAGTACAAGACCGGGGCCGGGAGCTGGACCGCCATCACCGGCGTCTCGGGCACGTCGGCCCTGCTGCTCGCCAGCACCGACCGTGTGCGCTTCGTGCCGAACACCGATTACAACGGATCGGTCGCCAACGGCATCACCTTCAAGGCGTGGGATCAGACCAGCGGTACGGCTGGGACCACGGTCGGCAACGACACCACCGCGAACGGCGGGCAGGGGGCGGGCCGTCAGTTCAGCACCAACAGCGCCACGGCGGGGCTCGCCGTGAGCGCGGTAAACGACGCTCCCGTGCTGACCGACACCGTCCTGACCCTGCCCAGCGTTGCCCAGGCCGCGGGTGCGCCCAACGGCGCCGTCGGCGTGGCCGTGTCGTCCCTGGTGGCGCTCGGCGCCAACGTGACCGATGTGGACAGCGGCGCCGTCACCGGCATCGCGCTGGTTGGCGTGGACGTGTCGGAAGGCGGCACTTGGTTCTACAGCACCGACGGCGGCTCCAGCTGGACCGCCGTCGGCACGGTGAACGACAGCGGGAACGCGCTTCTGTTGCGCACGACCGACCGGCTCTACTATCAGCCGACGGGTGCCAACGCGGGCATCCTCAGCGCGGCGATCACCTTCCGCGCCTGGGACCGGAGCAGCGGCACCGCCGGGACCAAGGTGGCGACGGCGGGCGGCGGCGGGACCTCGGCCTTCTCCACGGCCACGGACACCGCCAGCCTCGCGATCACCCCGGCGGCCCTGGCGAACACCTTGAGCCTCGCCCCCGGCTCGGACACGGGCATCAGCAATTCCGACAACATCACCAAGGCGAGCAGCGTTACCTTCGACGGCAGTGGCGCCAACGCCAACACGACCGTGCGGCTCTACGCCAACGGTTCGCTGCTGGCGACCGCCACCGCCGACGCGTCGGGCGTCTACAGCTTCACCGGCGTCGACGTGTCCGGGTTCAACGGTGCGGTTGACTTCACCGTGCGCCAAGCGATCGCCGGGATGGAGAGCACCGATTCCGCCACGCGGACCGTCACTTTCGACCGCACGGCGCCGACCGTCGCGATCACCGCAGTGACGGGCGACAATGTGCTGAACGCCGCGGAAAGCGCGGTGCCCCAGACGGTGGCCGGCACCACGACCGGGGTCGAGGACGGCCAGACGGTCACGGTGACGCTGAACGGCAAGACCTACAGCGCGACGGTGACCAACAACGCCTGGAGCCTCGCCATCCCCTCCGCCGACCTGCAGGGCCTGACGGACGGCGGCACATACGCCATCACCGCCGATCTGACGGACGTGGCGGGCAACGCCGCAGTCCAGGCGACGCGCAGCATCCTGGTCGACCGCACCACGCCGCTTCTCGCCATCGCCACCGTGGCGGGCGACAATGTGCTGAACGCGGCGGACAGCGCCGTGGGGCAGACGGTGTCGGGCGTCACCAACGGTGTCGAGGACGGTCAGACGGTCACGGTAACGCTGAACGGCAAGACCTACAGCACGACGGTGACCAGCAACCGCTGGAGCCTGACCGTCCCGTCCGCCGACCTGCTGGCGCTGACCGACGGCGCCAGCTACACCATCACCGCAAGCCTCAGCGACTCGGCGGGCAACCCGATCCAGGCGACGCGCAACGTGTCGGTGGACCGCACGCCGCCGTCGGTGGTCAGCGTCACGCCTCCGCCGGCGCGGACCTATCTGCCGGGCGATACGGTGAGCTTCTTCGTGCAGCTCAGCGAAGCGTCGATCATCAACGGCGGCGCTCCGGTTCTCGAGCTGGCGGTGGGCAGCGATATCCGCAATGCCGCCTACAACGCGGCGGGCAGCACCGCTACGCTGCTGCGGTTCGACTACGTCGTTCCGGTCGGCGACCGCGCGCCGCAGGGCATCGCGGTGCTGGGGCTGGCGCTGAACGGCTCCATCGTGACGGACGCGGCCCAGGGGCCGCTGGTGACGACCCTGAAGGGGGTGGGCGACACCAGCCAAGTGCGCATCGACACCCCGATCCCGGCGAAGCCCGTCGGGACGGCGCTGAGCGGCCTGTCCGACTCCGGCGCGTCGGCGACGGACCGGCTGACCAACGTGACGAGGCCGACTCTGTCCGGCACCGCCGAGCCGAACGCCACGGTCACCGTGCTGGTGGACGGCAAGGCGGTTGGAACCACGGTGGCCGACGAGAACGGCTTCTGGGTCCATCGCCTCCAGACGGCGCTGACCGATGGAACCCACAGCGTTACGACCACGGCGACCAACCGGTTCGGCATCGTCAGCGATCCGTCCGACGCGCTGGTCGTGGTGATCGACACCGCGGTGCCGGTGACGCCCGCGCCGTCGGTGACCAGCGCCACCGTCGCCGGTGCCACGGCGGGCGAGCGCATCTCCGGGATGGCGACGCCGACCCTCGCCGGAACGACGGAGGCCGGCAGCACGGTCAGCCTGCTGGTCGACGGCAAGGTTGCCGGAACGGCGGTCGCCGACGCCAACGGCGCCTGGACCTTCCAGTTCACGGCGGCGTTGGCCGACGGCACGCACAGCCTCCAGGTGCAGGCCACCGATCGGGCGGGCAACGTCAGCAGCCTGTCGGCGGCCACCACCCTGACCATCGACACCACGCCGCCGGCCGCCCCGACGGTCACCCTGAACACCACCGCCGGCAGCACGCCGGTCGTGCAGGGCACCGCCGAGGCGAACAGCCTGATCAGCGTGACGATCAACGGGCAGGCGGTCGGCACCGCGCGCGCCGGCGCGACTGGTTCGTGGCAGCTGGCGCTGGCCGCTGACCTGAGCGTCGGCAGCTATGTGATCTCGGCCAAGGCGAGTGACGCCGTGGGCAACACCGGCAACGCCGGCACGACCACCTATTCGGTCGCGCCGCCTCCGCCACCGCCGGTCGTGGTGGTCGCCGCCTCCACCGGGAACACGACGACGGCGGCGTCCTCGTCCAACTCCGCGGTGGGAGCGGCGACCGGGACGGGGCTAACGCAGACGACCGGTCCGACTCTGGGCACCGCGCCGACCCTGCCCGGCCTGCAGACGAGCAGCGACGCGGGCCGCGTCATCACCAGCTCGTCGATCAGCAGCGGGGGCGCCGCCGGCAACGGGAACAGCAGCACGGACGCCGGGCGTTCGATCACCATCGGCGCCATCGGCAACTCGACCAGCAGCGATGCCGGGCGTTCGATCACCATCTCGGCGATGGGCGGGGCGCCCTCCGGCGGCGGCACGGCGAGTTCGTCCAGCGGGGTTCTGGGCGGCGGCACCGGCGGAGCGAGCAATTCGGGGTTGAGCGGTGTCGTCAGCGGCGGCGGCGGCCTCGGGGGCGCTCTGGGCGGCGGCGTTGGTGGCGGTTCGACTCTGGGTGGGTCAAGCCTGGGCGGCTCGGGTTTGGGCAATTCGGGCCTGGGCGGCGCCGCTGCGGGCGGGCTCGGCGCCGGTCCGGGTGCCGGCTCCGGCGGCGCGTTCGGCGGTCCGGCGGGTGGCGTTTCGGGCGCTGGCCTTGGCACCGGCGGGCCGGCGACGGGTGGACCGGCGGCCGGCGGCGCGGCGACGGGCGCCGGAACGGGCAACGGCGGTCTGAACGGCGGCGTCGGCCCGGGCAGCGCGGCCGGAGCGGCCTCCGGCGGTGCTCCTGGCGGCCCCGCGGCCCCGGGCGGTCCCGGCACCGCGGCCGGTGGGCTGGGCAGCGCCCCGGGCAACCGGCCCGGCGGCCAGACGGGCCCCAGCTCCACCATCGAGAACGCGCCGGGCAACCGGCCCGCCAATTCGGCTGCCCCGCAAGGTCGGTCGCAGGGGCAAGGCCAGCCGCAGGGGCAGCCGCCGGCCGGCGACGCGCCGTCGGGCGGTGACCCCGGCTCCGCTCCGCCGGCGCCGGACGGGCAGGCGCCGGCTCCCGGTCCGCGCGCCGACCTCGACGGGACCTCGTTGGCTCGCCCGGCCTTCTCCCGTCAGGTCGCCCAGATCCATGGCGCCGCCGACGCCCAGAGCGCGGCGTTGCTCGCCGCGCTCACCACGCATGTTCCTCCGGGAAGCCGGGCGGCCTAGCGCCGTCCGCGCCTTCCATCGCCGCCTTCCCCGCTTGAGCTTTTCTTTCCAAATGGATTGCCGACGAGAATGACCCGGTTCGCTTCCTTCCCCCGGCCGCGGGGCCACAAGGCCCGCGCGTCCTTCGCCCTGGCGGCCGTCGCGCTGGTCGCCAGCGGATGCTCCATCAGCCCGAAGCCGCTGACCGATGACGAGAACGTGTCCCGCCTCCGCGAGGACATGTCGGTCATCATGTCGCCGCAGGAGCCGATCGCCGGCCCGGTGTCGATGCACGAGGCGATGGCGCGGGCCATCAAGTACAACCTCGACGAACGTGTGAAGCTGATGGAGATGGCGGTCGCCAACCAGCAGCTCGACCTGTCGCGGTTCGACATGCTGCCGCGCCTCGTGGCGGGGGCGGGCTACACCGGACGCGACAACGAATCCGGGTCGGAAAGCCTCAACCTCGCCACCGGCCGCCGCACCGGCGAGAGCACCACGGCCACCGACCGGCACCGCCGGACCGCCGACCTGGGCTTCACCTGGAACATTCTCGATTTCGGCGTCAGCTATCTGCGCGCCCGCCAGAACTCCAACCTCGTCCTGATCGCCGACGAGCGGCGGCGCCGCGTCGTCCAGGGCATCCTGCAGGACGTCCGCACCTCCTACTGGCGCACGGTCGCGGCGGAGCGGCTGCTGAAGCGGATCGAGCCGCTGGAG
Organism: Azospirillum sp. UENF 211521; assembly: GCF_058780535.1. Taxonomy (NCBI): domain Bacteria; kingdom Pseudomonadati; phylum Pseudomonadota; class Alphaproteobacteria; order Rhodospirillales; family Azospirillaceae; genus Azospirillum; species Azospirillum sp. UENF 211521. The sequence continues at coordinate 131,583 of NZ_JBSNCF010000003.1, forward strand.
AAGCGGATCGAGGCGGCGCGCAAGAACGCGAACGCCCTGGAAGCCCAGCGCGTCCAGGCACCGCTGCAGACCCTGTCCTATCAGCGGGCGCTGGTCGACACGCTGCGCCAGCTGCAGACGCTGCGGCGCGAGCTGGTTGCCGCCAAGTCCCAGCTCGGCGCTCTGATGGGCCTGCCGCCGGGTGAGAACTTCACCATCCAGATGCCGCCGGACGTTGGCGGCAAGGATGTCCCGGCGATCACCGCCTCGGTCGAGTCCCTGGAAAGCTACGCGCTCCTCAACCGTCCGGAGCTGCTGGAGGAGTCCTACAACGCCCGCATCACCGCCGACGAGACGCGCCGCGCCCTGCTGAAGCTGCTGCCGGGCATCGACCTGAACGCCGGCCTGCACTACGACAGCAACAGCTTCCTTCTGAACCAGCGCTGGGCCGATTACGGAGCGCGGGTGTCGTGGAACATTCTGTCCCTGGCCGCCGCGCCGGACACCCACGCCTTCTCCAAGGCGCAGGAGGAGCTGGTCGCCTTCCGCCGTCAGGCGCTGAGCGTGGCGGTGCTGAGCCAGGTGCGCGTGGCGATGGTGCAGTTCCGCGAATTGGCGCAGGAGTTCTCGCTCAACGCCGAACAGGCCTCGATCGACCGCCGCATCCGGCAGCAGTACGTCAACAGCAGCACGGTCGGCCAGCAGGGCGACATGAGCGTGATCCAGGCCGAGGTGTCGGAGCTGGTTTCCGACCTGCGGCGCGATCTCGTCTACGCCGACCTGCAGAACGCCTACGCCCGCGTCATGGTGTCGGCGGGCGTCGATCCGATGCCGGAGGCCGTGCCGTCCCAGGATCTCGCGACCCTGCGTCAGGCCGTGTCCGACGGGCTGGGCGCCTGGCAGCAGAAGGCCGGAGGCACGGCGCGCCTCCAGGACCTCCTGGTTCCCGCGACGACCTCCGAAAAGGCCCCGTCGGAGAAGGCTCCGGTCGCGACGGTGGCCGAGCCGAAGACCGCCCCGGTCGCCGCCCGCGGCGACGAACCGGCGGAGCGCAAAGCGGCGGCGCCGGAGCGCGTGACGGTGGCGGACCTGCCGCAGCCGCCGGCCGCCTCGATGACCACGCCGATGACGGTGTCCTACAGCCCGTCCACCCGCTCGGAGCCGGTGAAGGTCTATTCGGTGCCGACGAGCGCTCTGGCTCCGCTGGGGCGCCCCTCCGCGCGCTGACGCCGATGGGGCGGCGCACCGGCGCCGTCCCCTTTCGGCTGTGCCGGTGCGCCGGTGCTGAAACAAATAAGCGTACAGAACCGCTTGCCATCCCTGGATCGTTGCGCTTCCGAAGCAAAGGGTGCAGAAAATCTCTGCCATGATGTGCCGATTTCGCCCCTCACGTATCCTCGCCGCGCTGTCTATCGCGCTGGTTCCTCTGCCGCTTGCCGCCGCTGATCCGGCGCCGGCTCCCGAAGGCGGCGTGCGCGCGCTGATCGAGGCGCGTCAGCACGCCGTGCTGTCCAGCGAGATCGCCGGGCGCATCGGGCGGATGACCGTGGAGGCGGGGCAATCCTTCAAGGCGGGCCAGACGCTGGTCGCCTTCGACTGCAGCCATTACCAGGCGGCGGTCGATGCGGCCCGCGCCAACCTGCGCGCCGCCGACGTCACGGTGCGGCAGAGCCGCCGGCTGGAGCAGCTGAAGTCCATCGGCGGAGCCGAGGTGGAGATGGCCGAGGTCAAGGCCGAAGCCGCCCGCGCCGATCTGCGCAAGGCGGAGATCGAGGTCCGCCGCTGCGACGTGAAGGCCCCCTTCGACGGCAAGGTGGTGGAGCAGCGGATCCGCGAGCATGAGTCGGTCCCCGCCGGCACGGCCCTGCTCGAAGTGCTGTCCGATCGCGATCTGCGGGTGGAACTGATCGTTCCGTCCTCCTGGCTGGTCTGGCTGAAGGCCGGCCAGCGGTTCGAACTGCGCATCGACGAGACGGGCGAGGCTCTGGACGGCGAGGTGACCCTGATCGGCGCCCGCGTCGATCCGGTCAGCCAGTCGCTGAAGGTGACGGGCAAGCTGCAGGCCGACAAGCAGGGCAACGCCGCGAACCTGGTCGCCGGCATGAGCGGAACCGCCCGCTTCAATGCGCCGGAGGAGGCCAAAGGTGCCCGATGACGTCACATCCGTCCGGATGGAAGTAGCCAACCCGCTGAACAGCCTCCTGCTCCTCCTGAACCTGCAGCAGGAGGCCCGGCAGGCCCAGAACCCGGAAGCGCTGCGCTTCCTGCTGGTGAACCAGACGCGGCGGATGATCGCCTACCAGCAGGCGGTCTTCCTGACCCTCGCGCCGTCCGGCAAGGCGCGGCTGGAGGCGGTGTCCAACATCGCGGTTCCGGAACGCGACGCTCCCTTCACCCGCTGGCTGGAGGCGGCCGCGACGGCCATCGCCGCCGGAGCGGAGGCGCACAGCCTGCACGGCATCGCGCCCACGGAGGTGCCCCCCGCACTGGCCCGCGAGTGGGGGCAGTGGGGGCCGGCTCAGGCGTTGTGGGTGCCGCTGCCGGCGCCGGACGGCACGGTCGCGGCGGTTTTGTGGCTGGCGCGTGACGACGCGTGGACGGACGGGGAGAAGGTGCTGCTCGCGCAGCTTTCCGGTGGCTATGGGCACGCCTGGTGGGCGTTGACCCGGGCCGGGCGCCGCTCCACCATGCGGGCGCGCAAGGGGGTGTGGGCGCTGGCGGTGGTGGCGGTCCTGGCGGCGGTCCTGGCCATCCCGGTGCCGCAATCGACCTTGGCCCCGGCGGAGGTGGCGCCGCGCGATCCGCTGATCGTCAGCGCGCCGCTGGAGGGCGTGATCGAGCGCTTCCACGTCCAGCCGAACGAACCGGTGACCACCGGCCAGCCGCTGTTCACCTTCGAAGCGACGGTACTGAAGAGCCGCCTGGAGGTGGCGCGCAAGGCGCTGGCCTCGGCGGAGGCGGAACTGCTGACGGCTTCGCAGGGGGCCTTCACCGATCCGCTGAGCAAGGCGCGCATCGCCCAGTTGAAGACCCAGGTGGAGCTGCGGCGGGCGGAGATGGACTTCGCCCGCGATCTGATGGACCGCGTCACCGTGAAGGCCGAGCGCACGGGCATCGCCGTCTTCACCGACGCCAACGACTGGCTGGGCAAGCCGGTGGCGGTTGGCGAGCGCATCCTGACCCTCGCCGATCCGCAGGCCGCGGAGGTGGATGTGCATGTGCCGGTGAACGACGCGATCGTGCTCCAGGAGGGGGCGGTGGTCAGCCTCTATCTGAACGTCGATCCCCTGCGCCCGCTCCGCGCAACCGTCTCGCACGCCAGCTACGAACCGGGGCTGACCCAGGGCGGTGTCCTGGCCTACCGCGTCCGTGCCGATCTGGCGCCGGACCAGCCGACCCCGCGCATCGGGTTGCGCGGCACCGCCAAGATCCAGGGCGAGCGGGTGCCGCTGGCCTTCTACCTGTTCCGCCGCCCGCTGGCGGCGTTGCGCCAGACCGTGGGGCTCTGAGCCATGGGCGCCGCCGCCATCGGCATGACGACGGGGCCGGCGGTGGTCACGCCGGCGGACCCGCTGGACAGCGTGCGGCTGGCGCCGCTGCGCGAGGACCTGCAACTGTTGCCGGCGCCGCCGGCGGCGGACGGGTCGCCCTGCTGGACGATCCACGATCCGGTGCGCAACCGCTACTTCCGCATCGGCCACGGCGCCTTCGAGGTCATCGCCCGCTGGCATCACGGATCGCCTCGCGCCATCGCCGCCGCGGTGGCCGCCGAAACGGTCCTGGAGCCGGAGGCGGAGGATGTCGTCGGCCTCTACAAGTTCCTGGTCTCCAGCAACCTGACCCAGGGCGCCGACGTCGATTTCCTGGCGAAGCAGACGGCGGCGCGGCGCACGTCCTGGTGGATGTGGCTGCTGCACAATTACCTGTTCTTCCGCATCCCGCTGGTCCGTCCCGACGCCTTCCTCAACGCGACGGTGCGCTACGTGGCGCCCTTCTACAGCCGCGGCTGGCTGTGGACGGTGATCGGCGCGGGAATTCTCGGCATCATCCTGGCAATGCGCCAGTGGGACAGCTTCGCCCACACCTTCCTGCATTTCTTCACGCCGGAGGGCATGGCCTTCTACGGCCTGACCCTGCTGGTGACCAAGACACTGCACGAGCTGGGGCACGCCTACACCGCGAAGCGGTTCGGCTGCCGGGTGCCGACCATGGGGGCGGCCTTCCTGGTGTTGTGGCCGGTGCTCTACACCGACACCAGCGATGCGTGGCGGCTTGTCTCCCGCCGCGCCCGGCTGCACATCGCAGCGGCCGGGATGCTGACCGAACTGGCGCTGGCCGCCTTCGCCACGCTGGCCTGGAGCTTCCTGCCCGACGGGCCGCTGCGCAGCGCCGCCTTCTTCGTGGCGACGGTGAGCTGGGTGACGACCCTGACCATCAACCTCAGCCCCTTCATGCGGTTCGACGGCTATTATCTGCTGGCCGATGCGCTGGACGTTCCGAACCTGCAGGACCGCGCCTTCGCGCTGGCCCGCTGGCGGCTGCGGGAATGGCTGTTCGGCCTGGGCGACGAGGTGCCGGAGCGGTTCGATCCGTGGATGCACCGGGTGATGCTGGTCTACGCCTTCGCCACCTGGGTCTACCGGCTGGTGCTGTTCATCGGCATCGCGGTGCTGGTCTATCACGTCTTCATCAAGGTGTTGGGCATCGTGCTGTTCGCGGTGGAAGTCGGCTGGTTCATCCTGCGCCCGTTCTTCAACGAGGCGGCGGCCTGGTGGGAGCGGCGGGGCAGCTTCAGGCTCAACCGCAACCTCCTGATGACCCTGGGCGGCCTGACCGCACTGCTCTGGCTGGCCTTCATGCCGGTCACCGGAACCATCGCCGTGCCGTCGGTGTGGCGGGCCGAGGGGTTCTCGACCCTGTTCGCCCCGGTGCCGTCCCGCGTTGCCGAAGTGCTGGTCCAGCCCGGCCAGCGCGTGGCCGCGGGCGATCTGCTCTTCCGTCTGGAAGCCCCGGAGCTGACCAGCAAGCTGCAGCAGTCGGAACTGCGCATCGCGCTGGCCCAGGACCGCATCGACCGCATGCTGGCCGCCCGCGACGGGCTGGACCGTGTGCGCGTGATGGAGGAGGATCTGGCCGCCGGGCTGGCCGACCGGCAGGGACTGCTGGACGGTCTCGCCCGGCTGGAGATCCGCGCGCCCATCGCCGGGAAGGTGGTGGACGTCGCCGACGCGCTGCGCCCCGGGCGCTGGGTGGGGCCGTCGCTGGCGCTTGGCCAGATCGTCGCCGACGGCGGCGGCGAGCTGGTCGGCTATGTCGCCGAGAACGACCTCACCCGCGTCGCGGTCGGGGCGGAGGCGGTCTTCCATGCCGACGATCCGCTGCGCCCCCGCATGCCGGCGCGGGTGACGGCGGTGGACCGGGTGAGCGTGAAGGGGCTGGACGTTCCCGCCCTGGCCTCGCTCCACGGCGGTCCGATCGCCGTGGACAGCCAGACCGGCCCCTCGATGGGGCGGACGAACACCGAAGCCGCGCGCTCCAACCTGAAGCCGCTGGAGGCGGTCTACCGGGTGACCCTGGCGCCGCTGGACCGGACGCAGGCGGCACCCGCCCACCAGATGCGCGGCGTGGCCCGCGTGGACGGCGAGGCGCGCAGCCTGGCCGACCGCTTCTGGCGCACCGCGCTGGCCGTGCTGATCCGCGAAACCGGGTTCTGAAGGGCCGAGCGACGGTCAGGGCGCGATCGCCCACCGCCCATTGGGCATCTTGCAGAAGGTCAGCGTGTAGGGCTGGACGGTGCGCCGGATGAAGTTGGCCTGAACGTCCCCGCAGGGTGCGCCGTCGCGCTCGTGGACCCTCTGCACGGTGACGTCGCCGCGCACCCCGGTCTTCGGGTTGTTCCACTCGGTGCGCCGTCCCGCCTCCATGGGGGTCAGGGCATCGCCCAGCGCCTTGCGGAACAGGTCCCAATCCTCGTCCGTCAGATCCACCCCGCCGCGCCCGCCGAGAAACAGGCCGAACTGCGCCTGCGCCGGGGCGGCTGCGGCCAGCGTCAGCGCCAGAGCGACGGCGGGAAGCCCGAAGGCGAAGGAGAGGATGGGTAAAAGGCGCATGCGGCGGTTCCTTATGACCGTTTTCGAATCCGGGCATTCTAGGAACGATTTAGGATGACCGCATGTGAAGGCAGGTCACGAACCGGGCTGTTACGGTAACATACGCTCCACCCATCGGCGGGCGGCGGCCTCTGGCCGTTTTCATGCTCCGGCCATGCACCGCGATCTTCCAAAGTCCAGGATCACGGTGCGCGTTCCGCCGCAGGACCGTCCGATAGGCAACGGTAACGTACTGGCTTCCTCATCGAGGGACAGACGAGCGTTTCCCATTGTCGGTCCACGTCATCGGCGCGGACTTTTCCGCCCGATGGGCACCGCTCCGTCGCTCTCCGGCAGGATGGCCCCTATGAACGAAGATGCGGGGACGCGCCGCAGGTTGGCCCGGTGGCCGGCCCTTGCCTTGCTTGCCGCCCTGCTGTTTGCCGCCTCGCCGTCCGGATGGGCCGCGGCGCAGACGCCCGATGCCCACGCGCCTGCGGCCGGCGGGCCGGCGACGGCGCTGGAGGTGTATGCCGAGCGGCTGGAGGCGGTCGCCGCCACCTATCCACAGCTTCCCACGATCCTGTCGGACGCCTTCGCCCGCCCCAACGGGCGGGAGGCGGCGGTGAACCCGCTGCGCCTGCTGCGCGGCCTGCTGATCCTCTTCGCGGCGGGGACGGCCGCGCTGCTGCTGACGAGCCGGGTCCTGGCGGGGCCGCTCCGCAAGCTGGAGGCGGACGGCGGGGCACCGCTGCTGACCGGCGCGTTGCGCTTCGTGCTGGGGTTGGTGCCGGTGGGCGCCTTCGCGCTCGGCGTGCTGGTCGTCTACGCGATCGTCCGCCCGCCGCATCCCGCGGCCCCGGCCGTCCTTCTGGCGGTGCTCCAGGCGGCGCTGACCGTTCTGCTGACCGACCGGCTGATCCGCTTCCTCTGCGCGCCGAGGCGCCCCAAGCTGCGCCTGATCCCGCTGGAGGACGCCGACGCGCGCGCCCTGCACCGCACGGGCGTGGTCACCGTGACGTTGGCCGCGACGGTGCTCGGGCTGATCGATCTTCTGCTGGCGTTGGGGGTCGGTGGCAACGCCATCGTCGCGATCGGCCTGCCGCTGAGCACCGTGCCCTTCCTGTATCTGCTGTACCGTGTGTGGCGCGGGCGTGCTCCGGTGGCGCGGGCCATCGCCCGCCCATTGGGCGTCGAGGTGAAGGACCACCCCACGCTGGGATTGTGGGCAGTTGTGGCGTCGGTCTATCTCGTCGCCTTGTGGCTGGTCGTCGCGGCGGCGGCGGTGCGGCTGGAGCCGGCGACAGGGCCGCGGATGCTCGCCAGCCTGCTTGTGGCGTTGGCCGTGCCGGCCATCGCGCTGATGGCCCAACGCCCCCTCGCGCGCTTCTACCGGGGGGAGGAGACGGAGGCGGGGAAGGCCGCGGTGGCGCGGGTGATGCGGGCGCTGTGGTTGGCCCTGTTCGTCGTCGGCGTCTTCGCCACCGCGGCCATCTGGGGATTCCGGGTGGAGCAGGCGACCGGAGCGACCGGCATCGCCCTGCGGCTGCTGTTCAACGTGACGGTCGTGCTTCTGCTGGGCTACGTCGCCTGGACGATGGTGGTGCGGGCGATCGACCGGACGCTGGAGGAGGCCCGGCACGACGGGGTGTCGTCGCGCGGGCAGCGGCTGGCGACGCTGCTGCCGCTGCTGCGCAAGTTCCTTCAGGTCGTGCTGGTCGCCATCGTCGTCATGATCGTCCTCTCCTCGCTGGGCATCGAGATCGGGCCGCTGCTCGCCGGGGCGGGGGTGGTCGGCATCGCCATCGGACTGGGCGCGCAATCGACCATTGCCGATATCCTGGCCGGCGTCTTCTTCCTGCTGGAGGACGCGTTCCACATGGGCGACTATGTGGAGGTCGGCAACCTGCGCGGCACGGTGGAAGGCATTTCCCTGCGCTCGCTGAAGCTGCGCCACCACCGCGGTGCGGTGCACACGCTGCCCTTCGGCCAGATCAAGGCGCTGACCAACTACAGCCGCGACTGGGCGCTGATGCGCCTGGAGTTCCGTGTCCCACCGGAGACCGACATGGGGCTGGTCAAAAAGCTGGTGAAGGACGTCGGCAAGGAGCTGTCCGCCGATCCGGAGATGGGGCCGAGCTTCATCGAACCGTTGAAGTCCCAGGGCGTGCGGCGGGTGGAGGACGACGCGGCGATCATCGGCGTCAAGTTCATCACCAAGCCCAACGAGCAGTTCGTCATCCGGCGCGAGGCGTACCATCGCCTGATCCGCGCCTTCCAGGACCACGGCATCCATCTGGTCGGGCGCGGCGTGGTGGTGCGGGTGGACGATCCGGACGCCGCAAACCGGATCATCGGCTTCGCCGCCGCCCAGGCCATGAATGGCACCGGCAAGGAGAGCGGAGCCGCGGAGTGACGCCCGTCACGCCGCCGGCTTAACCCACAGCCATGCCGCGATGACGAAGGCGGGCAAGCGGCTGAGCGCCGCGTCGTCCCGGCCGGTCTCCTCCTGCCACGCCCGGTGACGGTCGAGCGCGGCCCGCAGGGTGGTCGCCCGCTCCGCCGCAGGGATGGCGGCCAGGGCGGTGTCCAGGCTGGTCAGGTAGGGTGGGAATTCCGCGTTGGGACCGGCGAGGCCGCGTTCCGTCCCCTCGGGGTCGAACCACGCCTCGGCGGCGGCGGTGTCGGCGCTGGGCGGGACGACCATGCCGCCGACATAGCCGGTGGGCTGCACCACCTTCCATCCCTTGCGGCTCGGTCCGGTGGTCCAGCCGAGCGCGCGGGCGACCTCCATTGTCGCGGCGCGGGTCGGCGCCTGCCGGGTGATGCGGTCCACAAGGTCGGTCGGGTCGGCGGCGGGCATCGGTGCGCTCCTTCTGCAATTCGTCCGGTGATGAACCATCCGAATGGTCCCCGACGCACAACATCGGTGGCGGGCCGGGCGATGACAGCCTATCTGGGAAACGGCCCATCAGGCGAGAGGGAGCGGTGCGGAAAAGAATGACGGCCACCATCCTGGTGATTTTGATGACGCTGGTCCTGCTGCTGGCCGGTCCGGCCTTCGTGATCGCGTCGGGAACGGCGACGCTCGGCGTGGACTGGAGCCGGGCGGACCGCAGGTCGGTCGGCCTCGCCCCCGATGCGGCCACGACGCCGGAAGCGGTGGTGCAGGTCTACGCCGCCCGCGCCCTGTCCTGGCGCGGCGCCTTCGGCACGCACCCGTGGTTCGCGGTGAAGCCGGCGGGGGCGTCGGCCTACACCGTCTACGAGGTGATCGGCTGGCGGGTCTACCGCGGCCTGCCGGCGGTGGCGGTCAGCAACCGCGATCCGGACGGGCGCTGGTTCGGCTCCGCCCCCGCCGTGCTGGCTGAACTGCGCGGTCCCGCCGCCGAGGCCGCCATCCCCAAGATCGCCGAAGCGGCTCAAAGCTACCCCTACGCCGGGGAATACCGCATCTGGCCTGGCCCCAACAGCAACACCTTCGCCGCCTGGGTGGGGCGGGCGGTGCCGGAGCTGCGGCTCGACCTTCCCTCGACGGCGCTGGGCAAGGACTATCTGGGCACCGGCCTGATCGCGCGGGCGCCCAGCGGCACCGGCTGGCAGGTCAGCCTGTTCGGCCTTGCCGGCCTCCTCCTGGCCAGGGAGGAGGGGTTCGAGGTGAACCTGCTGGGCATGACCTTCGGGGTCGATCCCTTCGATCTCGCGTTCAAGATCCCGGGCGTCGGGCGGGTGGCGCTGAGCGCTCCCGCGCCGACGGCTCCGGCCGCCGACAGTCCTCCGCCCGGTTGAGCCTCAGTTCTCCTCGGACGCCGACATGCCTGTGCCGGCGGGGCCGAGCGGCGGGTTGCCGCGCTTGAGGCCGAGCCGGGTCATGCAGTCCCACGCCTCCTCCGCCGTGTCGGCGATGTCGAACAGCTCCAGGTCGCCGGCGCTGATCATGCCGTGGTCGGCCAGGGCGCGGAAATTCACCACCTCGTTCCAGTAGTCGCGGCCGACGAAGACGATGGGCAGGCGCGACGCCTTGTTGGTGTTGCGCAGGTTCAGGATCTCGAACGCCTCGTCGAAGGTGCCGAAGCCGCCGGGGAAGATCGCCAGCCCGTTGGCGCGCATCGCCAGATGCATTTTCCGGATGGCGAAATAGTGGAAGCGGAAGGTCAGCTCCGGCGTGCTGTAGGGGTTGGGGTGCGGTTCCTGCGGCAGGCTGATGTTGAAGCCGATGCTCGGCGCCCCGGCCTCCTGCGCGCCGCGGTTGGCGGCCTCCATCAGGCCGGGACCGCCGCCGGTGGCGATCACGTTGTCGCGCTGCCCATCCTCGGTCGGCGCCAGGGCGCCGCCGCGTTCCGACACGATGCGGCCGAAGGTTCGCGCCTCCTCGTACCAGGCCGCCTGCTTGGCCCGCCGCTCGGCCTGCTGCCGTTCCTCGGGCGTGCGGGCGTCGCGGAGAAGCTGCTCCGCCCGTTCCGGCGAGGGGACCCGCGCGCTGCCGTAGACCACGATGGTGGACCGGATGCCCCAGGCCTTCAGCTCCGACTCCGGCTTGGCGTATTCGAGCATGAAGCGCACCCCGCGCATCGGCTCGCTCAACAGGAAATCGCGGTCCTCGAAGGCGATGCGGTAGGCGGCGGATTCGTGGTTCGGCCTGCTGTCCTTCATGCTGTGCTCCGGCATTCTGTGCTCCGGGTGGGGACGGGGAACGGCTTTTCGCCATGTGGGGTCGCGGGCGGTCCATTGCCCGGACTCAAAGGGTTTGCATTCAAAGCAATTGTGCCGCAGACCATTGGCAGGCGGAAGGGAAACCGGCTCCGTGTCTTTCCTTGCGCCTTGAGCTTGCCCACATCATGGGAAAGGCGGGGCCGGACCCGTTCCCCGGTGTCTTGTCCGCGTCTTGCGTCGAGTCCTGCCTGAAGGGGCCACGTTGACCAGCACAGAGCCGCCATGGCCTTCGACTGAGCGCGCCCGGCTGGACCGGCTGGAGAGCGACGGCGCGCTGGACACGCCACCGGAAGCGGTCTTCAACCGCTTGGCCCGGCTGGGTGCCCGTCACTTCCGCATGCCCGTCGTGACGGTCAACCTGTTGGACGGGACCCGGCAATGGTCCAAGGCCGGCTATGGGATGGAGACGGTGCCCGCCGAGCTGCGGCTGCCCTTCTGCCCCTTCGCCCTCCTCGGCGACGCGGTGCTGGTCGTCCGCGACGCGCTGGAGGACGACCGCTTCGCCGATCATGAGGCGGTCGCCGGGCCGCCGCATCTGCGCTTCTACGCCGGGGCGCCGCTGATCACGCCGGATGGCTTGCGGATCGGCACCTTCTCCCTCCTCGACCATGAGCCCCACCCCGAGTTCAGCGCGGAGGACGAGCGGGATCTGGAGGAGTTTGCCCGCCTCGCCATGCACGAGATGGAATCCCAGGCCGCCCGCCGTGCCGCCCAGGCGGCCGAACGGCTGCTGCGGGACAAGAACACCCTGCTGGAAAGCCTTCTGGAGAGCGTCACCGACCCGATCTTCACCAAGGACCGCGAGCGCCGCTTCACCCTGGTCAACGCCGCGACCGCGCGCCTGTTCGGCCGGACGCGGGACGCGGTGGCGGGGCTGACCGGCGGCGACCTGTTTCCGCCGGAGGAGGCGAAGCGCCTCGACGACCTGTGCGGGCGGGTGATCGCCACCGGGCGGGAGGAGACGGTCGAGGAGGAGTTGCCCTTCCCGACGGAGGACGGGCGGCGCGTCCTGATGATCAGCGTGATGCCCTTGCGCGACGACGGCGGAAGCACCACCGGCGTCGTCGGGGTGGCCCGCGACATCACCGCCCGCAAGCGCGCGGAGGAGGCGCTGCGGTCGAGCGAGGCGCGGTTCCGCACGCTGGTGGACAACACGCCGCTGCTCATGTGGATCAACCGCTCCGACGGCACGCCCGAATACTACAACGAGGAATTGCGTGCCTACACCGGGCAGGACCCGGAGACCATGTCGGCGTGGCAGGGCTTCCATCCGGACGACCGCGCCGCGTATCTGGAACTGCGGACGCGGTCGATTGCCGCCGGCACGCCCTATCAGAGCAACATCCGGATGCGGCGCGCCGACGGGGCGTGGCGCTGGCACCAGTGCCGCGTGGTGCCGGTGCGGGAAAAGGGGAGCATCGTTTCCTGGATCGGCACGGCGGTGGACATCCATGACATCCGGCGCGCCCAGCAGGCGGCGGAGGAGGCCGACCGCTCCAAGGGCCGATTCCTGGCCGCGGCCAGCCACGATTTGCGCCAGCCCATGCAGTCGATCCTGCTGTTCGCCGGGGCGCTCGACCCGCACGTCGCCGGCGAGGCCGGGCAGCGGGCGCTCGACCGGCTCCAGCAGGGATTGGACACGCTGAAGGATCTTCTGGACAGCCTGCTCGACGTGTCGCGCCTCGACGCCGGGGTGGTGGCGCCGCAGATCGAGGAGTTCCCGGTCGCCGACCTGCTCGGCCCGCTGTCCGCCGCCTACGCCCCGCTGGCCGAGGCCAAGGGGCTGGACTGGCGGGTCGTGCCTTTCACCGGCACGGTGCGCAGCGACCGCGTCCTGCTGGGGCGGATGCTGCGCAATCTGGTCGACAACGCCATCCGCTACACCGACCGCGGCCGCATCATGGTCGATTGCCGGCCCCAGGGAACCCGCCTGTGCGTCGAGGTGCACGACACCGGCCTGGGCATCCCACCCGACCAGCGGGAGCGCATTTTCGAGGAGTTCCACCAGATCGGCAACCCGGAGCGCGACCGCGACCAGGGCCTCGGCCTCGGGCTCGCCATCGTGCGGCGGCTGTCGCGTTTGCTCGATCACCCGGTCGATCTGGTGTCGCGTCCGCAGCACGGATCGATCTTCTCGGTCAGCGTGCCGCTGGTCCGCCACAACGCGCCGCATCCCCCGCCGCCCGCCCGAATGGCGCGGGACGAGGCCGCGACGGCGACCGGGGACGGCCGGCTGGCCGTGGTCGTGGAGGACGACGCCATCGTTCTGCTGGGGCTGGCGGCGATGCTCGGCGAATGGGGGTTCGAGGTGCTGTCCGCCGGGAGCACCGGCGAGGCGCTGGAGCAGCTGCGCAGCGGCGGGAGGCGTCCGGACATCGTGCTGGCCGACTACCGGCTGCGCCAGGGCCGCGTCGGCACCGAGGCCATCCTGCGCATCCGCGACCTGTTCGGCGAGGACGTTCCGGGCCTGATCGTCACCGGGGAGATCGGGCCGGAACCGCAGCGCGACGCCGCGCGCCATGGTCTCGGCCTGATGCACAAGCCGGTGACGCCGCGCCTTCTCGAAGAGGCGCTGGCCCGCCATCTTGGAGCCATCGGGCCGGCTTGAGCGTTGCTACCACCAGCGGCGCCGATGGCGCCGTGCCGTGAAAGAGTTCTGGAGGAGACACCAGCGTGCCATCCCTGTCGAAAGGCCTTGCCATGGTCGCCGTCGCGGCGGCGCTGGCCGGCTGCCAGTTCCCCGGATTCCCGTCGCCGCAGCAGACCGCCACCCTGCCGCCCCCGACCGTGCCGAAGCCGCCGCCGCAGGAGCGCGGCATCTGGATCGTCGGCAGCCCGTCCATGCGCGGGGCGGTCGGCACCGCGGCCAGCCGCTTCGACAGCACGCCCGATACCCAGCCGCGCTTGGTCGCCGAGGGCACCAACAGCGGCTTCCGCAGCTTCTGCGCCGGGGTCGGGCTGGAGCATCCCGACATGGTGGTGTCCGACCGCCCCATCCGGGCGGAGGAACAGAAGCGCTGCCGGGCCAAGGGCATCACCATGATGGAGTACGAGCTTGGCCCCAAGCAGTTCGTCTACGTCAAGGACGCCCACATGATGACCATCCCCGGCGTGCGCGACTTCACGGAGAGCTGGGGGGTGAAGGGCAAGCCGGTGCGCGGCGCCTGATCAGCGGGCAACGCCAGCGTCGGCCGCGGCCTGCTTGCGGAAGAAATCCACCCCCATCTGGATGCTGCGCCCGATGTTGACCGCGCGGTCCTCGAAAAAGGCGGCGGCCTCGGGCGTGCAGACCTCGGCCGTCGTCTCGCGGAACAGTTCCAGCCAGCGCTCGAAATGCGCCGGCCCGATGTCGAAGCGGACGTGGGCGGGCAGGGGGCGCCCGTCGTAGCGGTGGGTCAGCAGGGCGACCGAGGACCAGAAGTCGATCATCTTCAGCAGATGCGGCTCCCAGTCGGTGATCGCCGCGCCGAAGACCGGGCCGAGCAGGGCGTCGTCGCGGATCTTGCCGTAGAAGGTGCGGACGAGGGCTTCGATCATCGCCTCGTCGATGCCGGTCTTGGCGACCCGCTCGGCGATGGTGGCGGATTGGGGCGTGGAAGCGGTGGTCTGGTCCAAGGCGGAAGGGTCCTGAAAAAACAAGAGGCGAACAAGTCTCCGCACCATACGCGTTCCGGTCTCCCGCCGCCACCGGTCCCGTCGCGCTTCCGCGCGACGCCCGGGCAGTCCGCTCAACGCGTGATCGCGGAGCCATGGTCCAAAACGGCCTCCTTCTCCGTATCCGTCCGGTAGCGCACCGGTGAGACGCCCATGATGCGGCGGAAGGTGGCGCTGAAGGCACTGTCCGACAGGTAGCCCAACGAGGCGGCGATGGCCGAGACGGGCTCCTGCCCCTGCCGCAGCCGCGTGGCGGCGAGGCGCATGCGCCAGCGCAGCAGGTAATCGATCGGGGGCATGCCGACGCGCTCGCGAAAGGCGGCGGCGAAGCTGGAGCGCGACCGCCCGGCGATGCCCGCCAGTTCGGCCAGCGTCCAGTTGCGGCACGGCTCGGCGTGGATGGCGCCGAGAACCCGGCCGATCGAGGGGTCGAGGCTGGCCGCCAGCCAATTGGCCCCCCGCGGCGGCTGTTCGCTCAGATGCGTCCGCAGGGTGTGGATGAACATCAGGCGCAGCAGGTCGTTGCACGCGAGCTGTGACCCCGCCGTGCCGCCGCGCCATTCCTGGTCGAGCTGCTCCAGCAGCCAGCCCACCGGCGCGGCCCCCGGAGCGCCGCCGCGGATCATCAGCAGCTGCGGCAGCAGGTCGAACAGCAGGCCGCCGTCCAGCCGGTCGAACCACACGCTGCCGCCGAGGAAGCGCACCTCGTCGCCGCCGGGCGCGCCGGACCCCGAATCCACCTGGGCCACGCCATCCGATCCCCGGAACACCTCGTCGGCCGGAACCGGGGGCAGGTCCGGCGCGCTTGCCAGGACGAAGCCGCCGCGCACCACCACGAAGCAGTCGCCGGCGCCGAGGCGCTGCGGCGCGTCCATTCCGTCCGGCCCGTCCGCGCGAATCCAGCAGGCGCCGGCCGTGACCACATTGAACTTGATGGTGTGCGGCGGCCGGAAGCGGATCGACCAATTCCCCCGGGCGGCGAAGCGTGCCGAGCACAGGGTCCGGGCCTGCATCAGGCGAAGCACGTCCGACAGCACGTCGGCGGGGGCGTTCTGGACGATCACGACAGGATTCCGGACGGGGATGGATGGATCATCCTGGGCATATAGGTGACAACGGGGTCCGACGCCACGCCCAGCGAGGAGGCTCCCAATGATACACCCCGACCAGACGCCCATCGGGTCCGGCTTCGGCCCCGCCACCACCGCCGCCGAGGCTATCCGCGGCATCGATCTCGGCAGGAGGGTGGCGATCGTCACCGGCGGCTATTCCGGCATCGGGCTTGAGACGACGCGCGCGCTGGCCGAGGCCGGCGCGACGGTGATCGTGCCGGCGCGGGACAGCGTTCGCGCGGCGGCCGCGCTGACCGGTCTCGACCGCGTCGAGCTGGAATCGCTGGACCTTGCGGACGCCGCCTCGGTCGCCGCCTTCGCCGGGCGCTTCCGGGCGTCCGGTCGGCCGCTGTCGATCCTCGTCAACAGCGCCGGCGTCATGGCGACGCCGCTTCACCGCGACGCCGACGGGCGCGAGGGGCAGTTCGCGACGAATCATCTCGGTCATTTCCGGCTCACCCTGGCCCTGTGGCCGGCGCTTCTCTCAGCGGGGGCGGCGGGCGGCGCGCGCGTCGTGTCGGTCTCGTCGCGCGGTCACCAGATCGCCGGAGTCGACTTCGACGACCTCGACTTCGCGCGGCGCCCCTATGACAAGTGGATCGCCTACGGCCAGTCCAAGACGGCCAACGCGCTGTTCGCCATCGCCCTGGACCGCCGCGGCCGGGAGCATGGGGTGCGCGCCTTCTCGCTGCATCCGGGGCAGATCCTCACCGAGCTGGCCCGCCATCTGACCGCCGCGGAGATCGCTGGCTTCGACGCGCTGGACGCGGAGGGGCGCCCACGCATCGACCCGTCCCGCGGGATGAAGACCGTCGCCCAGGGGGCGGCCACCAGCGTGTGGTGCGCGACCAGCCCGCGGCTCGACGGCCTCGGCGGACTCTATTGCGAGGATTGCGATGTCGCCCCGGTCCACAGCGCGGCGACGGGGCGGCGCGGCGTCCATCCCTGGGCGGCGGACGACGCGCTGGCCGAACGGCTGTGGAGCGTCTCGGAGACCCTGACCGGCAACTCCCTGCCTTGAGGCGACGCGGTCGCCGGAACTGCCGGGGACCGGGGGACGATCAGGGAGTCGCGGCGAGGCGCCACTGGCCGTCGTCGCCGCGGCAGGCGGTGCCGGTGGCGGACTCCTGGCGGCCGTCGATGGTCACCTTGTGCTGGAACTCCTTGCACTCGCGCCCGGCGGAATCGCGCCCGGCGCGGATCGGGGTGATGGTGCCGCTGGTGTTGGTGCTGTCCGGGCTGTTCCAGCGGATGGTCTGGCCGACCGGCGCGTCGAGCGCGCGGGTCTCGGCGGTCTGCGCCGCGTTGCGGCTGCCCGGGCTCAGCTGCTCCATCAGGTAGCCGCCGGCGAAGTAGCCGAGCAGGCCGCCGGCGCCGATGGCCAGCAGGTTGCCGCTGCCCTTGCCGATCTGCGAGCCGGCGAGCGCGCCGACGGCGGCGCCGCCGAGCTTGCCCAGCAGGTCGTTGTCGATGCCGAAGGTGGTGTTGTTGCCGCCGTTGCCGAGCGGGCCGCCCTGCGGGTTGGTCTGGGTCGGCGCGCCGTAACCGCCCTGGGTGAACACCTGCGCCGCGGCGGGCGCGGCGGTCAGGGGCAGGGCGACCGACAGGCCAAGGCACAGGACGGAGGCGAAGCGGATCCCGGACAGGCGGACAGCAGGCACGTCGACTACTCCTTTATTGCAAGGCGACGGTCATCTGATCACCGCGGCCCCGCTCACGGTTGGGGCAAAAGGGCGACAATGACCTTTGATGAAAACGATGACCTTCGATGAAAATGGCAATCGTCAGGCGCTCTTCAACTCCGGGCGCGCCTCCGCCACGCCGCCGCACAGCGCCTTTCGCACGGCGCGGGCGAGGTCGCGGTCGCGGTAGGGCTTGATCAGGAACTCCGCGCCCGGCCCGTCACCGCCCAGGCCGCCGTCCACGCCGTGGGCGTAACCGGAGGCGTAGAGCGCCTTCAGGCCCGGATGGCGGCGCTGCGCCTCCTGGGCCAGTTCCAGCCCGTTCATGCCGCCCGGCATCACCACGTCGGTGAAGAGCAGGTCCACCCGCGGCTCCCCGGCCAGCACCGCCAGCGCCTCCGGCCCGTTCTCCGCCTCGACCACGGTGTAGCCGAGATCCTGGAGGGTCAGCACGGCGACCTGACGCACGTCGCGGTCGTCGTCGACCACCAGGATCACCTCGCCCTGGCCGGGCAGTGGTCCGGTGTCCTCGCGGTCCTCCGGCGTCTTCGCCAAGCGGACGGCGGCCGGCGCGCAGGGCAGATGGAGGTGGAAGGAGGTGCCGCGGCCCGGCTCGCTCTCCACCCGGATCAGCCCGCCCGACTGCTTCACGAAGCCGTGGATCATGCTCAGCCCCAACCCGGTGCCCTTGCCGATCTCCTTGGTGGTGAAGAAGGGCTCGAAGGCGCGGGCCAGGACCTCGGGCGGCATGCCGCAACCGGTGTCGCTCACGGTCATCCGCACGTAGCGTCCGGGGCGCAACTCCGCGTCCCCCTCCCTGGCCTCCACCATCGCGGTGGCGATGGTCAGTGTGCCGCCCGCCGGCATGGCGTCGCGGGCGTTGATGACGAGGTTCAGCAGGGCCGATTCCGCCTGGGTGCGGTCCACCAGCGCCGGGCAGAGGGATGGCGCGCTGTCGATCTCGACGGTGATCGCCGAGCCGAGCGTGCGCTCCATCAGCTCGCCCATGTTGCGGACCAGCGCCTCCATGTCCACGCTCTCGGGATGGAGCTGCTGGCGCCGAGCGAAGGCGAGCAGCCGCCGCGTCAGGTCGGAGCAGCGCAGCGACGCCTGCAAGGCCATCTCCACCCGCCGCGCCGCCTTGGGGTCGTCGAAGGCCATGCGGCCCAGCCGCTCCAGGCTGCCGATGACCACGGTCAGCATGTTGTTGAAGTCGTGGGCGATGCCCCCGGTCAACTGGCCAATGGTCTCCATCTTCTGGACATGGGCGAGCTGGAGCTGAAGCTCCCGCGTGTCGGTGACGTCCAGCACCGTGCCGCAGAGCTCCGGCGGCCGACCGTCCTCGCCCGGCAGCAGCATGGCCTTTTCAAGGAGCGTCCGGTATTGCCCGTCGGCGGCGCGCCAGCGGTACTCGACCGTGGACACGCCGCCCTGCCGCATCGCGTCGAACTGGACGGCGGCGCGCTCGCGGTCGTCCGGGTGCAGGCGCGATTCCCAGAAGCCGCCGTCCGTCAGGAAGCGCTCGGCGGGGAAGCCGAACAGCGCCTCGACATTCTCGGTGACGTAGCGGAAGGGCGTGCCGCGCTCCGGCCCGGCGGTGTAGAGCACGATCGGCAGGGAGCGGGCGATCATCGCCTGCCGCTCCTCCGACCGGCGCAGCGCCTGCTCGGCCTCCAGCTTCTCCGCCCGCACGCGGTAGTTCTCGGCCATCAGCCGCTCGCGCAGGGCGGCCTGGCGCTTGACCTCCTCGGTCTTGCGGTACAGCTCGACGAAGACGGTGACCTTGCTGCGCAGGATCACCGGGTCCACCGGCTTGAACATGTAGTCGACCGCTCCCGCGGAATAGCCGCGGAAGATGTGCATCTCGTCCTTGTTGATGGCGGTCAGGAACAGGATGGGGATGTGCCGCGATTTGCGGCGGTTGCGGATCAGCTCCGCCGTCTCGTAGCCGTCCATGCTCGGCATGTGGACGTCCATCAGGATCGCCGCGAAGTCCTGGTCGAGAATACGCTTCAGCGCTTCCTCGCCGGAGCGGGCGAGGATCACCGTGGCGTCGAGGTCGGCCAGCGTCTCCCGCATCGCCAGCAGGTTCCGCGGGTCGTCGTCGACGACGAGCACGCGGACCTCCGGCGGCGGCAGGCCGGCGTCGTCGATCTCGGCGAAGCCCGCGGGAGTTTGGCTGTGGGGCATCAGGGTGTGGGGCATGGACGTCTCCTCACTCCTGTCCGGCGTCGTGGCCCATGGAGGGGCCGTCGGCGGGGCCATCGGTGGAGCCGGCGTCCTGCCGGCGTCCGGCCCAGACCCGCAACAGCGACAGCAGGTGGTCGATGTCCACCGGCTTGGCGAGATAGTCGGTCGCCCCCGCCTCGATGCATTTCTCGCGGTCGCCCTTCATCGCCTTGGCGGTGACGGCGATCACCGGCAAGCCGCGCCCGGCCGCCGTCGCGCGGATTTCCCGGATGGTCTGATAGCCGTCCATCAGCGGCATCATGATGTCCACCAGCGCCACGTCGAGGTCGGGGTGCGCCTTCAGCAGGTCCAGCCCCTCCGGCCCGCTCTCGGCGTGCAGCACCGTCATGTCGTGGGCCTCCAGGACGCTGGCGAGCGAGAAGATGTTGCGGAAATCGTCGTCCACGATCAGCGCCTTGCGCCCCGCCAGCACCGGGTCGCGCTGACGGATCTGGTCGAGCGCGTTGCGCTTGTCGTCGGGCAACCGGTCCACCGCCCGGTGCAGGAACAGCGCCGTCTCGTCGAGCAGCGAGTCCGCGGAATGCACGCTGCGCAGCACCACCGTTTCGGCCAGCCGGCGCAGCCGTGCCTCGTCCTCCGGCGCGATCGCGTCGCTGACATAGGCGACGACCGGCATCCAGGCGGTGGAATCGCGGGTGCGCAGGCTGTCGATCAGCTCGAAGTCGCTGGGCTGGGGGATCGTCAGGTCGAGCACCATGCAGTCGAACCGCTCCTGCGCCAGCAGGGCGCGGGCGGCTTCGGCGGAGGCGACGGTGCTGATGTCGATGTCGTCACCGCCCTTATCGTGGTCGATCAGGCCGGCGATGCCGCCGGTCTCCGGGTTGGGGACCTTCTCGACGATCAGCAGCCGGCGCTGGTGGCGCTCCACGAAGCCCTTGACCTTGGCGAGCGCCGCGAAGATCGCCTCGCGGTCGGCCGGCTTCTCGGTGTAGTCGAAGGCGCCCATGGCGAGACCCCGGCGCCGCTCCTCCTTGGCGGAGATGACGTGCACCGGGATGTGGCGGGTGTGCGGGTCGCGCTTCAGCAGGTCGAGCAGCGCCCAGCCGTCGATGTCCGGCAGGCCGATGTCCAGCATCACCGCGTCCGGGCGGTACTTGCGGGCCATCGGCATGGCCGGGCTTCCGGCGTGGGAGAGGATCGCCTTGAAGCCCTTCTCCCGCGCCAGATCGACCAGGATCGAGGCGAACTTCACGTCGTCCTCGACGATGAGCACCACCGGGTCGCCGGGGCGGATGCGCTCGCGGTCGTCGGCGACGGGGGGGTGCAGCGGCAGCGCCAGCCGCTCCTCCGGCCCCGGCACGACGATGGGCCGCGTCGGGGTGGGGAAGGGGGCCAGCTTCGGTGCCGGGTCGCCGTAGCGGGCGACGTCGAATTCCATCGGCACGTAGAGCGTGAAGGCGCTGCCCGCCCCAGATTCGCTCTGCACGCGGATTTCGCCGCCGAGCAGGCGGGCGATCTCGCGGCTGATCGACAGGCCGAGGCCGGTGCCGCCGTATTTGCGGCTGGTCGTGCCGTCGGCCTGCTGGAACGCCTCGAAGATGATGCGCTGCTTGTTCTCGGGGATGCCGATGCCGGTGTCGACGACGGTGAAGGCCAGCACACCCTCCGCCGCGTTCAGCACGGGGTGGGCCGCGCTCCAGCCCTCGCTGGCCAGCCCGACGCGGAAGGTGACGCCGCCGGTCTCGGTGAACTTGAAAGCGTTGGACAGCAGGTTGTTCAGCACCTGCTCCAGCCGCTTCTGGTCGGTCTGGATGGCCACGGGCCGCGGCTGGGTCATGTCGATGTCGAAGCGCAGCCCCTTCTCCTCGGCGAGCTGGGCGAAGGTGCGCTCGACATGGCCGCGCAGGTCGTCCAGCACGACGGCACCGATCTCCAGCGTGACCGTGCCGGACTCGATCTTCGACAGGTCGAGGATGTCGTTGATGAGATTCAGCAGATCGGAGCCGGCGGCGTGGATGGTGCGGGCGAACTCCACCTGCCGGGGGGTCAGGTTGTGGTCGCCGTTGTCGGACAGCAGCTTGGACAGGATCAGCAGGCTGTTCAGCGGGGTGCGCAGCTCGTGGCTCATGTTCGCCAGGAACTGCGACTTGTACTTGGAGGTGAGGGAGAGCTGCTCGGCCTTCTCCTCCAGCGCCTCGTTGGTCTGGCGCAGCTTCTCCTGCTGGGCCATCAGCAGCTCCTCCGACTGGCGGAGCGAGGCGGCCTGGTGCTCCAGCCGCTCGTTGGTGGTCTTCAGCTCCTCCTGCTGGCTCTGCAACTCGGCGGTCAGGCGCTGCGACTGCTTCAGCAGCCCCTCGGTCCGCATGTTGGTGGCGATGGTGTTGAGGACGATCCCGATGCTTTCCGTCAGCTGCTCCAGGAAGGTGCGGTGCGTCTCGCTGAAATGGCCGAAGGAGGCCAGTTCCAGCACGGCGTTCACGTCGTTCTCGAACAGCACGGGCAGGACGATGATGTTCAGCGGCGCCGCCTCGCCCAGACCGGAGCTGATGCGAACATAGTCCTTCGGCACATTGGTCAGCAGGATCGGCTTCTTCTCGTGCGCGCACTGGCCGACCAGACCCTGCTTCAGCGTGAAGCGGGTGCCCAGCCCGTCGCGCTCCTTCAGAGCGTAGCTGGCGACCAGATCGAGGACCGGCTCGTCGCCCTCGCGGCTGGTGACGTAGAAGACGCCGTGCTGGGCGTTCACCAGCGGCGCGATCTCCGACAGGATCATGTTGGTGACGGTGACCAGATCGCGCTCGCCCTGCAGCATGCGGGTGAATTTGGCGATGTTGGTCTTCAGCCAGTCCTGTTCCGCGTTCTTCTGCGTCGTGTCGCGCAGGTTGCGGATCATCTCGTTGATGTTGTCCTTCAGCGCCGCCACCTCACCCGACGCCTCGACGGCGATGGAGCGGGTGAGGTCGCCCTTGGTCACCGCGGTCGCCACCTCGGCGATGGCGCGGACCTGGGTGGTCAGGTTGGCGGCCAGCTGGTTCACGTTGTCGGTCAGGTCGCCCCAGACGCCGGTGGCACCGGGCACCTTCGCCTGTCCGCCGAGCTTGCCTTCGATGCCGACCTCGCGCGCCACGTTGGTCACCTGATCGGCGAAGATGGCCAACGTCTCGATCACGCCGTTGATGGTGTCGGCCAGCGCCGCGATCTCGCCGCGCGCAGCCACGGTCAGCTTGCGCTTCAGGTTGCCCTCGGCGACCGCCGTCACGACCTCGGCGATGCCGCGCACCTGACCGGTCAGGTTGGCGGCCATCATGTTGACGTTGTCGGTAAGGTCCTTCCAAGTGCCGGCGACACCCTTCACCTGGGCCTGCCCGCCCAGCTTGCCCTCGGTGCCGACCTCGCGCGCCACGCGGGTGACTTCCGAAGCGAAGCTGTTGAGCTGGTCGACCATCGTGTTGATGGTGTCCTTCAGCTCCAGAATTTCGCCTTTCACGTCGACGGTGATTTTGCGCGACAGGTCGCCGTTGGCCACCGCCGTGGTGACGTCGGCGATGTTGCGGACCTGATTGGTCAGGTTGCCGGTCAGCAGGTTGACGTTGTCGGTGAGGTCCTTCCAGGTGCCGGCGACGCCCTTCACCTGGGCCTGCCCGCCCAGCTTGCCCTCGCTGCCGACCTCGCGCGCCACGCGGGTGACTTCGGAGGCGAAGCTGTTGAGCTGGTCGACCATCGTGTTGATGGTGTCCTTCAGCTCCAGGATCTCGCCCCTCACGTCCACGGTGATCTTGCGCGACAGGTCGCCCTTCGCCACCGCCGTGGTCACCTCCGCGATGTTGCGGACCTGACTGGTCAGGTTGGTCGCCATCGCGTTGACGTTGTCGGTGAGGTCCTTCCAGGTGCCGGCGACACCCTTCACCTGGGCCTGACCGCCCAGCTTGCCCTCGGTGCCGACCTCGCGGGCGACGCGGGTGACTTCGGAGGCGAAGCTGTTGAGCTGGTCGACCATCGTGTTGATGGTGTCCTTCAGCTCGCGGATCTCGCCCTTCACGTCGACGGTGATCTTGCGCGACAGGTCGCCGTTGGCCACCGCCGTGGTGACGTCGGCGATGTTGCGGACCTGATTGGTCAGGTTGCCGGTCAGCAGGTTGACGTTGTCGGTGAGGTCCTTCCAGGTGCCGGCGACGCCCTTCACCTGGGCCTGCCCGCCCAGCTTGCCCTCGCTGCCGACCTCGCGCGCCACGCGGGTGACTTCGGAGGCGAAGCTGTTGAGCTGGTCGACCATCGTGTTGATGGTGTCCTTCAGCTCGCGGATCTCACCCTTCACGTCGACGGTGATCTTGCGCGACAGGTCGCCCTTCGCCACCGCCGTGGTGACGTCGGCGATGTTGCGGACCTGGGCCGTCAGGTTGGCGGCCATCAGGTTGACGTTGTCGGTGAGGTCCTTCCAGGTGCCGGCGACGTCCTTCACCTGGGCCTGCTCGCCCAGCTTGCCCTCGATGCCGACCTCGCGGGCGACCCGCGTCAGCTCCGCCGTCACGGTGACGAGCTGCTCGACCATCCGGTTGACCGTGCGGGCGGTCTGCCGGAACTCGCCCTGCAGCGGGCGCCCGTCGACCTCCAGCGGCATCGACTGCGACAGGTCGCCCTTGGCGACCGCGCCGATGACGCGGGCCATCTCCTGGGTCGGCTGCGTCAGGTCGGCGACCATGGCGTTGACGCTGTCCACGCAGGCGCCCCAGCCGCCCGAGGCGGTGGGCAGGCGGACGCGCTGGCCGATGCGCCCCTCCTTCCCGATGGCGACGCTGACCCGGCCGACGTCCTCCACCAGGGCTTCGTTCATCTCCACCACGTCGTTGAAGGCGGCGGCGATCTCGCCGTCCAGCCCATCCAGGTCCAGCGGCAGGCGCACGGAGAAGTCGCCCTTGCGGAACTGGCGCAGCGCGCGCAGGAGAAGCTGGGGAGAAAGCCGGTCGTGAGCGTCCGTCATCGTCATGACGCGATGGTCCCTAAGAAGTCCAGGCCTGTGTCTCGGATGTCCTCTCGCGCAGGGTTGGCGCGCGCCCGGCGGAACGCCGGAATGGCCGCGCGCCGGAGCGGCGCAGCCATGGGACGGCAAGCGGAAGGCAGTGGGGGGCTAATGCCGGGGGGCGGCGTTGTTCAGCAGGGTCTTCAGCTGGCGCTCGTCATAAGGCTTCTGGATGAAGCCGTGTGAGCCGGCGGCACGGGCGCGCTCCAGCAGGACGGGGTCGCTGGCCCCGGACATGAAGATGCTGCCCACGGCGAAGCGCTCGCGCAGAGCCTGCGCGGTCTCGATGCCGTCCTGCGGGCCGGCGAGGCCGATGTCCACCAGGGCCAGGGCGGGGCGCTCCCGCTCCGCGATCTTCAGCGCGTCGGCGGCGTTGGCGGCGACGCCGCAGACCTCGTAGGACAACTCCTCCAACATATCGGTCAGATACATGGCGACGATCGTCTCATCCTCGACGACCAGGACCCGGACGGGGGTGGCTTCGGCGGCGGCGGTCCCGTCCGCCACGGCCCGTGGTGACCTGTTGATCGGGTTGGTCATCCCTTTTCCCTCTTGTCGTTCTGCCGGCTGCGGAGCGGGAACGGCGTCGACGAGGCGTGCCGTCCTGCCCGCCGCCGGAACCCGAGCAGAGGCGTCGGATGCCGGCGAAGCTGACCGGGACGAGTAGCACGGAGGGGTGAGGCAATTAAGGGAGAAAAGGTCAAATACCCCCTACAGGTTATGCCCAATAGAGTGAGCGCACCCCAAAAGAGGGCAGTCCTATTCCTTAGCCACGTTATGGAATAGCGCCGATTGGCCGCGTTCAGGTCGTCATTGCTTGGCGTTGACTGGAAAATCCGTACGAACGCGCGGCTGCCATGTGGCGGTGTGCAGGCTTCTTAACAATTTTGCAAGTAATTTTATGCGTAATCTTGCCACTGTCCACGGGGCGCGCGTGGACTCGACCAAGGGGTGCTGAGGACCGGGATGAGCATTGCCCCGACAAGCGGGCCGGGCGATGGGGCGGACCTGAGCCTGGAGGATCTCGCGCAGGCCATCAGAGCCCACAGGCTCTATCTGAGCGCGCGCCCGAACGGTCTGCGTCTCCAATTGAAAGCGGCGGACCTGACCGGCTTCGACCTGTCGGGTCTGGTCCTGTCGGACGCCATCCTGACCGGAGCGAATTTCCGGCGCAGCGTTCTTCAGCGCTGCAATTTCGATGGGGCGGATCTGTTCGGCGCCAGCTTCGTGTCCGCCGACCTGCGGGAGGCCTCGCTGGTCGGGGCGGACATGCGCGGGGCGAACTTCACCAAGGCGTGCTTGCGCAACACCCTGTTCGAGCGGGCGGACCTCCGCCCCGGCCAGCTCGTTCTGTGGAAGGACCGGCGCAAGGCCCGGCAGGAGGCGGAGCTTCGCGAAGCCGTGCTGGTCAACGCGAACTTCACCGACGCCGATCTGACCAACGCCAACCTGACCCGCGCCAACCTGGAGGGGGCGGACTTCAGCAACGCCGCCCTGTTCGGCGCCAACCTCAGCGGCGCCGACCTGCGCGGCGCCGATTTCAGCATGGCGAAGCTGAAGGGCGCCATCCTGAACAACGCCGCCGTCGCCGGTGCGACCTTCCAGGGGTGCGATCTGCGCGACGCCGAATTGCGCAACGTCGCCATGGCCACCGCCGATTGGGCGGAGGCGCGAATGACGGGGGCCATCTATCACCGCGACCAGTCCGACTTTCCGCCGGAGATCCGGGAGGGGCTGGAGGGCCATGTCCGCTGGATCAACAGCAACGGCAAGCAGGGCAAGCGGTTCGACGTGTCGGACGGGGCCTTCGTCGGGACCGATTTCGACGGCTGCGACCTGAGCGGGGCGATCTTCCGCAATTGCGACTTCACGCGGGCGAGCTTCCGCGACTGCAAGTTGCAGATCGCCCAGTTCCCCGGCTGCCGCATGCGCGAAGCCTGCTTCGAGAATTCGGAACTGTCCGGAGCCAGCTTCGAGGGCTGCGATCTGACCCGCGCCATGATGCGCAACGCGGTGATGCGCGCCATCGAGCTGCTGGCGGCCAACGGCCAGCCCACCGGACGGATGTGGCCGACCAATCTGCGCAACGCCCAGCTGGCCGACAGCGACATCCGCGGCGCGGATCTGCGGGGCGCGCGGTTGGCCGGGGCGGACCTGACCAACTGCAACCTGTCGGGTGCCGATCTGCGCGACACCGACATCGAGAAGGCCAACACCACCGGAACGACGCTGGTGCATTGCCGGTTGAAGTGACCGCAAATTTTAATCCCGAAAAATTTTCGCAAAGAGTCGGGCATTTTGTCGCAGGGCCTCCTCTCGGCCCATACCCGGCATTGTGCGTGCCAGCATCGCGGGATTAAAACGCCGGCCGAGGGGCGGTCGGTTTTCCAAGCCGCTTGTCATGATCGAGGCCAAGTAACGGACCGGCGGCCGCCGCGCACCGAACCGATGAATATTGATTGTGGCGAAGCGATCAGCGCAGGGTGTCCTGTGGAGCTTGGGTGGCCGTGCCTGTCTTTTGGGCACAGACAATCAAGGATAGTGCAATGAAGCGTAGTGTTGCCGTGCTGGCCTTTGGCCTGCTCGCCGCCCTTCCTGGCATCGCCTCGGCGCAGGATGCCGATGCGGGCGAGAAGGTGTTCAACCAGTGCAAGGCCTGCCACACCATCGAGGCCGGCGGCCCGAACCGCGTCGGCCCGAACCTGCACGGTGTCGTCGGCCGCCCGTCGGGCTCCATCGAGAGCTTCAAGTATTCCGATGCGATGAAGGGCGCCGGCCTGACCTGGGACGAGGCCAATCTCGACAAGTACCTGACCGATCCGAAGGCCGCCGTGCCCGGCAACAAGATGGCCTTTGCCGGCGTGAAGAACGAGCAGGCCCGCAAGGACCTGATTGCCTTCCTGAAGAAGAACAGCTGACGCGTCCGCGAGGATACGTGCCGCGTGACCGGGAGGGGCAACGCCCCCTCCCGGTCCCGGCGCCCAGCCGCAAGGGCACGCCCGTCCGGACAGGGCCGTCCGCCTCCTTGCGGTCCATCCTATGAGGATGGCATTGGTCAACCTGCGCTTGTGGGCAGGGGACCCGTAAAAACGCTCATCGCCAGGCACAAGGAGAACAGGAGGCTGTTGGGGGACCGGTGTGTCCCAACGCAAGATTGTAGATCGGGAGGTCGGAATGCCGATGTTGCGAACCGCGGCCCTTGCTGCCCTGTCCATCCTCACGCTCGCCGCCTGTTCGAGCGAGCCGGGCCTCGTGCCGCCGTTAGGAAGTTCCGGGGCCTCATCGTCCCAGGTGGGAAGCGCCGGGTCGGGCGCCTCATCGACGCTGACGGTGGCGGATCAGTCCTTCCTGACCCAGGCGGCCTATGGCGGCTTCGGCGAGGTGGCGATGGGCACGCTGGCCCAGCGGCAGGCGTCCAGCGCCACCGTGCGCGACCTCGGCCGGCGCATCGCCGCCGACCACACCCAGGCCAACCAGGAACTCGCCCGGCTGGCCCAAGCCAAGGGCGTCACGCCTCCCACCGCCCCGGATCCCGGTCGTCAGGCGGTCGCCGACGCGCTGGCCTCGCTTCAGGGCGCCGCGTTCGACCGGCAGTATCTGCAACAGCAGATCGCCGAGCACGACGTGTCGATCGCCCTGTTCAACGCCCAATCCCAGGGCGGGACCGATCCGGACGTCCGGGCCTTCGCCGCCAAATGGCTGCCCGGCCTGCAGATGCACGCGCGCGAACTGCGCGCGCTCGGCAGCCCGCTCGCGCAACTGCCCTAGCGCCCGGGCCTCCTTGGCCAAGCCTGCCGGAACGGCGGCAGGCTTGGCCCGATGATCCGACTCAGGCGACCGCCGGAAGCGGGTGCAGGCCGGTGGTGAGGCGTTGGACGTCCGCGGCGAAGCGGTCGGCGATGTCCGGCGTCAGTTCGAACCGGATATGCAAATCCTGCTCCTTGCCGCCCAGCACCACAAAGGGAAGGGAAACGGCGCAGCCGGGGATGGTCAGCACGCCGCGGCCGCCGACCTGCGACCGGTCCAAGCCGCGAATGGTGGCGCCGCCCTCGGACAGGTTGGCGAGCCGGCCCGTCAGCGATCCTCCCGCCCCGGCGATGGTGCAGGGCAGGTCGACCTCGAAACGCGGGGCGCGGCGGCGGTCCACCTCCGGCGTCGCGGTGCGCACGGCGCGGACCAGCATCTCGCGGAGATGGTCGATGCTCCCCGCCACGTCGGACGCCACGCGGCGGACCTCGTCGGCGCGGCTGCCGGTCACCGCCGCCTCTTCCGACACATGGGCGATGCGGGACGACACCTCCTGCGCCGCGGCGGCGGTCTGGCCAACGTTGCGGGAGATTTCGCTGGTCGCCGCGCCCTGCTCGTCCATGGCGCTGGCGATGCTGCTGGCGACCCCGTCGATCTCGGTGATGGTCCGCCCGATGTCCTGCACCGCGTCGACGGCCCCGGCGGTCATGCTCTGCAAGTCGGTGATCTGGCGGGAAATCTCCTCCGCCGACTTGGAGGTCTGGGTGGCGAGGTTCTTCACCTCCTGGGCGACCACGGCGAAGCCCTTGCCGGCTTCCCCGGCCCGCGCCGCCTCGATGGTTGCGTTGAGCGCCAGCAGGTTGGTCTGGCTGGCGATGTCCTGGATGAAGGTGGCGACCTCCCCGATGTGGCCGATGGCCTCGGACAGGGAGAGCACCACGTCCTCGGTCTTGCGGCCGCTTTCCACGGCGCGGCGGGAAATCTGGCTGGCGAAGGTGACCTGACCGGTGATCTCGGCGATGGAGGCGGTGAGCTGATCGGTCGCCGCCGCCACGGCCTGGGCGTTGCCCAGCGCCTGCTCCGCCGCCGCCGCCACGCTCTGCGAATTGGCGGAGACGGTCTCGGCCGAGCTGGCCATCGCCTGCGCGTTGCTGTCCATCGAGACGGAGCGTTCGGCGACGCGGTCCACGGCGGTGCGGGTCTCCTGCTCCACGGTGCGGGCCATGGATTCCAGTGCGGCGATCTTGGCGGCTTCGGCCTCGCGGCGTTCGCGCTCCTGCGCCTCGCGCAGGCGCTGGTTGTCGATCCCCTTCAGACGGAAGATTTCGACGGTCTTGGCCATGGCGCCGATCTCGTCCTGGCGGTCCAGGCCGGGCACCGCCACCTCGTAATGTTCGTCCGCCAGCTGGAACATGGTGCCGCGGATCTGGTCCAGCGTGCGGAACTGGCGCCGGACCACCAGCAGCATCACCAGGGCCATGCCGATGGTGATGACCGCCGCCACCTGGATGATGTTGGGCACCACCTCTTCCAGAACGCCCAGGGCGACGCTCTTCTTCAGGCCGACGAACAGGACACCGATGACCTCGCCGCTCTGGTCGATGATCGGGTCGTAGGCGGTGAAATAGGCCTCGCCCAGGATGTCGGCCTCGCCGCGGAACGGTTCCTTGCCGTCGATGACGGCGCTGTAGACCGGACCGCGGGCCAGCTTCGTCCCGACGGCCCGGCTGCCGTCCGGGTTGTGGATGTTGGTCGCCACGCGGGTGTCGCCGCGGAAGATGGTGGCCACGCCGCCGGTCACGCTGCGGACGGTGTCGACGATGTCGTTCGCGCCGTCCAGCTTGACGTCGTCGATGTAGAGCGCCCCGTCCTTGAGCCGGTACTCCGACCCTTTCTGGTCGAGCAGCATCCGGAAGTTGGTGATTGCCTGCTCCCTCCGCTCCGCCGCGTCCTTCCCGATGCTGGCGGTGACCTTGACGATCGTCGCGTAGGTCAGCGCGCCCGACAGGGCGATCAGGCCGAGCGTGCACAGAATGGTCAGCTTGGTGGCGAGGCTGAGCGTCCGGAGGGGGTTCATCGGCCGAAAACTCCTTGAAATACCGTCGGATCGCCCCGGCGGCAGCGGGGCGGCGGCATTGGTAACCTTTGTCGCGCATTTGTAACAAATGGTTTTGTCAACCGCTGGACGTGCCACGGCGATGCAATGTGAAGGTGTTGTTGCGGCGCCGAGTGCCCATTTGGAGGAAAGCTGTTGTAACGTCAGGCTTATTCACTGCGATCCATTTCGGCAGTGTACTAAATAAACCATCTGTTAATCATGAAGTGGGACAGCATGCCGCATGCGTAATCCTTTTAACGATACCTTCGGTGTGGCGGAAATGTTATCGATGGGTGTTCCTTCATTACAGAATACAAACATTCACCATGCCGGATTCCCTTCACGCCCTGGATGTCGCCAAGACCGCCTATTTCGATCTGGGACAGGAGGCGGTCAGCAGTCTGCAGCAGGCGTCGCCGATCATCGCCCGTGCTCTGCCGGGGATTCTGGACCGCTTCTACGCCCGCACGTTGTCGCAGCCCGAACTGGCCCGCCTGTTCGCCAACCCGGCGCAGGTCGAGGGGGCCAAACGCGCCCAGATCGCGCACT
Source organism: Azospirillum sp. UENF 211521 (assembly GCF_058780535.1). Taxonomy (NCBI): domain Bacteria; kingdom Pseudomonadati; phylum Pseudomonadota; class Alphaproteobacteria; order Rhodospirillales; family Azospirillaceae; genus Azospirillum; species Azospirillum sp. UENF 211521. The sequence continues at coordinate 162,413 of NZ_JBSNCF010000003.1, forward strand.
GGACCCGCCTGTTCGAGGGCCGCTTCGACGACAGCTACAAGGAATCGGTGCGCGCCGTCGGCATCGCCCACCACCGCATCGGGCTGAGCCCGAGCTGGTACGTCGGCGGTTACGCCTTCATCCTGGGCGAGATCATGGCCGCCCTGGCGCAGAGCATGGGCGGAACGCTGCTGACCGGCGGCCGTCTCGGCTCCATCGTGACCATGCAGCGCGCCGTGGTCTCGGCGGTGCTGATGGACCTGGACGCCGCCCTGTCCGTCTACTGGGACCGGCTGATCGACGAGCGGCTCCAGGCGGTGGACGCGATGGTCGATTCCATCGACCACGAGGCCAACGACGTGGTGGACAGCGTCGCCAGCTACACCGCCGACCTGCGCCGCACGGTCGGTGACCTGGACAGCGTCTGCGCGTCCGTGAAGGACAGCATCACCGGCACGTCGGCCGACACGGCGGAGGCCCTGGACGCCGCCCAGACGGTCGCCGCGGGGGCGGAGCAACTCCAGGCCGCGGTCGGCGAAATCTCGGTGCAGGTCAGCGGCGCGTCCCGGATCGCCGGCGAGGCGGTGGAGAAGAGCGGCGAGGCCCGCCAGATCATGGCGCAGCTCAGCACCGCGGCGCAGGAGATCGGCGGCATCCTGAACATCATCCGCGCCATCGCCGGACAGACCAACCTGCTGGCGCTGAACGCGACCATCGAGGCGGCGCGGGCCGGGGAAGCCGGCAAGGGCTTCGCCGTGGTGGCGACCGAGGTGAAAAACCTCGCCGGGCAGTCGGCCAAGGCGGCGGACGAGATCGCCGCCAAGGTCGGCGCCATCCAGGCGGTGGCCGAGCAGGCGATCACCGGCATGGACGGGGTGGCCACCACCATCACCACCATGCAGGAGATCAATTCCTCGATCGCTGCGGCGGTGGAGGAGCAGTCCTCCGCCTCGCGCGAGATCGCCCGCAACATCGGCGAGGTCGCCGGCATCTTCCGCGGCATCGCCAGCCGGATGACCGAGGTCGGCGGCGAGACCGAGCGCGCCACCACCGTGGCCTACACGGTCGGCGAAAGCGCCAACCGCATGCAGGAGGCGCTGGACACCCTGCCGTCCCTGCTGGCGCGGGCCATCCGCACCTCCTCCGATCTGGCGAACCGGCGCCACACGCGCCGCCGTCCGGTGCTGCTCGACGGCAGCGTGGACCAGACGCCGGCCCTGGTCCGCGACATCTCGGAATGCGGTTGCTACGCCGAGACGAAGGGCGCGGCGCCCAGCGGCGGGCAGGTCACCGTGGCGCTTCCCGGCTACAAGCTGTCGCTGCGCGGCTCGGTGGTGGCGCGGCACGCCAACCGGCTGCACATCCGCTTCGACGAGCGCAAGATCGGCCGCGAGGAGGTGGACCGCATGAGCCGCGATGGGGTGGGCGAACTGGTTCGTCTCCGCCAAGCAGGACCATCTCGCCTTCGTGGACAAAATCATGGAGGCGGTGGGCGGCCAGCGCACGCTTCTGCCGGCCGATCTGTCGACCCACCACTCCTGCCGCCTTGGTCGCTGGTACGACAGCGTGAACGATCCCCGGACGATGCGCCTGTCGACCTACAAGGGCATGGCGACGCCGCACCGCACCGTCCATGAATCGGGCCGTGAGACGCTGCTCGCCCTCCAGGCCGGCAACCGCCTGGAGGCCGAGCGCCACGCCGGCGAGATGAAGCGGGCGTCGGCGGAGGTGGTCCGCCTGCTCGACGAGCTGGAGCGCGATTTCGCCCGGACCCTCGCCGAAGCCGCCGAGTAGCCGGTTCCTTTGGACGGACGGTCCCGCCGGGCCTCAGCGCCCGGCGGCGTTCGGCGGGGTCTCCGGCGCGCTGTTCTCCGGCGGCGGCTCGTCCAGGGTGGACAGGCGGCCGGCGAGGCCATCCGGCTCCTTCGCGGCGGTTTCGTGAGGGGCTGCGGTCCCGGCCGCCGTTCCCGACGCTCCCGTTCCCGACGCTCCCGCTCCCGACTTGGCGTCGTCGCCGGTGTTCAAGATGACCGGCAGGCCGTCGCGCCCGCCGATGATGATGGTCTTGGCGTTCGAGGAGGTGGCGAAGGCCCGAGTCGCCTCGATGCCGCGCAGGCGCAGATACTCCGGCGTGATGTTGCGGGCGACGATGTCCTGGAAGTCGCGCACGCCTTCCGCCTCGATCCGCTTGCGGTCGCGCTCCTTGGCCTCGCGGGCGATGCGGAAGTCGTATTCCTCCATGATCTGTTGCTGCTCGATCTTGCGGTCGATGGCTTGGCGGACCAGCGGCGGGAAACTGACTCCGGCCACCAGCACGTCCTCCACCCGGATCATTACGGAGCTGTAATCGTCGGCGATCGCGCCCGGAGGCAGCTTCAGCGCTTGCAGATCGGTCGGCGGCGCCGGGAATTGGCGGCGTGCCTCGGTCAACAGGAAGCCTTGGATGTCCGCCCGGTTGATCGAATAGAAATTCTCCGGATTGTGCTTCGACACGAATTCGTAGACGAGGCTGGCGATCTCCGGATGCACCAGCTTTTCCGCGTAATCGTCACCGGCCAGCTTGTGGAGCAGACCGGCGGCGGGCGGGTTGACGCGGTAGCGCAGGGCCACGGTCACCGTCATCGACATGCCGTTGGCCGCCACCGCCTCGTAGGTGCGGGTGTCGGTGCGCAGGCGCACGTCGTACATCGTCACCCGGTCCCACGGGAAGATCAGGTGGGTGCCCTCGCTGTAGACCCGGTCGGTGACCGTGCCGCCGAAGAAGCGCAGCCACAGCACGCCGACATGGCCGGAGGGAACCTCGACGAAGACGGCGGGGGCGATGGCGAGGAAACCGAGGATCAGGGTCAGCGTCAGCGCGTAGATCGACACGCTGTGCCGTTTCAGCCAGAGGCCGGCGCGCTGCGGCAACGGCGCGCGGGCGAGGCCGTCCCCGGCGGACGGATCCAGAGTGGTCATCGCGGTCTCGTCGTCAGCATCTTCTCACGTTCCCGCGTGCTGGGACGCCCCACCGCCTGGATCACGAAGTTCACCGGCGGGGTCAGGAAGAAGGCCAGCAGGAAATGGCCGATGAAGCCGATCGTCGTGTTGCGGCCCATGACGGCGCACACCAGACAGGCGACGAGATAGAGCATGACGAGGACAAGAGGCATGCGCGTCCGGCCTTGGAAGGAGGAGCAGGGCGGAAGGGTGAAGGCGCCCGGAGGGGGGGCGGGGCAGCGCGGAGACGTCCCCGCCCGTCCTCCCGGTCTTCGGTGGGGCCCGGGTGCCGCGGTCAGGCCACGGCCTGGGCCGCCTCCGGCGCCGCGCCCTTGCGGCGGCGGGCCTCCTCGAACTTCTCGCGGAAATAGGTCTTCACCTTTTCCGGCTGGAAGGTCAGGAAGGTGCCGCCCGAGGCGAAGTGCTGCTGGAAGACCTTGCCCAGCGCGTAGGTGAAGGCGCTGTTGAAGGCCGGCTGGGTGGCCAGCCGCGTCACCGTGCCGATCACCGGCACCGAGCGCAGAGCCATGTTGAACGCCATCGAGCCGAGCAGGCCGCCGGCCAGGGCGGTCGGAGCGACCGTGGCGAACAGCGCGCCGACCGCGGAGCGGCCGATGTCGCCGCGGAAATCGACGCCGTGCAGTTCCGACAGCTCCTTGAGCAGGCGGAGCTGGACGACGGCGAGCGCCGCCGTGTCGACGAAGTTCAGCGGGATGACGCCCGCGGCGGCGGACAGCAGCACATGCTTGCGGATGATCTCCGCCGCCTGCGCCTCGGTGGAGGCCGGAGCGGCCGGAGCGGCCGGGGCGGTTTCGGACGTGTTGACGCTGTGGGGGGCGGTTTCGGGGGCGGCCGTCACGGCCTCCGGAGCCGGGGTGGAGACCGGGGCGACCGCCGTGTCCGGCTTCGCCTTGCCGCCCGGTGTATCCTTCTCACTGACCATGCTGTGGTGCTCCAAAAAGGGACGTTGTCGAGAGAAAATCAGCAATGAACGCCGCGCACCGGATGGCCCGCGGCGACTGTCGGCCCCGAAGGGACGGCCCGCTCCGAAAACGCCGCCGGTGGTGGCCGGCGGCACCGTCATATGGGCTAACGAATACGGTTGTCTTCGTCAAAGGATTTGCCATCAAAAAGAATATCAACGCTCAATTGGTGTTTCGAAAATTTTCTTCTGTCAGATGTTCGGCAATCACCGCGCGCTGCTCGTGCAGGAAGAAATGGCCGCCGGGAAGCGTGCACAGGCTGAATCCCGCCCCGGCCAGCCGTTCCCACCCGGCGACCTCCGCCACTGTGGCCTCGGTGTCCTCCGCCCCGGCGAAGGCCAGGATCGGCACCGGAAGCGGCGGCGGATCAGGTTCGAGGAACCCATCGGACATGGCGAAGTCGGCGCGCAGCATGGGCAGCATCAGCTCCATCAGGTCGTCGCAGGCCAGCACCTCGGGCGGGGTGCCGCCCAGCGCGGCGAGGCGGGCGCGGAAGTCCGCATCGTCCAGGCCATCGACGGGTGGCCGCCGCGACGGAAGGTGGGGCGCCCGGCGCCCCGACACCGCCAGCAGGGCGGGCGGGCGACCATGCGCCGCCAGCGCACGGGCCGTGGCGTAGGCCAGCGCCGCGCCCAGCGAGTGGCCGAACAGGATCAGCGGCCGTTCGCCCAGCGGCTCCAGCGCCGCCAGGAGGGCGGGTACGGCCTCCTCCACCCGGTGCAGCGGCGGCTCGCCGATGCGGCTCTCCCGTCCCGGAAGGCGCACGGCCAGCAACTCGGTGTCCGGCCCGACGTGCGACGCCCAGTCCCGGAAGACGGCGGCCCCGGCCCCGGCGTAGGGGAAGCAGGCCAGGGTGCGGCGCGGCGCCGAAGCCGTCCGGAAGCCTTGCAGCCAGGAGGGCAGGGTGGAGGACAGTGGCGAGGACAGGGGCGGGGCCATCACGCCGGCTCCAGCGCGAACAGGTGAGGGTGGCCGTGGCCTTCCTCGATGCGGCCCTCGTTCATGTGATAGACGCGGTCGGCGAGGCCGAACCAGCGCTCGTCGTGGGTCACGCAGATGACGATCTTGCCCACGGCCTTCAACTCGGGCAGCAGCTCTTCGTAGAAGACGCGGCGGAAATGCGGGTCCTGGTCGGCGGCCCATTCGTCCAGCACGATGACCGGCTTGTCCTCCAACTGCGCGACCACCAGGGCGAGGCGTTTGCGCTGGCCGGTGGACAGGGCGACGGTGCTGAAGCCGCCGTCCGCGACCGTCACCTTGTCCTGCATCTCCAGCCGCTCCAGCAGGGCGCGGACGCGCGCCGGGTCAGGGTCGGCGACGCCGTAGAGGCGGCGCGACAGGTGGTAGTCGGAGAAGATGGCCGAGATCATGTCGCGGTAACTCTGCATCCGTTCCGCCGGCACCGGTTCCCCATCGGCGAGGAGTTGGCCGCCGTCCAGCGGCATCAGCCCGGTCAGCAGGCGCAGCATCGTGGATTTGCCGGAGCCGTTGCCGCCGGTGACGAAGGTGATCTCGCCCGCCCGGAACTCCGCCGACAGCGGCCCCACGGCAAAGACGGGCGCGCCCGAGTCATCGTGATAGGCGAAGGTGGCGTCGGTCAGCGCGATGCGCGTGGGCGGGCCGGGCAGCCGCTCCGTCCCCTCGTCCGGGGCGCTGCCGGCGGCGGCGCGCAGCCGTTCCTCCATAGCCTCGATGTTGGACAGGGCCATTTCGGTCTGGGCGACCAGCGGGGTGACGAAGGACACGGTGCTGACCGGCCCGACGATGAACAGCGCCGCCGTGGTCGCCGCCACCACCACCGTGTGATAGCCGGTGGTGAACAGCGGCACGACGAAGACCATCATGCCGATCAGCGTGTAGAACATCCCCTCGACCAGCGCGAAGTTGCGGCCCCACCGCTCCTTCATGTCGACGTTCACCGCCCGCGCCCGGGACGAGGCGTCGGCGAGGTCGCGGATCAGCCCGTCGCCGCGGTGGCGGTTCATCCGCACCTCCTTGAAGCCGCGCAGCAGGTCGGTCAGCCCGTCGAAGACGCGCGACTCCGCCGCCGCCGCCTCCATCATGTTGCGGCGCAGGCGCTGCACCCGCGCGACCTTCACCGCCACGGCGATGCCGGCGAAGGCGAAGGCCATCACGCAGGCCAGCGGCGACAGCCAGGCCAGATAGACCGCCAGGAAGACCAGCATCACCGCCTGCTGCCCGCCGATCGCCAGAAGGGGCAGGGTCTGGGCCAGCGTCTGGGTGTCCTGGGTCAGCACGCCGTGCAGGGACGCCCGTCCGATGCGGTCCACGGTCACGAGGTCGGCGCGGCGCACCAGATCGAACAGGCGCAGGCGGATCTTGTGGATCAGCCGCTCGGCGTCCTGGGACGCGGTGACCAGCGCGTAATTGTGGGTCACCCCGAACAGCGTCACCGTGACCGCGTACATCACCAGAAGCCGCGGGCTGACGATGCCCTTGGCGGCGTCCTTGGCGGCGGCGTCGACCAGCCAGAGCAGCGCCGCGGTCGCGATCGCCGACAGGACGTTCATCAGGGCGAGCGTGCGCAGATTGTCCGGAAGCTCGCGCAGGACGATGGCGGCCAGCCTCATGATACGCCCTCCGTCTTATGGGCGAGTTCGGTCAGGCGGCCTTCCTCCATGTGCAGGCGGCGGTCGGCGACGTCGAAGTAATGGTCGTCGTGGGTCACCGCCACGATGGTCAGGCCGCGCCGCTTCAACTCCGGCACGACTTCCCGGTAGAACTTGAAGCGGAAATGCGGGTCCTGGTCGGCGGCCCATTCGTCGAGGATCAGGATCGGGGCCTTCTCCAGGATCGCCGCGACGAGGCCCAGCCGCTTGCGCTGGCCGGCGGACAGGTCGCGCCGTCCGAAGCGGTCGCCCTCCAGGGCGGTGACCCGCTCCATCTCCATCCAGCGCATCAGGTCGGCGGCCTCCACAGGGTTGATGGCGTCCTGGCCGTAGAGCCGGGCGAACAGGTGGAAATCGGCGAAGACGGTCGCCATCAGCTCGCGGTAGGCGGCGATGCGCTGCGGCCCGACCGGCACCCCGTCCACCGTGATCCGCCCGCGCAGCGGGTGGTAGAGGCCGGTCAGCAGCTTGATGAAGGTCGATTTGCCCGACCCGTTGCCGCCGGTGATGAAGATCACCTCGCCGCGCCGGATGGTCAGGTCGAAGGGACCGACCGCGAAGGGCGCTTCGCCCGGCGGGGCGGGGAAGGCGAACTCCACCCCCTCCATCGTCACCTTGGCGAAGTTGACGGGCACCGGCAGGGCGGGGCCGTCGCTCCCGGCCTCCGCCAACTCCGAAAGCTGGCCTTCCAGGGCCATCATGCGCCCGGCGGCGGCCTCCGCGGCGCTCATCACCGCCAGCGACTGCATCAGCCCGAAGACCGGGGCCGACATGAAGAAGATGGCGGCGGTGATCTTCACCAGCTCCGCCGAGATGGCGCTGGAATAGGACGGCACGACGAAGACGACCACGCCCAGCATCAGGTTGAAGGCGCATTCGCCGAACACGAACTGCTGCCAGGTGTGCAGGTGCACCGCGCCTCGGGCGGTGATGGTGCGGCCGGAGACCGTGGCGAAGGCGTCGTTCAGGTCGCGGCTGCGGGCGCTGTTCAGCCGCTGTTCCTTGAAGCCGTCGAACAGGTCCGACACGCCTTCGAACAGGATGGCCTCCTCCGCCATCATGGCGCGCTGCCGCTCCTCCAGCGCGCGGCCCAGCCGGATGTAGAACCATGTCCCGGCGCCGAGCAGCCCGCCGATCAGCAGGAAGGCGACCGGCGAGATGGTGGCAATGTAGAGCAGGATCGTCCCGGTCAGCAGGACCGAGCGCACGGTCAGCGCCAGGAACTGCGAATTCTGCGAAATGAGCTGGCTGCTCTGCGTCACGCTTTCGAACAGCGGGGTCTGGCCGAAGCGTTCCAGCTTCCACAGGTCGGCGCGGCGGATCTGGTCGAGCAGCCGCATGCGCAGGCTGTCCACCACCTCCTCCGCGTCCGCCGACAGGTGGGCGACCATGCGGCCTTCCAGGAGCATGTAGAGGAGGACGCTGGCGACGAAGGCGGCGGCCAGCGGCACGTTGACGAAGTCGGCCTTCTCCGCGGCGATCTCCTCCGCTCCCCGGTTGACCAGAGCCAGCACCAGCGTGGAGAAGAGGGCCGACCCCAGCGCGTAGAGAACCAGCCGGCGCAGCGGCGCCGGTCCCAGCCGTCCCAGCAAGCGGAGGAGGTTCATCGCGCGTGATCCTGCGGGGTGCCGTCGTCGATGCGGATGCGCAGCGCGTGGCGGTCCGGGTCGGCGAAGGCGCCGCGCCCGTGGAGCGCCTCGTGGTTGTTCATCGCCAGCAGGCTGTCGGACTCCATGAAGGTCTCCAGCCGCTGCGCCGGGTTGTCCAGTTCCGCCTGGAGGATGGCGAGCGCGCGGCGGACCTCCGGGGTGTCGTGCTCCGGTCGGGCGGCGAGGCCGCGGCGCAGCGTGTCGGTGCGGAAACGGATGAGCGGGCGGTCGCCGAAGACGGTGGCGAAGGTCACCTCCACCGCGTCGCGCGACCCGGTGCGGGTGAAGGTGGCGGGAATGCGGAAGGGCAGCGCCGTCCGCGACAGAAGGTCAAGCGCCCAGCGCCCCTCCTCGCTGCCGGCCAGAGCCGCGCGGACGCAGCGGGCGTCGCGCAGGCTGGACCGCCCGCCGCCGCAGGCCGCCGCCCGAGCGAAATAGAGCAGCATGTAGCGTTCGGGGTCCGGGAAATACTGGGTGTCGGTGTGGAAATCGGCCTCGTCCGCGTGCTCCGAGAAGGTGGAGGCGGCGCCGCTGCGCACCAGCTCGGGGCGGAGCTTGATGTCCCACACCACCTTGCGGTCGATCCGGTCGGTCGCGGTCGGCGCGCCGATGCCGACGGCCAGCGCGTAGAGCAGGCGGCGCCGGGTGTCGAGATCGTGACCGCCGAGATGGGCGCGGCGGATCAGCACGCCGCTGTGGCTGGTCTCCAGCCGGTCGCGGATCGCCGTGGCCAGGGCGGACAGGCCGGGCGCGGCCTCCGCCAGTTCGCCGCGCAGCTCGGTTTCCCGCCCGTCCGGGACGAGGGCGGCGGCGTCGGTTTCCGTCCCGTGGCGGGCGGACAGGACGGCCAGCGCACGCGCTGCCTCGGTGTCGGGCAGCGGCTCCACGCTGAACTCCCCGGTGCGGAAGCCGAGATCCTGGACATGGGTCAGCATGGTGGCTCCGGAGGCGGTCATCGGGAGAAAAGATCCGCGGCGGCGCACAGCATGTCGGCCTGCCCGGCGCGGGGAACCGGCGGCCAGCCGAAGCCCATGCGGCCGAGCAGCGCTTGCGTGCGTTCGGAGGTCAGCTCCTGCCGCCGCCCGCGCGCCTGGGGGGAGCGCCCGCTGTAAAGGCCGAAGCCCTCCAGCGTCTGGGCCAAGGCGCCGTCCATGTCGGGTTCGCCGATGGCGCGCTCCAGCCGGTCGAGCAGGGCGTCGAAGCCGACCGCCCGCACCGCCCCCGCCATCCCCGCCGCCGAGGTGACGAAATCGGCCAGCGTGTCCCGGCGGTGGTTCTCCACATGATGCGTCTCGTTGGCGAGGCCGGCGGCGCCGGCCAGCAGAGCCACCGCACGGGCCACGCGATCGACGTGGCAGAGCCAGACGTGGGAATCGTCGGGCACCACCCCCAGCCGCACGAAGGCGGCCAGTTGCCGGAAGAAGGCGTTGTCCCGCAGGTTCAACTGCAGCGGCCCGCCCTCCGCCGCGAAGACGACGTTGCCGACGCGGTGGATGCTGGCGTTGCGCAGATCGCCGCGCGCCGCCGTGACCAGCCGTTCCGCCTCCTGCTTGCTGCGGACGTAATAGTTCTCGTCGAGGACGTCCGGCACCGCGTCGTATTCGGTGACCAGTTTGAAGCCGTCCTCCGGCGCCTTGCCGGTGACCGACAGGGTGGAGATCAGGTGGAAGTCCGCCGGGTCGCCGCGCCGCGCGGCGGCGAGGTCGAGGAGCCGGCGCGTCGCCTCCACATTGTCGGCATGGAACTCCGCGTAATGGCCGAAATGATTGACGTTGGCCGCGCAGTGGAAGACCGCCCGCACCCCCTCCGCCAGCGCGCCGCGCACCGTGGGTGTGAGGCCCAGCCCGTCGCGGCGCAGGTCACCGGCCCGCACGGTCAGGCGCGGATCGCCGATCAGCGCCGCCCCGCCCGCCGCCCCGAAATAGCCGGCCAGCACGCGGCCGAGCCGGGCGTGGGCGGTCCGGTCATCGGCCCCGCGGACCAGGGCGGTCACCTGCCGCGTCGGATCGGTCAGAAGCTCCCGCAGCAGATAGGCGCCGAGATAGCCGGTGGCGCCGGTCAGCAGCACCGCGCCGTAGCCGCGCCGCTCCGTCCCGTCGAAGGCGGCATAGGCGGTGTTGCGCGCCTCGTAGGCCCGCTGCTGCTCGGCCAGCGCCCGGTCGCGGGCGGCGTCGAAGGCGGGCAGGGTCGCCTGATAGTCCTGCCAGTGGGATCGGACGGCGGCGATCACCCGGTGCAGATGGTCCGGCTGGGGCCGCAGGCGCAGCGCGAATTCCGCCAGCACCGGGGCTTCGTAGAGGTCGTTGATCCTGCAGGCGAACTCGCGGCGCAGGCGGTTGACCACGGCGATCGCCCGCAGGCTGTCGCCGCCCAGCTCGAAGAAGCCGGCCTCTCGCCCCGGAACGGGCCGCTGAAGCTGCTCCGCCCACAGCTCCGCCACCCGCTGCTCCACCGCGTTGCGCGGCGGGGTGTAGGCGCCGGAGGCCGTGCCGTCGGAGGGCGCGTGGTTGGCCAGCGCCTGCAGCAGCGCCTTGCGGTCGACCTTGCCGGCCACCGTCACCGGGATCGCCGGCACCCGGATCACCGCCGCCGGCACCATGTAGGCGGGCAGGGCCGCCGCCGCATGGGCGGCCCAGGCGGCCTGCGTCGGCTCCGCCGCGTCGGGCGCAAGGCTGACGAAGGCCCACAGCGTCTGGGCGCCGCCCGGCGGCGTGTCCACCAGGGCCACCGCCTGCTGGACGCCGGGGTGGGCCTCCAGCCGGTGCTCGATCTCGCCCAGTTCCACGCGCTGGCCGCGCAGCTTCACCTGGCTGTCCGACCGGCCGAGGACCAGCAGCTCCCCGTTGGGCAGCCAGCGGCCGAGGTCGCCGGTGCGGTAGCGGCGGCCCTTCGCCGTCTCGACGAAGGCGGCGGCGGTCAGGTCGGGCCGGTTCAGGTAGCCGATGGCCAGCCCCAGGCCGCTCAGCCAGACATGGCCGATGGCGCCGGGGGGAACCGGTTCGCCGTCCTCGTCCAGGATGTGGATGGCGGTGTTGGGCAGCGGGCGCCCGGCGCTCATCCACGGCGAGTCCGGGGACAGGATGCCGATGCTGGCCGCGGCGGTGTTCTCGGTCGGGCCGTAGCCGTTGATGTAGCGCAGCCGCGCCGCGTAGTGCAGGGCGTCGGCGGCGTTGGGCGGCTCGCCCACCGTCATCAGGATGCGCAGAGTCGGCAGGTCGGCCTGCTCGAACAGCCGCAGGTAGGAGGGCGGCAGGGTGGCGGAGGTGACGCCCAGCCGTTCCATCTTGGCGCGCAGCCCGGCGGTGTCGTCCATTTCGGCGCGGCGGATGGGAACCAGCGCGCCACCGGTCGCCCAGGTCATCACGGAATCGGAGATCCAGGCGTCGAAGGAGGGGGAGGAACTGAGGAGCGTCCGTTCGTCCGGCTGGACGCCCATCATCCGCGCCATCGACAGGCCGAGGTTCAGCAGTCCGCCATGATGCAGCACGACCCCCTTCGGCACCCCGGTCGATCCTGAGGTGTGGATGATGTAGGCGGGATCGCCCGGCGTGCTGCGCGTGCCGGCCTCCGGCTCCTGGGCGTTTGCGGCGCGGAATTCTTCGGTCAGGGCTTCCGGGCGGAGGACGGCGTAACCGGCCTGCCCCAGCGTGTCGGGCAGAGGATGGCCGTCCAGCGCCACGACGACGCGGATGGCGGCGTCGCGGGCGATGAAGGCCAGCCGGTCCGCCGGCAGGTCGCGGGTCAGCGGCAGATAGGCGGCCCCGGCCTTCCAGATCGCCAGCACCGCTTCGGGCAGGGCGGGCGAGCGCTCCGTCAGGACGCCGACCGCGTCGCCGGTCCGCAAGCCAAGCGTCAGCAGTGCGTGGGCCAGCGCGTTGGCGCGGGCGTTCATCGCAGCGTAGCTGACCGCGCCGTCGTCGGTGATGAGGGCTGGGCGGTCCGGCTGCGAGCGCGCCAGCGCGGCGAATTGGTGGTGGAAGCAGCGAACCGGGTGCGGCATCGCCGGGCCGCGCTCCCACGCGGCGAGCAGCGTTTCCTCGTCCGGCAGCAGCGCGGGCAGCGGGTCGCCCGGCGTCCGCTGCGGATCGGCCAGCCGCCGCGCCCAGCCGGCCAGCGCCGCGGTCCAGGCCTGCGCGGTCTCCCGTTCGTAAAGGGCAGCGTTGGCGTAGAGCTGGAGGATCAGCCCGCCATCCGCCTGCCCCTCATGCACCAGGACGAGGTCCTGGGCGGGGGCGCTCTGGCGCAACTCGTACTGGATGCCGTCGCCGTCGAACGTGTCGATGGCCGCGAAGCGGAGCCCGTCGCAGGGCGGGGCGGGCATCGCCGGATTTTCCGTCACCGCCAGATCGAACAGCGGGTAGCGGGCCGGATGATGCGCCTGCGGCTGGCTGCGGCGGAACTCCGGGTGGATGCGGGCGAAGGGCTGGCGGCCATGGCGCAACGCTTCCGCCAGACGGCCTTGCGTGGCCTTGACCGCCGATTCCAGCGGCTCGCTCCGGTCCACCCGGAAAGGCACCGGCAGCATGTTGACATAGTAGCCGACGACGCCCGCCTCCTCCGCCGTTTCGCGGGTGGAGGCGGCGGTGCCCATCAGGAACGCTGCCCGGCCGGTGCGGCGCCGCACCTCATGCGCCATCAGCGTCATCATCAGGGCGTGCAAGCTGGCGCCGTTGCGCCGGGCGAGGGCGCGCAACGCCTCCGCCACGTCCGGGGTGAGGCGGACGCGGTGGCAATGGCTTCCCTTGGCCGTTTCGGTGCTGCGCACCGGCGGACGGGTGTTGTCGAGCGTCCATTCCTCGAAGGCGGCGGGGTCGATCCCGGCGAGCAGGCGTTGCCAATGCTCCGCGTCCGCCCGGGCGGCCTCACCGGCCAGATAGGCTTCCTCCCGCGCGGCGGAACGGCCGAAGCCGGGGGCGCGGCCGGGCAGGGACACCCCGCGCAGAATCGCCGCGAGATCGTCCGCCAGCAGGCCGAGCGACAGCCCATCGCCGATGGAATGGTGCAGAGCCAGCCAGAACAGGGTGCCGCTGCCGTCCGCCACCCGCACCAGCCCGGCCCGCCACAGCGGCGGAGCGGCCATGGCGAAGGGCGCCGCCTGGCGTTTCCGGATGAGGTCGAGCGCGGCGGCGCGGTCGGAGGCCGTGACAGTTTCCAGGTCGGTGGTCGTGGTTTGGACGACACGGCGGAGCGTGCCGCCTTCGTCCTCTTGGAAACCGGTGCGCAACGCCTCGTGCCGCTCCGCCAGGGCGGTCCAGGCGGCTTGCCAGCGTTCGTCGGTCGGGACGTCGCCCTCCACCGACAGCGTCAGGGGGATGGTGAAGCCGCGGGTGTCCAGCCCGGCCTGCTCGGCCACCCAGAACTCCCGCTGGCCTTCGGTCGCGCGGTCGGATTCGGCGTCGGTTGGGGCATCCACGGGAGCTGTGGCGGCGAGGCGGGCGGCGAAACCGCGCAGGGTCGGCTCGGTGAACAGGTCGCGGGCGGAGACGGGGTGTCCCAGCTCCGCTTCCAGCGCGTGGGCGACGGCGATGGCGAGCAGACTGTGGCCGCCGAGCGCGAAGAAATTGTCGTCGCGCCAGACCGGGCCGCGGCCCAACCGCTCCGCCCAGATGCGGGCGACGGTCTCCTCAAGCCGGCCCTGCGGCGCCATCCGCGCTCCTTGCGGGGCGTGGCCGGCGATCAGCCCTTGCAGCGCTGCGCGGTCCACCTTGCCCGACGCCGTCACCGGCACCGTTTCCACCGCGATCACCCCGGCCGGGATCATCACCGCGGGCAACCGGTCGGCCAGCCAGCCGCGCCAGGAGTCCTCGGCTGGCACCGGCTTGCCGGGAATGGGGCGGACGAAGGCCCACAGGCTCTGCGCGGAGCCGGCCTTGCCTTGCACGAGGGCCACAGCCTGCGCGACGTCCGGGTGGGCGCCCAGCGCCTGTTCGATCTCGCCGAGTTCGATGCGGATGCCGTTCAGCTTCACCTGATCGTCGATGCGGCCCAGCACCTCCAGCTCGCCGTCGGCGCGCCAGCGCCCGAGGTCGCCGGAGCGGTACAGCCGTCCGGCACCCGTCCCGACGAAGACCGCCACCTCCTGCTCAGGACGGTTCAGATAGCCGCGGGCGAGGTTGGCGCCGCCCAGCCAGATCTCTCCCACCGCGCCCGGAGGCACCGGGTGGCCCGCCGCGTCGCGGATGTGCACCGACGTGTTGGGAAGCGGGCGCCCAACGGGCAGGAAGCCCCGGTCCTCCGTGCCCAACAGCCCCATGGCGCTGGTGACGGTGTTCTCGGTCGGGCCGTAGGCGTTGTAGTAGCGCAGCCGCCCGGCGTAGGTCCGGACGTCGGACGCAAGGGGCGCCTCGCCACCGGTCACCAGGATGCGCAGCGACGGCAGGTCTGCCCCGTCGAACAGGCGCAGATAGGTCGGGGTGAGGTCGGCGACGGTTACCCGCTGCTCCGTCAGGAAAGCGATCAGGCGCGCCGGGGCGCTCAGCACCTCGTATGGAACGGCGCAGAGCGCCGCCCCGGCGGCCAGTGGCACGCCGATGTCCGACAGCGACACGTCGAAGGAGGGCGAGGCGAACATCAGCGTCCGATCCTCGGCGGTCAGGCCGAAGGTTTCGACGGCTCCCAGCACCATGTTTACGTAGGCGCCGTGACTGACCGGCGTGCCCTTGGGGCGGCCGGTGGAGCCGGAGGTGTAGAGGATGTAGGCGGTGTCCTCCGGTCCGGTCGTAGCCTGTGGACGCGGGGCTTGCGGGCGGTGGGCCTGCGCCGTGCGGAAATCGGCGGAGAGGTCCTCCGGACGCAGAAGGGGCAGGGGGGACAGCGCGTCGGGCACCGCAGCGCCGTCCAGCGCCAGCAGCAGGGCCGCCCCGGCGTCTCCGGCGATGAAGGCCAGCCGTTCCGCCGGCAGATCGGCGGCGAGCGGCAGATACACCGCGCCCGCCTTCCACACGCCGAGAAGCGCAGCGGGAAGGTTCGGCGAGCGGCCGGTCAGCACGCCGACCACGCTGCCGCGCTCCGCCCCGCGTCCCCGCAGGGCGTGGGCAATGGCGTTGGCTTCCGCCTCGACGGCGCGGTAGGTCAGGACGCGGTCGGGGGCGATGACCGCCGGGCGTCCGCCCTGGCCGGTGCCGGGACGGTCGATCAGCCGCTCGAACAGTGCGTGGAAGGGCAGCGCCGGGCGCTCCACCGCCGGGCCGTGTTCCCACGCCGCGAGCGTCGCCTCCTCCTCCGGCAGCAGGGCGGGTGGCGACACGTCGGCGCGGGCGGCGTCGCCGCCCAGCCAGCGCGCCCAGCCGGCCAGCGCGTCGAACCAGCGCTCCGCCGTGTCCTTGGCGTAGAGTGCCGCATTGACGTGCCATTGCAGCAGCAGCCCGCCGTCGGCCAGCCCTTCATGGATCAGCACCATGTCCTGTCCGGGCGAATGGCCGGTGCGCTCGTAGGCCGGCCCGTCGCCATCGGGGCGGACGAGGCGCAGCGGGCCGGCGGCGGGCGCGCTCTGCGGATTTTCCGTCACCGCGATGTCGAACAGCGGGTAGCGGGCCGGGTCGCGTTGCTGCGGGCGATCCGTCCAGAAGCCGTGGCAGATCCGCGCGAAGGGCAGGCGGGCGTGTTGCAGCGCCCTGGCCAGAGCCGCCTGGGTGGCGCGCAGCTCCGTCCCGAAGGGAGTACCGGCAGCGGGATGCAAGGCCAAGGGCAGCATGTTCACGCCGTAACCGACGACCCGCGCGTCCTCGGCGGTTTCCCGGATGTCGCCGGTCGTGCCGATGGTGACGGCGCCGCGCCCGGTGCGTCGCCGCACCTCGCGCGCCAGCAGGGTCAGCAGAACGGCGTGCAGGCTGGCCTCGTGCCGGCGGGCGACCGTCTTCAGCCCCGAGGCGGTGGCCGGGTCCAACCGCAACTCGAAGCGGTGGCTGCCCGGTGCTGCCGTGGCGGCGCGTGGCGTGTCGAGCGGCCAGTCGTCGAACACCTCGGCGGGCAGAGCGGACAGCAGGTCCCGCCAATGGGCCTCGTCCGTCGCGCGGTCCCGGCCGTCCAGATAGCGCCGCTCACGGGCGGCCGTGGCGGTGTAGCGGGTGGGCCGAAGAGGCAGGGTCTCACCCGCCAGCAACGCGGTCAGTTCCTCCAGCAGGATGCCGACCGAGCGTCCGTCGCCGATGGAATGATGGATCGCCATCCAGAACAGCGGCGCGCCGCCGTCCGTCAGCGTCACCAGCCCGGCGCGCCACAGCGGCGCGGTCGCCATGATGAAGGACTGGCCCTGGCGGGCGCGGATGTGGGCCAGCGCCGCGGCGCGGTCGGGTTGCTTGGACAGCTCCGGGGTGACGTCGATGGTGGGGGTGATGTGGCGGCGCAACCGCCCTTCGGCGTCCTCCGCGAAGCTCGTGCGCAACGCCTCGTGCCGCTCGGCGAGCGCCGTCCAGGCGTTCGACCAGCGGGCCGCGTCCGGCATATCCCCCTCCACGGCGCGGATCACCGGGATGATGAAGGGCCGCGTGTCCAGCCCCGCCGCCTCGGCCACCCAGAATTCGCGCTCCCCTTCGGTGGCGAGGTCGGACTCGTCCGCGTCGGCCTGCGGCGCATCTGCCTCGCTCAGCTCCGCCACTTTGCGGGCGAAGCCGGCCAGGGTCGGGGCGGCGAACAGGGCGCGCGCCGGGACGGCCACACCCAGCTCCTGGGACAGCCGGTGCGCGATGGTCACCGCCAGCAGGCTGTTGCCGCCGAGCGCGAAGAAATTGTCGGTGCGCGCGACCTCCTCGCCCAACAGGCCGCCCCACAGGGCGGCAACGCGGTGTTCGAGCCCGTCCCGCGGCGCTTGCCGCTTCGCCGTGGTGGCATCGCCATGGGCGTATGCGAGGCGGAGCAGGGCGTCTCGGTCGATCTTGCCCGCGGGCGTCAGGGGAATGCTGTCCACCGCCGTCACGCTGGCCGGCACCATGAAGGCGGGCAGACGGTCGGCAAGGAAGGCGCGCCACGCCTCCTCGTCCGGCAGGGCAGCGCCGTCCTTGGCGCGGACGAAGGCGCGCAACGCCTTGGTGCCCTCCGCCGCGGCGTCCACCAGCACGACGGCCTGCGCGGCGGCGGGATGGGCCAGCAGGTCCTGCTCGATCTCGGCAAGCTCGACGCGCTGGCCGTGCAGCTTCACCTGATGGTCGATGCGTCCGCACAGGACCAGTTGGCCGTCCGCCGTCCAGCGCCCGAGATCGCCGGTGCGGTAGAAGCGGCCCTCCGCCGTCTCGACGAAGGCGCGGGCGGTCAGGTCGGGGTTGTTGAGGTAGCCGCGGGCCAGTCCAACCCCGCCCAGCCACAGTTCTCCCGGCAGGCCCGGGGGAACCGGCGTGCCATCCGGACGGCGCAGCGTGACGCGGGTGTTGGGCAGCGGGCGCCCGGCGGGCACCGGCCCGCCGCGTCCGCTGTCCGGCAAGATGGGGCCCATCGACACGAGGATGCTCGCCTCGGTGGGGCCGTAGGCGTTCCAGAAGGCCAGATCGGCGGCGTGGTGGCGGGCGTCGTCGGCGTTCGGCGCCTCACCGCCGGTCAGCAGGACTCGCAGGCCGCGGAACGGCTTCTCCTGGCTGACCCGCAGGTAGGACGGGGCGTGGAAGGCCACGGTCACGCCCAACGCCGCATAAGCGTCCTTCAGCGCCCAGGGATCGTCGCGCAACTCCGGCGGCACCGGCACCAGCGCCATCCCGTGCAGCAGCGCCAACCCGAGTTCCCACAGCGAGGCGTCGAATCCCGGCGTTGCCGCCAGCGCCATGCGGTCGTCGGCCCGCAGGCTGACCGTCTCCCCGGTCGCCAGCGCGGCGTTGACGAAACCGTCGTGACGGACCGCCACGCCCTTCGGATGCCCGGTCGTGCCGGAGGTGTAGATGATGTAGGCAAGGTCGTCCGGCGCCCCGGCCACGGCGGTCGGTGCGGCGGACCTTTCGAGAGTCTCGGGGCGGATCAGCGTCGGCACGGCCTCGGTCAGGGCGGGCGGGACGGGCTGGCCGTCCAGCGCGATCAGCAGCCGGACGCCGGCATCGCGGACCATGTAGGCCATGCGCTCCGGCGGCAGGTCGTGGGCCAACGGCAGATAGGCCGCCCCGGCCTTCCAGACGCCGAGCACCGCCGCGGGCAGGCCCGGCGCGCAGCCGGTCAGCACCGCCACGGCGTCCTGCCGCGCCACACCGCAGCCCAGCAGGGCGGCGGCGATGCGGTCGGCGTCCCGGTTCAGGTCGCCATAGGTCCGCACGCCGCTGCGGGTGACCACGGCGGGGCGATCCGGCTGGTGGGCGGCGATTTCCGCGAACAGCTCATGGGCGCGGCGGGCCGGGCGGGGACGCTCCTCGCCAAATTCCCAACGCTTGAGCAGGACCGACTCCTCCGGGAGCAGCGCGGGCAGCGGGGAGTCCAGGCGCGTCGGGTCGGCGGCCAGCCAGCGCGCCCAGGCGGCGAAGCCGGCCAGCCAGGAGCGCGCGGTGGTCTCCGTGTAAACGTCCGGGTTCCACAGCAGCGCCAGTTCCAGCCCGTCGCCATCCTCCGCTGTCACCGGCTCGTGGCTGAAGGCGAGGTCGAGGCCGGCGGCGGGGTGGGCGAGCGCGCCGGGCAGGCGTCGTGGGGTCAGCGACAGGCCGCTGAACGGATCGGCGCTGGTCCGTGGCGGGTTGGCGGTCAGCGCCACCGCGAAGAGGTTGGGCCGGGCGGGCGGCAGAGCGTCGGGGTGGCGCTGGCGGAATTCACGCTGGATCAGGTTGGCGGGCAGGCCGGCGTGTCCGACCGACTCGGTCAGCGCGTCCTGGGCGGTGCGGACCTGTGCGGCCAATGCCGCCGTGGTGCCCGGAAGAAGGACCGGCACCAGATTGACGAAATGCCCGACGGTGTCCTCCGCTCCCGCCGGGCGCAGGGAGACGCCGGTGCCCAGGATCAGGTCGGACCGCCCGCCGCGCCGCCGCGCCTCCGCCGCCAGGATCGCCAGCAGCAGGCCGTGCAGGCCGACGCCCTGCGCCTTCGCGATGGCTGCAAGGGCCGCGGTGGTCGCGGCGTCCAGCCGCTCGGCCAGGGGCGGGGCGGAACGACCGCCGGGCGTGGTGGGGCGCGGCTGGTCGAGCGGAAGCTCTTCGAACGCCTCCGGCGGCAGGGCGTCCAGTTTGGCTTGCCACAAGGCGCGGTCCTGCGCCGCCCGGTCGGAACGGAGATGGCGCGCCTCGTCCCGCGCCGCCAGCGCGATTCCGTGTGCCGCCGGGGGCAGGGGGCGGCCCAGCAGCAGGGACGGAACGTCCTCCTGCACGGTGCGGGCGGACTGGCCGTCCACCACGGCGTGGTGCAGCACGAACCAGAACAGCGTCTCGTTGCCGGACTCGATGAGCATCAGGCCGGCGCGGGCCAGCGGTGCCTCGCTCAGGGCGAAGGGCGTCTCGGCATAGCCGGCGATCAGTTCCCGCGCCTCCTCCGGGAGGTGACAGCGGTCGATGGAGAAGCCGGCTGCGGGCGGCAGGGCGGCGGTGGGAACCGTGCGCCAGCGCACCCGTCCGTCGGCGTCGGCGTGGAAGGCGGTGCGCAGGGCCGGGTGACGCTCCAGCAGAGCGGCCCAGGCGGCGCGCCAGCGCTCCACCTCCGGAACGGGGCCGCGCACCGACAGGGCGCGCACGACGTGCGACCCGGCGGCGGCGAGGCCGAGCTTGGCGGCGACCCAGAAATCCTCCTGTCCGGCGGTGGCGGGACCTTCGCCCAGGTCCGGCGGCTCGGTGTCCTCGCCCTTCTGTTCCGCGATGCGGCGGGCCAGCGTCTCCACCGTTCGGGAGGCCAGGATCACCGGCACCGTCACCGGATGGCCGAGCGCGTGGAGGCGCTGCCCGACCGCGATGGCGAGCAGGCTGGTGCCGCCGATGGCGAAGAACGGGTCGTCCCGCATCACCGGGCGGGTGTCCAGCACCTCCTCCCACACCGTGGCGATGGCCCGTTCCAGATCGCCTTGCGGCGGTGTTCCGCCCGTGCCGCGCGCCGCGGTCAACGCCTCTTCGGCGAGCGTCAGCAGGGCGCGGCGGTCGGTCTTGCCGGCGGAGCTGATCGGCATGCGAGCCACGGCCTTCACCCGAGCGGGCACCATGTAGGCGGGCAGGCTGCGGCCGAGGAACGAGCGCCAGTCTTCCGACTGGGCCGCCTCCGGATCGGCGCTCTCGACGATGGCGGTCAGGCGGCCCTGGTGCTGAAGGGCGGCGGCGCGGCTGACCAGCGGGTGGCGCAACAGCGTCCGCTCGATCTCGCCCAGCGACACCGACTGCCCTGACACCTTCACCATGTCGTCGGCGCGGCCCAGCGTCTCCAGGTCGCCGTCTCGGTTCCAGCGTCCCAGGTCATGCGTGCGGTAAGCGCGCCCGAAGCGTGTCTCGACGAAATTCTCCGCCGTCAGCTCGGGCTGGTTCAGGTAGCCGCGCGAGACGCCCCGTCCGACGACATGGATCTCACCGACCGCGCCGCCGGGCACCTCATTGCCATGGCGGTCGAGCAGATGGACGGCGTTGTTGGTGAAAGGCCGCCCGCTGGGCAGCGGGCCGTCGCCGTCCGGATTCACCTTGTGCATGCAGATGGTGCCGCAGACCTCGGTGGCGCCGTGCATGTTCCAATAGTCGAGATGGCGGGCGTAATGCCGCGCGTCGTCGGGGTTGGGCCGTTCCCCGGCGGTCAGGATCATGCGCAGCCCCGCCGGCACGGCGCCACGCAGCAGCCGCAGGTAGGACGGCGTGAACAGCGCGATGGTCACGCCCAACCGGGCCATATGGTCAAGCAGCCGGGCCGGATCGTCGATCAGCGCGCGTGAGGCCGGGACGTAGGCGGCCCCCGAGAGCAGCGGCAGGCACAGCTCGCGGAATCCCAGGATGAAGCCGGGGGAGGTGGACAGCAGCACCCGGTCGCCCGGCCCGACGCCCTGCGCCTCCGTGTGGCCGAGCGCCAGATTCACGCAGGCGTCGTGCTGGATCAGCACGCCCTTTGGCTGGCCGGTGGACCCGGAGGTGAAGAGGATGACCGCCAGTCCGCTTGCCAGCCCGTTCACCGGGCCGGACCGATCCGGGCGTTCCGTCGCCTTGGCGAGGCTGTCGCCGTCCAGGGCTTCGGGGCGCAGGACGGCCTGCGGCCGCTCCGGCCGGCAGTTGGCGGCCAGGGCATCGGTCAGCGCGTCTGGCGGGACCACCCCGTCCAGCGCGATCAGCAGCCGCATCCCCGCTTGCCGCGCCATGTTCGCCAGCCGCTCCGCCGGCAGGTCGGCGACCATCGGCACATAGACGCCGTCCGCCTTGAGGATGCCGAGGAACGCCTGCGGCAGCGCGCCCGACCGCTCCGTCAGCACGCCGACCGGCTCTTCCCGAAGCAACCCGAAGGCCAGCAGCGCGTGGGCCAGCGCGTTGGCCGCCGCGTCCAACCCGGCGTAATCCAGGGTTCCGTTCTCCGTCACAACCGCCGGGGCGGTGGGGTGCCGGTCCGCAAGCCGTTCGAATCCCTCATGCAGACGAAGATCGGGCCAAAGTCTGACCGGCCCGAAGCTGTTGGACAGATGAAGGTGTTCGGTGGGGAGGTGCGGCGTGGTGTCGGGCATCGAAGTCCCCACAATTCCTTCGGCGTTGCAATGATCCGACGGGACAATTTGCGACGAGTTTTTACAGAAACGTCATATGCGTCCCAAAAAGGGATTAGGTCGCCGAGAATACGTCCTAAAAGGGGATTGTCAACGCATGATGCAACTCAAAGAAATTTTGACAGAAGAGAAAGCCACATTACGAATGCGGAATGCTATCGACACACCAACGTGTGGTTATCCTGCTTTGGCGAGGGTTGCTCCGATCGTGGCGGAGCAAACGGAGCGCGACGGCTCATCAAAGGTTGCAGCGCTCGCCGGCACGACGAAACCCCTCCCCATCCTGTTGATGGAAAGCGCTTTCACATCACAGGTGGAGGGATCGGATGAGCAAGGCGGAATCCAAGAAGCAGCAGATGGCCGCCGGCGCGGCGCTGGCGGCTAAGCGCGGCGAGCAGCCGGAGTCCAGTCTGCGCGGCGCGTCGAAGGACATGGCGAAATCGATGAGCGAAAAGGAACTGCGGGAGATGGCGTCCGCCAAACGCAAGGACCTGCCCACCCGCGGTTCGAAGGACGATGCCAAGGAGTGAGGGAGGCCGGCTTAGCGGACACTGACGGGGGCACTCCCCGTCAGTTCTGCTCCTGCGGACGGAAGGTGGCGACGCGGTACGCGTACCAGCCGGCGAAGGCGGCGATGACCAGCTTGGCCACCGGGTCCATCCAGCCCGACACCTTGTCGTATTGGCCCTCCAGCAGATAGCCGGCGCCGGCCAGGACCAGCGACCACAGGGCCGTTCCGAGGGTCGAATAGACCAGGAAGCGCACCAGCCCCATCCCGGCGATCCCGGCGGGGACGGAAATCAGCGTGCGCACCGCCGGGATCAGCCGCCCGATCAGCACCGATGCCGCGCTGTGGCGGCGGAACCAGCCCGTCGCCTCGTCGACCTGCGCGGGAGCCACGGTCAGCCAGCGGCCATGGCGGGCAGCCAGCCGCTTCAGCCGCTCGCTGCCCAGCCACCGCCCGGCGTAGTACCAGAACAGCGCTCCGGCCACCGACCCCACCGTGCCCGCCAGCACCACCAGCGGCAGGCTGAGGTCGCCGCGGGCGGCGACGAAGCCGGCCAGGGGCATGATGAGTTCCGATGGGATGGGCGGAAAGACGTTCTCCAGCAGCATCAGAAGCGCGATGCCGGCGTAGCCGCCGCTTTCGACCATGTCTGCGATCCACTCGAACACGCGGTCCTCCGGTTCCGGTTGCCTGGATAACCCGCCGGCGCTCCCGGAGTTCACCGGCTCCCCCAACGAGGGAGGGGGGATGGAGCCATGTCCTTTCGTATCGCTTTCACTTTTTTCGTATTGCGGCCCGCTGAACCCTCGGCTACCGTTTGAAACGAAAACAAAGGCGCAGACCGCAAGGGGCGGGCGCACAACGGAGAGGAGGGATGGATGGCCGGGGTCTACGACCTTGCCATCGTCGGCGGCGGCATCAACGGCTCCGGCATCGCGCGCGATGCCGCGGGGCGGGGCTGCTCCGTCTATCTGTGCGAACAGAAGGATCTGGCGTCGGGCACGTCCTCGGCCTCGACCAAGCTGATCCACGGCGGCCTGCGCTACCTGGAATATTACGAGTTCCGGCTGGTCCGCGAGGCCTTGCGCGAGCGCGAGGTGCTGTGGCGCATGGCGCCGCACATCATCTGGCCGCTGCGTTTCGTCCTGCCCCATCTGCCCGGCCTGCGGCCCTCCTGGTTCCTGCGGCTCGGCTTGTTCCTCTACGACCATCTCGGCGGGCGGGAGAAGCTGCCGGGCACGCGCGGGCTCGATCTGCGCAGCGATCCGGCAGGGAAACCGCTGAAGCCCGGTTTCGGTCGCGCTTTCGAATATTCGGATTGCTGGGTCGACGACGCGCGTCTGGTGGTGCTGAACGCGCAGGACGCCGCGCGGATGGGGGCGACGATCCGCACCCGCACCCGCTTCCTGGGCGCCGTCCGCGAGGACGGGCTGTGGACCGTGACGGTGGAGGACGCGCGCAGCGGCCAGCGCAGCAGCATCCGCGCCCGCGCGCTGGTCAACGCCGCCGGCCCCTGGGTGTCGGAGGTGATGCGGCAGGGCGCGCGCTCCACGGTGGACGCGCGCATCCGTTTGGTCCAGGGCTCGCACATCGTGGTGCCGAAGCTGTTCGACCACGACCGCTGCTACATCTTCCAGAACGCCGACAAGCGCATCGTCTTCGCCATCCCCTACGAGCGCGACTTCACCCTGATCGGCACCACCGACAACGACTATCAGGGCGATCCGGCGGACGTCCGCGCGTCGGAGGCGGAGATCGCCTATCTCTGCGCCGCCGCTGGGGACTATTTCGCCAAGCCGGTGACGCCCGCCGACGTGGTGTGGACATACTCCGGCGTCCGCCCGCTCTACGACGACGGCGCCTCGACGGCGCAGGCGGCGACCCGCGACTATGTGCTGGCGCTCGACGCGCCGGGCGATGGGAAGGCGGCGCTGCTCAACATCTTCGGCGGCAAGATCACCACTTACCGCCGTCTGGCCGACGCGGCCATCGCCAAGCTGGCTCCCTTCCTGCCGAAGCTGGCTCCGGGAGCGTCGGACTGGAGCAGCGCCGGGACTCTGCCGGGCGGCGATTTCCCGGTGGACGGCGTCGCCGCGCTGGTCGCCGAACTGCGCGGGCGGGCGCCCTTCCTGACGCAGCCGCATCTGGAGCGGCTGGTGCGCACCTACGGCACACGCGCCCGCCGGATTCTCGACAGCGCCGCACGGCCGGAGGATCTGGGCCGTGACTTCGGCGGAACCCTGACCGAGGCCGAGGTCCGCTACCTGATGACGGAGGAATGGGCGGAGACCGCCGAGGACGTGCTGTGGCGCCGGACCAAGCTGGGGCTGCGGCTGGACGCCGCCCAGGCCCAGGCGCTCAACGCCTTCATGACGGAGGAGCGCAGCCGGAGGGAGAGGGCATCCGACGCTGCCGAATAGCGGGCGTGGAAAAACGGCGACAAGAACCATCTCAATAAAGAAAAAATGAATATTGGGGAGGAAGGCCGGTGGGCTTGGTTCTGGACAAGGTCAGCAGGCATGTCGGCGGCCACGTTCACCTCGAGAACGTGTCGCTGAGCCTGGAGCGTGGGTCGCTGAACGTTCTGCTGGGGCCGACCCTGTCGGGCAAGACGTCGCTGATGCGGCTGATGGCCGGGCTGGACGTGCCCAGCGCCGGGCGCGTGCTGGTGGACGGGGTGGACGTGACCGGGCGGCACGTCCGCGAACGCTCCGTCGCCATGGTCTACCAGCAGTTCATCAACTACCCCTCCCTGACCGTCTACGAGAACATCGCTTCCCCCCTGCGGGTCGCCCGCCGGCCCAAGGACGAGATCGACCGCAAGGTGCGGGAGGCCGCGCGCCTGCTGAAGCTGGAGCCCTATTTGCAGCGCACGCCGCAGCAACTGTCCGGCGGCCAGCAGCAGCGCACCGCCATCGCCCGTGCCCTGGTCAAGGAGGCGCAGCTCGTCCTGCTCGACGAGCCGCTGGCCAACCTGGACTACAAGCTGCGCGAGGAGTTGCGGGAGGAGTTGCCGAAAATCTTCGCCGCGACCGGCGCGGTCTTCGTCTACGCGACGACGGAGCCGGCGGAGGCGTTGCTGCTCCGCGGCAACACGGCGACGCTGTGGGAAGGGCGGCTGGCGCAGTTCGGGCGCACCCCGGACGTCTACCGTCGCCCGGCCAACCTGACCAGCGCGCGCGTCTTCTCCGACCCGCCGCTCAACACCATGCGGGTGCACAAGCGCGGCCTGCAGATCGTGCTGGCGACGGGCGAGCATGGGCCGGCGCGCGGCGTCCTGGCGGAACTGCCGGACGACGATTACACCATCGGCTTCCGCGCCGACCACCTGCACCTGACGCGGCCCCACGCTGATGCGATGTCCCTGAGCGGTGCGGTGGCGGTCAGCGAGATCACCGGGTCGGAGAGCTTCGTCCACATCGACCTGCCGCGCACCGATGGCGGAACCGACCGTTGGGTCGCCGTCACCCGCGGCGTGCTGGAGGTCGAGCCGGGCGAGCGGATCGAGTGCTTCATCGACCCGCGGCGGCTGTTCGTGTTCGGTCATGACGGGCGGCTGGCCGCGGCGCCGCCGCTGGTCATGGCGGCGTGACGGGAGGGCGGACGGCATGGCGCGCATCGACCTTCAATCCCTCGGCCACAGCTACACCCCCAACCCGAAGAGCGACGACGACTACGCGCTGAAGCCGATGACCCATGTGTGGGAGCAGGGTGGCGCCTATGCCCTGCTCGGGCCGTCGGGCTGCGGCAAGACCACGCTGCTGAACATCATCTCCGGCCTGCTGACCCCCAGCGAGGGGCGGGTCCTGTTCGATGGCAAGGACGTGACGGCGCTGCCGACCGAGGCGCGCAACATCGCCCAGGTCTTCCAGTTCCCCGTCGTCTACGACACCATGACGGTCTACGAGAACCTCGCCTTCCCGCTGCGCAACCGCGGCCTGCGCGGGGCGCCGCTCGACGCGCGGGTGCGCGAGATCGCCGGGCTGCTCGACCTGACGGCGGACCTGAACCGGCGCGGGCGGAACCTGACCGCCGACGCCAAGCAGAAGATTTCGCTGGGGCGTGGGCTGGTCCGCCCGGACGTGGCGGCCATCCTGTTCGACGAGCCGCTGACCGTCATCGACCCCCATCTGAAATGGGAGCTGCGGTCGAAGCTGAAGGCGCTGCACCGCGCGCTCGACCTGACGATGATCTACGTGACCCATGACCAGACGGAGGCGCTGACCTTCGCCGACAAGGTGGTGGTGATGCACGACGGGCGCGTCGTCCAGGTGGGCCGCCCGCAGGAGCTGTTCGAGCGGCCCGCCCACGTCTTCGTCGGCCATTTCATCGGATCGCCGGGCATGAACGTCCTGCCGGCCGAGGTTTCGGGCCGCGCCGCGCGGGTCGGCGGGCACGTCATCGCGCTGCGCCGCGGCTATCCCGCCCTGAATGGTGGGGCGAAGATCGAGATCGGCGTGCGGCCGGAGTTCGCCACGCTGGCGCCCGCCGGGGCCGGCGGCGTGCCGGTGCGGGTGCGCCGGCTGGACGATCTGGGGCGCACGCGCATCGCGCGGGTGGAGCTGTCGGGCCTGCCGATGGCGGCGACGGTGCCGGAGGATCTGACGCTGGCGGGGGACGAGGCGTCGCTGCTGCTCGACCCCGCCATGGTGCATGTCTACGCGGACGGAACGCTCGTGGAAGGGGAGGCGGCGTGATGGACAAGCCCGTCAACCAGGGGGCCTGGCTGCTGGTGCTGCCGGTTCTGCTGATCGTCGCCTTCTCGGCCATTTTGCCGCTGATGACGGTGGTCAACTACTCGGTGCAGGACACCTTCGGGAACAACCAGTTCTTCTGGAACGGCATCGGCTGGTACCAGGAGCTTCTCGACCCCTCCACCGACCTCGGCGGGCGGTTCTTCGACGCGCTGTGGCGCAACCTGCTGTTCTCGCTGCTGATCCTTCTGATCGAGGTGCCGCTGGGCATCGCCGTGGCGCTGAGCATGCCGCGCCACGGCTGGCGGGTGGCGGCGACTCTGGTGGTGCTGGCGTTGCCGCTGCTGATCCCGTGGAACGTCGTCGGCACCATCTGGCAGATCTTCGCCCGCGAGGACATCGGCCTGCTGGGCTGGGCGGTGAACCGGCTGGGCATTCCCTACAACTACACGGCGGACCCGCTGTCGGCCTGGGTGACCATCGTGACGATGGATGTCTGGCACTGGACCTCGCTGGTGGCGCTGCTCTGCTACGCCGGCCTGCGCTCCATCCCCGACGCCTTCTATCAGGCCGCAAGGATCGACGGCGCCTCGCGCTGGGCGGTGTTCCGCAACATCCAATTGCCGAAGATGCATCGGGTGCTGCTGATCGCCGTTCTGCTGCGCTTCATGGACAGCTTCATGATCTACACGGAGCCCTTCGTGGTGACCGGCGGCGGTCCCGGCAACTCGACGACCTTCGTATCGATCGACCTCGTGAAGCTGGCGCTGGGGCAGTTCGACCTGGGCAAGGCGGCGGCGCTGTCCATCGTCTACAACCTGATCATTCTGGCGGTCTGCTGGGTCTTCTACACGGTCATGACGCGCATGGACGCGCAACGGAACTAGCAAAGGAAACGGGCCATGCTGCGCGCACGGATCGTCCTCACGCTCTACATCCTGTTCCTGATGCTGCCGATCTACTGGCTCGTGAACATGAGCCTGAAAACGAACACCGAGATCGTCAGCGGACTGACGCTGTGGCCGCACACCCTGACCTTCGAGAATTACCGGCGGATCTTCACCGATTCGTCCTGGTATTCGGGCTATCTGAACTCGCTGCAATATGTGGCGCTGAACACGGTGCTGTCGATCGCGCTGGCCCTGCCGGCGGCCTACGCCTTCTCGCGCTACCGCTTCGTCGGCGACAAGCATCTGTTCTTCTGGCTGCTGTCCAACCGCATGGCCCCGGCGGCGGTCTTCGCGCTGCCCTTCTTCAACCTCTATTCCGCCATCGGTCTGTTCGACACGCCGCTGGCCGTGGCGCTGGCCCACTGCCTGTTCAACGTGCCGCTGGCGGTGTGGATTCTGGAGGGCTTCATGTCGGGGGTACCGCGGGAGATCGACGAGACCGCCTATCTCGACGGCTACAGCTTTCCGCGTTTCTTCGTGAAGATCTTCATGCCGCTGGTGGCCAGCGGGATCGGCGTCACCGCCTTCTTCTGCTTCATGTTCAGCTGGGTCGAACTGCTGCTGGCGCGCACGCTGACCTCGGTGGACGCCAAGCCCATCGCGGCGACGATGACGCGCACCGTCTCGGCCTCCGGCATGGATTGGGGGCTGCTGGCGGCGGCGGGGGTGCTGACCATCCTGCCCGGCGCGCTGGTGATCTGGTTCGTGCGCAACTACATCGCCAAGGGCTTCGCCCTGGGCCGCGTCTGACGGGAGGGAGGACGCCGCCATGGACACCGTCACCGAACACCTCGCCTGGATGGCCTGGACCTGGCAGACCGGCGCCTTCTTCGCCGTCATCGCCGGGCTGCTGACCCTGCTGACCGTCCTGGCGCTCAACCGGCCGGAGGTGGCGCGCCCCGGCGTGTTGGGCATCACCACGACGCGCGGCGACCGGCTGTTCATCACGCTGCTCGGCAGCGCCTTCATCCACCTCGCCTGGCTGGGGCTGGTGGGCGGGGAGGTGCACTACGCGACCGCGCTTTCGCTTCTTTACGCCGCGGCGGTCTTCCGCTGGGTGTGACGGCCGGCCGTTGCCGGCCGGAACGGGCCTATAACAATGGAAACGGGAGGAATAAACGATGCGTACCCTGTATCTCGCCTCCGCATCCGCGGCGGCGCTTCTTCTGTCATCGGCCCCGGCCTTCGCCGACATCGAGGCGGCCAAGCGCTGGATCGACAGCGAGTTCCAGCCTTCGACCCTGTCGAAGGAGGAGCAGCTGAAGGAAATGCAGTGGTTCATCGACGCCGCCAAGCCCTTTGCCGGGATGGAGATCAACGTCGTCTCCGAAACCATCACCACCCATGAGTACGAGGCCCGGACGCTCGCCAAGGCCTTCAGCGAGATCACCGGCATCAAGCTGCGCCACGACCTGATCCAGGAAGGCGACGTGGTCGAGAAGATCCAGACGCAGATGCAGTCCGGCAAGAACATCTACGACGCCTGGATCAACGACAGCGACCTGATCGGCACCCATTTCCGCTACAAGCAGGTGGTTCCCCTCACCGACTGGATGGACGGGGAGGGCAAGGACGTGACCCTGCCGACGCTGGACGTGAAAGACTTCATCGGCACGTCCTTCACCACGGCGCCGGACGGCAAGCTCTACCAGCTTCCCGACCAGCAGTTCGCCAACCTCTACTGGTTCCGCTACGACTGGTTCACCAACCCGGACATCAAGGCCAAGTTCAAGGCCAAGTACGGTTATGATCTCGGCGTTCCGGTCAACTGGTCGGCCTACGAGGATATCGCCGAGTTCTTCACCAACGACGTGAAGGAGATCGACGGCGTCAAGGTCTACGGCCACATGGACTACGGCAAGAAGGACCCGTCTCTGGGCTGGCGCTTCACCGACGCGTGGCTGTCGATGGCCGGCAACGGCGACAAGGGCCTGCCCAACGGCAAGCCGGTGGACGAGTGGGGCATCCGCATGGAGGGCTGTAGCCCGGTCGGCTCCTCCGTCGAGCGGGGCGGCGACACCAACGGCCCGGCTGCCGTCTACTCCGTCACCAAATACGTGGAGTGGCTGAAGAAATACGCGCCGCCGCAGGCCGCCGGCATGACCTTCTCCGAATCCGGCCCTGTGCCGGCCCAGGGCAACGTCGCGCAGCAGATGTTCTGGTACACCGCCTTCACCGCCGACATGGTGAAGGACGGCCTGCCGGTGGTGAACGCCGACGGCACGCCGAAATGGCGCATGGCCCCATCGCCCAAGGGCGCCTATTGGAAGGACGGCATGAAGCTGGGCTACCAGGACGCCGGGTCGTGGACCCTGCTGAAATCCACCCCGGTGGACCGCCGCAAGGCGGCGTGGCTCTACGCCCAGTTCACCATGTCCAAGTCGGTCAGCCTGAAGAAGAGCCATGTCGGTCTGACCTTCATCCGGGAAAGCGACATCTGGGACAAGAGCTTCACCGAGCGCGCGCCGAAGCTGGGCGGGCTGGTCGAGTTCTACCGCTCCCCGGCGCGCGTGCAGTGGACGCCGACCGGCGTGAACGTGCCGGATTACCCGAAGCTGGCGCAGCTCTGGTGGCAGAACATCGGCGACGCCTCTTCCGGCGCCAAGACGCCGCAGGCGGCGATGGACGCGCTGGCCGCGGCCCAGGACTCGGTAATGGAGCGTCTGGAGCGGTCGGGCGTGCAGGGCGAATGCGGGCCGAAGCTGAACAAGAAGGAGTCGGCGGAGTTCTGGTTCGCCAAGGCCGAGAAGGACGGCACCACCGCGCCGCAGCGCAAGCTGTCCAACGAGAAGCCCAAGGGCGAGACGGTGGACTACGACCAGCTCATCAAGTCCTGGCCGGCCTCGCCGCCGAAGAAGGCCGCCATGGCGCAGTGATGTCGTAAACACCTTGAGATAATCCTCTCCCCTCTGGGGAGAGGGCAGGGTGAGGGGGATGCGCTTTTGCCGGACGCACCGCCAAGCGCAACCCCCTCACCCTAAACCCTCTCCCCAGAGGGGAGAGGGAACGAACGAGACCATAGGAAAGACCATGCCTGAAGCCGGCCACGTCCTCGCCATCGACCAGGGGACCACCTCCACCCGCGCCATCGTCTTCGACCGGCGGGGCGTTCCCGCCGGGATCGCCCGGCGCGAGTTCGCGCAGCATTATCCCGCCGACGGCTGGGTGGAGCACGATCCGGAGGACATCTGGCGCGACACCGTGGCGGTTATGCGGGGCGCCGTGGACGAGGCCGGGCTGAGCGCCGCGGACATCGCCGCCATCGGCATCACCAACCAGCGCGAAACCACCGTCGTCTGGGACCGCCGTACCGGCGAGCCGGTGCACCGCGCCATCGTCTGGCAGGACCGCCGCACATCCGACCTCTGCCGCAAGCTGGTCGAGGAGGGCTGCGGGCCGCTGGTGCGGCGCAAGACCGGGCTGCTGATCGACTCCTACTTCTCCGCCACCAAGATCGCCTGGATTCTCGACCATGTCCCCGGCGCGCGGGAGCGGGCGGAGCGGGGTGAGCTGTGCTTCGGCACCATCGACAGCTTCCTGCTGCACCGGCTGACCGGCGGGCGGGTGCACGCCACCGACGCGACCAACGCCTCGCGCAGCATGGTCTTCGACATCCACCGCCAGGACTGGGACGACGAACTGCTCGCCCTGTTCCGCATTCCCCGCGCCATGATGCCGGAGGTGCTGGACAGCAGCGCCGAGTTCGGCGCGACGGAGCCGGACCTGCTGGGCCGCGCCATCCCGATCACCGGCATCGCCGGCGACCAGCAGGCGGCGACCTTCGGGCAGGCCTGTTTCGAGCCGGGCATGGTCAAGTCCACCTACGGCACCGGCTGCTTCGCCCTGCTGAACACCGGCGACGAGCCGGTGGAATCGCGCGCCAACATGCTGACCACCGTCGCCTACCGGCTCGACGGGCGGACGACCTACGCGTTGGAAGGCTCCATCTTCATCGCCGGGGCGGCCATCAAATGGCTGCGCGACGGGCTGGGGATCATCACCCACGCCTCCCAGACCGACGACATGGCGACCCGCGTTCCGGACAGCCACGGCGTCTATCTGGTGCCGGCCTTCGTGGGGCTGGGCGCCCCCCATTGGGACCCGGAGGCCCGCGCCGCCATCTTCGGCCTGACGCTGGACGCCGGCCCGGCCCACATCGCCCGCGCCGCATTGGAGGCGGTGGCCTTCCAGACCCGCGATCTACGGGACGCCATGGTTTCCGATTGGTCGGCCGCGCACACGGCGACCTCCGACGCGCTGCGGGTGGACGGCGGCATGGCGGCGAACGACTGGCTGTGCCAGTTCCTGGCCGACGTGCTGGACCTGCCGGTGGAACGCCCGGCGGTGATCGAGACGACCGCGCTGGGCGCCGCCGGGCTGGCCGGGTTGAAGGCCGGAGTCTACCGCGATCAGGCGGCGCTGGCCGGCGCCTGGCGTTGCGACCGCCGGTTCGAGCCGCGGATGGACGCGGCCAAGCGCGCCCGCCTGTACGACGGCTGGCTGGACGCCGTGCGCCGCGTGCGCCGGGAACGCTGAGGGGCAGGAGCCATGACTTTGTTGGGCGAGGATCTGCGCGGCAAGCGCGTGCTGGTGACCGGCAGCAGCCGGGGCATCGGGGCGGCGGTGGGCACCGCCTTCGCCAGCCTGGGCGCGCGGGTGGCGCTCCACGGCTCCGGTGGCAACGACGCCGCGGCCCGGCTGGCGCTCGCCCTCACGGCGGGCGGGACGGAGGTCTACGCGGTCAGCGGCGACTTCCGCGACCCGCGCGCCGTG
Organism: Azospirillum sp. UENF 211521; assembly: GCF_058780535.1. Taxonomy (NCBI): domain Bacteria; kingdom Pseudomonadati; phylum Pseudomonadota; class Alphaproteobacteria; order Rhodospirillales; family Azospirillaceae; genus Azospirillum; species Azospirillum sp. UENF 211521. The sequence goes on from NZ_JBSNCF010000003.1 coordinate 195,164, forward strand.
GAGGCGGCTGTGGACGCGGCGGTGCAGGCGCTGGGCGGGCTGGACATCCTCGTCAACAACGCCGGCACCATGGTCGGGCGGGTGCCGCTGGAGCGGATCGGCGACGATTTCCTGGACGAGGTGATCGACCTCAACCTGCGCTCCGTCGTCGTGGCCTGCCGGCGTGCCCTGCCGGCGTTGCGGGCCGCGGGGTGCGGGGCCATCGTCAACACCGTCTCCATCTCCGCCCGCACGGGAGGCAGCCCCGGCTCCTCGATCTACAGCGCGTCGAAGGCCTTCGTCTCGACCTTCACCCGCTCCCTGGCGGCGGAACTGGCGCCGGACCGCATCCGCGTCAACGCCGTCTCGCCCGGCACCATCGACACCGATTTCCACCAGCGCTACTCCTCGCCGGAGAAGCTGGCGGCGACGGCGGCGCGCATCCCGTTGGGCCGGCTGGGCACGGCGGAGGACTGCGTCGGCGCCTATCTGTTCCTGGCGTCGGAGGCGCTCAGCGGCTACATCACCGGGCAGGTGATCGAGGTGAACGGCGGTCAGCTCATGGCGTGAGCGGGGCGGGCGTGATCGGCCCCGGTCCGACAAGCTGCTCCAGGACGAAGCGCAGCCGCTCCGCCACCGGCGCCTTGGGCAGTGTGACCAGCTCGTAACCCAGCCCGCCGTAAGTCTCGACCATGGCGTCGTGGGTCGCCACGGCTTCGGCGAGGGTCTGCCGGCGCTCGGCGTCCGTCCCGAAAATCTCCGGCCAAGGCGGTGCCACGAAGACGGTCCGGTGATAGCGGAAGCGGCGGGCCGCCGTTTCCAGATGCGCGGGAACCGGACGCTTCATCAGGCGCAGGTAGCCGATGACGTCCGGGATGCCGCGATCGAAGAAGACCGTTCCCGCCTGCTCCCGCGCGAGACGGAGGGAGCGCAGTTCCCAGCACAGCATCAGCTCCGCGAAGGCCGACGGGTCGATCCAAGGCAGCGCCGGACCGCCGATGGCCGTCTGGTCCTGGATGATGGCGCGGCCCGCCTCCACGCTGTGGGCGTGGCCTTCGCGGGCCAGCGCGTCGATCAGCGTGCTTTTCCCGGAGCCGGGGCCACCCGTGACGACGACGAAGCAGCGCGCGTCTTCGCTCATGGGACGTCCTCCTGTGTTGTTGGTACAGTCGCCGTGGAAAGGACGAATCATGCCGCCCAAACGCCTCCTCGTCGTCGCCCATTGCCCGTCGCCCAACACGCGGGCGCTGCTGGACGCCGTGCTGCGCGGGGCGCGGTCGCCCGAGGTGCAGGGGGTGGAGGTGGTGGCGAAGCCGCCGCTGGAGGCCGGGCCGGAGGATGTGCTGGAGTCGCAGGGCGTGATCCTCGGGACGACCGAGAATCTGGGCTATATGAGCGGGGCGCTCAAGGATTTCTTCGACCGCAGCTACTATCCCTGCCTGGAGCGCACCCAGGGGATGCCCTACGCGCTGTTCGTCCGGGCGGGCCATGACGGGACGGGGACTTGCCGCGCCGTCGCCTCCATCGCGACGGGGCTGCGCTGGCGCCCGGTGCAGGACCCGCTGGTCTGCCGCGGCCCGTACCGCGACGATTTCGCCGCCTCCTGCGAAGAGCTTGGGCTGCTGATGGCGGCCGGGCTGGAGGCGGGAATCTTCTGATGGCCTATGCCCGGAGGGGTGGCATCTATCGGGAGTGCTATTGACGACACCCCCCATTCATACAGTCTCCTACGTGCAACGAAACAGCGTCACGCCCGATGACGCGTGCATAAGGAGGGGCCGATGGAGAGCAGCAAGGGCCGGCCGGTCTGGCGCGGCGAGGTCAAGCAGGTCGGGACCATCACGGTCACCGACGACACGACCGGGAAAACCGTCAGGCTGCCGCTGCTGGAAGGCGAAACCGGCCCGCGCGCCATCGACGTGCGCAAGCTCTACGCCGAAACCGGCTACTTCACCTTCGATCCCGGCTTCACCTCGACGGCGAGCTGCGAGTCGGCGATCACCTACATCGACGGCGACGAGGGCATCCTCCTGCACCGCGGCTACGCCATCCAGGATCTGGCCGAGAACTGCGATTATCTGGAGGTCTGCCACCTGCTGCTGCGCGGCGAACTGCCGGATCCGCAGCAGAAGGAGGAGTTCGAGCGCACCATCACCTACCACACCATGGTGCACGAGCAGTTGAGCCGCTTCTACAGCGGGTTCCGCCGCGACGCCCACCCCATGGCGGTGATGTGCGGCGTGACCGGCGCGCTGTCGGCCTTCTACCACGACTCGACGGACATCCTCGACCCGCGTCAGCGGATGATCGCCGCGCACCGGCTGATCGCCAAGATGCCGACCATGGCCGCCATGGCCTACAAATACTCGGTCGGCCAGCCCTTCATGTACCCGCGCAACGACCTCAGCTACGCGGAAAACTTCCTCTACATGACCTTCGGGACGCCGTGCGAGACCTGGAAGGTCGATCCGGTCCTGGCCCGCGCCATGGACAAGATCTTCATCCTGCACGCCGACCACGAGCAGAACGCCTCGACCTCCACGGTGCGGTTGGCCGGCTCGTCGCACGCCAACCCCTTCGCCTGCATCGCCTCGGGCATCGCGGCGCTGTGGGGGCCGGCCCACGGCGGCGCCAACGAGGCCGTGCTGCTGATGCTGGAGGAGATCGGCTCGGTCGAGCGCATCCCCGAATTCATCAAGCGGGCCAAGGACAAGAACGATCCCTTCCGACTGATGGGCTTCGGCCACCGGGTCTACAAGAACTACGACCCGCGCGCCAAGATCATGCGCCAGACCTGCTATGAGGTTCTGGACGTGCTGGGCATCAAGGACGAGCCGCACCTCGCCATCGCCATGGAGCTGGAGAAGATCGCGCTGGAGGACCCCTACTTCGTCGAGAAGAAGCTGTATCCGAACGTCGATTTCTACTCGGGCATCATCCTGAAGGCGATGGGCTTCCCGACCAGCATGTTCACCGTGCTGTTCGCGCTGGCCCGCACCGTCGGCTGGATTTCCCAGTGGCAGGAGATGATCGAGGACCCGCAGCAGAAGATCGGTCGCCCCCGCCAGCTCTACACCGGCAATCCGGGCCGCGCCTTCGTTCCGCTGAACAAACGCGGCTGACGGAACGCCGGCCCTTCACCCCACGGCGATGCGGTAGCTCAGCTCCCGCGTCGCTCCGGGGGCGATGTGCAGCAGCCCCGGCTTGTCCACGAACTCCCCGTCGAACTCCGCCGGGGAGGCGTGGCCGTGCCAGGGCTCGATGCACAGAAAGGGCGCGCCGGCCGGCTTCGACCAGATGCCCAACTCGCGGAAGCCGTCCCAGGAGACGGTGATGGCCGGGGTGCCGGGAGCGCCGTAGCGGACGGAGCGGCTGGCTGGCCGGTCGAGGATCACCGCGTCGCGCGTGAACAACGCCTCGGTCAGCGGCAGGCGGCGGCCCTCGACGGGCGTCGGCTCGGGCCGCGGCGCCAGCAGGCCGCCCTCGACGCGGCGGATCGGTTCGGGCTCGTCGGCTTCGAACAGAAGATCGTGCGCCTCCTTCGGCACGCCGTCCCGCAACGGCCAGAGGAAGGCCGGATGCACGCCGAGCGAGGCGGGCAGCGCCTCATCGCCCGGATTGGTGATGCGGTGGCGGATGGTCAGCCCGTCCGCGTCCAGCTCGAACATCAGCTCCAAATGGAAGGCGAAGGGATAGAGCGCGCGGGTCTGCGCGTCGTCGGACAGCGACAGGCGGCAGAGGGTCGCGGTGTGTTCCTCCCAGGCGAAGCGGCGGTCGCGGGCGAAGCCGTGCTGCGTCATGCGGTAGGTCTGCCCCTGGTGGCGCAGCGTGTCGTCCTTCAGCCGCCCGACGATGGGGAACAGCACGGGGGCGTGGCGCGGCCATTCCGGACCGGCTTGCCAGAGCAGTTCCCGCCCGTCGAGGGACAGCGAGCACAGTTCCGCCCCGTCGGCCTTGATCGCGGCGCCGAGGCGCCCGTTGCTGAGCGTGTGCCGGTCCATGGTCGGTTGTCCCTCTGTGGATATCAGTGCGGCGGATAGACGGCGGTGATGCCTTCGATGATCGTCTGGGCGGCCAGCGCCGCCAGGACGATGCCCAGCACGCGGCTGACCGTGTGGATCACCGTGCGGCCGAGCAGTTTGTTCACCAGATCGGCGACGACCAGCAGCGCCATGACGCTGCCAACGGCGACCGCGGCGGCGCCCAGCACCATGCCCTGGCCGGCCAGCGTCGCGCCGTAGCGGTCCATCAGCAGCAGGGTCGAGGTGATGGCGCCCGGCCCGGCGATCAACGGGATCGCCAGTGGGAAGACGGCGAGGTCGTGGGCCTCCTCCTCCGTCCGGGCGTCGTCGGCGGTGCGTTCCTTGCGCTCGGCCCGGCGCTGGAACAGCATCTCGAAGGCGATCCAGAACAGCAGCGCGCCGCCGGCGATGCGGAAGGCCGGCATGCCGATGGACAGGGCGCTCAGCACCAGTTCGCCCAGATAGGCGAAGAAGACGATGATGGCGAAGCTGATCAGCGGCCCGCGCAGCGCGATGGTGCGCTTGCGCCGGCTGTCGAAGCCGCGGGTGAGGCCGAGATAGATCGGAACCAGCCCGATCGGATCGACCACGACGAGAAACACCACGAGCGCGCTGATGAAATCGTCCACGGACGGCCCCCCGGAGTGCATGGCCCTGTGCGCATCGCCTTGTCGGCCGATCCTCTGTTAGCAAAGCCACCGCGGCGGGCCAAGGGGAGGCTCGTCGAAAAACGCTGATTGCGGACCGCAATCCATGCTGGCGCATGGCGTGGCCGTGGTTATAATCGCTTCACAATTCAAATTTTCTCTCCTCCCGGAGCACAGGCGTTGAGCAAGACCGTAATCGTCGTGGACGACAGCAAGCTGTCCCGCATGCATGTCCGCGGCATAATACTTCGGAACAAGCCGGATTGGACGGTCATCGAAGCGGCGAACAGCGCTGAGCTTTATGGAAAACTGGACGAAGGTGATATCCATATCGCCATAATCGACTTCAACATGCCGGGCGACAACGGCCTGGAGGCCGCCGCCCGCCTGCTGCAGGCGAAGCCGGACATCCGCGTCGCCATCATCACGGCCAACGCCCAGGATTCGGTGGTGTCCGGCATCCGCGCGCTGGGCGCCGCCTTCATGCCCAAGCCGCTGGAGGAGGAGCAGATGGCCCGCTTCCTGACCGCCGCCAGCCTGCCGCGCCGCCCGTCCTCCAACGATGGGTCCGGCGGGGGCGCCGGTTGACCGGCACGGTCCGGCCGGCGCGCGCCGATGGACCCGATTCCCATGGTGCTTGAGCTGGACGATCTGGAACGCGACGCGCTGACGGAGCTGGGAAACATCGGCGTCGGCCGGGCCTCCACGGCGCTCAGCCGGATGATCGGTGGGCCGGTGGAACTCTCCGTGCCGATGGTCAGCCTCGTTCCCGGCGACCGGGTCTCCGGCCTGCTTCGGTCGGCGCTGCCGGGGGCGCTGATCGCGGTGACGGAGTGTCTGTCCGGGACTTTCCTCGGCTCGGCGATCCTGCTGATGCCCGAGCGCAGCGGCCTGCCGCTCGCCGCCGCCGCCCTGCCGCCCGGCGTCCCCAAGGAGGACGCGGCGGAGCTGGTGGAGGAGGCGCTGTCCGAGGTCGGCAACATCGTTCTGAACAGCTGCCTGTCCTCCATGGGCAATCTGCTGGGCGTCGCGGTCGGCACCACCCTGCCTCAGGTTCTGCGCGGGGTGGGGGACGGCCTCCTGGAGCGCTGCGGCGTCGCCCTGACGGCGGAGGCGCAGGCCATCCTGTTCCACGTCACCTTCCGCACGCCGCCCCACGATGTCGAGGGGACGGTCGTCCTGGCGCTCGACGCCGGATCGGCGGTGGAGCTGAAGGCGGCGATCGGGCGCTACATCGGCCGGGTGCTGGCCTGAGGGCCGTCACCCGGCGGCAATCGACACACGCCAATCAACAAGAGACCCCGACAGAGAAACACGGGCTCACGGGGCAAGGGGTTTGGATCATGGCCTTGGTCAAGAAGAAGCGGATCGACACGGCGAGCGCCTCCCGCAACGCGGATGGCGGCGAGGACGCGACGGTGCTTCCCAACGACGCCGCTCTGCCCAACCAGCCCGACAACGCCCTGTCGACCCGCCGCGCGGCGGAGGTGCGGCGGCGCGCCCGCGCCGGCAACCGGCGGCGCAAGGCGGCGGAGGGCATTGCCGCCGCCGCGAATGAGCTGGCCAGCGGCGTGACCCAGGCCGCCGCCGCCGCTGAGGAGCTGCGCAAGGCGATGGAACAGGTCGCCGCCGGTGCGGAGGAGGCGGCCAGCGCCACCCAGCAGTCGCAGCGGATGATCGACCGCAGCGCCAGCCTGATCGGGCGGGCGCGCAGCAACGCCGAATCCTCGCTGTCGCGCATCGAGGCGCTGCAGGCGCTGATGAAGGACGTCAGCGGCCAGATCCTGACCTCCGTCGATGGGCTGGTCCGCGCCGCCGCTCGCCAGGAGGCCGCCGTCGCCCTGGTCCGCGATCTGGAGCGGCAGGCGGCGGAGATCGGCACCATCGTCGAGGGGGTGGCGGTCATGGCCGACCAGACCAACCTCCTGGCCCTGAACGCCGCCATCGAGGCCGCCCGCGCGGGAGACGCCGGGCGCGGCTTCGCCGTGGTGGCCGACGAGGTGCAGGCCCTGGCCGAGCGCTCCGAACGGTCCGCCAACGAGATCAACCGCATGGTCGCGGAGATCCAGAAGGCGGTCGGCGCCATCGCCGAGAGCATCGTCGCCGGCGCCGACGCGTCCAAGGCCGAGGTGGACCGGGGGCGCCGGATCGCCGGCCAGCTCGACCGGGTGCGCGACGGCATGGGCGACATTGCCCGCGGCGCCCAGGAGACCATCAAGGCCGCGCTGGAGGCCGATTCCGCCGGGCGGGAGGCGCAGCGGGGCGCCGAGAGCGTCGCCTCCGCCGCGGAGGAGCAGGCTGCGGCCAGCGAGGAGGCGCTGAAGACGGTCGGCGAGCAGGCCAAGGCCCTGGCCCAGAGCGAGCAGGCCGCCGGCCAGCTGTCCGATCTGGCCGACGAACTGACCGGCAACACCGACGTCCACCGCGCCGCCGGCGACCTCGCCTCGGCCGCCGAGCAGCTCTCCGCCGCCATCGAGGAGATCAACCGCGCCGCCGCCCAGATCATGGCGGCGATCACCCAGATTTCGCGCGGCGCCCAGGCCCAGGGGGCGGCGACCCACCAGTCGAGCAGCGCCATCGCCGAGATCGAGGCCAGCGCCCGGCTCGGCCACAGCCGCGCCGAGGAGGCTCTTCAGCGCTGCGTCGGCCTGGAGGCGCTGCTGTCCGAGACGCAGGACATGGTGGGCGCGCTGACCGCCGGGGTGGGCGAGGCGGTGGCCGCCAGCCTGCGCACGGTGGAGCGGATCGGCTCCATGGAACAGATCGGGCGGCGCATCGACAAGGTGGTCGACGCCATCTCCATCATCGCCATCCAGACCGGCATGCTGGCGGTCAGCGGCTCGATCGAGGCGGCGCGGGCCGGGGAGTTCGGGCGCGGCTTCACCGTCGTCAGCAACGACATCCGCAACCTCGCCCGCGACAGCTCGGAGAATGTCGAGCGGGTGAAAGACATCGTCCACGCCATCCAGGACCAGATCGGGCGCGTCCGCCGCGACATCGAGGACATCGGGAGCGAAACGGCGCGCCAGTCCCTGCGTCACCAGGAGTTCGCCGGCAGCCTCGCCGCCGCCATCGCCGACCTGCGCACCGTGACCTCCGGCAGCCGCGAGATCGTCGAGAACGCCGGCGAGGTCCAGCGCGCCGTGGCGGAGGCGCAGAAGGGCGTCGAGCAGGTCGCCACGGCGGCCAACCAGGCCAACCGCTCGGCCAACGAGGCGGCCAAGGCCGCGCGCGAGCAGGCCAAGGGTGCCGAGGAACTGGCCGCCGCCATCGAGGAGATCGCCGCCATGGCCGAAGAACTGCAAGGGGCCGGCTGACCGGCCGGCGGGGAGACGACCGATGGCCGCGATCATCCGCCGCGACGGCGTGCGTTCCTTCGTGCTTTTCACGGTCGGCGGCGTGGAGATGGCCCTGCCGCTCGACGGCGTGCTGGAGATCCTGCGCCCGCCGGCGCTGGTGTCGATTCCCCTGGGCCCACCCGCCCTGGAGGGGCTCGCCCGACGGCGCGGCGCCGTCCTGCCGGTCATCGGGCTGCGCCGTGTCCTGGGCCAAACCGGGGCCGGGGCCGGGGAGGGTGGAACCGATGATGGGCAGACGAAGGCGGCGCGGCTGCTGATCGTCCGTCACAACGGCCAGCCGGTCGGCCTGCTGGTGGATCGCGTGTCGGGCCTGTCCGCCGTGGACGAGGACCGCATCGCCGATTCCGGGGCGGCACCCGATCCCTCCATCGACGCCGATCTTCTGGCCGGCGCGATCCGGGCCGGAAACGGGGCCGCGGGGAGCGGCGCGCTGATCCTCGACCCCGGCCCGCTGATCGAGCGCCAGTTCGCCGACCTCGGCCGGGGGCCGGCGGGAATCGCCGATTTCAGCGCGGCGCCCCAGCCGAAGAGCGCCGGGACGGTGCGCCAGGACGAGGAACAACTCGTCGTCCTCACCGTTGCGGAGCAGGAGTTCGCGCTGCCAGTGGCGGCGGTGCGGGAGGTCGTTCCGGTTCCGGAGACGGTGACCCGCGTCCCCCGTGCCCGTCCCCATCTTTTGGGCATGATGACACTGCGCGACGCGCTGCTTCCCCTGGTCGGGCTGCGGGAGCTGTTCGGGCTCGACGCCCAGAAGGGGGCGGGCCGCGGCAAGGTGGCCGTTCTGCGCACGGCGGAAGGGCTGGTCGGCGTGGCGGTGGAGGATGTGCGGGAGATCCTGCGGGTTCCCCGCGGACGCATCGATGCGGTGCCGCCGCTGATGGCGCGGGAGGCGGAGTTCGAGGACATGGATGGCATCGCGCGGCTGGACGGCGGCGCGCGGCTGGTCCCGGTCCTGTCGGCGGAACGGCTGTTCCGCCATGGAGCGGGCGATGGCGCCGGCTTGGGCGGTCTTGCCCAGCGGCGCGAAGGGGAGGTGGCTGTGGCGATGGACGCGGAGGCGGAGCGGGCGGAGGCCTTCGTGGTGTTCCGGCTGGCCGGGGCGGACTACGGCCTTCCGGTCGCGGCGGTGCAGGAGGTGCTGCGCCAGCCCGACGCGGTGACCCCACTGCCCAACGCGCCGGACTTCGTCAGCGGCGTGACGACCCTGCGCGGCGCCGTTCTGCCGCTGGTCGCGCTGCGCCGCCTGTTGCGCCTGCCCGACGGGCATGGGAGCGCCGAGCAGCGGGGCCGCGTGGTCGTGATCGCCGCCGGGACGGCCCGCGCCGGACTGCTCGTGGACGGCATGGCCGGGATCGTCCGGCTTCCGGACAGCGCCATCGGTCCGGCCCCGGTCGTGTCGCAGGCGCAGCACCGGCTGATCCGCCGCATCGGCGCGCTGGAGAGCGCCGGGGAACGGCGGATGATCCTGCTGATGGACCCGGCGGAATTGCTGGACATGGACCAGCTCGCCGACCTCCTGGCCACCGTCTGATCGGAAGGTGGTTCTGTCATGGTGAAGGTCCTGGTCGTCGATGATTCGGCGCTGATGCGGCGGCGCATCGGCGACATCCTCTCGTCCGCCGGCTTCGCGGTGGAGACCGCCGCCGACGGGGCGGAGGCGCTGGAACGGCTGCCCGCCTTCGATCCGGATGTGGTGACCCTGGACGTCACGATGCCCGGCATGGACGGCCTTGCTTGCCTGAAGCGCATCATGATCGAGCATCCCAAGCCGGTGGTGATGGTGTCGGCGCTGACCGCGGATGGGGCGGAGGTGACCCTGGAGGCGCTGCGCCTGGGGGCGGTCGAGGCGGTGCGCAAGCCGACGGAAGTCGGGGCCATCGCCGGCATCGCCGAGGAGCTGGTCGCCACCGTGCGCGCCGCCGCCGGGTCGCGCCCGCGTCGGGTGCTGGGGCTGCGGGAACGGCTGCGCCGGGCGCGCGAGCGCATCGTCGGCGAGGATTTCCTGGCGGACGCTCCCCTGTCCAAGCCGCGGACCGCGGCCGACGGCGACGAGGACAGCGACGGCGGCGACGAAAAGCCGGGCGAGGGGTTGGTGCTGGTCGGCGTGTCCACCGGCGGGCCGCGCACGCTGGAGGACATCCTGCCGCTTCTGCCGGCGGATTTCCCTTGGCCGGTGGTGGTGGTCCAGCACATGCCCGCCAGCTTCACCGGACCGCTGGCCCGTCGTCTCGACACCATTTCCGCGGTGACGGTGGTGGAGGCGGCGACGACCACGCCGCTCCAGCCGGGGATGGCCTGCATCGCGCGCGGCGGCGCCGACCTCCAGATCGTCCGGCGCGGCGGACGGCTCTGCGCCCAACCCGTTCCGATGGACGAGCGGCGGAGCTGGCATCCCAACGTCGATCGTCTGGTCGAAAGCGCCCTGCGCGCCGTGGCACCGTCGCGGCTGATCGGTGTTCTCCTGACGGGCATGGGGTCCGATGGCGCGGTTTCGATGGCGGAGCTGCGCCGCCAGGGCGGCCGGACCATCGCGGAGGCGGAAGCCAGCGCCGTCGTGTTCGGGATGCCGCAGGAGCTGATCCGCCGCGGCGGCGCCGACATGGTGCTGCCGTCCGACCGGGTGGCCCAGCAGGTGACGCGCTGGGTGATGGCTGGCGGGTGATGGCTGGCGGGTGATGGGATGAACGCGACAGGTGTGGAGGCGGTGGCATGGCTCTGGTGAAGGCCCGGAAGTTCGACGGAGCGAAGCCGGCGGGCGCCACCGAAGGTGGCGATCCGCTGGCGTGGCTGGAGGATGCCGATCCGGCCCGGCGGCGTCAGGCCGCCCATGTCCTCGGCGAGCGTCCCGACGCCGTGCCCGCCCTGTCCGCGCGGCTGGCGCGCGAGGCCGATGCGAGCGTCCGTGAAACCCTCCTCACCGCGCTGGTCCGCATTGGCTCCGTGGCGGCCGCGGCGGCGCTGGTTCCCCATCTGGCGAGCGAGGACGTCGGGCTGCGCAACGGCGTGATCGAGAGCCTCCAGCAGATGCCCGCCGCCGTGGTGATGCCGGAGGTCGCCCCGCTGCTGACCGCCGCGGATTCGGACCTGCGCATCTTCGCGGCCCAGCTCGTGGGCAAGCTGCCCCATCCGGACCGGCTGGACCGGCTGGCCGGGGTGATCGACCGTGATCCGCATGTGAATGTCTGCCTGTCCGCGGTGGAGGCGTTGATGGAGAGCGGCGATCCCGCGGCCCTGCCGGTCGTCGAGCGGCTGGCCGGGCGCTTTCCGGACGATCCCTTCGTCGCCTTTTCCGTCGACGCGGCCCGCCGCCTGTTTTCCGGAGCCTGAATGAGCCTGCCTTCGGACAATGGGCGTTCGGACAAGGGGCCTTCGGACAAGGGGGACACCGCCGGCTTGAGCGCCGCGGATTACGACGTCTTCTGCCGGTTCTTGCGGGAACGCACCGGCCTGTCCTTCACCGAGGCCAAGCGCTACTTCGTCGACCGCCGCGTGTCGGAGCGGATGGCGGCGGTCGGCGCCGAGCATTTCCGCCAGTATCTGAACCTGCTGCGCTTCCAGGCGTCGGGCGAGGAACTGCAGCTTCTCGTCAACCGGATGACGGTGAACGAGACCTATTTCTTCCGCGAACTGTACCAGCTCGATTGCCTGGTGAACGCCGCGCTGGACGAGGTGGTGCTCGGGCGCCCGCCGGGCAGCCGGGTGCGCATCTGGTCGGCCGGCTGTGCCACCGGCGAGGAACCCTATTCCATCGCCATCACGCTGCTGGAGCGGTGGAGCCGGGTGGATGATTTCGAGATCGAGCTTTACGCCTCCGACATCGACAGCCAGGTGCTGGCCCGCGCGCAGGAGGGAATCTACGAGGAGCGATCGCTCCAGGCGTTGCCGCGCGACCTCGTCGCCAAATACTTCACCCGTCTCGACGACCAGAGCTGGCAGATCATGGAGGAGTTGCGGGACTCCATCGACTTCTCGCTGGTGAACATCGCCGATCCGCGGCAAATGGCGAATTTCCGTGGCATGGACGTCATCTTCTGCCGCAATCTGCTGATCTATTTCGACGATCTGGGGCGGCGCGAGGCGGCGTCGATGTTCTACGACGCGCTGTCGCCCAACGGGTTCATCTGCCTCGGCCATTCGGAAAGCATGAGCCGGATGTCCTCCCTGTTCGTGCCGCGCCGGTTCCCCGACGCCATCCTCTATCAGAAGCCCCAGAGTTAAGGAGGCCGTGCGGTGACCGACCGACCCAATCCCCAGCCCCGCGCCCCACAACCCCGCGTCCTCGTGGTCGACGACGCCGTGACCGTGCGGGCCTACACCCGGCAGGTTCTGGAGTCCGACGGCTTTCGGGTCGACGAGGCGGTGAACGGGATCGACGGGCTGGAGCACGCGCTGGCCTCCACGCCGGACCTGCTGATCGTGGACATCAACATGCAGAAGATGGACGGCTACACCATGCTGCGCCGCCTGCGGCAGGAGCACACCCTGCGCGACGTGCCGGCGATCATGATCAGCACCGAATCCAAGGACAGCGACCGCGAGAAGGCGCTGCTCGCCGGGGCCAACTGGTACTTCGTGAAGCCGGTGCGCCCCGCCGACCTCACCGCCGCCGCCCGCCTGCTGACCGGCCGGGAGGCACGGTCATGAGCGCGCTGTTCGAGCAGTTCGTCCTCGAATCGCGCGAGTTGCTGGAGGCGGCGGGCGCCGCGCTGCTGCGGCTGGAGCGCGACCCGGCCGACAAGGCCGCGGTCAACGACCTGTTCCGCGCGCTGCACACGCTGAAGGGCGCGACCGGCCTGTTCGACATGGCGCCCTTCACCCGCATGGTCCATGCCGGCGAGGACGCGCTGATGGCCGTGCGCGACGGGCGCGCCGCCATGACCGGCGATCTGGCCGACCGGCTTCTTGAGTTGCTCGACACCAGCGCCGCGTGGGTCGACGGCCTGGAACTCAGCCAATCGCTTCCCGACGATGCCGACGCGCGCGCGCGGGCGCAGGAGGTTGGGCTGCGCGCCGCCCTCGGCGGGCCGGCGGAGGCCGCGGACGGCGGCACGCCCGCCGGCTTCGCCTGGGTGGACGAGCTGCCGGAGGCCGACCGGGCCAAGGCCGCCGGGCGCACCGTCACCGCCATCGCCTACGACCCGGCGGAGGACTGCTTCTTCGCCGGGGACGATCCGCTCGACCTGTGCCGCCGCATCCCCGATCTGCTGCTGCTGCGCATCGAGTCCGCCGGGGCTTGGCCGCCGCTGACCGACCTCGATCCCTACCGCTGCGCCCTGCGTTTCCGCGCGCTCAGCGGCGCGCCGAAGGACGAGCTGACGCGTCTGTTCCGTGGCGTTCCCGATCAGGTGGCGCTCGCCACCGTCGCCATTCCTTCCCCGACTGCCGAGACCGCGCCCCCCGCCGCGCCAGCCAGCCTCGCGCCAGCCAGCCTCGCGACGGCCCTGCTGCGGGAACAGGCGCGCATCCTCGGCCTGCCCGGCAGCGACGAGGAGACCGCGTCCCGCCGGGCGGCGGTGCTGCGGGCTGCGCGCAACATCCTGGCCGCCGAGGGGCGGAACACCGAGGGAGCGGCGCTGGACCGCGCTGCAGAAGGCCCGACGCCCGCGCTCATCCGCTGCCTTGAATCCCTGGCGGATGGCCCGGCGGCGGCGACGCCCGCGATTCCGGCAGGCCCGGCGCGGCGGGGGTTGCGGGTGGACGCGGAGCGCATGGACCGGCTGATGGCGCTGGTCGCCGAACTGGTCGTCGCCAAGGGAAGCCTGCCCTATCTCGCCCGCGAGGCGCAGGAGGGACGCAGCGCCGACGCGCTGGCCCAGGGCATCAAGGAGGCTCACGGCCGCATCGACTCCATCGTCGGCGACCTGCAGGACGCGGTGCTGCGCTTGCGCCTGCTGCCGCTGTCGCGCGTCTTCGATCCGCTGCCCCGGCTGGTCCGCGACACCGCGCGGCGGCTCGGCAAGCCGGTCGAGCTGCATCTTTCCGGCGGCGAGACGGAGGCGGACAAGGACATCCTCGACATCCTGGGCGAACCGCTGCTGCACCTCGTCCGCAACGCCCTGGACCATGGCGTCGAACCGCCGGAGCGCCGCCGCGCCGCCGGCAAGCCGGAGGTGGCGGCGATTCGCGTCCAGGCCTTCCAGGACAGCGGCGGTGTGGTGGTGGAGGTCTCCGACGATGGGGCGGGCATCGACGCGGAGGCGGTGCGCCGCAAGGCGGTGGCGGCGGGCGCCCTGACGGCGGAGCAGGCGGCGGCCCTGACCGAATCCGAGGCTTTGCGCCTGATCTTCCTGCCGGGGCTCAGCACCTCGGCCACGGTGTCGGACCTGTCGGGCCGCGGGGTGGGGATGGACGCCGTGCGCGGCGCGGTGGAGCAGGCGGGCGGACGGGTGGAGGTCGCCTCGACCCCCGGCGTCGGGACGCGTTTCCGCCTCGTCCTGCCGCTGACGATGATGGTCACCCGGCTGGTGACGGTGGAGACGGCTGGCGCGCTCTACGGCTTTCCGGTCACGCTGGTCACCGGCATGCAGCGCGTTCCCCACGGCGCGATCCGCCGGATGAAGCACGCGGAGAGCGTCGTCGTGCAGGACGCGGTGGTTCCGTTGCTGCGGCTGCGCCGCCTGCTCAACCTGCCGGAGGACGAGCGGGAGCGCCGCGGTGAGGCGGTGCTTCTGGTGGACCTCGGCGGGCAGCCGGTGGCGCTGGTCGTGGACGCCTTCCGCGAACGCGCCGAGGTGGTTCTGAAGCCGATGACCGGGTTGCTCGCCCGGCTGCGCGGCTACGCCGGCACGGCGGTGCTCGGCGACGGGCGGCTTCTGCTCGCCCTCAACCTGCGGGAGCTGCTGTGATGCCCATCCGTTTCGAGGACCGTACCGCCCGTTTCGAAGGCGCCTGCACGGTGGAGGAGGCGATCCCGCTGGCCGAATGGCTGTGTGCCGTGGAGGCCCCCCGGCTGGACCTCGGCGGCTGCACCGCTCTGCACACCGCCTTGCTGCAGGTGCTGCTGGCGGACGGGAAGCCGGTCGCGGTGCCGCCGGAGGACGCCTTCCTGAAGGGCTGGGTGATGCCGGTGCTGGGCAAGCGGTAGCGCGTGAACCGCTTTCGCCTCCCGCGCCGGTGGCGGACGGCGCTTAAAGCGGATTGCAATCCGCTTTGGACCGCGGCGGCGGTCCCGGTCGCACATGCGACCGGAGCCCGCCGGCGAATGAGGCGATCTGAGTCTAAAGCGAACGGAAGTTCGCTTTAGGAGAACAGCTCCATCGTGTCGGGAACCTTGGTGGGCGTCCGCCCGGCCAGGATGGCGCTGACCACCTCGACCGCCGAGACCAGCGAGGTTTGCGAAAAGGGCTTGGGCAGGCAGCCCACCCCGTATTCGCGCGTCGGCTCCACCTCCTCGCGGTAGGAGGTGACGAACAGGCAGGGGATGCCCAGCGCGGTCATCCGGCGGGCCGCGTCGATTCCGCTGGAGCCCTGGGCGAGATGGATGTCCACCAAGGCCAAGTCCGGCTTGACCTCCTGCGCCAGGACCAGCGCCTTTTCGCTGGTGGAGGCCGGCCCGTGCACCTCGTGCCCGGCGGATTCCAGATAGAAGCTCTGCTCCATGGCGATGAGGACCTCGTCCTCGACGAGAAGGATCTTCATCCGTTCCACTCCGCAGCGCTGTCTTCCAGGATGGGGCCGCGCGTTTCCGGCATGGTCAGCGCGATGCGGAAGGAGGCGCCCCGTTCCACCGGCATCAGCGTGACCGTCGCCCCGACCTGACCGGTCAGGCTGGTGACCAGCCGCATGCCGAGGCTCCGCGACCGCCGCATGTCGAACCCGGCGGGCAGGCCGGGTCCCTGGTCGGTCACGGTCAGCGCCAGCAAGTCATCGGTTCGGTCGAGCGACACCAGCACGTTGGCGGGCGAGGACCCGCGATGTTTGATGGCGTTGGTGATCAGTTCGTTGGCGATCAGCCCCAGCGGTGCCGCCTGATCGATGGGCAGGTCGACGCGCTCGGCCCGCACCTCGATGGAGCCCAGAGTGTCGCCGCCCGACGCGCGGGACAGGTCGGCGCACAGCTCGTTCAGGTAGCTGCCGAACTCGATGGTCTGGAACTGTTCGGTCTGGTAGAGCCGGCTGTGCACCCGCGCGATGGCGTCGATGCGGCTGCGGGCGTCCTGGAAATGAACCCGCTCGGCGGCGCCCGGCAGACTCATAGTCTGCAGCGTCAGCAGGCTGGAGACGAGCTGCAGGCTGTTCTTCACCCGGTGGTTCACTTCGCGCAGCAGCGTGGACTTCTGCCCCACCAGCTTGCGCAGCGCCGCCTCCATGGACTTGATCTCGGTGACGTCGATGTGCATCAGCACGGCGCCGCCGAAGGGCCCGGCGGCCATCGGTGCGGCGAGGCAGCGGTACCAGCGCGGCCCGGCGTCGGACAGGCCGGGATATTCGATGGACACCGGTGACCCGCCGCGCAGCAGGCCGCGCAGCCCCTCGATCAGCGCGTCGGCGTGCTCCGCCCCGCTGCGGGTGGCGGCGCAGGCCTCCAGATAATCGTCGCCGATGGCCGATCCGTCGCCGAGGAAGCCGGCCTGCGGCCCGCTTTCCGACCAGGCCTTGTTGACCGAGATGATGTGTCCGCCGTGGTCGAGGACGGCGATGTGCGCCGGCAGCGCGTCGAGCGTGGCCTTGGTCTGCTCGGCGAGCTGGCGCATGGCGAGCGCGTTGGCCTTCAGCTCCTCGCGGGTGCGGCGGCGTTCGGTGATGTCGCGCAGGACGCCGGTGATGAAGCTCCGCCCCTCCGATTCCCAGCGGGCCAGCGAGACCTCCAGGTCGATGCGGGTGCCGTCGCGCTTGCGCCCGATCAATTCCACCGGGGCCGGGCGCCCGGCCGGGTCGCGCTCCAGCAGGCCGGACCAGTCGGGGGAGCCTTCGGCGAGGAACAGGCTGACATGCTGGCCGATCAGTTCGTTGGGGGGAAAGCCGAACTGCAGGGCCGCGGCCCCGTTGGCCCATTGCACGACGCCGCGCGTGTCGGTGGTGACGATGGCGTCGGGGGCGGTGTCCACGATGGCGCGGTAGCGCGCGTCGCGCTGTTCGCGCAGCACCCGCTCGCGGTTGACCACGGCGGTGACGTCGGTCACCTGGATCAGGCAGTAGGAGGCGTTGGCGACGGTGAAGGGGCGGATCAGCACGTTGTGAACCATCCGCCGCCCGTCGGGACAGCGCAGCGGGAACAGCACTGGATTCAGTGTGTGGGACAGGACGCTGGGCGCTCCGGTTTCCAGCACGTCGCGCACTGCGTTGTGCAGCCGGGTGTCGCGCAGCGACGGCAGGGCCTCCACCAGCTCCCGCCCGTGGATGTCGGGCTCGGCGGTGCCGGACGCCCTTTCCATCCAGCGGTTCCAGTACTGGACGCGGCCATGGCGATCCAGCACCACGATGCCGGCGTCCATCGCGTCGAGAAGGCCATCCAGCCAGGGCATGCGCTTAAACTCGGTCGGTTCCATCGGGCGTTCCGGAGGCGATGCGGTCGATGAATCCATGGATCAGTCCCTTCAGCGACTCCAGAGACGACAGGCCCATGAGCAACGCGATGTAGCCGCGGATGCTCCGGCTGCGGATCAGGAAGTCGATGTAGAGGAACATCACCAGCTCGTCGGGGTTCGGCCCGTTGCTTTGGAAGATGCGGTCGCTGTCACCGCGCAACACGCTGGGCAGCGAGATGTCCAGATTGTCCTTCAACGTGTTGGCCATCACGACCAGGCAGCCGTTGAGGATGATGTTGCCGATCTCCGCCAGCGCGTCCTGCTCGAGATCGACGATCTCCTCCAGGCTCAGCTCGCTGCCGAGGACGGCGCGGGCCAGTTCCAGACTGTTGGTCTCGGGGAAGATCAACAGGGCGCGGCCGGAAAAGGACCCGTCGAAACGCTGCTCGACCGCGACGAGGCTCATCTTCTCGCGCGCGGCCAGAAGGCCGGCGGCGTCGTTGCGGCTGACGATCTCGATGGAGGGAACGGACAGCAGGACCTGATCGGCGACCATGCGGCTGAGGTTGGTCGCGGCACGGCCGACGCCCATGTTCACCAGCTCGGTCAGCGCGTCGCGCTCAAGGTCGCTCAGATCAACCATGCACCGGCGCTCCCGTTTCCATGGACGCGCCGCGGCACCGGCGCCCCCGGGCACAGTGCGACAGGAACGCCGTCAAAGTCTCCCCCGTCGACGGCATAGGCCAAATTGGGAGTGCTCTAGGCGATTCAGCAACAAGGCGCCGTCGATCCAACAATTGGTTCCTTCCATTGATCGCGGTCTGAATAAAAAGGCCGTCTGTATTGTGATCCGGCGTGACGCTCCGCCGCACCCCGTTGCGGGTCAGGCGGCCAGCCGGCGGACGAGATCCCGGAGGAAGCCTTCGCAGGCCGTCACCTGGGCGGTGTCGATGTATTCGTTGGGCTGATGCGCCTGATCGATGGAGCCCGGTCCGCAGAGCACGGTGGACAGGCCGGCCTCCTGGAACTGCCCGGCCTCCGCCGCGAAGGAGACCATGCCGGTGTCGTTGCGCCCGGTCAGGGCGTGACAGAGTTGGGCGGCCGGCCCGTCCGGCTCCGGCGCCAGCCCGGGGACCCCGGCGAGCTGCTCGGTGCGGATGTCGCAATCCGGGCTGATCCGCCGCATGGCGGCGCGCAGCCGCTCGCATTCCGCTTCGAAGCGGTCGCGGTAGCGCGTCCAGTCGTCGCCGGGCAGCGGACGGATGTCCCAGACGAAGGAACAGTGGCGTGCGGTTATGTTGGCCGCCGTGCCGCCCTCGATGGTGCCGACCTGCAACGTGGTGAAGGGCGGGTCGAAGCCGCAGGCGCGGTCCGCGGCGGCGGCGTTCTCCGCCGCCATGTCACCCACGAGATTGACGAGCCGCGCCGCGGTCATCACGGCGCTGACCCCGCGGTCGATCTGGGACGAATGGACCTCGTGCCCGGTGACCGTGGTGCGCAGCACGTAGCAGCCCTTGTGGGCCAGCACGACCCCCATCGAGGTCGGTTCGCCGACGATGACGGCGCTGGGGCGCGGCAACTCATCGGCGATGCGGGCGATCATGGCCGGCGCGCCGATGCAGCCGACCTCCTCGTCGTAGGACAGCGCCAGATGCAGCGGCCGCTTCAGCCCGGCCGCCAGGAACTCCGGCAGCAGGGCGAGCGCCACGGCGGGGAAACTCTTCATGTCGGCGGTGCCGCGCCCGTAGAGGCGGCCGTCGCGCTCGACCAGGGTGAAGGGATCGGTGTCCCAGGGCTGCCCGTCCACCGGGACGACGTCGGTGTGGGCCGACAGCACCACGCCGCCCTCGGTCATCGGGCCGATGGTGGCGAACAGGTTCGCCTTGGCGCCGTCCGGGCTGGGCACGAGCCGGCTCTCCACGCCATGCCCGGCGAGATAATCCCGAACCCAGTCGATCAGCGCCATGTTGGAGCGGCGCGAAACCGTGTCGAAACCGACCAAGCGGGCGATCATCGCCTTGGAGACGTCCTGCACCCTTGCGATCCATTCTGCGGGACGGCGGCGCCGGCCCCACGCTTGTGATAATCTTTAGCAGTCAGACACTGGGGCCTGCATCCAACGATGTCAAATGAGTCGTCCGGATTACGCGGGCATAGCGGCCAACGGCAAACACCGGTTGAGCGGCGCTCCGCCAGCGGGAGCGCCGCTCAACCGGTCGCAACGCGGGATCGCTCAAGGCGGACCGTCTCCGGGAGAACGGAGGAGCGGTCAGGCCGCCGACCAGGCCCTCTCGGTGAGGATCGTGCGCACCAGCGTCAGCGCGCTCTCCGCGCTCTCGCGCCCGTCCAGCTTCGCCGCCACCGCCTCGATCTGGGCCGGCGGCAGGGTGGCCCGCAGGCGGCGCACCGTGTCGGTCAGGTGCTTCTTGGCGAAGCGCGCCTGGTTTCCGCGCTCCGACAACTCCTGGAAGGCCAGCCGCCGGGTGGTCGCGTCGCGCCCGGCGCTGGCCGCCGTTGCCCGCTCCGCCGCCGCGGCAAGCTCGTTGGAGGATTGGAGGTAATTGCTGATGGCTTCGGTCAGGATACGGTTGGCTTGAAGCAAGGGATCAAGGGACATGCGCTGAACTCTTTGCCTTCCGTGACGGCTCTGGGCCGCAAACGGCCCCCTGCCAAGACGTTTCACCCGAAGTTACTGGGGCCGGCCGCTCCGCTACAACCCGGCGAAGGGTTCTATGCGGACCGCAAGCCAACCCAGCGCCGGTGCGGGTGCGCGCCACCGACGCATGGTCTATCACCGTCCGCTGTCTGTCGAGGCGGGACAAGCAATGGGCCTATGAATTTCCTATGAACTAAGGCACGCTTTCTTTGTGTACGTTTATCGTCACATAAACCGGGCACTAAAACGGGAACCCACGGGCGCAGGACGCCGTTTTCCTTGAGCGTCGATGTTTCTGCGGCCATGCCCACTTGGACCAAGCCCATTTGGAGACGGAAGAATGCAAGGCGATCGTGAGGACCGCATCCGCCACCGCGCCTATGAAATCTGGGAGCGCGACGGGCGACCGGAGGGACGGGGGGAACAGCATTGGGCGCAAGCCTGCGCCGAGATCGAAGCCGAGGATCGCACGGTGACCACGGCGGAGCCGGTCGCCATGGTCGCGGCCGTCAAGGACGCCGCCAAGGGCGCCGTGAAGAAGGCGGTCCGCCGGACCAAGACGGCGGCGACCGAACTGCTGGGCGTCGGCTTGAACGCCGTGGTCGATGTCGTCGAGGAGGCCGTCGCGCCGAAGACGCCGCGCGCCCGCAAGGCCAAGGCCGAACCGGTCGCGGCAAACGAATCCTCCGCCGAAACCCCGGTCGCGGTGCCGGTTCCGGAGGCCCCGAAGGCGGCGAAGGCGCCCCGTGCCAAGGCCGTGAAGGCGGAACCCGTGAAGGCGGAAACGGTGAAGCCGGTCGCCCCGCGCGGTCGCCGCAAGCCGGCCGCGTCGGACACCGAACCGGCCCATTGACCCGCACCGGCCCTGCGCGTTCCTACACACAGGCGCGGATGTAGGGCCGGTTCGCCTCCCACAGTTCATCCAGGATCTTCACGGCGGCGTCGGTGGAATTCACCACCGGGTCGATCAGCAGAGCCTGGAGCGCCAAGTCTTTCGAGGCGTGGACCGCCGCCTCGACGGACAGTTGCTGCACGCTCGCCTGGACGTGCAGCAATTTGGCGATCGGGTCGGGCAGGGGGCCGAGCGAGACCGGGTGGACGCCCGCCGCGTCGGCCAGCAGCGGCACCTCCACCGCCAGATCGGGCGGCAGGTTGGGGATGGCACCCTGGTTGTAGACGATCCCCGATTCAATGAAGCGTTTTTGGTTGTGCAGCACCCCGGCGATGACCTGCACCGCCCGCTCGCCCCAGGATGGCTGCGTCCAGTCATCGGGCACCGGCGTCGTCCCGGCGATCGTCCCGTCCATCAGCGCGTTGAGGATGCCGCGCCCGCGCTCGTCCTCCGCGAAGTCGAATCCATGCTCCCCGCCTTCCCAGCCGTAGGGGAGGTATTCGCCCATATGATCGTCGCTGCAGGTCGGCCACAGGCCGAAGCTGGTGAACAGGCGGCGGGTCAGCGGTGTGAAGGACGGGTCGTGGGTCTTCTCCCGCTCGCGCAGCAGCGGGTAGAGGTCGCGTCCGCTCGCCCTGTCGCGGATGTGCATCAGCCATTGGAAGTGGTTCAGCCCGGCCCCCCAGACCTCCACCTCCTTCTCGGCCATGCCGAGGATCTGGCAGATGAACCAGCGCGCCAGGAAGATGCCGTGGCACAGCCCCAGCGTCTTGACCTTCGTGTACTTGCCGAGGCCGAGGACGACACGGCTTTCCGGATTCGACAGGTTGATGAACTGGGCGCCCGGGCACAGTTCCTCGATGTCGCGGGCGAAGTCGAAGATCAGGGGCAGGGTGCGCAACGTGAAGAACAGGCCGCCGGGGCCGCCGTTCTCGCCCAGCGTGTGGCGGATGCCGTGCTTCTTCGGCACCTCGAAATCGAGCTTCCACAGGCGGTTGCGGTCGATGGCGACGGAGTTGACGACGAACTCGGCACCGTCCAGGGCGGCGCGGCGGTCGGTGGTCTGTTCGATGATCAGGCCGGCGGCGCCCTTGGCGTTCAGCAACCGGGCGAGCGCCGTCATGCGGTCGAGCGCCGCCGGATTCGTGTCCACCAGAGTCAGGGTGCTGCCCGCAAGCTCCGTCGTGGTGAAGAGGTCGCGGTACATGCTGAGCCCGAAGGCCGCGCTGCCGGCGCCCAGGAAGACGATCTTGGTGGTTTTG
Source organism: Azospirillum sp. UENF 211521 (assembly GCF_058780535.1). Taxonomy (NCBI): domain Bacteria; kingdom Pseudomonadati; phylum Pseudomonadota; class Alphaproteobacteria; order Rhodospirillales; family Azospirillaceae; genus Azospirillum; species Azospirillum sp. UENF 211521. The sequence goes on from NZ_JBSNCF010000003.1 coordinate 217,448, forward strand.
CGAGTGGTAACGGCCATGGGATGCCTCCCGCCGGCGGGAATGCTGCTGTGCTGATTTGTCAGGGCAGCCGCCTTTGGTGAAGCATACACTTGTTAAGACAGAGAGACTATACCGGATGGTCAGAATAAGTGTGGTGATCTCTTCGCTTGTGCAACATGATTTTCGCGCTCGCGACAGTGCACCAGCAGCATAATCACTTCAAGGGAGTCCCCGTCATGGCACTCTTCACCTTTCCCAAGGACTTCCTGTGGGGGGCGTCAACCGCGGCCTATCAGATCGAGGGGGCGATTCATGAGGACGGGCGCGGTCCCTGCGTGTGGGATAGCTTCACCGACGCCGGGCGCATCCAGGACGGCAGCAGCGCCGCCATCGCCTGCGACCACTACCATCGTTGGGCGGAAGACATCGCGCTGATGAAGGACGCGGGGTTCAACGCCTACCGCTTCTCCGTCGCCTGGCCGCGCATCCTGCCGAGCGGGACGGGGGCGGTGAACGCGGCGGGACTCGACTTCTACGACCGGCTGGTGGACGGGCTGCTGGCCGCCGGCATCCGGCCGATGGCCTGCCTCTACCATTGGGACCTGCCGCAAACTCTGGAAGACCACGGGGGCTGGCAGGGCCGGGAGATCGTCGGCCCCTTCGCCGACTACGCCCGCATCGTCGCCGCCCGACTGGCCGACCGGGTGAAGGACTGGATGATGCTGAACGAGCCGAACGTGGTCGCCACCCACGGCTACGGCACCGGGGAGCACGCGCCCGGCCACAAGCTGGGCGAGGCCGGCATCCTGCGCGCCCTGCATCACCAGAATCTGGCGCAGGGCGCGGCGCTCCGCGCCATCGCTGCCGAGCATGCGGGCCTGACGCTCGGCACCGTCATCAACATCCAGCCCTGCCGGGCCGAGAGCGACCGGCCAGAGGACGTCGCGGCGGCGGCCCGCTGGGACGCGGTGTGGAACCGCGTGGCCCTGGACGGCGTGATGCGCGGCAAGATCCCGGAACTGATGGCCGAGCGGATGAAGGACTTCGTTCTGCCGGGCGACGCGGAGGCGATCCGCTTTCCCATCGACCTGCTGGGCATCAACTACTACTCGCGCATGACCATGAAGCACGAGACGGGGCATCCGTTCGACGTTTGGTGGGGCGACGCCCATTGCGACCGTTGGACCGCCATGGCTTGGCCGGTCCAGCCCGATGGGCTCTACGACCTGCTGATGGAGTTCAAGCGCGACTACGGCAACCCCGCCGTCTTCGTCGCGGAGAATGGTGCGGCCTATGACGACGTGGTGACACCGGACGGGCGGGTGCATGACGCGGAGCGTGTGGCCTTCCTGCGCGACCATGTGGCGTCGGTCGGCCGCGCCCTGGCTGATGGCTGCAACGTGAAGGGCTATCTGTGCTGGAGCCTGCTGGACAATTTCGAATGGGCCTTCGGCCTGTCGAAGCGGTTCGGCATCGTCCGCGTCGACTATGACACGCTGGTCCGCACGCCCAAGGACAGTTACCATTTCCTGAGCGAGGTGGCAAAGAGCGGGCGGCTTGATCTCGCGTGAAGAATAGGAAAGCAGGCTGTGCGGAGCGATGCTCCGTCGGCCTGTTCTTCTTTCGGGGAGCGGAGATTTCGGATCATTGATGGTTCGAGAGCTAATCATTAGAAAATTAAGAATTTTATATTAATTTATTATTCACAATGTTGGCTGCAGATGATCCGGTATCGCACGCCTTGCGTTCAGGATCACCGGAGGAAGCCATGGGAATTTCCGACGTTTCGGCATCCTTGTTCCAGGCCACCGCCGCGGCCTCCGTGCAGGCGAAACCCGCCGCTGCGAAGGCCGGCGCCACGGACGGGAGCGGACCGGCCGCCTCCTCCAAGACCGACAAGGTCGATCTGAGCGATCTGGCGTCGGCGCTCAAGGGCGACGCGCTCGACCTGTTCACGAATCTCTCTGCGGAGGATCGGACCTCCCTGGGCAAGCTCGTTTCCAGCGGGGCGCTGTCGGCGGACGAACTCAACGACGCGCTGTCGTCCGCCCTGAAGTCGGAGCGCAAGAAGGCGTTCTGGCAGTCCGCCAGGGAGGACGCCGAGGCTGGGCGCACCCCTGAAGGCGAGGCGCGGCAGAAAAGCATGAAGGCCATCTCGGATCGTATGGAATCGGAGTTGGAGAGCCGGCGCGCCGCCATGCATGCACCAGGGGTGAGTCCTCAAGACCGCTTGGCCGCGCTGAGCAAGTTGAGCGAAGACCTGAAGGACATGCAGAATTCGTGGGATCAACTGGCTGGTATCGGCATGCCCATGAAAGCCTACACCCTCAAAGGGGGCGATGAGCGTTTCTTTGCAACGTCGAAAGAGCAGGCGGCTGGGCAGAAATTAAAGGATCTGGGATTCAACTCCGCGACTTTTGACAAGGTGCTTTCGAGCCAATCCAAGGATTTTGCGCAAAAGTATCTGTCCGAGGAAGGGACGTCCCAGATGACTTTGGGGAACGTGAACAAGTAGCCTGCGATGTACTCAGCGTTGGCTTTTTCATATCATCCGAGTTCAAGCATAGGATGTGTGTGGACCCAAACATTCCTGTCCCCGAATTGTCACATCGGACTTAAGCGGAAGCGGTGCTATCGACGGTGTCGTGTCACTGCTGCGTTCGCCCATGCATTCCGTTGGAACTCACACCGCTTCAGCTTCAGGGTCCGGTGACGCCGACGACGTCCGCGCGGCCATCGTCGTGCCGACCCACAAGCATTCGGGCCTGCTGGTCGAGGCGTTGTCCACCGCGCTCGCCCAGGACACGGACTTCGCTTACGCCGTGGTGGTGGTCAACGACGGCTGCCCCTTTCCGGAAACGGAACGGGTGTGCCGGGAGTTCGCCGCGGCGCATCCGGGGCGACTCTTCCATCTGCGCAAGCGCAACGCCGGGCTGAGCGCGGCGCGCAACAGCGGGATCGCCTTCGCCCTGGACGCCTTTCCGGCGCTGGAGGCCGTCTACTTCCTCGATTCCGACAATCGCATCCGGCCCCATCTGCTGCAACGGATGCTGGACGCGCTGCGGGCGGCCGGACCGGAGGTCGGCTGGGCCTATCCGGACGTCGACAAGTTCGGCTTCTTCGAGTTCTGCGACATGTCCGGCGCCTATTCGCCGCTGGAGCATCTGTTCCGCAATGTCAGCGAGGCGGGCAGCATGGCGTCGCGCCGCCTGCTCGACAGCGGCGCCCGCTTCGACGAGGCGATGCGCCAGGGCAGCGAGGATTGGGAGTTCTGGCTGCAAGGGCTGGAGCGCGGCTTCCACGGGGTCCATGTGCCGGGCACCGGTTTCAGCTACCGCCGCCGCGGCGAGAGCATGCTGACCGAATCGGAGCGCGACTACCGCCCCATCCTGACCCACATCCAGAAGCGCCACCCCGCGCTGTTCGCGGTCCGGGCCGTGCTGCGGGCGGAGGCCGCCGTCGGCCGGCGGTACGCCGTTCATCTGCCCGACCGCGCCATCGTCCGCTGCGTCACCGACCCTGAGGTGGGGGAGGAAGACCTGCCGCTTGCCGACTTTGTGCGCCGTGCCCTGCGCGCGCCGGAACGGCCCGGCTATGGGGAGTGCCCCGGCCTGCTGGCGGTGATGGACTCGGGCCTTTACGAATTGCTGAAGCGCCACCGGCTGCTGCGCGGCACGCTGTGGCTGCTGGAGCGCGCGGCGGCCCAGGCGACCCTGGTGCGTGCCGCGGTGACGGCGCGGGCGGTGGAAAGCGGCGGCGCGCTGTCCTGGTCCGGCACCCCGGTGGGGCTGCAGGCGGACGCGCCGTTCCCCTTGCCGGATGGCGGGGCGGCGATGGCGATGCTGCCGACCGCGGCCCTGCTCGACCTCGTGCGGCGCCAGCCGGCGGGCGTTCCCCTGCTGGAGCGAGACCCCCGGAGGCCCTGCGCCGAGGCCCGGCTGAGCCTCACCCTGGCGTTGCCCGGCGCGGTGCAGCCACCGCCCGGCGCGGACTCCGCCCTGTCCGCACTGCGCGAGGCGATGGCCGCGGCGTGGTCGCGGCCGGCCAACGGCGGCTGGGCGGCGGCGCCGATCGACCGCTACCGTGCCGGAGTCGCCACGCCGGAGGATGTCTACGAGACCGTGCATCGGCTGCCCTCGGTGCTGCCGCTGCTTCCCCCCGCGGGGAACCGGCGTTTGGCCGCGCTGGTGGCCGATCCCGCCGACGCAGGGGCGCTGGAGACCGCCGCGCGCCTGGCCCGCTGGCTGGCCGGCAGGGGCTATGACGCGCATCTGGTGGCGCTGGGCGGCGGGACCCTGTCCCTGACCGCGGCGGCGGCCTTCGCGTCGGTGATCCCCCACCCGCTGCCCCTGGTAATGCCCGAACGCCCGCTGACCCATCGCGACGCCTATCTGGGCACCCCGCTGCGCCCCTTGGACGCGGTGGAGGAGGACAGGGCGGTCGGCACGCTGGCGGTCTTTGATCTGGTGGTGACCGTACGGCATGGCGCGGCGCACCCGCTGATGGGTCGTCTGCGCGCGCTCGGCGTCACAGGCTGGGCGCTGCTGGGCGCGTCCGCCGTCCCGGACGCGCCGTCCCTGGCCGACGCGGTCAACGGCTGCGCCGCGTTCGAGCATGCCTACCAGACCATTGTGACCCTCGATGCCCGGACCTTCCGCCTGTGCCAGGCTTTAGGTTTCCCGCCCGACAAGCTGCGGCGCTGGGAGGATGCGGCGGAGCCGGATGCCGATCCCGAATGGGCCGCCTGCGCGCCCCTGTCCTCCTGCCTTCCCGAACCAACCGCGGCCGCCTGAAAAGGGTGTCATCATGAAGCTCTCCACCCCCGCGGCCCAGTTCGCCCCCCTCTACGACGGCACGCCGGCGCTCATCGCCGTCGGCTGTGGGATGGAGCTTGATGGCATTCCTCTTCGTGTGCTGCGGCTGGTCCGTCACGACGGCGGCCATCTGCTGCTGTCCGGGGACGCCGGGGTGGAAGAGGGCGCGGCGTTGCGCACGCTGGCCATCCCGCCGTCCGCCGTCCGGGCGGTGTGGTGCGGCGACGAGGCGGCGCGGCGGGACGCCGAGCGGCTGCTCGGCTGGTGGGAGGAGGCCGGCGGGCCGGACAGCGCGCCGCCGCTGGTGACGGGCGACGCGTCCACGCTGCTGCACCGTCTGTTGGCCCAGGCCTTCGGGGAGATCGACGGGCTGCACCGCCGCAACGCCGGGCTTCAGCGCACCCTGTCCACCCTGCGCGAGGAATGGGGCCGCTCCGTACGCCTGCCGCCCGAGGCGGTGGAACTTCTCGACGCCCTGCGCCTCAGCCCGCCGCGGCTGGTCTTCGCCACGCCGCGCCCGGTCGGAGCGCTGCCGGTGCCGCTGCGCCATGGCCGGAATCCCGCGGGCGCGGCCGAGATCGTGCAGCGCCTGCCGGCGGGCGCGCGGGGGCTGGCGGGACTCGACCTGCACATCGATCAGGCGCCGAAGGGAAGCGGGGTGCTCGCCGTCGCCCTGACCGGCGTCGAGACCGGCGAGACCATCGCGGAATGGGTGCTGTCCTTCGGCGATCTGCGGGCCGGGTGGCTGCCGTTGCGCCTGCCCGCCGCCTGCACCCGGATGGATCGTCTTCTCGACCTGCGGATCGGCGCCATCGGGGTGGTGACGGAGGCGCCGCGCCTGTCGCTGGCCCAGGCCGGTCTGCTGGACGAATACGCCGTCGCGCCGCCGGCCCGCGCCGTCGGGCAGCCGGCCATGCTGGCGCTGCGGCTGTGGGGCGGGCTGCCGGGGTTGGAGTACGGTGCTGCGGCGCATCTGGCGCCGCATTCCGCGCCGGACCATCTGGTCTGGCCGCTGACCCAGCCGGTTTTGGCGCAGGTGCGCAAGGGGCGCGAGTTCGAGGCGACCTTTCCCTGGTTCGGCCTGCTGCGTGGCGGGCGCATCCTGCTCCACCCGCTGCACGGCGTCGTCACCGCGGCCCACATTCCGCTGGACGAGGTGCCGGGCGCCGTGGCGGTTCGGGCGCGTGCGGTGGTCGACGATCCGCGCTGCCGCACTCCCATCGCCTGCAAGCTGGTGGTGGCGCCGCCGTCGCTGACGGTGGACGAGGCGGAGCGGGAGGAGGGCATCCTCGCTTCCAGCGGCTGGATGGTGCTGGAGGCGCCGCGCCGACCGCTCGACCTCGCAGCGGTTCTGGCGGCGCCCTGGTCGGGGCCGATGGCGCTTCATCTTTTCACCGACATCCCGGACGGTGGCCATGGCCTGTACGGGCGCACCCTCTTTTCCGATTTCGAGCTGGAGATCGATTCCCGCACCGCCTGGACCATCCCGCCCCTCCTGCCGGCGGCGGCGGACGGGGTCGCCGCCACGCCGTGACCAACTATGACTTTGTGGCGGTGCACCAGAGCTTTGGTGCGGTGCGGGGCAAGCTGTTGGTAATAAACTGTTCGTTAGGGTAAAGGAGGTCTTGCTTCAAGCCCAGGGGGTGAAGGGCCATGTCGATCGCGTCCAGGACGCCGGACCGATCCGGTTTCACCCGCCGTTTCCTCCATCTTGCCGGCGGCTTCTGGTCCGGAGGTTCCCAGTCGGCCGGCCCTCAGTCGGCCGGCCCTCAGTCGGACGGCCGGAACTGGACCGTGTGGCTTCTCGCCGGTGCGCTGGGGCTGCTGACGGTCGGGCAGGTGGTCGTTCCCATCCTGCTGAACCTGTGGAGCCAACACCTGTTCGACGCGCTGGAGCAGCGCTCGATGGACCGCTTCCTGCTGATGATCGCGGCGGCGGGCGGGATCATCCTGTTCAACATCGCCAACACCATCCTGCATCTGCGGGTGAAGCGCCGCCTGCAACTGGGCTGGCGCACCTGGCTGACCCACAAGCTTCTGGGCGACTGGCTGACGCGCGGCCGGCAGCATCAGGTGACCTATCTGCCCGGCGACCACGACAACCCGGACGGGCGCATCGCCGAGGACATCCGCATCGCGACCGAGGCGGCCATCGACCTCGTCCTGTCGCTGTCCTATTGTGCGCTGCTGCTGATCAGCTTCACCAACATCCTGTGGCGGCTGTCCGGGGCGCCGGAGGTGACGCTGGCTGGGAGCACGTTCCACGTGCCGGGCTATCTGCTCTACATCGCCCTGGTCTACGCGGCGGTCGGGACGAGCATCGCCCTGCTGATGGGAAAGCCGCTGGTCAAGGCGGTGAACCGGCGGCAGGGGCACGAGGCGTCCTTCCGCTTCGGCCTCGCCCGCGTGCGGGAGAACGCGCAGGACGTGGCGCTCCTGCACGGCGAGTTGGGGGAGCGCGACCGGCTGCGTCTGCTGTTCGGCGGGGTGCAGCGGGGCTGGAACGGCCAGACACACGCCCTGTCCAACATGATGGTCTTCAGCGCCGCCTACTCGGTGCTGTCGGCCGTCTTCCCGATCCTCGTCGCGTCGCCCAGCTACATCGCCGGAGCCATCTCGCTCGGCGTGCTGATGCAGACGGCGCAGGCCTTCCAGCAGACGGTCGGCGCGCTGTCCTGGCCGATCGACAACCTCGCCCGCGCCGCGGAATGGAAGGCCTCGGTGGAGCGCGTGCTGGGCCTCCACGAGGCGCTCCAGCGCCTGGACCGCGAGATCGGCGGGGAGGGGACGGAACGCATCACCGTGGAGCGCAGCGAGGGCGGGCACAGCCTGAGCTTCCGCGGTCTGTCCATCGCCGAGCCGGACGGGCGCCGGGTGGTGGAGCCCTTCGACCTGGAGATCCGCCCCGGCGAACGTGTGCTGATCGTCGGCGATCCGGCGGCGGCGGTGCGGCTGTTCCGGGCGGTGGCGCGGGTCTGGCCCTGGGGCGGGGGAAGCGTCGTGCTGCCCGCCCTCTCCCGCGTGTTCTTCATGGCCGAGCGCCCCTATCTGCCGCACGACACGCTGCGCGCCGCCCTCAGCTATCCCCTGGGTGTGGAGACGGTGGGCGATGCCGCGGCGACGGCGGCGCTGGAGCGGGTCGGGCTCGGCCATCTGCGGCCGCGGCTGGACGAGCCCGACAGCTGGGACGAGGTCCTGGCGGTGCCGGAGCAGCAGTTGCTGGGCTTCGCCCGTCTTCTGGTCCACCGTCCCGACTGGATCTTCCTGGAGGACTCCACCGACAGCCTGGACCCGCGGACCGAGGAGGCGATGCTGCGCCTGATCGACGCCGAGTTCCCCGACGCCACCCTGATCACCATCGGCAGCCACCCCGGACTGGAGGCGCACCACCGCCGCAAGCTGCTGCTCGACCGGACGGACGACACCGTTCGGGTGCGCGAGGTGCCTTGTGGGGATCGGAGGATCGCAGCGGTCGCGGAGTAGCGAGCCTTCTACCGCGGCGTGTGCGTCGCGGCCTGAAGCCGGCGCACCAAGTCGGTCAAGGCGGCGCGACGTTCCTCCTCGGAGCGGCCCTCGGTCCGCATTTCCTCATGGATGCGGTCCGTCAGCGCGGACATCCGGTCGGTGAAGCCGGCGCGGTGCTTCTCGTCGAAAAACGGCAGGAAGACGTTGGACACGCCAAGGCGGCGGCCCAGTTCCTCGATCGGCAGGATGCCGACCGCGCCGCGCCGGCGCTCCACATCCGCGAACCCCTGGATCAGCGCCATCTGGTCGAGGAAATAGGCCATGCTGCGCTGCCGCTGCCAATGCAGGAGGACGGTGGCCGTGCGCTCCAGAACCTCCAGCATGGCATCGCTCGGGCGCAGCACGATCAGGCCGTTGCTGATGGTGTTGTAGAGATAGTCCAGGCTGTCCGGGCGATGGATGAGCATCGCCTCTTCTTCCGGCGCCATGGCGTCGACGAGGCGTCGCGGGTCGATCGGCAGCAGAGCGTCGATGTCGATCATGACCAGCGGCGGATGCCCGTGGAGGTCCAGCACGTCCGGCGCCCTCATCAGGCGCAGGCAGGTGTAGAGGGTGCACCGGCTTGCCGGATCGAGATCCGGCGGCGTCCGCTCGGTGCTGATGGTGAGGCGGCAGCGCCGCAGTGGCGCCCGCAGGCTGGAGACGACCTCCGCGATGTCCGGGCCGGGGTCGGCGATGTGGAGGTGGACCCGCTGCCCCTCGCCGCAGAAGGCGTCCACCGTCAGCAGAAGAGAGGCTGCGAACAGCCGCAGGTAGCGGTCGTCACAGGCTGCGAACAGCAACGGTCCCGCACCTGCGGCGGCTGGTTCCGACTGGAAGCCCGCCCGGTGGTCCGCGCGTTCCTTTGGCGAAACCGACCGGCAGAGGGCGTCGAAATCGTCGCCGAACGTGACGTGGCGCAGAAAGGGCAGGGCGGGAACCAGCGTCTTCAGCACGGCCCGGCCTGCCGCCTTGTTCCCTGCCGCCTCGTCCCCCGGCATGCGCAGGAGCAGCGAGCCGCGCAGGAAATCGATCCAGGGCAGCAGGTCCCGGTTCTCGTCCGCCGCGGCCTGACGGAAATGGTCGAGCGCCAGCTTCGCGGCGTCCGGTCGTCCCGCCGCGATCCGGTCGTTCGCCACATGCATGGCGATGTAGACGGGCGCCTTCCAGAACATATGCTTCGCCCGCGCCGCGGCCATCAGCCCGCCGGCATGGGCGGCGAGGGCGGCAAGACGGTCGCCACGCGCGTCGAGGAGGGCGGCGTTCTCCCACGCCGTGTAGTCCGTGGGGCGCAGGGCCGCCGTGTCCTTGTAGGCCGTTGCGGCGCTGTCGGCATCCCCCGCCGCCTGGGCGGCCTCGGCCAGATGGAAGCGGTCTTGCGCGTCGCGCGGGCGCAGCCGGGCCACCCGCGCGAGGATTGCCTGCGCGCGCATCGCGGCGGCCCGGTCGCCGTGCGTCACCGGGAGCAGGGCCAGCCCGAGTCCGGAGAGCACCGCCGGTTCGGCCGGGTCGAGGGCCGCCGCCGCCTGGAAAATTGGAATGGCGGCCCCGGTTTCCCCGGCCTTCTGAAGCGTCAGGGCGAAATTGTAAGCCGCATAGGGCGCGGCGGGGCGGAGCCGGAAGGCCCGGCGGTAGGCCGTCAGGGCCGAGGCCGGCTTGCCGGAATCCATCCTGGCGAGTTCAGAGACGGCATGGGCGATTCCCTCCTGCGCGGCACCGTCACCCGGATCGATGGTCTGGGCGGCGCGGTAGACGGCCAGTGCTTCGGCATAGCGGCCGCCGGCCCGCCGCACGCCCCCCAGCGCGACGAGCGGGCCCACTCCCGGGGCTAGGGCGATGGCGCTCCGCAGCGCCGCCTCCGCCTTGTCGAAGCACCCGAGCGCCTTCAATGCAAGCGCGAGGTTGGCGTGGTAGGCGGCGACAGTGCCGCGACGGGCGATGGCCTCGGCGATCAGGGAAGCTCCCTCCGCCGGATCGCCGGCCTGGCTCCGCAGCACCCCGAGGAGATGCAGCGCGTCGGGATGGTCGGGCTGCCGTTCCAGGAGGGTGCGGTACAGCGGTTCGGCGCCGGCAAGGTTGCCGGTCCGGTGCAGAGCCATCGCGTTCGCCAGGAGCGTTTCGGAAGGAACTGGCGCACTCATGGAGAACGTCCCTGGTTCGTCGGGGTGGTGGATGTTTCTATCCCAGGGAATCCATCGTCCTCAACCATCTACCCAAAGCGTGATCCATAGGATTGCATTTCTCGTCATGGGGGTGCTTCCTTGAGCCGCGACGACTCGACGGGGCGCAGGTGCAAGGGGCTGGAGTCATGCAGGATTTTTCCGTGAGTTTCCGGCAGGCGGTGGCGCTGCATCAGCAGGGACGCCTGCCGGAAGCGGATACGGCTTACCGCGCCGTGCTGCACGCGGTGCCGGACCATGCGGACACGCTGCGGCTGTGGGGGCTGGTCGCTTTGCAGTCGGGGGCCGCCAAGGCGGCTTGCGCGCGCCTGTGTTGCGCGGTCGCAGCCAATCCCGGCTCGGCGGAGGCGCTGCACGTTCTCGGCGGTGCGTTGCGGCAAGCGGGCGATCTTGAGAAGGCGCTCGACTCCTATCGCCGCGCGACGGTGCTGCGGCCGGTCTTTCCCGAGTGCCACTTCAACCACGGCAACGCCCTGGTCCAGGCGGAGCGGTCGCTGGAGGCCGCGGTGGCCTATCGGATGGCGGTCGTTCAGCAGCCGCTTGGGGCAAACAGCCGTCTCAATCTGGCGGGGGTGCTCAACCGCATCGGAGATGCCTCGGGGGCCGCGCTCCAGGCGCGGGCCGCGGTCGCTCTCGAACCCCATCGCCCTGCCATGCTGACGGCGCTCGGCCGTGCCGAGGCGGGGCAGGGGGACACCGTCGCTGCCGAACGGACCCATGGCCGCGCCCTCCGGCTGGACCCCCGCCAGGAGTTCCTCGTCTACGAACATGGCCTCGCCTTGTCCGAGCTCGGCCGCATCGAGGAGGCCACCACCCTCCTGCACACCCTGGTCAACTCCGCGGACGCGACCGTGAGGCTGGGAGCCAAAATGGCTCTGCACCGGCTGGTGCTCCGCTGCATCGATGTCGATGACTACCGGCGAGCCGCCGCCGTCGCCCTCAATGGCTGGAGCGGGCAGGGAAGCGCCGGAACGGCCATGCTGCCGATGAGGGTCCGCATTGAGTCCTCCAGCGCATGCAACCTGCGTTGCCGTCACTGCACCACCGGCGTGGCCTACCACAGCACCGAACGCCGTTTGCTGAAGGCGGACCTGTTCGAGCACATACTGCGGGATCTCAAGGGAACAGAGGCGCTGGTCAGTTGCGTCATGTATCTGGGAGGGGAGCCGCTGATGAATCCCCACCTGGAAGCGATGATCCGGCGCCTGAGGGACGAGACGTCGATCAATCAGATCCATTTCGTCACCAACGCCATGCTGGCGACCGAAGAGCGATGCCGCGCCCTGGCGGATTGCGGGGTGGAAAAGATCTATGTGTCGATTGACGGTCGCTCGCCGGAGGAGAATGACGCCATCCGCCGGGGCTCCCACTATCCGACGGTGCGCCGGAACCTGACCCTGATGCGCCGTTACCTGGAACCCGCCGGCGTGCAGTTGATCATCTCCAACAACATTCTGCGCCGCCCGGGGGACCCGCCGACCGCTGCGACTCCGGCCTTTCTGATCGAGGATTTTCCCGGCCTGCCGATCGCCACGAACTACGCCTACAAATGGCCGGGCTGGACACAGACGGAAGAGGAAGAGGCGCTGACGGTCGACGTCAATCCGGGACGGCGCCGCGGATTCTGCGGTGCGCCTTTCACGGAATCGGTGATCCGTCCCAACGGCGATGTGACGCTCTGCTGTTACGACATCTCCGGCATCGAGGTCATGGGCAACCTGAGGCAGGGCTCCCTGGCGGACATCTGGAACGGTGAGCGCTACCGGGCGGTGAGGCTTGCCATGATGGCCGGCGACGAGGCGGCTTTGCCCGGCGTGTGCCGGAATTGTCCGGTCTATACGGGCGAGGAGATTCAGGAGCGGCCGGCGAACCTGCCCGTCTCCGGCGTGGCGGCGGTTTGACCGCCCAACGCGCCACCGATCAGCGCCGAATACCACTTGCCGGACTCCTTCAACGTGCGTTTCTGCGTCGCGAAGTCCACATGGACGATGCCGAACCGCGTGCCGTAGCCGCCGCCCCATTCGAAGTTGTCGAGCAGCGACCACACGAAGTAGCCGCGCACGTCGGCCCCGTCCTTCAGCGCCCGGGCCATCTCGCCGATGCAGGCCTGCAGATAGTCCAGCCGCTCCCGGTCCATCACGATCCCCTGCGCGTCCGGGGCCTCCGGCGCCTTGGTGCCGTAGCCGTTCTCCGTCACATAGACCGGCAGGCGGTAGCGGGCGGTGGCCTGCAGCAACGCTTCGTGAAAGGCGCCGGGCTGGAGCGGCCAGCCGATGTCGGTGCGCGGCATGCCCTCCGGCGGGGCGCCGAAGCCGCAGCCCCACACGGCGCCGGGTTCAGCCTGGGCGAAGAGGGGGGCGTAATGGTTCATGCCGAACCAATCCACCGGCCGGCAGATCCGCGCCATGTCGCCGGCCCGGACGTAGGGCTCGATGGCGCGGGCGATGCGCGGCGGGTAGCGCCCCAGAATCTGCGCGTCGGGGAAGCACAGGTTCCACAGCTCGTCGAACAGGGCCGCCGCCTCGACGTGTTCGGGCGCCGGGTCGGCGGGGCGGCAGGGCTGGAAACTGTGCACCGCCCCTATGGACGCGCCGGGGACCAGGGCGCGCAGCACGTCCACCCCGGCCCCGTGGGCGAGGTTGGTGTGGTGGATGACCTTCAGATGCTCACCGCGGTCGGACACGCTGGGCGCGCCCCAGCCGAGCGCGTAGCCGAACAGGGTGAAGACCGAGAACTCGTTGAAGGTCGCCCAGCGCGTCACCCGGTCGCCGAAGCGGCGGGCGCAGAGGACGGCGTAGTCCGCGTACCAGCCGGCGCTGTCCCGGTTCGCCCAGCCGCCGCGCTCCTGCAGGGCCTGTGGCAGGTCCCAATGGTAGAGGCAGGCCCAGGGCTCGATGCCAGCCTCCAGCAAGCGGTCGATCAGGCGGTCGTAGAAGTCCAGCCCGGCCTCGTTCACCGCCCCGCGCCCGCGCGGCAGCACGCGCGGCCAGGAGATCGAGAATCGGTAGGCGCCGACCCCGATGTCCCGCATCAGCGCGACGTCCTCGGCGTAGCGGTGGTAGTGGTCGCAGGCGACGTCGCCGGTGTCGCCGTTGTCCACCCGGCCTTTCAGGCGGCAAAAGTGGTCCCAGATGCTGGGCGCCCGTCCATCCTCGGCCGCCGCCCCCTCGACCTGGAACGCCGATGTGGAGGTCCCCCACAGGAAGCCATCGGGAAAACGGGAGGGGAAGAGGGGCATCGCTCGCCGTTCCACAGCCTTATGTTCCAAGGGAGATCGCTCCGTCGAACCATTCGCCCGTCATTATGCCTGTTTCTTGACCATTCCGCCAAAGGTAGTATGGGTATGGACCCTGGTTGTGGACGGAGACGGCGATGGCGGAGCTGCCGAAGGATTTTGTCTGGGGGGTCTCCACCTCCGCCTATCAGATCGAGGGTGCCGCGGCGGCGGACGGGCGCGGTCCGAGCATCTGGGACACGCGCTGCCGCACGGCGGGCGGTGTGGTGAACGGCGACACCGGCGACGTCGCCTGCGACCATTATCACCGCTACGCCGAGGACGTCGCGCTGATGAGCGGGCTGGGGGTGGATGCCTACCGATTCTCCGTGGCGTGGCCCAGGGTGCTGCCGCGCGGGCGGGGGGCGGTCAACCAACCGGGTCTGGACTTCTACGACCGCCTGATCGACGCGGTGCTGGGGGTGGGGATCGAGCCCTGGCTGTGCGTCTATCACTGGGACCTGCCGCAGGCCCTGCAGGACCGCGGCGGCTGGGCGAGCCGGGACAGCGCCGGCTGGTACGCCGATTACACGGCGCTGTTGGCGCGGCGCTACGGCGACCGGGTGAAGCGTTGGATCACCTTCAACGAGTTCTCCGTCTTCACCCTGTTCGGCTACGCCATTCCCTGGGCGGCCCCCGGCATCACCGACCGCGACCAGCATCTGCGGGCCATCCACCATGTCAACCTTGCCCATGGGGCCGGGGTGGACGTGATCCGTGACTTGGTCCCCGGCGCGTCCATCGGGGCGGTGCACAACCGCCAACGCGTGCTGCCGGAAGGCGGCCGGCCCGAGAACGCGGAGGCCGCCGCCCTGCTGGACGAGCACTGGAACCTGACCTTCTGCGATCCGCAGCTCCTCGGCCACTACCCGCCGCGCGTCGCCCGCGCCATCGAGCCTTACGTGAAGGCGGGCGACATGGCGCGAATTTGCCGGCCCATGGACTGGTTCGGCCTGAACCACTACGGCCCGATCTTCGCCCGCGCGACCCCCGGCACCACCTGGGGTTACGGCTGGGGCGACGCGCCCCCCAATTCGCCGACCTATGGTGTCGGATGGGCGGTTTTCCCCGACGCCTTCCGCGACGAGCTGCTGGACATCACCCGCCGTTACCGCATGCCCATCGTCATTACGGAAAACGGTTGCGGCGGCAGCGATTCGCCGGATGAATCGGGTGTCATCGACGACCAGCACCGAATCAACTACCTGCGACTCTATAACGCCTCAATGCACGAGGCGATTCGCGGCGGAGCGGATGTGCGCGGTTACTTCGTCTGGTCGCTTCTGGATAATTTCGAGTGGGGAAGCGGGTACGGCAACCGTTTCGGCATCGTCCACGTCGACTTCGAATCGCAGAAACGCACGCCGAAAGCCTCGGCCCGCTGGTACGCCGACCTGATTAGGAGCGCGCGTTCCGCCGCCTGAACGGGCAGGGATTTCGCCGCCGGAGCCTACTATTTCCATTCGACTGGACCGTCCGGCCGCGTGTCCTGCGTGAAACACATTACACATTTGCATGTTAAACCTGATGCACAGGCTTGCGCTTTGCGCATCACTTTGCCCATCCTCCGTTCTGGATCATTCGTTCTCGAAGGAAACTGACATGCAAAGCAGCGACACCGACGGTTCTGAGAATTCGGCCAGCGATCTGGTCGCCATGACGGGTAAGATCGTTGCGTCTTATGTCCGCTCGAACCAGATCGCGGTGAATGATCTTCCGAACCTCATCCGGATCGTCCACCAAAGTCTGTCGGGCACGGGTCGTCCGGTGGAGCCGGAGGCGGTGGAACTGCGCCCTGCCGTGCCGGTGAAGAAGTCGGTGATGCCGGACTACATCGTCTGCCTTGAGGACGGTAAGAAGCTGAAGATGCTGAAGCGCTATCTGCGCACGGCTTATGGAATGACTCCGGACGAATACCGCCGCAAATGGGGCCTGCCCGCGGACTATCCGATGACCGCCCCGAATTACGCGGAGCAGCGGTCCGCCTTCGCCAAGTCGATCGGTCTCGGCAAGAAGGCCGCCGCTCCGGCGAAGCCGGCCCGCCGCGGCCGCGCCAAGAACGTCGCCTGACCACGCGTCCGTTCCGAACCGCCTCTTTCCCGACAGCCGGGAAAGAGGCGGCGGGGCCGTCCGGCACCGATTCTGCTTTCCCTCCTCAGCGCTGCGCGATGCGCGGCGTGGCGAGGCTGTTCAGGCTGGTGATCCATTCCGACAGGGTGACGAAGCGGCAACCGCGCGTGCGCAGCAGGCCGATGGCCCGGGGAAGGGCTTCCGCCGTCGCGTTGTAGGTGGTGTGCATCAGGACAACGCTGCCGATGGTGCCGGTCGCTTCGAGCTGAGCCATGATCTTGCCGGCATCGCGGGTGAACCAGTCGCGCGTGTCGACGTTCCACAGCGCCGGGCTCATCTTTTCCTGTTCGACGGCGTTCAACGTGTCGTTGTTCCAGCGTCCGGCGGGCGGGCGGAACAGCACCGGGTCGGCGCCGGACTGGGACAGGATGCGATTCGTTTCCGCGATCTGCGCGCGTTGCGCCTCGGTGTTCAGGGTGCGCATGTTGGGGTGGGTCAGGCTGTGGTTGCCGACCTCATGCCCCTCCTGAACGATGCGTTGGATGATCCGCGGGTGGCGGACCGCGACGTTGCCGATCGGGAAGAAGGTCGCCCGCACGCCCTCGCTGCGCAGGATGTCGAGGATCCGCGGAGTCACCGACGGATGTGGCCCGTCGTCGAAGGTCAGGGAGCAGAGGTTCCAGCGGCTGGCCTTCAACGCCCCGATGTCAACCCGTGCCTCGTTGCCGGGCACGATGGCGGCGATCCGCGACAGGCGCGACGCCTGCCGCTCGATCTCCTGCATTTCCCGGCTCTGATCCGGGCTGTAGGTGACGACGCCGTTGTGGTCGTTGTCCTCCGGTGCGGCGGTTGGGGCTGCGGCCGGCCGCTCGGCGGCGTCAACCACGAGGCAACTGCCGCCGCCGCCGACGATCCGGCGGCAGACGAAGTTGGGGTCGAGGTCGGGCAGGGGGGCGGCCCGCAGAACGAAGCCGGAGTCGGGAACGTCGGGCCGTTGCGGGGCGACTCGGGGGACCAGGTCGGCGACCATGTCGGGCTGGCGCCGGACGACGGCCTTCCAGGCGACCCAGGCGTCAGCTTCCGTCCGGTAGACGCCGAACTGGAGCATCTTGGCCGGCTGGCTGTCCGCATCCTTGCGCAGTGTGGTGACGGTGGCAAGGTGCGGCTGGTCCGCGGCGTGGACCGGGCCAGTCAACGGGACGTGGGCGATCGCCGTCAGCAGGGCTGCGGAGAGAAACCCGAGGGGCTGTCGCCGCCGCTTCGTTGCGGAGGCGAAAATGTGAAGGGTGGAAAGGCCCGAACCTGACATCATGTGCGATCGACCATCAACATCGCCGCGGTGAGATCAGGTGTGGGCGATACCTCTAATGAGATAGAGCAAAATTTATCACGTCTCCATAAGGATCGTCGTCAAAGGTACGTTGTCACGGATTTCCTCAGCTTATTTTCCATAATGTTCCTTATGGAACTTTTGACTGCAAGTGGCGCCAAACCGCAGCGAAACAGGCTGGCGCACGGCTCGGTGCGTCTGCTTTCCAGCCCGAAGGGGGCGGTCTCGACGGTCAGCGCCGCCGCAGCAGGGTCACGCCATCGCCCACGGGCAACATGCACAGGGCCACCCTCTCGTCCTCCAGACGGGCCGTATTGAAGGCACGGATAGCTTCGGTCTTGTGCTTGCGGTCACTGGGATCGGCGACTCGTCCGCGCCACAGGGTGTTGTCCACCACGATCAGGCCACCGCGCCTCACCAGACGCAGGCACCGTTCGTAATATGCGTCGTAATTCTCCTTGTCGGCGTCGATGAAGGCGAAATCGAACGAATCGCCCGCACCGTCCGCGACGAGCTTGTCGAGGCTGTCGAGCGCCGGCCCGATGCGCAGGTCGATCTTGCCCGCGACCTCGGCCCTGCTCCACGCCGCGCGAGCCTGGGCGGTCCATTGCTCGTTGATGTCGAGGCTGACCACCCGGCCATCCTCCGGCAGCGTCAGCGCCACCGTCAGCGCGCTGTAGCCGGTGAAGGTTCCGATGTCCAGGGTGCGGCGCGCGCCGATCATCTCGACCAGGAAAGCCAGGAGTTGGCCTTCCTCGGGCGCGATCTGGTAATGGGCCTCGGTCATTGTGGCCGTCTCGGCGCGCAGCGACGCCTGGATGGGCGTTTCGCGCAGGGAAGCGTCGAGCATGTACCGATAAATGGCCTCGGGCATGAAGATCGACTGCACGGTCAAGGAATCCGCTCCCTCATCTGGCCGTCCACCTTGTGCGGACGTCGCTTCACATGTGGGGAGCGCCGGGCGATCCGAAAGGTCCCCCGCTGTCCGCGAGCCCGCGTTGATGCCTGAATCAATCCGGGTTTCGACCGAAGGAGAAGCGCAGGGCATCGGCCACGGCGAGCGGCAGCATGGAACCGTGGCTTTCCTCGACGAAATCATGGAAGGCGAGGCGCAAACCCGGAACCGTCGCCAGGGTGGCGACGACCTCCCTCCCCGTCTGTCCGGAGCGCAATCGCTTCAACCGCTCGGCGTCCGCCTGGGGCAAGGGGCGCTCCACCAGCTTGCCGGACGTTTCGATCAGAAGAGCCGTGCCGGGCGGCACGCCCGTCGTCTTCGAACGCTCCAGAAACGCCGCCTGCTCGCCCAGGATGGCTTGCCCGCTCCACCAGACCGCCGGATCGGCGGCGATGTAGGTCTGGAACAGATCTCCTCTGGTGTAGAAGACGTAGAGGGAGAACAGCCCGCCCAGCGAGTGGCCGAACAAGGTCCGGCGCTGCCGGTCGGCGGGCAGGCGTGCCTCAACGGCCGGGATCACCTGCGTCTCGATGAAGGCAAGAAAATCGTCGCGCCCGCCGGTTTCGATGACGGAGGCGCCATCCCGCGACGGAGGAATGAACTCCGGCGGGGTTGGCGGGGTCAGATCGCGGTAGCGGCGCAGGATGTCAAACGGCCCATCGGTCGGATAGCCGATTCCAACGATCACCGCGGAACTGTAGGGATCCGGCGGGCTCGGACCGATGACCGTCTCCATCATCGGCACGGTCGCGTTGCCGTCCAGCAGGTAGATGACCGGATATCCGCCGGGTGGCGGCGGTTGCGCGGGGCGGACGAGAAAGATCCGGTAATCCAGTCCCGTCCGGTCGGCGCGCACATCGAACTGTTCCATCCTGCGGGCTTCCTTCATGGCCTCGGCTGTCACGGATTCCGCCTGCGCGGTCTGAATGCCGAAGCCGGACAAGGTCGCCAGCAGCACGGTCGTGGCAAATCGGAGCATGAGCGGTTCCCGCACAATCGGACGGTGCGCACCGGCGCATCGGATGGAACCGTGCCGGCGGCTCCATGTTGTTGCACGGTCAGCAGCAGGAGAGCAATGCGATGAGAAAGCTCCTTTCCGCAACGGCGGTCACCCTTGTCATGATGGCCGCCGGTCCTTCGCTCGCCCAGCAGAGCGCCGCCATCACCAACCCGGCCAACGCCTATCGGGAGGTCAAGGACGACAACGTCATGGTGCCGTCGCTCAAGCGGACGGTCGGGCAACTGGACGACATGGACGTCATGGGGCCGGACGGCACGAAGATCGGCGAGGTGGAGGAGGTGCTGATGGACGCCTCCGGTCAGCCGGTCGCCGTGGTGGTGGACGTGGAGCACGGCGTGGGGATCGGCGACAAGGAGGTGATTGTCGGGCTGGACCAGTTGCGCGACGACGGGCGGGCCCTGACGACCGCACTGACCAACGCGCAACTCGGTAGCCTGCCGATCTGGGACGATTGAGGCGGAGGACGATCGTCGTTCGACGCCCTCCCCTTCTCCGCGCTGTTTCGCAGCGCGGAGAAGAACCATGACACCGATCCGCCGAATCCCGTTACTGCGGCGCCATGCGGATGGCGCCGTCCAGCCGGATCACCTCGCCGTTCAACATCTCGTTCTCCAGAATGTGCTGCACGAGGCGGGCGTATTCGGACGGCTGGCCGAAGCGCTTCGGGAAGGGCACCGTGGCGGCGAGGCTGTCCTGCACCTCCTGCGGCATGTTCAGCAGCATCGGCGTGCCGATCAGACCCGGCGCGATGGTCATGACACGCACGCCGCTGCGCGCCAGATCGCGGGCGGCGCAGATGGTCAGGGCGACGATGCCGCCCTTCGACGAGGCGTAGGCGGCCTGCCCGATCTGGCCCTCATAGGCGGCGACGGAGGCGGTGTTGACGATCACCCCGCGCTCCCCCGATTCCAGCGGGTCGAGCGTGCCCATGTCCGCGGCGGCGAGGCGCAACATGTTGAAGGTGCCGATCAGGTTGACCTCGATCACCTTGCGGAAATCGTCCAGCGCCATCGGGCCGTCGCGCCCGACGATGCGCTTGGCCGGGGCGACGCCCGCGCAGTTGACCGCGATGCGAGCCGGGCCATGGGCAGCCCGGGCCTCGGCCACGGCCTTCTCCGCCGACTCCGCGCTCGACACGTCGCAGAGCAGGCCCAGGCCGCCGATCTCCTCGGCGACCTGCTTGACCGCCGCCTCGTTCATGTCGAGGACAGTGACCTTTGCGCCCAGCTTCGCCAGATGGCGCGCGGTTTCCGCCCCCATGCCGGAGGCGCCACCGGTGACGATGGCGGCCTGACCGTTGATCTGCATCGTGTTTCCCCCCTGCTGTCGTTATCGAAGTCCCCTCTCCCCGGAGGGGAGAGGGTTGAAGCGTCACATCCCGCCCGGATAGTTCGGTCCCCCACCGCCCTCCGGGACGACCCAGTTGATGTTCTGGGTGGGGTCCTTGATGTCGCAGGTCTTGCAGTGCACGCAGTTCTGCGCGTTGATCTGCAGCCGCGGATCGCGGCCGTCCTCCGCCCGCACGATCTCGTACACCCCCGCCGGGCAGTAGCGCGTCTCCGGAGCGTCGTAGAGCGCCAGATTGACCGCGATCGGCACCGACGCGTCCTTCAGCGTCAGGTGCGCCGGCTGGTCCTCCTCGTGGTTGGTGTTCGACAGATACACCGAGGACAGCCGGTCGAACGACACCACCCCGTCCGGCTTGGGATAGGCGATCTTCGGCATCTCCGACGCCTTCTTCAGCGTCTCGTGATCGCCGTGCCGGTGGTGCAGCGTCCACGGCGACTTGCCCTTGGTCGCCGTCTCGTAGGCCGCGTTGGCCAGACCCGCCCACAGCCCCTTCTGGAAGCCCGGACGGATGTTGCGCACCGCGTGAAGCTCCGACCACACCCAGGACGCCTTCAGCTTCTCCGGATAGGCCACCGCCTCGCGCGCCGGCGCCTCGCTATTGGTCTGGGCCGACAGAAGCTCGTGCACCGCCTCAGCCGCCAGCATGCCCGACTTCATCGCGGTGTGGTTGCCCTTGATCTTGGGCACGTTGAGGAAGCCCGCCGCGTCGCCGACGATCAGACCGCCGGGAAAGGTCAGCTTGGGGATCGACTGGAAGCCGCCCTCGCTGAGCGCCCGCGCGCCATAGGCGATGCGCCGCCCGCCCTCGAAGGTCGGACGGATCGCCGGGTGGGTCTTGTAGCGCTGGAACTCCTCGAAGGGCGACAGGTGCGGGTTTTCGTAGTCGAGCCCGACCACGAAGCCGACCGACACCAGGTTGCCCTCCATGTGGTAGAGCCAGGAGCCGCCGTAGGTCTTGGGGTCCATCGGCCAGCCGATGGTGTGGACGATCAGGCCGGGCTGCGACTTGGCGGGTTCGACCTCCCACAGCTCCTTGATGCCGATGCCGTAGGTCTGCGGGTCGGCGTCGCGGCGCAGGTCGAAGCGCTCGAACAGCGTCTTGGTCAGCGAGCCGCGGCAGCCCTCGGCGAAGATGGTCTGCCGGGCGTGCAGCTCCATGCCCGGCGTGTAATTGGCGGTCTTCTCGCCGTCCTTGCCGATGCCCATGTCGCCGGTGGCCACACCCTTGACCGCGCCGCTGTCGTCGTAGAGCACCTCCGCCGCGGCGAAGCCGGGGTAGATCTCGACACCCAGCTCCTCGGCCTGCCCGGCCATCCAGCGGGCGAGGTTGCCGAGGGAGATGATGTAGTTGCCGTGATTGTGCATCTGCGGCGGGGCGAAGGGCGACTTCAGCGCCTTGGTCTCGGTGAGGAAGAGGAAGCGGTCCTCGCGCGCCGGGGTGGTCAGGGGCGCGCCCTTGTCCTTCCAGTCGGGGATCAGCTCGTCGAGCGCGTGCGGCTCGAACACCGCGCCGGAGAGCAGGTGGGCGCCGACCTCCGAGCCCTTCTCGACGACGCAGACCGACAGCTCCTGCCCCGCCTCGTTGGCGAGCTGTTTCAGGCGGATGGCCGCGCTCAGGCCCGACGGGCCGGCTCCGACGACAAGGACGTCGTACTCCATCACCTCGCGCGGGTCGCGAGCCATCTCGTCAGCCATTTCTTCTTCTTTCCTTGTTTCGTGCGAACAACGTCGGTCAGTGCGACAACAGAACGGGAAGGGTCATCTGGCGCAGGATCTGGCGGGTGTTGCTGCCCCGCCCGAACAGCGGGAACAGCGAGCCGCCATAGCCGCCGAAACCACCCATCACCAGAAGATCGGCGCCATGGTCCGAGGCGCGCGACAGCACGGCGTCCATGGGGGTCATGCTGGCGATGGTCATGCGCTCCTGCGTGGCCGTCACGCCATGGCTCGCCAGATGCTCAAGGATATCGACCTGCGGGACGTTGCCGCCCCCCTCCGCCCGCGGCTGGGTGTGGAAGGCGAGCAGGAGCACGGAACTGGCCTGCTTCAGCAGCGGCAGCGCGTCGTTGACGGCGCGGGCAGCCTCGCGGCTGCCGTTCCAGGCGATCACCGGGCGGTCGGCGAGCTGCGGGTAGCTGCCGCTGTGCGGCACGACCAGGATCGGGCGCCCGGCGTTCAGCACCACCTCTTCGAGCAGGTCCGCCGGGACGCGGCTGTCCTCCGGATCGTGCTGGCCGAAGACGGCGAGGTCGACGTAGCGCGAGCAGATCACCGTCTCGGCGATCACATGGCCGTACTCGCCGTGGCTGAGCTGCCACCAGCGCGTCGTCACCCCGGCCTCGCGGGCCTTTTCCTCGAACAGCTCCCGCGCCCGCTGCGCCGCCTGGGTCAGCGCCGGGCCGGCCTTGCGCGTGACGATGCCGGCGCCGGAGCTGTCGCTTTGCGCGAACAGGCCGGTCAGCGTGGCACCATGCTTCTGCGCCAGGGTCAGGGCGACGGTCAGCCGCTCCCCGCAGCGGTCGCTGTCGTCCACATGCACCAGCAGGTTCGTGAAGCTCATGGCGCCCTTCCCTTCCCTCTTTCCCCGTGTTTTACGCACATCCCCGCGCGCGGGCGACCTTCGAGGCGGTTGGGCGGCCGATGGCATCGCTGATATAAGCGCCAGCCGCCACCAGCCGGTCCAGATCCACCCCCGTTTCGACGCCCAGCCCGTTCAGCATGTAGAGCACGTCCTCGCTCGCCACGTTGCCCGACGCCCCCTTGGCGTAGGGGCAGCCACCGAGCCCGGCGACCGAGCTGTCCACCACCGCCACGCCCATCTCCAGCGTCGCCAGGATGTTGGCGAGCGCCTGCCCGTAGGTGTCGTGGAAATGCACCGCCAAGCGCTCCATCGGCACGCGCTCCGCCACCGCCGCGATCATCGCCTGGGCCTTGGCCGGCGTGCCGGTCCCGATGGTGTCGCCGAGCGAGACCTCGTAGCAGCCCATGTCGAGCAGCCGCCCCGCCACCTCGGCCACCGCCGCCGGAGCGATCTCCCCCTCGTAGGGGCAGCCGAGCACGCAGGAGACATAGCCGCGCACCGGCACGCCCTGGGCCTTCGCTTGCTCCAGCACCGGGACGAAGCGGTCCAGGCTTTCGGCGATGGAACAGTTGATGTTCTTCTGGCTGAAGCTCTCCGACGCGGCGGCGAAGACCGCCACCTCGTCGGCGCGGGCGGCGAGCGCGCCCTCCAGCCCCTTGGCGTTCGGGGTGAGGGCGACGTAGCGCACCCCCTCCTTGCGCCGGATGCCGGCGAAGACGTCCGGCGTGTCGGCCATCTGCGGGACCCATTTGGGCGACACGAAGCTGCCGGCCTCGATGGCGGTCAGCCCGGCGTCGGCCAGCCGGTCGACCAGACCGATCTTCACCGCCGTCGGGACGATCTGCTTCTCGTTCTGGAGGCCGTCGCGCGGGCCGACCTCCACCATGCGGACGCTTTTCGGCAGGCGCATGCTCATCCCTCCGTCACGTCGAGGACCAGCAGGTCCACGCCTTCGGACACCTGATCGCCCGCCGCGAAGTTGACGGCGCTGACCGTGCCGGCGGCGGGGGCCTTTATGGTGTGCTCCATCTTCATCGCTTCCAGAAGCATCAGCGGCGCGCCCGCCTCCACCGTCTGGCCGGGCTCGACCAGCACGCGGACGACGGTGCCCGGCATCGGCGCGGTGAGGCGGCCGGAGCCGCCCTCCTGCTCCGCGGCACGGGCGGTCGGGTCGTCCAGATGCAGCCGCCACACCGCCCCGTCCGACAGGATGGTCAGGTCCAGCCCTTGGCAGACCACCGTGGCGCGGGTGCGCACGGCGTCGATGGTGGCGGTCAGCGTCTCGCCGTCGAGCGTCACCCGCTCCGCCCGGATGGCCGGACGGCCCTCCACTTCGATCTCGTAGCCGTCGGGGCGGAAATGCAGGGTCAGGGCGCGCGGCGTGTCGCCATCGAGCAGGCGCAGGTCGTGGTGGTTGTCGTCGTTGAGGCGCCAGCCGCTGGCCGACAGCCAGGGCGACCAGGGGTCCGACGCGGCGCGGCGGGCCTTGCGGGCCTCCGCGTTGCGGCGGAGAAGCACGCTGAGCGCGGCGATGGCCAGCCCGCGGTCCGGCACCGGGGCCGGCGGGGGCAGCAGATCGGCGCGGTGCCGCTCGATGAAGCCGGTGTCGATCTCCACCGCGCGGAAGGCCGGATGCCCGGCGATGGCGCCGAGGAAGGCCACGTTGGTGGTCACTCCGACCACCTCGTAGGCGGCGAGCGCCACGCGCAGACGGCGGAGTGCGGCGTCGCGATCCTCGTCCCAGACGATCAGCTTGGCGATCATCGGGTCGTAGAACATGGTGACCTCGTCGCCCTCGCGGACGCCGGTGTCCACCCGGACATGCTCGTTCTCGGCGGGCGGGCGCAGGCGGACCAGCTTGCCGATGGCCGGAAGGAACTCGCGCTGCGGGTCCTCCGCGTAGAGGCGCGCCTCGAAGGCGTGGCCGCGGCGGGTGAGCTGGTCCTGCATCAGCGGCAGCGTGCCCCCGGCGGCGACGCGCAGCTGCCACTCGACGAGATCCTGGCCGGTGATCTTTTCGGTCACCGGATGCTCCACCTGGAGGCGGGTGTTCATCTCGATGAAATAGAAGCCGCCGTCCTCGTAGAGGAACTCCACCGTGCCGGCGCCGACGTAGTTCACCGCCTTGGCGGCGGCCACCGCGGCCTCGCCCATGCGGCGGCGCAGGTCGTCGGGCAGCGCGGGGGCCGGGGCCTCCTCGATCACCTTCTGGTGGCGGCGCTGGATCGAGCAGTCGCGCTCGAACAGATAAACGCCGTTGCCGTGGGCGTCGCAGAAGACCTGAATCTCGACATGGCGCGGGCGGCCCAGATACTTCTCCAGAAGCACGCTGTCGTCGCCAAAGGCGGCCTTGGCCTCGCGCTTGGCGCCGGCCACCGCGTCGGCGAACTCGCCGACGGCGCGGACCACGCGCATGCCCTTGCCGCCGCCGCCCGCCGACGCCTTGACCAGCACCGGATAGCCGATGCGCTCGGCCTCCGCGGCCAGCGTCTCCAGGTCCTGGGCCTCGCCGTGGAAGCCGGGGACCAGCGGCACGTCGGCCTGGGACATCACGCGCTTGGATTCCGCCTTGGAGCCCATGACGCGGATGGCCTCAATCGGCGGGCCGATGAAGACCACGCCGGCCTCGGCGCAGGCCGCCGCGAAGCCGGCGTTCTCCGACAGGAAGCCATAGCCGGGATGGATGGCCTGGGCGCCGGTGCGCTTGGCGACCTCGAGGATCGCGTCGCCGCGCAGGTAGCTCTCGCCGACCGGCGCCGGGCCGATGCAGACAGCCTCGTCGGCCATCTCCACATGCATGGCGCGGGCGTCGGCTTCCGAGTACACGGCGACGGTGCGGATGCCCATGCGGCGGGCGGTGCGGATGACGCGGCAGGCGATCTCGCCACGGTTCGCGATCAGAATCTTGTCGAACATGCCTGTCTCAACCATGGGACTCAGCTCCGCCACGCCGGTTCGCGTTTCTCCAGGAAGGCGCCGACGCCCTCCCTCCCCTCGTCGCTCGCGCG
This sequence comes from Azospirillum sp. UENF 211521, assembly GCF_058780535.1. Classification (NCBI taxonomy): domain Bacteria; kingdom Pseudomonadati; phylum Pseudomonadota; class Alphaproteobacteria; order Rhodospirillales; family Azospirillaceae; genus Azospirillum; species Azospirillum sp. UENF 211521. Next base: position 243,514 of record NZ_JBSNCF010000003.1, read on the forward strand.
CTGGCGGGCGATGCGCTCCGCCGTGCCGCGGACCAGCGCGTCGTCCAGCGGGCGGCGCGCCACCGCGCGGATCAGCTCCTTCGCCGCGGTCTGGGAGGCCGGGCCGCATTGCAGCAGGTTGCGGACCATCGCCTCGACCGCGGCGTCCAGCTCCGCCGCCGGAACGGTCTGGTGCAGCAGGCCGAGCCGCATCGCCTCGGCGGCGGAGAAGCGTTCCGCCGTCAGGAAGTAGCGGCGGCAGGCGCGCTCGCCCATCGCGGCCACCACATAGGGGCTGATGACCGCGGGGATCAGGCCCAGCCGCACCTCGGTCAGGGCGAAGCTGGCCGTCTCGGCGGATATGGCGATGTCGCAGGCGGCGACCAGCCCCACCCCGCCGCCGAAGGCCGGCCCCTGCACCACGGCGATGGTCGGCTTCGGGCATTCATCCAGCGTGCGCAGCATGGTGGCGAGGCCCATGGCGTCCTGGACGTTCTCGTCGTGGCTGTAGCCCGCCATCTTCTTCATCCAGCCGAGATCGGCCCCGGCGGAGAAGCTCTTGCCCGCGCCGCGCAGCAGGATGACGCGGACGTCCGGGTTCGACCCCAGGCTGAGGAAGGCGTCGGTCAGATCGGCGATGACCTGCTCGTTGAAGGCGTTGTGCACCTCCGCCCGGTTCATCGTGACGGTCGCCACCCCGTTGGAGGCGATGTCGATCATAATGTCGCTCATGCTCGTCGTCCCCCCGCTCACATCCGGAACACGCCGAAGGTGGTCTTCTCGACCGGAGCGTTCAGCGACGCCGACAGGCCGAGGCCGAGCACCATGCGGGTGTCCGCCGGGTCGATGATGCCGTCGTCCCACAGCCGGGCGGAGGCGTAGTAGGGATGGCCCTGGTCTTCGTACTGCTGGCGGATCGGGGCCTTGAACGCCTCCTCATCCTCCGGCGCCCAGCTCTTGCCCTGGGATTCCATGGCGTCGCGCCGCACCTGGGCGAGCACACCCGCCGCCTGCTCCCCGCCCATCACCGAGATGCGCGAGTTCGGCCACATCCACAGGAAGCGCGGAGAATAAGCGCGCCCGCACATCCCGTAGTTGCCCGCACCGTAGCTGCCGCCGATGATGACGGTGAATTTCGGCACCTTGGCGCAGGCGACGGCGGTGACCAGCTTTGCGCCGTCCTTGGCGATGCCGCCGGCCTCGTACTTCCGCCCGACCATGAAGCCGGTGATGTTCTGCAGGAAGACCAGTGGAATGCCGCGCTGGCAGCACAGCTCGACGAAATGCGCGCCCTTCAGGGCGGATTCGCTGAACAGGATGCCGTTGTTGGCGATGATGCCGACCGGGTAACCGAAGATATGGGCGAAGCCGCAGACCAAAGTCGTGCCGTAGAGCGGCTTGAACTCGTCCAGAACGGAGCCGTCGACGACGCGGGCGATGACCTCGCGCACGTCGAAGGGCTTGCGCGGGTCGCTGGGGATGACGCCGTAGAGCTCGCGCGGGTCGTAGGCCGGCTCCTGCGGCTCGCGCAGATCCATGTCGATGCGCTTGCTGCGGTTCAGGTTCGACACGACCTTGCGCGCCATGGCGAGCGCGTGGGCGTCGTTCATCGCGTAATGGTCGGTCACGCCGGAGGTGCGGGAATGCACATCCGCCCCGCCGAGGTCTTCCGCCGACACCACCTCGCCGGTCGCCGCCTTCACCAGCGGCGGGCCACCGAGGAAGATGGTGCCCTGGTTGCGCACGATGATCGCCTCGTCCGACATCGCCGGGACGTAGGCGCCGCCGGCCGTACAGCTTCCCATCACCACCGCGATCTGCGGGATGCCCTGGGCCGACATGTTGGCCTGGTTGAAGAAGATGCGGCCGAAATGGTCGCGGTCGGGGAACACCTCGTCCTGGTTCGGCAGGTTGGCGCCGCCCGAATCCACCAGATAGATGCAGGGCAGATTGTTCTGCTGGGCGACTTCCTGGGCGCGCAGGTGCTTTTTGACCGTCAGGGGGAAGTAGGTACCGCCCTTCACCGTGGCGTCGTTGACGACCACCATGCATTCCTGCCCGGCCACGCTGCCGATGCCGGTGATGATGCCCGCCGCCGGGATGTCGTCGTCATAGACCTTGTGGGCGGCCATCTGCGACAGCTCCAGGAAGGGCGATCCCACGTCCAGGAGCTGGCGGATGCGCTCGCGCGGCAGCAGCTTGCCGCGGGACAGGTGCTTGTCGCGGGCCTTGGCACCGCCACCCTGTTTGATCGCGCCCACCTTCTCGCGCAGGTCGGCGACCAGGGCGGACATGGCGTCGGCGTTCGTCTGGAACTCGGCGGAGCGCGGGTTCAGGGCGCTCTTCAGGACGGTCATGGCCGTCGTCCTCCCGTCTCTTCTTGTTCTACTGCATCAGGGCGCGGCTGATGACCAGCCGCTGGATGTCGCTCGTGCCCTCGTAAATCTGGCAGACGCGCACGTCTCTATAAATGCGCTCCACCGGGAAATCGTTCAGGTAGCCGTAGCCGCCGTGGATCTGGATGGCGTCGGAGCAGACGCGCTCGGCGATCTCCGAGGCGAACAGCTTCGCCATCGCCGCCTCCTTCAGGCAGGGCTCGCCGGCGTCGCGCAGGCTCGCGGCGTGCAGGACGAGCTGGCGCGCGGCCTCCACCTTCGTCGCCATGTCGGCCAGCCGGAAGGCCACCGCCTGATGCTGGATGATCGGCACGCCCATGCTCTGCCGCTCCTGGGCGTAGCGGGTGGCGTGGTCGAGCGCGGAACGGGCCATGCCCACCGACTGCGAGGCGATGCCGATGCGCCCGCCCTCCAGGTTGGCAAGCGCCACCCGGTAGCCGCCGCCCTCCGCGCCCAGCATCAGGTCGGCGGGGATGCGGCAGTCCTCCAGCACGATCTGGCAGGTGTCGGAACAGCTCTGCCCAAGCTTCTCCTCGACCCGCGCGACCTGGAAGCCGGGGGTGTCGGTCGGCACGATGAAGGCGGTGATGCCCTTCTTGCCGGCGTCGGGGTTGCTGACCGCGAAGACGATGGCAACGTCGGCGTTCTTGCCCGACGTGATGAACTGCTTGGTGCCGTTGAGGACCCAGTGGTTGCCGTCGCGGCGGGCGCGGGTCTTGATGGCGGCGGCGTCGGACCCCGCCTGCGGCTCCGTCAGGCAGAAGCAGCCGAGCTGTTCGCCGCGGGCCATCGGCTTCAGGAAGCGCTCCTTCTGCTCGGCGCTGCCGAACTTCAGGATCGGCATGCAGCCGACGGAGTTGTGCACGCTCATGATGGTGGAAATGGCGCCGTCGCCCGCCGCGATCTCCTCGATGGCGAGCGCGTAGGCGATGTGGTCGGTGCCGGCGCCGTCGAACTCCTCCGGCACCAGCATGCCCATCAGGCCGAGCCGGCCCATCTCGGCCAGCTCCTCCTTGGGGAAGGCGCCGGTGCGGTCGCGCTCGGCGGCGGTGGGCGCCAGCCGTTCCGCCGCGAAGTCCCGCGCCATGTCGCGCACCATCCGCTGCTCTTCCGTCAGCCGCATTGCTTTCCCTCCCGTTCTCCCTCTCCCCTCTGGGGAGAGGGCCGGGGTGAGGGGGGTGCGCTTTTGCCGGACGCTCCGACATGCGCACCCCCCTCACCCTAACCCTCTCCCCAGAGGGGAGAGGGGATTATGATTCCCCTGCCCTTACACCAACTCCACCGCCACAGCCGTGGCCTCGCCGCCGCCGATGCACAGCGAGGCGACGCCGCGCTTCAGCCCGTTCTTCTCCAGCGCCGCCAGCAGCGTGACGAGGATGCGCGCCCCCGATGCGCCGATCGGATGGCCGAGCGCGCAGGCACCGCCATGCACGTTGATCTTGTCGTGCGGGATGTCGAGTTCGCGCATCGCCGCCATGGCGACCACGGCGAAGGCCTCGTTCAGCTCGTAGAGGTCCACGTCCTTGGCCGACCAGCCGGCGCGCTCCAGCACCTTGTTGATCGCGCCCACGGGGGCCGTGGTGAACCAGGCCGGGGCCTGGGCGTGGTTGGCGTGGGCCTTGATCTCCGCCAGGATCGGCAGGCCGAGTTTCTCGGCGTTGGAGCGGGTGGTCAGCACCAGCGCCGCCGCGCCATCCGAAATGGAGGAGGCGTTGGCCGCCGTCACCGTGCCGTCCTTGGCGAAGGCGGGCTTCAGCGTCGGGATCTTGGCCGGGTCGGCCTTCAGCGGCTGCTCGTCCTTCTCCACCACCGTGTCGCCCTTGCGGCCCTTCACCGTGACTGCGGTGATCTCCTTGACGAAGCTGCCGTCCTCGGTGGCGCGGCGGGCGCGGTTCAGGCTCTCGATGGCGTAGTTGTCCTGCGCCTCGCGCGTGAACTGGTAGTGGGTGGCGCATTCCTCGGCGAAGGTGCCCATCAGGCGCCCGCGGTCATAGGCGTCCTCCAGCCCGTCGAGGAACATGTGGTCGAGCACGCGGCCATGGCCCATGCGGTAGCCGCCGCGCGCGCGGTCCAGCAGATAGGGGGCGTTGGACATGCTCTCCATGCCGCCGGCCACCATGATCTCCGCCGAACCGGCCTTGATGAGGTCGGTGGCGAGCATCACCGCCTTCATGCCCGACCCGCAGACCTTGGAGATGGTCGTGCAACCGGCAGCCTCCGGAATTCCGGCGCCGAGCGACGCCTGACGGGCCGGCGCCTGCCCAAGGCCGGCGGGCAGGACGTTGCCCATGAACACCTCGTCCACGGCGTCCGGCTTGACCCCGGCGCGCTCCAGCGCGGCCTTGATGGCGGCGGAGCCGAGCTGCGGCGCGGTCAGGCCCTGCAAGTCGCCCTGGAAGCCGCCCATCGGGGTGCGGGCGGCGCCCGCGATCACAACGGTATCGGTCATGCTCTTTCCCTTCCCTCCGGCCTTGCGCCGTTTTCCTTAGGCCGTTTCCTTGAACAGCTCGCGCCCGATCAGCATGCGGCGGATCTCGCTGGTGCCGGCGCCGATCTCGTAGAGCTTGGCGTCGCGCAGCAGGCGGCCCGTCGGGTACTCGTTGATGTAGCCATTGCCGCCCAGAGTCTGAATGGCCTCCAGCGCCATCCAGGTCGCCTTTTCGGCGGCAAAGAGAATCGCCCCGGCGGCGTCCTTGCGGGCCGTCTCACCGCGGTCGCAGGCCTTGGCGACGGCGTACACGTAGGCCTTGGCGGCGTTCATGATCGTGTACATGTCGGCAAGCTTGCCCTGCATGAGCTGGAATTCGCCGATCGGCTGGCCGAACTGCTTGCGGTCGTGCAGGTAGGGAACAACCACGTCCATGCAGGCCTGCATGATGCCGAGCGGCCCGCCGGCCAGCACCGCACGCTCGTAGTCGAGGCCGGACATCAGCACGTTCACGCCACGGCCGACGCCGCCCAGGATGTTCTCCTCCGGCACCTCGCAGTCCTCGAACACCAGTTCGCCGGTGTTGGAGCCGCGCATGCCCAGCTTGTCGAGCTTCTGCGCGACGGAGAAGCCCTTGAAGGACTTCTCGATCAGGAAGGCGGTGATCCCGCGCGGGCCGGCGTTGACGTCGGTCTTGGCGTAGACCACCAGCGTGTCGGCGTCGGGCCCGTTGGTGATCCACATCTTCGTGCCGTTCAGCACGTAGCGGTCGCCCTGCTTCTCGGCGCGCAGCTTCATCGACACCACGTCGGACCCGGCGTTCGGCTCCGACATGGCGAGGGCGCCGATGTGCTCGCCGGAGATCAGCTTCGGGAGGTAGCGGCTCTTCTGCTCCGCCGTGCCGTTCTTGCGGATCTGGTTGACGCAGAGGTTGGAGTGCGCGCCGTAGCTGAGGCCGACCGAGGCCGAGGCGCGGGAGATTTCCTCCATCGCCACGACATGCTCCAGATAGCCCATGCCGGCGCCGCCGTATTCCTCCTCCGCCGTGATGCCGAGCACGCCGAGGTCGCCGAACTTGCGCCACAGCTCGTTCGGGAACTCGTTGGTGCGGTCGATCTCGGCGGCGCGGGGCGCGATCTCGTCGGCGGCGAAGCTGCGCACGGTGTCGCGCAGCATGTCCGCGGATTCGCCGAGGTCGAAGTTCAGGGTCGGATACTGGTTCGACAGCATGGTGTTGGCGCTCCCCCCGGAGGTCTGTTCTTCGTTCCCGCCATACGGCGACGTATGGAGCCGTACGGTAGCGTATGGAAATGGGCGTGGCAAGGCCTCTTGGCCCGTCCCCCTTTCGGAGGAGGGCCAAGAGGGTCCGCTCACTTCATGTTGATGATGATCGTCTTCTTGTGGGTGAAGTGCTCAAGCATCGCCTCCAGCGAGGCCTCCTTCCCGAGGCCGGAGGACTTCACGCCGCCGTAGGACAGGTTCGGCTGCACGACCAAGTTCTGGTTCACCTGCACGAACCCGGCCTCCAGCCTATGCACCGCGTCCATCGCCACCCTCAGGTCGCGCGTCCAGATGGTCGCGGCGAGGCCGTATTCGGTGTCGTTGGCCTGGGCGATGACCTCCTCGTAGTCGGTCCAGCGGATGACGCAGCAGACCGGGCCGAAAATCTCCTCCTGCGCGATGCGGTCGCTGTTCTTCACACCGGTGAAGATGTGCGGCTGCACGTACAGGCCCTTGGTCAGTTTCGGGTCGGACGGCATGGCCGAGCAGACGTGCGGAGTCGCCCCGCCTTCCTTGCCGATGGCGATGTAGCTCTGCACCCGGTCGAGCTGCTGCGGCGAGACGATGGTGCCGATGTCGGTCAACTCGTCGAGCGGGTCGCCCATCTTCATGGCGTTCACCTTCTCCTTCAGCTTTTCCACGAAGGCGTCGTGGATGCTGTCATGGACGAAGATGCGCGAGGAGGCGGTGCAGCTCTGGCCCTGGCGGGTGAAGCGCATGCCGGCGATGGCGCCCGCGATGGCCTGGTCGAGGTCGGCGTCGCCGCAGACGATCATCGGGCTCTTGCCGCCCAGTTCCAGCGTCACCGGGATCAGCTTCTCGGCGGCGGTCTTGTAGACGATCTTGCCGGTCTCGACCGAGCCGGTGAAGGTCACCTTCTTGACGTCCTTGTGCGCCACCAGCGGGGCGCCGCATTCCGGGCCGTAGCCCGACAGGATGTTCACCACACCTGCCGGAATCACCGTGTTGATGAGTTGCACGACGCGCAGGACGGCGAGCGGCGCCTCCTCCGCCGACTTCACCACGACGGCGTTGCCCGCCACCATCGCCGGGGCGATTTTCAGCGCCATCAGCAGCAGCGGCACGTTCCACGGGATGATCGCGCCGACCACGCCCACCGGTTCGCGCACCGTCATGGTCAGCATGGACGGGTTGAAGGGCACCGTCTCGCCCTTCAGCTCCGGCGCCAGACCGCCGAAGAAGACGAAGGCGTCGGACAGAACGCCGGCCTCGACGCGCGATTCGGTGCGCAGCGCCTTGCCGGTCTCCAGCGCGATCAGCTTAGCAATTTCCTCCTTGTGGGCGTCGAGCACGCGCCCGCATTCGGCGACCAGCTTGCCGCGCTCGCGCACCGGGCGCTTGGCCCATTCCTTCTGCGCGGCCACCGCGGCGGCCACCGCGGCGTCGACGTCCGCCGCCTCGCCGAAGGCGGCCTCGGCCACCGTCTCGCCGGTCGCCGGGTTCACGACGGGGAAGCCCTTGCCGGAGGAGGCCGGGCGGAACTCCCCGCCGAAGAAATGCTTGCCCGACAGCTCCCTGGCGAGCGCGAAGGGGTCGAGCTGGAGGTCGGTGCTGACGCTCATGTCGAAAAGGTCCTCGTGTGTATCGGGTCGGTTATCGTTGTTTTCGGGTATCAACGGGTCTCAGGCGCGGGCGTCCTCGATGACCTTGCCGTCGTTGGGCAGGCTGCCGGGGGCCGCGAACTCCACGACACCCTTCAATTTGGTGACGGCGGCCAGAGTTTCACGCACAGACGCCGCCAAGGCCTCGCCGGACTCGGGCGACTCGCAGCGCAGGGTCATGGTGTCGTTGGCGTCCTCCCGCCCGACGACGAGGCGGGCCTTGCCGATCTGCGGGTGGCGGCGCAGCACTTCGGCGATCTGCTGCGGGTGGACGAACATGCCCTTGACCTTGGTGGTCTGGTCGGCGCGGCCCATCCAGCCCTTCAGCCGCATGTTGGTGCGCCCGCAGGGGCTTTCGCCGGGCAGCACGGCCGACAGATCGCCGGTGGCGAAGCGGAGCAGCGGGTAGGCCTGGTTGAAGGTGGTGACGACGACCTCCCCCACCTCGCCCTCCGGAACGGGGTCGCCGGTGCCGGGGCGGACGATCTCCACGATCACGCCCTCCTCCACCACCAGCCCGGCGCGGGCCGTCGTCTCGTAGGCGACGAGGCCGAGGTCGGCGGTGCCGTAGCTCTGGTAGGCGGCGATGCCGCGCCCCTCGTAATAGGCGCGGGCGTCCGGCAGGAAGGGGCCGCCGGTCAGATGGCCGATCGCGATGGAGGACAGGTCCAGACCCAGCTCGTCGCCCTTCTCCAGGATGATCTTCAGGAAGTCGGGCGTGCCGATGTAGGCCCGCGGCTTCAGATGGGCGGCCACTTGGGCCTGCATCTCCGTGTTGCCGACGCCGGCGGGGATGACGGCGCAGCCCAGCGCGTGCGCGCCGGTCTCGAACATCGAGCCGGCGGGGGTCAGGTGGTAGGCGAAGCAGTTCTGCACGAGGTCGCCGCCGCGGATGCCCGAGGCGTAGAGCGCCCGCGCGGTGCGCCAGGGGTCCGTGCCGTGCGCCTCCGGATCGTGGATCGGGCCGGGCGAGGCGAAGACGCGGGCCAGCCGCCCGATGGCGACGGTGGTCATCCCGCCGAAGGGCGGCGCCTCCTTCTGCAGCGCGATCAGGTCCGACTTGCGCGTCACCGGCAGCGCGGCGAGCGCCGCGCGGTCACGAATGGCGGCGGGGTCCACATCGGCAAGCAGGCGGGTGAAATAGGGCGCGTTCGCCTTGGCGTGGGCGATCTGCGCCGGCAGCGCCGCGAACAGCTCCGCCTCGCGCCGGTCGGGGGAGCGGGTTTCGAGTTGATCGTAAGTGTCGGACACCGATGCCTCCCGGCTGTTTTTCTTGTCCCCTCTCCCCTCTGGGGAGAGGGTCAGGGTGAGGGGGTTGCGCTTGGTGGCACGTCCGGCAAAAGCGCAACCCCCTCACCCGACCCTTCGGGCCACCCTCTCCCCAGAGGGGAGAGGGAAACGTTCAAATCCAGCGCTTCCGGCGCTTGAAGCTCTTGAGGTTCTTGAAGCTCTTGCGTTCTTCGTTGCCGCCGCCGAGGTAGAATTCCTTCACGTCCTCGTTGTTGCGCAGCTCTTCGGCGGTGCCGTCCAGAACGACCTTGCCGTTCTCCATGATGTAGCCGCGCGTCGCGGCCTGGAGCGCCATGCGGGCGTTCTGCTCGACCAGCAGGATGGTGACGCCCAGGTCCTTGTTGATCTGCCGGATGATGCTGAAGACCTCCTTCACCATCAGCGGCGACAGGCCCATCGACGGCTCATCCATCAGGATCAGCTTCGGCCGCGCCATCATCGCGCGCCCGATGGCCAGCATCTGCTGCTCACCGCCCGACAGGTAGCCGGCGAGACCGGTGCGTTCCTTCAGGCGGGGGAAATAGTGATAGACCATCTCGATGTCGTCCTTCACGCCGCCGTCGCGGCGGGTGAAGGCGCCGAGGCGCAAATTCTCCTGGCAGGTCATGTCGCCGATGATGCGGCGGCCCTCCATCACCTGAAAGATGCCGCGCCGGACGATCTTGTCGGGGTCGATGCCGTTGATGCGCTCGCCACCAAAGGAGATGTCGCCGCGCGTGACCTCGCCGTCCTCGGTCTTCAGCAGCCCGGAGATGGCCTTCAGCGTCGTCGATTTGCCGGCGCCGTTGGCGCCCAGCAGGGCGACGATCTCCCCCTCCGGCACCTCCAGGCTGAGGCCGCGGAGCACCAGGATGACGTCGTTGTAGACGACCTCGATGTTGTTGACGGACAGCAGCGGCGCCTTGGCCGTGCCGGGAACCGGCGCCGGAGCGCTGGCGGGAGTGACCGCGGCGGTCGCGGTGGCGGCGTTCATGATGCGGCACCTGATGCAGTGAGACGGGACGGGTGCCCCCGCCGCCGCCCTTTCACGGCGGCGGCGGGGGCGGTCCGGCTTACCAGCCCAGCCACTCCGGCTTGCGCGGGACGTCGACGGTGGCGATCTTCTCCAGCTTGATCGTGCCGGCCTTCACCAGCTCGTCCACCGAACCGCCGGTGTCGCCGGACACGTTGGCGCGGTACAGGTTGACCTTGTCCATGCCGCGGTGATCGGTCTCGGTCCAGGTCGACGGCACGCAGACGCCCTCCAGGCCCGCCGGCACCCAATCCTTCTTCTGGTACATGCCCTTGCGGATGTTCGGGCCGGTCACGCCGCCGTTCTGCTTCGCCCAGTCCATCGCTTCCTTCATGTAGAAGGCGGAGCAGATGCCGGAGACGTAGTGCACCGGACGGTAGGCGGTTCCGGCGGCGTCGGAGACCTTGGAGATTTCCTTGACGATCTTCATGCCGGGCGCGTCGCCGCCCCAGATCGCCGCGGTGCGCACCGGGAAGATCACGCCGTTGGCGGCCGAACCGGCGGCCTTGGCGGCGTTCTCGTCCATGCCCCAGACGTTGCCCATGAACTGCACCTGGGCGCCGACCGTCTGGCAGGCCTTCAGCACGGAGATGTTGGAACCCGCCGTGTTGCCGAGATAGGCGTAGTTGGCGCCGGCCTGCTTCAGCGTCAGGCACTGGGCGGTGTAGTCGCCCGGCGTCAGCGCGAACTGCACCGCCGGCAGCACGTCGAAGCCCAGCTCCTTGGCGAGTTGCTCACCGGCCTCCTTCGGGGCGTTCGGGTAGGGGTGGTTGGCGCCCATGTGGACGTACTTCGGCTTGCCCGAACCGCCCTTCGTCTTCCAGTCCTCGGCCGCCCACATCAGCATGGCGCGCAGGCCGTCGGAGTAGGACGGGCCGTAGAAGAAGTTGTAGGGGGCCGGCTTGGAGCCGTGCGGGCCGTTGCCGGTCGGGTCGGTCAGGTGGCCCGAGTAGGAGCCGGAGTAATAGGGGATTTCGTCCTTGCCGACGAAGCCGGTCAGCGCCTCGGTGTCGGCGGTGCCCCAGCCCTGGATGGCCGCGACCTTGCCGCTGCCCGACGACCACTTTTTGTACTGGCTGATGGCGCGCGGCGCCTGATAGCCGTAGTCCACCGTCTCGACGTCCATCGTCGTGCCGCCGACGCCGCCGTTCTTGTTGATGTAGGCGAGCGCGTCGGCGACGCCCTGGCCGAAGGGCACGCCCACGTCCGACGTGGCGCCGGACTGGTCGGCGAGATGGCCGACCGGGATCTTCTGGGCGTTGGCGGCCCCGGTGCCGAGCAGGACGACGGCGGCGGACGCCAGCAGGACGGTCTTCATGGTCATGGTGCGTTTTCTCCCAGTCGTTATGTTTTTCAGAAGCCGATGTGCGAAAAGGGCCTTAGTGCGAGAACGGGTAGAGCTTCCAGTAGGCCTTGATCTGCTTCCAGCGGTGGGCCAGCCCGTCCGGCTCGAAGACCAGGAACAGGATGATGACCAGGCCGATGGCCATTTCGCGCAGGAAGGCGATGGCCTCCCTCAGGTTCAGCGCGGCGTCGATGGCGGTGCCGGACAGCGCCGTGGTGATGGCCTGCATCACCTCCGGCAGCAGCACCATGAAGGCGGTGCCCATCAGCGACCCCATGATCGAACCCAGACCCCCGATGATGATCATGCCGAGGAACTGGATCGAGAAGAGGATCGTGAACCCCTCCACCGACACGAACTGAAGGTAGTGGGCGTAGAGCGCGCCGCCGATGCCGGCGTAGAAGGACGAGATGCCGAAGGACATCGTGCGGTACTTGGTCAGGTTGATGCCCATGATCTCGGCGGAGAGATAATGGTCACGCACCGCCACCAGCGCCCGCCCGTCGCGCGACCGCATCAGGTTGGTCGCCAGGATGTACATGACGACCACATAGACCAGCACGACGTAGAAGAAGCTCTCGTCGGTGTCGAAGGCGTAGCCGAACAGGGTGAACGGCTCCGCGATGGTGCCGGCGGTTCCCCCCGTGAACCAGTCCGCCCGCGAGAAGAAGTCCTGAAGGATGTACTGCGCCGCCAGAGTGGCGATGGCGAGGTACAGGCCCTTCAGCCGCGCCGCCGGGATGCCGAACAGCATGCCGACGCCGGTGGTCATCACGCCGGCCAGCGGGATGGCGAGCGCCACCGGGATGCCGAAGCTGTTCGACAGCCACGCCGACGAGAAGGCGCCGAAGCCGAAGAAGGCGGCGTGCCCGATGGAGATCTGGCCAGTGAAGCCGACCAGGATGTTCAGCCCCAGCGCCGCGATGCCGAGATAGCCGATCTGGATGCACAGGTTCAGCCAGTAGCGGTCCATGAAGGCCGGGCAGAGCAGCAGCAGCGCCACGCCCAGGATCGCGAAGTTGCGGCTGGTCTTGGTCGGGAAGATGGTCGTGTCGGCGGCGTACCGGGTCTTGAAGTCGCCGCAGGGGATGAGACTGATGTTCGCCATGGTTGCGGCCGCTCCTTACACGCGCTCGATGTCCTTGGTGCCGAAGAGGCCGTAGGGCTTGATCATCAGGATGACGATCAGGACGTAGAAGGGGGCGATCTCGTACATGTTGCCCCAGTTCAGCCACTGGCTGTCCAGGTAGTGCGCGAGATTCTCCAGCACGCCGACGATCAGGCCGCCCAGCACCGCCCCGGCCACGCTGTCCAGCCCGCCGAGGATGACCGCCGGGAAGACCTTGATGCCGAAGAAGGAGAGCGCGGAGGACACGCCGTTGACGACGCCGACCGTGACGCCGGCCACCGCCGACACCATGGCGGAGATCGCCCAGCTCATCGCGAACATGTGGCGGACGGAGATGCCCAGCGACTGCGCCACCTGCTGGTCGAAGGCGGTCGCCCGCATCGCCAGCCCCATGCGCGAGTATTTGAAGAACCAGCCGAAGCCCGCCATGATCAGCAGCGAGATGACCAGGCTCATCACATAGACGGTCTGCACGTCGAGCCCGAGGATGTTCACGGTCGGGCTGGCGAAGATGGTCGGGAACGGCTTGGCGAAGACGCCGAACATCCACTTCATCATGGCCTGGAAGAAGATCGACAGGCCGATGGTGACCATGATGACGGAGATGATCGGCTCCCCGATCATCGGCCGCAGCACGACGACCTGAAGCACGATGCCGAAGACCAGCATGAAGGCCAGCGTGATCGGGAAGCCGATCCAGAAGGGCAACTGCCAGGAGGTCAGCAGCCACCAGCAGGTCCAGGCGCCGATCAGCAGGAACTCGCCCTGGGCGAAGTTCACGATGCGGCTGGCCTTGTAGATCAGCACGAAGGACATCGCCACGACGCCGTACAGCGCGCCGACGATCAGTCCGTTGACGAGAAGCTGGAAGAGCAAGGTCATGGCGTGGCCTCGTTCTCAATCCCCTCTCCCGTCCCGGGAGAGGGTGGCCCGCAGGGCCGGGTGAGGGTGCATTCGAGGATCGAGCGCCGGCCCATTGCCGACACCCTCACCCTTCCCGCGCTGTGCGCGGGCCCCTTCCCTCTCCCGGGACGGGAGAGGGATTTTCTGGCGTGGCGCATCACCGCCCCCTCACGCCGCGGCCTGCGCCGGCTTCTTGGCCGGCGTGGGCAGCAGGTCGACCACCTTCAGCACGGTGCGGATGCGCTGCTTGGTGCCGTCCTGGAAGGTGATGGTGGTGTCCACGTCGATGGCCGGCTGGCCCGCGTAGATGGAGTCGATGATCTCGCCGTATTTTTCGGCGATCACGCCGCGCCGCACCTTGCGGGTGCGGGTCAGCTCGCCGTCGTCGGCGTCCAGTTCCTTGTAGAGCAGAAGGAACTTGGTGATGCGCTGGAACTCCGGCAGCGTCGCGTTCACCCGCTCCACCTCCTGGCGCAGCAGCTCGTAGACCTCCGGCTTGGACGCCAGATCGGAGTAGGTGGTGAAGGCGATGCGGTTCTTCTCGGCCCACTTCGACACGATGGGGAAGCGGATGCAGATGATCGCCGACAGGTAGGGCCGCTTGTTGCCCAGGATCACCGCCTCGGCCACGTAGGGGCTGAACTTCAGCTTGTTCTCGATGTACTGCGGGCTGAAGCGGTCGTTGTTGCTGGTGGTGGCGATGTCCTTGATGCGGTCGATGATGACCAGATGGCCCTTCTTGTCGAAGAAGCCGGCGTCACCCGTGTGCATCCAGCCGTCGCGCAGGTCCGCCGTGGTCGAGGCCTCGTTGCGGTAGTAGCCGGCGAACATGTTGGGATGGCTGACCACGATCTCGCCGATGCCGTTCTGGTCGGGCTCGATCACCTTGACCTTGACGCCGTCGTCGAAGGGCACGCCCACCGTGTCGAAGTCCACGTCGTCCGAGCGGTGCACCGTGTAGGCGCCCATCGTCTCCGTCTGGCCGTAGATCTGGCGCAGCGGCACGCCCAGCGCCTGGAAGAACTTGAAGGTGTCGGGGCCGAGCGCGGCACCGCCGGTCGCCGCCGACTTCAGGTTGGTGAAGCCCAGGCGGTCTCGCAGCGCTGCGAAGAGAATGCGGTCGGCGACGGCGGAGCGCGTGCCGTTGGCAAGCGCCTCCAGCCCCAGCTTCATGCCGTAATCGTACATCTTCTGCTTGAAGGGGGAGGCGTCCATCATGCGGGCGCGCACGTCAGCGGCGATCTGCTCCCACAGGCGGGGGGCGAACAGCACGAAGCTCGGCCCGATCTCGCGGAAGTCGTTCATCATCGTCTCGGCTTCCTCGACGAAGTTCACGCGCATCCGCGACACCATGCCCATGCCGACGGCGTAGATCTGCTCCATGATCCAGGACAGCGGCAGCACCGACACATACTCGTCGGTCGGCCCCTTGGGGTCCACCGACAGGTAGCTGGCGACGTGGCGGATCAGCCGCCCCGCCGGCAGCATCGCCAGCTTCGGGTTCGAGGTGGTGCCCGAGGTGGTGCAGAGCACCGCCACGTCGTCGCCGCGCGTCGCGCCGACCAGCTCCTCGTAGAGGTTCGGCTTCTCGGCGTGCAGCGCGTTGCCCAGCTTCACCAGCTCCGCCGCCTCCATCAGGCGCGGGTCGCTGTATTTGCGCATGCCGCGGGGGTCGGAATAGATGATGTGCTTCAGCGTCGGCAGGCGCTCGCCGAGATTCAGCAGCTTGTCGACCTGCTCCTCGTCCTCCGCGAAGATGACGTGGACGTCGGCGTAGGTGATGAGGTAGGCGACCTCCTCATCCATGGCGTCGCGGTAGATGCCCAGGCTCATGGCGCCCATGGCGTGGGCGGCGATCTCGCCCATCACCCAGTCGGGCCGGTTGTCGCCGAGCAGGGCCACCACATGGCCGCGCTCCACGCCCAACTTGATGAGGCCGAGCGTGAAGGCGCGCACGCGGGCGTGCATGTCCGCCCAGGTGAACTCGCGCCAGATGCCGAAATCCTTCTCGCGCATGGCGACGTCGCCGCCATGCTCGCGGGCGTGCAGGGTCAGCAGCTTCGGCAGCGTGTCGTGGGTCTTGATATCAGGAAGGGACATCACGCGACCTCCTGCTTGGGCGGCGGGGCCACGGCCTCGTCCTCCTCGTCGTCCTCGCCGAGATAGGCGCGCTTGACGCGCGGGTCGGCCAGGACCTCCTCCGGCGTGCCCTCGGCGATCTTCTTGCCGAACTCCAGGACGATCACGCGGTGGGAGATGTCCATCACGACGCCCATGTCGTGCTCGATCATCACCACCGTCATGCCGAACTCCTCGTTCAGGTCGACGATGTAGCGGGCCATGTCCTCCTTCTCCTCCAGGTTCATGCCCGCCATGGGCTCGTCCAGGAGGATCAGGTCGGGCTTCAGCGCGATGGCGCGGGCCAGCTCCACCCGCTTGCGCAGGCCGTAGGACAGCGTGCCGGCGGTGGCCTTGCGGACATGCTGGATTTCCAGGAAGTCGATGATCTCCTCGACCTCGCGGCGGTGGGCCAGCTCCTCCTTGCGGGCGCCGGTCAGCCAGTAGAGCGAGCCGGTGAAGAAGTTGTTCTTCAGCAGGTGATGGCGCCCGACCATGATGTTGTCGAGCACCGTCATGTGGCCGAACAGCGCCAGATTCTGGAAGGTGCGCCCGATGCCGAGCGAGGCGCGGTGGTTGGGCGTCATGCCCGTGATGTCCTGGCCCTTGAAATAGACCTTTCCGTCGGTGGGCCGGTAGCGGCCGGAGATGCAGTTGACCATGGAGGTCTTGCCCGCACCGTTCGGGCCGATGATGGAGAACAGCTCCCCCTTGCGGATGCTGAAACCGACGTCGGTCAGCGCCTGCACGCCGCCAAAGCGCAAGGACACGCCCCGGGCTTCGAAGATGGTGTCCGATGGGGAGGCCGCGCGGGTGGCGTCGGCCGGATGGGCGTAACCGCGTGGCGATGCGACGGGCGCGCCTGACATTTCCTCCTCCGTTGCTGTGGAACTGCCTTTTTATCGTTCGCTGGATCGTTGGCCTAGCGAACTGGTCCATATTGTGGACCGTCCTTTGTGCAACGTCTGAACTATAGCCTGTGATGCGCACCGTTTTCAACACGGACATTCCGTGTATGCATGTTTTTTGGAGCGACATCGGGCCCGAAGGTCCATAATATGGACCCCACCATGACCCGGCCTGATTCCGACACCGAAGCCGCCCCCGCTGGTGCGTCCGGCGGCACGCAAAGCCTGGAGCGCGCGCTGGCCCTGCTGCGCGCCGTCGCCTCCCATGGGGCCGACGGCGCGCGTCTGGCCGACCTGATGGGCGACACCGCCCTGTCCAAGGCGACCGCGCACCGGCTGCTGACCGCGCTGGCGCGGGAGCGTTTCATCGACCAGGACCCGCGCAGCCGCCGCTATCATCTGGGGCCGGAGCTGGATTCGCTGGGCCGCATCGCCGCCGCCCGCCACCGCCCCGAAGGTGCAAACGACGTTTCGGCGCCCGACCCGGCCACCGTCCAGCCAACCGCCTTCCTGCGGCCGGACTATCAAGGTGACGCGATTCCGCTCGCCGACCTGCTGTGCGACCGCCACGCCCGCGCCGACGGCGCCCGCGCCGCTCTGCTGCACGAGAGCGTAGCCGGCCAGACGACGGAGCTGAGCTTCGCCCGGCTGGCCCGCGATTCGGCACGCTTCGCCACGGTGCTGCGCGGCCTCGGCGTCGGGCGCGGCGACCGCGTGGCGGTGCTTCTGCCCAAGGGGGCGGAGCTGCTGATCGCCGCGCTGGCGATCTGGCGGCTCGGCGGGGTCTACATGCCGCTCTTCACCACCTATTCCGCCGCCGCGGTGGCCTACCGGCTGGCCGACAGCGAGGCGCGGGCGATCGTCACCACCGGATTCCTGCGCCGCAAGATCCCGCGCGACAACAGCCGCCCCGTGGTGATGGTGGAGGGCGACGAGGCCTTCGGTCCCGGCGCCGACGCGGTGCCCTTCTGGTCGGCCCTTCATGAATCGGTCCCCTTGCCCGACATCGCCCGCTACGCCGACCGCGACGCCTTCGCGCTGATCTACACCTCCGAGGCGGAGCCGAAGCCGCTCGGCGTCTCGCTGCCCGTGATGGCGCTGGCCGGGATCGAGCAGTACATGCGAATCGGCCTCGACCTGCGCGACGACGACATCTATTGGAACATGGCCGACCCCGGCTGGGCCTACGGCGCCTATTACGGGCTGGTCGGGCCGCTGCTGCTCGGGCGCACGACGATCTTCTGCGACGGTCCCTACGACGTGCGGCAGGGCTACCGCATGCTGACGAAGTTCGGCGTCACCAACCTGACCTGCGCGCCCTCACAGATCCGCGCCTGGCACAGCGCCGACCCGGAGGGCGGCCCGCACAAGCTGGCGCTGCGCATCCTGTCGGTGGTCGGCGAGCCGCTGCCGCCGGAGCTGATCGGCTGGGCCAACCGGGTGGTCAGCGTTCCCCTGCTCGACCAGTACGGGCAGCGCGAGACCGGCATCTTCATGATGAACCGCTACGATCCCGGCCACGCCGACCGCACCGCCAATTCCTCGCTGGGGCGGCCCCTGCCGGGCTTCCGCGTGGTCATCCTCGACCCGCAGGGCCGCGAAGCGCCGGTCGGCGGCGCGGGAGAGATCGCCATCGACGTGGAGTCCTCGCCGCTCTTCTGGTTCGACGCCTACGCCAACGATCCGGGACGCACCGCCGCCCGCTTCCGCCATGGCCGCCGCTACTACCTGACCGGCGACTGGGCGTTCCTGGACGGCGACGGCAACATCCACTTCCGCGGCCGGGCGTCCGACGCCATCGTCATGCAGCAGGCGGATTGAGACTCATCCACATGCGAACCTTGCCCCCACCCCGGCCCTCCCCCGCTGGGCGGGGGAGGGAGATTTGGCAAAGCGGCGGCAGTTCCCTCCCTCGCCAATGGCGGGGGAGGGTTAGGGAGGGGGCCCCGTGACCGTCCTTACGGCTTCCCGCGCAGGAGATTGACGATGCCCGAGAAGTCCTTGCCGCCGAAGCCGGCGTTGCAGAACAGCGCGTACATCTGCGCGGCCTCGCCGCCGAGCGGCAGCGGGCTGCCGGTGCTCTGCCCGGCCTCGACCGCCAGCTTCAGGTCCTTCAGCATCAGCGCCGCGGCGAAGCCCGGCTGGTAGTCGCGGTTGGCCGGCGAGGTCGGGACCGGACCCGGCACCGGGCAGTAGCTGGTCAGCGACCAGCACTGGCCTGACGACTTGGACGCCACGTCGAACAGCTTCTGCAACTCCAGCCCCAGCTTCTCGGCGAGCGCGAAGGCTTCCGACACGCCGAGCATCGAGATGCCGAGGATCATGTTGTTGCAGATCTTCGCGGCTTGGCCGTTGCCCGGCCCGCCGGTGTGCACGATGGCCTTGCCCATGGCCGACAGGATCGGCTCGGCGCGGCGGAAGGCGGTGTCGCTGCCGCCGACCATGAAGGTCAGCGTCGCCGCCTCGGCCCCGCCGACGCCGCCGGACACCGGCGCGTCGACCATGGCGTGGCCCGCCGCTTCCGCCGCCGCGGCGACGGCGCGGGCGCTCTCAACATCGACCGTGGAGCTGTCGATGAACAGGCTGCCCGGCTTGGCCTTGGCGATGATGCCGTCCGGCGCCGTGTAGACCTCACGCACATGCTTGCCGGCGGGCAGCATGGTCACGACCACCTCGGCCTCCCCCGCCGCCGCGCCGGGGCCGGTGGCGATGGTGGCGCCGGCGTCGCGCGCGGCGGTGCAGGCGGCTTCCGACAGGTCGAAGGCCAGGACGGTGTGGCCGGCCTTCAGCAGGTTGCGCATCATCGGCGCACCCATGTTGCCCAGCCCGATAAAGGCGATCGTCGCCATAGCGTTTCCCCTCGTCTTACTGTGACGTTGTTTGTTGTGCCGCCGTCAGCCGCCGGTCAGATGGCGGGCGATGATGACGCGCATGATTTCGTTGGTGCCTTCGAGAATCTGGTGAACCCGCAGGTCGCGGAAAATCCGCTCGATCGGGTACTCCTTGATGTAGCCATACCCACCGTGAAGCTGCAGCGCCTCGTTCACCACCTGGAACCCCGCGTCGGTGGCGAAGCGCTTGGCCATGGCGCAATGGGCCGTCGCCTCCGGCGATCCGGCGTCGAGGCTGGCGGCGGCGCGGTGCAGCATCAGCCGGGCGGCGTCCAGTTCCGTCGCCATGTCGGCCAGCTTGAACTGCAGGGCCTGGAAGGCGTTCAGCGGCTTGCCGAACTGCTTGCGTTCCGTGGTGTAGGCGACGGCCTGTTCCAGGCAGAAGCGCGCCCCGCCGACCGAGCAGGCGGCGATGTTCAGGCGCCCACCGTCCAGCCCCTTCATGGCGATGCGGAAGCCCTCCCCCTCTTCGCCGATGCGGTTGGCGACGGGGACGCGGCAGTTCTCGAAGATGACCGCCGACGTCGGCTGGCTTTTCCAGCCGAGCTTGTGCTCCTGCTTGCCGAAGGACAGGCCGGGCGTGCCCTTCTCCACGACGATGCAGGAGATTCCCTTGGGACCGGGCTCGCCGGTGCGGACCATGCAGACATAGACGTCCGACGTGCCGCCGCCCGAGATGAAGGCCTTCGAGCCGTTCAGCACGTAATGGTCGCCGTCCCACTCCGCCCGCGTGCGCAGCGAGGCCGCGTCGGACCCCGCCCCCGGCTCGGTCAGGCAATAGCTGGCGAAATGCTCCATGGCCGTCAGCTTCGGCAGGAAGCGGGCGCGCTGCTCCGCGTTGCCGAAGCGGTCGATCATCCAGGAGGCCATGTTGTGGATGGAAATGTAGGCCGCCGTGGACGGGCAGGCCGCCGACAGCTCCTCGAAGATCAGCGCCGCGTCCAGCCGCCCGAGTCCGGAGCCGCCGAACTCCTCCCCCACATAGATGCCGGCGAAGCCGAGCGCCGCGGCCTGCCTCAGGGTGTCGATGGGAAAGACGCTGTTCTCATCCCAGTGCGCGGCGTTCGGCGCCATTTCCTGCTGCGCGAAATCGCGCGCCGTGTCGCGGAACGCCTGCTGCTCCTCCGAAAGCGCAAAATCCATGCGCATCCTCCCCAGAACCGCAGTGGCCCGGAGTCCAAGGCGGATCTCCGGTTCTCATTGTTGGATGGAAGGACTATCATGCTGGATACCCGCTGTCCATCTCTTGTATACAGAGACAGGGGCGGCGGAAGGCCGCGGACGAGGAAGGGGACACGCTCGGGATGAGCGACCGGATTGCCGCCAATAAGGCCGCAGACAAGGGTGCCACCCGCGCCGACGAGGTGCGGCTCGCCATCGAGGAGGACATCTTCCTGGGCCGCCTGCGCCCCGGAACGCGGCTGGACGAGGAAAGCCTCGCCCAGCGTTTCAACATCTCCCGCACCCCGATCCGCGAGGCGATCCTGCAACTCGTCCACGCCGGGCTGGTGGAGAAGCAGCCGCGCCAGGGGGCGGTGGTGGCGCCGCTGAAGCTGCACCGCATGGTGCAGATGTTCGAAGTGATGTCGGAAATCGAGGGGCTGTGCGCCCGCTTCGCCGCCCGCCGCATGTCGGAGGAGGAGAAGCAGGCCCTGAAACGCCTGCACGACACATCGAAGGCGCATATGGAGGCGCGGGAGCTGGACGCCTACTACGCGGTCAACCGCTCCTTCCACGAGGCGGTCCAGGCCGGCAGCCACAACGAGCCGCTGCAGGAAATCGCGCGCGGCCTGTTCGCCCGGCTGGCCCCCTACCGCCGCTACCAGCTCAACCATCCCAACCGCGTCAAGGACAGCTTCACGGAGCATGACGACGTGGTGGAGGCGATCCTGGCCGGCGAGCCGGAGGCCGCCTACGCCGCCATGCGGCGGCATGTGACCATCCAGATCGACATCTTCACCGAGTTCGTGTCCATCATGGGCGGAAACGAAATACAATAACCCGGTCTTCCGTATACAAAGATGTGGCCGACAGCAGGTGCCTGTGCTAAATCCTGGGCACCGGATCACCGGGTGCATGGAGGGAATCACAATGTCCGACGTGGGTGGCAACCTGTTCGAGCTGTTCCGTTCCCGCTTTCCGGCGGACCGCAGCCGCCCCTTCGCCGAGACCGAGCCCGGCACCGACAAGGCGCGCACCGTCACCTATGGCGACCTTGAAGCGCTGACCGGCCGCTACGCCAACCTGCTCGCCGACCTCGGCCTGAAGAAGGGCGACCGGGTCGCCGTGCAGGTGGAGAAGTCGGTCGAGAACATCATCCTCTACCTCGCCACCGTGCGGGCGGGCGGCGTCTTCCTGCCGCTGAACCCGGCCTACACGAAGGCGGAGGTCGAGTATTTCCTGACCGATGCCGAGCCGCACGTCTTCGTCGCCCGCCCCGAATCCGCCGACGCGCTGCGCGATGTCGCCGACAAGGCCAAGGTCGCCCATCTGCTGACGCTCGGCACCCATGGCGAGGGCACGCTGCCGGAGCAGGCCGCCGGCAAGGGTACGGACTTCGCGACCGTCCCGGCCGAGCCCGACGACCTCGCCGCGATCCTCTACACCTCCGGCACCACCGGGCGGTCGAAGGGCGCGATGATGAGCCACCGCAACCTCGGCTCCAACGCGCTGACGCTGCACACATACTGGGGCTTCCAGCCGGACGATGTGCTGCTGCACGCCCTGCCGATCTTCCACACGCACGGCCTGTTCGTGGCGACCAACTGCGTGCTGCTGAACGGCTCCTCCATGCTGTTCCTGCCGAAGTTCGACGCCGAGCAGGTGATGGGGCTGCTGCCGCGCGCCACGGTGATGATGGGCGTGCCGACCTTCTACACCCGCCTGCTCGCCCATCCCGGCCTGACGCGCGAGGCGACGGCGCACATGCGGCTGTTCGTCTCCGGCTCGGCGCCGCTGCTCGCCGACACGCACAAGGAGTTCTCCACCCGCACCGGCCACGCCATCCTGGAGCGCTACGGCATGACGGAGACCGGCATGCTGACCTCCAACCCGCTGGACGGCGACCGCATCCCCGGCACGGTCGGCTTCCCGCTGCCGGAGGTCTCCGTGCGCGTGGTCGACCCGGAGACCGGCGCCAGCCTCGGCACCGACGAGATCGGCATCATCGAGGTGGCCGGGCCGAACGTCTTTTCCGGCTATTGGCGGATGCCCGAGAAGACGAAGCAGGAAATCAAGCCGGACGGCTTCTTCATCACCGGCGACGTTGGCAAGGTGGACGGGCGCGGCTACGTCCACATCGTCGGGCGTGCCAAGGACCTCATCATCTCCGGCGGCTTCAACGTCTACCCGAAGGAGGTCGAGACGGTGATCGACGGCATCGATGGCGTCGTCGAATCGGCGGTGGTCGGCGTGCCGCACCCCGACTTCGGCGAGGCGGTGACCGCCGTCGTCCTGCGCAAGCCCGGCAGCGCCACCCCGGACGAGGCGGCGGTGATCGCCGTCTGCAAGGAGCAGCTCGCCAACTTCAAGGTACCCAAGCGCGTCTTCTTCATGGACGAGCTGCCGCGCAACGCCATGGGCAAGGTGCAGAAGAACCTGCTGCGCGACGCCCACAAGGACCTGTTCACCGCGGCAAAGGCGCGCTGAGGCGCGCCCGGCTTTTCCTCTCCGGTCAAATCCGTATAAGGTTCGGCGCTCGTTCCGCCCGGCGGGTTGTGGACAGGCCATCGGCGAATCGATACGCTGCCGTATGGTCTCCGGAGTGTTGCCGATGGAAGCGAAGACGCTGAACCGCGAATCCTGGCTGTCCGCCGCCTTCTCCGCCCTGGCGGAGGGCGGCGTCGAGCAGGTGCGGGTCGAGCTTCTGGCCAAGCGGCTGAAGGTGACCAAGGGCAGCTTCTACTGGCACTTCCGCGACCGGATGGAGCTGGTGGAGGCGATGCTGGAGGGCTGGAAGACCGGCCGCATCGAGGCGATCAAGGCGCAGACCCGCCTGGACGGCCGCACGCCCGCCGAGGGGCTGCGCTACGTGCTGTCGCTGTACGGCGGCAGCAACAACCCGCGCGGCATCGCCATCGAACTGGCGATGCGCGACTGGGCGCGCCGCGATCCCCGCGCGTCCGAGATCGTGGCCGAGGTCGACCGCGAACGCCTGCGCTGCGTGTCGGACCTGTTCGCCGGCCTGGGGCTGGACTCCGACGACGCCTTCGCGCGGGCCTATCTGTTCTACTCGTTCATTTTCGGGGAGGGGCTGCTGGCCCGCTCCGCCGCGCCGGACCGGTTCGAGAAGGCGCGGGACATTTGCGGGAAGGTGCTGGTGCCGGAGGGAGTGTAGGCGCGTTGCCCCCACCCCTCCCACGGCTTCGCCGCGGGCCCCTTCCCTCCCCCGCTTCGCAGGAGAGGGAGACCAATCCCCTCCCCTGCGAAGCGGGGGAGGGTTAGGGAGGGGGCAAGCGTCGCCCCACCCGCAAGTTACGTCCCCGTCCCGCGCACCGGCGCGAAGGGCAAGCCCGCCTGATCCAGCGCGCGGTCGATCACCTCGTCCGACGCGCCGTCGAACAACTGCAGCAGCAGCTCGTCCACCACCCACTCGTTCGTCGGGGTCAGGGCGGCGAACAGGTCGGCCATGACCTCCGCCTGGAAATCGTCGCGGCGGTTGTCGCTGCCCTCGTAGCCCATGCGCTTGGCGGTGGCGATCGCCACCTGGAAGGGCGGCACCAGCACCGGCGCGACCGACGCCTTCTTCAGCACCGCCCGCAACCCCAGCGCCCCGTCGTCCCAGGCCAGCCTGCGGGCGTTCTCCGCCGGGATGCCCGCCTTCGCCCCGAGCCCCGCCGCGAACAGCGCCACATCGCCCGCGCACAGCACGCGGAACAGCAGCGCCGCGGTGAAGCGCCCGTTGGCGTGCAGCCAGCGGGCCACCGCCTCCACATCCTCGTCGCCGCGCAGCGCCGGGCGCAGCAGCCGCAGCGTCGCCGACTCGCGCCCGCGGTTGGCCAGCCGGTCCACCAGATCCTTGGACAGGCCATGGCTGTGGGCCAGCGTGGCGCGCATCGCGTCGGACACGAAGGCGATCAGCCGCTCCACCACGGCCAGCGGCAGGCCGGGGCGGGTCGCCGCGGCCTCGCTGACCATGCGCACCCGGCCGAAGCGGTCCAAGGCCCGGTGCAGCGCCGGCTCGGCCAGTTCCGCGCCGGGGTTGCGCAGCAGGGCGGTCACCACCGCGACGTTGCCGGTCTCGACGACGGCTCCGGCCACCCGCGCCGACACGGTGTGGCGGTTGGCGACGGCCATGTGCTTGCCGGCGTCGGGGTCGGCCAGCACGTCGAGCAGCAACTCGTCGCTGAGGCTTCCGGCGTCGCGCAGGATCGGGAAGGCCACGCGGGCCACGTCCCTCACCAACCGCTCGGCCAACTCCGAGGTCAGCATGGCGTTGTTGCGGATCTGCCAAGCCACCGCCTCGCGCACCGCGACCTGGGCGTCGGCGGCGAAACAGTGCATGACCTCCAGCGCCAGCGACCGTTCGGCGTCGGTCAAGCCGCCTTTCTCCAGATCGCCGGCCAGCTTCTGCATCGTGTCGATGCGGGCCTCCGCCGACGAGGAGTCAAGCAGACGCTCGACGTCGCGGATGGACAGGGATGAATCGCTCATGTGCGGATGCCTGCGGGTGGGAGATGCATAAGGCGGATCAATCGAGCCACTCAATCGAGTCCCTGGCCGGCGTAGCGGACCATGTCGCCCCAGATGCGGTCGAGCCGGCGCAACGTGCGGTAGGCGGCCTTCAGGTCGGCCGCCTCCGCCTCGTTGCGGACCAGCGCCGTGGCCTGCACCTGCTCCAGCTTGAACAGATCGTCGCGCAGCGTCCGGCCCTTGTCGGTCAGGCGCAGCCGGGCCGTGCGGCGATCGCGCTGACTGGCGCCGCGGTCGATGTAGCCGGCCTCAACCAGGATCTTCAGGCTGTAGGAGGCGTTGGACCCCAGGTAATAGCCACGCTCCATCAGGTCGCGGACCGACGGCTCGTCGTCGCCGATCAGCATGACCATCAGCGCCTGGACCGGCCCGATGTCGTCGATCCCCTGCCGGAGCAGACCGGCCCGCACGACGTCGAGGAACCGGCGGTGCATCCGTTCGATCAACCGGGCGAGCCCGTGATACTCGGCCAGTTCCGCCGCATCGACGGCGTCCGACCTGGCTTCGGCCGGCTTGGCGTCGGCGCCCGCCCGGCGCTGCGTGCTCATTCCTCGTCTCTCCGTCACTCGGCGGCCTGCGCCACGGCCGGGCCGCGGTAGCCGCCCGGATGGCGGCGGCGCCATTCCCACGCGCTGCCGATGATGCTGTCCAGATCGGGGAAGCGCGGGGACCAGCCCAGCTCGCCCCGGATGCGCTCCGACGAGGCGATCAGCACCGCCGGATCGCCGGCGCGGCGCGGCCCGACCTTGACCGGGACCGTCAGGCCGGTGACGCGCTCCGTCGCCTGGATCACCTCGCGGACGCTGTAACCCGTGCCGTTGCCCAGGTTGAAGCGGACGCTGCGCGTCTCCAGCGTCGGCAGCACCCGCAGATGCGCGTCGGCGAGATCGCAGACATGGATGTAGTCGCGCACGCAGGTGCCGTCCGGCGTCGGGTAGTCGTCGCCGAAGATCTCGATGTGCGAACGCCGGCCGCTGGCCGCGTCCAGCACCAGCGGGATCAGATGGGTTTCCGGGGCATGATCCTCGCCCAGCGTGCCGTTCGGGTGTGCGCCGGCGGCGTTGAAGTAGCGCAGGCAGGCGGAGCGCAGGCCATGGCAGCGGTCCGCCCAGTGCAGCGCACGCTCGATGAAGAACTTGGATTCGCCGTAGGGGCTGCCGGGGTCGATGGTGGTGTCCTCGTCGATCGGCAGGCGCTCCGGCGTGCCGAACAGGTTGGCGGTCGAGGAGAAGACCATCTTGCGCACGCCGGCCGTGGTCGCCGCGCGGATCAGGTTCAGCGAGGTGACGGTGTTGCCGTGCAGATAGAGGTGCGGGTCGCGCATCGATTCACCGACCAGCGACAGAGCGGCGAAATGGAACACCGCGTCGAAGCGCCATTCGGCGAAGACGCGGGTCAGCGCGTCGGTGTCGGCGAGGTCGGCCTCCACGAAGGCGGCGTCGGACGGCACGGCGGCGCGGTGGCCCTGGCGCAGGTTGTCGAGCACGACGACCCGGAAGCCGCGGTCGAGCAGTTCGGCCACGCAGTGACTGCCGACATAGCCGGCACCGCCGGTCACGAGTACGGTCTGGGGCGTGTTCATCGTAAATATTCCTTGGATTTGAGAAATATTCGTCAGTCCAGGCACCCGCCGGCATCAAAGGATCGTACATCCCCCGGTGGCAAGTGCAAGAGTTCCGCGATGCACCATGCCGTCAATTCAGGCGGAAGGCCAGTTGACGAAAAAGAGACACGAGCACCGGGGAAGGCGCAGAGCGTCATCAGAAAAATGTTTTGGAACAACATTTTACAGCGCTGCAAATACCTCTTTCGATCGGCGCCGGACGGGGTAAGGGCTCAAACTTGTCACACGCCGCAGCGCAGCGCCGGACGTAAGCGGAAATGGCGCGCGGCAGACTCCCCGCAATGGGCGGCCTTTGTCCAGACTTCGTCTCAAAAGGAGTTCATGCGGCATGGCCGCGCTTCAACACTTCATTAACCATGAAGCCCTTTGCATGACCGGCTTCATGGCCCGTCCCAAAACCTGAGAACGCGGGACTCCGGAACGCGGCCGGAACGCGGGACGCAAGAAAAGGAACTGGCATGAGCGGTATGGATCGGACCCTGCTGACCCAAGCCTACCGGAAGATTGGGCGCGGCCTGCTGCTGGCCGGCGCGCTCACCTTCTTCGTCAACATCCTGATGCTGGTGGTGCCGCTCTACACGATGCAGGTCTACGACCGCGTGATGAGCAGCCGCAGCCTGGAGACGCTGACGATGCTCGCGGTGATCTCCGTGGGCGGGCTGGTGCTGTACGGCGTGCTGGACTTCATCCGAGCGCGCGCCTTCCTGGTCTGCGGGGCGGTCATCGCGCACCGCTTCAACGTGCCGGCGCTGCAGGCGGCCATCGTGGACGCGCTGGGCGGCGGGACGCGCAACGCCGGCCAGACGATGCGCGACCTGAACGACCTGCGCAATTTCATGACCAGCAACGCCGTGGTGGTGCCGCTGGACCTGCTGTGGACGCCGATCTTCCTGGTCATCCTGTTCATCCTGCACCCGATCTACGGCTGGATCGCGGTGGGGTCGGCGCTGCTGCTGCTGACCATGAACGCGCTGACCGACGCGCTGACCCGCCGCCCCATCGCCGAGGCGAACGAGGCCTCGGCCAAGGTTTTCGCCGACGTCGCCAGCACCGTCCGCCACGCCGAGGCCATCGAGGCCATGGGCATGCTGCCGCCGCTGGCCCGGCGCTGGCAGATGGCGCAGATCGGCTCCGCCTCGCTGATCGACCGCGGCGTGGTGCTGTCGCGCGGCATGGCCTCGGCCTCCCGCTCGCTGCGCCTGATCCTGCAGATCGCCACCATCTCCGCGGGCGCCGCCCTGGTCATCCGGAACGAGGCGTCGCCGGGCAGCATGATTGCCACCGGCATCATCATGGCCCGCCTGCTCCAGCCCTTCGAGCATCTGGTGGAGAACTGGCGGCAGTGGGTCGTCGCCCAGACCGCCCACAAGCGAATCCGCGAGCTTCTGAACGGCGAGGGCGCGCGGCGCAGCACCATGCCGCTGCCCCGCCCCGACGGGCGGCTGGCCGTCGACCGCGTCAGCCACGTGCCGAAGGGCCTGCAGCGCCCGGTTCTGCGCGGCGTCTCCTTCGCGCTGGAGCCGGGGGAAGTGCTGGGCATCATCGGCCCGTCGGGCGCCGGCAAATCGACCCTCGCCCGCCTGCTCGTCGGCATCTGGGAGCCCACCGCCGGCGGCATCTACCTGGACGGCACCAGCACCTTCCTCTGGGAGCGCGAGAGCTTCGGCCAGTATGTCGGCTATGTGCCGCAGTCGGTCGCCCTGCTCGACGGCACCATCGGCGAGAACATCGCCCGCATGGCCCAGGCCGACCCGGCCGAGATCGTGCGCGCCGCCCGGCTGGCCGGGGTCCACGACATGATCGGGCGCCTGCCCTTCGGCTACGACACGCCGGTCGGCGAGAACGCCTTCGCCCTGTCCGGCGGCCAGCGGCAGCGCATCGCGCTGGCCCGCGCACTGTTCGGCAAGCCCCGCCTGATCGTGCTGGACGAGCCGAACTCCAACCTCGACCATGAGGGCGAGCAGGCGCTGCTGACCGCGATCAACCACGCGCGACGCGACGGCGCCACCATCGTGATGGTCGCGCATCGCCCCTCCATCGTGTCGGTCGCCGACAAGCTGCTCGTCCTCAAGGACGGCATGGTCGAGCATTTCGGCGAACGCACCGACGTGCTGAAGATGGTCCAGCCCGGCGGCGCCGTGAAGGTGGCCCGGCTGGTCCGGACGGGAGAATCCGCATGACCGACACGACGCTTTCCCAGCCCGCGAACGCACCATCCTCTCTCACCGCCGCCTGGTCACCGGTCATCGACGTGACGCCGCACGAACCGACGCTGCGCGGCACCGCGCTGGCCGGGGCTCTGGCCGTCGCCATCGGCTTCGGCGGCTTCTTCGGCTGGGCCTTCACCGCCAGCCTGGACAGCGCGGCCATCGCGCCCGGCACCATCATGGTGGAAAGCCACCGCAAGACCCTCTCCCACCTGGAGGGCGGCATCCTCAGCGAACTGCTGGTCAAGGACGGCGACATGGTGACGGCCGGGCAGGTTCTGCTGCGGCTCGACACCACGCAGAGCGGCGCGGTGGTCGCCCAGCTTCACGGGCAATACTGGACCTCGCTGGCCCGCCTCGCCCGGCTGCGGGCCGAGCAGACCGACGCCAAGGCCCCGGTCTACGCCGACGAACTGGTGGCCGCCGCCAAGACCAGCTCGGTCGCCGCCGAGGCGTTGGCCGCCGAACAGCGTCTGTTCGAGTCGCGGCGCGACGCCTATGAGGGGCAGATCTCCATCCAGCGCAAGCGCATCGGCCAGCTCCGCGACGAGCTGGTGGCGCTCGATTCGCAGCGCGTCGCCGCCAACGACCGGCTGCGCTACACCCAGGACGAGCTGCGGATCGTCGAGACGCTGCTCGCCAAGGGCTACGAGCGCAAGCCGCGCATGCTGGAGCTTCAGCGCAACGTCGCCGACACCAAGGGCCGGCTGGGCGAGATCCAGGCCGACAAGTCGAAGGCCGAGCAGGGCATCGCCGCCGCGGAGCTGGAGATCATCAACCTCGGCAACACCCGCCGGTCGGAGGTCGGGAACGAGCTTCAGACCATCCAGGCCACCGTCTCCGACCTGTCGGAACGGCTGCGCAGCGCCGGCGACGTGCTGAAGCGCCAGGAACTCGTCTCCCCCCAGGCGGGCCGGGTCACCAACCTGCGCTTCTACACGCCGGGCGGCGTCATCCCGGCGGGCCAGGGCATCCTCGACATCGTCCCGCAGGACGACGGGCTGATCGTCGAGGCCCGCGTCTCCCCCGCCGACGTGCAGAACATCGACGTGGGCGGCAGTTCGATGGTGCGGCTGGTCGGCTACCGCCAGCGGCTGGTGCCGCCGGTCCAGGGGAAGGTGCTGACCCTCTCCGCCGACCAGCTTGAGGACGAGCGCACCGGGCAGGCCTATTTCCTCGCCCGGATCAGCCTCGACGCCGCGGCGCTGAAGGCCCTGCCGAACGTGGACCTGCATCCCGGCATGCCGACCGAGGTGATGATCCACGGGCACACCCGCAAGGCCATCGAGTATTTCCTGACGCCACTGACCGACGGCATGAACCGCGCCTTCCGCGAGAACTGACCGCGGCGGCCCCGCACCGGATCATTTCGCACGCTCCCCCGTTGCCAAGCAGGCAAGAAAAGGAGCGTGCGAGCATGACCACACAGTGGGACCGGAACACCCTGAAGCGCGTCGCCGACGCCATCGGCGACGTCCATCTCTACGACAAGCACCACACCGGCGAGTTCATCGCCATGCGCCTGCGCGATTCGCTGGCCGACAGCCCCGGCTATGACCGGGCGGCGGTCGACGACAAGCTGATGCAGTTGGCGCGGGTCGCCCTGGACGCCGCGGAAACGGGCAAAGTCTGAACCGGCCCGGACGCCGGACAGCAACGCAAGACAAAAATTTTGGCCCCTCCCAAGGGCATCGGTGACGGCCATCCGGCAGCCTTCGGCCCGACCGCGGCGGGCCGCCGGAGCGCTCCGGACCCGTCGGAGCGCCCGGCCGGGCGGTCCCCAGGCGTGTTTTCCGGACGCCCGTCGCCGCGACCGGGCCACACGGCGCAGCCGCCGCTTTCAAATTCCGTCTTTTAAAATCCTCCCCCTTCGCCCGCGAATTTTTAAAAAGGTCGTGGTTTTGAATGCGCCGCAGCATCGGGCAGCGCCACCATTGGGCAATGATCAACGGCATAATCCTAAGCCAAACGCATAGGACTTGCGGGTCATTTCACGGCATTTCGTCGAAATTCGACAAAACCTCTTCCCGGCAACTTTGAAAGTATTATGGGCGAACAATTCAAAATCTTCCATTAACCATGAGTCGTCGCCTTGAATTGGGGCCCTAAAAACCCTCATCAAGTGCCACGTCCAAAATTAGATGTTTAGATTTTCGAAGGGCTTTGAAGCCAAGGTGACAGCAATGACGTAATGAACGTTGATGATTATTGTGTTTTGACTCTATGAACTCAAGATTTGCCTGGGTTTGACCTTATGTTTGTCACAGCCATGCCGAACGGTATTTGGGTAAAGGCTTAGTGGTACCTCGCCATTTCGGGGTAGGAAATCCCCCACCCCACCGAATCCCATCGTTAAGGAGTATGATTCATGGCCACCCTTCCTGGCGGCAACTATGACGACGTCATCACCGGCACCAACGGCAACGACTTCATCGACGGCGGTAAGGGCGATGACATCCTGATGGGTGGCAACGGCCACGACACCATCCTGGGCGGCGACGGCCGCGACGCCCTGTTCGGCGGCAACGGCGACGATCTGCTGAGCGGCGGCAGCGGGGCCGACGTCCTGGACGGCGGCAACGGCAACGACACGCTGGATGGCGGGGACGGTGACGATTACCTGTCCGGCGGCAACGGCGACGACGTGCTGATCGGCGGCCGCGGCAACGACATCCTCGACGGCGGGAACGGCGACGATGTCCTGAGCGGCGGCGACGGCGCCGACATTCTTCGCGGCGGCAACGGCGACGACGTCCTGATGGGCGGCGGCCACAACGACTACCTGGATGGCGGTGCGGGCAACGACATCCTGATGGGCGGCACCGGCGACGACATCCTCAAGGGTGGCGAGGGCGACGACTACCTGGATGGCGGTGCGGGCAACGACATCCTGGAAGGCGGTGCGGGCAACGACATCCTCGTCGGCGGCGCCGGGAACGACATCTTCGTCTTCTCGGGCGGCGGCGGCCAGGACGTCGTTCTCGACTTCCGCGCCGGCGAGGACATCCTCCAGATCGAGCGCAACATCAACGGCCTGGAGATCAACGACGCCTCCGACCTGGCGGCCCGCGTCACCGACATGGGCGGCAACGCCGTCATCGATCTCGGCAACGGCGACAGCATCATGCTGAAGGGCGTTTCGGCCGACGAAGTTCACAACAACCCGAACGACTTCTTCGTCATTCACTAAAGACGTAATCCACCCAGGAACCGGACCGGCGGCGTGCTGCATTCACGCCGCCGATGGGTCCGGCTAAGGAACGCATGACCGTGCTCGCCGTCCTGCCGGCCTCCGCCTCCATCGCGTCCGCCCAGCTCCACGCGCTCGGCGACGACTTCGTGCTCGCCTCGTGGGAGAGCGACGGACCGGAGCCTTCCGGCCGCGTCGTTCCCACCCTCGACGGCGAGGAGGTCCGGCCGCCCTACACCACCTTGTCCGTGCGGACGAGCTGGGGTGGGCAGCGGGTGCTGTCGATCCTGCGGGCGCCCCGGACCTCCGGTGCGCCCGTCCGTTTCGTGGCCCAGAGCCGCGTCGTCGCGGAGGTCCTGGCCGAACCGCAGGTTCCCGACCCCGACCCCGCCTTCCTGCTCGGCAGCCTCGACGCGCCGTCGCGGCTGCGCGTGGTGCGTTTCCTCTTCGATTTCGCGCGCTCCACCCCCGCGCTGCGCAGCGACGCCGGCTTCGCCGCGGTCTGCCGCCGCACGGTGCTGGAGCTGTCGCCCACCCCCTCCCCCCTGGTCGCCCGCGCCCTGGCCACCGACGAGCTTCTGCTCTGCGGCGGCTCGCTGTCGTCGGGCTTCGGCGAGGTGACGGGGGCGGTCATCATCACGGCGGGCGCCGTCGGCCCCTCCCCCTTCGACGTCTGCGTCGGCTCCGCCCTGGATCGGCGGGGTCGCGCGGCCATGTCGCTGCTGGTCGACAAGGCGCTGTGCGCGCCGGGCAACCTGCTGGTGGTGCTGGGCCGCAACGGGCTGGCCTGCCGCGCCTTCTCGGCCGTGGCGCCCAACTTGCCGAGCCTGACCGAGCGGCTGTCCACGCGCCGCGACACGCCGCTGGAACTGCGCCAGTACATCCTGAACGCGCTCGCCCAACGCGGGCGGTCGGACGCCACGGCGGCGGCGGCGGTGCGCGAGCTTCAGGTGCTCGCCCCGATGCCCAAGCGGCAGGTCGCCGATGCCAAGCGCTCCATCGGCGCCGCCCTCGACCTCGCCGTGCCGACCGGTGACGGCGGATTGTTCCTGGCCGGCTGGGTGCACGACCCGCACGGCCTGTCGGGCGGCCTCACCGTGCACACGCCCTTCGGCGGCGAGCGCCGGCTGGAGGTTCTGGAGCACCGTTTCCCGCGCGAGGACGTGGCGAAGCTGTTCGGCACCGCGCCGTCCACCGACCGCAGCGGCTTCGTCGCCTACCTGCCCGGCGCGCCCGAGCCCGCCGCGGCGCTTCAGGTCCATGCGGAGCTTCGCCTCGGCTCCGGCGGGTCGATTCGGCTGGTGCCGCCGCTGCGCCCGCTGTCGCCCGCCGACGCCCGCGCCGCGGTTCTGGGCAGCCTGCCGCCGCAGCACGCGACGCCGCTGGTTCTGGAAACCGTGATCGCCCCGGCCGTCGCGCCGCTCCACGCCGCCCATATGGCGAGCCGCGGGGAGCCGGAGATCGTCAGCTTCGGGCGTGGCCCGGAAACGCCCGCCGTCTCGGTCATCATCCCGCTCTACAAGGCGCTGGAGTTCCTGCGCTTCCAGCTCTCCAGCTTCGCCACCGATCCCGGCATGGCCGGGGCGGAGCTGATTTTCGTGCTCGACAGCCCGGAGCAGCGCGACGAGCTGGTGCACATGCTGCACGGCTTCCACGCGCTCTACGGCCTGCCGATGCGGGTGCTGGTGCAGCCGGCCAACCACGGCTACTCGGCGGCCAACAACACGGGTGTCGCGGCCTCCAGCGGGCGGACGCTGCTGTTCCTGAATTCCGACGTGATCCCTGACCAGCCCGGCTGGCTGCCCGTCCTGCTCGGCGCGCTGGAGCGCACGCCGGGCACCGGGGCGGTCGGGCCGAAACTGCTGTTCGACGACGACAGCCTGCAGCACGCCGGCCTCTACTTCGACCGCGACGTCCGCGGACGCTGGTACAACCATCACTTCTTCAAGGGGCTGCCGCGCGACTTCCTGCCCGCCCGGCGGGAGCGCAGCGTGCCCGGCGTGACCGGCGCCTGCCTGATGATGACCCGCGAGACCTTCGACGCGGTGGGCGGCTTCTGCGAGGACTACGTCATCGGCGACTACGAGGACTCCGACCTCTGCCTTCGCATCCGCAAGGCCGGGCTGGACATCCGCTACGTCCCCTCGGTCGAGCTGTACCATCTGGAGCGCCGCTCGATCAGCCGGCACCAGGGCTACACCCGCGGCGTCGCCTCTGAATACAACGGCTGGCTCCACGCCCGCCGCTGGGCCGCGATGATGGAGGAGTTGGCCGCCCGCGACTGGGACCAGCGGACGCCGCCGCCGGCTCTGGAGGAGAGCCTGATGCGCCCCCTGTCGGCGGGCGCCCCCACGGACACCGCCCTTCCCGTTGCCGTTCCGGGCAAATCCCGCCTGTTCGGGCGCGCGAACCGGAACCGGAGCTGACCTGATGAACGAGATCCTCACCGGGCGCCGCCTCGCCGTCCTGCGCCGCAACACCGACCCGCGGCTGGAATGGCTGTGCGCGCAGATCGCCCGCAACCGCTTCCTGCCCGTGCCGCCGCCGGACCGCGTGTTCATCGGCGACGGCGATTTCCGGGCCATCGGGGCGGAGTTCCTGCGCCACTTCGTGCGCGTCGGCGGGCTGAAGCCGAAGCACCGCGTGCTGGAGATCGGCTGCGGCATCGGGCGCATGGCCGTGCCGCTGACCCAGTACCTCGATTCCAGCTACGACGGCGTGGACATCGTCGAGGATGGCATCCGCTGGTGCGCGGAGACGATCACCCCGGCCTACCCGGAGTTCCGCTTCCAGACGCTCGACGTGGCGAACGCGCTGTACAACCCCGGCGGGGCGGAGGACGCGGCGCGGACCCGCCTGCCCTTCGCGGACGGCGGCCACGACTTCGTGATCCTGACCTCGGTCATCACCCATCTGCGGACGGCGGAGACGGTGCGCTACGCGGCGGAGATCGCCCGCGTGCTGAAGCCGGGCGGGCGCTGCTTCCTCAGCCTGTTCCTGGTGGACGCCCGCGCGCGGGACGGCATCGCGAAGAAGACCGCCCGCCCAGCCTTCCTCGACGCCGCCGGGCCGGAGTTCATCGCCGACGAGGCCAACCCGAACGCCGCCGTCGCCTACGGCGAATCCTTCCTGCTCGGCACCTTCGCGGAACAGGGGCTGCGCCCGGCGCGCCCGGTTCTGCGCGGCCATTGGAGCGGGCAGCGCAACGCCGAGAACTTCCAGGATCTCCTGGTTCTGGAAAAGGAGGGCGCGCGATGAGCCTGCCCCGCGTCCTCGTCGTCGCCCACAACCACCCCAGCCTGCACCCCGGCGGCACGGAGATCTTCGCGCACGAGCTGTTCGGCAGCCTGAAGGCCAAGGGGGCGGAGGCCCTGTTCCTCGCCTGCACCAACGGCGTCCACCGCGACCGCAAGCCCGGCACCAACCTTCAGACGCTCTGCCGCAGCGCCGACGAGGTGGTGCTGTGGGCCGGGCATTTCGATCATTTCTTCCAGAGCCAGATTGACCTGCACGGCATCGTGCCGGACCTGTCGAACCTGCTGCGCGCCTTCCAGCCGGACATCGTGCACATCCACCACACCTTGCTGCTGGGCGTGGAGATGCTGTTCCTGATCCGCCGCGTCTGCCCGCGGGCGCGGATCGTCTACACGCTGCACGACTACTACCCGATCTGCGCCAACGACGGGCAGATGGTGACGACGAACGGCCACGCGCTGTGCCGCATGGCCTCGCCCGACGCCTGCCACCGCTGCTTCCCCGACCGGCCGGCCGACCAGTTCGTGCTGCGCGACAAGCACATCAAGGCGATGTTCGGGCTGGTCGATCATTTCCTGGCGCCCAGCGCCTTCCTGCGCGACCGCTACATCGCCTGGGGCCTCGACCCGGACAGCATCTCCGTCATGGAGAACGGGCGCCCGGCGGTCCGTCCGGCGCCGCACCGGCCGCTGCCCGCGGGCGCGCCGCGCAACGCCTTCGCCTATTTCGGCAACCTGAACCCCTTCAAGGGGATCACCGTCGCGCTGGACGCCGCCGCCCGGCTGGAGAAGCAGGGGCAGGACCTGACGCTGGCCGTCCATGGCGGCGCGCCCTTCCAGACCGATGCCTTCAAGGACAAGGTCGAGCAGGGCTTCAAGGGCGCCCGCGGCACCGCCGTCCGCCACGGTCCCTACCGGCGCGAGGAGATGCCCGAGCTGATGGCCGCCGCCGATTGGGTGGTGATGCCGTCGATCTGGTGGGAGAACGCCCCGCTGGTCATCCGCGAAGCCTTCCAGCACCGCCGCCCGGTCATCTGCAGCGGCATCGGCGGCATGGCGGAATCGGTGACCGATGGGGTGGACGGGCTGCATTTCCGGGCGGGGGACGCCGCGGATCTGGCGCGCGTGATGACGCGCGCGATGACCGAGCCGGGGCTTTGGGACCGGCTCGTCTCCAACATGCCGGCGGTCCCGACGACCGAAGAGTCCGCCGAAAAACACGTCATTCTCTATGACGACATAATGAATGGTCCGGGGGGATCGCATGGGCAAACACATGGGCAGGGCTCGATTGCGGGGAGCATCGCGGGATGAAGGAACCGATCACCAAGGCCGACATCACGGCGGCCATTCTTCTTGACGACGACACGCTCGTCCTGTTCGGCGCCATCGACCGGGCGCTGCCCGCGCAGGGCGCCGTGCATCTCGACGGGTCGGTGGAGGGCCGCTACGCCGGACGCTCCTGGGCCGACGCGGAGGGCGAGCGCTGGTTCCTCGGCGGCATCCGCGTGCCGGGGTTGGCGCAGATGCGCCCGTCGCGCGTCGAGTTGGCGGACGAGACGGGGGAACGCCTCGTCCTGCCGCGGCTGTCCAACGTCCGCACCAACCCGTCTCACCTCGTCTCGGCGCTGAAGGGCTTCCAGCCCGGCGCGCTGGCCGTGGCGCTGGATTTCGCGATCCAGCTCGCCGCGTCTTCGGACGGCGAGTCCGACCGCATCGGGCGCCTGCTCTCGGGCCTCGCCCAGGAGGTGTCGCAGCCGGACGGTTTCGCCGAGGTGTTCGGGCGTTTCCGTGATGGCAGCCTGATGCTTCAGGGCTGGGCGCGCAGCTTCCGCAACGGCGCCCAGAAGATCCTGATCGAGGCGGAGGAGACCGCCGCCTACCGCGCCACCGCCGGGGCCTTCGCCCGCCCGGACCTGCCGCCGGAGGCGTCGGGCGTGATGGCGGTGCTGACCGACCAGACCCCGCTTCCCACCGCCATCCGCCGCATCCATTACCGCGCCACCGAGGGCTGGCGCCATCTGGAGATTTTCGAGCACCGCACCATCTTGCCCGATGGCGTGGCCTCCGCCCATGTGCGCGACATGCTGGGCAACATCCGGGACGCCGAGACGCGCCAGCGGATGACGCGCATCGCCGCGTCGCGCTACGACGGTGCGGAAACGGTGTCACGCCTCGACATCCCGGTGCGGACCGGGCTGGACATGGCGCTGCGCGTGCCGGGGGCCGGGCTGTTCGTCGCCGGCTGGCTGCTCGACCCGACGCGGCAGGTCCGCGCCGTCACGCTGAAGGGGCCGGGCGTCGCCGTCCGGCTCGACGAGGGCTGGTCGCGTCTGGCCCGCCGCGACGTGACGGAAGCCTTCCAGCATGACGGTCTGTTCGCCGGGCGCATGATCCCCGGCCAGGACCAGCATGGCTTCACCGCCTTCGCCGCCGAGCCGTCGGGCCTACCCCCGGGCGCCGAGTTCCATCTGGAGCTGGAACTGGCCGACGACCGCTTCGCCTTCCTGCCGCTGAGCTGCCTGCCGCCGGCCCCGGAGGCGCTGCGCCGCATGCTGTCGCTGGTCAATCTGGACAGCCCGTCCATCGACACGCTGATCGCCCGCCATGTCGGGCCGATGCTGCGCACCGCCCGCGCCCGCTCCGGTGCCTTGCCGTCGACCGGCGTTCACCCGATGGGCCGTCCGGTGAAGGCGCCGCGCGTCTCGGTGATCCTGCCGGTGACCGACGCGCGGGAGGATGTGGACCTCAACATCGCCCGCCTCGCCATCGACCCGGACTTCGCCGAGACCGAGCTGCTGGTGGTCGCCGCCGCCGGCACGCACGAGCGGCTGGGTGGAGCCGTCCGTCAGGCCGCCACCTTCTACCGCATGGCCGTCACCTTCGTCGCCGCGCCCGACGCCACCGACGCGTTCGAGGCGATGGCCGCCGCCCTGCCCCACGCCCGCGGCGAGCGGGTGCTGACGCTCTCCCCCTCCGTGCTGCCGACCGAGAAGGGCTGGCTGTCGGCGCTGGAACGGGTGTCGCGCAAGTCCGGCGGGCCGGTGATGGTCAGCCCGACGCTGCTCTACGAGGACCATTCGATCCGCTTCGCCGGCATCATGGCGGTGGAGGATTCGGACGGAGCCAAGACCTTCGAGCGCCGCTTCGCCGGCTACCCGCGCGACTGGCTGAAGGAGCAGGACGCCGCGGCGGTGGACGCCGCCGCCCCGGAATGCGCGCTGCTGCCCAAGGACGCGCTGGTCCGGGCGCTGGCGACGATGGGCTCCTACATGGGGGCCGACCACAAGGGGCTGGACCTCTGCCTGCGCCTGCGCGCGTTGGGCGGGGCCTGCGTCTGGCTGCCCCGCGTCACCCTGGTGGCGCTGGACGAGCAGCCGCGCGACGCGCACGCCGACCGCTGGCGCCGCGCCGGCGCCATGGTGGACCGCTGGAGCTTCGAGGACATCTGGTCCGCCCGCGCCGCCGCCTGAACCCAGCCCTATTCGAGATCGGCCCGACCATGAGCAACAAGCGCGTCCTGATCATCAGCCACGGCCATCCCGCCTTCTCGCTGGGCGGCGCGGAGGTCGCCTCCTACAACCTGCACCAGGGGCTGCACGACCTGCCGGGCTGGGAGAGCCATTACCTGGCCCGCACCTCCCCGCCGGTCACGCCGCACGGCAGCTCCGCCCTGATGGCGCTGCGCCAGAAGGAGCGGGAGGTCCTTTATTACGCCAACGACTACGACCATTTCCGGCTGTCGAACCGCAACCTGCCGGGGCTGGAGAAGGACTTCGTCCGCTACGTCCGCGACCTCCAGCCGGACGTGGTGAACTTCCACCATTTCCTGGGTCTGGGCATCGAGACGATCCAGGCGATCCGGCAGGCCCTGCCGCGCGTGCCGATCGTGGTGACCTTCCACGAGTATCTGTCCATCTGCCACCACCACGGCCAGATGGTGAAGACCAGCCGCAACACGCTGTGCTACCGCGCCAGCCCGGCCGACTGCGCCGGCTGCTTCCCGCACATCGGCGAGGCGCAGTTCTTCAAGCGCGAGCTGTTCCTGAAGACCTTCCTGGAGCAGGCGGACTTTTACGTCAGCCCGTCGAACTTCCTGATCGACCGCTACGTCGACTGGGGCCTGCCCCGCGAGAAGTTCCGCATGATCGAGAACGGCCTGACCGTCGAGGGCATCGCCCCGCCCCGCCCGCTGGCCCGCGGCGG
This sequence comes from Azospirillum sp. UENF 211521, assembly GCF_058780535.1. Classification (NCBI taxonomy): domain Bacteria; kingdom Pseudomonadati; phylum Pseudomonadota; class Alphaproteobacteria; order Rhodospirillales; family Azospirillaceae; genus Azospirillum; species Azospirillum sp. UENF 211521. The sequence goes on from NZ_JBSNCF010000003.1 coordinate 282,988, forward strand.
CAAGCGCAACCGCTTCGCCTTCTTCGGCCAGTTGACTGAGTTCAAGGGCGCCCATGTGCTGGTCGAGGCGATCGGCCGGGTCTCCGAGAAGGCCTGGGGCGAGGACGGCGCGCTGATGATCTTCGGCGGCAACCTGGAGCGCCAGCCCGAGGCCTACCAGAAGAAATTCAACGAGGCGGTGGAGCGCGCCGGCGACCGCGTGCGCTTCTACGGCAGCTACCGCTCCGCCGAACTGCCCGGCCTGATGAAGGACGTGGACTGGGTGGTGATGCCGTCCATCTGGTGGGAGAACTCGCCGGTGGTGATCCAGGAAGCCTTCCTGCACGGCCGCCCGATCATCTCCAGCAACATCGGCGGCATGGGCGAGAAGGTCACCCACGGCGTGGACGGCCTGCATTTCCGCAACGCCAGCGTCGAGGATCTGGTGGACCGTCTGACCGAGGCTCTGACCACGCCGGAGCTGTGGGACCGCCTGCGCATGCGCATCCGCCGCCCCATCGACCGCGCGGAAAGCGCCCGCCGCCACGCCGACGTGTTCGACGCGCTGATCGCGAACGCGGGCGGCGGTGCCGTGTCGATGCCCGAGCGGGCGGTGGCGCAGAAGCCGTGATGGGGATGTTCGTGCAGGACAACCGTGGCCCCCTCCCCAACCCTCCCCCGCTGCGCGGGAGAGGGGGCGGGAGCGGAGCGGCGGCAGTTCCCTCCACCGCCAAAGGCGGGGGAGGGTTAGGGAGGGGGCAATGCACCATGGCCCTGATCGCCTGCACCCTCCTCCTCTCAACCCCCGCCACCGCCGCCGACCTCCGCGTCGGCGTCCCCGTGGGCGCGGCGCTGGAGACCGTCTACGACCACCGCACCCAGGCCTGCGAGGACTGGGACGTGCCGGACGCCCCGGCGCGCGCCTGGAAGGCGGCGGACGGCAGCGTCCGGCTGCTCGCCGCGCACACCCGCGCCCGCATCCTCAGCGGCCCGTCGCTGAACGAGTTGCACCACGGCTGCCGCGTCGTCTTCCAGTCGGCCAAGCGCGACGACCCGGCGCGGTTCGACGACATGGGCTGGCTGACCTCGCCCTACACGCTGGACGGCACGACCGTCTACGGGCTGGTCCACAACGAGTATCACGGCCACAAGCGCCGCGACCTCTGCCCCACCGGCGACTACATGGCCTGCTGGTGGAACGCGCTGACCCTCACCGTCTCGCACGACGGCGGGCAGAGCTTCGGGCCGGCGCGCTACGTCGCCGGGGTGCCCTACCGTTTCCGCGGCGATCTGGGGAAGCGCGCCGGGCTGTTCGCGCCGAGCAACATCGTCGAGCGCGATGGCTGGTACTACGCCATGGCCTTTGCCGAGGGCATCGGCGCGCAGAAGCGCGGCGTCTGCCTGATGCGCACCCGCGACCTCGGCGATCCGGCCTCCTGGCGGGCCTGGGACGGGCGGGACTTCACCGTCCGCTTCCGCGACCCCTACACCCAGGGCGAGGCCGACCCCGAGGCGTCGGTCTGCGCGCCGCTGCCGCCCGACCGCCTGCCTTTCACCGTCACCAGCCTCGTCCGCCACACGCCGAGTGGCCTCTACGTCGCGGTGATGGCCGGACGGCGAGCGGAACGCAAAGGCGCGGAGCCGTTGTCCGGCGTCTGGGTGTCGACCTCCGCCGACCTGATCGGCTGGTCCGCCCCGCGCCTCGCCTGGGCGGCACCGCTGCTCACCGACAAAAATTGTGCCGTGGACGAGACCTTCTACTACCCGGCCATTCTCGATCCGGACGCCAGAAGCCGGAATTTCGAGGACACGGATGGAAACGCCTGGCTCTACCTGACCCGGCTTGCCCAGAAGAACTGCAAGCCGACCAGGGATCGCGATCTGGTCCGAATAATGATCCGGGTTGAGCCGTCCCAAAGCGGCTAAAATTCATCAAGACAAAGCCCGAACCTCGCAACCCTCCACCACCCCGACCCCAGGAGAATTAAATTGGCTAACATCCTAGTCATGATTCCCTCCGGCGAAGTCTACGACCATGACTGCGTGCGGTGGTACAGCTACCAGAACATTCAGCGTAGCATCAATCATTACCACAACATCGGCGACGCCTTCGTCTACGATTCCTCGCTGAAGCTGCTGACCTTCGACCGTCTCGACGTCGTGGAGATCCGCGAGTTCAAGCAGGAGGTGGTGGACCGGGCCAACGCCGAATACGATTACGTGTTCCTGCGCGGGTCGAACTACATCCACGACCACATGACCTGGCCGGAGGGCACCGAGCAGGTGCTGTCCAAGCTGCGCATCCCGGTCATCGCCTTCGGCGTCGGCGCCCAGGCCCCGGCCACCGGCAAGCTGACGCTGTCGGATGAGAGCAAGCGCATCTGGCAGATGTTCGCCGACAAGTCGACGACGCTGGGCGTGCGCGGCACCTACACCGCCGAAGTGCTGTGGGACCTCGGCATCAAGAACGTGCGCATCGTCGGCTGCCCGACCGCCTTCCGCAACCGCGATCCGGAGCTGCGCATCGACCTGCCGTCGCTGGACAGCGTGCGCAACGTCGGCATCACCATGCGCCGCGAGGTGTCCAGCCACTATTCGCCGGACGTGAAGACCTACCTCACCCGCCACCGCGACTTCGTCAAGGACATGAGCCGCCGCTTCGACACCGTCCTGATGATGCAGGGCGAGGTCGAGGAGAAGAAGCTGCTCTGGGGCACCGACGAGCAGAAGGCCGAGGCCTGGGACGAGTTGCACAACAACAACTGGCTGAAGAACTGGTACTTCGACGAGGAGCTGGACGAGCTGTACCGCTCGCGCCTGTGGTACTCGGACGTCGTCGCCGACTATGAGAGCATCGTGCGCTCGAAGGACCTCGTGCTGGGCTACCGCCTGCACGGCAACCTGATGGCGCTTTCGAACGGCACGCCGTCGGTCTATTTCAGCTACGACAGCCGCACGGCGGAGTTCGCGGAGACTTTCGCGATCCCGTGCTACGACGTCTATTCCGACAAGCCCTTCGTCCTGGAGGAATACTGGGACCAGAGCCTGTTCGAGAAGTTCAACCGCACTTTCTACCAGCGCTACCGCGACATGCGGGAGTTCCTGGACGAGAACTACATCCCGCACCGCATGCCCAGCCCGACCGCGCGCAAGACCCCGCAGCGCAAGGCGGCCTGACGGCGGTTGCCGCTCTTCCAGAAAAGCACTTTCATAACTCTCTCCCCTCTGGGGAGAGGGTGGCCCGGAGGGCCGGTGAGGGGGTTGTGCTTGGCGGCACGTCCGGCACAGGCGCACCCCCCTCACCCTAACCCTCTCCCCAGAGGGGAGAGGGAATTCAACCATTCCGCGAGTGCCCGCCATGCCCGACGTCGCCACGCCCGATACCCTGTCCTCCACCCCCGTCGCGGCGGAACCTGCGGCGTCCGTCATCGAAGGCCGGGTGGACGCCGTCCAGGCCGGACGGATCTACGGCTGGGCCTGGGACCGCTCCTACCCCGCCGACCGCCTGACGGTGGAGTTCCGCGCCGAGATGCCGGACGGCCGCAGCGTCGTCCTGGGGCGCGCGCTGGCCGACCGCCCGCGCGAGGATCTGGTGGGCGGCAACTTCGGCGACGGGCATCACGCCTTCGAAGCCGATCTTGAGATTCCGGCCGGGCTCGACCCAACGCGCGTCGTCGCCGTGGCCGCTGCGCCCAGCACCGGCACCATCGCCACCTTCGCCCAGCCGAGCGCCGAGGAAAAGCTGCTGGAGCGCACGCTCGCCCCGCATCTGGTGCGCATCGGCGCCGGGCTGGACGCCGCCCGCCGCGACCACCAGCAGATCGCCGCCGGCCAGCAGGGCATCGCCCGGCTGCTGCGCGAGACGCAGGAGCGCATCGGCGCCGGCCAGGCCGGAGCCGGAGCCGCCGCGGCGCAGCAGGCTGCCCTGTCGGACGCGCTGCACAGCCTGCAGGAGCGGGTGGCCGGGCTGGAGGTCTTCCTCGTCCGCATGGACACGACGCTGCGCGGCTTCGACGACGCGCTGAAGGTCAAGTCGGCCAAGTCGCACGCCCCCACCATCATTGCCGCCCTGGCTTCGGCCGTGGGCGCCTTCGCCGCGACGGTGATCGGGCTGGCGATTTTCGGATAACGGCAGTCCGCCGCCTGGCTCCTGCACCAAGACTCCGTTTCATCATTCCCAGGCGCTTCAGCCGCCGCCGAGCCCGGCGGCGGCTTTGCCGTGCGCGGGTGGTGGGTGTGCCGGTGATGGACGGGGCGCCGGTCCGCGTGCCACCCTGCATGACACGCGTCCCGCCGGGATCTTGCGGGCCGCGGTGCGGCGTCCGGGACGTCCCTGAACGAACCGCACTCCGAACCGACAAGGCCGACGGCCTTTACCGGGAGACATGCGACATGCCCGCAGACGATCCGTCCACCCCTCAGACCTCCCCGCTTGGCGGCGCCCTCATCACGCCCAAGGATCTCCACGCGATCACCGAAGCGCAGGAGATGGCGCGGCGGAAGGAGGCGCAAGAGCTTGAGAAGAAAAGGCAGGAGGAGCAGACCGCGATCCACGACGCCTTCATGCACCAGCACATCCGCCCCGACGCCAAGGAGCGCTTCACCCGCGCCGTGCGCACGGCGGCGGAACGCGGGGAGACCGAAATCGAGATCGTGCGCTTTCCCAGCAGCTACTGCAGCGATGGCGGCCGGGCGATCAACAATTTCGAACCCGACTGGCCGGACAGCCTCACCGGCTTCGCGCGGGAGGTCTACGACAACTACGACCGCTATCTGCGTCCCGCCGGCTACAAGCTGCGCGCCCAGATTCTGAGCTATCCCGGCGGCATGCCGGGCGACGTCGGCGTCTTCCTGCATTGGTGAGACCAGCAACGTCCGGACGCACCGACGCCCGGCCAAGGAATGGCCGGGCGCGGTCGTCGCCGAAACGATGGAGAGAGAACCCGTCCTTACGCGGTCGGGCTGGCCTTGGAGGCCGAGGAGATGGTGTTGTTTGCGACGTTCTGGCTGATGCTGTCGGCGATGGACACCGCCGAGCGGCCGTTGTTGTTGTTGAAGATGTTGTCGTGCACGTCGAGCGAGATCGACCCGGCGCCCTTCAGGTGCTCCATGATGCCGCCGTTGTTGTTGAAGATCTCGTTGCCGTAGATCTTGTAGGTCACGCTGGTGCCCTGGTTCTGGCCGACCGAGATGCCGACGTTGGCGTTGCCGTAGATCGTGTTGTCGTAGATCTCGGTGCTCGACTTGGCGAGGATGCCGGCGCCGCGCGGGTTGTCGTAGATCGTGTTGTCGTGGATCTTCAGCGTGCTGTTGGCCTGGCTGTGGTCGTGGTACAGGCCGTGCGACCGGCCGTCGCCGCCGCCGGCGCCGTTGTTGAAGATCGTGTTGCCGGCGATCTCGCCGCTCAGGATGCGGCCGTTCCAGCCCGAATACACACCGTCGGTCCGCCAGCCGTTGTCGCTGATGGTGTTGTTGGTGAAGTACTGGTCGGCGTTGTCGGCCGAGTAATGCACGATGCCGTAGGCGCCGTTGCCGTCGATGGTGGAGCCGTCGATCCGCAGCCCGTGCGAGGTGCCGCTGATGACGACGCCCGAGCCGCGGTTGTCGACGATCTGCGAGTTGGTGACCTTCACGTTGTCGGCGCCGCCGTTGAGCAGCAGGCCGGCGTCGCCCGAACCCTTCATGGTCAGGCTGTCGAAGGTGATGTTGTCCTTGTTGTTCAGGCTGACGGCGTAGCTGGCGCCGCTGGACGCCTCGATCACCGGGTTGGCGCCGGTGCCGTAGGCGCCGTAGATGATCGGCTTGTCGGAGGTGCCGGAGGTCGAGGCCAGCAGGCTGTCGTGCCAGGTCTCGCCACGCTCGAACAGGACCAGCGAGCCCGGGGCGAAGGTGGTCGAGTTCACCTTGTCCAGCGACTTCCAGGCCTGGTTCGCGTCATGGCCGGAGTTGCTGTCGCTGCCGTTGGTCGCATCGACGTAGTAGATCTGCGAGGCCGGGGTGGACGGATAGTCCGACGTGCCGGAGGTCGGCGCCATGGGGGCGGCCGGCGCCGCGGCGGCGGTCGTCGCGAAGAATTCCTTGGGAGCGGCGACGGCCAGCGTGCCGTTCCACCACATGTTGGCCTGGCCCGGGACGACGTCCTTGCCGTCGAGCGCGCCCTTGTCATAGGTGACGGACGGGTCGGTCGGAGCGACCTTGTGGCCGTTGATGGAGATGGCGTTGACCGTCAGGTTGCGGTCCTGCCCATCGACGGCGCCGTCGTTGTCGTACTGGATCTGGATCTTGTGCGCCTGATCGGCGGTCACGTTGGCGTCGAAGGAGAAATCCTTGGCGTCGCCGCCCGCGGAGCCTTCGCCGATCACGGCGCCGTCCACCAGCAGCTTGAAATGGGGCGACACGCCGCCCGCGGCGGTGCCGGAGGCGTTCACGACGATCTTGGCGGTGGCGGCGGCAGCGGCCGTGGCGTCGGCCAGCGCCAGAGGCTGTGCGGTGGTCTGGAGTGCCTGGAGATGGAGAATTGAGTCCGGCGTCGCGGCGGTGTCGGCGGTCACCGGGGTGATGCTGTCGACAACAGCCTGAAACGGATCGGCAGCAGAATCACCGACAAAACCGGTCGTGTCGGCGTGGTTCTGATGATCAAGCTCAATGGCCATATGATCCATGGTCTTCACTCTTTCCTTTTTACAGCGCCACGTTTGTGGCGGTGGGCGGGAATGTGCGCGGATCGCGCCGTCCCGCTTGCTGTGCGCTCAATCGTTTTCGACAGGACCGGAGCCTAGCCAGCCCCGTGTGGCCTTAAATGGTTCGATTTTAGGATAATTAGGTTTTGAAGTGCGCCAAATCCATCACAGGAATTACCCCAACGAAAGGAGTAGTTCCACGAATTTAAGCGCTAGCACGAACGGGGTAATTCTTTCGGTAAATTCCTGAAATTGCTTAGAACTACAAGAATTTAGCCGCGATTTCCTGATGTGTTCTTGCGCCGCACCCAAAGATTGGGCCCGGTCGCCTTGTGACATTCCTGTTGTAGAAAGCTGGGATGCCACATACCATACGCCACACGGACAGTTTGCATAACAAACAATCCGTCTCGCCAGACAATCCAAAAATGATGAGCCGTGCCGACGGAAGCCCGGCCACCCAAAAGGGAAGGAATGAGGCATGAAGGACGTACAGCGCCCGCGCTGCGCGCGGAAGACCCCTTTTGACTCCTTCGCTTTTAAAAACACGCCAAGAAGAACGCTCGCCGGGGGAACGGCCCTGGCCGGCGCGCTCGGGCTTCTGCTGGTCCCGGCGGCGGCCCAGGCCGCCTGGGAGCCGACCAAATCGGTCGAATTCGTCGTCCCGGCGGGAACCGGTGGCGGCGCCGACCAGATGGCGCGGATGATCCAGGGCATCATTCAGAAGAACAACCTGATGGGCCAGCCCATCGTCGTCATCAACAAGTCGGGCGGCGCCGGTGCGGAAGGCTTCCTCGACGTCAAGTCGTCGAACCGCAACCCGCACAAGATCATCATCACCCTGTCCAACCTGTTCACCACGCCCCTGGCGACCGGCGTTCCCTTCTCCTGGAAGGACATGACCCCGGTGGCGATGCTGGCGCTGGACAACTTCGTCCTGTGGGTGAACAGCGAGGCCGCGCAGAAATCGCCCAAGGAGTTCGTCGAGGCCGCCAAGGAGGGCGGCGCCAACCGCTTCAAGATGGGCGGCACCGGATCCAAGCAGGAGGACCAGATCATCACCGCCGCCATCGAGCAGTCGGCGGGCGTCACCTTCACCTACGTCCCCTACAAGGGCGGCGGCGACGTCGCGGCCCAGCTCGTCGGCAACCACATCAACGCCAGCGTCAACAACCCGATCGAAGCGGTGTCGCAATGGCGGGCCGGCGCGCTGCGTCCGCTCTGCGTCTTCGACAAGGAGCGCATCCCGCTGAAGGAACCGGTGGTCGACAACAAGTCGTGGAACAGCATCCCGACCTGCAAGGAATCCGGGCTGGACGTGGAATACACCATGCTCCGCGGCATCTTCATGGGACCGGGCGTCACGCCGGACCAGGTCGCCTATTATGTGGACCTCTTCAAGAAGGTCCGCGAGACGGAGGAGTGGAAGGACTTCATGGCCAAGGGGGCCTTCAACGTCAGCTTCAAGACGGGTGACGAGTTCAAGACCTGGCTGACCGCGGCGGAAACCCAGCACAAGACCCTGATGGACAAGGCGGGCTTCACCAAGCAATAGCCCTCCTCGTCCGACGCGCGGCCCCCGGGGCATCGCGCCCCGGGCGTCCTCCCCCACCGTTTGGGTTTCTTGTGGGAGTGAGCCATGGAGCATGGAACACAGAACAGTGATCCGGTCGTCTCGAACCGGACCATGGAGATCGTCGTCGCCGGGCTGTTCGCGCTCGTCGCCGTCGTGGTGATGGCCGACAGCGTCCGCGTCGGCAACGGCTGGGGGTCCGACGGACCGAAAGCCGGCTACTTCCCCTTCTATGTCGGCCTCATCATGCTGGTCAGCAGTCTGGCCACCCTGGCCGTCAACATCTGGCGCCACAGCGGCGAGCGCACCGCCTTCGTCGAGAAACACCAGCTCGCCCTGGTTCTCCAGGTGCTGGTTCCCAGCGTGGTCTTCGTGGTCCTGACCGCCTTCCTGGGCATCTATCTGTCGGCGGTGCTGTTCATCGCCTTCTTCATGCATTGGGTGGGCAAGTATCCGCTCAAGACGATCCTGCCCGTCTCAATCCTCGTGCCCGCGGGCCTCTTCGTGATGTTCGAGATCTGGTTCCTGGTACCGCTTCCCAAGGGACCGGTGGAGACGATGTTCGGCTACTGACCAGTCCAGTTTTTTAAAAGCCGGAGCGGCCGCGGGAACGGCCGCGCACACCGAAGCAGCGGCAGGCATCCGCGACGAACCAGCCCATGCGGCGGGGACGAACCCCGCCCTGCGCGCTCAAGACGCGACGCTTCCAAACGGAACGGGCGCGGATGCCGGAAAGGGAGGGAAACTTGGAAGCGCTCGGGTCACTCATACAGGGGTTCGGCGTGCTCGCCGACCCCATGAACATCGCCTACATGTTCATCGGCATCACGCTGGGCGTCCTGATCGGCGTGCTGCCGGGGCTGGGCGGGGCGAACGGGGTGGCGATCCTGCTGCCCCTGACCTTCAGCATGTCGCCGACCTCCGCCATCATCATGCTCTCCTGCATCTATTGGGGGGCGTTGTTCGGCGGGGCCATCACCTCGGTCCTGTTCAACATACCGGGCGAGCCCTGGTCGGTGGCGACCACCTTCGACGGCCACCCCATGGCGCAGAAGGGCCATGCGGGCGAGGCGCTTACGGCGGCCTTCACCTCGTCCTTCTTCGGGGCGTTCGTGGCGGTTCTGCTCATCACCTTCCTGGCCCCGGTGATCGCCGGCTTCGCCCTGCGCTTCGGCCCGGCGGAGTTCTTCGCGGTCCAGCTATTGACCTTCTGCAGTTTCGTCGGCATGGGCAGCGAATCCCCCTTCAAGGTGCTGTGCGCCATGATGCTGGGCTTCGCGCTGGCCGCGGTCGGGCTGGACAGCGTGACCGGCGAACTGCGCATGACCTTCGGCTCGGTGGAGCTGCTGCGCGGCTTCGACTTCCTGATCGCGGTCATCGGCCTGTTCGGCATCGGCGAAATCCTCCTGACCATGGAGGAGGGGCTGGCCTTCAAGGGCAAGGCCGCGAAGATCAACGCCAAGGTCGTGTGGGAGACCTGGAAGAGCCTGCCCCGCTACTGGGTGACCGCCATCCGCGGCTCCATCGTCGGCTGCTGGATGGGCATCACGCCGGGCGGCGCCACCCCGGCCTCCTTCATGAGCTACGGCCTCGCCAAGCGCTTCTCCAAGAACCGCCAGAATTTCGGCAACGGCGAGATGGAGGGCGTGGTCGCCCCGGAAACCGCGGCCCACGCCGCCGGCACCAGCGCGCTGCTGCCCATGCTGACGCTGGGCATCCCCGGCTCGCCCACCGCGGCGGTGCTGCTGGGCGGCCTGCTGATCTGGGGTCTCCAGCCCGGCCCGCTGCTGTTCATCGAGCAGAAGGAGTTCGTCTGGGGCCTGATCGCCAGCATGTATCTGGGCAACATCGCCGGCCTGATCGTGGTGCTGACCACGGTGCCGGTCTTCGCCTCGATCCTGCGCATCCCCTTCAGCATCATCGCACCGGTCATCGTGGTGATCTGCGCGGTCGGCGCCTACACGGTGCACAACGCCTTCCTCGACATCGTCATGATGCTGGTGTTCGGCGTCGTCGGCTACGTCTTCAAGAAGCTGTCCTACCCGCTGGCCCCGCTGGTCCTGGCCCTGGTGCTGGGCGACATGGCGGAAAGCTCCTTCCGGCAGGCCATGCTGGTGTCGCAGGGCGATCTGGCGATCTTCTGGTCCAACCCGCTGGTCGGCAGCATCGTCACGCTGGCGCTGGTCATGCTGTTCTGGCCGGTGATCTCCGCCCTGCTGCGCAAGCGCCAGTCCCGGCAGGACGGTGGGACCCAGGTGATCCCTGTGAAATAGGTCATCCCGGTGAAATAGCTCCACCCACTCCCCCGCCGGCGTCCGGGACGGGACGACCGGCGGGGGGATTTCTTCTCACATCGGGGGGTTCGGGACGATGGACACGTCCGATTTCATGATCGCTCTGCTCCAGATCATCTGGATCGACATCCTGCTGAGCGGCGACAACGCGCTCGTCATCGCGCTGGCCTGCCGCTCGCTGCCGCCGAAACAACAGAAAATCGGCGTCTTCCTCGGCACCGGGGCGGCCATCGTGCTGCGCGTGCTGTTCGCCGTCATCATCGCCTATCTGCTGGCCATCCCGTACCTGAAGATCATCGGCGGGGCGCTGCTGTTCTGGATCGCCATCAAGCTGATGCTGCCCACCGAGGAGGAGGATCAGGCGGCGCATTCCGGCACCTCCGCCGGGCTGTGGGGGGTGGTCCGCACCATCGTGATCGCCGACGCGGTGATGAGCCTGGACAACGTCATCGCCATCGCCGCCGCCTCGCACGGCAACACGGTCCTGCTGATCCTCGGGCTCGCCATCAGCATCCCGCTGATCGTCTTCGGCAGCACGCTGATCCTGAAGGCGATCGAACGGCTGCCGGCCCTGGTCTATGCCGGCGCCGGACTGCTCGGCTACATCGCGGCGGAGGTCATCCTCACCGACCCGAGCATCCATTCCCACGTGACGGAAAGCCTGCCGGTGCTGACCGGGACGGCGCCCTTCGTCGCGGCGCTGGGGGTGATGACCGCCGGTTATCTGATGGCCCGCAGCATCAACCGCCGCCGCGCCGTGGTGGAAACCGATCCCGCCTGAGGAGCCGTCAGCAGGATGAGGGGCGACGGGGCTCGCGGCAGCGACCACCCCGCACCGCCCGGAAGCGGCTCGGCAAGGCCATGGCGCGCACGTCGCTGGTGATCTCGGAGATGAGGCCCGGATCGTTCCGCACAATCTCCGTCACCACGGCGGCCAACCCGGCCAGGGCGAACACGACGGCAGAGACTCTCCAACATCGGGAACTCCGGGCTTTGGCCACACTTATGCTGCGTTGCAGCAGAGATGGCGCAAAGTCCGTTGGAGAGCAAGGGATAAGAAACATAGCATTTCGTATGCCAGATACGCAGCAGGAGCCGGACACAGGCTCCGCACCGCCAGTTCAGGGAGGAACGTCGAGATGCAAGCGAAGGACGTCATGACATCGCCGGTCATCACGGTGGCGCTGGACACCCCCGTGCCGGACATCGCCGAACTGCTTTTGACCCATCGGATCAGCGGCTTGCCGGTGGTGGACCAGGACGGCCGCGCGGTCGGCATCATCAGCGAGGGGGACCTCTTGCGCCGGGTGGAGACGGGGACCGACCGCCCGCGCGCCCGCTGGTTGGAGATGCTGGTGGGCCGCAACGTGCAGGCCGCCGACTTCCTGAAGACCCATGGGCGCTGCGCACGCGACGTCATGTCGCGCCCGGTCCAGGCCGTCTCGCCGGATACGGAGATCGCCGAGATCGCCGACCTGATGGAGAGCAAGCGGATCAAACGCGCCCCCGTCCTGGTCGACGGCCGCCCGGTCGGCATCATCAGCCGGGCCAACCTGCTGCACGGGCTTCTCCGCAACCGACGCGGCGGGACCGGCTTCGGCGCGTCCGGCGACGAGGCGATCCGCGCCGCCCTGCTGGAGGCGTTGGAGGGACAGTCCTGGGTGGACCTCGATCGGATCAACATCGTCGTCAACGACGGGGTCGTGCAGCTCTGGGGCATGGTCGACAGCGAGGAGCAGCGCCGCGCCCTCCACACCGCGGCGAGCGGCGTGAGCGGCGTGAAGCGCGTGGAGGAGCATCTGAACCGGAACCGCTTCGTCGGGTGATCCCCCGGCCATCCGCCCCATCGAAGGAGCAGCCCGATGCCGCCACCCGAACTGTCCGTGCAGCCGCTGGATTCCGGAGCCACTTTCCGCAACCAGGTTTACCGACGGCTGAAGCAGGCCATCATCCAGATGGACATCTACGACCACCCCGGCGACGTCCGGTTGGACGAACGCCAGCTCAGCGGTCTGCTGGGCGTCAGCCGAACCCCGATCCGCGAAGCCCTGACCCTGCTGGAGCAGGAAGGTCTGGTGCGGCTGGAGCCGCGGCGGGGAATCTACATCGTTCGCAAGACCAAGACCGAGATCATCGAGATGATCATCGCCTGGGCGGCGCTGGAGAGCATGGCGACCCGCCTCGCCGCCGAGCGCGCCACCGAGGAGGACATCGGCACGCTGTGGGACATCTTCCGCAGCTTCGAGGAGCAGGCACCCTCCGACAACATCCAGGAATATTCCGACGCCAACATCGAGTTCCACAAGGCGATCATCCGCCTCAGCCGGGCGCGCATCCTGGAAACGCTGACCGACAACCTGTTCATCCACATGCGGGCCATCCGCAAGCTGTCGATCCGGCAGGACAACCGGGCCGAACAGTCGATGCACGAGCACCGCGACATCATCCGGGCGCTGGAGCGGCGCGACGGCGAACTGGCCGAGCGGCTGGCGCGCGAACACACGCTCGGTCTGGCCGCCCATGTCGAGCGGCACGGCGACTTCCTCGACTGGCTGCGGCTGGCCGAGGTGCGGGGACCCGACATGAAAGCCGCCTTCAAGGACGGCCTGCCGCTGATGTAGCCGCTTAGCCCTCTCCCCTCCGGGGAGAGGGTGGCCCGGAGGGCCGGTGAGGGGGTTGCGCTTGTGCCGGACGCGCCGCCTGCGCAACCCCCTCACCCTAACCCTCTCCCCGGAGGGGAGAGGGGATTTACCTGTCCCTCACTTCATCGACGGGAAGGAGAACTGCGCGCCTTCGCGCACGCCGCCCGCCGGCCAGCGCTGGGTGATCGTCTTGCGCCGGGTGTAGAAGCGCACGCCGTCCGGCCCGTAGGCCGCCAGATCGCCGAACAGCGACCGCTTCCAGCCGCCGAAGCTGTGGTAGGACACCGGCACCGGCAGCGGCACGTTGACGCCGACCATGCCGACCTTGATCGCGTCGGTGAAGTAGCGCGCGGCCTCGCCGTCGCGGGTGAACAGGCAGGTGCCGTTGCCGTACTCGTGGGCGTCGATCAGGTCCATGCCCTCCTGCATCGTGTTCACGCGCACGACGCAGAGGACCGGACCGAAGATCTCTTCCCGGTAGACGCTCATGTCCGGCGTCACCCGATCGAACAGGCAGCCGCCGAGGAAGAAGCCGCCCTCGTTCCCAGGCACCACCAGCCCGCGGCCGTCGACCACCAGTTCCGCCCCTTCGGCGACGCCTTGGTCGACAAAGCCCTTCACCTTCTCGAAATGGGCGCGGGTGACCAGCGGCCCCATGTCGCAACCGGTGCCGGTCCCCGCCCCGACCTTCAGGCCACGCACCTGCTCCGCCAGCATCGCCACCACGCGGTCGGCGGTCGCGTCGCCCACCGCGACGACCACGGAGATCGCCATGCAGCGCTCCCCGCAGGAGCCGTAGGCCGCCCCCATGATCGCGCTGACCGCGTTGTCGAGGTCGGCGTCGGGCATGACGATGGCGTGGTTCTTGGCCCCACCCAGCGCCTGCACCCGTTTCCCGTGGGCGGTGCCGGTGGCGTAGACGTATTCGGCGACCGGGGTGGAGCCGACGAAGCTGATCGCCTGGACGCGCGGGTCGGTCAGCAGCGTGTCCACCGCCTCCTTGTCGCCGTGGACGACGTTGAGCACGCCCGGCGGCAGCCCCGCCCCCTGCGCCAGCTGGGCGACGAGCAGGGAGGCGCTGGGGTCGCGCTCCGACGGCTTCAGGATGAAGGCGTTGCCGCAGGCCACGGCGACCGGAAACATCCAGAGCGGCACCATGGCCGGGAAGTTGAAGGGCGTGATGCCCGCCACGACGCCCAGCGGCTGGAACTCCGACCAGCTGTCGATGCCCGGCCCGACATTCTTGGAATGCTCGCCCTTCAGCAGATCGGCGATGCCGCAGGCGTATTCGACGTTCTCGATGCCGCGGCCCAGCTCGCCGCGGGCGTCCTCCAGCGTCTTGCCGTGCTCCCGCGTGATCACGGCGCAGATGCGGTCGGCGTTGTCCTCCAGCAGTTGGCGGAAGCGGAACATCACCCGCGCCCGCTTGCCCGGCGGCGTCGCCCGCCACGCCGGAAAGGCGGCCTCGGCCGCGGCGATGGCCAATTCCACGGTGGCGCGGCCGGCGAGCGGAACGCGGCCCACGGTCTCGCCGGTGGCCGGGTTCACGATGTCGGCGCTGCGGGTGTCGGCGGGGGCGTCGGCCGTGCCGCCGATGAGGTGCGGAACGAGGGTCATGGCGTTCTCATCCTCCTCAAGCGGTCGCCTGGATGGCGTCGGCAACGGCGTTCATCAGCCGGTCGAGATCCTCGCGCTCGCTGATGAAATGCGGGCCGAACTGCAGCGTGTCGCCGCCGAAGCGGACGTAGAAGCCCGCCTTCCAGCAGTGCATGGCGATCTCGTAGGGCCGGCGGGCCGGCTCGCCCGGCAGGGCCGCGATCTGCACCGCGCCGGCAAGCCCGTAGTTGCGGATGTCGGTGACGTGGCGAAGCCCCTTCAGCCCGTGCAGCACCGTCTCGAAATGCGGGGCGAGCGCCGCCGCCTTTTCGGCCAGCTTGTCCCGCTCGAACAGCTCCAGCGCGGCGAGGCCGGCGGCGCAGGCGACGGGGTGGGCGGAGTAGGTGTAGCCGTGCGGGAACTCGACCATGTAGTCGGCGCCGCCGTTGTCCATGAAGGTCCGGTAGATCTCACGGTTGGCGACCACCGCGCCCATCGGCACCGCGCCGTTGGTCAGGCCTTTGGCGACGTTCATGATGTCGGGGACCACGCCGAAGGCGTCGGCGCCGAAGGCCGCGCCCATGCGGCCGAAGCCGGTGATGACCTCGTCGAAGATCAGCAGGATGTTGTGCTTGTCGCACAGCGCGCGCAGCCGCTGCAGGTAGCCCTTGGGCGGCGGCAGCACGCCCGCCGATCCGGCCAGCGGCTCGACGATCACCGCGGCGATGTTGGAGGCGTCGTGCAGGGCGACCAGTTCCTCCAGCGCGTCGGCCAGTTCGGCGCCCTGCTCCGGCAGGCCCTTGGTGAAGGCGTTTTGCGGCAGCAGCGTGTGCGGCAGATGGTCGGCCTCGACGCCCGAGCCGAACAGCTTGCGGTTTCCACCGATGCCGCCCAGGCTGATGCCGCCGAAATTGACGCCGTGATAGCCCTTGGACCGACCGATCAGCTTGGTCTTGGCCGGCTGGCCCTTCAGCCGCCAATAGGCCCGCGCCATCTTCAGCGCCGTGTCGGTGGCCTCCGACCCGGAATTGACGAAGAACACATGGTCCAGCCCGGCCGGCGTCATCGAGGCCAGCTTATGCGCCAGCTTGAAGGCGGCGGGGTGGCCGAACTGGAAGGCCGGGCTGTAGTCCAGTTCCCCGATCTGGCGGGCCACCGCCTCGCTGATTTCGCGGCGGCTGTGACCGGCGCCGCAGCACCACAGGCCGGACAGGCTGTCGTAGATCTTCCGCCCCTCGGCGTCCCAGTACCAGGCGCCCTCGGCGCGGGCGATCAGGCGCGGGTTCGCCTTGAATTCGCGGTTCGCCGTGAAGGGCATCCAGTGGGCGTCCAGCTCCGCGCGCGTCAGCCCGGCGGTCGGGGCGGTTCCGGCTTTCTGGCTCTCGTCCAACGGCGGCATCGGGCGGCACTCCTGCTGGCTGGGGTGGGCGTCGGGGATCGTCTCGGAAAACAGTGTGCGCAAAGGCTTGGTTGCGATTAAATCCAAACCATTCAAACCTTACACAAGCGTTGGCTTACCTATCCATGACCAAGCCCGCCCGTCCCTTGAGCGGCCTCAACGACGCCGACCTGCGCCTGCTGCGCGTCTTCACGACGGTGGTGGAGTGCGGCGGTTTCTCCGCGGCGGAGGTGGATTTGAACATCAGCCGCGCCGCCATCAGCCTGCACATGGCCGATCTGGAGCGGCGGCTGGGGCTGCGCCTGTGCCGGCGCGGGCGGGCGGGCTTCCTGCTGACCGATGAGGGGCGGATGGCCTACGAGGCGGCGCTGCGCCTGTTCGCCGGGCTGGAGAGCTTCCGCAGCGAGATCAATGCTGCGCACGGGCGGCTGCGCGGGGAATTGAACATCGGCATCACCGACAACCTCGTGACGATGCCGAAGATGCGGGTGACCGACGCCCTGCGCGGCCTGAAGCAGCAGGGGCCGGAGGTGCGGGTCAACATCCGCATGATCCCGCCCAACGAGATCGAGCGCGGCGTGCTGGACGGACGCCTGCACGTCGGCGTGGTGCCGGCGCGGCGCGCCTTGCCCGGCCTGGACCGCTATCCCCTCTACCAGGAGGAGTCACGCCTCTATTGCGGGCGCGGCCACCCGCTGTTCGACGCGGAGACGGTGCCCGACGCGGCGGTGGAGGCCGCCGACGCGGTGGCCCCGACCGAGGCGCAGCAGGTGCCGGAGGCGGCGGGGGTGCAGCGGGCGCTGACAACCACCGCCACCGCGACGGACCGCGAAGGCGTGGCATTCCTCATCCTGACCGGCTGCTACGTCGGATTCCTGCCCACCCATTACGCGCGGCAATGGGTCGAGCGCGGGGCGATGCGCGCCCTGCTGCCGGAGCGCTTCCACTACGCCCAGGAGTTCCAGGCGGTCACCAAGAAGGGCGCCCGGCCCAACCTCGTGCTGGAACGCTTCTTCGACCTGCTGCGGCGCACGGAGTGAGGGGAGGCCGGCCCGGCAAAAATCAGGGTGATTTCCATTGACGCCGGCCCGGTCGCGCCCCACCGTAATTGAGGGGAATACGAACAAAGAACGGATGGGGGAGGACGGCCATGGTGATGCTGACCGAACAGTTCGTCATCGACTATCTGCTGTTCGCCGCTGTCCTGCTCACCGTCACCTGCTCCCTGCTCGGCAGTTTCTTTCTCAGCGCGCTCAGCCGCCAGACGGGCGCCCTGTCCCGTCTGCTGATGTGGAGCGTCCCGGCGACCCTGCTCAGCACCGCCCTGTGGTCGCTGGCCATGCCGACCAATCAGGCGCTGGTGGTCGGGGTCGCCACCGCCGGGGCGACTCTCGTCGGGCAGCATCTCCTGCCCTTCGGCCCGGTCGGCCAAGCCGGCTCCTGGTCGTGGGAGGCGCTGCTGTTCCGCGGCCTGTCCTGGACCGGGCGCACCGCCCTGATGCTCGCCCCGGCTGTCTGGCTTGGCGGCATGCCGTCCTGGATCCTGTGGTTCGCCCTGGCCGGCCCGCTGAACGCCGCCATCTTCGCCCTCTGCCAGCTGCGCGGCACCAACCCGGCGCTGCGCCGGTCGGTCGAGCAGGGCGACGTCCTGTGGGGCGGCTCCCAGGGAGCGGTCCTGGGCGGCCTGCCGGCCTTCCTGATGCTGCTGTGACGGACCCCCGAAAAAACCGGGGATGAATCCACCGTACTCATAGGAAAATGCAACGGGCGGGTCTTGCGTGGGCGGGACCACCGGGCCATCTGTGCGGGACTGGCTCCGGGCCCCTCTGGCGGTCCACATGGTACGGACCGCGATGTCGGAGCCCTTCACTTGAGCGGACGGCGCAGCCGCCCCCTTCTGGAGGGTCCGTATGACCGCGACTTCTTTCTCCTCTTTCCAGTACGGTTCCGCCTACGGCGAGACGGCGCATTTTGCGGCGCGCCAGCGTCTCGAATGGCTGGCGCGGATGATGGACAGCGCCATCCGCGTGCCGGGCACCAACATCACCTTCGGCGCCGACGCGGTGCTGGGTCTGGTTCCCGGCTTCGGCAACCTCGCCACCACCGCGGTGTCCGGCTATCTCATCCGCGAGGCCTGGCGGCTCGGCGTGCCGCGCGGCAAGCTGCTGCGCATGGTCGGCAACGTGGCGATGGACAGCCTGATCAGCGCCGTCCCGGTCGCCGGCAACATCGCCGACGTGTTCTGGAAGGCCAACCGCAAGAACATGGCGATCCTGGCCGAGCATCTGGACGGCCATCCACCGCACGGCGATCGGACGCACCGTCGCCGCCGCTCGGCGCCCTACACCATCGACGGCGAGTGGCGCCGGACACGGTAACGGGACGCGTCACTCCCCACCGAACCTGATGCGGTGGTTCTCCAGCATCAGCTCGTCCAGCCGGCGGCCGGCGGTGAAGCCCGCCTGCCCCGGCGGGACCGGTGTGCCGGCGGGCAGCCGCGGGCAAGGCTCGGCGGCGCCAATCACCTGAACCACCGGGTAGCGGGCGGTGTAGATGGGCAGGTCCATGTCCTCACCCTCGTCGGACAGGCCCTTGCCCCGGACCTTGGCGCTCGCCTCCTCGATTTCCATCCCGACCACCATGGTCGCCTTGATCTCCTGCGCCGTGCTGGCCCGCAGCTCGGCGCTCCGCCCCGGATAGAAGCGGTCGACCATGGCGTCGAGCGCGCGGGCCTTGGCGTCGGCCTCCTCGACGATGCGCGCGGTGCCGAAACACATGGCCGACCGGTAATCGGCCGAATGGTTGAATCCGCTGCGCGCCAGCACGAGGCTGTCGAGATGCGTCACGGTCAGGCAGACCGGCAGGCCGTCGCGTTGCGCCCGCAGCATCCGGCTGGCCGCGGAACCGTGCCAATAGAGATGCTCGCCCTCCCTCCAGAAGGCCGTGGGCGTGCAGTAGGGCTGCCCATCGATCACGTAGGCGATGTGCGCGATCATCGCACCATCGAGGATGGCGTGGACCGACTCCCGGTCGTAGCGCCCCCGCTCGTGCAGGCGCTTGACCCGGTTGCGGTCGGTGACGGGATAGCTGTCGGACGGAATGGTCTCGGACATCGCGGAACTCGCTTCGCGGCGGTGGACAACGGCACCATTAGAGCCTAGCCATTGGTCCGGCGTGAGAGCCAATTCCGACCTTGTCGACTGGACCAATCTGATGCCCGCCGATCTGTCCGACCTGATGCTTCTCCCCATCGACCGGACGGGCGGGGAGCCGCTGCTGCGGCAGGTCTACGGCGCGCTGCGCCGGGCCATCCTGTCCGGTGCCCTGCCGCCCGGCGGGAAGCTGCCACCGACCCGCGCGCTCGCCGAACGGGTCGGCGTCGCCCGCAACACGGTGGTCGCCGCCTATGAGCAGTTGCTGGCCGAAGGCTTCATCGAGGGGCGCGTCGGAGCGGGCAGCTTCGTGTCCGGCGACCTGCCGGACGGGCTGGACCTCCCGCCGCCGGAACCACCCCGCCGCACGCCCTCGCCGCCGCAATCGCCCACCCCCTTCGGCACCCTTCCCTTCAGCACAGGACGGTGCGCGCTCGACGAGCGCAGCCTGCGGATCTGGCGCAGCCTGACCCTGCGGCATTTGCAGCGTCCCGACCCGGAGATGCTCGGCTACGGCGAGCCTGGTGGACCGCCGGCGCTGCGGGAGGCCATTGCCCGCTATCTTCAGAGCGCGCGGGCGGTGCGCTGTGAGCCCGAACAGGTGGTGATCACCGCCGGCGCCCAGCAGGCCATCGATCTTGTGCTGCGGGTGCTGCTGCGCCCCGGCGACCCGGTGTGGCTGGAGGACCCCTGCTATCCCGCGGTGCGCGCCGCGCTGGAGGCGGCAGGGGCGCGCGTCGTGCCGGTGCCCGTCGATGGGCAGGGCATGACGGTGGCGGCGGGCGTCGCCGTGGCCCCGGATGCCCGGCTGGCCTATGTCACCCCCTCCTCCCATTATCCTCTGGGCATGGTGCTGTCGATGGCGCGGCGGATGGAGCTTCTGGCCTGGGCGCGCACGGCCGGCGCCTGGGTGCTGGAGGACGATTACGACAGCGAGTTCCGCTACGCGGGCCGTCCGCTCGCCTCGCTCCAGGGGATCGACGGCGGCGGACGGGTCATCTATGTCGGCACCTTCAGCAAGGTCCTCTTCCCCGGCCTGCGGCTCGGCTACGCCGTGCTGCCGCCCGAACTGCTCGACCCCGTGCTCGCCATGCGCCGCCTGACCGACTGGCACCCGGCGACGCTTTACACCGGCGTGGTGACCGACTTCCTGGAAGAGGGGCATTTCGGCCCGCATCTGCGCCGCATGCGCCAGCGCTACATGGCGGCGCGCGACGCATTGGCCGAGGCCATCGGCGCGCACCTCTCCCCCTGGATGGAGGCGGAGGTGCCGGAGCAGGGCATGAAGCTGATCGCCCGGCTGCGCCCTGGCCTGTCGGACCGCGCCGTGGAGGCGGTGGCTGACCGGTGTGGCATCGCCGTCCGCCCGGTCAGCCCGATGCACATCGCCGCCCCGCCCCTGCAGGCGTTGATGCTGGGCTTCACCGGCCACGGGCCGGGCGCCCTTCGCCACGCCGCCCGGGAACTCGGCGCAGCGTTGACGGCTGCGCGATTAGACGTCTAATCCTCATTGTTGGGCGCAAAAGAGTTAATCTGAAAAAGCCTGTTCCCACCAATGCGCCTTGAGGCGCCGCGCCCCTTGGCTTTCTCCGGCTGCGCGGCGATCCTGGCCCCATGGGGTAGCCCCGATACTCCCTTTTCGGACCGCTCCCCTCCGGTCGTTCGGCGCGCCCTACCCCCGATACCCTGTGCAAGGCAGGCCCCAACCTTGCGACGATCAAGCTGCATGCCTGTTGAGGGGTGGCGCCGGTCCTTCGCCGTTTCGCGGCGTCTTTTGCCGGCGTCCAGTCCATTCGAATACGGAGATATTTCTTACAATGTGCGGCATCAGCGGGGAAATCCGCTTCGATTCTCGCCCGGCCTCCGCGTCCGCGGTCGGCTCGATGACCGAAGCCCTGGCGTTGCGCGGCCCCGACGGGCAAGGCGTCTTCGCCCATGGCCGGATGGCCTTCGGCCACCGGCGGCTGAGCATCATCGACCTGTCCGAAGCGGCGCAGCAGCCGATGACCGACCCCGAGCTGGGCCTTGGCATCGTCTTCAACGGCTGCATCTACAATTACCCGGAACTGCGGGCGGAGCTGGAGGCCAAGGGCTACCGCTTCTTCTCGCACGGCGACACCGAAGTCCTGCTGAAAGCCTATCACGCCTGGGGCCGCCGCTTCGTCGAGCGGCTCTACGGCATGTTCGCCTTCGCCATCTGGGAGCGCGACAGCGGACGCGTCACGCTGGGTCGCGACCGGCTGGGCATCAAGCCGCTCTACCTGTCCGAAACGGCGGGGCGGCTGCGCTTCGCCTCCACCCTGCCCGCCCTGCTGGCCGGCGGCGACATCGACACCGCGATCGACCCGGTGGGGCTCTACCAGTATATGAGCTTCCACGCCGTCGTGCCGGCGCCGGGGACCATCCTGAAGGGCGTGCGCAAGCTGCCGCCAGCCACCCTGCTGACGCTGGAGCCGGACGGGCGCCGCATCGAGGAAACCTATTGGGAGCCGGTCTTCGGCCCGCAGCCCGGCGACGAACGGATGTCGGAGGGCGACTGGCAGGACGCCGTGCTGTCCACGCTGCGCAAGGCGGTGGAGCGGCGTCTGGTCGCCGACGTGCCGGTCGGCGTGCTGCTGTCGGGCGGGCTGGACAGCTCGGTCATCGTCGCCCTGCTGGCGGAGGCCGGCCAGACCGGCCTGCAGACCTTCTCCATCGGCTTCGAGACGGTGGGCCAGGAGAAGGGCGACGAGTTCCAGTATTCCGACCTGATCGCCCAGCGCTTCCAGACCGACCACCACAAACTGTTCATCGACAGCAACCGCGCCCTGCCCGCCCTCCAGGACTGCGTGCGGGCGATGTCGGAGCCGATGGTCAGCCACGACGCCATCGGTTTCTTCCTGCTGTCGCAGGAGGTCGCCAAGCATGTGAAGGTGGTGCAGAGCGGCCAGGGCGCCGACGAGATCTTCGCGGGCTACCACTGGTACCCGCCGATGATGGACGCGGCGGACCCGCTGTCCACCTATGCCAAGGTGTTCTTCGACCGCAACCGCGCGGAGATGGCCGAGGCGCTGAACCCGCAATATCTGGCCGACGAGGACGCGGCGAGCGCCTTCGTCGCCGCCCATTTCGCCCGGCCCGGCGCCAACCGTCCGGTGGACAAGGCGCTGCGCCTCGACACCACGGTCATGCTGGTCGACGACCCGGTGAAACGGGTCGACAACATGACCATGGCCTGGGGGCTGGAGGGGCGCGTCCCCTTCCTCGACCACGATCTGGTCGAACTGGCCGCCCGCGTCCCGCCGGAGCTGAAGGTGCGCGACGGCGGCAAATACGTGCTGAAGGAGGCGGCGCGCAAGGTCGTCCCCTCCGAGGTCATCGACCGGCCCAAGGGCTATTTCCCCGTTCCGGCGCTGAAGTACCTGCGCGGTCCCTACCTGGAGCTGGTGCGCGACGTGCTGAACCAGCCCGCCGCGCGGGAGCGCGCGTTGTTCCAGCCGGCCTATCTCGACCGGCTGTTCAGCGATCCGGAAACCCACATCACGCCGCTTCGCGGTTCGAAGCTCTGGCAGGCCGCCCTGCTGGAGTTCTGGCTGCAAACCCACGGGATCTGAACACCGCATGATGACGATGCAGAATCGCACCCAGACGCCTTTCCGGATCGAACGCGCCCTGGTCTCCGCCCTGATGGACGAGGACTCGCCGCGCCCGAACCGCCGGACGGGGGCGGGGCATCCCGGAGCGGAAAAGGGGCCGACGCCGCGCGCGGTGGTGAATTGCGGCTGGGGCCGCCTGCTCTTCGCCAACACCTTTCCCGATGTCGGCGAGCTGATCGCGGCGATGCGCCAGGAGGGGCCGGGGCGGCGCGACATCGCGCTGTATCTGGAGGACCCCCACGTGGCGTTGGCCCAGGCGCCAACCGAGCTGTTCCTCGACCCCTCCCACACCTACCGCCTGCGGCTGGCCGGCTTCCGGCCCGGTGGCGAGACGCGCGGCTTTTCCATCGAAAGGCTGCGCGGCCGCCAGGACGTGGATGCCGTGAACCGCATCTATGGCGCCCGCGGCATGGTCACCATGGACCCGGAATTCTGCTGGTCGGAGCGTGACAGCCGCGTGCTGACCCACCTGATCGCCACCGATCCGGTCAGCGGCGCGGTCATCGGCTCGGTCACCGGGGTGGACCATGCCCGCGCCTTCAAGGACCCGCAGAACGGCTCCTCCCTGTGGTGTCTGGCGGTCGATCCGCAGGCGGCCTACCCCGGCATCGGCGAGGCGCTGGTCCGCGCGCTGGCCGAGCATTTCAAGGAGCGCGGGCGCAGCTTCATGGACCTGTCGGTCCTGCACGACAACGCCAACGCCATCGCGCTCTATGAGAAGCTGGGCTTCCGGCGTGTGCCGGTCTTCGCGCTGAAAACCAAGAACCCGATCAACGAGAAGCTGTTCGCCGGCCCGGCGGTGGAGGCCAGCCTCAACCCCTACGCCATGATCATCATCAACGAGGCCCGGCGCCGCGGCATCGGGGTGGAGGTGGTGGACGCGGAGTCCAACCTGTTCCGCCTCAGCTTCGGCGGGCGCAGCATCCTGTGCCGCGAGAGCCTCAGCGAGCTGACCTCGGCGGTGGCTCTGTTCCGTTGCGACGACAAGGCGGTGACCCGTCGCACGCTGCTGCGGGCCGGTCTGTCCGTGCCGGACCAGATGACCGCGGACGGCATGGACGACAACGCCGCCTTCCTGGAGCGCCACGGCAGCGTCGTGGTGAAGCCCGCCCGCGGCGAGCAGGGCCAGGGCATCACCGTGGATGTGCGCGACGCGGAGACTCTGGCCTGGGCCGTCGGCAAGGCCAAGAAGATCTGCGACACCGTCCTGCTGGAGCAGTTCGTGCAGGGCCAGGACGTGCGCATCCTGGTCATCGACTACCGTGTCGTCGCCGCCGCGGTGCGCCGCCCGGCGGAGATCGTCGGCACCGGCGAGCGGACGATTTCACAGCTGATCGAGGCGCAGAGTCGCCGCCGCGCCGCCGCCACCGGCGGGGAAAGCCGCATCCCGATGGACGAGGAAACGGAACGTTGCGTGCGTGACGCCGGTTTCACCATGGACTCGGTCCTTCCGGAAGGGCAGACGCTGGCGGTTCGCAAGACGGCCAACCTGCACACGGGCGGCACGCTGCACGACATCACCGACCGCCTGCATCACCGCGTGGTGGAAGCGGCGGTGGAAGCGGCGCGCGCGCTCGACATTCCGGTGGTCGGCCTGGATCTGCTGATCCCCGACCTGATGGGGTCCGATTACGCGATCATCGAGGCGAACGAGCGGCCCGGCCTTGCCAACCACGAACCGCAGCCGACCGCCGAACGCTTCCTTGATCTTCTCTTCCCTTACTCCGCGGTCGATCCGCGGGCGTGACGTTCAGGAGGTGGTATGGAGCAGGCAGCCTTGACGCGGGCCGGAATCGTCCGGCCGGTCATCGACATGGACTATCTGACGGGCCTTCTCCGCCGCCTGCTGGAGATCCCGAGCCCGACCGGATACACCGACCAGATCGTGCATTTCTGCGGCGACGAACTGCACCGTCTGGGCATCCCCTTCGAGCTGACCCGGCGCGGGGCGATCCGCGCCGATCTGGCGGGGCGGCAGTACAGCCCCGACCGCGCCGTGGTCGCCCATCTCGACACGCTGGGCGCTCAGGTGAAGATGCTGAAGCCGAACGGCCGGCTGGAGGTCGTGCCCATCGGCACCTGGTCGGCGCGCTTCGCCGAGGGAGCGCGCTGCACCGTCTACACCGACAAGGGCAGCTACCGCGGCACCATTCTGCCGCTGAAGGCGTCCGGCCACACCTTCAATGAGGAGATCGACACCCAGCCTGTGGCCTGGACCAACCTGGAGATCCGGGTGGATGCCCGTTGCGAGACTCTGGCGGAACTGCAGGTCCACGGCTTCAACGTCGGCGACTTCGTGGCCATCGACCCGCAGGCGGAATTCGACGCCAGCGGCTTCATCAACTCCCGCCATCTCGACGACAAGGCGGGGGTGGCGGTGATCTTCGCCGCCGCCAAGGCGGTGCTGGACG
Organism: Azospirillum sp. UENF 211521; assembly: GCF_058780535.1. Lineage (NCBI taxonomy): Bacteria > Pseudomonadati > Pseudomonadota > Alphaproteobacteria > Rhodospirillales > Azospirillaceae > Azospirillum > Azospirillum sp. UENF 211521. The sequence goes on from NZ_JBSNCF010000003.1 coordinate 308,349, forward strand.
CCAAGCTGCCGTTGCCGGTGGACTGCCACCTGCTGCTGACCATCTCGGAGGAGGTTGGCTCCGGCGCCTCGTCGGTGTTGCACAAGGATGTGGCGGAGATGGTCACCATCGACAACGGCACCACCGCCATGGGCCAGAACAGCCGCGAGTTCGGCGTGACCGTCGCCATGGCCGACAGCACCGGCCCCTTCGACTATCACCTGACGCACAAGCTGCTGTCGCTGTGCCAACAGCACGAGATCGAGCACCAGCGCGACGTCTTCCGCTATTACCGCTGCGACAGCGCCGCCGCCATCGAGGCCGGCAACGACATCCGCACGGCGCTGGTCTGCTTCGGCATCGACAGCTCCCACGGCTACGAGCGCATCCACGCGGACTCGCTGCGCTCGCTGGCCGAGCTGATCGCGCTCTACATGCAGAGCGATGTCGCGATCCCGCGCGACCGCGTCGGCATGGGTCCGATGGGCGCCTTCCCCTGGCAGCCCACCGCACCGGCGAAGGTCGAGGAGTAAGGCTGCCTCAATCCCCAGCCGCCAACTCCGGCCGGGGCGTCCCCACGGGGTCGAGCGGCGTGACGGTCGGCGTCGTCTGGGGCAGCGGGCGGAAGCTGGCCTGCGCCTCGGCGGGCGGCGGCGGGCGCATGCGCGTGCGCCACAGGCCGTAGAGCGTCGCCGAGCCCGCCCCCGCCGCGATGAAGCCGAACAGCGCCTCCGGCCCGGCAAAGCCCATGACGGCGGACGCCAGCGGCGGCCCGATGATCGCCCCCACCGAGTTGGCGAGGATCAGGCCACCGCTGACCGACACCACGTTGTCCGGCCCGGCATGGTCGTTCGTGTGGGCGGCGCAGACCGGGTAGAGCGTGAAGGCCAGTCCACCGAAGAACGGCGCCACCAGCAGCAGCGTCTCCTGCCGCCCGCTGCCATCCGCCAGGATCATGCCGACGCTGACCAGCGCCAGCGCCGCCGACAGGCCGATGATGACGGCGCGCCGGTCGAAACGGTCGGACAGCCGCCCCAGGGGCCATTGCAGCGCCACCCCGCCCAGGATCAGGGTGCTCATGAACAGCGCCGTCCCCGACACTCCGAAGCCGGAGGCCGCGCCGAACACCGGGGCGAGGCCGTAGATGGAGCCGGTGACCGTCCCGCTGATGAAGACGCCGACGACGCCCAGCGGCGACGCCTCGTACAGCCGCCGCAGCCCGTAGGATTCCACATTCGGCAAGGTCGGCGGCGTGGTCCGGGTCAGCGCCACCGGCACCAGGGCGAGCGTCAGCAGGATGGCGATCAGCATGAAGATGCGCACGCCCGCCTCGTCGTCCAGCTGCAACAGCTGCTGGCCCACCGCCGAGGCGGCGTAGAGCGTGACCATGTAGAGCGACAGGATCTGCCCACGCGTCTCGTTGTTGGCGGTGCCGTTCAGCCAGCTTTCGATGCAGATGTAGAGGCCGGCCATGCAGAAGCCCTCGGCCAGCCGCAGCACGGTCCACAGCGGCACCGCGTCGAACAGGGCGTGGGACAGCGCCGCCGCCGACAGGACGGAGGCGAAGGCGGCAAAGGCGCGGATGTGGCCGACCCGCGTGATGACTCGGTGGGCGAACAGGGAGCCGCCGGTCAGCCCGCTGTAGAAGGCCGCGGTGATCAGGCCCACCGCGACCGCACCGGACTCCGTGCCGGCCAGCCGCAGGCCGATGAGCGTGCTGAGCGCGCCGTTGCCCAGCATCAGGAAAGCGACCCCGAGCAGGAGCGAAAGTACCGACCGTGCAACCTGCGGCATATGTCCGACCACCCGTTCCATCCAACGATAAACCAGCGCCGCAGCCCGGAGGCCACGGCGCCGGCCCTTGGATGGCACCCGCCGGATGGCGAATCAACCCTTGTAATTCGCGGAATCGGGGCCGTCCCAGCCATTCCACAGAAATGCAGAAGAGGTACCGCTGGGGGAGCAGCGACACCTCTTCTGGTTGAGCGCTTGGTCGTCTCCGGGCGGCTTGCCCGGTGTCCGGCTATTCCGCCGGGGTGGCGATCAGCGTCTCAGGCAGGGTGTCCTTGCGGATGCGCAGGAGTTCCTTCCACTTCTTGAGAGCGGCGATCAGGATCACGAAGCCCAGCGACAGCATGATGATCGAGATGCCGGCGTTGAAGACGTTGTAGCCCTTGGCCAGCGGGTTCAGATAGACGTTGGTGATCATCCAGTAGCCGGCGTAGTTCACCGTCACGAACAGGTAGGCCAGCGGGACGAGGCAGGTCAGCATGTAGACCCGTTTCTGGCCGAGGCGCAGGATGATCGTGGCGCCGATGATCAGGCCGACCGAGGCCATGAGCTGGTTCGACACCCCGAACAGCGCCCACACCGAGTTGATGTCGCCCGACGTCAGCAGGTAGCCCCAGGCCACGCAGGCCAGCACACTCGCGGCGATCGAACCGGGCACCCAGTCGAGACGCTTCAGCGGAGCATAGAGGTCGCCGCCCAGGTCCTGGATCAGGTAGCGGGCCACGCGGGTGCCGCTGTCCACCGCGGTCAGGATGAAGACCGCTTCGAACATCACGACGAACTGGAAGAAGTAGGAGGCCAGCGTGCCGAACCACGGGATGCGGGTGAAGATTTCCGTCATGCCGACGGCCAGGGTCACAGCACCACCGGTGCGGCCGTAGAGGTCGAGGCCGATTTCCTGGCTGAGCCGCGGCAGATCGACAACCTGCATGTTCAGGGCCTGGAAGGCGGCGGGCGAGGAGTTGATGGCGAAATAGTCGGCCGGGTGCAGGGAGGTGGCGGCGATCAGCGCCATGACGCCGACCACGCATTCGGCCAGCATGCCGCCGAAGGCCACGGTGCGGATGTCGCTCCATTTGTCGATCAGCTTCGGCGTGGTGCCCGAGCCGATGAAGGCGTGGAAGCCGGAAATGGCGCCGCAGGCGATGGTGATCGAGATGAACGGCCACACCGGGCCGGCCAGCACCGGGCCGCCGCCATGGATGAAGTCGGTGAGCGCGGGGAAGCGGATTTCCGGGTTGATGAAGACGACGCCGACGACGAGCGCGCCGAACACGCCGATCTTCATGAAGCTCGACAGGTAGCCGCGCGGGGTCAGCAGCATCCACACCGGCAGCGCCGTGGCGAAGAAGGCGTAGATCGGCAGGATCAGCGCGACCGTCTCGGCGTGCAGCGTCAGCCAGCTTCCCAGCACCGTGCCCTGGATGTAGGGGCCGGCGAAGACGGAGGCGGCGATGGCGGCGATGCCGACCTGGGTGGCGCCCTTGGATGAGCCGGTGATCTTCTCGTAGAGGCCGAGCGCGACGGCGATCGGGATCGTCATGAAGACCGCGAAGGCGCCCCAGGCGTTGCGTTCCAGCGCATGGACGACGACCATCGACAGGCCGGCCATGGTGATGGTGATGATGAACAGCATCGCCAGACCGGTGCACCAGCCGGCGACCGGGCCGAGTTCGGCCTTGGCGACCTCCGACAGGGACTGGCCCTTGTGCTTCATCGAGGCGAACAGCACGACGGTGTCGTGCACCGCGCCGCCGATGACGCAGCCGATCAGCAGCCACAGGAAGCTCGGCAGATAGCCGAACTGCGCGGCCAGCACGGGGCCGACCAGCGGGCCGGCAGCGGCGATCGCCGCGAAATGCTGGCCGGCGTTCACCCACTTCTTGGTGGGAACATAGTTTCGCCCGTCGGCCAGGATGTGGGACGGCGTCACCTCGGAATCATCGGCACGGAGCACCTTGCGCACAAAGAACACGCCGTAGAAGCGGTAGCAGAGGGCGAGGATGCAGAGTGTCGCGATCACAAATGTTAGGGCGTGATCCATGACAGCTCTCCTTGGAAGGAACTGCGGTCACGGTAGGCCGGGTTTCAGCCTCAATGTGGTGCTCTCCCCGGAGCGGCGCCATGGCGTGGCGAGCGGTCGGAATGCGGGGGTGAGCGGTGGGGGGATTTTATAAGCCCTCTCCCCTCCGGGGAGAGGGTGGCCCGCAGGGCCGGTGAGGGGGTTGCGCATGGCGCTTTGTCCGGCACAAGCGCAACCCCCTCACCCTAACCCTCTCCCCAGAGGGGAGAGGGTTTAGCCATGACATTCACCCGATGCCCAGCCGTTCCTTCAGCGGGCCGAGGAAGCGGCGGCTGACCGGAATGCTCTGGCCGCCGAGCGTCTGGATTTCCGCCAGACCGTTGTCGATCAGACGGATTTCCCGGATCCGGTCGGGGTTGACCAGATATTGCCGGTGGCAGCGCACCAGCGGCGTGCGCTCCTGCAAGGTCAGCAGGGTCAGCTCGGTGAAGCGCTCCTCCCCATCGGCGCCGACGACGAAGACGCCGCTCGCCTTGGAGGCCACGCATTCCACCTCGTCGAGCTTCAGCAGGGAGATGCGGTTGTGGCCGGTGCAGGGGATCAGCCGCAGCGGGGCGGCGTCCTTCAGCACGGCGAGGTCCTGCGGCGCCCGCTCGCGGCGCAGCCGTTGCAGCGTCTTGGCCAGCCGGGCCGGATCCGCCGGCTTCAGCAGATAGTCGAAGGCGTGCTCCTCGAAGGCCTGGACGGCGTATTCGTCGTGGGCGGTCAGGAAGACGATGCGGGGCATCCGCTCCGGGTCGAGCATACTCAGCATTTCCAGCCCGCTGACGCGCGGCATCTGGATGTCAAGGAAGACCACGTCGGGCGGTTGGCGGTTGATGGCGCCGATGGCCTCGATGGCGTTGGCGCATTCCCCGGCGACCTGAAGGTCGGGGAACTCCTCAAGAAGGCGCCGCAGCTCCTCGCGGGCCAGCGGCTCGTCGTCCACGATCAGGACGGTCATCATGGCGCGGTCTCCGCGACGGCAGGGATGTCCAGGGGAAGGCGCAGGGTGATGCGGGTGAAGACGTCGGCCTCGCAGGCGACGTCCACCCCGTAGCCGTTGCCGAAGCGGTTGCGGACGCGGCGGTCCACGATCGACATGCCCAGCCCGTCGCCGCCCGGCTTCTCCTCGTAAAGGCCGGCGTTGTCCTCCACCGACAGCCGCAGGTCGCCACCCTCCCGCCGCGCCGCGATGCGGACATGGCCGGGGCCGAGGAGCTGCGAGGTGCCGTGCTTGATGGCGTTTTCCACGAGCGGCTGGAGCAGGAAGGCCGGCAGCCGGGCGTGGCGCAGCTCGTCCGGCACGTCGATCTCAACCGACAGGCGCCCGGTGAAGCGCGCCAGCTCGATCTGGAGATAGGCGCTGACATGCTCCACCTCGTCGGCCACCGTGGCTTCCTGGCTGGGGCGCTTCAGGTTCTTGCGGAAGAAGACCGACAGGCTCTGCACGAGCTGGCGCGCCCGTTCCGGGTCGTTGCGGATGACCGCGGAGATGGTGTTCAGCGCGTTGAACAGGAAATGCGGGTTGACCTGGGCGTGCAGCAGCTTGATCTCCGACTGGGCGAGCAGCGCCTTCTGCTGTTCGTAGCGCCCGGCGAGGATCTGGCTGGACAACAGCCGGGCGATGCCCTCCCCCAGCGTGCGGTTGATCGTGGAGAACAGCTTGGTCTTCGGCTCGTACAGCTTCACGGTGCCGATCACCCGATCGTCCTCGCCGACCAGCGGGATCACCAGCGAGGCGCCCAGCCGGCAGTTCGGGTGGATTGAGCATTTGTAGGACACCAGATTGCCGTCGGCGTAGAGCACCTGGTTGTTGGCGATCGCCTGGTAGGTCTGGGGCGAGGTGATCGGCGTGCCCGGCAGATGGTGGTCGTCGCCGACGCCGATGAAGGCCAGCAGCTTCTCGCGGTCGGTGATGGCGACCGCGCCGACGCCCGTCTCCTCGTAGATGATGCGGGCGACCCGCATGCTGTTCTCTTCGTTGAAGCCCTGGCGCAGCACGCCGTCGGCCCGCGCGGCGATCTTCAGCGCCTTGGCGGAGAAGGCGCTCGACTGCTTGTCGATCAGGGCGCGGCGGTCCATCAGGATGCGCATGAACAGCCCCGCCCCCAGCGTGTTGGCGACGATCATCGGCAGAGCCACCACCTCGACCAGATGGACCGCCGCCGGGAAGGGCTTGGCCACCAGCAGGATGATCAGCATCTGGGCGATTTCCGCCACGAGGGTGACCGCGCCGACGCGCAGCGGGTCGAACAGCGGCTCGATGCGGCCCTGGTTGACGAAGTGGCGGTGCACCAGCCCACCGATCAGCCCCTCCGTCACCGTGGAGATGGCGCAGGCCACCGCCGACATGCCGCCCAGCGAATAGCGGTGCAGACCGCCGGTGAAGCCGACCGCCAGCCCCACCGACGGCCCGCCCAGGATGCCACTCAGCACGGCCCCGATGGCGCGGGTGTTGGCGATGGAATCGTCGATCTGCAACCCGAAATAGGTTCCCATGACGCAGAACATGGAGAAGATGACGTAGCAGGCCAGCTTGTGCGGCCAGCGCACGGTGAGGTGCATCACCGGCAGGAACAGCGGCGTCCGGCTCAGCATGTAGGCGATGACCAGATACACGCACATCTGCTGGAGCAGCAGGAAGACGAGGCTGAGATGCTCGACGGTCATGGGGACGGGCACGGGCAGCGGACGGCGGGATTGCCGGCCCGCAGGCTACCCCCGCCCGCCCTGCCGCGGTATGATTCCAATCAATGGATGCGGCTTGTGAACGCAGGCCGCGCGGATGCCGTCAGGCGGCCAGCGCCGGGACCCGCTGCACCGACAAGGGAGCGGTGGCGGCGGTAACGGGCGGCAGGCGCAGGCGGCTGGCCAGCCCCTCCAGGGAATCGTGCAGGCGGCGGCAAGGGGTGCCGTCCTCCCCCGGCTCGTAGATGCCGACGAAGGGCGCGCCCGGCTGGTTGGGGTCGAGATGCAGTTCGACGATGTGGGTGCGCGACGTGCAGCCGCGGATCAGCGGATCGGCTGGGATCACCGTCCAGCCGCGCCGCAGGCAGCGCTCGGCCAGTCCCTCCAGATAGAGCGAGGCGGAGGGAACGCGCTTCAGCGCCTTCAATTCGGCGATGAGCTGGCGGACGTTGTCCACCTGCTCCAGGAACAGGCCGGCGGCGTGATGCGTGTCGCGGATGACCAGTTTCAGCATGGGGTGAAACCTCCTCTGTGCGCACGGCTCCGCCATCCGCCGGGGCGCGTCGGCGGCCTTCGCGGCGCCGCGCCCTTTGGGCGGAAATCGGACGGAAACCTGCGTGCGTTGAACGTTCGGGCGGGAACCACCGTCCGGTGCGGCGCGGTCCCGTTACTCGGCGGCGCCCAAATCCGTGCCGCCGAAGTTCGTGCTATCCAAATCCGGTTCAGGGCGCTCGGCGACGGTAACGGGCGGTTCGGTGTCGGGCTTGCGGTCGGGGTAGAGCGCGGCGACCATCTGCTCCAGCCGTTGCCGCAGCGAACGGTTCGGCTGGTCGGAGGGCCGGGCCTCGACGCGGACATTCACCACGCCGTCCTCAATCATGCCCAGTTCGCCGGCGGCCTTGCGGGACAGGTCGATCACCCGGCCCTTCACGTAGGGTCCACGGTCGTTGATCACGACCTCGACGCTGCGCCCGTTGTCGGCGTTGGTCACCGTGACGCGGCTGCCCAGGGGAAGCCGGCGGGACGCCGCGGTCAGCCGGTTCTGGCTGAAGCGCTCCCCCGACGCGGTGGTCCGGCCATGGAAGAAATCGGCGTAATAGGACGCCTTGCCCTTATGGACATACACCGGTTCGATCTCTGGAACGACCGGTGCCGATGTGTCCTCGAACGCGATGTCCTGCGGCGCTGGCGGGACGGTGGCGATCTGTGCCGTGGACGAGCATGCCCCAACAGAAACAGCACAGATGGCGAGCGCAACACAGCCATACCGCACTCTTTTTCTCCCCCGTTGTTGTTCTGCGGCCACGGTTGCGGAATCTCTCGATCCTGTCAATCCGCGAATCCACGCCTATGCTGTGACAGGATTGCGTCTTAATATTCTTTAACGATTTTATTTTGCTTTTTTCTTCGTTAGGCAGCGATGCTCATCACGTTTCATTTTCAATTATTGTTTTCGATGCCATTCCGAAAATCCTGCCAGTTGCCTCCAACGCAGAACCCGGCCCCGTCTCCGCTTCGCGAGTGCGCGGATGGAATTTCCCGGCATGCCCACAAGACACTGAAAATCCGCTGAAAAATTTTCCTCTTTCAATGTTGAAGGTGCCGTCTGATCCATTGAACGCCGTCAAACGGCTTGTCATAAGTACTGAGCGATTGAAAGACGAACGCCGATCGTTTTCGCCAATTATCATCGAAATTCGAAACGAATTTAACGAAACACCGGCCCACCCCGACGGAGCTTGCGCAGATGAGTGAGTTCTCGGATTCCCGGCCTTGGCGAGAACAAAGACGGAATCGGCGACGATCAATCAGCCTATGATAGTATTGCAGGCCCAGTGACGGCCGGACGGACGACGCCCGGCCCCGACGACCCGCTGTTTCTGCGCGCCTTCGACAGCGGGCGCCGCTGGGGGGCTCCGCCGGACGGCGCCGCTTCCCTGCCCTACACCCTGACCTACGGCTGGGTGGTGGACGCCGGCCTCCGCTACGTGCCGGGCTTCCGGCCCCTCAACGATGGCCAGCGGGCCATGGCGCTGCAGGCGATGGGGGAATGGAGCGCGGTCGCCAACCTCGCCTTCGTGGAGGCGGCGGACCCCATGACCGCCAATCTCCAGTTCCACATGAGCCAGTTGGACGTCTTCCGCGCCTCCGGCATGGCGTACTACCCCAACGCCGCGGGGTCCTACATCTACCTCGACCCCGAATCGGCCGGCTACCGGACCTACATCCACGAGATCGGGCACGCGCTCGGACTGAAGCATCCTGGCGACTACAACGGCACCGGCAGCGGCACCCCGCCCTTCCTGCCCCCGTCCGAGGACAACCGGACCAACACGATCATGTCCTATTACGGCGTCTGGCCCGGCGGGCTGGGTGTCTATGACGTCGCGGCGATCCAGCGCCTCTACGGCCCCAACCCCACCGTGCGGGCGGGCGACGACCTCTATCTCCTGACGCCGGGAGCGCCGGGGCGCTACCTCTGGGACGGCGGGGGCAACGACACCCTGTCCGCGGCGGGGTCGGACGTTCCCGTCACCGTCGATCTGGCGGGCGGCTGGGGCTGGTTCTCCGCCCAGGCATCGTCGATCCTCGCCCAGAACCAGTTCTTCGTCGGCCACGGCACCCGAATCGAGAGAGTTGTCGGGGGATCGGCGGGTGATCGGCTGACCGGCTCCGCCTTCGCCGAGACCCTGGAGGGGGGAGTGGGCGACGACACGCTGGACGGCGGGGCCGGCGACGACCTCCTCGACGGCGGCAGCGGCAACGACACGGCCGTCTATGATTTTCCCTCCGCGAACGCCTTCGTGACCGCTGATCCGTCGGGGAACGGAGCGGACCTGATCGTCACCGGGGCCGGCGGCACTGACCGGCTGAGCGGCGTCGAGCGCCTGGTCTTCAGCGACCGGATCGTCGCCCGGCAGGAGGCCGCCGCAGCCCTGTCCCGCGCGGCGCCGGACGAGCGCGCCCTCGTCCAGGATGGCAGCCGGAGCTACGAGGTGCGGATGGCGCCCTACGACGGCCCGGTCGCCGGGCTGCGGAACCAGTTTCTGGGGACGGCGTCGGGCGAGGCGGTCATCGGCAGCGACCAGGGGGACTTCATGAACCTGCTCGGCGGCAACGACGCCGCGCAGGGCGGAGGCGGGGGCGATGTCCTGGACGGCGGCGCGGGCTCCAACTTCCTGAGCGGCGGAGCCGGCGCGGACACCTTCTTCATCGACGGACGGGGCGAGAGCGTCACATGGTCGACCGTCACCGACCTGCAACCGGAGGAGTGGGCGATCGCCTGGGGCTGGACCGACACCGTCTCCACGCTGACCTGGGAGGATCTGGCGGGGGCCGCCGGTTATCAGGGGGCCACCGCGCGCATCGACCTGGACGGCAACGGCGGCACCGATCTCAGCCTGACCTTCGGCGGACGGACGCCCGGCGGACTGGTCACCAGTCCCGGGCAGGCCGGGGCGGACGGCTACCTTGCGTTCCGGATCGGCGGACCGGTTTCCGCAGCTTGAAAAAGCGGTTGGTCCGGGCGCGGCGGCGGCGCCACTCTCGCGCATTCTGGGCGCAATTGTTGCCCCAGGGAACAAGAAGGAGCCGCGACCATGAAGCAGGTGATGTTCGTCGAACTCGGCATGGGCGCCGATCTGCATGGGCAGGACGTGACCAAGGCCGCCGTGCGCGCCGTGCGCAACGCCATCGAGCGCAACTCCATGCCCGGCATGCGGGCGCTGGTCGACGGCGACACCAGCCGGATGCAGGTCCGCGTCCACCTCGCCGTTCCGGCGGACGCCGACCGTCTGGACCTGGACGCCGTCCGCGCCGTCTTCCCCTATGGGCAGGTGTCCTTCAACGTGGTGTCCGGCGGCATGCTGGCACCCAGCGGCATCTTCCTGGCCGACAAGAACGACCGCAACGAGATGATCTACATCGTCAACGCCGCGGTGGAGGTCGGCGTGTGAGGCTCGGCGCCCGGCGTCGGGCCTGTTGAGTCCGGAGCGGTTGCCCCCGCCCCTTTTTCGTGCCAGCGTCCGGGCATGAAGCGCGCGCTCCGAACCGTCCTGATCGCCGTCGGCATCCTCGCCGGCGGCCTCGTCACCCTGACCGTGGGGGTGGTGGCCGCCCTGCCGGTGATTGCCGACCAAATTCCACTGGAACTCTCGCGAGTCGTGATGAGCGACGGGCGGCGGCAGGTGGAGATGCAGGGCATGGTCCATGTCGCCAAACCGGACTTCTACAGCGCGATCGCCAAGCACATCGCGCAGCGGCGCCAGGAGGGCTGGCTGGTCTTCTACGAGGAGGTCCGTCCCGACGACACCGCCAACCCCGCCGGTGTGGCCGACGTGCTGCGCCGGCTGGGGGCCGACTGGAACCCGGACAGCAAGCAGCATCCCTACGAGATGATGGCGAAGCTGCTCGGCGACGGGCTGGTGCTGCAGGACAACCGCGCCCTGATCGGCCCGCCGGGGCCGGACGCCCGCAACGTTGACATCACCCTGTCGCAACTGCTGGCCGCCCTGCCCCCCGACGATCCGGACGAGGCCGACCAGGAGACCATCGATCTGGCGCAGCTCCGGGACGAGTACGACACGCTGCCGGGCTGGGTGCAGCGGCGCGTCCAGGCCGCCATCCGCCTCATGCTGGCGACCACCGCCTCGGGCTCCATGGTGCGCGAGGCCCTGCCGCCGGCGCTGACCACTCTGCGCGAGGAGAAGGTGGTGGCGGCCATCAAGGCCGAGCCGGACCGCAACATCCTGATCCTCTACGGCCAAGTGCACATCGGCCACATCCAGACCATGCTGAAGGAGGCCGACGCCCGCTGGCGGACGGTCTCGTCGCAGGCGATTCAGGCCTTCTGAGCCGGGCCAGCGCCCGGTTTCGGCTCACCAGATTTTACGGGCCAGCTCCTCGCCGCGGGCGGTCAGGTCCGCGAACCAGCGGCGGGCGTCATCCTCGGCGCTCCAGTCGCCGGGGGCGACGACGGCTTCGGCGGCGTCCGGGCGGTCCGGCGCGCTGGGACGGTTGCCCGCCGCCCCATGGAGTCCGTAGACTTGGCCGTCGCGCGCCTCGATCACGGCGTAGAATCCATCCCGCTCGACCAGCCGGAAACTGCCGTGTTCCGATACGGTCCGGACGTTGGGCATCGCAATCTCCCCTTGCGGTTCATCGGTCACGCCGTGAACAACCGCCGCGCTGCCCATTTGTCGCATAGCAGCACTATAGCACTTTATGGGTGCAAATGAGAGTCGTTCGCACTATACAGGAAGGAAGTCAGCCGCAAAGAAGTTTGAACCGCCAATGTTCACAGCGCTTCACACCCGTTCCATCGCCGCGATGGCCGCCGCCGGCACCTTCCTGTCGAGCGGACTCGGCTGGGCGCAGGGCACCCCCGCCACCAACGGCGCCGCACCCGCGGCACCGGCCCCTCTGGCGGCCCCCATGGCGGCGCCCGCAACGGCGCCCATGACGGCACCCGCCGCCGACGCGCTGGCCGCCCCGCTGGCCGCGCCGGACGCTGCGGCTGGAGCGGCCGCCGGGCTGGACCACATGACCGCCGCGACGGCGATCCTGCCGCACGACCTGTCCCCCTGGGGCATGTTCATGGCGGCGAGCCCGGTGGTCCAGGCGGTGATGATCGGTCTGGCGCTGGCCTCGGTGGCGACCTGGACCATCTTCCTCGCCAAGTCGCTGGAGCTGTCGAAGGCCAAGCGCAAGGCGCGGACCTCCCTGGCGGCGCTGGAGCAGGCGCGGTCGCTGACCCAGGCGGCGGAGAGCATCGGCTTCGAGAAGACCCCGGCCACCGCCTTCCTGCGCGCCGTGATCGCCGAGGCCCACCAGTCCGCCGACGCCCCCTCGCAGGACGGCCTGAAGGAGCGCGCGGCCTCGCGCCTGGAGCGGATCGAGGCGGCGGAGGGGCGGCGCATGATGCGCGGCACCGGCATCCTCGCCAGCATCGGTTCCACGGCCCCCTTCGTCGGCCTGTTCGGCACGGTGTGGGGCATCATGGTCAGCTTCATCGGCATCGCCAAGTCGCAGACGACCAACCTCGCCGTGGTGGCGCCGGGCATCGCCGAGGCGCTGCTGGCGACGGCCATCGGCCTCGTCGCGGCCATCCCGGCGGTGGTCATCTACAACGGCTTCGCCCGCTCCATCGGCGGCTACCGCGCCCAGCTCGGCGATTCCTCGGCGGCGGTGCTGCGGCTGCTGAGCCGCGACATGGACCGCCGCGCCTTGCCGCGCGCCGTGTCCAAGGCGGCGGAGTAAGGCCATGGCGGCGCGTCTCGACGACGGCGACGATCTCACCGAGTTCGCACGACATCAACGTCACGCCCTTCATCGACGTGATGCTCGTGCTGCTCATCATCTTCATGGTGGCGGCCCCGCTGGCGACGGTGGACGTGCCGGTGGACCTGCCGGCCTCGACCGCCCAGCCGCAGCCGCGGCCCGACAAGCCGCTGTTCCTGACCATCCAGGCCGACAAGAGCCTGTCGGTCGGCGACACGCCGGTGGCGCGGGAATCCCTGGCGGCGGCGCTGGACGGGGTGACGAACGGCGACAAGGGCGCGCGCGTCTTCCTGCGCGCCGACCGCAGCGTGGATTACGGCGCGCTGACCGAGGTGATGAACGCGCTGCGCGCCGCCGGCTATCTGAAGATCGCTCTGGTCGGGCTGGAAGGCGCGGCCGCGAAATGAGCGTGGCGACCGTCGATCCCAACGACCTCCCGGAGGATGGCGAGCGCACGGCGCCCGCCCTGGCGCGCTGGGGCGGCAGCCTGCTCGTCGTGCTGGGCGCCCACGCCCTCGTCGCGGTCGGCGCGCTGTCCTGGCACGTCGCGATGGAGGAGGCGCCGGCGATGCCGCCCGCGGTGATGCTCGACCTGCCGCCGCTGCCGGAAACGCCGCCCGCCGAGCCGCCCCCGACCCTGGAGTCGATGCTCCCCGAGCCGGAAATGCCGCCCGAACCGGTGATCGAGCCGGAACCGGAACCGGAACCGGAGCCCATCCCCGAGATCGCCCCAGAACCGCCACCGCCCGTGCCGGCGGAAGTCGCCCTGCCGGAACCGCCGCCCAAGCCGAAGCCCAAGCCCAAGGAAGAGCCGAAGCCCAAGGCCGAACCGCCGAAGCCGCGCCCGCAGCCGCAGGCCCAGCCGAAGCCGGTCACCGAAGCCCCGGCCAACCCCGCGCCCGCCGCCGCCCCGCCCTCGGGCGCGCCGGCCCAGGCGGCGCCGGTGCCGCGCAACAGCAACGCTCTGCCCACTTGGCACGGCGCCGTGCTCGGCCATCTGGAACGCTACAAGCGCTACCCCCGCATCGCCCAGATGCGGCGCCAGCAGGGCGTCCCGCAGGTGGCGATCACCATCGACCGGCTGGGCCGGGTGGTGTCGGTGCGGCTGCACAAGGGGTCCGGTTTCGAAGCGCTGGACGAGGAGACGATCGCCCTGGTCGAACGCGCCTCCCCGCTCCCGGCCCCGCCGCCGGAGGTTGCGCAGGACCGCATGGAGCTGGTGGTGCCGGTGCAGTACTTCCTGCGCTGAGCCGACGGCGCCCCCGCCGGACGGCGGGGGCGCCGCGGTCCGGGCGCTCAGACGCCGGAGCGCCGGATGCGGGTCGCCCGGATGTGCCTCACGATGCCCCTCACGATGTGTGCATCCACAGGCGCATGAGCTCCGGAATCGTCCGGATGTCCAGCTTGGTTAGAATGTTCGCCCGGTGCGTTTCCACTGTGCGGACGCCAATCCCGAGGCGGATCGCGATGGCCTTGTTGGCGCAGCCTTCCACCATCAGCGCCGCGACGTCGCGTTCGCGCGGGCTGAGCAGGGCCAGCTTCGCCAGGGCGGAGGCCGCGGCGGAGCGGTCCCGGCGCTGGTGGGCGTCGCGTTGCAAGGCCTCGTGGATGCGGCGCAGGAAGACCCCGTCGTCGAACGGCTTTTCCAGGAAGTCGACGGCTCCGGACCGGAAAGCGGTGACGGCCGCGCTCACCTCGCCGTGGGCGGTGATGATGATGACCGGCAGCCCGCAGCCGCGCCGGGTCAGCTCCTCCTGAAGCTCCAGCCCGTCCATAAAGGGCATGCGCAGGTCGGCCACCACGCATCCCGGCTGCTCCGGGTCGCAGCGGTGCAGGAATTCCAGCGCGTTGACGAAGGTGCGCACGGACAGGCCGGCCACCTCGACGAGGACGGAGAGCGCGTCGCGGACCGCCTCGTCGTCGTCGATAATGAAGACGGTCGGTTCGGCGAGGGAGGGTTTATCGGTCTGGGTCATGGGATGGCCGGCTGTCGGAACGGGCTGCGGGCAGGAAGACCTGGAAGACGGAACCGGTGGGACCGGAGCGGCCGAGCCACAGCCTGCCGCCGTGGCTTTCCATGATCGAGCGGCAGATGGGCAATCCAAGCCCCATGCCCGCCGGCTTCGTCGTGGCGAAGGGCGAGTAGAGATGCTCGACCATGCCCGGCGACACGCCGGGGCCGCTGTCCTCGACCTCGAAGGTCAGGCCGTCCGGCGGTGTCGCCTGGGCGCGCAGGACGACCTCGCGCACCGGGCTGTCGGCCGCGGCGATGGCCTCGATGCTGTTGTGCACGAGGTTGAGGAGGACCTGCTCGATCTGGATGCGGTCGCACAGCACGAGTGGCAGCGGCTCCGCCATGTCCACCTTGAGTTGGACCCGGTTGTAGGCCGCGTCCCCGCGCACCAGGGTCAGCGTCTCGCGCAGGATCTCGGTGGCCGATTCCGGCGCCAGTTGGAGCGATCCCTTGCTGAGGAACGTGCGCAGCCCGCGGATGACC
Source organism: Azospirillum sp. UENF 211521 (assembly GCF_058780535.1). Lineage (NCBI taxonomy): Bacteria > Pseudomonadati > Pseudomonadota > Alphaproteobacteria > Rhodospirillales > Azospirillaceae > Azospirillum > Azospirillum sp. UENF 211521. The sequence goes on from NZ_JBSNCF010000003.1 coordinate 323,648, forward strand.
TCGCCCGCGCGCTCCGCCTGGATCACCGCCTTGTCGATGAGTTCGTGGGCGCGCGGCGGCGTGTCGTCGCCCTCCAGCAGGCGCTGGGCGGCGCGCGCGTAGCTGATGGCGGCCAGCAGCGGCTGGTTCAGCTCGTGGGCCAGGGCCGACGCCATCTCGCCCGTGACGGTGAGGCGCGAGAGGTGGGCCAACTCGGTCTGGTGCTCGCGCAGCCGGGCCTCGACCTCGCGCCGCTCACTGACCAGGGCGCCGAGGAACAGGGCCGTGATGGCCAGGGCGAGCATCAGCGTCTGGTGATACACCACCGCGCCCAGGGGAAGGCCGATCGCCTGCAGACCGGCGATCAGGCCGCTCTGGATGGCCAGGGCCGCCAGCACCGCGCCCGGCAGGCCGTGCGACACGGCGACCCAGACGAGGGGCAGGAACAGCACGTAGAACAGGTTGAACTGGCCGTCGCCGATGGGCAGGAAGACCAGCAGCAGGGCCGCGGCGATGGCCGCCGTCTGGGCGGCGGTGGGCGTCTTCGGCACGCTCCAGGCGGGCGTCTTGTCGGGATGATGCAGGAGGAGGACGAAGGGCGTGACCACGGCGATGCCGATGGCGTCGCCCAGCCAGTATTGGAAGGCCAGCGTCGGCAGGTCGGCCGCGGGCAAGGCCCCGTCCAGGACGAACACGCCGACGAAGACGGGCGCCACCACGGCGGCGCTCAGGAAGGTGACGCCGACCAGCCAGCCGACGTCGCGCACCCGGTTCAGCGCCAGGCCGATCGCCACCCGGTGGCGCAGAACATGGGCGGCGGCTCCGTAGCCGGCGACGATGGCGAGATTCGAGAGCAGCAGCGAGGCGATCGAGGCGGGATGCCCCCGCACCACCAGATCGGCCAGGATCAGCGTGGCGTAGACCATCGGCAGGCCGCGCGCGCCGGTCCACAGCAGAAGCGCCATGTAGAGCCCGGCCGGCGGGTTCCACGGCGTGATGTTGAGGCTCGGGCGGGGATGGATGAAGGTCAGCCAGTCGATGGGCAGATAGGCCGCCAGGAAGGCGAGCGACAGCAGGACCATGTCCCGGCCGGTCAGGATGGCCGGCGTTCCCGTCGCACGGCTGGCGGGTGGAAAAGGCATCTCAGAACAGTCTTTCGGGCTGCACGGGCGAACGGCACGGGTGGCGGGCATCGACTATACCGTCCAACCGGCGCGTTCGCCTATGCGGTGGGCGCCGATGCGGGTGACGAACGCCCAATGGGCCCCCGTCCCCACAACGCGCGGATCAGCCGACGAAGAACGGCTGCGTTCCGTGCGCGGCGATGGCGCTCGACAGCCGCTCCAGCGCGTGGGCGTAGGCCGCGGTGCGCATCGGGATGTTCCGGGCCGTTCCCATGTCCCAGACCCGGCGGCCCTCGGTCTCCATGATCACGCGCAGGCGCTCGTGGATCTCGCTCAGGCCCCAATAGTAGCCCTGGCGGTTCTGCACCCACTCGAAGTAGGACACCGTCACGCCACCGGCGTTCGCCAGGATGTCGGGCAGGACGATGACGCCGGCCTCGTTCAGGATGCGGTCGGCGTCCGGCGTGATCGGGCCGTTGGCCAGTTCCAGGACGACGCGGGCCTTGATGAGCCCGGCGTTGCCCCTGTGGATCTGATCCTCCAGCGCCGCCGGGACCAGGATCTCGCAATCGGTGCCGAGAAGCTCGTCGCCGGTCACCGCACGGGCGCCGTTTTCCGTGTAGGCGGTCACCGAGCCGCCGCGCTCCTTGGCCGCCTGTACGGCCTGCGGGTCCAGCCCGTCCGCGCAGACGATGGCGCCGCGGGAATCGGACAGGCCGACGATGCGGTAACCGTCCGCGTGCAGCAGACGCGCGATGTGGAAGCCGGCGTTGCCGTAGCCCTGGATCACCACCCGGCGGGCCGATCCGGAGAGGCCCAGGTCCTTCTCCAGATGCTTGATGAGGTAGTAGCCGCCGCGCGCGGTCGCGTCGTCGCGCCCGAGCGATCCGCCGAGCGGCAGCGGCTTGCCGGTGATCACGGCCGGGCTCGGCTGGCGGACGATGGAGCTGTACTCGTCGGCCATCCACCCCATGATCATGGAGTTGGTGTAGACGTCCGGCGCCGGGATGTCGCGGTCGGGTCCGATCATGCCGGCGAAAGCCTGCACATAGGCGCGCGACAGGCGCTCCAGCTCTGACTTGGACAGGCTGTGCGGATCGACCTTCACCGCGCCCTTGCCCCCGCCGTAAGGCAGGTTCATCACCGCGCACTTGAAGGTCATCCAGAAAGCCAGCGTGGTCACCTCCTCCAGGTTGGAACTCGGATGGAAGCGGATGCCGCCCTTGGTCGGGCCGCGGGTGTCGTCGTAGCGGCACCGCCACGCCGGGAAGGAGCGCCGCGATCCGTCGTCCATGCGCACCGACAGGCGGACGCTCAGGGTCTCCTTGGCATATTTCAGCTTCTCGAGAACCTCGGAATCCACCTCAACGTGCTTCGCGGCTTCATCCAGGCGGCTCAGCGCCCCCGAAAGCAGATCGTCCATTACTCTTCCCCATGGTTTCGGTCAGGAGCACCGCAGGTTGGCCGCATCTCCTTCCTGGAAGGTTCTGCTCACCGCCCCTAAGGCATATGACGGCTTTTTCTACTGGGGAATAACCCGGATCAAAATATCCGTATTACTACGGAAATCGCGCAACGCTTTGGAAAACAACGATAATTTTTTTACAGCCCAACGCGCCGCGAACGCTCCGTAATCATACGGATGGCCGTGGACAATCCGCGTGGGCGAGAGTTCATCGGAGCGTCACACACCGTCGCCGCGCAGCCGAGGATGCATCGATGACCGAGGGAACCGACCGGCCGCTGATCTGGATCGGGCGCATGGAGTATGGCCGCCTGCTGCGGGCCATGGACCGCCTGGCCGTTCAGGCTCCGGAGGTCTCGGCGTTCCTGTCGCGGGAGCTGGAGCGGGCGATTGTCCGGCCGGAAAGCGACCTGCCCCGGACGATCGTGCGAATGGGCAGCCGGGTGCTGTTCCGCCGCGACGACGGCCTGCCACTGGAATGGGGAGAACTGGTCTATCCGGATCAAGCGCCCAAGGAAGAGCAGATCACCGTCGCCTCCCCTCTGGGGGTGGCCATGCTCGGCCTCCGGGAAGGCGCCCGGATGCCCTACAGCGACGCCGACGGAATCACACGCCAGCTGACGATCGACCGCATTCTCCCAACCTGACGCCGCCGGCACGGCTGCCGTCGCTCTTCATTTGCAAATGCGAATGATTCGCACTATTAGTGGAGCATGTTCCGCTCCACCGCCACGCTTGGCTCCGGACGGGACCCGCGATTCAACAGCCGAAGCCAATCGGGGGCGGAGACGATGTGTGAGCGTTGTCGGAAGACCGTGCCATCCTGCGTACTGGGACAGGCCAAGCGCCGGAAGCTGTGGACGATTCCCACGGAGTATCATTGCTCGATCGTGGGCACCTGCCTGTCGTCGGAGGATGTGGCGTGGCTGTGCCGGCGGCTGAAGCTGGTCCCCACGGCGGACGCCCGCCCCTACGACATCCACCGCTATTTCGTGGAGAAGGCCGCGGAAGACGGGCCGGAAGCCCGGCTGATGCACAAGCGGCTGGACGAGACCTTCGCCATCGCGGTGAAGCGCTTCGCGCGCGAGACGACCGAAGAGGGCTGGATGGCGCTGTGGACCGCCGCGGTGGCCTCGGGCGACGTTGCCGCCGCCTACTGGGGCGTGCTGAGCCACGGCGCCATGCCCGACGCGGTGCGGGTGCGCGCCTTCGCCGACGTGCACATGCTCTCCCACATCATGGGCGGTGAGAACCGCCGCCAATTGCGGGAAAACCGCGATCTGGCCCGGCGCTGCGAGGAGATGACCGCCCGGCTGGCCAAGCAGGAGCGCGCCGCCGCCGAGCGCGTCGCCGAGAAGGACGCCCGCATCCGGGAGCTGGAGGCTCAGCTCGCCGCCCAGCGGGCCGCGCCCGCGGTTCTGGAAACGCCGATCGCCCCGAAAGCGCCGTCCGGCCGCGCGCCGGGCCAGGCGCGGCTTCTGCGCACCATGGACGCCCTGCACCGCCGCGTCGCCAGCGAGCGGATGCGCGCCCGCCACGCCGAGGCGGAGGTGGAGCGGCTGCGCCGCCTGCTCGACCCGCCGGCCGCGCAGCTCCGCCGCACCGCCGTTGCCGGGACGAACGCCCCGACCGACCTCGGCGGGCGGGCCATCCTCTATGTGGGCGGACGGACCAAGAGCCTGCCCCATCTGCGGGCGGCGGTGGAAACGCGCAACGGCTGCCTGCTGCACCATGACGGCGGGTTCGAGCAGACCACCCGCTGCCTGGAGGGGCTGGTCGAGCGCGCCGACGTGGTGGTCTGTCCGGTCGACTGCGTCAGCCACGACGCCTGCCTGCGGGTGAAGGGGCTGTGCCGCCGCATGGGCAAGCCCTTCGTTCCCATGCGCAGCGCCGGCGCCACGAGCTTCGCCCGCATCCTGCACAGCTTCGGACAGGACGGCGCCGGGGAGGAATCCGCCCACCACTGAGCGCCGCCCGGGCGCCTGTTGCGGTCAGGCGCTGCGGACACCGGCGAGGAAGTCGCCGACTTCGCCGGTCAGCCGCTCCGCCTGCTGCGACAGCTCCTGCGCCGCGCTCAGCACATGGGTCGCCGCCGCCCCGGTGTCGTTGGCCGCCTGCTGTACGCCGGCGATGTTGGACGCGACCTCCTGCGTGCCGACGGCCGCCTGATGGACGTTGCGGGTGATCTCCTGGGTGGCGGCGCCCTGCTCCTCCACCGCGGCGGCGATGGCGGTGGCGATCTCGTTCACTTCGCCGATCACGCTGGCGATGTCCTGGATCGCCGCGACGGCGTCGCGCGTGACGGTCTGCACCTGGGCGATCTGCGCCGCGATGTCGTCGGTCGCCTGCGCGGTCTGGCTCGCCAGCGTCTTCACCTCGTGCGCCACGACGGCGAAGCCCTTGCCGGCGTCGCCGGCGCGCGCCGCCTCGATGGTGGCGTTCAGCGCCAGCAGGTTGGTCTGGCTGGAGATCGCCTGGATCAGGCCGACCACCTCGCCGATGCGCTGGGCGCAGCCGGCCATCAGCCGGACCGTCTCGTCCGTCCGCCGGGCGTCGGCAACGGCCCGCGTCGTGATCGCCTGCGACTGGGCGGCGCGGTTGCCGATCTCCCGGATGGAGGCGGTGAGCTGCTCGGTCGCCGCCGCTACGGTCTGCACGTTCGTCGAGGCCTGCTCCGACGCGGCGGCCACGGCGAAGGACTGGTGGTTGGTCTGCTGGGCCGCCGTCGACATGGAGCCGGCGGTCGCCTCCATCTCGGTCGCCGCGGAGGACAGGGTGCCGACCAGCCCGCTCACCTTGGCTTCGAAGCCGCGGGTCAGCCGGTCCAACGCGGCCGCCCGCCGCTCGCGCGCCTCCTGGTCGCGCCGCTGCTCCGCCTCCAGCCGCTCGCGCGCCACGGCGTGCTCCTGGAAGACCTCAACGGCCTGCGCCATGGCGCCGATCTCGTCGCGGCGCCCGGTGCCGGGGATGGCGACCGCCAGATCGCCATCGGCCAGTTGCCGCATGGCCCCGGTCATCGCGGTCAGCGGCCGGACGATCCGCCGGACCACCAGCAACGAGCCACCCACGCCCAGAAGCAGGCTGAGCGTGAAGACGGCGAGGCTGACGAGCAGGTCGGAGCGCGCCTCATCCGCGGCCTCCGCAACCGCCGCGTCGATGGCGGCGCCCACCGTTCCGGCCAGCGTGAGGATGGAGTCGATGCCCACGGTCGCCCGGCTCAACCATTCGTCGGCGGTCAGGGGATAGCGACCGTCCGCACCGGCCTTCAGAACGGCCCGCCGGGTCTCCGAGAAGCCTTGGAAATAGGCGGCCTCGATCCCGTCGATGGCGTGGGCCAGGTCCGGAGTGAGGTCCGGGCGGGCGCGCAGCGCGCGGATGCCGTCCCAGGCCTGCTCCAGCCGCCCGCGCGACTGCGCCAGCGCTTCGGCCTGTGCAGGCGTGACCGCCCGCCCGCCGGCGACGAGGGCGCTGAACAGCCCGCGTTCCCGCCCGGCATGCTCGGCCATGTCGGCCGCATAGCCGCGCAACTGGACCAGCTGGAAGGTCGCCGTCTTCGGTGGCGGGGCCACCGCCTCCAGCAACAGGCGCAGGGAGCCGATCCGCTCGATGTGCGCGGTGATGACCGCGCCGAATCCCGACACCACGTCCGGCGAGCGATCGGCGGGCTGGCGCGACAGCGCCTCGTCCACACCGCGCCGGTAATCCTTGAAGGCGGTCATCGACGCCTCCACCGCGTCCAGGCGCGGAGTGTGCCGGACCATCTCCGGTGCGGCGCGCAACGCCTCCAGCGCGGCCCCCAAGGCGCCGTCGGCGCCGTCGCGGCGCTGCTGCAGGCGGGCGCGCCGATCGGCCGGAAGCGGGTCCGGGCTGTTCAGCGCGCCGTTGGTGGCGCCCCGTTCCTGGGCGAAGTCCCCGGCGGCGACCACCAGCCCGCTGGCCACCTGATTGACCCTGCGGTAGGCCGCGGCCGTCTCGACGCCGCGGAGGGCCTCGAAGGCGGCATCGCCGGACATGAAAATTCCGAGAAGAGCGAGTCCGCCGACAATCTGCGGCAGAATGACCTTGATCGACAGTAATCGCATGGAACTTCTCGCGGCAACGAACAACATTCGTCAATTTGAGTTTGCGCCACGGCGTTCCTCCTTGACCTCGATCAAGAGATCGTAATTTGCCATGCGGAACGTTCAGGAGGCTGAAATCATGGATAGGTTACAGATATTTCTATGGTTGTTTTTAAACATTGCCGACCAGCCTTAACAAAACGCCATGCCGACGGACTCTTCGATAACGGACGGCCGCAAAGTTGCAGGGCGCCGCCGCGCCCTGTGCTACAGTGCCGCCGGAAGGAGCCGTCATGCCGTCTGAACACCCGTCGCCCGAAGCCTCTCTGCCCAACCAGGATGCCCCTGAACCTCTCTTGAAGCTGGGCGATGCGCCCCGTCCGGCCACCATGCCCGACAGCCTCGCCGCGCAGGTCGCGGGCTGGCGCTTCGTCCTGCGCAACGCGGTAGCTCCAAGCTTCTATTCCAAGCCCGGAACGCCCTGGCAGAGTCCACCAGAGGGGTGCCTGCGGGCCAGCGACCGTTGGAACCTGGATGGTGCCTTCCCCACCGACCAGCCCGTCGAGAACGGCGCGCAGTGGGCCGTCGCGCGCTTCGAGGGCGGCGTGTGGCGCGTGGAAAGCTGCGCTCCGGCCGCTGCCCGCCCGGCGGTGCGCGACCTGCTGCGCCTGCGGGTGGAACGGCTGACCGCCGCCCGCCGCTGGACCCATGGTGACCTGGAGCTTCTGCACAGCCTGCTGGATGGCGGCACCCTGGCGGAATCCGTCCTGCTGGCCGGCGACGACGGACGGGCGCGCTCCCTGCGGTCGTTGAAGGCGCTGGGTCTCGCCGGAACCGCCTCCGCAGACGACCCGGAGCTTCCCGACGCGGCGAAAGCGCTGCTCGCGGACGGGGCGGAGAGCGTCGTCTGGCTCGATGCCGACGCGCGGGAGATCGCCGACGGCATCCTGTCCTGGCACGCCAAGAAGCAGACGCGCGCCGCCGCGCGGGTGAGCCGGGGCGCCGAGGCCAAGCAGCGCGGCGACGACATCAAGGACGCTTTGACCAAGGCGGTGCAGCGGGCCTTTCCGCGCATCCCCAAGGAGGCCGCCGCCGCCGCCGCGACCCGGCTGGCGCCCGGTGTGAAGAAGCTGGGCCGCATGCCGGCTTTGCAGCCCATTGTGGATGCGGTGGCGGAGGTGCGGCTGGAGCGTTGGCGGCAGGCCGTGGCGTCGGAGCCGGAGGTGGCCAAGCGCCTGGCCGCCATGGAGGCGCGCGGCGACGCGAACCGCGCGCTCAAGCGCTTCCGCGACCAGCGGGCGGTCGAGCGCACGGAGGCCGAGTTGAAGGAATGGCGCGGCGACCTCGGCCCCGTGCTGTCCCGCCGCCTGGGCTGGTGAGAGCGGAAACGGCCCAGCGGAGTCAGCGCACGCCGGGGAACCACTCGGTGTGGCTGTCGCCGCTGCGGCCGTAATAGACGACCCGCCGGCCCAGGATGCTGACCGTCCAGCCGGCGCAGCCGGCCCGCAGCAGCCGCTCGCGGAAGCCGCCATAACGGATCGCTCCGGCCTGGATGGCGCGGACGGCGGACTCCACGCTCTCCGCCGAGAAATCCACGGCCGGCGCCAGTCTGGACGGCCGGGCCTCCACCCGCTCCGTCGTCCCGTCCGGGAAATAGTAGGTCGTTTCCGCGCGCACGAGATCGGTGTGGTAGCGCTCCACCCCTGCGACGGCCAGCGCCGCGACGACCTCGGGGAATGTGATTCGCTCGTCGTCCGACGCGCGGCTGCACTCCTGCAGGACGGTGGTGATTCGGGGGTCCATGGCGTTGTATCCGTGCGTCGCGGTCAAATGAGCGGTCAATCGATGGGAATGGAGCGCAGCCCCATCCGGCGGACGATGCCCTTCAGAGTCTCCTCGATCCGCGCCCGCTCCGCGTGGTCGAGATGGCCGAAGAAATTCGCGTCGTTGCGGTCCGCCATGGCGGACAGATCGGGCACCAGCGCCCGCCCCTGCGGGGTGAGCGCCAGCGTCTGGTAACGCCGGTCGTCCGCATCGGCGGTTTGGGTGAGCAGCCCCTTGGTGGCGAGCCGATCGGCCAGTTTCGAGATGGCGCCCCGCGTCATGCCCAGCCGGTCGGCGAGAAGGCTGGGCGCAACGCCGTCGTTGCTGTGGAGGTCGCGCAGGACGACCCATTCGGCGACGGTCACCCCCCGTTCCGCCAGCATCGCGGCGAAGGCGTGGGACACGTGGTTCGACACGAAGCGCAGCCAGTAGCCGAGATGCGCGTCGAGCGGGCTGATGTTCGGCTCGGCCAACAGACCCTCCATGAGTTTCCTTAGAAACTAACTGGCTGATGGTTTCCTTGTCAACTTCTTGAGGACACTCTCCCGGATCGGTGCTCTGTCGGCGCAACGACACCGTCTCCCGCCCAGCCGCTCACATGAGGATAGTGTTGTTTCAAAGTTGAAACGAATGGTCCGAAGCCAATTGAAAGCGTTCCCTATAATTTCTGTTCAGCCGATGCTGCGAAAATTAAGCGAAACGGGATCGAACTTTTCAATGCAGAGCCAAAGTGCCGGACTCCAGTTTCATTTTGTATCACCAACGCGGTAAACGATCAGAGTATGACCATTTGAAATCTCACATTGCGATAAATTGAATTGAAATTCATGATTAGTGTTACCTAAATCAATTTTGGATACGGTTACCCAGCCACCTTCACACGCCTCTGGTGATACCATGTTCAAGCTCATCTCTGCGGGACGCGCGGAAGCTAAAGCCAAGCTCGCGGCATTGGATGCCGCCCAGGCCATCATCGAACTTTCGCCGGACGGCATTGTTCTTTCCGCAAACAAAAATTTCATTGCCGCGCTTGGCTGCAGCCCGGATGAGATCAAGGGTCGTCCCTGGTCGTCCGTTCTCTCCCTTCGAGGCGAGGAGGGTGGCAACCCCAAGGCCGTGTGGGATGCGCTGCGGCGCGGCGAACCGCGGTCCGGGGAATGCCTGTTGGTTGACAAGGCGGGACGGGAAACCTGGGTCCACACGCTCTTCACCCCGATCCGCGACGACGCGGGACGGACGGTCATGGTCGTGGCCTACGCTGTGGACATCACCGCCGGCAAACACCGCTCCGCCGATCAGGAGGGGCAGATCGCCGCGGTCAACAAATCGCAGGCGGTCATCGAATTCGACATCAACGGCAATGTCCTGACGGCCAACGCCAACTTCCTCGCCATCATGGGTTACCGGCTGGAGGAGATCACCGGTCGGCATCACGCCATCTTCGTGGCGCCGGAGGAGCGCAACAGCGAAGGCTACCGCCGCTTCTGGGACGCGCTCCGGCGCGGCGAGCATCAGACGACGGAATTCCGGCGGATCCGCAAGGATGGCGGCGACGTCTGGATCCAGGCCAGCTACAACCCCGTCTTCGACCCGCAAGGCCGTCTGGTCAAGGTCGTCAAGTTCGCCACCGACACCACGGAGCGGGTCAAAGAGCGGTTGAACCGCGCCGACATCGGGCGCGCGGTGGATGGTGACCTCGGCCACATCACCCAGTCCATCGCCGATGCCAACCGGCAGGCCGCCGCCGCCGCGAACGCCGCCGCCCAGACCAGCCACACCGTCCAGTCCGTCGCCGCCGGGGCCGAGGAACTCGTCGCGTCCGTCAACGAGATCAGCCAGCAGACCGCCACCGCCTCGGTCATCTCGAACGAGGCGGTCGGCGAGGCCGAGCGGATCGGCGCGACCGTCGAGGAACTGGTGGAGGCCGCCAAGCGGATCGGCCTGGTGGTCAAGATGATCTCGGACATCGCCAACCAAACCAATCTGCTGGCGCTGAACGCCACCATCGAGGCCGCGCGGGCCGGCGAGAACGGCAAGGGCTTCGCGGTGGTCGCGACGGAGGTGAAGGCGCTGGCGACCCAGGCGGCCAAGGCGACGGAGCAGATCACCTCGCAGATCGCCCAGGTTCAGGGCGCCACCGATTCCGCCGCCCGCGCCATCAGCTCGATCGGCGGGACGATCCGCAAACTGAACGGCATCTCCGCCGCCATCGCCTCCGCCACCGAGGAGCAGAGTGCCGTCGTCCGCGACATCTCCGCCCACATGCAGGCCACGGCCGACGCCATCGCGACGATCAGCGGCAACATGGCCGGCATCGCCCGCGCCACCGAAGACGCCGCCCAATCGACCGGAAAGGTCAAGGCGCTGTCGCGCACCCTCGCGGCCTGATGAACGTCCCGACAGACGACAGCGGGCATTGAGGGAAAGGAGAGATAAAATCCGATCGGCGCCGTTTCGGCGGCATGCTCCGGAATTTTAGCAACTTATAAGATTAATGATCGCCTTGACCGGTCCGTCCGCGATGGTATTGTCACGGCCGAGCCGGAATTTGAACCGGCGGACGCGCCGATGTTCAATCGGAGCGCTGCGCGCCCCCGGCCATGGAACGCCGGACGGGCGCCGCGCTCCATCGTTCCGCTATGCCGAGGCAGCCTATGCACCGCCTGATGCCGTTTCGCACCGTCGCGACCTTGTGGCTTGCCGTCCTGCTCTCCGTCCCGGCGGTGCTGTCCGCCGAGGCGGACGAGGTCTACCGGGTGCTGACCTGGAGGATGGCTCCCTACGCGATGGTGGACGAGCAAGGCAAGCTGACCGGCTTCGAGGTGGAGATCGCCCGCGCGCTCTGCGACACCATGGGCATCCGCTGCGAGATCACCGCCCTGCAGTTTCCGGAAGTCCTGGACCTGCTCGACCGCAACGCCGCCGACTTTGCGGTCGCCAGCATCCTGAAGACTCCGGAGCGGATGAAGAAATACCTCTTCACCGACCGCCACAAGCGGTCCAGCTCCAGCTACATCGGGCGGGCCGGCGAATGGACGCCGGGCGTGGCGCCGGACCTGAACGGGAAGCGCGTGTCCGTCACCCGCGGGTCGAAGCAGTATGATTACCTGACCGCGAAGAACACCGGCTGCACGGTGGTGATCTACGACGATCAGGCGGAGGCGCTGCGCGCCGTCCTCGACGGGCAGGTCGATCTGGCCCTGGCCCCGACCGCCGTCACCGTCCATCTGCTGACCAGCGCCGAGGGGGAGGCGCTGGAGGTGGTGGGCGACCCGCTGACCGAGAGCGGGCTGGGCGGTGAGTCGGCCATCGCCCTCCCGCTGGGGCGCGAGGAGTTGCGCGACCGCGTCAACATGGCGTTGCGGGCCATCCTGGCGGACGGGCGCTACGACGCCATCAGCTCCCGCTTCCTGCCCTTCCGGATGTACTGAGGCCCCCATGGGTTTCCGCATGCGCTTCCCCACGGCACACGCCATCCTGACCGCCGCAGTCCTGACCGCCTCAGTCCTGCTCGCCGGGCTCACGCTGCCGCAGCCGGCCGGGGCCGACGCGCCGCCGCCGGCCGGCCGGCCGCATCTGCGCGTCGTGGTCATCGACCATTCCCCGCCCTTCAGCGACCGCGACGCCGACGGTCTGCTGGTCGGCTTCAACATCGACTTCGGGCGGGAGCTGTGCCGGTCGCTGGGCGTGGTGTGCAGCTTCGACGCGGCGCCCTTCAAGCAGATCATCGACGACGTCGCCGCGGGCCGCTACGACATCGGCTTCGGCAATGTCCTGCGCACGCCGGACCGCGAGCAGCGGCTCCTGTTCTCCATTCCCTATTGGCGGTCGAGCACCAGCCTGGTCGGGCGGCGGGGCGTGCCGGAACTGGGCCTGGAGGAGGCGATCCGCAGCCGGCGCATCGCCGCCATCCGCGGTTCGCGGCAGCATGCGGCCCTGCTCCGTCTCGCCGACGCCGATCCGGCGCTGCAGGCCAACGTGGTCCCCGTCTCCACGCTCGACGACCTGTGGGAGGCCATGCGCAACGGCCAAAGCGAGATGGCCATCGGCCCGACGCTGAACGTGGTGCATTTCCTTCTGTCCGACTCCGGGGACGGTTTCGAGACCATCGGCACCCCGATGTCCGAGGACGGGCTGGGCGGGACCGTGCACATCGTCTTCCCGCCCGGTCAGCACGACCTGAAGGCGTCGGTGGACCGGGCGCTGACGGCCCTGCGCAACGACGGCACCTACCAGCGGATCAACCGCAATTACTTCCCCTTCGACATCTACTGAACCGGAACCGGCCATGACGCCCGCCCGCGACCGCAGGCATCCCCGCGTACGGCTGCAGCCGGCGATTCTCACCGGCGGCGCTATCCTGCTGGTGCTGATCGGTCTGCTGTTCCTCGGCATCGTCGGGGAGCAGGGCAAGATGGAACGGCTGGCCGCCGACAGCCAGGACCGCATGGTGCCGCTGATCCTGGAACGCCAGCGCGCCGTTGTGAATCTGGAGCGGCTGAAGCAGTCGGGGGCGATCGTCCTCTCCGCCGACGATCCCCGCCGCCGCCGCGAGGCGCTGCTGGCCGCCCAGGCCCTGGCCTTCCACCCGACCTTCCAGTTCGATCCCGCGCTGAAGCGGCAGGTGACGGACGCCTATGCGGTCATCCGGCAGGTCTCCTCGGCGAAGGCCCGGCGGTTGGAGGGCGCCACAGCCGGCGACGTCAACGCGTCTGCCGAGGAGGAGCGCCTCGCCGAGAAATGGGCGCAGACGCTGGTCGAGCTGAACGCGGTCGGCGACCGGCTGCTGGTCGACGTCACCGAATTGACGGCCGGCCGCCTCGGCCAGATCCAGGAGCGCACCCGTCTGGTGTCGCAGGTCATCCAGTTCGCCTTCGTCGCCGTTCTGGCGATCTTCATCGCCGCCGGGCTGCTGATCCGCCGCCATGTGGTGCGCCCGCTGCTCGCCGCCGCCGAGGGCCTGCGCCGCATCGGCGAGGGCGAGCGCGACATCCGGCTTCCCGGCGCCCGCACGCAGGAGCTGGACAGCATCCAGAACGCCGTCGTCCGGCTGGGCACCCAGGCCGAGGAGCTGCGCCTGACCCGCGACCGGGCGGAGGCGGCGTCCGAGGCCAAAGCCAGCTTCCTCGCCAACATGAGCCACGAGATCCGCACCCCGATGAACGCGGTGATCGGCCTGTCGCATCTGGCGCTGAAGACCGACCTGACGCCGCGCCAGCGCGATTACGTGCTCAAGATCAGCCAGTCCGGCCAGCATCTGCTGGGCATCATCAACGACATCCTGGATTTCTCCAAGATCGAGGCCGGGAAGCTGAGCGTCGAGCGCACCGGCTTCCATCTCGACAAGGTGCTCGGCACGCTGGCCGACCTGATCGCCGAGAAGGCCGCAGCCAAGGGTCTGGAGCTGATCTTCGACGTCGCCCAGACCGTGCCGAGCGACCTCATCGGCGATCCGCTGCGCATCGGGCAGATTCTGGTCAACTACGCCAACAACGCGGTCAAATTCACCGAGCGCGGCGAGATCGCCATCATCGTCCGGCTGGAGGAGGAGGCCGGCGAGGAGCTGCTCGTCCGCTTCGAGGTGCGCGACACCGGCATCGGACTGAGCGACGAACAGAAAAACCAGCTTTTCCAGAGCTTCCAGCAGGCCGACGCCTCGACCACCCGCAAATACGGCGGCACCGGCCTGGGTCTGGCCATCTCCAAGCGGCTGGCCGAGCTGATGGGCGGCGCGGTCGGGGTGGAGAGCGCGCCGGGCCGCGGCTCCTGCTTCTGGTTCACCGCCCGGCTGGGCCGCGACAAGCCGCGCCGCGTTCTGCTGCCGCGGCCCGATCTGCGCGGCCTGCGCTGCCTGGTGGTGGACGACAACGAGAACGCCCGCATCGTACTGACCGACATGCTCGCGGCCATGTCCTTCACCGCCGAGGCCGTCGAATCCGGTCAGGCGGCCATCCAGGCGGCACGGCTCGCGGCGCGCGACGGCCGGCCCTTCCGCGTCGTTCTGCTCGACTGGCAGATGCCGGGCATGGACGGGCTGGAGACCTCCGCCGGCCTCGCCGCGCTGGAGCTGGAACTGGCCCCCCACCACATCATGGTCACCTCTTACGGCCGGGAGGAGGTGCTGAAGGGCGCCGAGAACACAGCCATCGAAGAGGTTCTGTTCAAGCCGGTCAACCCGTCGGCCCTGTTCGACGGCATCATGCGGGTTCTCGGCGCCGACGAGGCGGCGACGGACGTCGCCCCGGCGCCGGCCGACGCGCCGGCCGCTGATCTGTCGCGCCTGCGCGGCGCGCGCATCCTGCTGGCCGAGGACAACGACCTGAACCAGCAGGTGGCCTGCGAACTGCTGGGCGACGCCGGACTGGTGGTGGAGGTCGCGGAGAACGGGGCCATCGCCGTGGCCATGGTGCAGGCGGCATCCTACGACCTCGTGCTGATGGACATGCAGATGCCGGTCATGGACGGCATTGCCGCGACCCTGGAAATCCGCCGGCTGGGCTTCGACGCTCTGCCCATCGTCGCGATGACCGCCAACGCCATGCAGGCCGACCGCGACCGCTGCCTGGACGCGGGCATGAACGACTATCTGGCCAAGCCCATCGATCCGGAGGCGCTGTGGGCCACACTGCTGGCCTGGATCATGCCCCGCCCGGGGCTCGGCGCCGAGGCTCCCCTTCCCCTCCCCGTCCGGATGGCGGAGGAGGAGGGCGACCTGCCCGTCGGCGTTCCCGGGCTGGACACCGCCACCGGACTGTCCCGGGTGCTGGGCAAGCGGCGCCTCTACCTCGACCTGCTGCGCAAGTTCACCGCCGGGCAGCGCGGTGCGACGGCCGCCATCCGCGCGGCGCTGGACGCGGGCGACCTCGCCACGGCGGAGCGCTGCGCCCACACTTTGAAGGGGACCGCCGGCAACATCGGCGCCCACCCCGTCCAGGACGCCGCCGAGCGGTTGGAGGCGGTCATCCGCAACGCCCGGCCACGCCCGGAGATCGACGCGCGGCTGGCCACGCTGGAGCCGCCGCTCGGCGCCCTCCTCGCCCATCTGGAGGCGGCGCTGGCACCGGCGGGCGCCAGCACGCCGTCCGGAGCCGACGCCATCGCGGTCGATGCGGACGAACTCCGCGCCCTGTGCGACCGGCTCCGCCAGCTTCTGGTCGACAGCGACCCGGACGCCGAGGAGGCGCTGACGGCGAACGCCGGCCTGCTGCAAGCCGCCTTCCCCGACCGGTTCGAGGCCATCGCCAGCCAGATCCGCAACTTCGACTTCGACGAGGCCGCCGCGACCCTGGACGCGGCCCTGGCCGGGCGCGGCGTGGCCGCGCATTCCTGATCAGACGCCGGCCCGCCGGCTCCCCCACATCGGAACGATTTCATGGACATCGCATCGGCCGCACCGGCCCCCGCTGCGCCGAAGGCCACGATCCTCATCGTGGACGACACGCCCGACAACCTGAAGCTGCTCAGCGGCCTGCTGAAAGACAGCTACCGGATCAAGGTCGCCAACAACGGGCGAAAAGCGCTGGAGATCGCCGGCGCGTCGCCCGCGCCCGACCTGATCCTTCTGGACGTGGTCATGCCGGAGATGGATGGCTACGCGGTCTGCGCCGCCCTGAAGGAGGCGCCGGGAACCCGGAACATCCCGGTGATCTTCCTGACCGGGCGGGCCGACGAGGCCGACCGGGAGCGCGGCTTCGCCCTGGGGGCGGTGGATTACATCGCCAAGCCGGTCGATCCGCCGACGGTGCTGCAGCGGGTCGCCGCACGGCTTCCGGTATCCTGACCGCCGCCCTTCGCGCCAGCCGCCGTCCGAACCAGCCTCAGGCCGACACCTCCGCCAGGGCGGACACCCGCCGCGGCATGCGCACGACGAAGGTGGCGCCGCCGCCGGGCAGGCTTTCCACCTCGATGGTTCCCTGAAGCACCTGATGGACGAGGTTGAAGGCGATGTAGAGCCCCAACCCCGGAAACTCGATGCCCCGGCGCGTGGTGAAGAAGGGGTCGAACAGTTTGGGCAGATGTTCCGGGTCGATCCCCTTGCCGTCGTCGGACAGGCGCAGTTCCACCCAATCCTCCTCCCGCGGTGTCACCGACAGGGTGACCCGCCCGCTCTGACCCGGACGGAAGGCGTGGTCCACGGCGTTGCGGATCAGGATGGACAGCACCTCCGACAGCGGGCCGGGATGGCTGTCGATGGTCAGGCCGGCGGGGCAGCAGACGGTGAGGCTGTGCCCGCCTTCTCGCAGGTGGGGATCGAGCCCGAACAGCGCGTCGGACAGATAGTCCTTCAGGTCGAACACCCGCCGCTCCGACCCGGCGCGGTCCACCACCACCTGCTTGAAGCTCTGGATCAGGTTGGCCGTGCGCACGATGTTGGTGGTGACCAGCAACGCCCCTTCCCGCGCGTTCTCCAGGAAGCGGGCGAGGTCGGACTTGCGGATCGCCCCGCTCTGGAACTGCGAGGCCAGCGATTCGACCAGTCCGGAGAGATGGGAGACCGCGGTCAGCGCCACGCCGATCGGCGTGTTGATCTCGTGCGCGACGCCGGACACCAGCAGGCCCAGCGCCGCCATCTTCTCCGTCTGGATCAGGTGCTGCTGCGTCTCCTCCAGCCGGCTGTGCGCGGCCCGCACCTCCTCGACGGTGGCGCGCAGCGAGTCGGCGGTGGCCTTCAGCGACAGGTGGTTCTTCACCCGCGCCAGGACGATGGGGGGGCTGATCGGCTTGCTGATGTAATCGACGGCACCCAGATCGAGACCGAACTTCTCGTCCTCCACCGAGGTGCGCGCGGTGAGGAAGATCACCGGAACGTCGCTTGTCCGCGGATCGGCCTTGAGGCGGCGGCACACTTCATAGCCGTCCATGCTCGGCATCATGACGTCGAGCAGGATCAGATCGGGCGGTTGGTCGGAAAAGGCGATGCGCAGGGCGGCGTCTCCGTTGTTCACGGTCTTGACCGTATAAATGGATTTCAGGTGGCTGCTCAGCAGCGACAGGTTGTCGGCGGTGTCATCCACGATGAGAATCGTCGCCTTCGTCGGTGCTCCCATATCCGCCCCTTCCTCTTGCGGCGGAAAAGACGATCCGGCACTCCCCCGCTTGGGGGCGCCGGCCACAACCAGCGCTTCTCCAGCCTGCAGAAACACCCTCGTCCGCCGAAAGAGACCTTACAACGCGATTTTTTATCGTCCAAGACAATTTATCGGTGCCGGTTGGGCGCAACACTCTCCCGAATTCTCATTACCTGAAGAAAAAACAACTTAATTTTACGCATCTCCCTAATTCACAAACCGCCATATCCGGCGGGGGAACCGGCCGGCGCCCAGAGGCGTTTCCGTGTCCGCAGGCGGCGGCCGCGGCGCGAAAAAGTGGTAGCCCGCCCCCACCCGTCAAACTGTCACAGACCGCTCGTATAGTCCGTCCAACTTTGGAAATGCCTCGTGAATCCAGCCATGCCGACGCCGACACACACCCGAATGATCCAGCCCGCCTCCGCACAGACGCTGCATTGCGCCTGCTGCGGGCGTCCGTTCACCCGCGCCTCCGGCCGCGGCCCCGCCCCGCTCTACTGCTCGGCGGACTGCCGGACGCAGATCCGCATCCGCCAGCGGGTCTGGTCGAGCCGGCCCGGCTATGCCGCTGCGAACGGCACGGCCAACCACCGCCCCACCCAGTTCGAGCCCACCCTGTTCGAGACGGCCTGCGCATCATGATGAAGCTGGTGATCCACGACCGCCATTCCGCCGCCGGGCTGATCCTGCCGGAGGTCGGCCAGATGCGTGACGTCGTGCGTGCCCTGCGTGGGCTGGAGACGGTGGACAGCGCGTCGGTGCTTCTGGAGGCCTTCGCGCGGCGCTGCCTGGAGGCCGGCGTGGCCTTCGATTCGACGGACCCGCTGACCGCCTGCTCCTTCTGCACCCATCTGGTGGAGGTGGAGGTCCATGCGGAGGAGGGCGCGGCGCCCGTCCAGTTCGTCCGGCTCTACGACCGCGACGCCGACGGCATCCTCTGCCGCCGCCATCACGGCACCCTGCACGCGGTGGCCCGGCAGTTGCGGTGCGAGGACGGCGTGCCCTTCCCCACCCTGCCGGCCATCGCCGCCAAAACGGCGGCCTTCACCGCCGCGATCCCGCCGCGCCCGCTTTGAGCAAGCGGACACGGACGGGACAGCCGATCATTGCGGCCTGTGCCCGTTACGGCATGTACTGGCCGCCGTTGACGTCGAGAACCTGCCCGGTGATGTAGCCGCTGCAGGCGTGCGACGCGAAGAACAGGAAGGTTGGAGCGCACTCTTCCGGGCGGCCGAAGCGGCCCATCGGGAAGCCGGCGCCGATGCGGGCCTTGGTGTCCTCGTCCTTGTCGGCGTGGAAGGCCGTGTCGAAGGTCCCCGGCGACACCATGTTGAATCGGATGCCATCCTTCGTGTGGAAGGCCACCCAGTTCTTCTGGATGTTGTGCAGCCACGCCTTGGCCGCGCCGTACAGGCCGGCGCCCGGACCGCCGCCGGTGTAGCCGGCGACCGAGCCGACCGAGATCACGGAGGAGGTGGTGCCGTTCTGCGCCGCCGCGGCCTTCAGGTGCGGCAACGCGTGCTTGGTCACCATCAGCGCGGAGCGGGAGTTCAGGTCGGTCACCGCGTCGAAGAACGCGTCGTCGATTTCCGGCAGCGGCTTGCGCGCGACCAGGCCGCCCGCGTTGTTGACGAGCACGTCGATGCCGCCGAAGCGCTCCACGAACGCCTCGACGAGCGTACCGCACGCCGCGCTGTCCGACACGTCGGCCTGGAGGAAGACGACCTCGCCGCCCAGCCCGTTCAGACGGGCCAGCGTGGCCTCCAGGTCCGCCGGAACGCGGCGGCCGTTCATGGCGACCTTGGCGCCGGCGCGGGCGAACGCCTCCACCGCCGCCAGGCCGATGCCCTGGGTGGAACCGGTGATGAGAACGCGCTTGCCCTTCAGATCGTCAAACATTCCTTGCCTCTCGTGTCTTGGTCTTGACGTTCCCTCTCCCCTCCGGGGAGAGGGTTCAAACAGCCAGGCGGGGTTCCGGCAGGCCCTGGGCGCCGGGATCGAACATCAGGACGCGCCCGCCATGCGGGTCCTCGGCGAGGTCCGCCGGCCCGCGGCTGAGCGAGGTGACCAGCATCGTCCGCAGGTCCGGCCCGCCGAAGGCGCACATGGTCGGCTTGCGCATCGGCACCTCGATGCGGCGGTCAAGGTCGCCGTTCGGGGTGAAGCGCTTGATGCAGCCCTCGTCCAGGCAGCAGATCCAATAGCAGCCGTCGACGTCCACCGCGGCGCCGTCGGGACGCCCGACCATCGCCCGCATGTCGACGAAGGGCCGGCGGCTGACGGCGGTGCCGGTGTCCGTGTCGTAGTCCCAGGCCCAGACCATCCGCACGTCGCGGTGGCTGTCGGACGCGTAGAGCGTGCGCCCGTCCGGGCTGAAGGCGGAGCCGTTGGGAATGATGTAGCCGCCGGTCCCGGTTTCGGTCAGCCCGTCGGCCCGCGTGAAGCGGTGCCACAGGCCGGAGGCGTCGCCCTTGCTGATGTCCATGACCATGCTGGACAGCCAGAACCGCCCCTGCCGGTCGCAGCGCCCGTCGTTGAAGCGCATGCCCTCCTTGGGGAAGCGGTGGGTGGCGAGGGCGGTGACCACCGCCTCCCCGCCTTCGCCCGGCAGATCGACGTCGAAGACGCCGGTCTCGCAGGCGCAGACCGCGCCGCCGTCCGGACGCAGGACGAGGCTGCCGATCATCTCCGGCAGGGTCCAGCGGCGGTGGGCGCCGCTGGAGGGGTCGAGCCGGTGGATGGTCCGCGCCGGGATGTCGATCCAGGTCCACGAGCCTTGCTCGGCGTCCCAGACCGGGTTCTCGCCAGTGCCGTTGCGCAACTCGGGATCGAAGACGGCCTCCAGGCCAACACTCGTGACGGTCGTCATTTCGCGGACCCCACGGTGCCGGCGGCCGCGCCGTCCGCGGTCGGACCGTTGCCGCCGTTGCCCCGGAAGTAGCGCAGCAGCGGCAGCGCCAGGGTGATGACCGCGACGGTCAGCAGGCCGAGCGTGATCGGACGGGTGTAGAGGAAGTCCAGGCTGCCGCCCGACAGCGACAGGGCGCGGCGGAAGCTCGCCTCGGCCATCGGACCCATGATCAGGGCCAGGACGACCGGCGACGCCGGATAGTCCCAACGCTGCATGAAGAAGCCGACCACGCCGACCGCCAGCATGATGCCCACGTCGAACATGCTGTTGTTGATGGCGTAGGCGCCGACGACGCAGAGCGCCAGGATGAGCGGCGTCAGGATGGCGCGCGGCATCTCCAGCACCTTGCCCATCAGGCGCAGCGACGACAGGCCGATGATCAGCAGGGCCGCGTAGCAGAACAGCATGCCGGCGAACAGCGTGAACACCAGACCGGCGTGGTCCTTGAACAGCAGCGGACCGGGCTGGAGACCCTGCATGGTCAGCGCGCCCAGCATGACCGCGGTCACCGCGTCACCGGGAATGCCGAGCGTCATCATCGGCAGGAGGTCGCCGCCGGTGCAGGCGTTGGCACCGGATTCGGCGGCCGCGACGCCTTTGATCTCGCCCTTGCCGAAGTTCTCCGGGTTCTTGGAGAAGCGCTTGGCCTCGTTGTAGGCGACGAAGGACGCGATGTCCGCACCGGCGCCGGGGATGATGCCGACGATGATGCCCAGACCCGACGAGCGGAGAATGGTGAAGATCAGGCCCTTGAAGACGCTCCAGGGCGGGATGATCCGGCCGATGTAGACCTTGACCTCGGCCCGCGTCTCCGGCTGGCCCAGCGACTTGAAGGCTTCCGACGCCGCGAACAGGCCGATCATCACCGGGATGAAGGGAACGTTCAGCAGCTCGTTGAAACCGCCGGTGAAGCGCGGGAAGCCGGCCATCGGGTCGAGCCCGACGGTGGACAGCAGAAGCCCGAGGAAGCCGGCGATCAGCCCCTTGACCAGGGAGTCGCCCGACACGCTGGTGATGATCGACAGGCCGAACACCGCGAGCGCGAAGGATTCGGCGGCGGAGAATTCCAGCGCGATGCCGGCCAGCAGCGGCGCCAGGAAGATCAGCATGAAGACGCTGAGGAAACCGCCGAAGCAGGAGGACAGCGTCGCCGTGCCGAGCGCGAGGCCGGCTTGGCCCTTCTGGCTCAACGCGTAGCCGTCCATGGCGGTCGCGGCGGCGGCCGGGGTGCCGGGGATCTTGAGCAGGATCGCGGTGATCGAGCCGCCGAAGATGCCGCCGAAGAACACGCCGCACAGCATCAGGATGGCCGAGACCGGGTCCATGCCGAAGGTGAAGGGCAGCAGGATCGCGACGCCCATGGTGGCCGTCAGGCCGGGCAGCACGCCGATGATGATGCCCAGCGTGACGCCGATCAGGGCGAGCAGAAGCGGCAGGGGTTCGCTGGCCAAGTTGGCGAAGCCCTGAAGGAGCATGTCGATTTCATACATCTTCCATCTCCTCGCTGACTAGAACTCGCCCGTTTCGAACAGGCTTCCGTCCGGCAGCGGGATCTGCAGGGCGTACAGGAACACCAGATAGAGGAAGGCCGTGACCGCCACCGCGATGATCGGGGCGCGGACCCAGCTGCGCATGCCCATGAGCCGCATCATGCCGATGAGGAACACCACCGTCGTGGGCAGGTAGCCGATCAGGGACAGCATGTAGATGTAGATGGCGGTCGCGACCACGCCGATGGCCACCCGGTGGAACCGGAACGCCTCGGCCGGGGCTTGCGGCTCGGCGGGTGCGGCCTGGGCGCCGCGCTTGGGCATCAGCCGGCCGATGACCAGGATCGCGCTCAGGACGAGCAGCGCACCCGCGTAAATGATCGGAAAACGGGCCGGCCCGACATCGGTGTCGAGGCCGGCCATCGTCGGAAAACCGCCCGACACGACGATGGCCGCGACGGCGACGGCGGCGACCACGGCGCCGGCGAAGAGGTCGGCCGAACGCGGCGTTCCCGACCCCGGAGTTCCACCAGAGGAATGGCTCATTGGACGTCTCCACGCACGGGGCACGGGCGGTGGACGCCCGCGCCCCTGTCTTTCCTGATTACTTCGCCATTCCGAGCTTGGTCATCAGGTCCTTGAAGAAGGCGTTGTCCTTCTTGATCATCTCACCGAACTCGGGACCGTCGGCATAGGCCAGGGTCAGGTTCATCTTGGTGAGGGTCTCCTTGAAGGCCGGCTCGTTGGCGGTCGCCTTGGACGCCTCGCGCAGCGTATCGACGACGGCCTGCGGGGTCTTCTTCGGAACGACGATGCCGCGCCAGGTGTAGACCGACAGGTCGATGCCCTTTTCCTTCACGGTCGGGACTTCCGGGAAGGCCGCCGAACGCTCGTCGCCCATGACGGCGAGAATGCGCAGCTTGCCGGCGGCGACGTGGTTCACGACCTCGGCCGGGCTGACGCTCACCGCCTCGATGTGGTTGCCGAGCAGGGCGGTCACCGCCGGGTTGGCGCCGTCATAGGGGATGTGGCTGAAGCTGGCGCCCGTCTTCTCCTGGAGCGCCGCCGCGGCGAGGTGCCAGATGGCGCCCGTGCCGGAGTTGCCGATGCGCACCTTGCCCGGGTTGGCCTTGGCGTTGGCCAGGAAGTCCTCGAAGGTCTTGAACGGCGAGTTGACGTTCACCGTGATGGCGCTCGGCTCGGCGTTCAGGCGGGCGATCGGGGTGAAGTCGTCCGCGGTGAAGCGGGCGATGCCCATGTGCGGCAGCATGGTGAGTTCCACCGTGCCCATGCCGATGCGGTACCCGTCCGCGCGGGCGGCCATGATCTCGGTCAGGCCAACGGCGCCGGCGCCACCGGTCTTGTTGACCACGCCCATCGACTGGGGCAGGTGCTTCTTGGCCGCGTCGGCGTAGGCGCGGGCCACCAGATCGGTGCCGCCGCCCGCCGCGTAGGGGACGGTCAGCTCGATCGGCTTGGTCGGATAGCCGGCGGCCTGCGCGGCCACCATCATCGTGGCGGAGGTCAGCGCGCCGACGACGGCGCCGGTGAGGAAACGATAGCCCTTCATGAGCGTTCTCCCTGGAACTTTGCTTGTGGTGAGGAGGGGGAGGAGAAAGCCCGCGGCGCGTTCTGCGACCGGCCGCGGATTGATGCGCTGTGCCGTGGATCGGTCAGCGCGGGTTGAGGCGCCGCCACGCGGCGACGAAGGCGTCCGCCCGGACGCCGACCTCGGCGGCGGACAGGCCCGGCGCATACAGCGCGGACCCCAGCCCGAAGCCGGCCACGCCGGCCTCCAGGAACGGCGCCATGGTGTCCGGGGCGATGCCGCCCACGGGCAGCAGGCGGGTGCCGGCGGGCAGGATGGCGCGCATCGCCTTGATGATGCGCGGCCCGACCAGCTCCGCCGGGAAGATCTTCAGGGCGTCGGCCCCGGCTGACAGCGCTGCGAAAGCTTCCGTCGGCGTGGCGATTCCGGGCAGGCTGACCAACCCCGCGGCCTTGGCGGCGCGGATCACCGCCGTGTCGGCGTGCGGCATGACCACCAGATCGGCGCCGATTTCCTTGAGCCGGGCCACCTGCTCCACCGCCAGGACCGTGCCGGCGCCGACCAGCGCGTCGCGCGGCAGCAGCCGGCGGACGGCGGCGATGCTCGTGAACGGATCGGGCGAGTTCAGCGGCACCTCGATCATGCGGAAACCGCTGTTGTAAAGCGTCTGCGCGACACCCTCCGCCTCCGCGGGGGTCAGGCCGCGCAGGATGGCGACCAGCGGCAGGGCGGAAAAGGCGGCGTCGAAGCGGGCCTTCAGGGAATCATCCGACATGTTCGTCACTCCCCCGCCAGCGCGATCAGGCCGGCGGCAACGGCAAACTGGAAAAGCCCACGCGGGGCGGTGTTCTCAAGCCGGTCGGTGGGCTCGACGCCCAGCAGTTCCAGGCCGCGCACGTAGCGGCGGCAGAGCGCGCCCTCGCCGATCAGCAGAAGCGGACGGCCCTCATGCAGCTCGTTGCGCATGTGGCCGAGGCCGGAGACCAGCTCGTGGCCGATCAGCAGGCCGGACAGGTAATCCTTCAGAAGCTCCGCCGGCATGCGGCGGGTGATGCCGAGCGTGCGCGCGGCGAAGATCTGGTGCGTGAAGTCGCCCGGCCCGCTGGCCTGCGCCGCCCGCACGCCCTCGGCGAAGGCGGCGTCGGACTCGGCCTCCGCCGGGGCGGTGTCCGCCGGCATCAGCCGGCCGAGGATCGAGTGCTTGCACAGCACGGCGAAGGTCTCGCCGGTCATGTAGGTGGAGAAGCGGATCATGCGTCCGCCGACGATCTCCACCCATTTGGAATGGGTGCCGGGCAGCACCATGCAGGCGTCGCGGCCCCAGTCGGGACGGTCGGCCAGCACCCCGGCGATCTGGATCTCCTCGCCGCGCAGGATGTCCGGCGGGCCGCTCGGCGGGTCGTAGAGGACGCCCGGCGCGATCAGGATGCGGGAGCCCGACGCGCTCTCCACCGGGATGGCCTGCGAGGCCAGGGTGGTCGTGTCGGCGGGGCAGCGGACATAGGGGGCCTCGCGCCAGCCCTGGGCGCTGCCGACCATGCCGCCGGCCACAACCGGCAGGCCGGGATATGCTGCCAGCCAGTCGCCGCACAGGTCGGCGAAGGCCTGCTCGAAGCCGGCGATGCCCGGCATCGGCAGGTTCTGGATGCCGTGCGCGTTGGCGCGCTGGTCCAGCACCCGCCCGTCGCCGCCCATCAGGAAGCCGCGCAGGCTCGACGTTCCCCAGTCGAGGGCGATCAGCGATGCCCCGACGCCCGTTCGTCCCGTTTCCATCCCAAATCCTTTGAAATCGCGTCGGCGACCGCCCGGACCACGGGTCCAAGCTCCTCCATCCGTTCGTCCGGCATGTAGGGCACGGCGCTCGCCACGCTGATGGCGGCGACGACCTGGTTGCGGACGTCACGGATCGGCGCGCCGACGCAGCGGATGCCGATTTCGTTTTCTTCAAGGTCGAAGGACCAGCCGCGGTCCACATAGGCGGCCAGCCGGGATTCGAACTCCGGCCAGGGCGCCAGCGGGGGCCGTTCCGGCGCCGCCGCGGTCAGGCGGAGCGCGTGTTCGTACAGCTCGGACCAGCGCTCGCGCGGCAGGCCGAGGAGAAGCGCCTTGCCAAGCCCCGTGGAGGCCAGCGGCATGCGCAGGCCGATGCGCGACCGCATCTCCAGCCCGCGCGTGTTCGGAATCTTGTCGAGGTAGAAGACCTCCGCCCCTTCGACGACGCCGAGATGGACGGTGTCGCCGGTCTGGCGGGCCAGTTCCTCGATGTGCGGGCGGGCGATGGCGACCAGCGGGCGCTGCTCCAGCGCGCGCATGCCGAGCGCGATCAGCTTCGGCCCAAGCAGATAGCCCTTGTAGGGCACGTGGTGCAGATAGCCGTCCTGGGTCAGGCTGTTGAGCATCCGGTGCGTGGTGCTGCGCGGCGTGCCCAGCCGGGCGGCGATGCCCTTCACGTCACCGATGCCCGCCGCCACGCATTCCAGGAGGGCGAGGCCGCGCATCAGCGTCTGGGTTCCGGAGGCCTGCGGCTTCTCCGGCGACGCTTGTGCATCGAGCGGATTTGCTCCGATGCCGGCCATATCCTCCCTCCCGCGTTGTTGTCCGATATCTGGCATATCAGTTTCCACCACTTTATGAAGGCGTACGGAGTGTGTCAAATAAATAAATCTTTGTCCATATAGTGAGACAATGGCAGCGCAAGACAGCCTTGCCCCACGGTCTGGGCGGCCGTCTTGACCGGGGCGGGGCTCCTGCCCATCTGTTCCCTTGAGGCGACCGGGGCCGCGCATGGTGCGGGCCACACAGGCCGTCTTCCCGCGCCTTCGCAAAGGGCGGGAACCATAACGAACGGAGTGCCTGATGGACTTCGGTCTGTTCACCGACCGTGCGCGCGGCGTCATCCAGGCTGCGCAACTGGCGGCTCTCGCCGGACGCCACCAACAGCTCGTCCCCGAACATCTCGTGAAGGCCCTGGTCGAGGACGCCGACGGCGTGCCCGCCAAGCTGATCCGCGATGCCGGCGGCGACCCCGAGCTTTTGAAGACCGCCGCCGAGGAAACCCTCAACCGCCAGACCCGTGTGGATGGCGAAGGGCCGCACCCGATCTTCATGTCCCCGGCGCTCGCCGGCGTGCTCCAGAACGCCGTCGAGACGGCGCGCGGGGCCGGCGACAAGTTCGTCTCCCCCGAACGGCTCCTCGAATCGCTGGCCGCCCAGGGCGGCGCCACCCGCGCGCTGTTCCACCGCGCCGGTGTCGATCCCGCGGTGCTGGTCGAGGGCGTCGAGTCGCTGAGCAAAAACCGCCCGGCCGATCGGCAGGAGGATGCCCAGATGGGCGAGGCGCTCGCCAAATACGCCCGCGACCTGACGGAAGAGGCGCGGCAGGGCCGTCTCGACCCGGTGATCGGGCGCGACGACGAGATCCGCCGCACCATCCAGGTCCTGGCCCGGCGCACCAAGAACAACCCCGTGCTGATCGGCGAACCCGGCGTCGGCAAGACCGCCGTTGTGGAGGGTCTGGCCCAGCGGCTGGCCTCCGGCGACGTGCCGGAGGGGCTGAAGGACCGGCGCGTGCTCGCGCTCGACCTCACCGCCCTGCTGGCCGGCGCCAAGTTCCGCGGCGACTTCGAAGAGCGGCTGAAGGCCGTCCTGTCGGAGGTGCAACAGGCGGCGGGCCGCATCATCCTGTTCATCGACGAGCTGCACTCGCTGATCGGTGCCGGCCGCACGGACGGCGCCATGGACGCCGCCAACATGCTGAAGCCCGCGCTGGCGCGCGGCGAGCTGCGCTGCGTCGGCGCCACCACGCCGGACGAGTACCGCAAGTACATCGAGAAGGACGCCGCACTCGCCCGCCGCTTCCAGCCGGTGAACGTGGACGAGCCGTCCGACGAGGACGCGGTGTCGATCCTGCGCGGCATCAAGGGCAAGTACGAGGTGCACCACGGCGTGCGCATCGCCGACGCGGCGGTGGTCGCGGCGGTGCAGCTCTCCGCCCGCTACATCGCCGACCGCCGCCTGCCCGACAAGGCCATCGATCTCGTCGACGAGGCGGCCAGCCGCCTGCGCATGGCGATCGACAGCAAGCCGGAGGCGCTGGACGCCGTCGGCCGCCGCGTCGCCCAGTTGAAGATCGAGCGCGAGGCCCTGAAGTCGGAACCGGACGCCGCGTCCCAGGAACGTCTGCACAAGCTGGAGTCCGAACTTGCGGTGGACGAGGCGAAGCTGACCGCCATGGAGGAGGAATGGCGCGTCGGGCAGTCCCGCCGCACCGAGGGCCGCCGCCTGAAGGAGGAACTGGACCAGGCCCGCACCAAGCTGGAGCACGCGCAGCGCGACGGCGACTGGGCGAAGGCCGGCGAGCTGGCCTACGGCGTCGTTCCCGACCTGGAGAAGCGTCTGGCCGAGGCCGAATCCCGCGCCAACGCCGAGCGGGAGGAGGTCACGGCGAAGGACATTGCCGCCGTGGTCACCCGCTGGACCGGCATCCCGGTGGACCGCATGCTGGACAGCGAGCGGCAGCGGCTGAAGGGCATGGAGGACCGGCTGGCCGAGCGCGTCGTCGGTCAGGCCGAGGCGGTGCGCGCCGTGTCCAAGGCGGTGCGGCGGGCGCGGGCCGGGTTGAAGGACCCGAACCGCCCGACCGGCTCCTTCCTGTTCCTGGGTCCGACTGGCGTCGGCAAGACGGAGCTGGCCAAGGCGCTGGCCGCCTTCCTGTTCGACGACGAGACCGCGGTCACCCGCGTCGACATGTCGGAGTATATGGAGAAGCACTCCGTCGCCCGCATGATCGGCTCGCCCCCGGGCTATGTCGGCTATGACGACGGCGGCACGCTGGCCGAGAAGATCCGGCGCCGGCCCTATCAGGTCGTCCTGCTGGACGAGGTGGAGAAGGCCCACCCGGACGTGCTGAACGTGCTGCTCCAGGCGCTCGACGACGGGCGGCTGACCGATGGGCAGGGCCGCACGGCGGACTTCCGCCACGCGATTCTGATCATGACGTCGAACCTGGGGGCGGACGCCCTGACCGCGCTCGGCGAGGACGACAGCCTGGAAGGGGCGCGGATCGAGGTGATGGACGCGGTGCGCCGCGCCTTCCGGCCGGAGTTCCTAAACCGGCTGGATGACGTGCTGATCTTCCGCCGGCTGGGGCGCGAGCAGATGGCCCACATCGTGGACATCCAGCTCGCCCGCGTCGCCGACCGTCTGGCGGAGCGCGGCCTGTCGCTGACCGCCGACGACGCGGCCCGCGCCCGGCTCGCTGACCTCGGCTGGGACCCCGCCTTCGGCGCCCGTCCGTTGAAGAGGGCGGTGCAGAATCTGGTGGAGGACCCCATCGCCGAGCGGCTGCTCGACGGCGAGGTGGACGAACGCTCGACCCTGCACCTGTCGGCGCGGGACGGCCGCCTGACGCTGGACGGGGTGCCGGTCGAGGAGGACCGCGCCACCGGCTTCAAGGCCCCGGAACGGCCGCCGCTGGGCTTCGCCCTGACCGGCGGCGGACGGAGCAGCGCCGCCGTCCACTGAGCGTGACGCGACACGAGAACCCCGGTCCGCAAGGGCCGGGGTTTTTCGTTGAGCGCGTTCCCCAGCGCACCGACGATCTCCGGCTGTCTGTGGTAAGCAGGGGACGGTCGCGCCGTCATCGGCGCATCATGCGGAGAGCCGGGGAATGAGCGGACGGAACGGATACGGTGAAAACGCGACAGCGCTCACCGAACAGTACGAGAGCGTGGCCTTCGCCGATGTGCATCGCGATGTGCTCCACCTCTTTCCCTCCCGGCCGAGCCGCGTCCTGGACATCGGCGCGGGCACCGGACGGGACGCGGCCGCCCTCTCGCGGCTCGGTCATGATGTGACCGCCGTCGAACCGACGCCGGAGCTTCGCAGCGCGGGAATGCGCATCCACGCCGCGACGCCGATCCGCTGGCTCGACGACAGCCTGCCGGAACTGACCGTGCTGCGAGGCGACGGCGGACGCTACGACGTCGTCCTGCTCACCGCCGTGTGGATGCACCTCGATGAGGCCCAGCGAGCCATCGCCATGCCGCACATCGCGTCCCTCCTGAACCCGAACGGCCGGGTTGTCATGTCCTTGCGGCACGGCCCGGTGCCGGCGGGGCGGACCATGTACGACATCTCGGCCGCCGAGACCATCGCGCTTGCCGCGTCCGTCGGCCTTCGCTGCATCCATCGGAACGACCGGGAGGACATGCTCGGCCGCGGCGACGTGTCCTGGAGCTTCCTCGGATTGGAGGCGCGCTGACCGCCTTACGACCTCTGCCGCTCGGGCACCATCAGCCAGCGCGCCAGCGCGTAGAGATTAATCCCCACATAGACCGCCGCCCCGACCACCCCCATGATGAGGCCGCCGAGTTGCTGGTCGGCGAGCGCCGACAGGCCCCAGGGCGCCGTCGTCTCCAGATGGTAGACGAACAGCGGCTGCGGGGCGAAGATCAGCAGGGCCGCCAGGATGGCGAGATGCACCGAGGTGCCGAAGGCCGACAGCAGCCCCCGCCCCCGCATCGCCCCATCGTCGGGGGCCAGCACCGTCCGCCACGCGGCCACCGCGCCGACGAGCAGGCTGGCGTGCATGACCCACAGCACCGCGTCGAAGCGCAGCGCCGCCATGTAGGGTCCCGGCAGGTGCCACACCCAGAGGAACAGCCCGAACAGCCCCCAGGCGATTTCCGGAACGGCCAAAGGTGACGCCAGGACCCGCGCCCAGTTGGGCCAGCGGAGCTCGCCCATCGGCCAGGACAGGACCAGCAGGGGCGCCGCGACCTGGATGGTCAGGAGATGCTGGACCACCCGCGCCGAGAACAGGGCGGAGGTCAGGTTGCACAGCGGCGACACGAAGGCGGCGAACAGAACCAGCCAGCCGGCGGCAAAGCACCAGGGCTGGTGCCGCGCCATCCCCGCTCCATGCCGCCGCACCACCATCGCGTATCCCGCGGCGGCCAGGGCGAAGACGGACAGCAGGACCGGGTCGCCGTTCCAGGCGCTCCAGAACCCGTCCGGCACCGGTGGGGCGCCGCAATAGGGAATGATAGACGGCAGCGTTTCGGCGAGCGGCGTTGCGGTGGACACGGCTGGACCTCCCTTGGTCGACAGCCGTGTAAAACCGGGAATGGCCCTCGGGTTCCCAAACGCCGCCCTTTGGCTCAGGCCCGTTCGGCGGTTTCGATCAGGTCGGTGCGCCCGATACGGCGCAGGGAGGCCTCAAGCCGCGTGTCGTCCTCGCGGATTTCCCGCAGGGTGTGCAGCGTGAACATCACATGCGCCTCCGCCGCCGTGTGGGCGGCCTCGGCGTCGCCGGCCAGCACCGCGTCGACGATGGCCAGATGCTGCTCCAGCAGCAGGTCGCGCACGCCGGGCCGCGTGTAGAGCCGGTCGCGGTTGTAGAAGACGTCGTTGCGCAGCATCTCCGACAGCGCGCCCATGATGTGCAGCATCACCGTGTTGTGCGCCGCCTCGTAGAAGGCGAGGTGAAGCTGCGCGTCCACGTCGGCCTCCTCCGACGGATCGTCCTTGCCATGAGCGTCGCGCATGCGCTGGGCCAGGGCGCGGATCGCCTGACGGTCGAGGTCGGTCGCCCGCTGCGCGGCCAGCTTGGCCGCCGCCGCCTCGATGGAGGTGCGGAACTCCAGGTAATGGAAGGGCGCGTCCGGGTCGGACTGAAGCAGCGCCGCCAGCGGGGCGGCGATGGGCGCCAGGAACTGCGCGATGTGGGTGCCGTTGCGCCCGGAGACGAGCAGCCCGCGCTCCTCCAGCTTCTCCAGGGCGTCGCGCAGCGACGGGCGCGAGACGTCCAGCTTCAGCGCCAGATCCCGCTCCGGCAGCAGCTTCTCCCCCGGACGCAGCACGCCCTCCCGGATCAGCGTCTCCAGATGGTCGGCGATGGCGTCCGCCAATTTGGCCGGCTTGATCATTCCCTTGCCCTGCCCCTTGCCCTGCATCCGCAGAAATCCCATCCGATCCCGAAGGTTAGATATCGTCACGGCTTCCGCGCGTCCAGCCCAACCGCACCCCATGGCACCGTTTCCCGATCGCAGCGCTATCGAAGGGGGTCAGGTGGTAATACCACGGGCAAGAAAAAGTCTCTCACGACGCCGACGGTAAATTGAATTTTCCCTATTGCCAACCATTGCGACCCAATGTATCCGTTCAGAGCCTTTGGTCATATGTTTTGACCGGAGCCCAACCCAAGAAAAAACTGATCTCCACGGTCGAACGGCCATGGAATGACAGGCGGCGCGCGTCCGGATAAGACGTGCGGATCCGGGCTCCACTCATGGTCGCTGGCCAAAGCGCAGAACCGAGAATCTGCGGCATAGGTAGGAAACATGCAGCCCTGGACACAAGTCTACGATCCCGCGGGTAACCTTTGGCTTTCGGCACTTGTGGCCGCGTTGCCGATCATCTTCTTCTTCATCGCGCTGACGATGCTGCGCATGAAGGGCCACGTCGCGGGCACCATCACCGTCGCCATTTCGCTGGCCGTCGCCATCCTGTTCTACAAGATGCCGGTCGGCATGGCCCTGGCGTCCGCCGGATACGGCTTCCTCTACGGCCTGTGGCCGATCGCCTGGATCATCGTGGCCGCCGTGTTCCTCTACAAGATCACGGTCAAGACCGGTCAGTTCGAGATCATCCGCTCGTCGGTGGTGTCGATCACCGAGGACCAGCGTCTTCAGATGCTGATGGTCGGCTTCTCCTTCGGCGCCTTCCTGGAAGGGGCTGCGGGCTTCGGCGCGCCGGTCGCCATCACCGCGGCGCTGCTGGTCGGGCTGGGCTTCAACCCGCTCTACGCCGCCGGTCTCTGCCTGATCGCCAACACCGCCCCGGTGGCCTTCGGCGCCATGGGCATTCCGATCATCGTCGCCGGTCAGGTCACCTCGCTCGACCCGTTCCGGATCGGCGCCATGGCCGGCCGCCAGCTGCCGCTGCTGTCCGTCTTCGTGCCCTTCTGGATCATCATGATCATGGACGGCTGGAAGGGCGTGCGCGAGACCTGGCCCGCCATCCTGGTCGCCGGCGGCACCTTCGCCGTCACCCAGTATTTCACCGCCAACTTCATCGGGCCGGAGCTGCCGGACATCACCTCCGCTCTGGTCAGCCTCGTCAGCATCACCGTCTTCCTGAAGTTCTGGAAGCCCAAGGCGATCTTCCGCTTCCCCAACTCCCCGCTGCCCGCCGGCCCGGTGCCGCAGTCGGTCGGCGCCATGGCGTCGAGCGAGTTCAACGCCCAGCGCGGCTACAGCGCCGGTGAGATCGCCAAGGCCTGGTCGCCCTTCCTGATCCTGACCGTGATCGTCACGATCTGGAGCCTGAAGCCCTTCAAGGCGCTGTTCGCCAAGGGCGGCGCGCTGGCCGACACGGTGCTGTACTTCCCGGTCGCCGGGCTGGACAAGCTGGTGCTGAAGGCCGCCCCGATCGTCGCCTCGCCCAAGCCCATCGAGGCCGTCTACAAGCTCGACCTGCTGTCGGCCACCGGCACGGCCATCCTGATCTCCGCGATCATCACGATGGTCATGTTGAAGATGCGCCCGGCCGACGGCGTGAAGACCTTCGTCGAGACGGTCGGCGAGCTGAAGCGCCCGATCTACTCGATCGGCATGGTCCTGGCCTTCGCCTTCATCGCCAACTACTCGGGCCTGTCCTCGACCCTGGCGCTGCTGCTGGCCGGCACGGGCGGCCTGTTCCCGTTCTTCTCGCCGATCCTGGGCTGGCTGGGCGTGTTCCTCACCGGCTCCGACACGTCGAGCAACGCGCTGTTCTGCGGCCTGCAGGCCACCACGGCGCAGCAGGTGGGCGTGTCCGACGTGCTGATGGTCGCGGCCAACACGACCGGCGGCGTCACCGGCAAGATGATCTCCCCGCAGTCGATCGCCGTGGCCTGCGCCGCGGTGGGTCTGGTCGGCCGCGAGTCCGAACTGTTCCGCTTCACCGTGAAGCACAGCCTGTTCTTCGTCGCGATCATCGGCGTCATCACCATGATCCAGGCCTACATCCTGCCCTGGATGATCCCGTAAGCGTCGACGTCCGACCCCCCTTCCCCCTCCCCCGGGGAGAAGGGGCGTCATCCACTGCCGAGCTTTATTCCCTACGGCGCCGCTCGGCCTTCCATCCGGTCGGGTGGCGCCGCTTTCTTTGTGCGCCTTGTTTTTTATGCATTGCAGCATCACAGCGCTGCGTTTGGTCAATTCATTTTACCATTGCGGCCGCCCAGCAAATCGATTATCCGACGTACTGACTGTGGCACCCAACAAGCCGTCCCCCCGACGGGCGGAAACAAACGTCGCCCCAGCACCCGCAACCCGGACCGGCGATCACGGAGGAGTCGTCGCGCGGTCCCAGATCCGGAGGCCCCGAGAACCGATGCTGCCCGCGCCCTATGACCGCCTGCACGCGGCCCTCCGGGAGTTCATGCCGGACGAACGCCTCGTCACCGACCCGCTGCGCACGCTGGCCTACGGGACCGACGGCAGCTTCTACCGTCTGATCCCGAAGATCGTCGCCATCGTCGAGGCCGAGGGCGAGGTGGTGCGGCTGCTCAACCTCTGCCGGGAGATGAAGACCCCGGTGACCTTCCGCGCCGCCGGCACCAGCCTGTCGGGCCAGGCGGTCACCGATTCCGTCCTGGTTCTGCTGGGCGACAGCTGGCGCGGCTGCACCATCCCGCCGGGTGCCGCGACGGTGACCCTCCAGCCCGGAGTCATCGGGGCGGAGGCGAACCGCAAGCTGGCTCCCTTCGGGCGCAAGATCGGTCCGGACCCGGCCTCGATCGCCACCGCCAAGATCGGCGGCATCGCGGCCAACAACGCCAGCGGCATGTGCTGCGGCACCGCGCAGAACAGCTACCGCACGCTGGCTTCCATGCGGCTGGTGCTGGCCGACGGCACGCTGCTCGACACCGGGGACGCCGCCAGCCGCGCCGCCTTCGCGGTCAGCCACGGCGCCCTGCTGTCCGGCCTGTCCGATCTGGCCGCCCGCACCCGCGCCGACGAGAAGTTGGCGGAGCGCATCCGCAACAAGTTCCGCATCAAGAACACCACCGGCTACAGCCTGAACGCCCTGGTCGACTTCGAGGAGCCCATCGAGATCCTCCAGCACCTGATGATCGGGTCGGAGGGCACGCTCGGCTTCCTGTCCGAGATCACCTACAACACGGTGCCGGAACACGCCCACAAGGCGAACGCCCTGCTGATGTATCCGGACATCGGGGAGGCCTGCCGCGCCGTCGCGCTGATGAAGCCGACGCCGGTCTCGGCGGTGGAGCTGATGGACCGCGCCTCGCTGCGCTCGGTCGAGGGCAAGCCGGGCATGCCGGACTTCATCGGCGGGCTGGGGCCGGACGCCTCCGCCCTTCTGGTGGAGATCCGCGGCGAGGACGCCGCGGCGCTGGACGCCAATATCGCCGCGGTCAGCGCGGTGATCGCCCAGACCCAGACCCTGTTCCCGCCGACCTTCACCACCGACGCCAAGCTGGGCGAAAGCTACTGGAAGATCCGCAAGGGCCTGTTCCCGGCGGTCGGCGCCATGCGCAAGGTCGGCACCACGGTCATCATCGAGGACGTGGCCTACCCGCTCGACCGGCTGGCCGAGGCGACGGTCGAGCTTCAGGCCATGTTCCTGGAGTTCGGCTACACCGAGGCGATCATCTTCGGCCACGCGCTGGAAGGGAACCTGCACTTCGTCTTCACCCAGGCCTTCGACACCGACGAGGAGGTGGACCGCTACCGCCGCTTCATGGACGCGGTGTGCGATCAGGTGGTGCGCAAGTACGACGGCTCGCTGAAGGCGGAGCACGGCACGGGCCGCAACATGGCCCCCTTCGTGGAGATGGAGTGGGGTCCGCAGGCCTATGGCCTGATGAAGGAGATCAAGGCTCTGCTCGACCCGCAGGGCCTGCTGAACCCCGGCGTCATCCTGAATGACGACCCCGAGGCGCATCTCAAGAACCTGAAGGCGATGCCCGCCGCCCATCCGCTGGTGGACACCTGCATCGAGTGCGGCTTCTGCGAGCCGACCTGCCCGTCGCACAAGATGACGCTCTCCCCCCGCCAGCGCATCGTCGGCTGGCGCGAAATCTCGCGCCTTGAGGCCACCGGTGCCGACGCGGCGCGGCTCAGCGCTCTGCACGACGCCTACGATTACCAGGGCATCGACACCTGCGCGGCCTGCGGCCTCTGTTCCACCGCCTGCCCGGTTGGGATCGAGACGGGGCTGCTCATCAAGGCGATCCGCGGCGACCGTCGCGGGGCGGTCGCCCATGGGTTCGGCAGCTACGTCGCCGACCACACCGCCGGGGCCTTGTCGGTCGCCCGCACCGGCCTGAAGCTGGCCGATCTGGCCAAGCGGACGCTCGGCGACGACACGGCGAACGGGCTGTTCGAGAAACTGCGCACCGTCACCGGCCAGCGCCTACCGCATCTCCCCCGTTCGCTGCCCACCCCGACCAGCTTCACGCCGCTGCCTCAGGCCAAGGCGTCCGCCGACGCGCCGACCGTCGTCTATGTGCCGAGCTGCACCAGCCGCAGCATGGGGCCGGCCGCCAACGACCCGGAGAAGACCCCGCTGCCGGTGAAGGTGGAGGCGCTGTTCCAGAAGGCCGGCTACCGCGTCGCCTATCCGGAGCAGCTGGCCTCGCTGTGCTGCGGCATGCCGCTGGAGAGCAAGGGGCTCGCCGCCCAGGCCGACGCCAAGGCGGAGGAGATGGTCCGCGCCATCTGGGCGGCCAGCGCCGACGGCACGGCCCCGGTGGTCCTGGACACCAGCCCCTGCTCTTTCCGGCTGAAGAAGCACCTGAAGGACGCCGGGCTCCAGGTCCTGGATCTGGTCGAGTTCATCCACGACCATCTGCTGGATCGTCTGAATTTCACCAAGCAGACGGAGCCGGTGGTGCTGCACTTGACTTGCTCCACCCGCCGCATGGGGCTGGACGCCAAGATGAAGGCGGTGGCCGCCGCCTGCGCCACCCAGGTGGTGGTGCCGGAGGATGTCGGCTGCTGCGGCTTCGCCGGCGACAAAGGCTTCACCACGCCGGAGCTGAACGCCCACGCCCTGCGCCACCTGTCCAAGGACATCCCCGCCGGGGCCAAGGCCGGCTATTCGAACAGCCGGACCTGCGAGATCGGCCTGTCCGACCACTCCGGCTTGCCTTACCGTTCCATCGTCTATCTGGTCGATGCCTGCTCGACGCCGAAGGCTCCCGCCACGGCTTCCGCGCGCGCGTCGGAACCCGCGTTCTGAGGCGGGAGGGAGGAAAATCATGAGCCACGACGGCACCACGAGCCGGCCCGCCATCGAGCGGCCCGAAAGCGTCTATTTCTTCGGCACCTGTCTGGTCGACCTCTTCTACCCGGAAGCCGGCATGGCCGGCATGGAGCTGCTGAAGGCGCAGGGCGTCCGCGTCGTCTTCCCGCAAGGGCAGAGCTGCTGCGGCCAGCCCGCCTACAACTCCGGCTACCGGGAGGAGGCGCTGAAGGTCGCCCGCGCGCAGTTGGACTACTTCCCCGGCGACTGGCCCATCGTCGTGCCGTCGGGGTCCTGCGCCGGCATGATGAGCAAGCACTGGCCCGACCTGTTCAAGGGCGAGCCGGACGAGGCCCGCGCCCGTCAGGTGGCGTCGCGCGTGTGGGAGCTGACCCAGTTCCTCGTCCAGGTCCTCAAGGTCAAGTTCGAGGACCAGGGGCCGCCGGTGAAGATCACGTGGCACGCCTCCTGCCACGCCCAGCGCGAAATGGGCGTGACCGACGAGCCGAAGACCCTGCTGCGCCAGCTCGCCAACGTCGAGCTGGTCGAGTTGCAGCGGGAGAAGGAATGCTGCGGCTTCGGCGGCACCTTCGCCGTGCGCCATCCGGAGATTTCCGCCGCCATGGTCGGCGATAAGGTGGCGGACATCGAGAACACCGGGGCCAAGGCCGTGGTGTCCGGCGACTGCGGCTGCCTGATGAACATCTCCGGCGCGCTGGAGGGCGGCCAAAAGCCGGTCCGGGGCGTCCACATCGCCCAGTTCCTGAAGGAGCGCACCCATGGGTGAGACCAGCATCAACTTCGCGAAGGCCTCCAGCGCCGCGCTCCAGGACCAGCAGCTCCGCGGCAACTTCCGCCGCGCCATGGACGGGCTGATGTCCAAGCGCGCGGTGCAGTTCGCCGACACCGCCGAGTGGAACGGGGTCCGCGCGCTCGGCGCCTCGGTCCGCCTGCGCGCCCTGTCCAAGCTGCCGGAACTGCTGGAGAAGCTGGAAGCCAACTGCACGAAGAACGGCATCCAGGTCCATTGGGCCTCCACCACCGACGAGGCCAACGCCATCGTCCTGTCCATCATGCAGCGCGTGAACGCGAAGCTGGTGGTCAAGGGCAAGTCGATGGTGTCGGAGGAGATGCACCTCAACGCCTTCCTGGAGAAGCGCGGCATCGAGTGCCTGGAAAGCGACCTCGGCGAATACATTGTCCAGCTTGATGAAGCGATGCCCTCGCACATCATCATGCCGGCGATCCACATGAACACCAAGCAGATCGCCCATCTGTTCAAGCAGAAGATCAAGGAAGCGGAATACACCGAGGACGTGGCCCAGCTGACGGACCTCGCCCGCCGCGTCCTGCGCAAGAAGTTCGCGACCGCCGACGTCGGCATCTCCGGCGTCAACATGGCGGTGGCTGAGACGGGTACGCTCTGTCTGGTGGAGAACGAGGGCAACGGGCGCATGAGCACCACCGTGCCGCCCGTCCACATCGCCGTCATGGGCCTGGAAAAGGTCGTCGAGAAGCTGGAAGACGTGCCGCCGGTCATCAGCCTGCTGACCCGCTCCGCCACCGCCCAGCCGATCACCACCTACGTCAACATGATCTCCAGCCCCCGCAAGGCGGGCGAGAAGGACGGCCCGGACGAGATCCATCTGGTGATCCTCGACAACGGGCGGTCGGGCATCTACGCCGACGAGGAGCTCCGCAACACGCTGCGCTGCATCCGCTGCGGCGCCTGCATGAACCATTGCCCGGTCTACACCAAGGTCGGCGGCCACGCCTATCAGGCGCCCTACCCCGGCCCGATCGGCTCGATCCTGATGCCGCAGGTGGAAGGGCTGGAGAAGCGGGGCGAGCTGCCGCACGCCTGCACCATGTGCAACGCCTGCGTCGAGATCTGCCCGGTCAAGATCCCCATCGTCGAGATCATGGGCCGCCTGCGGTCGGAGGCCGTTCATCCCGGCGACGCGGTGCGGGGCGCCGGATCGCACGCCAGCAAGGCGGAGGCGATGGTCTGGAAGGGCTGGTCGATGACCTACGCCTCACCGCTCGCCTACCAGTTCGCCACGGCGCTTCTGGCCAAGCTGGGCAACGCCGCGCCGGCCAGCCTGCCGCTGCTCAAGGAGTGGACGAACGTGCGGGCCAAGCCGCGCTTCGCCAACCGCACGCTCCACGCCCTCGCCCGCGAGAAGGGGATTCCCGATGTCTGAGTCCAGAAACGCGATCCTGGGCAAGCTGCGCGCCGGGCGCGACGCCCACCCGCTGACCCCACCGGAGTCCGACTTCGCCGTCCTGCGCAACAAGCGCTGGGACGGCGCGGAACGGCTGGAGCGCATCAAGCGCATGATGGAGGCCGTCCACACGGAGTTCCTGGAGACGACGGAGGCCGACTGGCCTACCGACGTCCAGGCCTTCCTCAAGGCGCAGGGCACCCGCAACCTGCTGTTCGGCCCGGCGACCGAAGCCGGGGGGCGCCTGTCGGCCGAATGGGCGGAGGGCGGGCCGGAGCTGATCCCCTACGCCGACCGGGTCGAGACTTTCAAGGAACGGCTGTTCGACGGCATCGACGCCGGCATCACCACGACGCTGGGCGCCATCGCCGACACCGGCAGCCTGATCGTCTGGCCGACGCCGGAGGAGCCGCGGCTGATGTCGCTGGTGCCGCACATGCACGTGGCGCTGCTGCGCGCCGACGCGCTGTACGACACCTTCTGGCAGGCGATGACCGAGAACCGCTGGGCCGACGGCATGCCGACCAACGCCCTGCTGATCTCCGGCCCGTCGAAGACGGCGGACATCGAGCAGACGCTGGCCTACGGCGTCCACGGGCCGAAGCGGCTGGTGGTGGTCGTTATCCGCTGACGGCGTCGGCGCTCACGGAAGCAGCGGGTCAGAGGCCGGCCTTCACGCCGACGGTGTGGACCAGCACCGTCATCGTGTCGGTCGGCACCTCCACCGTCACGGGGACGACGCGCCCGCTCTCCGGCGCGCGGGCGAACCACACGGTCGCCTTGCGCTCGACCCCTT
Organism: Azospirillum sp. UENF 211521; assembly: GCF_058780535.1. Classification (NCBI taxonomy): domain Bacteria; kingdom Pseudomonadati; phylum Pseudomonadota; class Alphaproteobacteria; order Rhodospirillales; family Azospirillaceae; genus Azospirillum; species Azospirillum sp. UENF 211521. Next base: position 363,394 of record NZ_JBSNCF010000003.1, read on the forward strand.
CGGCGAAGAAGCGGTCCCGGTCGCGGTCGCCCTCGAAGCCGGCCACCGGGCGGACGGTGACCGCGCAGACCTCCGCCGATCCCGTGGCGATGCGGTAGCGCGACGAGGGCAGGTTGCCCTGGCCCTGCGGCGTCATGATGATGTCGTAGCGGCGGCGCCCGTCATAGACGGGGTAGCGGCCGCCGCAGCCACCCGCCCGGCTGGCGGTCAGGATCACCGCCGCCCCGGCGCTCAGCGGATCGATGCTGCCTCGGCGGCTGTCCGGCGGCACCCGCGCCGCCTTGTCGGGGCTCAGCGGCGGCTCAGCCTCCACGTCCACCCCGTCGGAGCCGAAGGTCAGCGTCATGATGTCCTGCTTGCGGCGCAGGCGGCGCTCGCCGCGGAAGCGGTCGGGCTGGGCGGTGCCGGCCTCCAGCCGGCCGGCGGATTCGGCGTGGTAGCGGAAGTTGGTGAAGAGGCCAAGCCAGGGCACCGCCTCCGCCTCCAGCGCTGCGCGGTAGCGGCTGGCGGCGCCCTCCGCCTCCTCCGTCAGCACGACGCTGCCGCGCGCCAGGGAGACGCCGCCGCCATAGGCGGCGAAGTCCAGCTCCAGCGTCGCGGCCGATCCAGCCGCCGGCAGAAGACACAGCAAGCCGGCGGTTAGGACAATCCGTTTCACGGCGAACGCCTCACGTCGATGGTCCGCCCTCCGCGACGACCAGATCCTGGTATTCGGGGTGGCGCTGGATGTATTTGGCCACGAAGGGGCAGACCGGCACAACCTTCTGCCCGCTGGAGCGCGCGTCCTCCAGCGCGCCGCGCGCCAGCGCGGAGCCGATGCCCTGCCCGGCCATGCTCTCCGGAACTTCGGTGTGGGTGAAGACGATGGCCCCGTCGCGCTTTTCGTACTCCACCACCGCGGTGGCGTCGCCCACGGTCAGCTCGTACCGGTTCTTGGCCGCGTTGTTCTTCACGTCCCCGCTCATTCCCCACCCTTTCCCTTGTCGTCGAAACCGATCACCATCCCCTCGTCGGGCCGCAGGCGCAGGGTGCCGGACACCGGCTCCCCACCACGGTCGAGATGGGTGGACAGCCGGATATGGGCAGCGTCGGGCACCGCGTCCACCTTTCGCTCCGCCGCCGACAGGTTCAGCAGGACACGGAAGCGGTCGCCTTCATGGCGGCGCTCGTAGACCAGGACGTCGTCCTCCGCCGACACCGGCTCGTAGCGTCCGACCGACAAGGCCGGCTCCGCCCGCCGCAGCGCCAGCAGGGCGCGGTGCAGCGCCAGCATCGAGGACGGGTCGGCCGCCTGTGCCGCGACGTTCACCCGGTCATGGTCGGGACCGAGCGGCAGCCAGGGCTCACCCGTCGTGAAACCGCCCCGCGGACCGCCGTCCCAGGGGATCGGCGTGCGCACCGGATCGCGGCCCAGCCCCAGGCCGGGAATGTTCTTCTCCCACGGGTCCTGCACGCGGTCCGGCGGGATCGCCACGTCGGTCATTCCGATCTCGTCGCCCTGGTAGAGCGTCGGCGTGCCGCGCAGCGTCAGCAGCAGCATGGCCGCCACCCGCGCTTGGCCCATCCCCAGCCGGCTCGCCACGCGTGAGCGGTCGTGGTTGCCGAGCACCCAGTTCGGCCAGCCGCCGGGCGGCAGGGCCGCCTCGTAGGTGCGGATCAGCGCGGCCAGCGCCTTGGCCTCCCACGGGGTGGACAGCAGATGGAAGTTGAAGGGAAGCTGGAAGCCCGTCAGGTCGGCGCCGTAATAGGCCATGAGCTGGTCGATGGGCAGATAGGCCTCGCCGATCAGCAGCCGGTCGGGGCCGTAGCCGTCCGCCACCCGGCGCATGGCGGCGATGGCATCGTGCACCTCCGGCTGGTCCACCGTGTGCAGGCGGATCAGCCGGCGGACCGGCGACATGCCCTCCCGCCAGCCGGGGTTCGGCGGGTTGTCGCGGAATTGCGCGTCCTTGATCAGATGATGGATGGCGTCCACCCGGAAGCCGTCCACCCCGCGCTCCAGCCAGACGCGCAGCGCGTCGAGCATGGCCGCGCGCAGCGCCGGATTCCGCCAGTTGAGGTCCGGCTGCTCCTTCAGATAGGCGTGGTAATAGTATTGGCCGGTCGCCGCGTCCCATTCCCAAGCGCCGCCGCCGAACTCCGACAGCCAGTTGTTCGGCGGTCCCCCGTCCGGGGCCGGGTCGCGCCAGATGTACCAGTCCCGCTTGGGATCGTCGCGCGACGAGCGGCTGGCCTGGAACCACGGGTGTTGGTCGGAGCTGTGGTTGGGCACGAAATCCAGGATCAGCTTCATGCCCCGGCGGTGCAGTTCCGCCAGCAGCCGGTCGAAATCCGCCATCGTCCCGAACAGCCGGTGGATGCCCGTGTAGTCCGACACGTCGTAGCCGAAATCGGCCATCGGCGACGGGTAGATCGGCGACACCCACAGCGCGTCCACCCCGAGCGCCTGGAGATGGTCGAGCCGGGCCAGGATTCCCGGCAGGTCGCCCACCCCGTCGCCGTTCGAATCCTGGAAGGAGCGCGGGTAGACCTGATAGATCACCCCGCTCTGCCACCACGCGACGCCGTCCGCCATGATGCCGTCCGCCATGAGCGGGTCCTCAGCCGATCAGCAGGGATTCGGCACCGTCGATCCAGACGGGGGTGCCGGTGATGTGCTTCGACCGGTCGGACGCCAGGAACAGCGCCAGCTCCGCCACGTCGGCGCTGCTGCCCGGCTTGCCACGGGTCAGCGGGATCTCGCCGTCGGGATATTCGGCGGCCTCCTCGGCCTCCGCGGTGTTGCGCGCCTGGGTGTTGTCCTGGATCGCGGTGTCGATCATTCCCGGACAGATGGCGTTGACGCGGATGCGGTGCTTGGCCAGTTCCAGCGCCAGCATCTGGACCATGGCGACCTGCGCCGCCTTGGTGCAGGAATAGGCGGTGGCCCCGGCGTTGCTGAACACCCGCGTTCCGTTGATCGAGGCGGTCACCAGCACCGATCCGCCGCCCGCCTTCTTCAGATGCGGCACCGCGTGGTGCAGCGTCAGGTAGGTGCCGCGCAGGTTGATGTTGATGGTGCGGTCCCATTCCTCCGGAGTCAGCTCGTCGATCGGCGCCCAGACGCCGTTGATGCCGGCGTTGGCGAAGACGATGTCCAGCCGCCCGTACTCCTGGACCAGCCGGTCCACCGCCCGCTTCACCGCCTCGCTGTCGGCGACGTCGGCGACCAAGGGAATCGCCTTGCCACCCGCCGCGGTGATCTCCTCCGCCGTCTTGCGGATCTCATCCTCGGTGCGGCTGAGCACGCCGACGCTCGCCCCGGCGCCGGCGAACAGGGTGGCGGACGCCTTGCCGATGCCCGATCCAGCCCCGGTGATGAGGGCGACTTTTCCGTTCAAATCCATGGTGAAACCGGCTCCGCTGCTTGTGCTGGGACAGCAGAGCCAACCGATGGCGGCCGGGGCGGTTCCCGTGTTTCTAAGCACCCACGGCGGGCGCGCGGCGGTTCACCAGCCAGATGCCGGCGCAGACCAGCAGCATCGCCGCGGCGAGGCTCACGCTGATCCGCTCGCCCAGCAGCAGGGCGCCGGACAGCACGCCGAACAGCGGGGTCAGGAAGGTGAAGGCCGACAGTCGGGCCGCCGGGTAGCGGGCCACCAGCCAGAACCAGGCGAGGTAGGAGGCGAAGGCCACCACCACGATCTGGAAGGCGAGGCAGGCCAGCGCCAGCGGGCCGGGCGCGGTCACCCCCGCCTCGCCCATCAGAAGCGAAGCCACCGGCATCACCGCCCCGGACACGGCGAGCTGGTAGAACAGCACCTTGGTCGAGCTGGCGCGGACCAGCCGGCTGCCCTTGATGACCAGGGTGGTGGCCGCCCACAGCACCGCCGCGGCCAGCACCATCAGGTCGCCGATCACTTCGCGGTTCGTCGGCAGGCGCAGCCCGTCGGCGAAGGCGACGGCCACCCCGACGAAGGCGCAGGCCAGCCCGGCCGCCTGGACGCCGCGCATCCGCTCCCCCGGCAGCAGCAGATGCGCGCCGACCGACACCAGGAAGGGGGCCGTGTAGAGGAACAGGATGCTGCGCGACACCGTGGTGTAGGACAGCCCGGCATAGACCAGCAGGAACTCCCCGGCGAACAGCAGCCCGGCCAGCAGGCCCAGCCCCAGCGTGCCGTCCCGCTCGAACAGGCGCATGCCGCGCAGCGCCGCCCAGGCCCACAGCAGGGCCAACGCGCCCAGCGAGCGCAACCCGCCCTGGAGCACCGGCGAGAAGCCGGTCATGGCGACCTTGATGGCGACCTGTTGCAGGCCCCAGAGCAGGCAAAGCAGGACCAGCGTGGCGGAGGCGGCGCCGTCCAGCTCCGCGCGGCGTTCGTTGATGGCGATGGCGCTCATGATGATGGCCGCGGCGGCGCGGCGGTCCGCCGCCATCCCACCGCACGTCCTCCCCCGTTCATTCTTCCTTCAGCGCGCAGAATGGGGCGCCGCCGGGAAGCCGGTCAACGAACGCCTGCGAAGGGCAGACCCGCGCGTGGGCGCGCTGGCCTCCTTGGACTTTTGTGCAATGCGGTACGCAGGCATGCCCACAATGCGCAGCTCACCGCCGTCCCGTGGTTCATATTGAAAGGGCAATCGATGGCGCCGCTGTTGCGGCGTTCACCTCTTCCACGACAAATCAACACCCGAAAAGGAACGGACGTGATCCACAAGATCATGGACAAGATCGACCGCGTCATCGCCCAGAAGCGTGAGACCGGCGAGCTTGATGCTTGGCTTTCGAACGGTATGGCCCGCCGTTACTGCCAGGAACTGACGGTTTCACAGAAGCACTATTACCCTGCCCTGCTGCTGTACGTGGAACGGCACGCCGGGATCGGTTGACACGGCGCCCATAGTCCGGCCGTCAAGGCCGCGGGCGGCGGCGTTCACTCCGCCGCCCTGGCGACCGGCCCCTCCAGGCCCGACCGGCGGGCGCGCAGGGTGGCGAGCTTCGCCTCCAGCTTGCGAATCTTCTTGTCGAGCTTCTTCGCGCGCTTGCCGTCCTTCTTTGAGACGGTGCCGCCGCGCGCGGCGATGCGGGCGTTGATCGCCGCCTTCGTCTCGTCCGGCAGGCGTTTCCAGTGCTTCACCTCGGCGCGGGTGCGGAAGCAGCCCAAGCAACGGTCCGCCGCGTCGAAGCGGCAGAGCTTCGTGCAGGGATTGCGGGTGTCGTGTGTGCCCATAGCGCCATAGGATGGGTGCTGCGGTGCCGAAGGAAAAGCCCCCGCCACCCCGTCCTGCGGACGATTCTCAGAAATTGCTCAGGGCGCCACGCGCCCGGACAGGCAGGAAGCCCGCGCCCGCTCGTCCACCGCCGCGGCGGCGGCGCCGGCCGCTCCATCCCCACGATAGAGCGCGGCGGGAAGCGGCCGGCCGGTGGCCTCGCCCTCCTTGCGGTGCCAGGACAGGATGCAGGAGCAGACCCGGACCGCCACCTCGGTGGAGCCGGTGTTCTGCGCGGCGAAGGGGCTGGTCTCGCAGGCCGCCAGGAAATCCCGGTTCGCGTCGGTCCGCCCGCCGTCCGGCGGGTCGCCGCTGAAGACCAGCAGCGCCGCCAGCGACGCGAAGAAGAAGACGAACAGCAGCGAACGCGGGTTGCGGAACACGGGCGGAAGCCTCCCCTTATGCCGAACGCACCTGATTGAGGAACGCGCCGGCCTGCTCGCGCAGGGCCAGCGCCTGCCGGCCGAGATCGGCAGCGGCGGAGCGCACCTCCGACGCCATGGTGCCGGTCTCGTGGGCGGAGGCCGACACGTCGCGAACGCTGTGGGTCACCTCCGACGTGCGGTCGGCGGCGCGCTGGACGCTGCGGGCGATTTCACCGGTGGTGGCGTTCTGACGGTCGGCGGACTCGGCGATGCGGCCGACCAGATCGTTGACCGCGATCACCGTGCGCCCGATGCCGCCGATAGCCGTCACCGCGCTGCCGGTCACCGCCTGGATCTCCGCCACCTGCTGGGCGATCTCGTCGGTCGCCCTGGCGGTCTGGTTGGCGAGCCCCTTCACCTCGTTGGCGACGACGGCGAAGCCCTTGCCGGCCTCCCCCGCCCGCGCCGCCTCGATGGTCGCGTTCAGCGCCAGCAGGTTGGTCTGCGCGGCGATGCTCTGGATCAGCGTCACCACCTCCCCGATCTTGCCGGCGGCGGCGGCAAGGCCCTCGACCGTGTGGTTGGTGCGCTCCACCTCCTCCACCGCGTTGCGGACCATGCGGGAGGACTCGTCGATCTGGCGGGACACCTCGACGATGGACGCCGTCAGCTCCTCGGTGGCGCCGGCCACGGTCCGCACGTCGTCGCTGGCCTCGCCCGCCGCGCCGCTGACCGCGGCGGCCTGCCCGCTGCTGCGCTCGGCGATGCCATGCAGGCGCTGGGCGTTGGCTTCGAGCTGGGCCGTCGTGGCGCTCAGCGTCTCGACCACGCTCAGCATGGTTTCGTCGAAGTTGCGGGCGACCGCGTCCAGCGCATCGCGGCGGTCCCGTTCGGCGCGGGCGCGCTCCTCCGCCTGGGCGGCGTCGAGCCGGGCCACCCGCTGCGCGTTCTCCTTGAAGACGCTGAGCGCCCGGGCCATGCCGCCGATCTCGTCCTTGCGGCCGAGCGCCGGAATCTCGACCGACAGGGTCCCCGTCGCCAGACGCTCCATGGCGCCGCGCATGGCGGACAGCGGGCGGAAGATGCGTCGCGACAACAGCAGGCTGCCGCCGGCCACCAGCAGCGTCACCGCGGCGCCCAGCCCACCGATCATCGTCTGGGTGTCGCGGATCGGGGCGAAGAACTCCGCCCGCGGCACACCGACATAGAGCACGCCGACCACCTTGCCCGAGCGGTCTTTGATCGGGTCGTAGGCGGTGTAGAAGGGAACGCCCAGGATGTCGGCCTGCCCACGGTACGGCTCGCCCCGGACCAGCACGGCGTCGTAGACCGGCCCCTTGGCCAGTTGGGTGCCGACGGCGCGCGCGCCATCCGGTTTCTGGACGTTGGTGGTGACGCGCGTGTCGCCCATGAACAGGGTGGCGGTGCCGCCGACCAGCGCCTTCACCCGGTCCACCGGCTCGAAGAAGCCGTTCAACGCACGGTCGCCGGCGTACAGCGTGCCGTCGCGGACGCTGATGTCCCGCCCGTACTGGTTCAGCACGTCCCAGGCGACGCGCATGTTCGTTTCCTGCCGCTCGACCGCCATGCGCTCCGCATAGCGGCTCAACAACGTTTCGTTGACAGCAAAGGTGCTGCTCGTCAACACTGCCAATCCACCGACACACAGCGACACCGTCTTGCCCGAAAGCGACAGCGAGCCGACCCCCGTCAGCAACCCCATGGCGAACCCCCGCCCCCAATGATGCCCAGTGAATCCCAGCGTTTCGTACGCCAACGAACCGCAGAGGCATAAAAGCGTCAGAGGCTCTTAACAAATCGTTCCGCACTGCACCATGCCCTGCCCCTGGCGGGGCACGACGCATGCCGTTTTAGAGTGATTCAAATATATATGAACAGCTGTTCATATAGATTGACACCCACACTCTGCGGCGTTAGGGTCCGCCTCGTCATTGGGGAGTAGCCACCCTCCTGCGAGAGGGGCGTGCGCCAACAAACTCGGGACCATCCTTTCTCCGGACGTCCCGTGGTGCACGCGGCAGCCGGACAGCGTCCGGCCGGTTCGGCAAGACCGATGGTGCGGATGTTCCCGAAGGCCAACCGGGGGTAGCCGTGCTGTCGTGTCCGTTTGGCCGGAGTTCGTTGCCATGCTCGGTGTGACCTCCCTCGTCCTCGCCGTCAGCCTTTCCATGGACAGCTTCGCCGCAGCGCTGGGCCGTGGCGCCGTTCAGAAGCGTCCGGGCCTGTCCGAGGCGTTGCGGGTCGGTTTCGCCTTCGGCCTCTGCCAGCTCTCGATGGCCTCGATCGGCTGGGCGGTGGGTTCGGCCTTCGCCGGCTTCGTCCAGGCGGTGGACCACTGGATTGCCTTCGGCCTGCTGCTGCTGATCGGCGGATCGATGATCCGCAACGCGCTGGCCGGGGAAGAGGACGACGAGGCGGCGGCCGCGCGCTCGGGCTGGCTGGCCCTGCTGACCGTGGCGGTGGCGACCAGCATCGACGCCAGCGCGGTGGGGGTCGGCCTCGCCATGGCGGACGTGAACATCGCGGTGACCGCCAGCCTGATCGGCGTCGTCACCTTCCTGATGGGCTTCGGCGGCGTCCTGCTGGGCCGGGCCGCCGGCCCGCTGCTCGGCCGCCGCGCCGAACTGATCGGCGGCCTCGGGCTGCTCGCCATCGGCACCAAGATCCTGGTCGAGCACACCCTTCTTTAACGCCGGGCAATCACGCCCGTTTTCAGGCGGCGACCGCTTGGACGATGTGGCCGGCCGCGGCGGCGGCCACCGTCTGGGCGAGCAGGCCCGGACGCTCCTGAACCCGGTCGCAGACCGCGCCGAAGTCGACGGACAGCGTCCGCTCTCCGCGATCGCGCAAGTCGCCGCAGCGCCGCCCGGCGTGCTCCAGGGTCGCCAGGGCCGCCCGGATGACTCCGGCCGCGATCTTCAACCGGCTGGCCCGCGCCGCGCCGGCGATCTCCTGGTCGTTCTGCGCCAGCCAGTGGGACAGCCCCTGCGACGCCACCGTGAACTCCCGTTCCAGCGCCGCCGGATCGCACGGCACCGCGCCGTCGGGCAGGCACAGCCGGCCGTTGGCGGAGGGGTAGGACAGCGCCGCCGCGATGATCGCGGAGGCCAGTTCCTGCCCGGAAAAGGGCGTCGTCACACAATCACTCATCATACAGGCGTTCATCGGTTCGCTCTCCAGCAGGCCCCGGCGCCCGGTCAGGGCACGGACAATTGCGCGCGGGCCATGCCGCCGTGCAGCGTGTCGAAGCAGACCACGCACTCCGGCGAGTTGGCGATGTAGGCCAGAACATCCGCGTAAGGGCCGTCGATGTGGATGAGTTCCGCCCCGCGATCCTCCGCCGCGCCGCGGCTGTGGGTGATCGTCAGCATGTCCATGCGCGGGCCGCGCCCGCCGGTAGTCGCCGCCAGCACCGCGGCCCGCTGCCGATGATCAGAATGGCGATGATCGGACGGCCGATGATCGGGGCGCAGGGCGACCACGACGCCGGCGGGAGCGGCATCGTCGACACCGCGGAGGGCGTTCGGGCGGCTTCCGGGACGGACGGCGGAAAGGGTCTTGACCATGGCTCACCTCAAGGGCTCGGGCTGGCGATACGGACGGACTGGCTTGGCGGAGGGGGCGGACAATCGCCTCGCCTCACTGTTGGTATACCGTATCCCAGAACAATCTTAGCTTCAAGGGCGATTTCGCGAAATTTTCATCCCGCTCCGCAGCAAGACATCCTTTGACCCCAGAGTCCGGGCGGCTTTTCCACAGGGAGGAAAAGCGCAGCCTCCGCGCTGGACAGGCGGGCGCGGGCGTGCTCAGAGGATAGGGTCGGTCACTGTCACGGGAATCGGTCCATGGACCCGGTCGCCACTTCCGTCATCCTCGTCCACGGCGCCTTCGCGGACGGCTCCGCCTGGAGCCGCGTGATCCCCCTGCTCCAGGCCCAGGGGCTGGAGGCGATCGCCGTACAGAATCCGCTGACTTCGCTGGACGAGGACGTCGCCCATGTCCAGCGCGCCATCGACCGCGCCAAGGGGCCGGTTGTGCTGGTCGGCCACTCCTGGGGCGGGGCGGTGATCACGCAGATCGGGAATCAGGACAAGGTGAAGGCGCTGGTCTATGTGGCGGCCTTCGCGCCGGGGGTCGGCCAGTCGCCGAACGACACGCTGAAGCCCTTCCCGCCCTCGCCCGGCCTGTCCAGCGTGTCGATGGACCGCGCGGGCTATCTGCATTTGTCGGCGGAGAGCCTGGCGGCGAACTTCGCCCAGGATGTGCCGGCGACGGAGGCGGCGCTGCTGGCCGCGACGCAGGGGCCGGTCCATGCCGGCTGCTTCCGCACGCGCGTGACCGCCGCGGCGTGGGAGCACAAGCCGTCCTGGTACGTCGTCGCCGGCGAGGACCGGATGCTTCCCCCGGCCTTCCTGCGGGCGACCGCCGAGCGCATCGGCGCGCGGACGGTCGAGGTCGGGACCAGCCACGTCCCGCACGCCTCCCGGCCCGACGCGGTGGCGGCGGTGATCATCGAGGCGGCGGGCGCCCGCTGACGGGCACCCGACCGCTCCCAATCACGATTTCAGGGCCACGATTTCAGGGCCACGGTTTCACGGCATCACCCGGCAGCGCAGCAGCAGGCGGGCTCCGGATCGGATTCGTCGTCGTTCGCGGCGACGCAGCCGTGCGCCGTGCCCAGCAGGCGATGGAGATAGTCGTTCCACAGCGACCCGCAGGCCGGGGCCGGCGGCGGAACGAACGGCGTCGGCGACAGGTCCGGCGGGGGCGGTTCCGCGATCCGGTCGAAGGTCATGGGCGTCTCCTCCAAAATGCCACCCGCCGACCGGCGGGCGTCGGCGCTTGCTGCGCTCTGATGCGCGCCACGATAGCGGAAGTCAGTGTTCCGCACAGCCTGTTCGAAAGCCACTCCACCTCCGGCATAGAAGCCGTCATAGAAGAAGGGTCGGCTGGTCAGGCCCATCATTGGCACCCTTAGCTGTGCCGTGACGCCAATCCCTTTCGTCTGTTGATGAGGCGCAAAGCTGCATCGACACGGACACCGATTAGGAGAGAGGCGCGTCATGGCGAATCTTCAGAACATCCTCGGCACCCTTCTGGCGACCGGCATGGGAGGGCACAGCCGCAGGAGCCCGCAGGATCTGGGGTCGATCCTGAGCCGGTCAGGGATGGGCTCGGGATCGGCGATGCACGCCCGCAGTGGCATGGGCGTCGGCCCCATGGCCGGGCTGGGCGCGCTTGCTTACCTCGCCTACCGCGCCTATCAGGAGCGGCAGCAGAATATGCCGCCCTCCGGACAGCCCTCCTCCGGACAAGCCCCCGCCCGCTCCGGGCAGCCGGGGAGCAGCCCGTGGGGGGCGCCGCCGTCCGGCTCGGGCAACACGCCGGGGGGCATCCTCGGCGGCATTCTCGGCGGGGCCGGCGCTTCCGGTGGCGGCTCGCTGGGCGAGCGGCTGTCCCAGGTCTTCCAGCAGCGCACCGCTCCCCCGCCCGACGCCGCCCCGTCCGGGGCCGGCGAGGGCGCCTTTCCCGAACTCGCCATGGAGGACCAGCACGCCCTGCTGCTGATCCGCGCCATGATCGCCGCCGCCAACGCCGACGGCGAGATTTCCGCGGTCGAGCGCCAGCGCGTCATGTCCGCCCTGGACGAGGCCGGCGGCGGCCCGGAGGAGCGGCGGATCGTGGAGCAGGAACTGTCCCAGCCGCAGTCGCTCGACTCGCTGGTCCGCTCCGTCACCGATCCGGACATGGCGGAGCAGGTCTATCTGGCCTCGCTGATGGCGGTGGACCGCGAGCATGAGGCGGAACGCGCCTATCTCTCCTACCTCGCCACCCGCCTGAAGATCGCCCCGCAACGCGCCGAGCAGCTCAACCAGGCGGCGTGACGTTTCCCGTCGCGAAACCCTCTCCCGCACCCGGCGGGAGAGGGTTTTCTGTGGTCCAATCTCTTGACCCCACGGCCACACTCGGCGCAGGGTCTTGTCCCACTCTCCGCCACCGGGACCACCACCATGCTGCTGGATGACGCCGTCGACCGCGTGCTCCGCGATCTTGAGAGCTATGGCCGCGACAACGACGCGCGCGAGGGCGACCGCGCCCGCAAGATGCTGAATCTGGAACGCGAGACGGCGGAGCTTTTGCACATCCTGGTGCGCAGCGGGCGCCGCCGCCGGGTGCTGGAGATCGGCACCTCCAACGGCGTCAGCACCCTGTGGCTCGCCGCGGCGCTGCAGGCCGTCGGCGCCACGGACCCGCTGACCAGCATCGAGCGCGATCCGGGCAAGAGCGCCCAGGCCGCCACCAACCTGGAGCGCGCCGGGTTGGCCAGCCGCGTCAACCTGCTGGTCGGCGACGCGACGGAGACGGTGGCGGGGCTGGACGGCCCCTTCGACTGCGTGTTCTTCGACGCCGACCGCTGGAGCGCCCCGGAGCAGCTTCGCCTCCTGCTGCCGAAGCTGGAGCCGGATTGCCTGCTGCTGGCCGACAACGCCCTGTCGCACCCGCAGGAGATCGCCGGCTACATCGCGGCGGTGGAGGCCCTGCCCGGCTTCGGCTCCACCATCTTCCCGGTGGGCAAGGGGCTGCACGTCGCCTGCCGCCCCTGACCTCACCACACGTCAGGCCGTTTCGCTCGCCAGCATTTCCGCGGCCAGCCGGCTGACGGCGGGGTAGTCGGTCTTGCCGGTGCCGAGCAGGGGGATCGCCGCCACCCGCAGCACATCGCGAGGAATGGCGATCTCCGGGGCGCCCTTGGCCTTGGCCGCCGCCGCCAGCGCGTCGCGGGTCGGGCCGGTGCCGGCGGTGACCAGAACGATCCGCTCGCCGCGCCGGGCGTCCGGCAGGGCGACGGCGGCGTGGGCGGCGTCCGGCGCGGCCTGGAGCGCCAGCTCCTCGACCAGCCCCAGCGGGACCATCTCGCCGGCCACCTTGGCGAAGCGCTTGACGCGCCCGACGATGCGAATGAAGCCGTCGGCGTCGATGTCCACGATGTCGCCGGTGTCGTGCCAGCCGTCCTCCGGCGGTTCCACCACGCCGGGGTTGTCGGCGCGCATGTAGCCCTTCATGACGTTCGGCCCGCGCACCCGCAGCCGCCCACCGACCGGCACGCCGGGGACCGGCAGCAGCTCCGTCTCGATGCCCGGCAAAGCCTGCCCGACCGTGCCGGGGCGGAAGCGCGCCGGCGTGTTGACCGCGATCACCGGGGAGGTCTCGGTGGTGCCGTAGCCCTCCAGCAGATGCACGCGCAGCCGTTCCGTGTAGGTGCGGCGCGTCTCCTCCTGCAACCGCTCGGCACCGGCGAAGACGAGCCGCAGCGAGCGGAAGTCGTAGGGGTCCGCCGCCCGCGCCCAGGCGTTCAGGAAGAAGTCCGTGCCGAACAGCACCGTGGCGTTGGTCTGGTAGACCAGTTCCGGGATCAGCCGGACATGGCGCGGGTTGGGGTAGAGCACCGTCTTCACCCCGTTCAGGATCGGCAGCAGCATCCCGCCGAGCAGCCCGAAGGAGTGGAAGACCGGCAGGCAGTTGAACACCACGTCCTGCCGCGTGAAGTCGACGACGGAGGCCACCTGCGCCATGTTGGCGAGCAGGTTGTCGTGGGTCAGCGCCACGCCCTTGGGCGGCCCCTCCGACCCCGAGGTGAAGAGGATCGCCGCCACGTCGTCCGGCTGTCCTTGCGGGGGCAGGAAGCGCTCCGGCGCCACCGAGGCGGCCAGCGCCCGCAGCTTGTCGCCGATGCCCAGCCCGCGCTTCACGTCCTCCAGATAGACGATGCTGTGGTCGGCGGCCAGCGCCTCGACCAACGGGCCGAGCCGCCCCATCTCCACGAAGCGGGCCGACGTGACGATCCGGCGCAGCCCGGCGGCGCGGCAGGCCGCCTTCACGGCCTCCGCCCCGGCGGTGAAGTTCAGCATCGCTGCGGGCCGCCCATAGGCCGCCAGCCCGAAGAACACCGCCGCGGTCGGCGAGGCGGTCGGCAGCAGCACACCCACCGCCTCCCCCGGTTCGGTGCCGCGGGCCAGGATGCGGCCGAGCACCAGGGAACGCGCGGTCAGGGCGCGGTAGGACAAAGTCGTGAAGTCGCCGTCCTGCACCGCGGCCTTGCCCCAGCCGGTCTTCCGCCCGGCCTCCAGCAGGGCGAGCGCCAGCGTGTCGGGCCGCTGCCCGGCGGCGAAGACGGTTTCCGTCATGACGCGCGACAGCCAGGATTTCAGCGCCGCCCGCCGCTTCTTTCCGGCCAGCCCGGTCACGTCCGGGGTGGCGACCGGCGGCATGACCGTGATGGTGATGCGCGGGAACAGGCCCAGCCGCAGCCGCCCGTGCATCCGCGACAGGATGGAGCGCTGCGCGCCCTCGATGCAGACCGGCACGATGGGGCAGCCCGCCTTGTCGGCCAGCATGCCGGGACCGCCGTTGATCTTCATCAGCGAGCCGGTGACGGTGATCCGCCCCTCCGGGAAGATGCAGATCTTGTGGCCCTCGGCCAGGGTGCGGGCGAGCAGGCGCGTGCCCATCGGCTTGGTCGGGTCGATGGTGACATGGTCGGCCAACGCCAGGAAGGGCTTGGCCCAGGCCTGCTGCGCGATGAAGCTGTCCACCGCGAAGCGCATCCCCGGCAGAAAGGCGGCGAGCAGAGCGCCGTCGAGGAAGGACTGGTGGTTCGGCGTGACGACGGCCGCACCCTCCAGCCGCTCCAGATGCTCGGCGCCGCGCAGCTCGACCCGGAAGGCCAGCCGGAAGAAGGCGCGGGCCAGCGCCCGCCCCATGCCCACCGCGTCGATGGCGAGCGCCAGGACGACGGCGGCCAGCATGCTCGCCCCGCCCCAGGCGGCGACGGTCAGCGGTGTCACGCCCAGCGCCAGCATGGCCGCGGCGATGCCGGAGCCGACCACCATGAACAGCGCGTTGACCACGTTGGCCGCCGCGATCACCCGGGCGCGGGCCGAGACCGCCGCGCGATGCTGGATCAGCGCGTAGAGCGGCACGGCGAAGGCGCCGCCCGCCGCGGCGATCAGGAACAGGTCGGCCAGCAGCGGCATCGCCCAGGGCTGGGCCAGCAGGGCCAGCGCCGACAGCGGCTCCGCCGACGGGGCGTCGGGCGTCAGGAAGGGCAACGCCGCCCCAGCCACGGCCGCGACGAGACCGGCCAGGGCGGCACGCCGCGCGTCGGCGCGCGACGGCACCCGGTGTCCCAGCCCGGCGTAGACGGAGCCGACCGCCACGCCCACCGCGAAGACCGCCAGCAGCAGGGTCGCCCCCTCGCTGTCGGTGCCCAGCGTCTCCCGCGCGATGGCCGGGAACTGCGCCATGACGACCGCGCCGACGCCCCAGAAGACGGAGATGCCGTAGATCGCCAGCATCGACACGCGGTCCTGCGCGGTGGCACGCAGCACGCGGAGGGTAACCGACACCGGGTTCAGCCCGACGCGCACCGTCCGGTCGGCGTTGCCCGCCCGCGGGATCAGCAGCGACGCCGCCAGCCCGCCCAGCGCCGTCGCCCCGAGCAGCCCCGGAAGCGCCAGCGGGTGGGCCAGGGCGAGCGAGCCGCCGGCGATGGTGCCCAGCAGGATCGCCACGAAGGTCCCGGCCTCGACCAGACCGTTGCCGGCGGTCAGCTCCTCCGGCTTCAGCAGGTCGGGGAGCAGGCCGTACTTGACCGGCCCGAAGACGGTGGAATGGGCGCCCATGCCGACCAGCGCGACGATCAGCACGCCGAGGTCGGCGCGCATGATGCCCCAGGCGGCGATCGCCATCAGGCCGATCTCCGCCACCTTCACGGCGCGGGCGATCAGCGTGCGGTCGAACCGGTCGGCCAACTGGCCGGCGGTCGCCGAGAACAGCAGGAAGGGCACGGTGAAGGCCGCCGCGGCGAGCGTGGAGATCAGCGCGCCGTCGCCCGCCGTCCCCGCCATGCCATAGACCGCCAGCACCGCGATGGCGCCGCGCAGCACGTTGTCGCCGAAGGCGCCGAGGAACTGGGTGACGAACAGCGGCAGGAAGCGCCGCGTGGCGAGAAGGCCGAATCCGCTCATGCGTCAGGCTCCCTTTCCGGTGGACAGGCCGCGCAGCAGCGCGTCGGCGACCGTGTCGGCCAGCGCGCCGAGCGGGGCCGTCTGCCGTCCGTAAACGTGCGACTGGATGTTGAGGACGATGGCGCCGATCACCGTGTGGGCCAGCGCCTCGCGGTCGGCGTCGACGATGCTCCCCTCCGCGATGCCGTCGCCGACGATGGCGCAGACCGCGTCCACCGGCGTCTCCAAACCGTCAGGAACCAGCGGCAGCGCGTCGTGCTGCGACAGCAGGAGGAAGCGCGCGCGGTCCGGCGCCGCCTCGACCAGCCCGAAGGCCCAGGCGATGACCCGGCGCAGCCGCTGCGGCGCCGGGCCGCTCCCCGCCGCCGCGCGCAGGTCATGCGACAGGGCGGTGTATTCGGCGGCGAACAGGGCGGCGGCAAGCTCCTCCTTGCTCGCCCAATGGCGGTACAGCGCCCCCTCCGACACCCCGGCGGCGCGGGCGATGTCCTTGATGGTGGTGGCCTTCACCCCCTTCTGGGCGAACAGCGCGATGGCGGCGTCCCGGACCTTGTTGCGTGCGTCGCTGCGGGCATCTTTGGACATGGCGCTTCCGTTCGTGGCGTTCGTCATGAGTGAACGTTCACTCACATCCTGCACGGAACCGGTCCGCGCTGCAAGGGTGATGTGACGGCACCGCATCGTCGTGCGCTTTGCACGACGGGTGCTTTTTTGGGCAAGATCATTCGCACACACTCATGAAACACAGGGAACCAGGGACATGGTGAGGACGATCGACGGGACGGAGGCGCTGACGGCCGACATGACCGCGTGGCGGCGCGACCTGCACGCCCACCCGGAAACGGCCTTCGAGGAGGAGCGGACCAGCGATTTTGTGGCGGAGAAGCTGGCCTCCTTCGGGCTGGAGGTTCACCGCGGCCTCGCCAAGACCGGCGTGGTCGGCCTGCTGCGCAACGGCGAGGGTCCGGCGGTCGCCTTCCGCGCCGACATGGACGCCCTGCACATCCACGAGCAGACCAACCTGCCCCACGCCTCGCGCAATCCCGGGCGCATGCACGCCTGCGGGCATGACGGGCACACGGCGATGCTGCTAGGCGCGGCGCGCCATTTGTCGGCGCATCCGAACTTCCAGGGCACCATCGCCTTCGTCTTCCAGCCCGCGGAGGAGAACGAGGGCGGCGGGCGCGTGATGGTCGAGGACGGGCTGTTCGAGAAATTCCCCGTCGAGCAGGTCTATGGCATGCACAACTGGCCGGGGCTGGAGGTCGGCAAGATCGCGCTGCGCTCCGGCCCGATCATGGCGGCCTACGACATCTTCGAACTGACCCTGACCGGCAAGGGCACCCACGCCGGCATGCCCCATCTGGGCACCGACACGATCCTGGCCGGCACCCAGGTCGTCAACGCCTGGCAGACCATCGCCAGCCGCAGCGTGCATCCCGTCGATTCCGCCGTGGTCAGCGTCACGCAGTTCCACGCGGGTGACACGTGGAATGTCCTACCGGCCACCGCCGTCCTGCGTGGAACCGTCCGGACCTTCCGCAAGGAGGTGCAGGACATGGTGGAGCGGCGCATGGGCGAACTGGCCAAGGCCATCGCGGGAGGCTTCGGGATCGAGGCGGAGATGCGCTACGAGCGCCGCTATCCGTCCACGGTGAACGAGGCCGGGGCGACCGAGCTGGCCCGCCGCGCCGCCGCCGGAGTCGTCGGCGAATCGGGGCTGGACCTGGACCCGATGCCCAGCATGGGCGCCGAGGATTTCGCCTTCATGCTGCAGCGGCGGCCCGGCTGCTACGTCTGGGTCGGCGCCGGGCCGTCGGACGGCGGGCGCAACCTGCACAGCCCGCATTACGACTTCAACGACGCGGTCCTGCCCATCGGCCTCAGCTATTGGGTGCGACTGGCCGAAACGGTGCTGCCGCGCGCGGCGTGATGGCGGGCGATATCCCCTCTCCCCTCTGGGGAGAGGGTTAGGGTGAGGGGGTTGCGCGTGTCCATACGTCCGGCAAAAGCGCATCCCCCTCACCGGCCCTCCGGGCACCCTCTCCCCGGAGGGGAGAGGGTTTACAAAGGCCACCGCCGTCATTCCGGCAGCCTTGTACAAACCATCCCTATCTCCCTATGGTTTGTGTATGAAACAGGAAAATTACCGCGTCCTCGCTATGGTAATTGCCCGGGTATGCAATTTGTCCCATGATCGGGCCGATTTCACCCGACAGACGTGGGACAAGGCACGGTGAAGGCGATAGAGAAGAAGACCGGTGTTCCTGGAACCGGCGGCATCTGGCAACGGCCCGACTCCCTGTGGGAGGCCACGGCCCCGCCGCCGCCGGCCCTTCCGGCGCTCAAAGACGCGGTGGACACCGACCTGCTGGTCATCGGCGGCGGCTTCACCGGCCTGTCGGCGGCCCTGCACGCCGCCGAATCGGGCAAGCGCGCCGTCGTCCTGGAGGCGTCGGAGATCGGGCGCGGCGCGTCCGGGCGCAACAACGGACAGGTCATCCCGACCCTGACCCGCCCCGACCCCGAGGATCTCGTCGCGAAGTTCGGGCCGGAGCGCGGCGAGCGCTTCGTCGCGCTGATCCGCGACAGCGCCGAGACCCTGTTCGCCCTGATTCGCCGTCTGGGCATCGACTGCGCGGCCGAGCAGACCGGCTGGGTGCAGCCGGTCCATTCGCCGGGCCGCATCGCCATCGCCGAGCGGCGGGCCAAGCAGTGGGGCAGCCGCGGCGCCCCGGTGGAGCTGCTCGACCGCGCCGGCATTTCGGCGCTGCTGGGCACTGACGCCTACCATGGCGGCTGGATGAACCGCAGCGGCGGCCACATCAACCCGCTGGCGCTCGCCCGCGGGCTGGCGGGCAAGGCGGTGGAGGCCGGTGCATCGGTCTTCATCAATTCTCCGGTCCTGTCGGTGGAGCGGCGCGGCGACCGCTGGGTCGCCCGCACGCCGGACGGCACGGTGACCGCCCATGCCCTGGTGCTCGGCACCAACGGCTACACCGCCGCCGTCTTCCCCGAAATCCGCACGGAGGTCGTCCCCGTCCTGTCCTGGCAGATGGCCACCCAGCCGCTGGACGAGGCGCAGCGGCGCAGCATCCTGCCCGGCCGTCAGGCCATGTCGGACACCCATGGCGACCTGCGCTTCATGCGTTACACCGCCGACCACCGGCTGGTCAGTGGCGGCGCGCTGCTCGTCCCCGTCGACGGGGCCGACCGGCTGCGGCGCATCGTCGGCCTGCGGCTGGCCTCCATGTTCCCCACGCTGCGCGGCCTGCGCTTCGATCATGTGTGGAACGGGCGGATCGCCATGACCACCGACTACACCCCGCGGGTCCACCAGCTCGGCCCCAACGCCTTCACCTGGGCGGGCTGCAACGGACGCGGCGTCGCCCTCTCCGTCTCGCTGGGACGGGAGCTGGCCCACGCGGCGCTGGGCAGCGATCCGGCGGAGCTGGCGCTGCCGCTGACCGAGCCGCGCCCCCTGCCCTTCAACGAGCTGCTGCAACGCATCGGCCCGTTCAAACTCCTGCAATACCGCTGGAACGACATCCGGGAAATCTGACGATGACTGAAGACACCAAGCCGCCTGCCGCCCCGGACCACGCCACGCAGCTGCGCAACGCCTACGCCATGCGGGCCGCGTCCTACGCCCACATGTTCGACGTGCTGCGCGAGCGCTACGGCACCGAGACGGCGCTGGACATCGGGCGCGAGGCGACCCGCCGCCTGGGCGAGGCGATGGGCGTGAAATACGCGGCGCACGGCCCCGACGACCTCGCCGGCCTGTGCCACGCCTTCCTCGACGGCATCCCGAACCGCGATTCCATGTTCGCGCCGGAGATCAAGCGCTGCGACGGCGACGCGCTGGAGATTCATTTCCACCGCTGCCCCCTGAAGGAGGCGTGGCAGGCCCAGGGCAAGTCCGACGAGGATCTGGAGCTGCTCTGCAACATGGCCGGCGCCATCGACGGCGGCCTGTTCGAGGCGGCCGGCTTTGTCTTCCGCGGCGAGACCTGGAAGCCCGGCGACGAGGGCTGTTGCCGCCTGAAGGTCCTGCCCGGCCCGAAGGCCGCCTGATCCGCCGCTTAAGCCACCCAACCGTACGACGCTGCCCAACACCGGCCTCGAAGCCGGCCTTCACAAGAAAGGTTCACCTGCGATGACCGCCCTGAAGACCGCCTCCCTCGCCGCCCTCATGACGGCCGCGCTGGCCGGCACCGCTTTGACCACCGGCACCGCCCTGGCCGCCGACACCGTGAAGATCGGCTACCAGCTGCCGCTGACCGGCGAGACCGCCCAGTACGGCCAGGACTTCCGCAAGGCCGCCGAGATCGCGCTGACCGAGTTCAACGCGTCCGGCAAGCCCTTCAAGGCCGAGATCGTCTTCGAGGACAGCCGCTCCGACGCCAAGGAAGGCACCAACATCGCCCGCAAGTTCGTGGACGACAAGGAAATCGTCGGCGTGCTGGGCGACTTCACCTCGGGCGTGTCGATGGCCTCGGCGCAGGTCTACAAGGATGCCGGGATGCCGCAGCTCTCGCAGACGGCCTCGCATCCGGACTACACGAAGATCTCCAAGTACCAGTTCCGCAACATCGCCACCCAGGCGCAGGAAGGCCCCTACAACGCCAAGTGGATGCTGTCCAAGGGCTACAAGAACATCGCCGTCATCGCCGAGCAGACCGACTGGGGCCAGTCCGTCGTCTCCGGCTTCAGCGACGGCGTGAAGGCCAACGGCGGCACGGTGGTCTTCTCCGAGTTCTTCAACCGCGGCCTGAAGGACTACCGCTCGCTGATCAGCAAGCTGGAGCGCGCGAAGCCGGACGCCATCTACACCGGCTTCTTCTACGAGGACGGCGCGCAGTTCCTGCGTCAGGTGCAGCAGCTCGGCATCAAGACCCCGGTCTACTCGACCTCGGCCGCCTACAGCCCGAAGCTGATCGAGCTGGCCGGCGAAGCCGCGGAAGGCGTGCACCTGACCTCCAACTTCCTGCCGACCGACCCGGCCCCGCACATCCAGCATTTCGTGACGGAGTGGAAGGCCGCCTCCAACGGCGCGGTTCCGGGCCAGTTCCCGGCGCAGGCCTATGACGCCGTGCGCATCATGCTGGCCGCGGTCGAGAAGGCCTACCCGAACCCGACCCGCGAGAAGGTGCGCGACGCCCTGGCCGAGACCAAGGACTTCGCCGGCGTGACCGGCAAGACCAGCTTCAGCGCCGACCGCGAGGCCGAGAAGGAGCTGGTGAAGGTCGAGGTCAAGGGCGGCGCCTTCGTGCCGGTCGCCGACTGACCGGCGCACGCCCTACCGACCCGATAGCCTAACGATCTCCAGCGAACGGCCCGCATGATCGACCCTTATTACCTCCAGCAGCTCGCCATCGGGCTGTCGCTGGGGATGACCTACGCGCTGATGGCGATCGGCTTCACGCTGATCTTCGGCGTGCTGAACGTCGTCAACTTCGCCCATGGCGAGGTCTACACGCTGGGCGCCTTCGCCGGGCTGGTGCTGATTTCCGCGACGGCCCCGCCGATCTTCGCGGTGATCTTCATCGCCCTGGCGATCGGCGCCATGGCCGGATTCTCGTTGGAGCGGATCGCCTTCAAACCCTTCCGCCGCTTCACCGACGAGGCGTCGCTGAAGTCGCGGGCGATGCGCGAATCCACCCTGCTTTCCTCGCTCGCCGTGTCCATCGTGGTGCGCGAGGCGCTGGAGATCGTGTTCGGGTCGCAGATGCGCTCCGTCCCGTTCGAATATCTCATCAACACGCCGGTGCGCATCGGGCCGGTGATCCTGGTGACCGGCGACTTCATCATCTTCGGCGTGGCCGCCGCGATGCTGATCGGCCTCCAGTATCTGCTGACCCGCACCCGCATCGGCCTGTCGATCCGGGCGGTGTCGAACAACCCGCTGGGCGCCAAGTATGTGGGCATCGACACCGACCGCACCATCATCATGACCTTCGTCGTCGGCTCGATGATGGGGGCGGCGGCCGGCATCCTGACCGGGCTCTATTACGGGGCGATCTTCCCCGCCATGGGCTTCGTTCCCGGCATCAAGGCCTTCGTCGCCATGGTGATGGGCGGGCTGTCCTCGATTCCGGGGGCGGTCATCTGCGCCCTGATCCTGGGCATCTCGGAGAGCATGGCGACGACCTTCGTGTCGTCGGGCTGGTCGGACATGGTGGCCTACGGCTTCCTGATCCTGACCCTGATCTTCTTCCCCAACGGACTGTTCGGAGCGCGCCGTGAACGTGTCTGACCTGTCGGCGCCGCCGCGCGGGCGGGGGTTGCTGATACCGCTCCTGCTCGCCCTGCTGGTCTTCGTGGGGCTGCCGGCCATGCTGGCCGGCTTCGACCGCGGCTATTTCTACCAGATCGCCAATCTGGCGCTGATCTTCATCCTGCTGTCCGCCTCCATGCATCTGGTCACCGGGGTGGCCGGGCTGCTGCATCTCGGGCACGCCGCCTTCTACGGGGTCGGCGCCTACACCGCCGCCCTGCTCTCGACCAAGTTCGGGCTGGGCTTCACGGTGACGCTGCCGCTGTCCGGTGTGGTGGCGGCGCTGATCGCCTTCCTGGTGGCGCTGCCGACCATGCGGCTGGTCAGCATCTATTTCGCCGTGGCGACGCTGGCCATCGGGCAGATGCTCTATCTGGTCATGCTGAACTGGGTGGAGTTCACCAAGGGCCCCAACGGCATCATCGTCACCAAGGGTCTGGAGCTGTTCGGCTTCAGCCTGTCGGGCCGGCTGGCCACCTACTACACGGTGGCGACGGTGGTGGCGCTGTGCGTGCTGGCGATCGGGCGGCTCAGCCACTCCTACTACGGCAACGCCCTGCGCTCGATCCGAGAGGACGACCAGTGCGCCGACGCCATGGGCGTCAGCACGGCGCGCCTGAAGATGGAGGCCTTCACCCTGTCGGCCTTCTTCGCCGGCGTGGCGGGCAGCCTGTGGGCGCACATGACCGGCTACATCTCGCCGGGCGACTTCAAGTTCTCCGAATCCATCCTGATCCTGGCGATGGTGGTGGTGGGCGGCCTGGGCAGCCTGCCCGGCGCGGTGATCGGCGCGCTGTTGCTGATCCTGCTGCCGGAGGGGCTGCGCGCCTTCGGCGACTTCCGCAACATCATGGTCGGTCTGGTGATGTTCCTGTCGATCCTCCTGCTGCCCAAGGGCCTGCTGGGCGAGGTCTCCGCGCTCCAGCTCGCGCGGCGCCAGTTGGGGGCGGCGTGGCGCAACACCGTGAAGGGCGAAGGGATCGGCTGGCGATGACCCATCTTCTCGACATCCGCAACGTCAGCCGCCGCTTCGGCGGCGTGCTGGCGGTGAACGACGTGACCGGCCATGTGGACGAGGGCGAGCTGGTCGGGCTGATCGGCCCGAACGGCGCCGGCAAGACCACCCTGTTCAACCTGATTTCCGGCTTCACGCCGCTGTCGTCGGGCACCGTCTCCTTCGACGGCAAGACCATCAGTGGGCTGAAGACCAACCAAGTGGCCCGGCTGGGCATCAGCCGCACCTTCCAAAACCTGCGCGTCTTTCCCAACATGTCGGTCTTCGACAACGTGTCGGTGGGCGCGGTCGGCGCGCTGCCGCAGGGGGCGTTCGGCGCCCTGTTCGGCTCCCTCGCCGGGGGCGGCGCCCGCTCCGCCGAGATCAGCCGCCGCACCTGGGAGGCGCTGGAGGCCGTCGGCCTGACCCATGTGGCGGGCGAACTGGCGGCCAACCTGCCCTACGGCCAGCGCAAGTATCTGGAGATCGCCCGCGCCCTGGCGATGCAGCCGCGCTTCCTGATCCTCGACGAACCCGCCGCCGGACTCAACGATACCGAGACCCGCGCGCTGGCCGACTTCATCAAGCGGCTGCACGGCACCGGCTTGACCATCATGCTGGTGGAGCACGACATGACCCTGGTCATGAGCATCTGCCAGCGCATCCTGGTGCTCGCCTCCGGCCGCAAGATCGCCGACGGCCCGCCCGACGCCATCCGCCGCGACCAAGCGGTCCTGGAAGCCTATCTGGGGGTGGACGCATGAGCCAGCCGCAAGCCGACGCGCCGATCCTCGCGATCGAGAACCTGCACGTCACCATGGGGCCGCAGGAGATCCTGCACGGCATCGACCTGAGCGTGGCGCAGGGCGCCATCGTCGCCGTGCTGGGCTCCAACGGTGTCGGCAAGACGACGCTGATGCGGGCGATCTCGGGCGTCTACCGGGCGAGCCGGGGCAGCATCGCCTTCCGCGGCGAGCCCATCGCCAACCTGCCCGCCCACCGCATCGTCAAGCTCGGCCTGTCGCAGGCGCCGGAAGGCCGCCAGATCTTCTCCAACATGAGCGTGCGGGAGAATCTGGTGCTCGGCGGCGGCGACGTGGGCTTGGGCGAACTCGACCGGATGCTCGACATGTTCCCGGTCCTGCGCGAGCGGCTGCGGCAGAACGCCGGGTCGCTGTCGGGCGGCGAGCAGCAGATGCTGTGCATCGCCCGCGCCCTGATGCGCCGCCCGGCCCTGCTCCTGCTCGACGAGCCGTCGCTGGGGCTGGCCCCGATGGTGGTCGCACAGATCTTCGATCTGGTGCAGCGCATCCGGGCGGAGGGCGTGTCGATCCTGCTGGTCGAGCAGAACGCCCGCGCCGCCCTGCGGGTCGCCGACCACGCGGCGGTGATGGAGGACGGGCGCATCGTGCTGGCCGGCCCGGCCGCCCAGCTCCGCGACGATCCCCGCATCGCCGAAGCCTATCTCGGCGGCCACGCGCATTGACCGCCATTTGAGACGGAGACCGTGATGACCGAACCGACCGACACGCCGCCGGCCAAGCCGGTGATGGGCATGCTGGAGCGCCGCGGGATCGAGGCGGCGATCCTGAAGCCGGTCTATGAGGAGATGGCCGCCCGGCTGGGCGAGGCGGTGGCGCAGGAGATCCTGGGCGCCGCCATCACCCGCGCCGCGGTGGAATCCGCCGCGGCCTTCGCCGCGGCCGAGCCGAACGGCACCAGCCTGACGAGCTTCGCCGACCTGCAGCCGCTGTGGACCAAGGACGACGCGCTGCGGCTGGAGGTGCTGCACCAGGACGAGACGCGGTTCGACTACAACGTCACCCGCTGCCGCTACGCCGAGATGTACCGGGAGATGGGGCTGGGTCACATCGGCCATCTGCTGTCCTGCAACCGCGACGCCGCCTTCTGCACGGGCTACGACCCGTCGATCACGATGGAGCGGACGCAGACCATCATGCAGGGCGCCAGCCATTGCGACTTCCGCTACCGCGTGGACAAGCCGCAGGACTGACGGGGGCAGGCCCGAAACGACGACGGCCCGGCGTTCCGCACGCCGGGCCGTCGCTTTTTCAGGGCAGGCTGCGGTTCGTCAGGCGGCCACCGGCTGAAGACCGCGGGTGAGCTGGACAAAGACGTCGCGGAAGCGCGGCTGGGCCACGTCGCTTTCGGCGAAGCGGACATGGACCGCCGCCTTGTCGATGGCCCGCACCTCGAAGGCGACGGTCAGGCCGAAGCGGTCGAGCCGCAGGGTGCCGCGGTCGCCCACGCCGAGGCCGGCGATCCCGTTCAGCATCGCGCCGCCGTTCGACAGGTCGGTCAGGGTGCCGGACTGGTCGCGCCCGTGCACCACCGCGATGCACCCCTCGTTCACCCGGTAGCGCGGGCTGCGGCGGCGGTCGGCGTCGGTCGTGGAGGTGCGGACGACGCGCACCAGCACGCGGCGCAGCTCGTCGATGCTGGTCGCCACCTCGTCCGAACCGGCCCGCACGCCCGAGGCCTGCGATCCGGTCTGGTCGGCGTCGCTGGAGACGGCGGCGATGCGCACCGACACCTCCTGCGCGGCGTTGGAGGTCTCCACCACGTTGCGGCTGATTTCCTGGGTGGCGGCGGCCTGCTCCTCCATCGCCGCGGCGATGGCGCTGGAGATCTGGTCGATCTCGCCGATGGTGTCGCCGATCTCCGCCACAGCACCCACGGCGGTGCCGGTCACCCCCTGGATTTCCGCAATCAGGCGGGTAATCTCCTCGGTCGAGCGGGCGGTCTGGTTGGCGAGGTTCTTCACCTCCTGCGCCACCACCGCGAAGCCCTTGCCGGCCTCGCCCGCACGCGCCGCCTCGATGGTCGCGTTCAGCGCCAGCAGGTTGGTCTGGCTGGCGATGTCGGTGATCAGCTTGACCACCTCGTCGATGCGGCCGACGGCCTCGGACAGCGACTGGATGGTGCCCTGGGTGCGCTGGCCGTTCTCCACAGCGCGGCGGGTGACCGCGCTGGAATGGGCGATCTGCGCGGAGATTTCGCGGATCGAGGCCGCCAGCTCCTCGGTCGCCGCCGCCACGGTCTGGGCGTTGGCCAGCGCTTCCTCGGCCGCCGCGGCGACGTTCTGGGCGTTGATGCTGACCCGCTCGGCGGAGGTCGCCATGGCGTCGGCGTCCTGGGCCATGCCGCCGGTGCGCAGGGCCACCTGCTCCACGGCGTGGCTGGCTTCACGCTCCACCGTCTCGGCCATGGCCTGGAGGGCGGTGATGCGCTCCTCCTCGGCCTGGCGCTGACGCTCCGCGCGCTCCTGGATGGAATAGCTCAGCTTCGCCTTCACGGCGCGGATCTGCGAGCGGATGCGGGCGAACTCCGCCACGCCGGAGCTGGGGACGTTGGTCATCAGGTCGCCGCGGGCGATGGCGTCGAGATGGGTTTCGACGAGCCCGAGCGGACGGCGCACCGTCCCCAGAACGCTGAGCGTGCCGATGCCGGCCACCAGCAGGCCGAACAGCATCAGCCCGCTGAAAATCTCCACGCTGTCGCTGCCGGTCAGGCTCAGCCAGCCGAGAATCATGATGGTCAGCAGGAGAAGGCCCGTGGTCGCCAGGATGCGCCCGGCGATGCTGGACACCAGATTGCCCAGCCAGACCCCGAAGCCGCGGCGGACGATCTGGCCGTCCAGCAACCCGTACTGCTGGCCGCGCCCGGCGCGGATCTCGGCGTAGATGCGCTCCGCTTCCGCCACCGCCTCGCGGCTCGGCTTGGTGCGGATCGAGATGTACTCCGTCACCACGCCCTTCTCGGTGATCGGGGTGACGTTCGCCTTGACCCAATAATGGTCGCCGCTTTTGGACCGGTTCTTGACCAGCCCTTCCCACGGCCTGCCATCCTTGATGGTTTCCCACAGGTTGGCGAAGGCCGCCGGTGGCATGTCCGGATGGCGCACAAGATTATGCGGCGAGCCGAGTAATTCCGTTTCTGAGAAACCGCTAATATCAACAAACGCTTTATTGACGAACGTGATCTTGCCGCGGGTGTCGGTCCGCGACACAAGCAGCATGTCGTCGGCCATTTCGATTTCGCGGTTCGTAACCGGTCCATTGTCGCGCATAAGCCAGCACCCCGTCGCGGAGAACACGCACAAACACTACTTAAGTGCTACTTCTACTGTATTAATGGGCGAAAAACATCACCATATTGTCGCACCGTCTCAGCCCGTCGCCAGCCTCGCTTGAGCCGGAGCCGACCCGCTAGAGCCTTGCAGGCGCTGGAAAAAGCAGCGATTTATCTTGCATTTTAAGCGTATTCGCAGCGCTGCTTTCCCCTATTGTGGATTCTACGGAGTCCGCCCCGATCCGGAGCGGAGGCGCGGGTCCGGTCCCCGATCCCGCGGGTTGCGGCGCGGGGACGGGGACGGCACCATCCTCCACGCGCACCGTTGGAACGGGCATCACCCTCAAACCGCGACAGGACAAGCACGATGACCGACACCGCCAAGCCCGTCCGCCTTCTCGGCCTTTCCGGCAGCATCCGCCGCCACTCCCACTGCACCGCGGTGCTGGGCACCCTCGCCGACGCGTTGGGCAAGAAGGCGGGCGCCACGGCGGAGATGACGCTCTTCCCGCTGAACGACATCCCGCCCTACGACCCCGACCTGGACGCGGAGAACACGCCGGCCCCGGCCAGCGCGCTGCGCGACTCCATCGCCGCAGCCGACGGGCTGGTCATCATCTCCCCCGAATACAATTACGGCATGTCGGGCGTGCTGAAGAACGCGCTGGACTGGGCGTCGCGCCCGGCCATGAAATCGCCGGTGCGGGGCAAGCCGATCCTCATCATGACGGCGTCCCCCGCCTTCACCGGCGGCGTGCGCGCCCAGCACGAGATGCGCGAGACGCTGTCCGGCATGATGGGCCGGGTCATCGCCCGCCCGCAGGTGGTCATCGGCATGGTGCATGAAAAGATCAAGGACGGCCGGCTGACCGACCAAGCCGCGCTGGACTTCGCGCTGGCCGCCATCGATGACTTGTTGGCGGAAGTCGCCCTGCTGCGCGGGGCCTGAGCCTCCCGGAGAGCGGGGCAGCCGCGCAAAGACCGATGAGGCTGGCCGAAGCGTGTCAATATTAGTATATCAGCACGCTTCTTCCACGGTCCCCTGTGTCGATCATGCCCCTGACCCTCCATCTCCTGCCGCTCGCCGCCACCGTCGCCCTGCTCGTGTCGCGGCGCGTCAGCATGCTGACCGCCGGGACCGCGGGCATGGCGCTGGCCGCCGGGGTGCTCCTGGCGGCCCTGATGGTGGCGCAGCCGAGCGGCGCCACCGCTCCGGATTGGCTGGCCCAACTGCCCGGCCTGCTCCCGACCGTGGCGCTGAAGGCCGGCGAAGGGGCGTGGCTGGCGTGGCACGCCATGTCGATCATCGCGGCGGGCCTGCTGTTCCACCGCGCCTTCGAGGCGCGCGCCGTCAAGGCCGAGGCCCGGAGCGAGGCGAAGACTCCGGCCGAGCGCCGCCGCGCCGTCTTCGTCGCCTGCCTGCTCGCCGGTCCCTTCGCCGAATCGGTGACCGGGTTCGGCGTCGGGCTGGTGGTGGCGCTCGCCCTGCTGCGCCCGCTGAACCTGCCGCCGGCCCACGCCGCGGCGCTGGGCCTGTTCAGCCAGATGCTCGCCCCCTGGGGCGCGCTGGGAGTCGGCACACGAGTCGGTGCGGAGCTGATCGGCGTCTCCTTCACCGAGCTGGGGACGGCCAGCGCCGCTCTGATGGTGGTCGTGCTGCCCAGCCTGCTGCTGGTGTTCTGGCGGCTGATCCACGGCGCCGGCCTGACCTCCGGCCCGATCGACCGGGTCCGGGACCTCGCCCTGATGCTGGCGCTGGCCGGGCTGCTCTGGCTGACCAACCGTTTCGTGGCGCCGGAGCTGGGCGGCGGGCTGGCGACGGCAGTGCTTCTGCTGGCGGTGGAGGCGCGGCGGCTGCCGCGCGACGCCGCCGGCCTGTCGCGGCTGCTCGCCCTGCTGTGGCCCTATGTGGTTCTGGTCGGCGGGCTGATGGCGACCCGGCTGGTGCCGCCGCTGTCGGGCTGGACGGCGGACCATCTGGTGCTCGATCCGTTCGGCGGGCTGGCCCCGATGCCCCTGCTGCGTCACCCCTCGACCTGGCTGGTCGCCATCGCCCTGGTCATGCTGGCGGGCCTGCCGAGCGGGCGCGCCCTGGCGGTGGCGGGTCCCGCGCTGCGCGCGGCGCTGGTGCCGATGGCGGCGACGCTGGTCTTCGTGGAACTGGCGGCCTTCATGGCCGCCTCCGGCGGGGCGGCGGCCTTCGGGCAGGCGTGGCAGGCGGTGGCCGGGTCCGCCGCCGTGCTGGCGGTGCCGGTGCTGGGGGCGGCGACGGGGATGCTGACCGGCTCCAACACGGCGTCGAATGCCCTGATGATGCACATCCAGGTCAATCTGGCCTCGGGCAGCGGCCTGCCGCTGATCGCCGCCGCCGCGATCCAGGTGGTGGCCGGCAGCGTCTGCACGCTGCTCACCCCCGGCCGGATCGTGCTGGCCTCCAGCCTGCTGGGGCTGACCAAGGCGGAATCCGCGATCTACCGGCTGGCGCTGCCCATCGGCGTCGCCTCAACGGCGTCGCTGCTCCTCGTCGTCACCGCCTGGGTCTGGCTGGTTTAAGGGTCAGTCCTGGGGTTCCGGCTCCGTCGCGCGGTCGGGGAACAGCTCCTCCACCCGCACGCCCGCGTCCCGGCAGATGCGGGCCAGCCGGTCGGAGGGCAGGACGTCGGTGACGAAGGTGTGGACCTGCGAGATGTGGCCGATGCGCACCGGGGCGGTGCGCTCCAGCTTGCTCCGGTCGGCGACCAGGATGACGTGCCGGGCGTTCGCCATGATCGCCTGCGAGACCCGCACCTCGCGGTAGTCGAAGTCGAGCAGCGCTCCGCTCTCGTCGATGGCCGAGGCGCCGATCACCGCGAAATCGGCCATGAACTGGTTGAAGAAGTCGATGGCGGCCTCGCCGACGATGCCGCCGTCCGACCGACGCACCACGCCGCCGGCCACGATCACCTCGATGTGCGGCTCGGGGCGCAGCAGGTTGGCGACGTTGATGTTGTTGGTGATGACCACCAGCCCGCTGCGCCCTTGGAGGGCGCGGGCGACCTCCTCCGTCGTCGTGCCGATGTTGATGAAGAGGGAGGAGCTGTCGGGCACCAGCTCCGCCGCGCGGCGTCCGATGGCGCGCTTCTCGTCCTGGGCGATCAGCCGCCGCGCCTCGTAGCCGAGATTCTCGACCCCCGATCCGGCGACGGCGCCGCCGTGGACCCGCTGGAGCAGGCGGCGGTCGCACAGCTCGTTCAGATCCTTGCGGATCGTCTGCGGCGTGACGTTGAAGCGGGCGGCAAGATCGTCGACCAGCACGCGCCCCTGCGTGCGGGCGAGCGCCAGGATGTCGGTCTGCCGGGGGGTCATGATGTCCATGGCGGCATTCAAGCGGACCGCCGCTTCGCCCGCAAGTTCATTCGAAAGCAGAGCGGCTCACCCCATGCCCGCGCTCAGAGCCTTTGCCCATCCGGACCAAAGAGATGCGCGGTTTCGCCCCGCAGGTTCAAGCGCAAACGCTCCCCCGCCGCCACCGGCCGGTCGCCGTCGAGACGAACCAGGAGCCGCTGCCCGTCCTCCAGCGCGGCGTGGCAATGCGTCTCGCCGCCCAGCCGCTCCACCGCCAGGATGGTGGCGAGCAGCCCGACCCCGCCGTCGGCCAAACCGACATGCTCCGGCCGGACGCCGAGCGTCACGGGCGTGCCCGCCGGCGGCGCGGCGCCGTCCACCGCGACGTCCAGCGGCACCCCGCCGGGCAGCCACACCCGCACCGACCCGTCCGTCCGCCCCTCCGAGACCACATCCAGGAAATTCATGGCCGGCGAGCCGATGAAGCCGGCGACGAAGCGGTTGCGCGGGCGGTGGTAAAGTTCCAGCGGCGTGCCTGCCTGCTCCACCCGCCCGGCGTTCAGCACGACGATGCGGTCGGCCAGGGTCATCGCCTCCACCTGATCGTGGGTCACGTAGATCATGGTGACGCGCAGGTCGGCCTTCAGCTTGGCGATTTCCAGGCGCATCTGGACGCGCAGGCCGGCGTCGAGGTTGGACAGCGGCTCGTCGAACAGGAAGACCTGCGGCTCGCGCACGATGGCCCGCCCGATGGCGACGCGCTGGCGCTGACCGCCGGACAGGTCGCGCGGCTTGCGGTCGAGCAGGTCCTCGATCTGAAGAAGACGCGCGGCGTCGCGCACCCGCTCCGCGATGGCCGCCTTGTCGGTCCGCGACAGCGTCAGGCCGAAGGCCATGTTCTCGTAGGCTGTCATGTGCGGGTAAAGCGCGTAGGACTGAAAGACCATGGCGATGCCGCGCGCCGCCGGCGGCCGATCGTTCACCCGCTGCCCGCCGATGGACAGGTCCCCGGCACTCGGCTCCTCCAGCCCGGCGATCAGGCGCAGCAGCGTGGACTTGCCGCAGCCGGACGGGCCGACGAAGGCGACGAACTCGCCGTCTGCGACCTCCAGATCGACGCCGTGGATGACCTCGATCCGCCCGAAGCTCTTGCGCACCCCGCGCAGCGTGACGCCCGCCATCGCCCTACCCCTTCACAGCGCCGGCGGTCAGGCCGGAGACGATCCGCCGCTGGAACAGCAGCACCAGCCCGATCAGCGGCACCGTCACCACAACCGACGCCGCCATGATCTGGCCCCAGGGCAGCTCGTACTGGCTGGCCCCCGACATCAGCGCGATCGCCACCGGCACGGTGCGCGCGTCGTCGGTCAGGGTGAAGGTCAGGGCGAACAGGAACTCGTTCCAGGCGGCGATGAAGGCGAGCAGCCCGGTCGCTGCCAGCGCCGGCCCCATCAGCGGCAGGAACACCCGCGTCACGATCACGAAGGGACCGGCGCCGTCCACCATGGCGGCCTCCTCCAGCTCCTTCGGCAGCTCGCGCATGAAGGTGGTCAGCACCCACACGGTGAAGGGCAGCGTGAAGATCAGGTAGGACAGCACCAGCGAGCCGATCCGGTTGTAGAGGCCGAGCCAGCGCACCAACTCGAACAGGCCCGACAGCACGGCGACCTGCGGGAACATCGACACGCCCAGCACCACGAACAGCAGAAGCCCCCGCCCGCGGAAGCGCACCCGCCCCAGCGCGTAGGCGGCCAGCACCGCCAGCCCCAGCGACAGCGCCACCACCGCCGAGGCGGCCAGCAGGGAGTTCAGGATGTTCCGCCCGAAGGGCTGCTCCTTGAAGATCGCCGCGTAGTTCGCCAGCGAAGGCTGCGACGGCCATGCCTCCACCGTGAACAGCGCGCTGCCCGCCTTCAGCGAGGTGATGATGGCCCAGGCGAAGGGGAACACCGCCCAGACGACGATCCCCAGAACCAGCAGGCCGAAGACTATGCGGCCAATCATGCGTTTCGGGTCCATCCCCTCACCTCCCCGCGTCGACGCGGACGCGGCCGAGCGTCACCGCCAATACCGTCGCCACCGCCAGCACCAGGACGAGCAGGGTCGCCGCGGCGGAGCCGTAGCCCACGTCCTGGAAGTCGATCAGATATTGCCGGGCATAGACCGACATCGACATGGTCGAGCGGCTGTTGCCGGTCAGCACATACATCAGGTCGAACACGCGCAGCGCGTCCAGCGTGCGGAACAGCACCGCCACCATCAGCGCCGGACGGATCAGCGGCAGGGTGATGCGGAAGAAGACCTTCAGCGGATGCACCCCGTCCACCCGCGCCGCCTCGTAGAGGTCGCGCGGCAGCATCTGGAGCGCGGCCAGGATCAGCAGCGCCATGAAGGGCGTGGACTTCCAGACATCGACCGCGATCACCACCGGCAGGGCCAGATCGGGGTCGGCAGTCCAGGCCCTCGGCTCGGCGATCAGCCCCAATCCCATCAGGATCGCGTTCACCACGCCGTAGAGGTCGTGGAACATCCACCCCCACATCTGGGCCGACACCACCGTAGGGATCGCCCAGGGGATCAGCACGGCGGCGCGCAGCAGCCCGCGCCCCGGCAGATGCGCGTTCAGGATCAACGCGATGCCCAGCCCCAGCGCCGTTTCGATCCCCACCGACACTACGGTGAAGACCAGCGTGTTCCACACCGCCCGCCACCAGACGGGGTCGCGCATCAGCCACAGGTAATTGTCCAGCCCGACTCCCTGGAAGCCGTCCAGCGTGGCGAGCGTCGCGTCGGTGAAGGAGAAGAAGACGGTGCGGAACAGCGGCCACCCGGCCACCCCCGCCAGCACGATCAGCATCGGCAGCAGGAACAGCCATGCCGCGCGGCGTCTCTGCCGCTCCAGACTGGAGTGCGGAAGACCGCTCACCAGCGCCCTCCCCGACTGATGCGGACCAGAGCCTCCTTGAGATCGGGCAACATCGCCTTGGCGTCCTGCCGTCCGGACAGCACCTCGTGGACGTTGGCGTAGAACTCCGCCGATACCTGATTGTAGCGCATGCCCGTCGCCTGGGCCGGGCGGTTGACCGCGTTGGCGATGGAGTCGGCCAGCGCCGCGAAGAAGGGGTTGGCGGCCAGCACCTCCGCGTCCTCGTAGAGCGCCGGGATGGTCGGGTTGGACGCGCCGTGGATAGCCCGGCGCTTCTGCTCAGCCAAACCGGTCAGGTACAGCGCCAGGTCCGCGGCCTCGTCCGCATGGGCGGAGAATTTGCTGACCGCCAGCAACTGCCCGCCCAGCGTGGAGGTGTGGCGTCCCTCCGGTCCGCCCTTGGGCAGCGGCACCACGGCGACCTTGCCACCGACCGCGCTGTCCGCCGCGTTGACCAGCGTCCAGGCGTAGGGCCAGTTGCGCATGAAAACGGCGTTGCCGGACTGGAAGACGCCGCGCGCCTCCTCCTCCATGTAATTGAGGACTCCGGGCGGGCTGATCGAGCCGACCCAGCCGCGGGCCATGGCCAGCGCCTCGGCGGCCTGCGGGTTGTCGATGGTGATGGCGCCGTCGGGGGAGACGATGGTGCCGCCGTTGCGGCTGGCGATCCATTCCAGCGCGTTGACGGTCAGCCCCTCATAGGCGCGGCCCTGCCAGACATAACCCCACATCCGGTCCCGCCCGGCGGCGAGCTCCTCCCGCTGGATCAGGGCGGCGGTGTCCCGAAGCTCCTCCCAGGTCTGCGGCACGGGGCGCCCGTGGGCCTCCAGCAGATCCTTGCGGGCATAGAGGACCCCGGCGTCGGCGAACCAGGGCATCGCGACCAGCCGGCCCTTGACCGTCGCCGCCTCGACCATCGCCGGAAGATGTTGGCGAACAACGTCCGGCCCGGCGCGGTCCTTCAGATCGATGAAGTAGTTGCCGAGGATGCCCGGCCAGACCACGTCGATCTGAAAGACGTCGATGTCCGGCGAGCCGGCGGCGAGAAGCTGCTGGTAGAGCGCCAGCTGCTCGCTCGCCCCCTTGGGCGGGGAGACGAAGCGCACCTCATTCCCGCTGCGCCGCGCCCATTCCTGGGCGCCGTCGCGGCACAGGTCGAAGCTGATGCCGAGCCCGCTGCAGGCAAGAGTCACCGTCGCCCCGGCGGCGGGCAGCGCCGAGACGGCCGTCAGCATCCCCGCCAAGAGCAACGCGCACCGCCGCGCCATGGAGCCCCTTCCATTCCCGGTCGATCCGGGTCCGGAAGGGAAACTGCAATGGCCGCGGTCGAGTTCCCTGACGCTTATGCCCCCGGCCCGTCAGGCGGGGGTGGCGGCCTCGCGGCGGCAGTGCAGCAGGCTGAACAGGCCGAAGGGCGGAACGGTCTGCAACTCCTCGACCTTCAGGCGGGAGCCGGACATCAGCGTGTCCAGCGTGAAGTCGGGCCGCCAGCCCAGCTTCTTGGAAAAGGGCGCCATCCAGTTCTCCACCGAGCGGCGGATGCCCGGCTTGTCGGCGGCGAAGTGGTTGACGATCAGGATGTCGCCGCCGGGACGGCAGACGCGCTCCAGCTCGTTCATCGTGCCCTGCGGGTCGGGGACCACCGTCATCACGTACATGGCGACCACGAGGTCGAAGCTGCCGTCGGCGAAGGCGAGCTTGCCGGCGTCCATCTCCAGCAGGCCGTCCACATTCTCCAAGCGCTCGCGGTCCACCCGGTCCTGGGCGACGCGCAGCATCTCCGACGACAGGTCGATGCCGACCACGCGGTTGTCCTTGCGGTAGTCGGACAGGGAGATGCCCGTGCCCACGCCCACCTCCAGAACGCGCAAGCCCCCCCGCCGGTTGATCCACTTCACGGCGGCGTGCCGGCCGGACGCCAGCAGGTTTCCGAAGACGGGGTCGTAGAAGCGCGCGTAGCGCCGGTAGGCGGCGCGGATGGAGTCGGCGTCCATTGGGTCTCCCTCACGATTCCTGGCGCAGGATTTTCGGCCGCGACCATAGCGGCCTTTCGCACCACAGGAAAGCCGCAGCGCGCCTCCTTGTTCCATACCGGGTTCCACGCCTGGGCGCACGTTCCCGTCCGTTTCGAAGCGTCATCACATGTGAAGCACGGCGGTTGACACCACCATCAACATGACTCATGGTGCCCGCGCGATCACCCCAAATAAGGGATGCCCCCGTGGCCCACGAGATGAGCGGCGAGGAGCTGCGCCGCTACCGCGAACAGCGCGGCATGAACCAGCAGGCACTGGTCGGCTGGCTGAACGAACGGCTGAACCGGCGCTACGACCGCGCCAAGATCTCCCGCTGGGAAACCGGGGCGGAGCGGATTCCGCAGAACGTCGCGGGCGCCCTGAAGACCGCGACGGAGCCGGTGGGCATCCCCGCCGCGGCGGCGGTGCGGGCGGCCCCGGTGGTGTTCTGCGCCGCCAACCAGAAGGGCGGCGTCGCCAAGACGACCACCTGCGTCAACGTCGCGTGGCTGCTCGCCCAGTCGGGACGGCGCGTGCTGCTGATCGACTGCGACCCGCAGGCCAACGCCACCGTGCATCTGGGCGTCGATCCGCACGAGCGGGAGCTGGCCAAGGCGACCCTGACCCACGCGCTGAAGGCCAGCCGGCCGATGCGGGAGTTCATGACCCCGGTCTGCGACGGCGCGTTTGATCTGCTGCCCTCCTCCATCTCGCTGGCGGCGACCGACCGGGAGCTGCTGCGCCAGCCCAACGGCACGCTGATCCTGCGCGCCAAGATCGCCCAGCTCGCCGGCCAGTACGACTTCGTGGTGCTGGACTGCCCGCCGCATCTGGGCGAGCTGACCGTCTCGGTGCTGAACGCCGCCGACCAGCTGCTGATTCCGACCCAGACGGAGATGCTGTCGATGATGGGCATCCCGCAGCTGTTCGAGACCATCGCCGGCGTGCGCGAGCTGGTGAATCCGCGGCTGCAGATCCTCGGCGTCCTGCCGACCATGTACAGCCCGCGCCGCCTTCAGGACGAGACGGTGATGAGGGAGCTGCGCGAGCTTGCCGCGGCGGAGCAACTCCACCTCTTCTCCCCGGTGAAGCGGGCCGCCGACTACTCCAAGAGCGTGATGGCCGGGCGTCCCGGCCTCGCCTACAACCCGAACTCCGCGGGCGCGGAGAGCTACCGCGAGATCGCCGACGCCCTGCTGGCCCTCGCCGGGGAGGAGATGCGCCATGGCGCGTAAGCTCGACACCTCCAACGCCGGCCTGTTCAAGCGGGCGCTCAGCCGCACCGGCAGCGGCGGGGGCAGCAACGCCGCCCTGTTCGGCCTGTCCGGCAAGATGCGCCACCGCGAGATTCCGCTGGAGCAGGTGGAGCCCAACCCCGACCAGCCGCGGCGCAACGCCCGCGGGGCCGACATCGCCGCACTGGCCGCCTCGATCGGCGAGCGTGGGCTGCTGCAGCCGATCAACGTGCGGGAGGTCGCCCCCGACCGCTTCCAGATCGTGGCCGGGGAGCGGCGCTACTGGGCCTTCCGCGCGCTGGATCGGGAGACCATCCCGGCTCTGGTCATCGACACCGACGACGTCCAGGCGCTGGCCCTGATCGAGAACACCCAGCGCGTCGACCTGCACCCCATCGACCTCGCTTTGACGCTCGCCAGGCTGATCGGCGACAAGGGGCTGACCCAGGAGCAGGCCGCCGTCCTGATCGGCAAGTCGCAGGAGTATGTGGCCCGCCTGCTGGGCATCCTGCGCCTGCCCACCCGCATCCTGGAGGAGGCTCCGGACCGACCCGCCGTCTCCGTCTCCCTCCTCATGGAGCTGGCTGAGCTGCCCGACGAGGCGATCCAGCTCGCGCTCTGGAAACGGGCCGGCGACGGCCTGACCGTCAAGGACGTGCGCAACGCCAAGCAGGAGCGCAAGGCGGCCCTTCCGGCCACCCCGTCCGCGGCCCCCGCCTTGCGGGCGCTCCGCAGCAACGTTGACAAAATCCACAGCCTGCGCGCGTCGGGCCATGCGCTGGCCGAGGATCAGCGGCGGGAGCTGCGCGATCTGCGCGACGCCATCGACGCGCTGCTGCGCGAGTGAGGGGCAAAAGAAAAATCACCTGAACGGGAGATTTTTTATCACACCCCCGCTCCGATAGCGGTCATTGGACAGAATTCGACTCTTGCGCGATGCTTGGCGGTGTTCCGCCATCCGTCTCCAGAAGGGTGCAACCATGTCCGATACCGCTGTCGCCAATCCGACCGCCTCCACCGCCCAATTGCCGGCCGTCCAGGCGCCCGCGGCTCCATCCGCGCCGCCGCCGAGCGGTGCTGCCGTCATCCAGAACGAGCAGGGCAAGGCCAATTCCCTGCTGAACACCATCGCGGACAAGCTGGACCGGCTGGTCACGCTGACGGTGGTGACCGCGATCGCCGACATCGACGTGGTGCAGGATGACCCCAATCAGGTGGGCTTCACCTGCCGTCCGAAGTCCGGCACGACCATCGAGGCGTTCCAGACCCAGGTCAATCTGGTCACCGGCGACATCGAGAACCTGATCAGCCGCGATTTCGCGACCAACACCGCCTACCACAGCCTGACCGAGTTCCACCTCGCCCAGGTGACCAAGAGCAGCGACATCGTCAGCACCAACCTGAAGGCGATCCGCGATCTGGCCGTCCAGATCTCAGGCCGCCCGAGCTGACCCGCCGGCGGTCCGGCGGGGGGCGTTCCTTCCCCCGCCGCAGCCCGCCCCCACGCCCTTCCCGAACCAGCAAGGTGGCCGATGTCCCAGTTCGTCGATCTGGCGCGCAACCTTCTCGCGCTCGAAATCAACACCGTGCTGAAGACCGGCATCTCGGCGGAGAAGATGCCGCTGGCGGGAGACGCCCTGATCGATCTGGCGCAGGAATATTATGTCTTCCTGTGCGAGCAGCTGGACACCTTCGGCAGCCGCGAGACGGCGATCCTCGCCCCTTGGGCCGGCCGGATCTCGGAAACCTTCCATTGGGGGCTGGCGCCGTTCGTCCCGCCATCCGATGCCGCCCAGCCCGACCGCTACGACCCCTTCTTCTTCAGCCGCGACCTGCCGGGCAACGACCCGGCGCGCGGCACGACGCTGAAGGTCTTCGACGACCTGCGCGAGGTGGCGAGCTGGCTGCGCGAGATGACCGACCGCACCCTGGACGCCGCCCGGCAACCCGGCGCCGGCGCCGACGTGGTGTCCGCCGCGGCGACCATCGACCAGGACGCGCCGCCGATCCTGATGCGCATCCAGCGCAACTCCGACCAGATCAACGACGTGCTGCGGCGGCGCGGCCTGGACACCGTCAGCTATCTGCGCGGGATGGACGAGGAGATCCGCCGCATGCCGGCGCTGAAGACCGCGGACGTGGTGACCATCCGCAAGGCGTGGGACGTGGGGACCGAGCTGGTGGTCATGCAGTCGACGATCCAGATCGACGGCGACGTGGTCACCCGCCTGCTGAAGGGGCGGGACAACGCCGGCAACAGCATCATGATCGGCGTCCACAAGGACGCGGTGGACGTCTCCTTCCGCTATTGGAGCTTCCTGATCGACGCGCTGGGGCGTTTCGCCGGAAAAGCCGTGAACACGCTGGTGGGAGACACGGGGTAGCCCGCTGCGCCGACGCCTCTTGGGCGACCTTCCGCACGGACTCACCTGGCGGCGCGACGCCCTGGCCGAGCTGGCGGGACGGTTGCGCCGGGGCAAGGCCGGGCTGATCCCGCGGCGCGGGCATGGAATCGCCCTGGCTCTTCAGTTCTTCGCCCAGGGCGGACGGACGATCGGCCTGCGCGTGCCGCTGGCCCCGCCCTCGCCCGGCAACGGGGGCGGGCGCGACGGCAGCGGGAGCGGCCTGCGCACCGTTCCGGTCCGCGTGTCGATCCAGCCCGACGGCGACGTCCTGGTCGCCCTGCCCCGCGACGCGGTCGACAGCGGGCGGTTCGACGCCGTATCCGCGGCACACCTGACCGCACAGTTGCGCCGGCTGGTCGGCCGGGTCACCACGGCGAACCCGCTGTGGGAGATCGACGCGCTCCAGGCGCTGGGGGAGGCCGTGACCGCCGTGGCCGGGCTGTGCAGCGGCGCGGTCCTTCTGTGCAACGGGTTCGAGCAGATGACCGCCGGCCAATGGGCGCACAGCGGCGCGACGCTCGTCCTGCTGGCGGCGCCGGCGGCTCTGGCGAAGCTGCGGCCCTGGCTTCTGGGGGCGGTGGCGCCCAGGCTGTTCCCGCTCGCGCTCAAGGCCGGCGGACGAATTCTGCGGATTTGAGCCGATTCCGACTGGCTACCCCGCTTGGTGCGTTGCAGTAAGGCTCTGAAAACTCATTTCTTATTGACATTCCTGTGAAAAATCGCACCCGCTCGCATCTGCGATGTTGCAGCGCATTGGCCCGGAGGCGGACTTGTTCTATGTTATGCCTGCCGCCGCGGTTGATGGGCACCCCGCAGGGACCATCGGCACGACAGCATCCGTAACAAGAAGCAACCCCTTTGCTTCTGCGGTTCACCAGCGGGCTTGCCTCACCAGGAGCTGGCCGTTTCTATTACTGGAGCGATTGTAATGTCTCAGAAGATCGCGCTCGTCACCGGTGCCATGGGCGGTCTCGGCACCGCCATCTGCCAGGCCCTGGCCAAGGACGGTTACATCGTGGCGGCGAACTGCCTGCCGAACTTCGAGCCGGCCGCCGCCTGGCTGGGCCAGCAGGAAGCCCTCGGCTTCAAGTTCTACGTGGCCGAAGGCGACGTTTCCGACTTCGAAAGCTGCAAGGCGATGGTCGCCAAGATCGAAGCCGACCTGGGCCCGGTGGACATCCTGGTGAACAACGCCGGCATCACCCGCGACAAGTTCTTCGCGAAGATGGAAAAGGCGCAGTGGGATGCGGTGATCGCCACCAACCTGAGCAGCCTGTTCAACGTCACCCAGCAGGTGTCGCCGAAGATGGCCGAGCGCGGCTGGGGCCGCATCATCAACATTTCCTCGGTGAACGGCGTGAAGGGCCAGGCCGGCCAGACCAACTACTCGGCCGCCAAGGCCGGCGTGATCGGCTTCACCAAGGCGCTGGCCGCCGAGCTGGCGACCAAGGGCGTCACCGTCAACGCCATCGCGCCGGGCTACATCGGCACCGATATGGTCATGGCGATCCGCGAGGACATCCGCCAGGCCATCACCGACAGCGTCCCGATGAAGCGCCTGGGCCGTCCGGACGAGATCGGCGGCGCGGTGTCCTACCTCGCCTCGGAAATCGCCGGCTACGTCACCGGCTCGACCCTGAACATCAACGGCGGCCTGAACTACCAGTAAGCCACTGGCAGCAAACGGCTCGTTGAACCACACGGCCCGTTCCCGGTTGCTACGCCGGGAGCGGGCCGTGTGCCATTCGCTCTTCGGAGCATCCCTTCAAAGTAAAACACCCGGGATCGGGTGGACCGTTCGCGCCGCACACCTCCCCTTTGTGCCATGGCTTCGGTAACGGCCGGTCATCTGAACAGTATACTCCCGCAGATGTCCTGTTGAATCCGTTCGGGCCCCTGTATCCGCGCCCACCAGCGAGTATGCTCCGCAGCAGCACGCAAGTTGCGTCCTGAGGCCGCATCGCGCTCGTCTTCCGGAATCAACAGACGTCGAGAACCTGCACGTGGGCGCATCCCATGCAGGAAGGGAGGAATCGTGCCTGAAACGCCGATAACGCACACTCTGCCAGGAGACGGGCACGCCCGTCGGATGTCCGGGGCCGATTACGTCTATGGGATCGACATGGTCCGGTTCGCCGCGGCCCTGCTGGTCACCGGCTTCCACCTGACCTGGCGCGAC
The DNA here is from genome assembly GCF_058780535.1 of Azospirillum sp. UENF 211521. Taxonomy (NCBI): domain Bacteria; kingdom Pseudomonadati; phylum Pseudomonadota; class Alphaproteobacteria; order Rhodospirillales; family Azospirillaceae; genus Azospirillum; species Azospirillum sp. UENF 211521. The sequence continues at coordinate 404,505 of NZ_JBSNCF010000003.1, forward strand.
CCCGCGGTCGCCGACGCCATGTGGTCCGGCTGGGCCGGGGTGCAGGTCTTCTTCGTGGTGTCGGGCTTCGTCATCGCCAATTCGGCCAACAACGCCACCCCGGTCGCCTTCATCCGGTCGCGCCTGCTGCGCCTCTACCCGGCGGCCTGGGTCTGCACCATCCTGTGCCTCGTCGCCCTTGTGCTCATGCCCGGTCCCGACCCGGATCTGGCGCGGCGCTTCATCGCCTCCTTCACGCTGGCGCCCGCCGGCCCCTACATCGCGTCGGCCTATTGGACGCTGCCGGTCGAGATCGCCTTCTACGGCGCGGTCTTCCTGCTGCTGCTCAGCGGCAATTTCCACCGGCTGCCGCAGTTCGCCCTGGCGCTCACCGCCGCCAGCTCGGCTTATCTCGGCGTCTACAGCCTGCACGTCTTCGGCGTCGTCCACCTGCCGTTCCTGGAGTTCGAGTACGGCATGCTGAACATGACGCTGCTGCGCCACGGCGTGTTCTTCGCGCTGGGCATCTTCCTGTGGCTGTGGTCGCGCGGCAAGCTGACCCGGTCGGGCATGGCCGCCGCCCTGCTGGCGCTGGTCGCCGCCCCGCTGGAGATCACCGCCCGGTCGGTGGAGTTCGTGGAACGCTCGCCCGTCCCGCTGAACCTCGCCGATCTGTGGATGAACCCGCTGCTGATCTGGGGCGTGTCGCTTCTCGCCATCGCCGCCTCGGCGCGCTGGCGGGCGGAGATCGCCGCGCTGCCGCAATCCCTGCTGTCCCTGCTGCGCGTGGTCGGGCTGGCCACCTACCCGCTCTACCTGCTGCACGAGGTGATCGGCGGCTCGGCCAAGACGCTGGCGATGCAGGCCGGGGCCTCCTCCATGGCCGGGGCGGTGACCGGCGGTGCCCTGTCCATCGCCGTCGCCCTGCTGGTCGCCGCAATCCTCGAACCGGCGGTGCGCGACCGGCTGCGCCGCCTGCTCGACATCCCGCAGGCCGCCTTCTCGGCCCGCCCCGCCTTCAGCACCTTCTACCGCTCCGGCGGAACCGTCTGAAAACAGACGCCTAACCGTTACCAAACGCTTCCACAAAAACGATCGCCGTGAATTCCAGGGGAGAATCCTGAATGTACACCGACGCGCTTGGTGGCGATGTCCTGTGCCCCGCGTCCTCCATCGAGATCGACCGGGTCGATCGAAGCGGCTGGTACGCCATCCTCGATTCCTTCGACGACGCCAACATCTTCCAAACCTGGGATTATGGCCGCATCGCCCACGCCGGGCGGGAGCTGAGCCACCTCGTCGTGCGGCGCGACGGACGCCCGGTGGCCGCGGTGCAGGTCCTGCTGCGCCGCGTGCCGGGCATCGGCGGCCTGGCGCTGGTCATGTGGGGGCCGATGTGGCACCCGCGCGGCCAGGAGCCGGACCACGCCGCCCTGATGACCGCCCTGCACGCGCTGAAGGCGGAATACACGGACCGGCGGGGCCTGCTGCTGCGCCTTCTGCCCCATGTCTCGCAGGCGGACGGCGCGGCGGTGACGGAGGCCCTGGCCGCGCTGGGGATGCGGTTCCGGGAGGAGAAGGCCCCCTACCGCACCTTCATCACCGACCTGAACGCCGACGAGGCGGGCCTGCGCTCCAACCTGTCCCACCACTGGCGGCGCGGCCTGAACAAGGCCGAGCGGATGGGCATCGAGGTCGTCGAGGGTTCCCACGCCGAACTGCTCGAGACCATCGACGACATCTTCGTCGAGACGCAGCGCCGCAAGGGCTTCAAGGCCTATGACAGCCGCACCTTCACCCGCATCAACGAGGCGCTGCCGCCGCGGCGCAAGATGCGCGCCTTCCTCGCCATGCATGAGGGGCGGCCGGTGGCCGGGGTCGTCGTGTCGCTGTTCGGCACCACCGGCCAGATGCAGAACTCCGCCACGCTGGAGGCCGGGTTGCGGGTCAACGCCGCCTATCTGCTGCAATGGCGGGCGCTGCTGTGGATCAAGGCGAACGGCGGGCTGCGCTACGACCTGCACGGGGTGAACGCCCAGACCAACCCCGGCGTCTACCAGTTCAAGCGCGGCCTCGCCGGCAAGCATCCGGTCGAGACGCTTCACATCGGAACCTTCGAGACGCCTGGCCCTCTGCCCAGCCGCTTGCTGGTCCAGGGCGGCGAGTCGATGCGCGCCCACGCCGACCGCTGGAAGACCCAGGCCGGCGCGATGGTCAGCCGGCTGCGCAACTGGAAGCCAACCCAGGCCGAGCCCACCCCGGCGGAGGAGATGGATCCCGCCGACGCCGCCGTGCTGGCGAAGGCTCCGACCGGCCCCGCCTGACGTCAACCCACCGTGAGGTTGGCCGCTGGGGCATGTTATGATCGGCCTGGAACGGAGGCCGACCCATGACCAGCGCTCCCCTGATGATGCAGGAGGCCGCAACCGCCCCCACGGCGGTGCGGCGTCTGCTCGACTCCGATGCCGCGGCGGTGGCGGCTCTGGCCGACCGGCTGCGGGCCGTGCCGCCGCCATTCGCGATGACCATCGCGCGGGGCAGCAGCGACCACGCCGCCGGTTACGCCCGCTACCTGTTCGAGACGGCGCTGGGGCTGGTCACCGCCTCGGCGGCGCCCTCGGTGGTCACGGCCTATGGGGCAGTGCTGCGGGTGAAGGACGCCTTCGTCCTGGCCATCTCCCAATCGGGCCAGAGCCCCGACCTGCTGCGCGTCGCGGACGCGGCGCGTGCGGGCGGCGCCCTGACGGCGGCGCTGGTCAACGCCGGGGACTCGCCGCTCGCGGAGCGCGTCGCTCATCCCCTGCCCCTTCACGCCGGGCCGGAATTGAGCGTCGCCGCGACCAAGAGCTTCGTCGCCAGCCTCGCCGCCATCGCCCGGCTGACCGCCGTCTGGACGGAGGATCGGACGCTTCTCGACGCACTTCCCCAACTGCCCTCTTGGCTGGAGCGGGCTGGTGACGCGGACTGGTCGCCGGCGCTGCCGGTGCTGGAGGTGGCATCGAGCCTGCTGATCGTCGCGCGGGGGCGCAGCTATCCCATCGCGCAGGAAATGGCGCTGAAATTCAAGGAGACCGCCGCCGCCCACGCCGAGCCCTTCAGCGCGGCGGAGGTGATGCACGGCCCGATGGCGCTGGTCGAGCCGGGTTTCCCCGTGCTGGTGGTCGCGGTGCGGGACGAGACGCTGGACGGCGTGCTGGACACCGCCCGCGCGCTGAAGCGGGCCGGCGCCCATCTGCTGGTCGCCTCCGCCGATGAGCGGGCGCTCGCCCTGGCCGACACGCCCTTGGCCCTGCCGCCGCCGCTGCACCCCGTGCTGGACCCCATCGCGGCGATCCAGGCCTTCTACCCCTTCATGGCCCGGCTGGCGCTGGCGCGCGGCTTCGACCCCGACCGCCCCCGCCATCTGCGCAAGGTCACCCGGACAGTTTAGGAACGGCCGCGAATCCGCGGTGGTCTTTTCGGCGCCGCCTGCTGCGCGCCATCGCTCCATCACCCCACACCGCTGCCGGATTGTGAGCCGTCTCCCAAACGAGACGGCATTCTCGTGGCGCGACCAAATGATGCAATTAGGAATCACTTGCAACTTCAATTTCAGATTGGCAAAAACTGATTTCATCAACCAAATCGGATTGGCGCCCCATGATTGGAAACGCATCGATAGCGGAAACCGTCCTGCACGCGCTGGCTTTGGCTGCGACCGTGGTCGGAATCGTCGGGTTCTACCTTTCGGCGCCGCGCCAGCAATGGCTGAGCCATCCGCTGGCCGGCCGGCGCAGCCGCATGATTGGAGCGCTCGCTCTGCTGGAAGGGTGGCTGCTGTGGTCGGTGGTGATGCATCCGGTGACCGCGCTGTTCACCAGCCTCACCGTCGCGATGCTGCTCCTCACCATCCTGCCCTTCGCCGCGGCCGCCCGCGGAGCCGTGCTCGCGCGCCGGGAGGGCTGAGCGATGACCGACACCTCCTCCACCCGCAACCCGCAGGCCCCGATCCGCGCTGACTGGTGGAGCAAGAGTGTGGCCGGCGTGGTCCTGGGATTCGCGCTCGCCATAGCCTTGTCGGGGTTGTTCGCCTGGATCGGCCCCGGCGGGCCGGCGGCGGTGAACAAGCTGCAATTCGTCATGTGGCTCGTCGTTCCGATCTGGCTGGGGGTGGTCAGCCTCTGCTTCCTGTTCCGCAGCGGGCGTCAGGCCTGGCTGTGGCTGGGCGGCGCCACCGTCCTGGCCCACACGGCGCTGCTCGCCGCGCGCAGTCCGCTGCTGAACTGACTCTCCGCCCCCTCTCCCGCCCTCACAGCCGCGAGCCGAGCCATGGCCATCCGCACCGACGTCGTGCGCCTCTACCGACAGGTCCACACCTGGACCGGCATCCTGACCGGGCTGATCCTGTTCGTCTGCTTCTATGCCGGCGCCCTCACCATGTTCAAGGAACCGCTGGAACGCTGGATCACACCGCCGGCGGCGGTGACGCCGGCAACGCTCGACCGGGCGGAGGATCTGGTCGCCGCCACGCGCGCCCTGCGGCCGGAGGTGCGGGACTTCACCCTGGCGGTGGAACCGGCGCTGGCCGGGGAGACGCCGCTGCGCCTGACCTGGACGGAGGAACGCTTCGATCCCGCCCCCTGGGCCGCCACCCTGGCGCCGGACGGCAGCGTGACGGTGGAGCAGCTCAACCCGTCCGGCATCGGGCTTCTGGTGGATTTCCTGCACCGCACCGCGGGCGTTCCCGGCGATCTCGACATCGGCACGACGGTGACCGGCATCGCCAGCGCGCTCTACGTCGTGGCCCTGGTGTCGGGCGTCATCATCCTGCTGCCGTCGCTGGTCAAGGATTTCCTGATCCTGCGCGTCACCCGGAACGTGAAGCGGATGTGGCTGGACGCCCACAACCTGCTGGGGTTGATCAGCCTGCCCTTCCACCTCGTCATCGCCCTGTCGGCGGTGGTGTTCGGGCTGCACGACCACATCTACGACACGCTGGACCGCGTGGTCTATGGCGGGCAGATGCGCGCCGTGGCGGCGGCCAGCAGCCCCTTCCGCACCGTGTCGAAGGACATGGGCCCGGCGGGCATGCTGCCGCCGAAGGAGTTCCTGACGCGCGTCCACAGTCTCGCCCCCGGTTTCCGGCCGGTCAGCCTGGAGTATCACGACGCCGGCACGGGGGCCGCCACCGTGCGCGTCTGGGGCCATGATCCGCGCTACCTCGTGCGACGGGAGGGCTTCGTGCTGATGGGGGCGGTGGACGGCCGGATCATCGACACCGAATACATGCCGGGGCACCAGAACGGCTGGTCGGCCACCGTCTCCGCCTTCTTCGCGCTGCATTTCGGCAGCTTCGGCGGCGGCATCGTGCGCTGGGCCTACTTCCTGCTCGGGCTGGCCGGGGCGGCGCTGTTCTACACCGGCAACCTGCTGTGGATCGAATCGCGGCGGCGGACGGAGCGTCAGGCGAAAGGCCGGCCGGCCGGCGACCCGGTCGAGCAAAGCCGCGCCACCCGTCTGCTGGCCGCCGGGACGGTCGGAGTCTGCCTGGGCTGCGTGGCCGGCCTGTCGCTGACCATCGCCGCCGGAAAATGGCTGAGCGGGCTGGTGGACGACCTGCACGCCTGGCATTGGGGCATCTACCACACAGCCTTCCTGGGCGCCTGCGCCTGGGCCTTCCTGCGCGGGGCGTCCCGCGCGGGGGCGGAACTTCTGTGGGCCAGCGCCGCGGCCACCGCGGCCATCCCGGCGACCTCGCTGCTCGGGCTCGTCCTGCCAGGGCTTTGGCTGTCGGATGGGCTGATCGGTGTCGATCTGGTGGCGCTGGCGGGTGCGCTGGTCTTCGCCGCGATGGCCCGCAGCGCGAAGCGGCGTGCCCTGACCGGCCCACGGGACAGCGTCTGGGCCGCCCCGGTTGAGCACCAAGGCTCTGCGATGGGCATCCAGCCGTTGGCCCACCCGGCGGAGTGATCCCCCGCCGACGGTCTGCCCGCTGGGGTGGGAGGCGCCCCGCCCGAAAAACAACCCCGTCGAGTCATAGTCCTTGCAGCGAGAAGGGATATGCACTAACAATCGAAAGGCGTAATTGAGAATGACTATCATTATCAATTACTGATTTGCCTAATCAGGGGATATGAGCATGACCATTCGCACATCGGGGGCGTGTGCAGAGGAAGGAGCGGCGGCGGGCCGTTCCGTGACGTCGATGAAATCCGCAACCATGGTGGGTGCGGCTCTGGCGGCCGCGCTGGCGGGGGGAACGCCGGCGCTGGCCCAGCAGGCCGCCACGGAGGGGACGACCGCCGGGGTCCAGACTTTGGGGCCGGTGACGGTCACCGCGACCGGCACGCCGCAAAGCACGCTGACCGCCCCCGCCTTCACCACCGTCATCACCTCGGAGGATTTGAAGAAGGAGGGCGTCGCCTCCTCCGGCCTGCCGGAGATCCTGAGCCGCTCGGTGGGCGTGAACGACCGCACCGACGCCACCGGCCGTGACGAGGTGGTGATCCGCGGCATGGGCGCCAACTATTCGCTGGTGCTGGTGAACGGGCGCCGGGTGTCCACCTCCGACGCGCTGTGGCGCGGCGGCGACTTCGATTACCACTCGATCCCGATGTCGGCCATCGAGCGGGTGGAGGTCGTGCGCGGCCCGTTGTCGTCGCTCTACGGATCGGACGCCATCGGCGGCGTGGTCAACATCATCACCAAGAAGCCGACCGACAAGTGGTCGGGCGAGATCAACGGCGACTACCGCGTCGTCGAGCCGGGCCGCGGCGGCACCCAGTACCGCACCGGCCTCTACGCCGCCGGCCCGATCGTGGACAAGGTCTCGGCCTCGGTCTCCGCCGAATACTTCAACCGGCAGGCCTGGTACGACGATTCCCGCTATAACGGCGTCGTTCCGGTCCTGGAAAAGAAGAACCTGGCGAACCTGCTGACCACGCTGGCCTTCGACGTCACCGAGAACCAGACGCTGGAGGCCAACTACGGCCTGAACCGCGACAACCGGCCCCGCGGCTATTACGACCGCTGGCTCTCCTCCCAGAAGCAGGAGATCGTCCGCAACACCTTCGGCGCCGCCCACCGCGGCAACTGGGGCTGGGGCGACACGCTGGTGGAGGCCAACTACGAAGACGGCCGCATCGACGACTTCAACTCGTCCTTCAACGCGCCGCAGCAGCGGCACCTGAAGGAGAAGAACCTGTTCCTGCACGGCCGCTCCAACTTCCGGCTCGGCTTCAACCGGCTGACCGCGGGCGCGGAATACCGCAAGCAGACGGTGGAGGACCCCAACACCTTCCTGCAGTCCGGCAAGTCGGAGATCGGGCAGAAGGCGGTCTACCTCCAGGACCAGATCGGGCTGATCGACGGGCTGACCCTGACGGTCGGCACCCGCTACGACCACCACGAGATCTTCGGCGGCGAGTTCACCAGCCGCGCCAACGTCGTCTACGCGCTGACCGACGCGCTGTCGCTGAAGGCCGGCGTCAGCCAGGGCTACAAGGCGCCGGACGCCTACCAGCTCAGCCGCGAATACCGGATCGTGAGCTGCGGCGGCCGCTGCTTCCTGTCGGGCAACCCGGACCTCGAGCCGGAGACCAGCACCAACTACGAGATCGGCCTGGAAACCCGCTATGACCGCTGGGACGGCAGCGTCGTGCTGTTCCACAACAAGGTCAAGGACATGATCCAGGCGGTCTACAACGCCGGGCCGCCGCCCTCCCGCAATTGGAGCAACATCAACAACGTCGACATCTCGGGCGTCGAGGTGACCGGCTCCGTCAGCCTGACTCCGAAGCTGCTGCTGTCGGGCAACTACACCTACCTCTACACCGAGCAGAGCAACGGTGCGGAGTTGGACTACCGTCCGCGCCACAAGATCAACGCCTCCCTGACGTGGCAGGCGCTGGACAATTTCAGCACGTCGGTGTCGACCAGCTACACCGGCCCGCAGTTGCAGGGCACCAGCAAGATGCCCGGCTATACCCTGCTGAACTGGGGCGTCAGCGCCGACGTCACCGAGGCGCTGACCGTCGGGGCCGGCGTCAAGAACATCACCGACGTCATCCTCAGCGAGAAGAACGTCAACTTCACGTCGGTGGAGGTGGGGCGCAACTACTACGTCTCCGCCAACTACCGCTTCTGATCCGCCGCCGCCCGTCCCCGGCTAAGCGCCGGGGGCGGGCGCGCCCGCCTTCTGAAAGCCGCCTTCGGTCCCGTTGCCGCGGGGGCCGGGGCCGGAAAGGCCCGCCGATGATCCTGTCGAACCTTTTCGTCGATGTCAGCCTTCTGAAGACCAACCCCGATTTCCGCCGCGTGCTGATCGCCCGGACGATTTCGCTGATGGCGCTCGGCCTGCTGGCGGTGGCGGTGCCTCTCCAGGTCTACGCCCTCACCGGGTCGAGCCTTCAGGTCGGGATCGCCGCCGCCTGCGACGGCACGGGCATGTTCCTGGGGCTGCTGCTGGGCGGCGTGCTGGCCGACCGGATGGACCGCCGCCGGCTGATCCTGGTCGCCCGCAGCGTCTGCGGCCTGGGCTTCCTCGGGCTGGCGGCCAACGCGGCGCTGCCCTCCCCGTCCCTTCCGGCGATCTACGCCCTGTCCTTCTGGGACGGCTTCTTCGGAGCGATCGGTGTCAACGCCCTGCTGGCGGCGATGCCCCATCTCGTCGGGCGCGCCAATCTGGTGCAGGCCCGCGCGCTGGGCATGCTGTCGATGCGCGTCGCCACCATCCTGTCGCCGGCGCTGGGCGGCCTGCTGATCGCCGGGCTGGGCGTCGGCTGGGTCTATTTCCTCACCGCGCTGGGCACCGGGCTGACCGTTCTGACGCTGCTCGGCCTGCCCCGGATGATGCCGCAGGGCGAGGTCGGGGAGAATCCGCTGCGCGCCATGGCACAGGCCTTCGCCTTCCTCGCCGGCCACAAGGTGATTTTGAGCGTGGTCGCTCTCGGTTGCCTGACCACGGTCGCCACCTCCATCCGCATCCTCTTCCCCGCTCTGGTCGAGGAGGTGTTCGGCGGAGGCGCCTTCGAGACTGGGTTGATGTACAGCGCCGTTCCCATCGGGGCGACGCTGGGCGCCGCGCTCAGCGGCTGGGCCGCGCGGCTGGAGCGGCCGGGTCTGGTGATGGGCGGCGCCTGCATGGGCGCCTTCGCCTGCGTCGCCGTGATCGGGGCGATGGGAAGCCTTTATGTGTCGCTGCCCGTGCTGGTGCTGTTCGGCTACGCGACCTCCATCGCCTCGCTCCTGGAATACAGCATGGTCCAGGGCCACACGCCCGACCACCTGCTGGGCCGCGTCAACAGCCTGTGGACCGCGCAGGACATGTTCGGCGACAGCGCCGGCACCATCGGCATGGGCCTGCTGGCGACGCTGCTGAGCCCAGCCGTCGGAATCCTGGCGCTCGGCCTGGGCGCCTTGGTGCTCGCCGCCGCCGTGACCGCAACCGCCACAACGATGCGCGGAGCGCCGATGAGCGATCCCGCCCTGGAAGGAACCGGATGATGACGCGCGCCATGCCGATCCTGCTGACCGCCGCCCTGCTCGCCGCGGCGCTTCCCGCCGCCGCCCAGACGCGGGTGAAGGTGACGGCGGTGGTCGCCGCCCCCGTCCGTCAGACGCTGCACCTGCCCGGCACGCTGGTGTCGCCGCGGAGCAGCGCCCTGTCCGCCCAGGTGGAGGGCCGGGTGGAGGCCCTGCTGGTCGAGGCCGGCGACCGGGTGGAGGCCGGGCAACCCCTGCTGCAGCTGGACGACACCGTCGCCCGGCTGGAGCTGGAGCGGCTGGAGCATTCCCTGGCCGAGGCCGAGCACCTGCAGCGCGACGCCCTGCGGCTGGCCCGCGAGGCCGAGGCGCTGGCCGGCGTGCAGAGCGTCTCGCAGTCCCGCTACCGCACGCAGCTCGCCCAGGCCGCCATCGAAGAGGCCAAGGTCCGCCAGCTCCGCGCCGCCGTCGCCATCCAGCGGGAGCAGGTGGCGCGTCACGGGCTGACCGCGCCCTTCGCCGGGGTGGTCACCGAACGGCGCACCGAACGCGGGCAATGGGTGGGGTCCGGCGGCTCGGTGCTTCAGCTCGCCGCCACCGACCCGTTGCGCGTCGTCGTCGATGTGCCGGAGCGCCAGCACGGGCGCATCGCCGCCGGCACGCCGGTCACCGTTCTGGTCGCCGACGCGCCGGACGGAGCCGGCATCGCCGCGACGGTCGAGCGGGTGGTGCCCGCCGCCGATCCGGTCAGCCGCAGCTTCCGCGTTCATATCGCGCTTCCCAACCCCGAGGGGCGGCTGATGCCCGGCATGTCGGCGCGCGTCGGCGTTGCGCTCGGCCCGGCGCCGGGAACGGCGGAGATCGCGCTCCAGGTTCCGGCGGACGCGGTGCAGCGTCATCCCGACGGCAGCGCCCGCGTCTGGGTGGTGCAGCGTGGTGGCGACGGGGCGGTGGCCCGCCCGGTGGCGGTGCGCACGGGCCGCCATTCCGGCGACCATGTGGAGGTTCTCAGCCCCGAGCTTCGCCCCGACGATCTGGTGGTCGTCCAGGGCAACGAGGGCCTGCGCCCCGAGCAGCCGGTGGTCCCGGACATGGTGGGGTGAGGAGTTCAGCCCTCTCCCCTCCGGGGAGAGGGTGCCCGCGAAGCGGGCGGTGAGGGGGTTGCGCTCGGCGGAACGTCCGGCACAAGCGCATCCCCCTCACCCTAACCCTCTCCCCAGAGGGGAGAGGGAAAAAAACGCAAGTTTCCTATCCGGAGTCGCGATGACCCGCCTGATCCTGCGCAACCCGCTGGCCGCCCTGGTGTCGGTCCTGATCCTGTGCCTGCTGGGCGCGGTGTCGGTCTTCCGCATTCCGGTGCAGATGATCCCCGACATCAGCCCGCGCCGGATCATGGTGGAGACCAACTGGCCCGGCGCCACCCCGCAGGACGTCGAGCAGGAAATCCTGATCGAGCAGGAAAAGTACCTGCGCGCCATCCCCGGCCTCGTCCGCCTGTCCTCCAGCGCCGAGTTCGGCGGCGGCCAGGTGGAGCTGGAGTTCCCCTCCGGCACCTCCGTCGACGAGGCGCTGATCCACATCGACAACGCGCTGTCGCAGGTCACCGACTATCCGGAGACGGTGGACCGCCCGCGCATCGTCGCCGAATCCGCAACGGCGGAACCCTTCCTGTTCTTCGGCGTCGAACGGCTGGACGGCGCCACCGACGCGGAATCCATCCAGCGCGAGACCAATTGGATCGAGAACGTCTTGCGCCCGCGGCTGGAGCGTGTGGCCGGCGTGGCCAAGGCCGAGGTGATCGGCGGGGCCGCGCAGGAGATCCACATCCTGCTCGACCCGCTGAAGCTGTCCGCCCGCAACCTGAATGTGGGGACGGTGCGCGACGCCGTACGGGCGCGCAACCGCGACGTCTCCGGCGGCGACCGCGACTTCGGCAAGCGCCGCTACTTCCTGCGCACCATCGGGCGCTTTTCCGATCTGGAGGATCTGGCCGACCTGATCGTCGCGCGCGAGAACGGCACGGCCATCCACCTGCGCGACGTCGGCTCGGTGACCATGGCGACCCAGGAGGCGCGCAGCGTCGCCTTCGCCGACGGGCGCCCCACCCTGCTCGTCACCATCGGCAAGCGGGCCGGCGCCAACGTCATCGCCGTCAAGGAAGCGGTGACCGAAGCGGTGGAGGAGTTGAACCGCCACGCCCTGAAGGAGCGCGGTCTGTCCATGCGGCTGTTGTCGGAGGACGTGCGCTACATGGAACGGTCCATCGACAACGTGCTGAGCAACCTGATCGCCGGCAGTGTCCTGGCCGCGGTGGTGCTTCTGCTGTTCCTGCGCTCCATCCCGGCGACCGCGGCGGCGGCGGCGAGCATGCCGGTCTGCACGCTGGCGACCCTGCTGGTCCTGGCCGCCGCGGGGCGCAGCATCAACGTGATCTCGCTGTCCGGCGTCGCCTTCGCCATCGGCATGACGCTGGACAACAGCGTGGTCGCGCTGGACGCCATCGCCCGCCATCTGCGCATGGGCAAGTCGAAGGCCGCCGCGACCGAGGACGGCATCGCCGAGGTGTGGCCGGCGATCCTGTCCTCCACCCTGACCACCGTCCTGGTCTTCCTGCCGGTGCTGTTCATCACGGCGGAGGCCGGGCAGCTCTATTCCGACATCGCCATCGCCATCACCGGCGCCGTCGTCATGTCGATGTTCGCCGCCCTGGTCCTGGTCCCCGTCGTCGCCGGGCGCTGGTCGGTGGCGTCCCCGGCGGCAAAGGCGCCAAAGGAAAGCGCGTTGGGTGTGGCGGTGCGCTGGATGCTGCGCAGCGCCCGGCGGGAGCTGGCGATCCTCGCCGCCTCCGCCGCGGCCATGATCGCCGTCATGCTCACCATGGTGCCGCCCGCCGAATATCTGCCGGAGGGCGAGGAGGCCACCGTCTTCAGCTTCATGTCCGCCCCGCCCGGCTACAGCATGGACTCGATGCAGGAGGTCTGGCGGCAGATCGACCCGCTGCTGAGCCGTCAGGTGGGCGCTTCGGACACCGACGCCGAGACCGGCATCCCGCCGCTGCGCGTCAATCTGAGCTTCATCCGGCCCGGCTTCATCCGCTTCGTGACGGAGCCGATGAACCCCGCCGACACCGACACGCTGATCGCCAACGTCACCAAGCGGATGCGGGCGATTCCCGGCATGCGCGGCTTCGCCGCGCGCGGGTCGATCTTCTCCGGCAACAGCGGCGGCGCCCGCGCCATCCGGCTGGAGCTGAGCGGCGGCGACCTGACCACGCTCTACGCCACGGCGCTGACGGTGCTCGACCGCGCGGGCGACCTGTTCCCCGACGGGCAGGTCAACAGCGATCCCTCCCCACCCACGCTCGCCATGTCTCAGCCCTTCCTGGAACTGCACCCGAACTGGGAGCGCGCCGCCGAGATGGGCATCGGGCTGGCCGAGCTGGGCTACACGCTGCGCGCCTATTCGGACGGCGCCTTCGCCGACGAGTATCTGCTGAACGACGAGACGCTGGACATGTATCTGAGGGTGGCCGGGGGCCTGGGCCGCGACCGCCAGAGCTTCGCCGATCTGGTGCTCCACACCGGCCGCGGCGCCCCGGTGCCGCTGTCCAGCCTCGCCGAGCTTAGGGAAACCGTGGGCGCCTCCAGCATCGCGCGGATCGACGGGTTCCGGACGGTCACCCTGACCATCATCCCGCCGCGGTCGGTGGCGCTGGAATCCGGCATCGCCGCGGTGCGGACCGATCTGGTGGACCGGCTGCGCGCCGAGGGCGTGATTCCCGACGGGATGAGCACCCGCATCACCGGGGCCGGCGGATCGCTGGACGAGTTGCGCTCCGCCCTGACCGGCGGGTTCCTGCTGGCGCTCGCCATCACCTATCTGGTTCTGGTCGCCGTCTTCTCGCACTGGGGCTATCCGCTGATCATCATGGCGGTGGTGCCCACGGGGATCGGCGGCGGGCTGGTCGGGTTGTGGCTCTACAACCTCGTCGCCGGCCAGTCCGGAGGCTTCGGCCCACCGCAGCCCTTCGACGTTCTGACCATGATGGGCTTCCTCGTGCTGGTCGGGACGGTGGTGAACAACCCCATCCTGATCGTCGAACAGGCCGCCGTGAACCGAAGGACGCACGGCATGTCCGGGGCGGAGGCCATCGCCGACGCCTTGCAGAGCCGGTTGCGCCCCATCCTGATCACCACGGTGACGACCATCGCCGGCCTGATCCCGATGGTGGCGGTGTCCAGCGCCGGGACGGAGCTGTACCGCGGGCTGGGGCTGGTCGTGCTGTGCGGCCTGCTAATCTCCAGTCTGGTGACGGTGACGGTCCTGCCCGTCGTGCTGTCCCTGGTCTTCCGCCTGTCCGACCGCTTGGGCGCCAGAACGCACGACCGGAGGGTGGCGGAAGCGGGCGATTAATTCCAAGAGCGAAAAATCCCGCGTCGGTTGCAGAAAGCGCTTGCGTGGGATCGGACATACCCCTATATTGCGAATGAGAATCATTCGCATTTCTATGTATGCGGACGCCGCTCACGGCCCCGGCAGAACGCCGGTGGTGATTCCCGCGCCTACACGGACCGTCAACGGCGCGCTTTCATCCGACCATGTCAACGTCGTCCGCGCTGGCGGATGGACAGTGGAGGCTCGTGTTTCCATGGACGTTCTACCCCTGCCCGCCGGGGAGCGGCCGCTCGGCGGCCGTTCCGATCCGGATTTCGCCTTCGCCTCGCGCGGCCGCGTCCTGAAAGCCTACGGCGTGGATGAGCGGCTGGACGTGGCCCTCGACGACCGCAGCTTCGCCGATGGCCGGTGGGAGGAGGCGCTGGACCGCGCCTTCCGCCGCCGCAAGGCCCAGGGTGTCGAGAATCCCATCCTGGTCGGCGCCGTCCCCTTCGACGGACGCCAGCACGCCCGCCTGTTCATCCCCGAACATTGCGATTACGAGGACGCCGGCCGCATGGCCGCCGACCCCGACCCCGTCGCGCTGACCGCCATCGAGGAAACGGTGGGGCGCAACGCCTTCGAGGCGGCGGTGGCCCAGGCCATCGACCTGTTCCGCGACACCGCGTTGAAGAAGGTCGTCCTGTCGCGCCCGCTCGACGTGGAAGCGCGCGAGCCCTTCGCGCCGGGCCGCCTGCTGCGCGCCCTGCTGCGGCAGAATCCCGGAGCCTACGTCTTCGCGGCCCCGGTCGCCTACGGACAGACACTGGTGGGGGCAAGCCCGGAGCTGCTGATCCGCAGGACCGGACGGACCGTGGTCAGCAATCCCCTGGCCGGGTCCGCCCAGCGCAGCCCGTCCGCCGCGGTGGAGCGCCAGCGCACCGCCGCCCTGCTCGCGTCCACGAAGGACCGGACGGAACACCGCTACGTCGTCGAGGCGGTGCGCGCGGCGCTCGCCGGCCATTGCAGCCTCTTGTCCGTGCCGGACGCGCCCAGCGTGATCCGCACCCCAACCATGCTGCATCTGTCCACCGAACTGACCGGTGAACTGGTCGATCCCGCGGTGTCGTCATTGCGGCTCGCCCACGCGCTGCACCCCACGCCGGCGATCTGCGGCACGCCGACCGGCCTCGCCCGCGACGCCATCGACCGGCTGGAGGGCTACGCCCGCAACTGGTACGGCGGCATGGTCGGCTGGATGGACAGCCGGGGCAACGGCGAATGGGCGCTGTCCATCCGCTGCGGGCTGGTCCAGGGCCGGCATCTGCGCCTCTATGCCGGGGCCGGCGTCGTCGCGGAGTCCGACCCGACGGCGGAATGGGAGGAGACGGCAGCCAAGCTGACCACCATGCTGAACCTGTTCGGCGTCGCGTCCGCCCAACCCTCCAACACCGACCTCCCGGTGGAGCTGGCCTCGTGACCATTCCCTTCACGCCCTGGCCCGCCGCGTTCGCGGAGCGCTACCGCGCCAAGGGCTACTGGACCGGCGACCCGCTGACCGACGTGATCGACCGCCACCGGGGTGCGGCGGCGGAGGCCACCGCGATCCTCTGCGGCGAACGCCGGTTCCGCTACGCCGACCTGCAACGCCTGTCGCTCCGTCTGGCGACGGCCTTCCGCGCCCGCGGCCTGCGGCCCGGCGACACGGCGTTGGTGCGGCTGCCCAACCGCGCGGAGTTCTATCTGGTCTTCTTCGCCCTGCTGCGCTGCGGGGTGATCCCGGTCAATGCGCTGAACAGCCACGGCGTCTATGAGCTGACCGCCTACGCGCGCCAGATCGAACCGGCGCTGGCCGTCCTGCCAGCGGCGGACCAGGCTTTGGTCACCCTGATGACGCAGACCGTCGGGGCGGAGCGGCTGCTCCTGCTCGGCGCTCCGGCGGACGACGGGATCGGCGGCTTCGCCTGGGCCGACGGCGATGCGCTGGCGGAGGAGGAGGCCGGGCCGGACCCGTCCGCCGACTTGGCCGCCGACCCGTCCGGCGTGGCCTTCTTCCAGCTGTCCGGCGGAAGCACCGGCACGCCGAAGCTGATCCCGCGCACCCACGACGACTATCTCTACAGCGTCCGCCGCAGCGTCGAAATCTGCGGGCTGGACGGGTCCTGCCGCTTCCTCTGCGCCCTGCCGGCGCCGCACAACTTCACGCTCAGCTCGCCCGGCGCGCTCGGCGTGCTCCACGCCGGCGGCACGGTGGTGATGGCCGGCGATCCCAGCCCCGCCACCTGCTTCCCGCTGATCGCCCGCCACCGTGTCACCTGGGCGGCGCTGGTCCCGCCGATGCTGTCGGTCTGGCTGGAGGCCGCCGCCAGCGGCGAGGACCTGTCCAGCCTGGAGGTCGTCCAGGTGGGCGGCGCCAAGCTCAGCCCCGCCGTCGCCGAGCGGGTGCCGGAGCGGCTGGGCTGCCGTCTCCAGCAGGTCTTCGGCATGGCGGAAGGGCTGGTGAACTACACGCGGCTCGACGACGATCCCTGGACGGTGGTCAACACCCAGGGCCGCCCGATGAGCCCCGACGACGAGATCCGCATCCTCGACGCCGCCGGCCACCCGGTCCCGCCCGGCGCGGTGGGGGAGCTGTGGACCCGCGGCCCCTACACCTTTCGCGGCTATTACAAGGCCGACGCGCACAACGCCCGCGTCTTCGACGCCGAGGGCTTTTACTGCAGCGGCGATCTGGTCAGCCTGGCCCCGGGCGGCAACCTCGTCGTCTGCGGGCGCAACAAGGACCAGATCAACCGCGGCGGCGAGAAGATCGACGCTCAGGAGGTCGAAGACCTGCTGGCCGCCCACCCCGCGGTGAGCCACGCCGCCGTCGTCGCCATGCCCGACGCGCTGATGGGCGAGCGGTCCTGCGCCTTCGTGATCGCCCCGCCCGGCACCAAGCCGTCGGAGCTGCGCCGCTTCCTGCGTGGCCAGGGGCTGGCCGACTTCAAGCTGCCCGACCGCTTCGTCTTCGTCCCGGACCTGCCCAAGACCGCCGTCGGCAAGGTCGACAAGCAGACCCTGCGCGAGCGGGCGCGCCAAGACAACGCTCTCATGGAAACGACCGCATCATGACCATCCGATCCATCGCCCCCTACGCCCTGCCCACCGCGGCGGAGCTGCCGCAGGACAAGCTGTCCTGGAGCGTCGACCCCGCCCGCGCGGTCCTGCTGATCCACGACATGCAGGACTATTTCGTCGGCTTCTACGGTGCGGCAAACCCGGCCATCGTCGGTTGCATCGACCGGATCGTCCGGCTGAAGCGCCATCTGAAGGCGCTGGGCGTGCCGGTCGTCTACACGGCCCAGCCGCCGGTGCAGACCGACGCCGACCGCGGCCTGCTGAACGACCTGTGGGGGCCGGGCCTGACGGCCAAGCCGGACCTCGCCGGCATCGTCGCCCCGCTGGCTCCGGACGCCGACGACCGGGTGCTGACCAAATGGCGCTACAGCGCCTTCTTCCGCGCCCCGCTGGCCGAGATGATGGCGGAGGCCGGGCGCGACCAGCTCCTGATCGGCGGGATCTACGCGCACATCGGCGTGATGCAGACGGCGCTGGACGCCTTCATGCGCGGCATCAAGCCCTTCCTGGTCGCCGACGCCATCGCCGACTTTTCGCGCGAGGACCACATGATGGCGCTGCGCTACGTCGCGCGCAACGCCGGGCGGACGATCCATTCCGACAGCCTGCTGGCCGCCCCCGCGGCGGTGCTGAGCAAGGAGGGGCTGCGGCGCATCCTGCTGGCCTCGCTCGACGAGGTCCCTGGGGACGACGACAACCTGATGGATTTCGGTCTGGACTCCATCGCGGTGATGCAGGTGGTGGACCGCTGGAAGGCTGCGGGCGTCGAGGTCGGCTTCGCCGAACTGGCAGCACAGCCGAGCATCAACGGCTGGTGGGCGCTGATCGAGCCCCGGCTGGCCGCGTCCGGGCGCGTGGCGGCATGAGGGACTTTGCGGGCCGGACCGTCTGGGTGACCGGCGCCGGGCAAGGGATCGGGAGGGCCGTGGCCGACCTGTTCCACGCCCGCGGCGCCATCGTCGTCGCCTTCGACCGACATTGGCACGACGGCGGGGAGCGGCCCTACCGCGCTGTGTCTCTGGACATCGCCGACGCCGACGCGGTCGCCGGAACCTGCCGGTCCTTGTTCGCCGAGGGCACGCGGATCGACGCGCTGGCCAACGTCGCCGGTATCCTGCGCATGGGACCGGTGGAGGCGATGACCGACGCCGACTGGCACGACAGCTTCGCCGTCAACGTGGCCGGCCCCTTCCACATGATGCGGGCGGTGATCCCGGCCTTCAAAAGCGGCGGGAGCGGCGGCGCCATCGTCAGCGTGTCGTCCAACGCCGCCCATGTGCCGCGGATCGGCATGGCCGCCTATGGCGCGTCGAAGGCCGCGCTGACCAGCCTGACCATGACGGCGGGGCTGGAGCTGGCGCCCTACGGCGTGCGCTGCAACGTCGTTTCCCCCGGCTCCACCGACACGCCCATGCAGCGCGCGCTGTGGAGCGGGCCGGACGGCGCGGCGAAGACCATCCAGGGCAATCCCGGCCAGCACAAGCTCGGCATTCCGCTCGGCAAGCTCGCCACGCCGCGGGACGTGGCGGAGACGGTGGTTTTCCTCGCCTCCCCCGCCGCTGGCCACATCACCCTGGCCGACCTGCTGGTGGACGGCGGGGCGACGCTCGGGCGCTGATCCTTTCATTTCCAGGATTCATCATGACCAACGACCAGTACGTGAATCCCTTCGACAACGAACGTCACGATTTTCTGGCGCTGGCGAACGACGCCGGCCAGTTCAGCCTGTGGCCGTGCTTCGCCGCGGTGCCGGAGGGCTGGACCGCCGTCTTCGGCCCCGCCGGGCGCGCCGCCTGCCTCGACCATATCGAGGCCGCCTGGGCCAGCCTTACACCCACCAGCCTCACCCCCACCGCCGCCTGAGCTTCATAGCCCTCTCCCCTCTGGGGAGAGGGTAGCCCGGAGGGCCGGTGAGGGGGTTGCGCTTGTGCCGAACGTCTCGACGCGCGCAACCCCCTCACCCTAACCCTCTCCCCAGGGGGAGAGGGAATTCAACGTTTCATATCAAGGACAGGGCCATGCGCATCATTCCCCTGCTGGGCACGCAACTGGGCATCTGGCTGGCGGATCAGGTCGCGGCCCGGAAGAACGCCTATGTCATCGCCCATGCCATCGAGCTGAACGGCGCCATCGACGCCGCGCGCCTGTCGGATGCCATCCGCGATGGGCTGGCAGAGGCCGACACGGTGACCGCGCGCTTCGCCGAGCGGGACGGCCGCGTCGTCCAGATTCTGGGCGGCGATGCGGTGGCCGAGCCGGAGCGTCTGGACCTGACCACCGCAGCCGACCCAGAGGCTGCGGCGCGCGCCGTCATGGCCGACGATCTGGCCGGCGACCTGCCCGCCGACGGCGAGCGCCCGCTGTGCCGCCAGATCCTGTTCGACGTCACCGGGGCGGACGGGGCGCCCCGCTGGATCTGGTACCAGCGCTATCACCACATCATGCTGGACGGTTACAGCTTCAACGCGCTGACTCGCCGCATCGCGGATTTGTACGGCGCATCCAGGCAGGGGCGGGCGCCGGCCCCTTGCCCCTTCGTCTCCGTCGCCGCGGTGGCGGAGGAGGAAGCGGCGTATCTCGAATCCGACGCGCTGCCTCGCGACCGCGCCTATTGGAGCGGGCTGTGCCAGGATTTTCCGGCGCCGCTGACCCTCTCGGTCCGGGGCACCAAGCCGGCCGAACAGCAGGCCACGTCGGAGGTGGTGGCCCACACCGCCGCCCTGCCCGACCCGCTGGCCCGCGCGCTTGGCACGCTGGCGGAGACGTGCGGCGTGTCGGTCGCCGATCTGGCGATGGCCGGCATCGCCGTCTATCTGCACCGGCTGTCCGGCGATCCCCGCCCAGTGGTGGGCGTGCCCTTCATGCGGCGCATGGGCTCCGCCGCCGTCCATTCCGTGGCTCCGGTGGTCAACGTGCTGCCGGTGCGCATCGACCTGACCGGAGCCGGCATGCTGGGCGAAGCCGCCGGACGGGTGCGGGCCGCGCTGCGGGAGGCGCGCCGGCACCAGCGCTACGACGCGGAGCGCATCCCCCGCGATCTGGGTCAGGTCGGGTCGGGAAAGGCGCTCTACGGCCCGGTGGTCAATTACCGCCTGTTTGATTACGACCTCGACTTCGCCGGTGTGGAGGCAGTCACCCACCATCTGGCGACCGGCCCGGTGGACGATTTCGAGTTCGGCCTGATGACCCGCGGCGGCGGCATCGCGCTGGAACTGCGCGCCGACCGCACGCGCTACACGGTGGGCGAACTGGCCCGCCACGCCCGGCGCCTGGTCCGGTTGCTCGACGCCGCGGCGGCCGGCGCTCCGCTGGACGGCCTGTCGGTGATGGACGCCGACGAGGAAGCGGCCATCGCCGCTTGGTCCAGTGGTCCCGTCTTCGCCGCGCCGGAGCGCCCGGCGACCCTGGTGGAGGTCCTGGACCGCCAGTCCGCCGAGACGCCGGAGGCCACGGCGCTGGTGTTCGGCGACACCCGCATCACCTTCGCGGAGCTGTCGGGGGCGGTGTCGCGGCTGGCCCGGTTGCTGATCGCGCGCGGCGTCGGCCCCGGCGACGTGGTGGCGGTGGCGGTGCCGCGCTCCGCCGACGCGGTGGTTGCCATGCTGGCGGTTCTGGCGAGCGGCGCCACCCATCTGCCGCTGGACCTCGACTATCCCAGCGAACGGCTGGCGATGATGTGCGAGGACGCCGGGCCACGCTGCGCGCTGACCTGGGCCTCGGTTGCCGGGCGGCTGCCCGCCGGGCTTGAGGCGCTCTGCCTGGGCGACGCCGACCTTCTGGCCGCCTGCGCCGCCCTGCCCGGCGGCCCCGTCGCGGCGGCGGAGCGCAAGGCGCCCCTGACGCCCGGCCACGTCGCGACCATCATTTTCACCTCCGGCTCCACCGGGCGCCCGAAGGGGGTGATGAACACCCACGGCGCGCTTCTCAACCTGCTGGTGTCGCACACGGCGATGGTCTACGGTCCGGCGCTGGACGCCGTCCGGCGCCGCCACGGCGCGCGGGCCTTGAGGGCCGCGCACACCCATTCCTTCGCCTTCGATTCGTCCTGGCTGCAAATCTTCTGGATGCTGCTGGGGCAGGAGCTTCACGTCTTCGACGAGGAGATGCGGCGCGACGCCCACGCGTTGGTGCAGGAGGTGCGGGGCCGGCGCATCGACGCCATGGACCTGCCGCCCTCGTTCTGCGCGCAGATGCTCGCCTGCGGCCTGATGGAGCCGGGGCACCACCAGCCGACGCTGATCCTGATCGGCGGCGAGGCGGCCTCCCCCGCCCTGTGGACGGACCTTCGCGGCCATGCCGATCTGATGGCGGTAAACCTCTACGGCCCGACCGAGAACACGGTGGACACGCTGCGCGCGTCCGTCACGGTGGCGGAGCGACCGGTGGTCGGGCGCCCGGTCGGCAATGTGCGGGTCCATGTGCTGGACACCCGGCTGCGCCCGGTGCCGGTGGGCACGGTGGGGGAGCTCTACATCGGCGGCGCCGGTCTGGCCGCGGGCTATGTGGGCCGTCCGGGGCTGACCGCCCAGCGCTTCGTCGCCGATCCCTTCGGATCGGGCGGACGTCTTTACCGGACCGGCGATCTGGTGCGCTGGACCGACGACGGGCAGATCGACTTCATCGGGCGCGCCGACCACCAGATCAAGGTCCGCGGCTACCGGATCGAGATCCCGGAGGTGGAGGCCGCCCTGCACCGCCTGCCCGGGGTGTCGGGAGCGCTGGTGGCAGCGGAGGCGGTGAACGGAAGCCACCGGCTGATCGCCTACTGCACCCTCGCCGAGGGGGCGGATCGGACGTCCCGTGACCTGCTGCATGGATTGCGCGAGCGGCTGCCCGACTACATGGTGCCCTCGGCGCTGGTGGTGCTGGACGCCTTCCCGCTGACCGTCAACGGCAAGGTGGACCGCGCCCGTCTGCCAGCCCCGGCGGCGGAGACCGGTGGCGCGGTTCCCGCCACCCCGGCCGAGGCGCTGCTCTGCCGCGCCATGGCGACGGTTCTGCAGTTACCGTCGGTGGGCGCGGATGCCGATTTCTTCGCGCTGGGCGGCGACAGCATCAGCGCCATCGCGCTGGGCAGCGCGCTGCGCGCCCATGGGTTCGAGCTGCGTCCCCGCGACGTCTTCGCCGGGCGCGACCCGCGGCGCATGGCGCTCGCTCTGAAGGCGCTGGTTCCGGAACGCCGGACCGCCACGGCGCCGCCCGCCGTCGATCCGACGGCGCTGGAGGCCCGTCACGGCCCGGTCGCGGCGGCGGTGCCGCTGCTGCCCCTGCAGAAGGGCATGCTGTTCCAGAGCCAGCTTGGCGGAAAGGCCAGCGCCTACAACGCCTTCACCGCGCTCAACCTCGACGGGCCGCTGGACGCGGAGCGGCTGGAACGGGCCTTCGACGCGGTGCTGCGCCGTCACCCACAGATTGCCGGGCTGTTCGACCATGACGCCAGCGGCGAACCGCTGCTGGTCGTCCCCGCCCTGCCGGACGGCGGTGCCGGGCTGTGGCCCTTCGAGCAGCACGACCTGTCGGACGAAGGGCCGGAGGTCCGCGCCGCGGAACTGGCCCGCATCGAGGCCGCGGCGGCGGAGCGCGCGAACCCGACCGACCGCTTCCTGGGTCTGGTGAAGGCCATCCTCGTCCGCACCGCGCCCGACCGTCATCGGCTGCTGATCGCCGTGCATCATCTGGTGGTCGACGGTTGGTCCACGCCGCTGCTGCTGCGCGACCTGCTGACCGCTTACGCACAGGGTCCCGACACGCTGATGCCCCTGGCCGTCGGCTATCCGGCGGTCGTTCACGGCCTTCTGAGCCGTAACCTGTCCGCGAGCCAGGACGCCTGGGGCGTGGCATTGGCCGGGGCCACCCCGACCGTTTTGTTCGACCCGCCCCGGTCCGGTGGCGACGCGCCGATGGAGGAATCGGAACTGGCCCTGCCGGCGGAGCTGACCGACGCCCTCTTCTCCCGGCTGCGGGCGGAGGGGCTGACCCTGAACGCGCTGATGCAGGCGGTGTGGGGATTGGTTCTCGGCAATCTGGCGGGCCGTGACGATGCGCTGTTCGGCACGCCGGTCTCCGGACGCTCCGCCGCCGTTCCCGGCCTGGAGGAGCAGGTCGGCCTGTTCCTGAACACGGTGCCGGTGCGGGTGGCGCTGGACCCGGCGCGGCCGCTGTGGGAACAGCTTCCGGCCATCCAGGAGCGCCACATCGCCCTGATGGAGCATGACGGGTTGGGCCTGTCGGAACTTCAGGCGATGGCGGGCGGCGCCGCGCTGTTCGACACGCTGCTGGTCGTGGAGAACTACCCGGACAGCGGATGCGAATCCCTCGACCTCGGCGGCGTCCGCGTCTCCGCCGTCCACAACCGCGGTTACAGCCACTACCCGATCGCCCTGCTGGTCCTGCCGGGCCGGGAACTGACCCTGCTGGTGGAGAACCGCAGCGCAGTGCCCGACGCGACGGCACTGGCGGAGCGGGTCCGCGGCTTGCTGGCCACGCTGGCCCGCCATCCCGAGACGCCAGTCGCCGCCTTGCCGACCCTGACGGAGGGGGAGCGGCGGCACCTCACCGCGGTGAACGCCACCACGCGGCCGGTGCCCCGGACCACGCTGCGCGACCTCCTCATTGCGCAGGCGGCGCGCACGCCGGACGCCCTCGCCCTGGTCGACGAACGGGAGAGCCTGACCTTCCGCGCCGTTCGGCGGCGGGTGACCGCTCTGGCCGGACGGCTGCGCGCCCTGGGGGTGCGTCCCGGCGACGTGGTGGCGGTGGGCGTGCCGCGCTCCGCGTCCCTCAGCCTGTCGATCCTCGCGGTCATCGAGGCGGGAGCGGCCTATCTGCCGCTCGACCTCGGCTATCCGGCGGAGCGGCTTGCCTTCATGCTGTCCGACGCCCGCCCGCGGGTGCTGATGACCGACGCGGCCTCGCGCCCGCTGTTCGGCGACGCGGTGCCAGTGCTGTCCGTCGATGAGGACGGCGGGGCGGTGGACGAGACGCCTGTTCCCGCGGACGGGCTGACGCCGGAGCACCCGGCCCCTGAACACCCGGCCTATGTCATCTACACCAGCGGCACCACCGGACGGCCCAAGGGCGTGGCGGTGTCGCACGGCGCCATCGTCAACCGCATCCTGTGGATGCAGGACGAGTATCCTCTCGGGCCGGACGACGCGATCCTGCAGAAGACGCCCTGCGGCTTCGACGTGTCGGTGTGGGAGTTCTTCTGGTCCTTCCTGGTCGGGGCAAGGCTGGTCATGGCGCCACCCGAGGCCCACCGCGACCCGGCGGCGCTGGTCCGGCTGATCGAGGATCACCGCGTCACCACGATCCATTTCGTGCCGTCGATGCTCGCCCTCTTCACCGCCAGCGTGATCGAAAGCCACGGCCCCGAAACGCCCGTCTGCACCAGCCTGACCCGCGTCTTCTGCAGCGGGGAGGCGCTGGGGCGGGGTCTGTCGCGCGCCTTCACCAGCCGCTTCAGCGCGGAATTGCACAACCTCTACGGCCCGACCGAGGCGGCGGTGGACGTCACCCATTGCCCAGCCTCCGGCGCCTGGATCGAGGGGGACGGCGGCGTCCCCATCGGCCGGCCGGTGTGGAACACGCAGCTCCGCATCCTCGACCACGCCCTGCGCCCGGTGCCGCCGGGCGCGGTGGGGGAGCTGTATCTGTGCGGCGACCAACTCGCCATCGGCTATCTGGGGCGGCCCGGCCTGACCGCGTCGCGCTTCGTCGCCGATCCCTTCGATCACGGGCGGCGCATGTACCGCACGGGCGACCTCGCCCGCTGGCTGCCGGACGGCGCGGTCGAGTATCTGGGCCGCACCGACCATCAGGTGAAGATCCGCGGCCAGCGCATCGAGCTGGGCGAGATCGAAAGCGCGCTGGGCGCCCTGCCCGGCGTGGCCCAGGCGGTGGTGACCGCCGCGGAGCTGGGCGGAGGCGCGTCAGACCCCGGCATGGACCGGCGCCAGCTCGTCGCCTATCTCGTCCCGGCGGCGGACCATGCGCTGGACGAGGCGGCCCTCCGCGCCGCCCTGCGGGACACGCTGCCCTCGCACATGCTGCCCGCCGCCTACGTGACGCTGGCCGCCCTGCCGCTGTCGCCGAACGGCAAGCTTGACCGCAAGGCGCTGCCCCTGCCCGCGGTGGGTGCCCAGGCCGCCGCCGCGGGCCGTCCACCGGCGCCAGGACTGGAAAGCCGTCTGGCCGCCATCTTCGCCGAACTGCTGGAGTTGGAGCGGATCGGCGTGGACGACGATTTCTTCGCCATCGGCGGCCATTCGCTGTTGGCGATGCGGCTGGCGGCGCGCATCCGCAGCGACCTGGGCCAGCCGGTGGCGGTCAGCCAGATCATGGTCGCACCCACCGTCGCCCGGCTGGCCGCCCTGTTGTCCGAAGCGGGCGGGCGGGACGAGCCGGAGAATCTCGGCTTCGCGCCGGTCATCCGCCTGCGCGACGGTTCGGGGCCGCCGCTGGTCTGCCTCTATCCGGGCTCGGGCCTGTCCTGGCAGTACAGCGTGCTGTCGCGCTATCTGGGCGGCGACCGGCCCATCGTCGGCCTGCAATCGCCGCGCCCCAACGGCCCGCTGGCGCTCAGCGCCGACCTCGACGAGCTGTGCGACCGCCAGCTCGCCATCCTGCGCGAGGTGCAGCCACGGGGGCCGTACCATCTGCTGGGCTACTCGCTGGGCGGAACGGTGGCCTATGGACTGGCGGTGCGTCTGCGACGGCTGGGCGAGCGGGTGGACTTCCTCGGCCTGCTCGACACCTACCCGGCGGAAGCCCACGACTGGAGCGGGCTTGGTCTCACCGACGCCGACCAAGCGGCGGAACGCGAGCAGGAACAGTTCCTCAACGACGCCCTGGCCGACGTGATGGACGAGGCTCTGCGGCGGGAAAAGGTGGAAATGTTCAGCCACATCTTCGGCAACTACAAGGACGCTGTGCGGGTCCTGTCCAAGGCCGTCACCCCGACCTACGACGGCGAACTGACGCTGTTCGTGGCGGAAAAGTCCATCCCACCGGAGATCGACCCGGAGGGAAGCTGGGCGGGCCGCGTCGGGCGCCTGTCCGTCCATCGCCTGTCCCATTGCTCGCACGAGGACATCATCGCCCCGGCCTCGCTTCGGATCGTCGGGCCTCTGCTCGACCGGGTGATTGCGGCGGCCACCACCGCCGATGCGGAACCGGTCCGTGCTGCGGTGGGCGTGCGAAGCGCCTGATGCTCATGGAACACATGAAGCGCCTGATGCTGCTGGGGATGGTCATGATGGTTCCGAACGGCTGCGCGGGGATGCCGGACCGCTCCCCGCTCGTTCTGGACGTTCCCGTCTCCGGGACGGAGCGCGACGCCGTGCATTCGCTGGTCCTTGATGACGGCGACTATGTGGAAGGCACGCTTGATTCGGGAACGGACGCCGCGTATCTGCGGCTGATCGACACGGAGGGACGCCCCATCCGATTGCTGCTGAACGGCACGGCGGGGCGGGAGGTCTTCCGTTTCGTCGCCGGGCCCGGCATGGCGGCGCTGCGGGTCACGCTGCGCGGGGCCGGCGGCTATCGGCTGGCGCTGACCCGGCGCATCGCCGTGGCCGACCAGCGCCCTGTCCCCCCGGGGCATCTGAGCCCGACCATCGCCGCCCTGGCGGAAACGGTGACGCGCGGCGGCGGCACCGAGGCCTTCTGGCAGGACATGGCCCGGCGCGGCACGCCGTTGATCGAGCCGGTGACCGACGCTGCGGAATCGGATCGGGTCACGATGACCTTTCTGGCGCGGGGGGCGCGCCGCAATGTGCGCCTGCTCGGCGGCCCGAACTCCCGCCATGAGAATCTTGAACGCCTCGGCGGCAGCGACGTCTGGTTCAAGAGCTACGTCGTCCCCGCCACCACCCGGCTGTCCTACCAGATCGCGCCGGACGTGCCGGACGTTCCCGGCACCTGTCGTGAATGCCGGATGGCGATCCTGTCGCAGCTTCAGGCCGATCCGCTGAACCACCGGCCCTGGCCGGTCGACGCTCCCGACCGCTACAACCAGGTCTCCCTGGTCGAGCTGCCCGGCGCCCCACTCCAGCCCGGCCTGGAAGGCGGCTGGGCCGAACCGGCGGGACGGCTGGTCGGCGAGCGGTTCGCCAGCCGCATCCTGGGCAACACGCGTGATATCGCGCTCTACACGCCGCCCGGCGTTGATCCGAAGGGGAAGGACACGGTCCTGCTGCTGCTGTTCGACGGGCCGGACTATCTCGACCGGCAGGCGCCGGTTCCGACCATGCTCGACCGGCTGACCGGCGATGGCCGCCTGCCGCCGACCGTCGCCGTCTTCATCGCCAACCCAACGTCCGAGGCGCGGGAACGCGAATTGCCGGCCAATCCCGCCTTCGCCGCGATGCTCGCCGACGAGCTTCTTCCTTGGTTGGGGGAGCGGATGGGCATCCGGTTCCGGCCCGACCGCACCGTTCTGGCCGGGTCCAGCTATGGCGGGCTGGCCGCGGTGTCCGCGGCGCTGGCCCACCCGGACCGGTTCGGAAACGCGCTTTCCCTGTCCGGCTCCTTCTGGTGGCATCCGGCCGACGCGCCGCCGGATCGTCCGGAGCATATGGCCGGCCTCGTGGCGTCGCGCGAACGGCGTCCGGTGCGCTTTTTCCTCAGCGCCGGCCTGTTCGAGGGAGGGAGCGATGGTGACATCGGCATCCTCGAAAGCTCCCGCCATCTGCGGGACGTTCTGGAGGCCAAGGGCTACGAGGTCACCTACCGCGACTATGCCGCCGGGCACGACCGGTTCGCTTGGCGCGGCGCGCTGGGCGACGGGCTGATGGCGCTGTTCGGGCACTGATCCGAGACCTCCGCCGCTGTGCGCCACGCCGTCGACCGAGGTGAACTGGTCCCCGGCTTGGCACCGGGCGCCTTGCCCAGCGCTCCGACGCCCAATTCCAATTTCATCGGAACACCCCTTGACCCTCTAGTGGCTACAGGGTCCATCTTAGGGAACGGAAAGCGCATCCGCAGACCTGAAAACCCGCGGACGCCCCTTGTCCGTTGGAGTCCGTCATGCAGGAACCCGTCCCCGCCCCTGGTCTTGGACACGATCCGGCCGAACCTGAGCGACCGGGTGGCTGGCAAGGCGCGGTCACCGACCTTCCGGACCTGCACGCCTTCGGCGGCGCTGGCCGACGTTCAATCCAGCTGATGTCGGAATCACCGGCGGCGAAATCCCGATGCCGCCCCCCTCATTCCCCCTGCAACCGAACCCGCGAGAAGACCATGCGCACCGTCATCCGCCTGCGCGGCGCCCTGACAACCGCTTTTGGCGCCTTCGGCATCCTGATGATCGCCGCCACCGCCGCGGCGCAGACCCCTGCGGTGCCGTCCTCGGCGACGAGCCCCCGCGTGCTCGGCAGCCCGGACGCCCCGGTCGAGGTGATCGAATACGCCTCCCTCACCTGCCATCACTGCGCCGCCTTCCACAACGAGGTGCTGCCGCAGGTGAAGAAGGAACTGATTGATACGGGCAAGATCCGCATCGTCTTCCGCGACTTCCCGCTCGACCGCGCCGCCTTCGAGGCGGCGGTGCTGGCGCGCTGCGTCGAGCCCGGCCGGTATTTCCCCGTGCTGTCGGTGCTGTTCGCCAAGCAGGACGACTGGTCGCACGCCCAGGTCCCGACCGAGCAGCTGACCCGCTATGGCATGCTGGCCGGTCTGGCCAAGGAAACCTACCAGGCGTGCCTGAACGACAAGGCGCTCGGCGATTCCATCCTCCAGTCGCGCCTGGAGGGGTCGGAGAAGCATCAGGTCGAACTCGACCCCGTCCTTCGTGATCGGCGGCAAGACGCACAAGGGCCTGCCGAGCTACGAGGCGTTCCTCAAGGCCGTGCAGCCGCTGCTGCCGCCGTCCTGATGACGGGGCCCCATTCCACCCGACCGCAACCCGGTCAGACACACGGCATTCCGGCTGGACACATGGCACACGATCACACCCCCCGGACGACGGGGCATGGGGCGCACGGCGGCTCCGGACACGACCACCGGCACGGGCACGGGCACGACCACGGCGACGCGGGCCACAGCCACGGCATCCCGGCGGTGACCGCGGGCAGCGAGCGCAAGGTCTTCTGGGTGATGCTGCTGACCGGCGGCTTCATGATGGCCGAGGTGGCGGGCGGCATCGTCTCGGGCTCACTGGCCCTGCTTGCGGACGCCGGGCACATGCTGACCGACTTCGCGGCGCTGGCGCTTGCCTGGTTCGCCTTCCGCCTGGGCCGCCGCCCGGCCGATCCGCAACGCTCCTACGGCTACCACCGCTTCCAGGTGGTGGCCGCCTACACCAACG
Source organism: Azospirillum sp. UENF 211521 (assembly GCF_058780535.1). Classification (NCBI taxonomy): domain Bacteria; kingdom Pseudomonadati; phylum Pseudomonadota; class Alphaproteobacteria; order Rhodospirillales; family Azospirillaceae; genus Azospirillum; species Azospirillum sp. UENF 211521. The sequence continues at coordinate 433,750 of NZ_JBSNCF010000003.1, forward strand.
GGATCAGCCTGTTCGCCATCGCGCTGTGGATCGTCGTCGAGGCGGTCGGGCGCGTCTTCGATCCGGTCGAGGTGATGGGTCCCCAAATGCTGGTCATCGCCACGCTGGGGCTGCTGGTCAACATCCTCGCCTTCTGGATATTGAGCCGCGGCGAACAGGGGAACCTCAACGTCCGCGCGGCCGCCGTCCACGTCCTCGGCGATCTTCTCGGCTCGGTCGGCGCCATCGCCGCCGCGCTGGTCATCCTGTGGACCGGCTGGATGCCCATCGACCCGATCCTGTCCGTGGTGGTCGCCCTGCTCATCCTGCGCAGCGCCTGGAGGATCACCAAGGAGGCCGGGCACATCCTCCTCGAAGGCACCCCGCCGGGCATCGACGCCGCCGCGGTCGGCGCCGCCCTGCGCGAGGTTTCCGGGGTGCTGGACGTCCACCATGTCCATGTCTGGTCGCTCAGCACCGAACGCCCCTTGCTGACCATGCACGCGGTCGTCGGGGACGGGGCCGACCGGGACCGCGTGCTGCGCGACGTCAACCGGGTCCTGGCGGAGCGCTTCGGGATCGGCCACGCCACGGTTCAGTTGGAGCAGCGCGGGTGTGTTCACGCCGACCAGGAGCATCGGTGACGGTGAGGGAGGCGCCGCTTGACCGACATCAACGCGGGCGGTACGAGGTGGTGTAGGCTGACGATGGCGTTGCGGTCCCCGTCGGGGGCGAGGGGCTCGGGGGCGAGGGGCTCGGGGGCGAAAGGCGGAGGGGCATGGGGGGAGCGTTCCGGGCAAGTCTGCGGTGTGTGGCGGTTGGCCTGCTCGTTCTGGTCATGCTGATCGTGCCGTTCGCCGCCTCGGTTCCGGCCGGCGTCCTTTCCGACCCATGCGGTTGCGGTGCGGGAACGGCCGGTGCCGAGCCGGCGACAGCGGATGGAGCGATGGAGCGGACCTGCTGCCCCGGCCCGGACGGAGCGTCGGCCCCCGGTGGCGGCTGCATGGCCCCGGGCTGCCACGCCATGCCCGTCAGCCTGCCCGTGGGCGCTCCGCCGCTCCCCGTCGATCCGACACCGGCCTCGATCGCGATGCCCGCCCCTGGCCTGCCCGATGGCATCGCCGTCGATCCGGCGCTGAAGCCGCCGCGCGTCTCCATCTGACCGCCCGGCTTGCCGACCGCTCGGCTTGGCCTGGCCATGTCCCGTCGCCATGCGCGCGGGCAGGAGCGCGCGCGTCTTCCGGCGCGCCACGGCACCACGAATCACGCCTGGCGACGTCCAGGCCGGCATCCGCCCCGCGCGAATGCGGATGCCACCCACGAGGAACACGAACCATGTCCATGAAGCCCAAGAAAACCGCGGCCGCCCTTGCCCTCGGCGCCGTCCTGGCCGGGGGAGCCGCCATCGGTGGCAACATCCTGTTCGCCGGCAGTCCCGCGGTGGCGTCGCCGATCGTCGAGGTGTGGAAGTCCCGGTCCTGCGAATGCTGCGTCGGCTGGGTCACGCACATGATCGCCGCTGGGTTCGACGTGAAGGTCCACGAGGTCGAGGATATCGAGCCGGTCAAGACCGCGAACGGCATCCCCGAAGCCCTGGAGTCCTGCCATACGTCCCTGGTCGACGGCTACGCGATCGAGGGGCATGTCCCGGCGGAGGACGTGAGGCGGCTGCTTGCCGAGCGTCCGCAGGCCAAGGGACTGTCGGCTCCCGGCATGCCGCAGGACGCGCCGGGCATGGACATGAAGACGGGCGAGCCCTACCAGGTCGTCCTCTTCGGCACCCAGGACGGCCAGATGTGGGTCTACGCGAACCACTGAGCGCAACACCACGGACGGCAACACCACGCACAATGGATGCGCGGTCGCGGCGTTTCTCGCAATGGGCGATGAGACGCCGCACCGTCACGGGGCCACCCTTGCCGTTCGACGTGGACAAGCGGGAACGTCATGCCGTTCAGACGACTTCCGCGCCCGGTTTCGGCGTCTTACTCTGTCGCACCGTCATCATTTCGCCGCGATCGTCCCATGTCCAGGCGCATCAACCAAAGCATCTCCCTCACCCCGGAACTCGGCCGTTTCGTCCGGTCCCTGGTGGCGTCCGGACGCTACCAGACGGCCAGCGAAGTGGTGCGCGAGGGGTTGCGCCTGCTTCAGGAGCGTGTTGCGCTGCCGCCGGCCCCGCTTGCCCAGCCTCCTGCACCGAACGGCGGCCATGATTCCTGACGTCGTTGGCGCACCCCCCGGCTGGCCCATGGGCGGCGGAGCCATGGGGGCATTGATCCGGACCCACGATTGGACCGCCACCCCACTCGGACCGAAGGCGAACTGGCCACTGTCCTTGCGGGTGGCCGTCGACCTGGTCCTCGGTTCCCCGCTCGGCATGATCGTCCTCTGGGGTCCCGATCTCATCCAGATCTACAACGACCGCTACGCCGAGGTCACCGCCGGGAAGCATCCCCGCGCCCTCGGCCAGCCCACACGCGACTGCTGGCCGGAGGTCTGGGATTTCAACGGGCCGATCTATCAGTCCGTGCTGCGCGGCGAATCCCGCCGGTTCGACGACCAGAAGCTGATCCTCGAACGCAACGGCGTTCCGGAGGAAACCTGGTTCGATCTCACCTACAGCCCGGTCCGCAACGATGCCGGGTGCGTCGCCGGCGTCCTGGTGACGGTGCATGAGGTGACCAACCGCAAGCGGGCCGAGCTTGCGATGCGCGACAGCGAAAACCGCTTCCGTGCTCTGGTGACCGCGTCCTCTCTCGCCGTCTACCATATGAACGCCGACTGGACGGAGATGCGACGGCTCGACGGGCACGGCTTCCTCACCGACACGACGGGCGGCAACAGGGCATGGCTTGAAGACTACATCCATCCGGATGACCAGCCGCAGGTTCTCGGCGCCATCCGGGACGCCATCCGCACCAAGAGCGTGTTCGATCTGGAACACCGGGTCCGGCAGGCCGACGGAACACTGGGATGGACGCATTCGCGGGCGGTGCCGCTCCTGGCTGCGGATGGCGAGATCTGCGAGTGGTTCGGGACCGCCGGCAACATCACCGCCCGCAGGAGCACCGACGAAGCGTTGCGGCGCAGCGAGACGCAGCTGTCCGTCCTCTTCGCCCGCGCGGCGGTCGGCCTGTCGGTGCTCACGTTGGATGGCCGCTTTCTCCGCGTGAATGACGAACTCTGCCGCATTGTCGGGCGTCCGCGGGAGGAGGTGGTGGGCTTGTCCGTTGCCGACGTCACCCACCCCGACGATATGGCGGCGAGCCGCACCGCCATCGAACAGGCTTTGCGGACCGGCGAGACCGTGGCGCTCGACAAGCGCTACCGGCGGCCCGACGGGACGGACGTCTGGGCGAACAGCGGCATCACGATCGTGCCCGGCGACGACGCAGACAAGCGCCACTTTCTGGCGGTCACGGCCGATCTGACCGCCCGGCATGAAGCCGAAGCGGCCCTGCGCGAGAGCGAGGCGCGGTTTCGGCTGATGGCGGACGCCGTGCCGCAGATCGTCTGGATCACCGACGCCGAAGGGCGGGTCGAATTCTTCAACCGCCAATGGGCCGACTACACCGGCGTGGCGTACGACTCCCGGACGGGGCCGGCCACGGTGTCGGACGTCATCGCCGAGTTCATCCATCCGGACGATGCAGCGATGACGGCCGAGCGCTTCCAGGAGGCGCAGCGGACGGGCAGCCTCTTTCTCGTCGAGCATCGTCTCCGTTCAAGAACCGGAGACTACCGTTGGTTCCTGGTCCGGGGTTTGCCTTACCGCAATCCGCACAGCGGCGTCATCGTCCGATGGTTCGGCACCTCGACCGACATCCACGACCACAAGCACGCCGAAGCCCTGCTGCAGTCGGCACGCGACACGGCCGAGGCGGCAAGCCGGGAGAAATCGAACTTCCTCGCCTCGGTCAGCCATGATCTGCGCCAGCCGGTGCAGGCCGCCAACCTGTTCCTTGAGCTTCTGCGGCGGCAGCCGCTGGACCAGAAGGCGCGCGAGCTGCTGAAGCCGTTGTCGGACAGCATGACCAGCCTGACGGGCATGCTGAACGGGCTTCTGGAAGTGGCGCGGCTCGATGCCGGCCTGCTCACGGTGCAGGCGCGCGGGCCTTCGACCTCGACGAGTTGCTGAAACGTCTCTACGGCGAGTTCCAGGGACCGGCGCGCGAGGCGAAGCTGCGGCTGCACATGCCGCCGGCCGGGCGATCGGTCCGGTCCGACCCGTTGCTGGTGGAATTGGTGCTGCGCAATCTCATCTCCAACGCCGTCAAATACACCGAACAGGGCGGCGTCACGGTGGAGACACGGGTCGAAGGCGATCGATTGGCGATCGACGTGACCGACACCGGTCGTGGCATCGTCCCGGAGGAGGTGGAGCGCATCTTCGAGCCCTATTATCAGATCGGCAACGCCGCCCGCGAGCATGCGCGCGGCTTCGGCATCGGCCTTGCCACCGTGCGGCGGGTGGCCGATCTGCTGGAGACGCGGGTGACCGTCCACTCCGAACCCGGAAAGGGGTCGACCTTCAGCCTGACGCTTCCTCTGGCGGTGGAGGCGGTTCAGACACCGACCGACGGAGGGGACTCGCCCGGCAGGGCGCTGCGGGACCGGACGGCCCTGGTGGTGGACGACGAACCGATGGTGCTCAAGGCGCTGGAGGTCACCTTGCGGAGCTGGGGGGTGTCCGTGCACGTCGCCCGCACGCCGGCGCAGGCCAAAGCCATATTGGACCGGCTTGAGACCCCGCCGGACATCGTCATCGCCGACCACTCCCTGGGCGGGGGGAAACCGGCGCCACCATCATCACCGAAGCCCGCCGGCACGGCACGCCGGTCACGGTCCTGGTGACCGGCGACACCTCGGCCGAACGGCTGGCCGACGCCGGGCGGACCGGCATCCGCATGCTGCACAAGCCGATCGATCCCGCGACGCTGGAGGCTTTGCTTGTGGAGGAACTGGCGGGCCGATAAGTACAGCCCCCCGCGGGCATCGACGGCCGGCTTCGGGATCGATGGGGCGGCCCGCACCCCGCATGGCCGAGGGAAATTGCGGCCACCCGCATCCGCGCGGTCAGTTCCCGGGTGTGGGCGCTGCTCCGGCAAAATCGCCGAACTCCGCGTCACAGCCTGCATCTTCACACCGCCCGCCATGGAGCGCTTGGCCGATTCTGATAGGCGCTTTGTCCGGAATTGCCCTGCACCGCTTGTTGAGTCAACGAACGGTATGCGGTGCAATGTATACCACGGCAGCGCCGAAGCGGAACGTCCGGATCTCCTCGGCCATCTGCGCAGGCGAAGGCTGCCGTTTGCAACCTGAAGCAACGGAGCATCGCCATGCGACCGATTCCGGTGACCGTGCTGACCGGATTTCTCGGGGCCGGCAAGACGACCCTGCTCAACCGCATCCTGGCGGAGCGTGGCGGCGAGCGGACCGCCGTCATCGTGAACGAATATGGAGAGCTTGGCATCGACGGGCTGCTCGTGACGGCGACGGACGAGACGATCGTCGAACTCAACAACGGCTGTGTCTGCTGCATCGTCCGCGGTGATCTGATCGAGGCGTTGGTAAGGCTGGCCGAGGGCGAGCGCGGATTCGACCGGGTGGTGATCGAGACGAGCGGCCTCGCCGACCCAGCCCCCGTCATTCAATCCTTCGTGCTGGACGAAGGGCTGCGTGGCCGCTTCGCGCTGGACGCCATCATCACCGTGGCCGACGCCCGCCACCTGCCCTTGCAACTTGGCCATGACGAAGCGCGCGAACAGGTTGCCTTCGCCGACGTGATCCTGCTGAACAAGATCGACCTGGAGCCCGCCGCGGTGCTCGACACCGTGGAACGCGAGATCCGCCGGCTCAACCCGCTGGCCCGCATCCACCGCACCGAGGAATGCGCCCTGCCGCTCTCGGAGATCCTCGGCATCGGCGCCTTCGACCTGCAGAACATCCTGCGCCTCGACCCCGACATCCTCGATGAGCATGAGCACGAACACGACGCCGGCATCGGCTGCGTGGCCTTTCGCGAGCCCGGACGGCTCGACCCGGCTGCCGTCGACCGCTGGCTCAACCAGCTTGTCCAGGACAAGGGGCGCGACCTGCTGCGCGCCAAGGGCGTGCTGGACCTCGACGGCCAGGGACGCCGCTTCGTCTTTCACGGCGTCCACATGACACTGGACGGGCGGCCGGGCCGGCCTTGGAAACCCGGCGAGGAACGGTTGAATCAGCTCGTCTTCATCGGCCGCAACCTGGATGCCGAAAGGCTGCTGGAGGGGCTTCGCGGCTGCGCCGTCGCGGCGGACGCCGCCGCCCTCTGACGCTTCTGTTTCCGTTCCCGATTTCAGGAAGCACCCAATGAAGCTGCAACATTACCTCGGGGGCCTGGAGGGTCTCGGCCCCATCACCGTCGAAACGCGTGTCTTCGTGGAGGAGTGGGAGAAGCGCATCTTCGGCATTCACACGGCGATGATGGCGCTCAGCCCGCAACTGCCGCTTCCCCCCACGCCGAGCGCCTTCCACACCGTCTGGACCTGGGCCCATCTGCGCACCGGAGCCGAAGGGCTCAACCCCTTCGACTATTTCAAATACCGCTACTACGAGAAGTGGCTGGGCGGCATCAGCGGCTACTTCATCGAGAACGGCTACATCACGGAGGAGGAGCTGGAGGCCCGCACGGCGGAGTATCTGGCCGATCCGGACAAGCCTCTGCCGCAAGGCGGCGCGCCGGAGATCGACCAGCGTGTCGAGCGCTATCTGGCGGAAGGGGACTCCCCGAAGCGCGACGTCGCGGCCCTGCCCGACTTCCGGGAAGGCGACACGGTGACGGTCAGGAACGTGCCGACGCTCGAGCACACCCGCCTGCCCGGGTTCCTGCGCAACCACAGCGGCGTGGTCGAGACGGTCTATCCGGGCGCCTACGGCTATCTGACCGACACCGGGACGGACGGCGTCGGCGCGCCGATGCCCGTCTATTGCGTGCGCTTCGAGGCCAAGGACCTGTGGCCCGGCAACACGGAGCCGAACGTCACGCTCTACGCCGACCTCTACGCCGCCTACGTCACCAAGCCCACCGCCTGAACCGGAGCCATCGCGAATGACCGATCGTTTCCACCATCCCGACGACCGCGAGGCCCGGAGCGCCGCGCGCGTCCGTGCCCTCGAAGCGCTGCTCATCGAAAAGGGCGTCATCACCAGCAAGACCGTGGACACGGTGCTGAACGTGTTCGAAACGAAGATGGGTCCGTTCAACGGCGCCAGGATCGTCGCCCGCGCCTGGGTCGATCCGGCCTTCAAGCAACGGCTGGTCGCGGATGCGCCGGCCGCCATCGCCGAGATGACGGATCTGCCGGAGGGCATGGCCGGTGCCGAGGGCGAGCACATGCGCGCCGTGGCGAACGGCGAGGGCGTTCACAATCTGGTCATCTGCACGCTTTGCTCCTGCTATCCCTGGCCGGTGCTGGGGCTGCCCCCCTATTGGTACAAGGACCCGACGTTCCGCAGCCGCGCCGCCCGCGAGCCGCGCGCCGTGCTGAAGGAGTTCGGGCTGACCGTGCCCGAGAGCACGGAGGTCAAGGTCTGGGACAGCAGCGCGCAGATCCGCTGGTTCGTCATTCCCGAGCGCCCCGCCGGGACCGAGGGCATGAGCGAGGACCAGCTCGCCGCCCTGGTCACGCCGGAAGCCATGATGGGCGTGGCGGTGGCGGCGTCCGCCTGATCCCCGAACCAGCCCCCCAGAACCGTCAGGAGGAACGGGCATGCTGACCCGCTTCGAACATTTCGCCCTGACCAGCATGGCCGGGGCCGAGGATTCCCCGCCCCGCGCCAACGGCACCCTCTGCTTCGCGGAGGAGTGGGAGCGGTCGGCCTTCGGGGTGGCGCTCGCCCTGGCCCGGGAGGGCCATTTTGAATGGGAGGATTTCCGCCGCAACCTGATCGCCGCCATCGGCGACTGGGAGCGGACCCAGGCCCCCGACGGTCCCTCCTGGAACTACTATGAACAGTGGTTGAGCGCCCTGGAGGCGACAATCCTGCAATCCGGGCTCGCAACGCCCGACGAGTTGTCGGCCCGCCTCGCCACCGCCACCGCCACCGCCACCGCCACCGCCACTGCCGACACGCGGTCGGCCTGATACCACCATCCGAACATCGGGAGACGTCCATGCACATCGAACCCGGCATGCTGTCCGCCGCGAAAATCGTCGGCGCCAACGCGGCCGCGCTCAGCCTTCTCGCCTCGCACACTCCGGCCTTCCTGCGCCGGCCCCTCGAATGGGGCAAGGCGCTCCTGGCGGCTGTCTTCTTCTCGGTCTTCATGGAATTCTGGCACCAGCCGGTCGGCCCGTCGGAACTGCATTTCATCGGCGCCTCGGCCATCTATTTCATCTTCGGATTTCCCGCGACCCTGTTCGGGTTCGGCATTGGCCTGACGCTTCAGGCCCTTCTGTTCGAGCCGCAGGATCTCGCGCATCTCGCCGTGAATTCGCTGTCGCTGATGGTGCCGCTGGTTGCCGTACACGCCATGGGTGGAAAGCGCCTGCTGGAATCCGGTGGACTGGCCGCGATCCGCTGGTCGTCGGTGCTGCGCTTCGACGCCGTCTATTACAGCGGCGTGGTTGCCATGGTCGGCTTCTGGCTGATGCTGGGCGAGCGGGCGACGCCGTTCGCGGACTGGGCGGTCTTCGCCGCCGCCTATCTGCCGGTCGTGCTGTGCGAACCGGCGATCAGCTGCGGGCTTCTGCGGGCGCTGGGCCGGCTGGACGCCGGCAACCCGCTGCTTCGCGTCACCACGCTCCGCAGCCGGGCTCTTGCCTGACGGCTGGCATGCCAAATACAATCGGGCGGCGATGCCCTATGGCCGCCCGATTGCAGGAAGAGCGTCTTTCATGCGGATTGTGCTTCTCGCCCCTCCCGGGGTTCAGGCGTTGGATGTGGTGGGTCCGGCGGAGGTGTTCTGGGAAGCGGCGCGCCGTCTCGGCGATCCAAAGGCCTACGAGGTGCAGGTGATGGGCACCGCGGAGGGGCCGGTTTGCGGGACCGGCAGCCTGCGGTTCCTTGCCGACCGGACCATCCACGACCCCGATCAACCGATCGACACGCTGTTGATCGCCGGGGACCCGTCGTTCAGCGCCATCGATCCGGCGGTGATCGACTGGCTCAGGCGCCGCGCGCCCGAAGCCCGCCGCTACGGGTCGATCTGCACGGGCGTGTTCCTGCTGGCGGCCACCGGGCTGCTCGATGGCCGCCGCGTCACCACCCATTGGGAATGCGCCGACAAGCTTCGCGCCGAGTTCCCGACGCTGACGGTCGATGCGGACCAGATCTTCATTCGCGACGGCAACATCTCCACCGCCGCCGGCGTCACCTCCGGCATCGACCTGGCGCTCTCCCTGCTGGAGGAGGATCACGGGCGGGAGCTGGCGCTGCTGGTCGCGCGCTACATGGTGATGTTTCTGAAGCGGCCGGGCGGGCAGTCGCAATTCAGCGCCCATCTCGCGGCCCAGGCGTCGAGCCGGACCGGAATCCAGAGGATTCAGGAGTATGTGCTGGACAACCTTTCCGCCGATCTCTCCGTGGAGTCCTTGGCCTCCCAGGCCGGCATGAGTTCGCGGAATTTCGCGCGGGTGTTCAAGCGCGACGTCGGCCGTCCTCCGGCCGATTTCGTGGAAGCGGCGCGGCTTGACGCGGCGCGCCGGATGCTGGTCGACTCATCCACGCCGCTCCAGCGGGTGGCGCATCTCTGTGGATTTGGTGACGCCAGCTCCATGAGGCGCGCGTTTGTCCGCAATCTCGGCATCAATCCGGGTGACTACCGGAAGCGCTTCCGCACGACGACCGCCGCCTGATCGCGAACCGGCATCCGTCGAGGCGTCCGACACGGCCAGACTTCACTCGGGCAACCCAGCCAGTCTCAGACCCTCCGCAAACCGCGTAAGATCTTCGGGACGGTGGATCGGCAGCCACTCCCGGAGAGTGGAGACGCGCAAGGACGGGTCGAGCGCGCGCAACCGCTGCATCGCCTGCCGCGCCTCCTCCGTCCGCCTGGCGAGCGCGTGGCTCGCCGCCGTCAGGGCGATGGCGACCAGGAGCCCGGGCAGGTTCCCCAACGCCTTGTCCGCCCAGGTTGCGGCGCAGTCGTGGCGTCCGGCGAAGAAATGCGCGAGCGCCGTCCCCGCCTGCATCCGGTACATCTCCGGGTCCAGCGGGCTCAGGCGGGCGGCATGGGCGAAATGAGCGCTCGCGCTTTCCGTTTCACCGCGGAAGGCGCGCAGGTAGCCGCCGAGGAACCAGGCGGGGGCGAAATTGGGGTTGAGCAGCACGGCCCGGTCGATGAGCGCGATGCCGCCATCAAGATCGCCGACGAAGTGACCGAGCGCGTGGCCGGCTCTGGTCAGCGCCACGGCGTCGTCGCGGCCGAACTCCACCGCCAGCCGCGCCAGCCGCACCCCCTCGGCGATCTCCCGGGGGCGGTCGGTCATCCAGCCGTTCACCTTGCGCCAGAGATGGCACCAGGCCGCCCCGCCATAGGCCGACGCGAACTCCGGGTCGAGGTCCGTCGCCCTTTGGAACAGGGGCAGCGCCGCGTCGATCGCCTCGCGGGTTCCGCTGTGCAGCTTCGCCATGCCGCGGAGATAGTAATCGTAGGCGTCCAGACTTTCCGTCGGCTTGCGCTTGGCGCGCTCGATCTCCGCCCGCTCGAGCTGCGGCGCGATCGCGCCGACGACGCTTTCGGCGATCCGGTCCTGCAACTCGAAAAGATCGTCGAGCATGCCTTCGAAGCGCTCGGCCCAGAGATGCGTCCCGCTCGTCGCGTCGATGAGCTGCCCGGTGATGCGCACGCGGTTCCCAGCCTTGCGGACGCTGCCTTCGAGCACGTAACGGACGCCCAGCTCACGGCCGATGTCCGTCACATCCACCGCCCGGCCCTTGTAGGCGAAGCTCGAGTTGCGCGCGATGACGAACAGCCAGCGGAGGCGCGACAGGGCGGCGATGATGTCCTCCACCACGCCGTCGGCGAAATAGTCCTGCTCCGGGTCGCCGCTCAGGTTCTGGAACGGCAGCACGGTGATCGAGGGCTTGCCTGGCAGGACCGGCCCGGACGGCGTCTCCCCGATCGTGCCGACCTCGGCCGCCCCGACGTCGATTGCACTAACTTCAATTGTCCCACCTTCGATCGCGCCGCCTTCGATGGCGCCGACGAAGCGGAACCCCTTGCGGGGGACCGTGCGGACCAGGCGCTGCTCCCCGCCGCTGTCGCCGATGGCCTTGCGGACCGCGTTGATGTGGCTGGTGATGGTCGATTCCGAGACGATCCGTCCGTTCCACACCGCCTCCAGAAGGTCGTCCTTGCTGACGACGCGGTCGCGGTTGCGGACGAGATGCAGCAACAGGTCGAAGACCTGCGGGCCGACGCCCACGACCTGTCCGCGCAGGGTCAGTTCCCGGCGCTCCTGATCGAGCACACACTCTCCGAAACGGAACGGCAAGCCCCTCACCTCCCTGAACCGAACGCCCGTCGCATCCCTGTCCGGGGCGACAGGCGGACGATGCCGCCCTTGATAGCACGGCGGCGCGCAGGCGGCTGCACCGTATGGCGTTCTTGGACGGAAATCCAAGCGCCCTTGGAGGTCAATTCAAGCCCGCCGCAAGGACTTCCCCAGCGCGTGCGGGCACTCTCCCGTCCATCGACGGCGCTGGTTTCCGTCGAGAAGCGGAGAACCCCCATGAAGATCGTCGTCATCGGAGGCACCGGCCTCATCGGATCGAAGCTGGTGCAGACCCTCCGCGAGCGCGGGCACGATGCGCTCGCAGCCTCGCCAAAGACGGGCGTGAACACCATCACCCGCGAGGGCTTAGCCCAGGCGATGGACGGAGCCGCTGTCGTCGTCGATGTGGCGAACGCGCCGGTTTGGGAGGACAAGGCCGTCCTCGATTTCTTCGAAACCTCGGGCCGCAACCTGCTGGCCGCCGAAGCGGCCGCCGGCGTCCGCCACCACGTCGCCCTCTCGATCGTCGGCAGCGAACGGCTTCCCGGCAACGGTTACTTCCGGGCGAAGGTCGCCCAGGAAAATCTCATCAAGGCGTCCGGCATTCCCCACACCATCCTGCGCGCCACGCAGTTCTTTGAATTCGTCGGCGGGATCGCGCAGGCGGCCACGGTCGGCGGGGAAACCCGCCTGTCGCCGGCGCTGATCCAGCCGATCGCCTCCGACGACGTGGTGGCGGCTCTCGCCGAGCTCGCCCTCGCGCCGCCGGTCAACGGCACGCTCGAAGTCGCCGGTCCGGAAGCGATCCCGCTCGACGAGCTGGTCCGGCGCCTCCTGCAGGCGACGAAGGACACGCGCAAGGTCGTGCCGGACATCCACGCACGCTACTTCGGCGACGTTCTCAACGATCAATCGCTGACCCCCGGCCGGAACCCCCGCCTCGGCGCCATCCGGTTCGAGGACTGGCTCTCCCGGCAAACCGCGCGCTGAAGGACGTCGACGGCACCCGGCGGCGGTCAGGACCGGGGAAGGGGGACCCGCAATCCGTTTTTGTCAGGAAAGGCAAAGAACATGGCACGTTTGACTTGGCATGAGGTCGCACCCGATGGTGCGAAGGCTCTGTTCGGCGTTCATCATTACGTCACGAAGCGCACCAACCTGCCCGAGGAACTCATCCACCTCGTGTTCCTCAGGGTCTCGCAGATCAACGGCTGCGCTCACTGCATCGATCTGCACAGCCGCGACCTCCGGAAGACCATGTCGGTCGACAAGGTCACGCTGGTGCCGGTGTGGGAGGAGGTCCCGCACCTGTTCTCCGACATGGAGCGCGCGGCCCTGGCCTGGGCCGAGGAGGTGACCCGCGTCAGCGAAACCCACGCGTCCGACGCCGCCTACGCGGCGGCATCGTCGGCGTTCGAGCCGAAGGATCTGGTCGATCTCACCATCGCCATCGCTGCGATGAACGCCTTCAACCGGCTGGGTGCCCCCTTCCGTCTTCCGGTGGCCGCCAAGGCCTGAGCCGGTGCGGGGAGCCGCGGCGATCGGCGTCGCCGCGGCATGCCTCAGCGAAAGAAAGACGGCGGTGCCGCTGTGCCTCGCTGCCCTCCCGTTCTTGTGAGCGGGCAGCGCGCGTCTGGCGGGCGAGCGAACTGGCCGGCAGGCACCGCGGCGTCGCGCGTCATCGGAACGCGACGCCGTTCCTTCGGATCGGTGCGGAAATGCCGCGTGCCCATCCCGACCCCCTGAAGCCGGTAAGCCTCTGTACTGACACAAGAGTTTCACTTCAGGATAGAAACCGCCGCCCTTGGCCAGAAAGCGCCATAAGATGGCTTATGGAAAACTGCCACGTTTGTCGTTACCGGTGGCCTTGCCGGCACGCCGTTGCTGATCCAACGGGGCACGGGGAAATGATCTCTCTCAAAGCGTGATGATAACGTTGTCATTGTGACAAAACCGCTGTATGGTAACGTTGTCATCGAACGTTCCGATGCCTCGTCCTCATCTGGCTGATCAGGATTGCCGCCCATGAGCCTGTTTCTCGATGCCCTGCTCGACAGCAGTTTAGACGACAGCATCCGTGGGGTGCCGCCGGGGACGGCGCCGTTGCGGCTGCGCGACGTCGGTGCCCAGGGCTGGCGGCCGGCCGCCGGCGACATGGCGCTGCCGGTGCTGACGCTCGACGAGGACGCCTTTGCCGCCAACCGCGACCTGATCTTTGCCTATGCACGCCATCACGGTGTGGCGCTCGCCCCGCACGCCAAGACGCCGATGGCCCCGCAGATCGCGTCCGGATTGGTGGAGGCCGGGGCCTGGGGCGCCACCGTCGCCAACCTGCAGCAGGCCGCCGTCCTGCTGCGCGCGGGCGTGACCCGGCTGATCCTCGGCAACGAGATCGGCGGCCTCGCCAGCGGCCGGCGGCTCGGTGCGTTGCTTGCCGCCCACCCCGACGCCGACCTGCGCGCCTTCGCCGACTCTCCGGCCGCCGTCGAGACGCTCGCCGCCGCCGCCCAGGCTGCCGGCCGTCCGCTGGCTGTCCTGATCGAGGTCGGGGCCGGTCGTGGCGGCGCCCGCGACCGCGCGGCGGTGGACGCGATCCTCGCCACGGTTCTCAATCATCCGGGCCTGCTGGTGCTCGACGGCGTCGCCACCTATGAAGGGGCGGTCGCAACGTCCGACCCGGCCGAGACCGCCGCCAACATCGCCGCCCTGATGGACCGGACGGCGGAGGCCTTCGCCCTGGTGCGCGCGCTGGCGCCGGAACGGCCGCTGCTGCTCACCGCCGGCGGCTCGGCCTTCTTCGACATGGTGGTCGCCGGCCTGGCGACGGTCGCGAAAGCCGACGGCAACGCCACGCTGGTGCTGCGCAGCGGAGCCATCTTCTTCCACGACCACGGCACCTACGAACGCGCGCTCGGCGCGCTCGACACCCGGCGGGGTTTCGCCTGCGGCGGCGCCACGGCCGCCGACTTCCGCCCGGCTCTTCGCCTGTGGGCGGAAGTGCTGACCCGGCCGGAGCCGGGCTTGGCCATCTGCGGCTTCGGGATGCGCGATTCCTCCTTCGACCAGGACCTCCCCCGCCCCCTGCGGATCCATCGCGACGGCGTGGCGCGGTCCGCCGACGGGCTGCGGGTGACCCGGCTGAACGACCAGCACGCCTTCGTCGCCGTGCCGGTCGGCCATGATCTCGCGGTTGGCGACATCGTCGAGTTCGGCATCTCGCATCCCTGCACCTGCATCGACCGTTGGCGGGTGCTGTTCGGCCTTGGCGCCGACGGGCGGGTCCGCAGCGCCTACCGCACCTTCTTCGGCTGACCAGAGGCGGCCAGTTTCCCCATGCAGACATTGAATTTCCAGCAGCTCTGGCGTTACCAGGACCAGCTGATCGACGGTACGCTGCACACGCTGCTGCTGACCCTGGTCGCGGCGGTGATCGGCACCGCCATCGGCGTCGCCGCCGCAGCGGCGGTGCGCAGCGGGCCGCGCCCGGTGCGTTGGGCGATCCGCGGCTATGTCGAGCTGATCCGCAACACGCCGTCGCTGATCCAGCTCTTCGTGGTCTTCTTCGTGCTGCCGGGCTTCGGCCTGCGGATGGGGGCCTTCGAGGCGGCGGCGATCGCGCTCGGCCTCTATTTCGGCGCCTACTGCACCGAGATCGTCCGCGCCGGGCTCGACGCCATTCCCGGCAGCCAGGTCGAGGCCGGCCAGTGCCTGGGACTCACCCGCTGGCAGGTGTTCCGCCACGTCGTGCTGCCGCCGGCCCTGCGCAGCGTCTATCCCGCCTTCACCAGCCAGTTCGTCCTGCTTCTGCTCGGCACCTCGCTGGCCTCGCAGATCTCGGCGGAGGAGCTGTTCCACACCGGCGGCTTCATCGAGACGCGCACCTACCGCAGCTTCGAGGTCTATGCCGTGATCTGCGGCATCTACTTCGCCCTGGTGATGACCTTCAAACTGCTGTTCGCCGCGGTGGGGCGCCTCGCCTTCCGCTGGCCGGTGCGGCGCTGACGGAGACACCGGCCATGCGTTCCTTCTCCCTCCCCGACTTCCTGTCGCTGCTCAGCGCGCTGCAATGGACGGCCGTCCTCGTCGTCATCGCGCTCGGCTTCGGCGCTCCGCTGGCCTTGGCGCTCGCCCTGATGCGGACCAGCGCCAGCCGGGCGCTGCGCTGGACCGCCACCGCCTTCCTCCAGCTCGTCCAGGGCGTGCCCTTGCTCGGCCTGCTGATGTTCTTCTATTTCGGCATGCCGGTCTTCCTCGGCATCGAGATGCCGCCGCTGGTCGCCGTCGGCATCGCCATGACCGTCTACACCGCCTCCTTCCTCGGCGAGATCTGGCGCGGCGGCATCGAGGCGGTGAAGCACGAGCAGTGGGAGGCCGCCGCCTGCCTCGGCCTGTCGACCTGGCATCAGTTCCGCTACGTCATCGCGCCGCAGGCCTTTCGCATGGCGCTGCCGCCGACCGTCGGCTTCCTGGTCCAGCTGATCAAGGGGACCTCGCTGGCCTCCATCGTCGGCTTCGTCGAACTCGCCCGCGCCGGCCAGCTGGTCAGCGCCGCCACCTTCCAGCCCCTGCTGGTCTACTCGATCGTCGCGGCGATCTACTTCGCCGCCTGCCTGCCGCTCACCCTGTGGGCCCGTTCCCTGGAGGTCCGTCTCAATGGCGCTCGTTGACATCCGAAACGTTACCAAGAGTTACGGTTCCACCCAGGTGCTCAAGGGGGTGTCGCTCGACATCAAGGAAGGCGAGATCGTCACCATCATCGGCAAGTCGGGCTCCGGCAAATCGACGCTGCTGCGCTGCATCAACGCGCTGGAGCGCATCGACGGCGGCGAGATCACGGTGGAGGGCCAGACGGTGCGCACCGACATGCCGAATCTGCGCGACTTCCGCCAGCGCGTCGGCATCGTCTTCCAGGCCTTCAACCTGTTCCCGCACATGACGGTGGAGCGCAACATCACGCTGGCGCCGGTCCTCAACAAGCGGATCGCCAAGGCGGAAGGCCGGGCGCTGGCGCTGGACGTGCTGGAGCGCGTCGGGCTGGCCGACAAGATCGACGCCTATCCGGCCCAGCTTTCCGGCGGCCAGCAGCAGCGCGTCGCCATCGCCCGCTGCCTCGCCATGCGCCCGCACCTGATGCTGTTCGATGAGGTGACCTCGGCCCTCGACCCCGAGCTGGTCGGCGAGGTGCTGAAGGTGATGGAGGACATGGCGCGCCAGGGCATGACCATGGTCCTGGTCACCCACGAGATGGGTTTCGCCCGCAACGTCGCCTCCAAGATCGTCTTCATGCACCAGGGCCGCGTCTGGGAAGAGGGGCCGCCGGCGGACCTCTTCGCCAACCCCCGCACCCCCGAACTGCAGAGCTTCATCGCCTCCGTCCGCTGAGGCGCGCCGAACCAACCACCGGTTCCTCCCGAGAACCGGACAACGACCTGAACAGAGGAGCAATGTCATGAGACTCTTCCGGACCCTCGCCGCCGCCGTGGCGGTCTGCGCCACCGTCGCCCTGACCGCCGCCTCGCCCTCCGCCGCGAAGGCTGATGTCCTGCAGAACGTCCTGTCGGCCGGCAAGCTGCGCGTCGGCGTGTTGACGGACGCGGCCCCCTGGGGCTTCAAGGACGCCAAGGGCGAGGCCGCCGGCCTCGACATCGAGTTGGCGAAGCTGATGGCCGCCGACATGGGCGTGAAGCTGGATCTGGTCCAGGTGACCGGCGCCAACCGCATTCCAAGCCTGCTCGCCAACAAGGTCGACGTGCTGATCGCCGCCGCCGGCGCCACGCCGGAGCGCGCCCAGCAGGTGACCTTCACCCAGCCCTACGCCGCGGTCAATCTCGGCGTCTATGGGCCGAAGTCGATGGCCGCCGCCACCGATCCGGAGGGTCTGAAGGGCCGCAGCATCGGCGTCGCCAAGGGCTCGACGCTCGACATCTGGCTGACCGACAACGCCCCCGGCGCCAAGCTGGTGCGCTTCGAGGACACCCCCGGCGCCATCGCCGCCTATCTGGCCGGGCAGGTCGAGACCTTCGCCGAGAACAGCGCCATCGCGCTGAAGGTGTCGGAGGACAATCCCGGCAAGGAGGTCGAGCAGAAGTTCCTGATCCGCCAGTCGCCGGCCCATGTGGCCGTCCGCCACGGCGAGCAGGACATGGTCAACTGGATCAACACCTTCCTGTTCTACAACCGCCTGAACGGCAAGCTGGGCGCCTTGCAGATGAAGTGGTTCAAGGAAAAGCAGACCCTTCCGCAGATGTAATCCGCCGTTCGGCATCCAAGAGAGGTTTTATTCGATGATCACGAGGTTCCAGGTCGGTTCGCGCATGAGCCAGGCCGTCGTCTGCCAGGGCATGGTCCACATCGCGGGTCAGGTCGCCAACAACCGCACCGGCTCGATCAAGGAGCAGACCCTGGATGTACTGGCCAAGATCGACGCCCTGCTGGAGGAGGCCGGCACCGACAAGTCCAAGCTGGTCGCGGTCAACGTCTTCCTGCCGCACATCACCGACTTCGACGCCATGAACGAGGTCTACGACGCCTGGATCGATCCGGCCAACCCGCCGGCCCGCGCCTGCACCGAGGCGCGGCTGGCCGACCCCGACCTGCGTGTCGAAATGACGGCGCTCGCCGCCCTGTAAGCGGGCTTCTTCGGCGAACCGGAGGAGGCGTCGGGCGACCGCTGCCCTGCCAAACCCTGCCACGGCACAGGCTGCCAAGGCGCCCCTCCGCCAGAAGGTTTTTGGAATGCACACTGGCCTCTACCACGCGCTCGACTTCGCCGCCGATGGCAAGTCACTGGATTTCCTCAGCATCCCGTTCTCGGTGGACCGGTCCCCCTATTATCAGGTGAAGGTCCCGGTCTGCCGCGTGCGCAACGGGACGGGTCCGCGCGTGCTGCTGATGGCGGGCAACCACGGCGACGAGTACGAAGGCGAACTGCTGCTGGGCCGGCTGTTCCGCCGCCTCGATCCCGCGCGCATCCGCGGCGAGGTGACGATCCTGCCGGCCACCAACGCGCCGGCGGTGATGGCGGCGCGGCGCCGGTCGCCGCTGGACGATGGCAACCTCAACCGTGCCTTCCCCGGCGACCCCGCCGGCACCCCGACCTTCCGGCTGGCGCATTTCCTCGAACACGAGCTGTTCCCGCGCCATGACGTGGTGTTCGACATCCATTCCGGCGGCACCTCGATGGCTCACCTGCCCTGTGCGCTGATCGAACGGCAGGGCACGCCCGACCGTCTCGCCCGCGCCCTGGAGTTGATGCGGGCTTTGGACATGCCCTACGGCTTCGTGGCGGAGAACGGCGCCGCCGCTCCGACCTCGATGGCCGCCGCCGCGCGGGCCGGCGTCATCGGCATCAGCGGCGAGTTCGGCGGCGGCGGCACGGTGACTCCGGAAACCATCGCCTACACCGCCCGCGCGATCGACAATCTGCTGATCGCCGTCGGGCTGACCGATGCGCCGGTGCTCTCGGGTCCGACGCCCGCTGCGGCGCCCGCTGTGGCGCCCATTGCGACGCCGATGCAGCTTCTTCAGCTTGACAGCCACCGGCAGGCGATCTACGCGCTGCGGCGCGGCTGGTTCGAACCGGCGGTCGATGTCGGGGCGCGGGTTTCCGCCGGCGACCTCGCCGGCTGGTTCCACGACCTGACGCGGCTCGACCAGCCGGAGGAGGAACTGCGCTTCCAGGAGGCCGGGATCGTCATCTCGCGCCGCCTGCACAGCGACAGCGAGGCCGGCGATTGCCTGATCCAGGTGGCTCGTCCGGTCGAGGAGGCGGGCATCCTGGGGCGTGCGGCCTGACCGCGGATCATCAGACGGGGAGACGGGCGGCATGAGTGACACCGGTGCGGCGAAGCGTCCGCCGACCATCGACGACGTCCTCCGTCTCCGGGCAGCGGAGCCGCTGCCTTCCAGCAATGGAAGAGCGGAGGATGGGGCGGTCCGCGACGGGGCCGCTCCGCCGCGCATCGTCGAGATCGCCCGGCTTGCCGGGGTCTCGCCGATCACCGTCTCGCGCGCCCTGCGCCAGCCGGAGAAGGTGGCCGAGGCCAAGCGCCGCAAGATCCTGGAGATCGTCGAGCGCACCGGCTACGCCACCAACCCGCACGCCCGCGCGCTGAGGTCGGGCCACTCGAACATCGTCGCCGCCTTCGTTTCCAACCTGCAAAGCCAGCAGTTCTGCCTTGCCGTGCAGGGCTGCGGCGAGGTGCTGGAGCCGCAGGGCTACCAGCTGATGATCGGGCAGACCTCCTACTCCTACGCCAAGGAAACGACGATGATCCAGTCGCTGCGCGAGATGCGCCCGGCGGCGGTCATGTTCACCGGCGTCATCGAGATCGAGGAGAACCGGCGGGCCCTGCGGGCGCTCGGGATTCCGATCATGGAGACCTGGGCCTATCCCCGCGACCCGATCGACATGCTGGTCGGCTTCTCGAACATCGACAGCGGCCGCTTCGCGGCGGAGCATTTCGCCGGGCGGGGCTATCGCCGCGTCGCCTTCATCGGCCGCCGCAGCGGCCGCGGCGCCCTTCGCCTCAACGGTTTCCGCGAGGGGGCCCGCGCCGCCGGGCTCGACATCGTCGCCGAGCTTTCGGTCGACAGGGTCACCAGCATGGTCGACGGCCGTCGCGCGCTCGCCGAGCTGCTGTCCGGCAACGCCGCGATCGAGGCGGTGTTCTGCGCCAACGACCTGCTGGCGACCGGCGCGCTGCTGGAGGCGCGCCGGTTGGGTCTGCGCCTCCCCGAAGACATCGCCATCCTCGGCTTCGGTCACAGTGACGTTGCCGAAGAGCTGCCGCCCGGACTGACCACCATCGGGATCGACAGCCGCGACCTTGGCCGCCAAGCCGGATCGATGATCCTGCAGCGGATGCGCGGAGACATGCCAGCGGAGCCGATCCGTGCCATCGATCTGACACTGACCCATCGCGGAAGCAGCTGAGGCGGCACCGTCAACCCGGCGCCGTCATGAAACGCCACACCCGCCGCGCTTTCGCCGTGTCAAAGTGACAGCTCAGCCGCGGTCGACGGAGCGGCGGGTCATCATTTCGGTGAACCGCTGGCTCTCCCGCATCGGCGGAGGCGGAAACATGAGGACGCTCATACCGCCTCAGGGCGCCGCAATCCGGCAGGAACGGCGATCTGGGTGCGGTGCATGCGGCGGCGCTGGTCCTCGGGAAAGGGATCGCGGCGGTGCATGGTCCAGCGGTTGTCCCACATCACGAGGTCGCCGACCCGCCATTGGTGGTGCCAGGACAGCTCCGGACGCACCGCCGCCTCCCACACCGCATCGAGCAGGGCTTCGCTCTCCGCCGGCGGCAGGCCGGGGATGCAGGCATGCGGGCGGCGCCCCAGAAGCAGCGCCTTGCGCCCGCTCACCGGGTGGACGATGACCAGCGGATGCACGGTTCCCGGCGATGTGGCGAGGTCGGTCGGAGGCGCAAAGCCCTGCCGCAGATAGCCGCCGCTGTTGGTGGTGCTGTCGTGCTTGATCGACAGCCCGTCGATCCGCCGCTTCAGTTCCTCGGGCAGGGCGTCGTAGGCGGCGAACATGCTGATGAATCCGGTGTCCCCACCCTCCTCCGGCACCTCCAGCGCGTAGAGGCTGCTGGCGTAGGGCGGGGTCTTCAGATAGGTCATGTCGGCGTGCCAGACCGACTCCCCCGCCCCCAGCGCGCCGATGGGGCGGCCCTGCTCGGTGACGTTGGAGATGACGTAGACCTCCTCGAAGCCCGGTGCGTGCAGCCGGCCATGCTCGGTGATCGGCGCCTTGTCGAGCGGGCCGAAATGGCCGGACACCCGGACGAGGTCAGCGTCGGACAGCGTCTGGTCGCGGAACACCAGCACCAGATGGCGGTCCAGCGCCGCGGCCAGCGCAGCGGCGCTGGCGCCATCCAGCGGCCGCGACAGGTCGATGCCGCGGATTTCGGCCCCCAGCGTGGGGGAGACCGGATGGGTGGTGAAGGTGGGGTGGGTCATGAAAACGCCCTCAGCTTCCGGTGCGGTCGTGGATGTCGGCGAAGAACAGGTCGCGCCAGTCGGCGGGCCGGTTGCGGATCGAGCCGATGCGCGCCATGAAGTCGGTGAAGATGCCGATGCCGCGCGGGGCGAGGTCGTAGGACACCTCCGGATGGGCGATCATCGCCGCCACCTCCTCCTCGCCCAGCTTGGACTTTTCGATGCGGATGTAGGCGCGGGCGGCCTCCCTGGGGTCGGCCTTGATGAGGGCCACCGCGTCCTCCAGCGCCGCCAGCACCGCCTTGGTCAGCCGCGGGTTGGCCTCGTGGAAGGCGGCGGAGGTCCACAGCGCGCTGAAGGACGCCGGCCCGCCCAGCACGTCGTAGCTGCTCAGCACCTTGTGGATCTTCGGGTCGCGGAGTTGCTGGTCCTGGAAGGGCGGGCTGGTGAAGTGGGCGGTGATCTCCGTCCGGCCGGACAGCAGGGCGGCGGTGCCGTCGGGATGGGCCAGCGACACGGTCAGCGGGTCCAGCCGCGCGTGCTGGCCGGGACCGAAGACCTGCTCGGCGGCGATCTGGAGCACGATGGCTTGATAGGAGGCGCGGACCGACGGCACGACAATGCGGTCCTTGTCCGTGAAGTCCGTCAGGCCCTTCACCTCGGGCCGGTTGGTGTTGAGGTAGGCCGGCTGGGCGTTCAGCGCGGCCAGCCCGCGCAGGTTGGCGTTCCCCTTCGTCTTGTCCCAGGCGATGATGAAGGCCGGCACGCCCGCCGCCCCGAAGTCGGCGTTGCCGGACAGGGTGGCCTCGGTGATCGTCGTCGGGTTGCCGAGCGGGGTGTAGCGGACCGTCACCGCGCCCAGCCCGGCGGCGCGGGCGTGCGTCTCCACCAGCCCCTTGTCCTCCATGACGTAAAGCGGCAGGTAGCCGAGGCCGAGGTTGCGGGCGAAGCGGACCTCTGTCGCCTCGGCCTGCGCGGGGACCGGCGACAGGCCGGCGAAGCCGGCGGCGAGCAGAAGGGCGGCGCCGAGAAGCGTCCGGCGCGGAACGGAAACGCGCATGGAAAAGGGCGTGGTCATGGTGTGTCCCGTGAAAAAGCCGGTCAGATGACGCGGAAATTGTGGGCGCCGTCGCGCTTCAGCTGGTCCACCAGCTCAAGCTCCCAGTCGATGTAGCCCTGCATGGCGGCGGCGCTGTTGTCGGTGCCCTCGTAGGGGCGCTTGTAGACGTCGTCCGGCTCCGGCCCCAGACGCTCCAGCCCGGCGCTGAGCGGCAGCCCGGCCGCCACCCAGCCCTGCGTGCCGCCCTCCAGCAACAGCGGGACCGCTCCCGGCGGGAAATCGGCGGCGGCGTAGCGGGTCAACGTGCCGTCCCAGCAGGTCAGCACCGGGCGCACGCCCTTCGGCAGGCGGGCGATGGTGCCGCCCAGACGCGCGCGGGTCGAAAAATACGCTCCCGGAATGTGGCCGGCGCGGTAGCGCGGGCTGCGGGCGATGTCGATCACCGCCGCCTCGCCGTTCTCCAGAAGGGCCAGCAGGTCGCGCGGCGCCACCGTCTCCGCGCCGACGTCCGGTACCCGCGGCAGGCGGCGGCGGTCGGGGCCGCTCTCGATGCCCAGAGACGCCACGTCGCCCTCCAGCACATGCACCTCCCAGCCGAGCTGCGCCAGCCAGGAGGCGGTCATGTCGGCGCGCGGCCCGCCGCCGCCCGCCGGGTCGTCGGCCAGCACGATGCGGGCGCCGCGCGCCGCGACATACTCGTCCGTCGCCTGGACGAGCTGGCCGCCCGCCGCGTGGCGGAAGCCCGGCAGATGGCCGGCCGCGTACTCCTCCGGCGTGCGCACGTCGAAGAGATGCAGGGTGCGCCGCTCGTCGCCGCGGAAGGCGTCCAGCGCGGCGGGGCCGATGCGCCCGACGCCGGCCCGGTCGGCCACCGCGCGGGCGGCCGCGCGGCCCTTGGCGTCGCCCTCCGGGGACACCGCCGGAAAGCGCCCGTCGCGCCCGCGGTCCAGCTCCAGCCCGGCCAGGGTCCAGCCGATGGTGCCGTTGCGCAGCGCCGCCACCCGGTTGGGGATGCCGGCGTTCACCAGCGACTGCGTGCCGATGATCGAACGGGTGCGTCCGGCGCAGTTGACGACGACCAGCGTCCGCGGGTCGGGCGCGATGTCGTGGACGCGCTTGACCAGTTCGGCCCCCGGCACGCTGATGCCGCCGGGAATCGCCATGGTCTGGAACTCCTCGTAGCGGCGGGCGTCGAGGATCACCAGATCGGCCCCGGTGTCGACGAGCGTCTTCACCTCGTCGGCGGACAGCGACGGGGTGTGGCGGTGATGCTCCACCCACTCGCCGAACGCCTTGCTGGGCACGTTGACGTCCCGGTAGACCTCGAACCCGGCGGCGGTCCAGCCGGCCAGCCCGCCCTCCAGCAGCGTCACCTCGCGGTAGCCCAGCGCCAGGAGCCGCCGCGCCGCTGGCTCGGCGTAGCCCTCGCCGTTGTCGTAGACGGTGATCGGCACGTCGCGCCGCGGCAGCAGGTCATAAGCCAGAAGCTCCACCCGGCTGAGCGGCAGCGACACGGCGAACAGTGGGTGGGCCAACGAATAGGGTCCCTCCTCCCGCGCGTCGAGAAGGGCGACCTCCCTGCGGTCGATCCAGTCGCGGCGGATGTCCGCGGCGGTGCGGGTGGCGAGCGGTGCGGTGTCGGGTGGGGCGGTGTCGGGCATGGTTTGCTTTCCGGGACCTGTTATGCGGCTTGCGGAATGGGCTTCGAGCGGTCCCACAGGTTGGGCAGGGCATTGTTGGCGTAGCCGGAGATGAAGGGCTTGCGCTCGCCGGTCAGCGGATCGAAGACCGACCGCCGAATGGCGCCGATGTTGCCGCCATAGACGTGGATGCTGATCGACGGTCGGTCGGTCAGCGCGTTGGAAATGGCGTGGACGTCGCCGAGGCGCGGCGACACCGCCTCCACCGATCCGACCGGCAGAAAGTCGGCGGCGGAGGGGATGGGCGGGCCATCCTGCAATTCGTAGCGTTGGGAATGTTCCGCCCCGCGCAGCACGCCGACGAGGCCCCAGACGGTGTGGTCGTGGATCGGCGTGCGCTGTCCCGGTCCCCAGACGAAGCTGACGACCGAGAAGCGCTCATGGGGATCGCAATGCAGCAGATACTGCCGGTAATGGACCGGATCGGGCTGCGCGTAGGCGTCGGGCAGCCAGTCGTCCACGGCGACCAGCCCGGCCAGCAGGCTGCGCCCCGAGGCAAGAATGGCGGCCTCGTCGTCGAACCGCTCCACCAGACGGGTGAAGTCGCCAATGAAGCCGCGCAGGCGGGACAGGTTGGAAGGGGTGGGATCGGTCATGGCATCCGTCCATCCGGAACGTTGGGGGGCGGCCGAGGCCGGGGGTGGGGCGGATCAGGCCAGCGCGGCCACCAGCACCGGAAGGACGGCCAGGACGACACCGGCCCCCAAGGCCAGCCGACGGCCGAGCAACGGCTGCTCCGCGTGCGTCCGGTCCGGCGCGTCGTCCGAAGGATCCGGCGGCAGTGGCAAAGGCAAGGAGCAAGACGGGCTGAGCGACGCGATCAGCATCCATTGGAAGTCATCCGAAGCCTTCATGCCGGACCTCCTGCTTGAAAGGGTGGACAACGGGGGAGCGTCGTCCGGACAATTGCCGCACTAAAAAAACAATTTTCCATAGTGTTATTTTTCCTGTTCCATATAGGAAAATAGGATTTTTGTTTGACGTCAAGCTTCCACTTCCCCCCGAGCGCGGTTTTCCGCTGGTTCAGCGATGTGGACGGGGCAACGCGATCGCGGGTAGACGGAGCAGGAAGACGGGAATGAGCGACACGCGACGCGTCTTGATCGCCGGAGCGGAAGCGGTCGGCGCCCATCCAGCGCGTGCCGGGCAGGCCCTGCGCTTCGAGCCGGCGCCGCTGCTCCTGGGATTCGTGCTGGGACCGATGATGGAGGCGAATCTGCGGCGCGCCATGATCCTGTCGCGTGGCGATCCGACCGTCTTCCTGCGCGAGCCGATCAGCCTCGCGCTGCTGGTCCTGACCGGCGTGCTGCTGGCCGCCATCATCATCCTCACCGTCCGCCGGAACCGCGAGCGCGTGTTCGCGGAATGACCGGCGGGCGGTACGGGCATCCAGTCAGGGCTGCGGCGCGGAGCCGATGAAGGCCGAGGCGCGCTCGCCCCACCGCTCATGCGGGTAGTAGTCCCAGACGGCGTGGTGCTGGGTGGCCCAGTTGTCCCAGAAGACCAGGGAGTTGGGGCGCCAGTGGATGCGCGTCTGGAAGGCTAGGTTCTTTTCGATGTGGCGGAACAGCAGGCCCAGGATGGCGTCGCTCTCGGTGCGCGTCAGCTGGACGATGTGGCTGGTGAAGGCCTCGTTGACGAACAGGTACTTGCGCCCGGTCAGATGATGGCGCGCCACCACCGGATGCTCGGTGGACGGAAAGGTCTGCCCCGGCTGCGGCGTGGCGCCATAGCCCGCCGTCCAGGCCTTGCCCCCGTCATGGACGGCGGTCAGGCCGTCGAGCAGCGCCTTGACCTTCTCCGACAGCGACTCATAGGCGAGATACATGTTGGCGAAGGCGGTGTCGCCGCCGATCTCCGGCTGTTTGGTGACGCGCAGGAAGGAGCCCCAGATGGGTTCGGGATCGCAGGTCACGTCGGCATGCCACGCGTCGCCGGCGGTGTAGCGGGCTTCGGGGCCGGTGCGCCAAGCCAGGATCTCCGGATCGTGGTCGTTCGACGACAATTGCCGCGCGCCCCCCAGCACATGGCGGTGCAGGGTGCCGAAGTGACGGGCGAAGCGCTTGTGGTCCTCCGCGGTGATTTCCTGGTCGCGGAACACCAGCACCAGATGGTCGGCGATGGCCTTGCGGATGTCGGCCAACTGCGCGTCGCTCAGCGGTTTGGACAAGTCCACGCCCTCGACCTCGGCGCCCAGGATGGGCGACAGCGGGCGCACCGCGATGCTGTCGTAGCTCGGGCGCTCGCGGCGGCTCCAGTCGGCGATGGCGGTCTTGTCGTGGAAGTCGCGGTAGAAGCTCATGATGGTCGCCTCAGATTTTGCCGTTAGATTTCGTAGGCGAACGGAAGCTCCGCCGCGGTGAAGAACTCGCGGTGGATTTCCTTGCGCAAAGCGATGAAGTCGGGGCTCGACCGGTCGCGCGGGCGCGGCAGCCCGACCGGCAGCCTCCTGCGGATGGTGCCGGGGCGCGACGACATGACCACCACTTCGTCGCCGAGGAAGACGGCCTCGTCGATGTCGTGGGTGACCAGGATCATGGTCGTGCGCTGCACCTCCCAGATGCGCAGGATCTCCTGCTGCATCTGTATCCGGGTCAGGGCGTCCAACGCGCCGAACGGCTCGTCCAACAGCAGCACCCGCGGCTGGTTGACGAGCGCGCGGGCGATGGCGACGCGCTGGGCCATGCCGCCGGAGAGCTGGTGCGGGTGGGCCTTGGCGAAGCCCTCCAGCCCGACCAGTTCCAGATGCTCCCGCACCCGCCGGGCGACCTCCGCCCTGGGTAGGTTCTTCAGCCCGAAGGCGATGTTCTGCTCGACCGTCAGCCAGGGCAGCAGGCGGTGCTCCTGGAAGATCACCCCGCGGTCGAGGCCGGGTCCGCCGATGGGCCGCCCGTCGAGCGTGACGGACCCGTCATAGCTGGTCTCCAGACCGGCGATGATGCGGAGAAGCGTGCTCTTGCCGCAGCCGGAACTGCCGACGATGCTGACGAAGCTCCCGCCCGGAACGTCAAGCCGGATGTCGGCGAGCGCCTGGACCGTTTCGGTCCTGAGCGGGCCGGTCTTCAGCGTGAAGGTCTTGGACAGCGGGCCGATGCGCAGGCTGGCGGCGCGATCGGCGCCCGCCTTGCGGGCAGCGGTGGCAACCATGGCGGTCAGCTCCCCGAGAAGGTGGTTTTCCAGGTGATCAGGCGGCGTTCGGCGGCGCGCAGCACGACGTCGAGCAGCTTGCCCATGGCGCCGATGGTGATCATGCCCACCAGAACCTGATCGGTCTGGCTCATCTGCCGGGCGTCCATGATGAGGTAGCCGAGGCCCGACGAGGCGGCGATCAGCTCGGCGGCGACCACGCAGATCCAGGCCACCATCAGCCCGACGCGCAGGCCGGTCATGATGTTCGGCAGCGCCCCCGGCAGAACGACCTGGAGAATGAAGCGGCGGCGCGTCACCTCCAGCACGCGCGCCAGCTCGACATGGCGGTGGTCGGTCTGGCGGATGCCGTCGATGGTGTTGACGAGGATGGGGAAGATGGCGCCGAGGAAGATGATGTAGACCTTCCCCGCCTCGCCGATGCCGAACCACAGGATGGCCAGCGGAATCCAGGCGATCGGCGGGATCGGCTTGGTGAGCTGGATGATCAGGTCGGTCAGCCGGTCCAGCGTCCGCGACAGGCCGATCCCGATGCCCAGCGGCAGGCCGACCAGCGCGGCGATGGCGAACCCCTCCAGAACGCGCAGCAGGCTGATGCCCAGGTGGCGGAACAGGTCGCCGCTGGCCGCCAGATCGACGAAGGCCTTGCCCACCCTGGTCGGCGGCGGCAGCAGGATGGGGCGGATGTAGCCCAGCGCGAACGCCGCCTGCCACGCCGCCAGCAGCGCGACGGGAAGCGCCACATACAGCGCCGCCCGGCCCAGGACCCCCGGCAGGACGCCGGCCAGGGCGCCCAGGCGGGAGCGCAGGGCTCCCGTTTTCGCCCCCGCCCTCAGCCCGGCCCGCTGCGCGGAACGCGCATCGGAAGCCAGTTCGGCGCTCATTTCAGCCCCGCCTCGTCCGCCGGCTTGCGGTTGAAGAAGGCGTCCACGTCCACCGCGGTCTTGATCAGGCCGTGGGCGCGCATGAACTGCTCGGTCTTCTTGACCTCGGCCACGTCGTCGTCGTGGATGGCCGGGTCGTAGTTCATCCGCTGCAGGACCTGGACCAGCAGGTCGGGGGCCAAATTGACGTCGCCGCTGATAAGGTCGGCGGCCTCCTTCGGGTTGGCGGTGATGAACTCCGAGGCGCGCTTGTACGCCGTCAGCAGCGCCTTCGCCTGCTCGGGCCGGTTCTTGAGGAAGCCGTTGTCGGCGACGATCAGCAGAAGGCCCTTCTTGATGCCGGTGCCGTCGGCCAGCACGCGAACCGCCTTCTGCGATTCAAAGCGGGTCAGGATCGGCTCCCACACCGCGCCGGCGTCGATGGTGCCGGCGACGATGGCCGGCGGGATCTCCGCCACCGGCAGGTTGATCAGCTCGACGTCGTTGAGCGTCAGGCCGCCCTGCTCCAGCACCAGCGCCAGCAGATGGTGGGCGTAAGACCCCTTGGTCACCGCCACCTTCCTGCCCTTCAGCTCCTTGGGCGAGGCGATGGGGGAGTCGCCGCCGACGACGACCGCCAAGCTCTTCGGACCGTCCGAGGTCAGGGCGATGGCCCTGGTGTCCAGCCCCGCCGCCTTGCCGACCAGCGCCGGCGTGTCACCGACGAAGCCCACATCCTGCTGCCCGGCGGCGAAGGATTCGTTGATCGGCGGACCGGCGGGGAAGAGCGACCATTTGACGGCGGCGTTCGGCGCCACCTTGGCCAGTTCCTCGTCCAGCCACTTCTTCTGTTTGGCGACGAACAGGGGCGCATAGAGGGGAAAGGGCTGCGCGGCGATGCGCAGATCGTCGGCGGCGGAGGTGGTGGCGGTTCCGGCCAGCCCGAGGCCGATGGCGGCCGCGACGGCCAAGGCGACAAATCTGGAAACGGCCATGGTCGGTACCTCGCTTCATGCTCGGGTTTTGGGATCGGGGTCCGCTGGCCGGGTCGCGCGTCGCCGTTACCAGGACCCTCCGATTTCCCTATTCACATTGTGGTTGTTCCTATTTCATTTAACACACATTGGTGTCAAGCCACCCTGGCAATGACGCGGCAATTTTTGTGTAATTTTTCCGATTAGGTGCAAATTTTCTCGTTGATTGATCTATATCAACGAGGAAAGCTTATTTGTCTATCTGAATTATGGATTATTCACGGTGGGCACTCCGCTCCGCTGCCTTGGCCGAAGGACGATCCAATGACGACGAAGTCCCCTCATGCCGACGGCTTCCGCCGCTTCACGCTGACGCCCTACAACCCCTTCATCGGCGCCGTGGTGGACGGAATCGACCTCGGGGAGACCACCGGCGAGGAGGTCCGCGCCGACCTGCGCCGGGCGCTGGCCGAGTATGGCGTGCTGTTCTTCCGCGGCCAGACGCTGCCCCCGGAGCGGCAGGTCGATGTCGCCCGGATCTTCGGCGATCCCGACAAGGCCAAGGCCTATTTCAAGCGCCACGACTTCGAACCGGCTCGTCGAGCTGATCGAGTTCACGCCGGGGCAACCGGGCTACGGCACCGATCAATGGCATGCCGACATCACCTTTTCCGCCAACCCGCCCACCGGCACGGTCCTGCACGCGCGCAACGTGCCGTCCGTCGGCGGCGACACCGCCTGGGCCAGCGGAACCTACGTCTACGACCGCCTCGACCCGGCCTTGCGGGCCTATCTGGAAACACTGGAGGCGGTGCACAGCATCGAGCACAGCGGCTGGCCCGAGTGGTTCCGCACCCAGCCCAACGGGGAGGAACTGTACCGTCAGGCCCGCGCCGAGCATCTGCCGGTGGTGCACAAGGTCGTCCAGACCCATCCGGTCACGGGCCGCAAGCTGGTCTATGTCAGCCCGAACTTCACCCTGC
The DNA here is from genome assembly GCF_058780535.1 of Azospirillum sp. UENF 211521. Taxonomy (NCBI): domain Bacteria; kingdom Pseudomonadati; phylum Pseudomonadota; class Alphaproteobacteria; order Rhodospirillales; family Azospirillaceae; genus Azospirillum; species Azospirillum sp. UENF 211521. The sequence continues at coordinate 463,890 of NZ_JBSNCF010000003.1, forward strand.
GCATCCGCGGCCTGTCGCGCCAGCAGAGCGACGCGCTGCTAACCTTCCTGTTCGGGCTGTTCGAGAAGCCCGAAGCCCAGGCGCGCTGGCGCTGGCGGAACGGCGACGTGGCGATCTGGGACAACCGCGCCACCGTCCATTACGCGGTGACCGACTACACCGGGTACCGCCTGCTCCACCGGGTCACCTTCGGCGAGGACAAGGCCTTCTGAGCGTCGGTTTTGACGTCCCGGAAGGGAAATCGGCATTCCCTCCATCCCGGCCATATTTAACATATTATTATTGCTGTATATGAAAAAATAATACATGCATGATCGCTTGTGGTGTTGCTTATTTCCCTTCTAAATATGTAGAGTTTCTTTACCGGCGGACGACCGCGCCGCCGGGTGAAGACGGGGGAGATAAGCCACCATGAAGCCGTTCCTGCCTTCCATCGCCCTGCTCGCGCTGGCCACCCTGGCGCCCTTCTCCGCCGAGGCCGCCGGCAAGGTCGTCGTGGCCTACCAGACCGACGCGTTGCCGTCGTCGGTGGCCATCGCCAACGGGGACTTCGCCAAGGCGACTGGCGCCGAGATCGATTTCCGCAAGTTCAATTCGGGCGCCGACATCTTCGCCGCCATCGCGTCGGGCGACGTCCAGGTCGGCTATGTCGGCTCAAGCCCCTTCGCCGCCGCGGTCAGCCGCGGGCTGGACGTGAAGGCCTTCTACCTCGCCAGCGCCTCCGGCACGGACGAGGCGCTGGTGGTCCGCAACGGCTCCGGAATCGAGACGCCCGCCGACCTGAAGGGCAAGAAGCTGGCCGCCGCCCCGGTCTCGACCGACCATTACCAGCTCCTCGCCGTGCTGAAGCAGGAGAAGCTGAGCGAGCGCGACGCCCAGGTCTTCGCCATCCCGCAGCCCGACATCGTCGCGGCCTGGAACCGCGGCGACCTGGACGGCGCCTTCGTCTGGGACCCGGCGCTGACCGAACTGAAGAAGACCGGCAAGGTCCTGCTGACCTCCCGGCAGGTCGCCGACCGCGGCGCCCCGACCTTCACCGCCTGGGTCGCCACCGCCGCCTTCGCCAAGGAGAACCCGGCCTTCCTGAAGAGCTTCGCCGGGGTGGTGGAGCGCTACAGCGTCTCCTTCCGCAACGACAAGGCCGCTTGGGGGCCGGACTCGCCGAACGCCAAGACGCTGGCCGGGCTTCTCGGCGGCACGCCGTCCGATCAGGCGGCGGCGCTGAACAACCTGTCGCTGATCCCGGCCAAGCAGCAGGCCACCAAGGACTGGCTGGACGGCGGCGAGAGCAGCGGCACCGCCCGAATCCTGAAGGAAACCGCCGAGTTCCTGAAGGAGCAGAAGAAGGTCTCCACCGTGCTGCCCAGCTACGGCGGCTTCGTCACGGCGGATTACGTCAAGGCGCTGCCCTGACGCGCGGCCGGACGGGAGGCGCGCCATGCTCCGCGTGCAGAACGCCAGCGTGTTCTTTCCAGGCCGTGACGGCGGGACGATTCACGCGCTGGACCGCGCGTCGCTGGACATCGACGCCAACAGCATCGTCGTCGCGCTGGGCGCATCGGGCTGCGGCAAGTCCACGCTGCTGAACGCCATCGCCGGCTTCCTTCCCCTGTCGGACGGCAGCATCACGCTGGACGGCCGGCCGGTGGAGCGCCCCGGCGCCGACCGCGGCGTGGTGTTCCAGAAGGACACGCTGCTGCCCTGGAAGAGCGTGCTGGACAATGTGGCGCTCGGCCTGGATTTCGCCGGCCTTCCCTTGCGGGAACGGCGGGGCCGCGCCGCCGAGCTGTTGCGCCTCGTCGGGCTGGAGGGCTTCGCCAAGGCCGCCCCGCACGAGCTGTCCGGCGGGATGCGCCAGCGCGTCGGCATCGCCCGCGCGCTGGCCACCGACCCGAAGATCCTGCTGATGGACGAACCGTTCGGCGCGCTCGACAGCCTGACGCGGGAGCAGATGCAGGAGCTGCTGGTCGACGTCTGGGCGCGCACCGGCAAGCGCATCTTCTTCATCACCCACTCCATCGAGGAGGCGCTGTTCCTCGGCACGACGGTGGTGGTGATGTCGCCGCGCCCCGGCCGGATCGTCGCCCGCTTTGACCTCGACTTCGTCCGGCGCTTCGCCGCCGAGCGGGACGTGCGCGCCATCCTGTCCGACCCGGAGTTCGGGGACCTGCACAACCGCATCCGCGATCTCGTCCACCGTCCGCATCACGCGGCGGTCCACCGCGGGGAGACACTGCAATGACCGACGCCGCCCGCTCCACCGCCGGCCCCCTGGCCGAACCCGCCGTCCGCCCCCGGACCGTCGCCCTGCGGCCCTTCGGACTGGACGGGGCACGGACCGGTCCGATCAGCGCGGTCACCGGGTTTCTGCTCATCGCCATGTGGTTCCTGGTGTCGCACTACCGGCTGGTGACGCCGCTGTTCCTGCCTGCGCCGGGGGAGGTGGCCGCCCAGTTCCTCGCCATCCTGGAGGACGGTTACGCCGGCGCCACGCTGGGGGAGCATGTGTCGGCCAGCCTGCTGCGCATCCTCGCCGCGGCGCTGATCGCGGCGTCGCTCGGCATCCCGCTGGGGCTGGCGATGGGGCTGAACCGCTGGGCCAAGGGCATCCTCGACACGCCCATCGAGTTCTACTGGCCGCTGCCGCCGCTGGCCTATCTGCCGCTGATGATCATCTGGCTGGGCATCGGGGAGGTGTCGAAGATCGCCCTGCTCACCCTGGCGATGTTCGCCCCGATCTGCCTGTCGGCGCAGGCCGGCGTGCGGTCGCTGCCCATCGAGCGGGTCAACGCCGCGCTGTCGCTGGGGGCCACGCGCTGGCAGCTCTTCCGCGCCATCGTGCTGCCCAGCGCCCTGCCGGAGATCCTGACCGGCCTGCGCATCGCCATCGGCGTCGGCTGGAGCACGCTGGTCGCCGCGGAGCTGATCGCGGCGACACGCGGCATCGGCTTCATGATCATGTCCGCCTCGCATTTCCTGGCCACCGACGTGGTGTTCGTCGGCATCGGCATCATCGCCGCCTGGGCCTTCGCCTTCTCCTACGGGATGCGCCTGCTGGAATCCTGGCTGGTGCCCTGGAAGAGCAAGACCTGACGCTTTCCCGAACCGGAGTGCTTTCGCCGTGTCGCGGCCCCCCAACATCCTGTTCATCATGGCCGACCAGATGGCGGCCCCCGCCCTGCCCTTCCACGGTCATCCGGTCGTCAAGACGCCGAACCTGTCGCGGCTGGCCGCGGAAGGCGTGGTGTTCGACAACGCCTATTGCAACTACCCGCTCTGCGCGCCGTCGCGCTTCGCGCTGCTGTCGGGGCGGCTGCCCTCGGCCATCGGCGCCTTCGACAACGCGGCGGAGTTCGCCTCCTCCGTGCCGACCTTCGTGCATTACGCCCGCGCCGCCGGTTACCGCACCTGCCTGTCGGGCAAGATGCATTTCGTCGGCGCCGACCAGCTCCACGGCTTCGAGGAGCGGCTGACCACCGACGTCTATCCCGCCGATTTCGGCTGGACGCCGGATTGGGGGAACGGGGCGCTGGCCTACGACTGGTCGCATCACATGGCGAGCGTGGTCGAGGCCGGCCCCTGCCACCGCAGCCTGCAGATCGACTTCGACGAAGAGACCGCCCATCAGGCGGTGCAGAAGATCTACGATTACGGCCGCACCGGAGACGAGGCGCCCTTCCTGCTGGCGGTGTCCTTCACCCACCCGCACGACCCCTTCAATTGCCTGCCGGAGCACTGGGACCTCTACGACCACGCGGCGATCGACCTGCCCTTGGTGCCGCCCATCCCGCCGGAGCGGCTCGATCCGCACAGCCGGCGGCTCCATTACATGGATGGGCTGCACCGCTACGACCTGACGGAGGAGCGGGTGCGCACCGCCCGCCACGCCTATTACGGCTCCATCAGCTATGTGGACGAGCTGGTCGGGCGCCTGCTGACCGCGCTGGAGCGGGCCGGGCTGGCCGAAGACACCATCATCGTCTTCACCGGCGACCATGGCGAGATGCTGGGCGAGCGGGGCATGTGGTACAAGATGACCTTCTTCGAATGGTCGTCCCGCGTGCCGCTGCTGGTCCACGCTCCGCGACGCTGGGCGGCGCGCCGGGTGTCGGCCCCGGTGTCGCACGTCGATCTGTTCCCCACCATCCTCGACCTGCTCGATGGCCGGGCGCCGCTGCCGGTCGACCCGTTCGACGGCGAAAGCCTGCTGCCCCTGCTGGCCGGTTCGGCGCGCGGCGCCGGCCGCACCATCTTCGCGGAGTATCTGGGGGAAGGGACGCTGAACCCCGCCTTCATGGTGCGGCGCGGCCGCTACAAATACATCGCCTGCGACGGCGACCCGCCGCAGCTCTACGATCTGGAGGCCGACCCGAAGGAGCTGGTCAACCGCGCCGGCGCGCGCGATCTCGCCGCCATCGAGGCCGATCTGGCCGCGTCCGTCGCCCGGCGCTGGAACGCGCCGGCCCTGCGCCGGGCGGTGATCGAGAGCCAGAACCGGCGGCTGTTCGTCCACAAGGTGCTGCTGACCGGTCGTCACACCCCCTGGGATTTCCAGCCCCACCGCAGCGCCGCCACCTCCTACGTCCGCAATTTCGGGGTCGCCGAGGACACGCTGAAGGCGCTGGCCCGCCTGCCGGCGGTCGAGCCGGTGCCGCCCGACGCTTGATTCCTCCTCTCCCACTTCTGCCATCCGGGGAACCGCCATGCCCGACATCTCTCTGCCCAGCCTGTCCATCACCCCCGTCAACCCGGCCATCGGCGCGCGGGTTGAGGGGCTGGACCTCACCCACCCGCTGAGCGACGCGGAGGCCGCCGCGCTGGAGCGCGCTCTGGTCACCCATCAGGTGCTGTTCTTCGAGAACCAGCCCCTGACGCCCGCGGCCCAGCGCGCCTTCGCCGCGCGCTTCGGCAGCCTGCACGTCCACCCCGTCTATCCCAACGTGCCCGAGCAGCCGGAGATCATGGTGCTCGACACCGGGCCGCACAACGTGACGGACAACGACGTCTGGCACACCGACGTGACCTGCATCGAGACGCCGCCGGCCATCGTGGCGCTGTCGGGCAAGCGGATCCCGCCCAACGGCGGCGACACCGTGTGGGCCAGCAACATCGCCGCCTACAACGGCCTGTCGGAACCGCTGCGCCGCCTGCTCGACCCGCTGACCGCGCTGCACGACTTCACCAAATCCTTCCCCGAATGGCGGCACAACGGCGATCCGGAAACGCACGCCCGCTGGCGCGCGGCCCGCGACCGCCACCCGCCGGTGACCCACCCGGTGGTCCGCGTCCATCCGGTGAGCGGCGCCAAGGCGCTGTTCGTGAACGAGAACTTCACCGCGCGCATCGTCGGGCTGAGCGACCGCGAGAGCGCGGCCATCCTCGACCTGCTGTTCGACCACATCAGCCGCCCGGAATTCACCGTGCGCTGGCGGTGGAAGGCCGACGACCTCGTGCTGTGGGACAACCGCTCCACCCAGCATTACGCGGTGAACGATTATCTGCCGCACAGCCGCCTGATGCACCGCGCCACCGTGCTGGGCGACCGGCCCGTCGGACCCTGAGCGCCGGCCTGGATGGCAAGAGGCATGGCGGTCATCGAAGCTGCGCCGAGCCGGCGGCGATCCGAGGCCGGGGCCGCTTAAAGGCAACCGGACCGGAAAAGCGCGGTTCTCGGCGCATGGCGGAAGCGACCCGGAGGGTCTGAACCGTCGAAGAGTCCGAACGGATTGCCTCGAATTCGCGGTGATCTTTTCGGCGCCATCGCCACCGCCCGTTGACGCGTCCCGTCCGGCTCGCGCTAGGCTTGCCGAAACCACGGTTTGGCAGCGAAACGGGGCAACAGCATGACCATCGGCATCGGCGCGGACGACCTTCTGCGGTTCGAGAGTTCTGGGCGACAACTGCGAATTCGGCTTCGTCCTGCGCCGCTTGTCTTGCGAGGCGGGAAGCCTGTTCCGCTGGGCCTCCATGAAGCCCGACCAGCTTCTGGCCAAGCTGCGCGCCAACTTCGACGGCATGTACCGGTTCGAGAACCTGTCGCCGCTGCGCACCGGCATGGTGCTGGATTCCGCCTACGGCATCGGCTGGCACAGCGACATGAAGTCCGACGTGACCGGCGGCCGGCTGGTCTTCCGCGACGACGAGGCGACGCGGCGCGCCCTGCACCGCCGGGAAACGCGCAAGATCCAGTATCTCCAGGCCAAATTCACCGCGCGCGCGGCGATGGGCGGGGTGATCTTCGTCGTGAAGTCAAACCCCGGCATCGCCCCCGCGACCATTGACGGCCTCTACGAGGCGCTGACCGCCCTGGCCGGCCACGACGACTTCGCCCTGCTGGAGGTCCGGGAGACCGACGATCCCGCCCGCATCGGCCGCGTGGAGTGGCAGCGGCCCGGCCTGATGCGCGGCTGCGTCACCCGCTTCGCCCCCTATCATCGGGCGGACGACATCGACGCCGCGGCGTGGTTCTCCATCGTCCAGGGCGCGCTGAGCCTGTTCCCCTGCCACGACTGGGCCCGGCGCCACGCCGCCCTGCGCATCGGCGCCCCCGACGCGCTGGTGCAACTCCGCTTCCCCTTCGCCCCCGATCAGGACTTGGGCAAGCCCATCGCGGGCGACCTGCGCGCCGGAACCGTCCGCCTGCTGAACGGCAACAGCTGGTGCCGCCCCTATGAGGGGATGTTCCGCCTGCACGGTCCCGATCCGGAGAAGCCCGGCACCACGCTGCGCTGGACAGGGGTCCATGCACCCGGCGCCTTCCATCTCGGCGCCACCCTGCGCTGCCCCCTGCGGGATTCCGTCCCGCTCCGCGTCGCGGTCGCCATCGCCGCGGAGGACGGCGCGACGCTGGCCGAGGAGCGGTTCGAGGTGCATCCCGGCCGGGCGACCGACCTCGTGCTGGACGCCCCCGCCACGAAAGGACCGCTGACCGTCGCGTTGACCGTGAACGCCGTGCGCCCGCTGGCCGAGGGAGAGCGCGCCGTGCTGGACTTGTCGCCGCCCGCCCTGCACCCGGAGCCGGTTCCGGCCATCGCCCTGCCGGCGAAAGCGGCGTGAGTCGGATCATCAAAGCGGGATGGGCCGGGGTCGCCGTATTGTTGGCGTTCCTGGCCGTCCCGGCGCAGAGTGACACGGCCATCGGACCGCGCACGCAGCCGCCCTATCCGGACTGGCTGACCACGCGCATGGAGACGCTGCGGCATCGGGACCCGAAGGCGATGCTGCTGGGGGATTCCCTGATCGCCGGCTGGCCGCCCGACCTCGCCCGCCCGCTGTTCGACGCGGAGCCGATGAATTTTGGGGCCGGGGGCGACACCACGGGCAACCTGCTGTGGCGGGTGCGGCAGGCTTTCGGGCCGGGCATGAGTTTGGAGTCCGCCATCGTCCTGGTCGGAACGAACGACCTGCCGAACCGCTCCGCCGCGGAGATCGCCGGCACCATCGGGACCATCGCGGCGGAGGTGAGGCGGTCGGCTCCCGGCGCCTGCGTCACGCTGCTCACCCTGCTGCCGCGGCGCGACGGCAACTCCGCCTTCGCCGAACGCATCATGGACGTGAACCGGCGGCTGGCCGCTCTCGCCGGCCCCGGCCTGCGCGTGGTGGACGCGAGCACCCCGCTGCGCGACGCCTGCCCGGCGGAGGGCGCCTGCCCGCTCTACAAGGACCCGGTGCATTTGACCCGCGCCGGCTACGAGCGCCTGACCGCCGTCATCGGCAAGACCGGCTGCTAGAAAGATGTCGAAGGCGACGGGGCTTCGGGATATCTAGAGGCCATGACCAGCGACACCGCCGCCGCCGACCGTACCGGCACCGATTTCGAGATCTTCATCGTCACCGCGCCGGGGCTGGAATCCGTGCTCTGCGCGGAGGTGAAGGCCAAGGGCTTCCGCGACGCCACCGCCATCAAGGGCGGCGTCACCGTCCGCGGCGGCTGGCCGGAGGTCTGGCGGGCGAACCTGGAACTGCGCGGGGCGACCCGCGTGCTGGCCCGCGTCGCCTCCTTCCGCGCCTTCCACCTCGCCCAGCTCGACAAGCGGGCGCGCCGGGTGCCCTGGGCCGAGGTCCTGCGCCCCGACGTGCCGGTCCGCGTGGAGGCGTCCTGCAAGGGCTCGCGCATCTACCACGCCGGGGCGACCGCCCAGCGCATCGAGCGCGCCATCACCGAGGAGCTTGGCGCCCCCATCTCCGCCGAGGCCGAGGTCTCCATCAAGGCCCGCATCGACGACGATCTGTGCACCATCAGCGTCGACGCGTCGGGCGAGTCCCTGCACAAGCGCGGCCACAAGGAGGAGATTCACAAGGCCCCGCTGCGCGAGACGCTGGCCGCGTTGTTCCTGCACCATTGCGGCTACGACGGCACCGAGCCGGTGGTCGACCCCATGTGCGGCTCCGGCACCTTCGTCATCGAGGCCGCGGAGATCGCCGCCGGCCTGCACCCTGGACGCACGCGCCGCTTCGCCTTCGAGCAGCTTGCCTCCTTCGACGACGCGGCGTGGCAGGCGATGCGCTCCGCGGGCGGCAACGCTCCAACGCCGGCGTTTCGCTTCTACGGCAGCGACCGCGACGGCGGGGCCATCGCCATGAGCCGCGCCAACGCCGAGCGCGCGGGCGTCGCCGCCCTGACGGACTTCCAGAAGCACGCGGTCAGCGACCTGATGCCGCCGGAGGGGCCGCCGGGCCTTGTCATCGTCAACCCGCCCTACGGCGCGCGGATCGGCGAGAAGAAGCCGCTGTTCGCCCTCTACGGCGCGCTGGGGCAGACGTTGCTGTCGCGCTTCTCCGGCTGGCGGGTCGGTTTGGTCACCAACGAGGCGTCGCTGGCCCAGGCGACCGGCCTGCCTTTTCAGCCGTCCGGCCCCTCGGTGTCGCACGGCGGCCTGCGCGTGACGCTGCACAGCACCGCCGCCCTTCCCTGACCCCTTCCCGCACCCATCTGTAGACCCATGCCCAACCGCACCGCCCCCCGCCTGCACGCCCCCCGTCTGCAAGCATCGGCCTGCCCGCACGATTGCCCGTCCACCTGCGCGCTGGAGGTCGAGGTGCTCGACGAGCGCCGCATCGGGCGCATCCGCGGCGCCGCCGACAACAGCTACACCGCGGGGGTGATCTGCGCGAAGGTCGCCCGCTACGCCGAGCGGGTGCACCATCCCGACCGGCTGACCCAGCCGCTGCGCCGCACCGGCCCCAAGGGCTCCGGCCAGTTCGCACCGATCTCCTGGGACGAGGCGCTGGACATCGTCGCCGAGCAGTTCCTGGAGGCGGAGCGCCGGCACGGGCCGGAGACGGTGTGGCCCTACTACTACGCGGGCACCATGGGGCTGGTGCAGCGCGACGGCATCAACCGGCTGCGCCACGCCCGGCGCTGGTCGGGCTTCTTCGCCACCATCTGCACCAACCCGGCCTGGGCCGGCTGGCTGGCCGGCGCCGGCAGGCTGGCCGGGGCCGACCCGCGCGAGATGGCCAAGTCCGACCTCGTGGTGATCTGGGGCACCAACGCCGTCTCCACCCAGGTCAATGTGATGACCCACGCCGTCCGCGCCCGCAAGGAGCGCGGGGCCAAGATCGCCGTGGTCGACGTCTACCGCACCCCGACCATGGAGCAGGCCGACATCCCGCTGCTGATCCGTCCGGGCAGCGACGGGGCGCTCGCCTGCGCGGTGATGCATGTGCTGTTCCGCGACGGTCTGGCCGACCGCGCCTACCTCGCCAGCCACGCCGACGACCCGGCCGGGCTGGAGGCGCATCTCGCCAGCCGGACTCCGGAGTGGGCCGAGGCCATCACCGGCCTGCCGGCGGCGGAAATCGAAGCCTTCGCCCGGCTGGTCGGGCACACGCCGCGCAGCTATTTCCGGCTGGGCTACGGCTTCACCCGCTCGCGCAACGGGGCGGTGAACATGCACGCCGCCTCCTGCATCCCGGTGGTCAGCGGCGCCTGGCAGGTCGAGGGCGGCGGGGCTTTCCACTCCAACAGCGGCATCTACGGCTGGAACAAGACGCTGATCGAGGGGCTGGACCTGCGCGACCCGGCCGTGCGCATGCTCGACCAGTCGCGCATCGGCCCGATCCTGGAGGGCGATCCGGAGGCGCTGGCCGGCGGCCCGCCGGTGACGGCTTTGCTGATCCAGAACACCAACCCGGTGACCATCGCCCCCGATCAGGCCCGCGTGCGCCGCGGCTTCGCCCGCGACGACCTGTTCGTCTGCGTGCACGAGCAATTCATGACCGAGACGGCGCGCATGGCCGACATCGTGCTGCCCGCCACCATGTTCCTGGAGCACGACGACCTCTATCAGGCGGGCGGCAACCAGCACATCCTGCTCGGACCCAAGCTGGTCGATCCGCCCGGCGACTGCCGGCCCAACCACGCCGTCATCACGAAGCTGGCGCGGCGGCTGGGCAGCGACTCCCACCCCGGCTTCGCCATGACCGAGCGGGAATTGATCGACTCCACGCTGCGCGCGTCCGGCCACGGCACGCTGGAGGCGCTGGAATCCCAGCGCTTCCTCGACGTGCAGCCGGCTTTCGAGGACGCGCATTTCGTGAAGGGCTTCCGCTGGCCCGACGGCAAGTTCCGCCTGAAGCCGGATTGGCCCAAGGTGCCCTACACCGCGCCGTCCACCTTCGGCCCGGTCGATGCCATGCCGACCTTCCCCGACCATTGGGCGGTGACGGAGGAGGCCGACGACGAGCACCCCTTCCGGCTGGTCACCGCGCCGGCACGCAACTTCCTGAACAGCAGCTTCACCGAGACCCCGACCTCCGCCGGACGGGAGCGCCGGCCGAGCCTGATCCTGCACCCCGAAGACGCGGCGGCGCTGGGCATCGCGGACGGTGACCGGGTGGAGGCCGCCAACGGGCGCGGCGCGGTCCTGCTGCACGCGCGGCTGTTCGACGGGGTGCGACGCGGCGTGGTCATCGCCGAATCCATCTGGCCCAACGCGGCGCACGAGGGCGGGCACGGGATCAACAGCCTGACCGGCGCCGACCCGGTGGCCCCGTTCGGCGGCGCCGCCTTCCACGACAGCCATGTGCGCGTGCGGAAGGCGGCGTCTTCCGATTAATCAGCCCATTTGGGCGGCGGCAGGGAGCGGAATGCCTCGCGGAGCGCCTGGGACCAGCCGTCGCTGATCTCCTTGAAGCAGGGGTCGTCCTCGCCGATCCGCCGCCGCGTCTCCAGCTTCAGAGAGTCGCGGCGGTAGGCGATCAGGTCGAGCGGCAGACCGACCGTCAGGTTGGAGCGCAGCGTGCTGTCCATGGAGATCAGCACCAGCTTCATCCCCTCCTCCAGCGGCGTGTTGTGGTTCAACGCGCGGTCGAGGATCGGCTTGCCGTATTTGTGCTCGCCGATCTGGAAGAAGGCGTTGTCGGCGGTCGCCTCGATGAAATTGCCGGCGGCGTAGACGTGGAACAGCCGCACGCGGTCGCCGCGGATCTGGCCGCCCAGGATGATGGACAGGTCGAAATCCACCCGCTGCTCCTTCAGCGCGTGACCGTCCCGCTTCCACACCTGACGGACGGCGGCGCCGACGAGCTGGGCGGCCTGGAACATGCCGCTTACGCTGGAGATGGTCCGGATCTCGCCGTCCAGTTCCACCCCCTCCTGGATCAGCGCGATCACCGACTGGGTCAGCGACAGGTTGCCGGCGGTCATCAGGGCGATCATGCGGTCGCCCTGCTCTTCGAAGACGTGCATCTTGCTGAAGATGGAGATGTGATCCACCCCCGCGTTGGTGCGCGTGTCCGACAGCATCACCAAGCCGTCCTTCAGATACAGGGCGACGCAGTAGGTCATGGTCCGTCCTCTCTCCTCCCAGCGGAAGCCGGACCGCCCACGCAAAAGGGGCGGCCGGCTGGCCGCCCCAGTGTATGCCGAAAAAACCAGCACGCCGCAAACCCATCGCGGGACGCGGGACATCATGTCCCGTGCCCCTGCGGCTTGCGGTCAGCGCTGCTGCCCGCCCTTCTCGTCCCGATCGCGGTCCATGTCCTGCTGTTGCCGGTTTGCCTGGTCCTGCCCCTGCTGCCGGTTCTTCGGGTTGTCCTGGGTCTGCTGCCCCTGCTTCCGCTCGTCCTGGCTGCCCATTTGATTCGGGTTCCGCTCGTCGGCCATGGTGCTTCCTCCGCATTGCCGGTTCCGATGCCCGGCGGGCATGACGTGAACCGAGACGGCGATGGTACGCGCCACAATCGGCCCGCTCCTACATTGGCAGTCGATCATGTCCCGATTCGCGCGGGGTTTGCCGGTGCCCGCGCAAGGTCATAGGCGGAAAAACATACTCCTCCGGCCACCGTGCCCATTGACATCATGCGGGTACGTATGGTCTATCTTTCGTAGCGCTGCGAACAGCGTCAGGCCGGAGTTTAGGGAGGACTCGGTAGTCCGTGAAAGCAAGGGCGCGCCGCATAAAAACAAAGGCGCGCACACAATGCGACACGCTGCATGCCTCAAGCCCCAGCACCCCCGCAGGGCTTTGACGGCGGCAGCGTGTTTCACTTTCAGGACCCTGCCTCACCACCAGACATTGCGATCCGTTGCCGCGCCGCACACAGCACCCATGGCGTGTTCCGGGCAAAGAAAAAGGCCGCCAGGATTGCTCCGGCGGCCTGAGTTTAGGGAGGAAACGCCCGAAAAGGCGTCAGTGAAACTAATATATTCCGCAGCGCAGCATAATTCAAGCCTTAATCGAACGAATCAATCCACGTCCATCGGCGCGGCGCTGGCGACGGCCCCGCCCTCCTGAACCGCCGGCTGGCGCAGCGCCTGGATGACCGCCACCGCGGTGCGGCGGCTGTGGTCGGCCAGCAGGGCGCCGGCCTCCTCGGCGTCGCGGCGGCGGAATGCCGCCATGAAGCCTTCATGCTCGTCCACCGACTCCTGCCAGCGGCCGGTGTCGTAGTTGGCGAGCGAGCGGGCGCGCAGGATCTTGGCGGCAAAGCCGGCGTAGGTCGCTTCCAGCGCCGGGTTGCGGGCCATGGCGACGATCTGGGCGTGGATCTGCCGGTTGGTCAGGAAGTAGGCGGCGCGCTCCCCCGCCTCGTGCTGGGTGACCAGCTGGTCGTGCATGCGGTCGAGCTTCGTGAACTCCGCGTCGGAGCCGTTGCGGCAGGCGAGCGTCCCGGCCAGCCGTTCCAGCGCGTCCATCACCTCGAAGATCGCGCTGATCTCGCCGGGGTCCACCGGGGCGACGATGGCGCCGCGGTGCGGGCGAAGCTCCACCAGCCCCTCCGATGACAGAACCCGCAGCGCCTCGCGCAACGGCGTGCGGGAAATCCCGAGTTGCTCGCAAAGCTGGACCTCGGGGACGCGCACGCCGGGCGGCAACTCCCCGTCCAGGATCATCGCCCGCAGTTCCTCCACCGCGGAATGATGCAGCGTCGCGCGGCGGATCGGCCGGGCCGGCGCCTTCATGGTCTTGATCCTGTCCATCCTGACCCACCACCCCCGAAAGTGCTGCATACTTGGGCATGCATACCGAAAAGATGCGCCATGCCCAAAAATCAGGCAAGCCCGCTCCCGCGCGGCCGGCCTCCTTCAATATGCCCTAAACGGCTGAAAACAGCCAACAAATTGGGAATTATAATATTGTATACAATTTGGCACGGGCCTTGCGAAAGGAGGAGGGACGCAACCGCATCGGGAGCACTCCTTTCATGACGTTCCGGTCCCTCACCCTGACGACCGTCACCGCCGCTTTTCTCGCTCTCTCGGCCGCCGCGACGGCCCAGGCCGCCGACGCGGAGAAGCTGAAGCTCGGCTTCGCCAAATGCGCCCATTGCCTGCCGATGGCGCTGACCCCGGAACTCGCCAAGGGCGTGGAGATCGAGGCGATCAACTTCAATTCCGGCAACGACGTGCTGACCGCGCTGGTGTCGAAGAGCATCGACATGGCCCAGGTCACCTACCTGCACTACATCACGGCGCTCGATAAGGGCTTCGACGTGGTGGCCGTGTCCGGTCAGGTGAACGGTGGGTCGGAGATCGTCGTCGGCAAGGGCATCACCCTGAAGGCCGATGATTGGGACGGGCTGAAGACGCTGGTCGCCGAGCGCAAGGAGAAGGGCGAGCCGCTGCGCGTCGCGGCGTCGCGCGGCAACGCGCAGGACATCCACATGCGCGGCGCCCTCCAGAAGCACGGCATCAACGTCAACAAGGACGTGCAGTTCATCAACATCCCGAACCCGTCCGACCATGCCGCCGCCCTGCAGCGCGGCGAGGTGGACGTGATCTGCACGGTGGAGCCCTTCGCCTCGCAGATCCGCCAGACCGGCGTCGGCACGCATTTCGCCCTGCCCTATGACCAAGCCGCCGGCAACCTGACCAACCTGATCGTCACCCGCTCCGACGTCATCAAGGACCACCCGAAGGCGGTCGAGGCCACCGTCGGCTCGGTCGTCGCCCTGGTCGACAAACTGAAGTCCGACCAGACTGTGTGGGTGGACGTCATCAACAAATACACCGGCATGGACAAGGCCGTTGCCATCGAGGCGCTGAAGAACGCCTCCCCGGATTACGCCATCCACAAGGACAGCACGCTGGCCATCGCCACGATGATGCGCGAGCTGAAGTACATCTCCAACGACGTCACCGCCGCCGCGGAGAAGAACCTGGATTACACGTTCCTCGAAGCCGTCACCAAGAAGCCGAAGAGCGAGCTGGGCTTTTAAAAGTACTTTGCTCCACGAAGCCCAATCCCCTCCCCCTCTGGGGAGAGGGTTATAAATATGACGGGATAGGGAAAACCGGGCCATGACGGCATTGTCGAAATCCTGGGAGCGCGCCGTCGTTCCCCTCTTCATCCTGGCCGCCTGGGAGGTGTTCTCCCGGTCCGGCTTCCTGCCGGCGGCCCTGCTGCCGGCCCCGTCGGTGGTGCTGCACACCTGGGGCGACTGGATCTTCGGCTTCGACGAGACCTCGCAAGGCAACACCGGCCGCTGGCTGGCCGACGCCCTGTCCAGCGCCACCCGCGTCGCCGCCGGCTACGGCATCGCGGTGGTCAGCGGCGTGCTGCTCGGCATCGCCATCGGCTGGTGGCGCTGGGTCGAGCGGACGGTGGAGCCGACGCTCCAGATGCTCCGCCCGGTGCCGCCGGTGTCGTGGATCCCGCTGGCGATCATCTGGTTCGGCATCGCCAACAAGCCGGCCATCTTCCTGGTCTTCCTCGGCGCCTTCTTCCCGATCCTGATGAACACCATCCACGGGGTGAAGACCGCCGACCGCAACCTGATCCGCGCCGCCTCGATGATGGGCGCCACGGAGCAGCAGCTTCTGCGCCACGTCGTGTTCCCGGCGGCCCTGCCCAGCATCTTCGCCGGCCTGCGCATCGGCATCGGCGCCGCCTGGATGCTGACCGTGACGGCGGAGATGGTCGCGGTGAAGAGCGGCCTCGGCTACGTGCTGTGGGACAGCTACTACTTCCTGCGCTACGACCTCGTGCTCGCCGCCATGGCCAGCATCGGCCTGCTCGGCTACGCGACCGACGCGCTCATCAAGGTCCTGATGTCCGCCGCGCTGCACTGGCAGCACGGCTCCACGCTCCAGAGCCGGGAGGGCTGAGCGATGGCTTCCATCGAGCTTCAGAACATCACCAAGATCTTCCGCGACGCCAAGCGCAAGCGCGACCTGCTGGCCATCGACGACGTCAGCCTGTCGGTGGAGAAGAACGAGTTCCTCTGCCTGCTCGGCTCGTCGGGCTGCGGCAAGTCCACCCTGCTGAACATGATCGCCGGCTTCGAGAAGCCGACCGAGGGCAGCGTGACGGTGGGCGGCAAGGCGGTGGACGGCCCCGGCGCCGACCGCGGCATGGTCTTCCAGCAGGCCAACCTGATGCCCTGGCTGCCGGTGTGGGAGAACGTCGCCTTCCACCTGCGCCTGAAGGGCTGGCGCAAGGCCGACCGGCGCGACGCCGCCCAGGAGTACATCGACATGGTCGGCCTGCGCGGCTTTGAGAACCATTTCCCGGCGGAGCTGTCGGGCGGCATGAGCCAGCGCGTCGGCATCGCCCGCGCCCTGCTGCTGAACCCGCAGGTCATCCTGATGGACGAGCCCTTCGCGGCGCTCGACGCCCAGACCAAGATGGACATGCAGGAGGAGCTGGTCGCCATCTGGCAGAAGCAGCGCTGCACCGTCGTCTTCGTCACCCACAGCGTGGACGAGGCGCTGGTGCTGGGCACCCGCGTCGCCGTGATGACCAGCCGTCCGGGCCGCATCCGCGAGCTGATCGCGCTCGACCTGCCGCGCCCGCGCGACACCACCGGCCCGCGCTTCAACGACCACAAGCGCCACATCCTCAACCTGATCCGCGAGGAGGGCCTGCAGCAACGGCAGGCCGCCGTCGCGTGACCGGCCGGCTCGACCTGCTGCTGACCGGCGTCACCGCCCTGACCGGGGAGGCCGTCGGCAGCGTCGTCGAGGACGCCGCCATCGGCATCCGCGACGGCCGCATCGTCCATCTCGCCCCGGAATCGGAAGGCTTGCCCGCCGCCGCCGAGACCCGGCGCCTGCCGGGGCGGGTGGTCACGCCGGGCTTCGTCAACGCGCACCTGCACGCCGTCCTGGTGATGGTGCGCGGCGTCGCCGCCGACCTGGGTTTCGCCCCCTCCTACACGCCGGGCGTGCCCAAGGGCACCGACGCCACGCCGGAGGAGGCCCGCGCGCTGGCCCGGCTGGGCGCGGTGGAGGCCCTGCTCGCCGGCTCGACGCTGATCTGCGACCATTTCGTCCACGCCGACGCGACGCTGGACGCCATCGCCGAGCTTGGCCTGCGCGTCCATGCGAGCTGGCGCGTCCACGACGTGGATTTCGCCCGCGTGGCCCAGGGGGAATGGCGCTTCGACGCCGCCATCGGCAGCGACCTGCTGCTGCGGACACTGGACCTGCACGCCCGCTGGAACGGCGCCAACAATGGACGCATCCGTGTGCAGATGGCCGCCCATGCGCCGGACACCTGCTCCCCCGCCTTCCTGCGCACCTTGGCGGACGAGGCTGCGGCGCGTTCCATGCGCGTCAACACCCATCTGGCGCAGAGCCGGGTGGAGGTGGAACGGGTGAAGGCCTCCACCGGCCTGACCCCGGCGGAGCTGCTGGACGAGAGCGGGCTGCTGAACAACCGGCTGCTCGCCACCCACTGCCTCTATGTGGAGGACGCCGACATCGCCCGCCTCGCCCGCGCCGGGGCGCACGCGGTCCATGTGCCGAAATGCAACGCCGCCTCGGGCCGGCTGGCCCCGACGCCGAAACTGAGGGAGGCCGGCGTCAATCTGGCGCTGTGCACCGACACGCAGCACGGCGACATGGTCGAGGCGATGCGCTGGGCGCTCGCCACCGCGCGCATCCAGCAGGGCGGCGTCACCGCCGCCTGGCAGCCCGCCGACGTCTTCCGCATGGCGACGCTGGGCGGCGCGCAGGCGGTGGGCATGGCCGAGGAGATCGGCACGCTGGCCGTGGGGAAGCTGGCCGACCTCGTGGTCTTCGACGCCCGACGCCCGCATCTGCGCCCGCTGATGAACCCGCTCGGCACGCTCGTCCACACCGCGCAGGGGCGCGACGTGGAGATGGTGCTGGTAGACGGCGAAACCCTGGTCGAGGACGGGCGCCCCGTCCGCGCCGACCTGAACGAGATTTGCACCGAGGCCGACAAGGCCGCCCGCGCGCTGTGGGCGCGCGCCTGAACGAAAGAATCATGGATATGAGCAACCGCGTCCTTCTGGGCATGCTGACCCCCTCCTCCAACACGGTGCTGGAGCCCGTCACCTCCGCGATGCTGAGCGGCCTGCCGGAGGTGACCGCCCATTTCGGGCGCTTCACGGTGAAGGAAATCTCGCTGCGCGCCGCCGCGCTCGACCAGTTCACCGACGCGCCCTTCCTGGACGCCGCCCGGCTGCTGGCCGACGCCCGGCTGAACGTGATCGGCTGGAACGGCACCTCGGCCGGCTGGCTGGGCTTCGCGGCGGACGAGAAGCTCTGCGCTTCCATCGAGGCCGAGACGGGAATTCCCGCCTGCACCTCCATGCTCGCGCTCAACGAGATCCTGGAGACGACCGGGCGCAAGCGCTTCGCCATCGTCAGCCCCTATCTGGACGAGATCCAGGACAAGATGGTTGCCAACTACAACGCCGCAGGCTTCGAGGTGGTGGCCGAGCGGCATCTGAACGACCGCGGCAACTTCTCCTTCTCCGAGGTCACCGAGGAGACCATCGAGCGCATGTGCCTGGAGGTCGCGGAGGCGAAGCCGGAGGCCATCGCCATCATCTGCACCAACATGCGCGGCGCCCCGGTGGCGGAGCGGATGGAGAAGGCGCTGGGCATCCCCGTCTACGACACGGTGTCCACGGTGGTGTGGAAGGCGCTGCGCATGACCGGCGTGGACACCCGCCGCGTCGAGGGCTGGGGCAGGCTGTTCCGCGAGCTGCATGGCTGAGGGGAGTATTGCCCCCACCCCGGCCCTCCCCCGCTTCGCGGGAGAGGGTGCCTTCTGCGAAGCGGCGGCAGTTCCCTCCACCGCCATCGGCGGGGGAGGGCTAGGGAGGGGGCCGGTACGTCACGCGGGGCAAGAACGTCACGATGGGAGAAACGGGCATGAACTTCGATCTGGTCATCCGCAACGGCACCGTCGCCACCGCGTCGGACGTGTTCAAGGCCGATGTCGGCGTGCGCGGCGGGCGGATCGCCGCGCTGGGCGAAGGGCTGGCCGCCGGGCGGGAGGAGATCGACGCCGCCGGGCTGCTCGTCCTGCCGGGCGGGGTGGACGGCCACGTCCATTTCGACCAGCCGACCGGCGATGACTCCGTCATGGCCGACGATTTCCTGACCGGCACCCGCTCCGCGGCCTTCGGCGGCACCACGACGGTGCTGCCCTTCGCCTGCCAGGAGAAGGGCAAGACGCTGCGCGCCGCGGTGGACGACTATCACCGCCGCGCCGCCGGGAAGCCGCTGATCGACTACGCCTTCCACCTCATCGTCACCGACCCCACCGAGCAGGTGCTGGGCCAGGAGCTTCCGGCGCTGATCCGCGAGGGCTACACGTCCTTCAAGATCTACATGACCTACGATGCGCTGAAGCTGAACGACCGCCAGATCTTGGAGGTGCTGGACATCGCCCGCTCCGAAGGCGCCATGGTCATGATGCACGCGGAGAACGCCGACTGCATCGCGTGGCTGACCGAGAAGCTGGAGCGCGCGGGCCAGACCGCCCCCTTCTTCCACGGCGTCTCTCGCCCCCGCGTGGCCGAGCGCGAGGCCACCCACCGGGCCATCTCGCTGGCGGAGCTGGTCGACGTGCCGATCCTGATCGTCCACGTCTCCGGCGCCGACGCGGTGGAGCAGATCCGCTGGGCGCAGGGCCGCGGCCTGCGCATCTACGCCGAGACATGCCCGCAATACCTGTTCCTGACCGCCGACGACCTGGGTGGAGAGGGGTTCGAGGGCGCCAAGTGCGTCTGCTCGCCGCCGCCGCGCGATGCCGCGAACCAGAAGGTGATCTGGGACGGGCTGACCGGCGGCGCCTTCCAGGTCTTCTCCTCCGATCACGCGCCCTTCCGCTTCGACGGGCCGGGCGGCAAGAAGGTCCATGGCGAACAGGCGCCCTTCCGCTGCGTCCCCAACGGCATCCCCGGCGTGGAAACGCGCCTGCCGCTGCTGTTCTCCGAGGGCGTGATGAAGGGCCGGATGGAGCTGACCAAGTTCGTCGAGCTGACCGCCGCCAACCCCGCCCGCATGTACGGCCTGCACCCGCGCAAGGGCACCATCGCGGTGGGGGCGGACGCCGACATCGCCCTGTGGGACCCATCCCGCACGGTCACCATCACCAACGGCATCCTGCATCACAATGTGGACTACACGCCCTATGAAGGGATCGAGGTCACCGGCTGGCCGGTCGTCACGCTGTCCCGTGGTGAGGTGATCTGCCGCGACGGCGAACAGCTGGCCGCGCCGGGGCGCGGCGAATTCCTGCCCTGCGGCCTGCCCGCCCCGGCACGGCCCAAGGGCTCGCCCGCACCGGTCCTGCCGTTCTAAACTCGGCCCCCCGCAACCGGAGACCCTGCCCGTGAGCACACCCGACCTGTTCCGCCTCAGCGCCGCCGAGATGGCGGAGGGCGTGCGCACCCGCCGCTTCCGGGCGCGCGACCTCGTGACGGTGAGCCTGGAGCGCATCGCGGCGCTGGACGGCGGGCTGAAGTCCTTCATCACCGTGGCCCCCGACGCCGCGTTGGCCGCTGCCGAGGCGGCCGACCGGCGGGTCGAGGCGGGGGCACCGCTCGGCCCGCTGCACGGTGTGCCGGTGGGCGTCAAAGACCTGACGCTGACGGCGGGGCTGCGCACCACCTACGGCTCCACCCTCTACGCCGACCTGATCCCCGACACCGACGACCTCAGCGTCGCCCGTTTGAAGGCGGCGGGGGCCATCATCCTGGGCAAGACCAACACGCCGGAGTTCGGCTTCGGCGCGATCACCGGCAACGAGCTGTGCGGGCCGACCGCCAACCCCTACGACCTGGACAAGACCAGCGGCGGGTCGAGCGGCGGCAGCGCCGCCGCGGTGGCCGCCGGGCTGGTGCCGCTGGCCCAGGGCACCGACTTCGGCGGCTCGGTGCGCACGCCGGCCAGCTTCTGCGGGGTGGTGGGGCTACGCCCGACGCCCGGACGCATCCCCAGCCCGGGCCGCGCGCTGGCCTGGGACGGGCTGGCGACGCAGGGATTCCTCGCCCGCGACGTGGCCGACGCGGCGCTGGCGCTGGCCGCGGTCAGCGGGCCGGACCCGCGCGACCCGACCTCCCTTCCCGTGCCGGGATGGGCGGTGCCGGACCTCGACGCGCTCGACCCGCTGTCGCTGCGGGTGGCCTGGAGCACGGACCTCGGCTCCGCGCTGATCGACCTCGGGCTGGCCGAGCGGTTCGAGGCGGTGATGCGTGGGCTGCAAGGGCGCTTCGGCGACTTCGTGGAGGCCGCACCTGACTGCCGGGAGGCCGGCGCCGCCTTCGGCACGCTGCGCGCCGCGCACATCTTCCACACCTACGGCCGGACGCTGGAGCAGGACGGCGACCGGCTGAGCCCGTCGGTCGCCTGGAACATCGCGCGGGGCAAGGGGCTGAGCGCCGCCGACTATCTGCGGGCGGAGGCCCAGCGCAGCGCGCTCTACCGCCGCTTCGCCGCCTTCTTCCGCGACCACGACATCCTGATGACGCTGAGCGCCAGCGTGCCGCCCTTCCCTAACACCCAGGGCGACGTGACGGAGATCAACGGCTTCCGCCTGTCGACCATCATCGACTATCTGGCAATCACCTACACGGTGTCGCTGATCGGCTTCCCCTGCCTGTCGATCCCCTGCGGCTGGACGGCCGACGGCCTGCCCATCGGCCTGCAACTGATCGCCCGCCCCTACGAGGAGGACCGGCTGCTGCGCTGCGCGCGGTTCCTGGAGCGGGAGCTGGGGTTCCGCCATCGCTGGCCGGAGGGGCTGTAAAGGCCGCGGCCCCCACCCCGGCCCTCACGGACGCGCGGTCACCGTCCCCGCGGTCCGCAAACTGAACGCATCGTGCAGCGAGGCCGCCAGCGTGCGGGCGACGCAGTCGTAGCCGAAGTCGTTCTGGTGGATGCCGTCCGGCCCGACCAGATCGCCCAGGGCGGCCTGCCGCGTCTCCACCCACTGGCGCATCACCGCGTAGCGGTGGAACAGGCCGACCCCCTCCTCCGCCGCGACGCGGGCGATGCGCTCCTCCATCTCCTCATGCCGGGGCTTCGCCAGCATGGCCGGGGCGTATTGCAGGTCCATCAGCACGACGTCCAGCCCGGCCGCCTTCAGCGTCCGCACCCCGTCGCGGATCACCTGCTCCGCCGCGTCGGGATCGTCGCCGCGCAGGACGGTGTTGGCCGCCACCTGCCAGATCACCAGATCGGGCGCCTCGTCCAACACGTCGCGCCGGAACCGCTTCAGCATGTCCGGCCCGGTCTCACCGTTGGCGCCCTTGTTGAGGACGGTCAAGGCGAGGCCGGGGTAGCGCGCGCCCAGATGCTCGGCCAGCCGCGCGGGATAGCTGTGCTCCGCTTTGCTCGCCCCCGCTCCGGCGGTGGAGGAGGAGCCGATGGCGACGATGCGCAGCGGCCCGCCGGCGGCCAGCGCCCGCGCGCTGCGCGGCAGCGGCACGGCGAGGTCGGCGGTCTGCACCGACACGGCGCAGGCCGCTGCCTTCACCGGGCCGGGCGTGGCGGTCAGGCCGGCGAGGAAGGGGACGAGGGACAGCAGGGCGGCGGAGAGGAGGGCGGAAAGGACAGGGGCCCTCCGGCCACGGGTCCGGGGGGCGGGCGTGCCTGTCACGGAGCGGGTCTCCCGGCGCGGTCGATCATGGTGGACACGGTGTCGGCCAGGATGCGGCCGAGGCAGCGGTGGACGAACTGGTAGGCCTGCAGCTTTTCCTCCTTGGAGTCGGGGGCGAAGCCGACGCGGCCCTCCTCGAACCAATGCCGCATCATCTCGAAACGGGGGAAATGGACCACGTCGCTGTTCTGCGACATCCACTCCACATAATCAAGGTAGGGCTGGAAGGTGATGAGCTGGCTGGTCTGCGGGCTGTACTGCATGTCCATCAGGATCACGTCGGCGCCGCGCCCCTGGGCCGCTGCAATGCCACGGCCCAGCGCCTCCCCGAAACTGTCGGGCCCGATGTTCCGCATGGCGTCCGCCGTCCCCACCTGCCAGACCAACAGGGAAGCGGAGGAGGCGGCCAGTTCCCGGTTCAGGATCGGCAGCATCTCCTGCGCGGTCGCCCCCGGCGCGTTGCGCACGGTCACGCTGACCTTGCGGTCGGGCAGCCGGGCCGCCAGCTCCTTCTCCAGCAGCATCGGATAGGCGGTGTCGGGTCGCGCGCTCGCCGAGTTGAGCACCAGGATCGGCAGCGCGCCGCCGCGCTTCAGCCGCTCCCAGGCGCGCGGCAGGGCGCCGTCGACGGAGTAGACGGACTCCGGAACGGCGCAGGGATCGCCGGGCGTCGCGGACGCCGCCCGCGCGACGCCCATGCCGGTGGATGCGGTCAGTCCCGCGAGGACGGCCAGGGTCCAGACGATCGCGCGTTTCATGCGCTCGGGTCCTTGGCGGAGGCTGTGGCGGCAGGGACCATCGGGGCGGCGGAGGCCAGTGGAGCGGCGGGGGCCGCGGGCGGGGCGGATGCCGGTTGGCGGGGCGGCCGTCCCACGGACTGATACCAGGTCAGCACCCGCGCGGCCGCCACCATCACGGCGATTCCGGCGAGTGTGACCGAAAATTGGGCCAAAAGCGAGGCGGACCAGTGGTTCAGAACGGTCTGGCCGGCGAAGGACAGAAAGATGCCCAGGCAGAAGACCTGAAGCGACTGCCGCCCGCACAGAATCACCGGCGCCAGCGCCGGCCAGCGCAGCCACGCGCTGTCGAACCGCGCGATCTGCAGGACGACGTAGGCCAGCGCACAGAAATGCGCGAGCCGCAGCAGGTCGAGGTCGGTCTTGCTGATCGGGTAGAGGATCTCCGCCAGCCACATCGGCATCAGCGCCGCCATCGGCGCGATCTGCCAGGAGATCACCAGCAGCAGCGAGGCGAACAGATAGGCTCCCGCCAGCCACAGCAGCGCCGTCCGCCGCTCGGTCAGCGTCGCCGCCACCCTGGGCAGCCGCTGCATGGTCGCCCCCAGCACGAACAGGAGCTGCCAGGCGAAGGGGTTGAAGAACCAGACGCCGCCGTCCGGGTAGGTCGGCAGGTTCCAGTCCAGGAGACGGGCCGCCGCGTAGAGCGCGACCGACCCGGCGAGCAGCGCCAGCGGCCAGCGCCGCAGCACCGGCAGCACCAGCGGGAGGGACAGCAGCAGCACGATGTAGAGCGGCAAGATGTCCAGGTTGGCCGGGCGGAACTTCAGCGCCAGCGCCTGGACCAGCGACACCGCAGGATCGGCAAAGAAGCCGGCGATGCCCATTTCCTCGGTGAACAGCGGGTTGTCGAAGACCCGCGCGGTGTAGGCGACCTGGGCCGTGAAGGCGAGGAACAGGAAGAGATAGGCGATGTAGAGCGTCCAGCAGCGGTCGAGCACCTTGGCCGCGGCAAACCGCCAGCCATGCCGCTCCAGTATCCGCGAATAGACCAGCGACGAGGTGTAGCCGGAGATGAACACGAACACCTCGGTCGCGTCGCTGAGACCGAAGTTGCGCATCGTTACCCAGGCGATCTGGTTGCCCGGAATGTGGTCCACGAAGATGAACCACAGGGCCAGCCCGCGGAAAAAATCCAACCGAAGATCGCGCATCCCGCCCGACGCCACCGCCCGACCCCGCCCTTGTTTCGCGTGCGCGGCACCGTGGCACGGGCGGTCCGCTTTTGGCAATCGGCACAGAGGTCTGGCCGCCGTTGGTGGAACCCGGGCGCCATACCGGCGAACGCCCCATGCGCAACACCGCGTGTTGTGCTATCACCGCGCGCAACCGGTTCCGTCCCACCGCACCGGTCCGCGGCCGGTCAAGCGAAGGACCCAGAATGGCGACCATCGAAGAAGCGCTCGGCATCGCGGTCGATCACCACACGTCCGGTCGCCTCGCCGAAGCCGAGATCATCTACACCCGCATCCTGGAGGCCGACCCGCACCACGCGCCGGCCCTGCATCTGGCCGGGGTGCTCGCCGGCCAGACGGACCGTCTCGACACCGCGCTCGACCGGTTGCGCCGCGCGGTCGCGGAGGCTCCCGGCACCGCGGCCTACCGCATCGACCATGCCAAGGCGCTCATCGCCGCGCAGGAATGGAGCGCGGCGAGCTCGGCCCTGCGCTCCGCCCTGGCCCTGACGCCCGAGGCCCCCGATCCCTGGTATTTCCAGTCCCTGGCCGAGCATCACGCCGGCGACACCGACGCCGCCATCGCGGCCCTGCGGCACGCCTGCGCCCTGGCCCCGGACCGGGAGGACATGACCGGCCGGCTCGCCCTGCTCCACCAGCAGCGCGGGCAGGAGCATCTGCGGCGGTTCCGGCAAAGCCTCGCCCTGGCCGACTTCCAGAGCGCGGTCGCCTTGAGCCCGGCGGAGTCCGAACCGGCCTTCCTGCTCGCCACCGCGCTTCTCGATTCCAACCGCTTCGACGCGGCGGCCGCGATGTACCGCCGGGCGATGAGCCTCGCCCCGGCGGAGGGATTCGCCCTGCACAATCTGGGGATCACCCTGAGCCGCGGCGGCCGCGCGGACGAGGCGCTGACCGTTCTCCGTCGCGCCGCCCGCCTGGACCCCGGCCATGTGACGGTGCGCGACGCCCTCGTCCAGGTGCTGGAGCGGCGCGATCCGACAGAGGCCGCCCTGTGGTCGAGCGAGGCACTGGCCCTCAAGCTGGCGCGGGCCGCCGCCATGGTCCCCACCGCCGAAGCCCTCTCCGATGCCCCGCCGCCCGGTTCCGACGCCGCCCGGACCCGCAACATCGTCGCCTTCAGCCTGTGGGGGACGCGGGAGATCTACACGCGGGGCGCGCTCGCCAACGCCAGGGCGGTGCCCGCGGTTCTTCCCGGCTGGACCTGCCGCTTCTACCACGACGATTCGGTTCCCCGCCCGGTGCTGGACGAGCTGGCGCGGCTCGGCGCCGAGACGGTCGGCATGCCGGCCGGCAGCGGCCCCTCGCACGGGCTGTTCTGGCGCTTCCTCGTCGCCGACGACCCGACGGTGGCGCGGTTTCTCTGCCGCGACTGCGATTCCCGCCCGACCGCGCGGGAGAAGGCCGCTGTGGACGCCTGGATCGCGTCCGGCCTGCCCTTCCACGTCATGCGCGACCATGTGCTGCACACCGACCTGATCCTGGCCGGGATGTGGGGCGGCATGGCCGGCCGGCTGCCGCCGTTGGGGCCGGCCATCGACGCTGCCGCCGACCGCAGGGCCGACCGCTGGCAGGACCAGCGCTTTCTGGCGGATTGGGTGTGGCCGCGCATCCAGGGGCGCGCGCTGGTCCATGACAGCGTCCATCCCGAGGCCGGCCAGCCCTTCCCGCCGGCCCCGGACGATCCCGTGTCGTCGCATGTCGGGGCGAAGATTCTGCAATTGCCGCTCAGCGGCCGCGTCTCCGCTGCCGCCGACCTGCCCGACTTTCCGCCCTCGGTCATCATCCTGCCGGCCCAGCCCGGGCGTCCCGTGCTCGCCGAACGGCCGGGACGCCACGGCATCATGCGCTTCTTCCCGAAGGACGCCTATGTCGGGCGCTCGCTCGCGCTCTACGGCGAATACTCCGACGATGAGCATCGCCTCGCCGCGATGCTGGTGGACGCCGGCGACGTGGTGGTCGAAGCCGGGTCGAACATCGGCGCGCACACCGTCCCGCTGGCCCGGACGGTCGGCCCCACCGGGCTGCTTCACGCCTTCGAGCCGCAGCGCGTGGTGCATGAATTGCTGGCCCACAACCTCGCCGCCAACGGCCTTCACAACGTCGTCCTGCACCGGGCGGCGGTCGGCGGCTCACCCGGCCAGGTGACCGTCCCGATCCCCGACTATGGCCAGCACGGAAACTTCGGCGCCGTCAGCATGGGCGCCATCGACGGCGAGCCGGTGCCGGTCGAGACGATCGATGGCCTCGGCCTGGATCGGCTGGCTCTGCTGAAGGCCGATGTGGAGGGCATGGAGGCGCTGGTGATCGAGGGCGCCGTCCGGAGCATTGCCCGTTTCCGACCGGCGCTCTATCTGGAGAACGACCGGGAGGAGCATTCCGCCGAACTCATCACCCTGCTCCAGGGCCTGGGCTACCGGCTGTGGTGGCACATCGTGCCGATCTTCAACCCGGCCAACTATGCGGGCAATGCGTTCAACGCCTTTCCCGGCGTGGTGTCCGTGAACCTGCTGGGCCTGCCGGAGGGACGCCCCTGCCCGCTGCCGACGCTGCCGCCGGTCACCGGGCCCGGCCAGTCCTGGCGCGAGGCCGCCAAGCCCGCCTGACCCCAGCGCCGTCCCTCCTTGCCCACACGTCGGGCAGCATGGTGAAGACCAAGGCTTCGCTGAAATTTTAGGCACATTCAGCGGGCAGTCTGCCCAGCTTCGCGCCGTGCCCGAACGGCCAAGTCTGGTTGAACACCAGAGTATGTGAGGGCTCCGGCCGGGTTCACCGGAGAACCCGCCGGAGTGGCACGCGGGTTGCTCTCCCTGTGTCCTGCGCCGTGCCACCGGGGGTCTCCGCCGGTGCGCCCTACCAGGATACGCCCCATGGCCGCACTCCAATCCACCCGCCCGCATCGCAGCCCGGAACCGCAGACAGCCGCTGAGACCGCCGCTGGGACCGCCACGGAGGCCACCGCGAAACCCGCGGGCGTCGCGGTGACGCTGGACGGCATCACCCACCGCTTCGGCGCCTCCACCGCGGTGGACAACGTGACGCTGGAGATCAAGGCGGGTGAGCTGGTGGCCCTGCTGGGGCCGTCCGGCTGCGGCAAGACCACGCTGCTGCGCATCCTCGCCGGCTTTCAGGCGCAGACGTTGGGCCGCGTCGTCATCGGCGACCGGGTGGTCGACAGCCTGCCGCCGGCCGGGCGCGGTGTCGGCATCGTGTTCCAGAATTACGCCCTGTTCCCGCACATGACGGTGGCGCAGAACGTCGCCTACGGGCTGGAGGCGCGGGGGGCCGCCCGCGACGCGGTGCGGGCGCGGGTGGAGGCGATGCTGGGTCTGGTGAAGCTGGACGCCATGCGCGACCGCTTCCCCAAGCAGCTGTCCGGCGGGCAGCAGCAGCGCGTGGCGCTGGCCCGCGCCCTGGCGATCCAGCCGAGCATCCTGCTGCTCGACGAGCCCTTCGCCGCGCTCGACAAGAATTTGCGGCTGGACATGCAGATCGAGATCAAGCAACTCCAGCGCCGTTTCGGCATCACCACCATCATGGTCACCCACGACCAGGAGGAGGCGCTGAGCATGGCCGACCGCATCGCCGTGCTGAGCCGGGGCAAGCTGGAGCAGTTCGGCACGCCGGAAGACGTCTACGACCGTCCCGGCACGCTGTTCGTCAACGGCTTCGTCGGCAGCGCCAACCAGTTGCGGGGCCGCGTCGTCCGCGCCTCCGGCAGCGTCGCCGAGGTGGCGCTGGAGGCCGGCACCGTTCTGACCGCCGTAACCCCCGACGCCGCGCTGGCCGCCGGCGACCCCGCGATCCTCTGCGTGCGCCCGGAGAATCTGCGGCTCGCCACCGAGGCGGCGCCCCAGCAGATCGCCGGCACCGTGGACCTCGCCCTGCCGCTCGGCCCGGTGGTCGTCTACGAGGTGCGCACCGCCGACGGCGGAAAGGTGAAGGTGACCGAGCCGCGCGTGGCCGGCGCCGCGCTGCGCGCGCCCGGCACGCCGGTCCGGCTGCAGCCCGTCTCCCCCCAGACCTGCCGCGCCTTCGCCGTTCCGGCGGGCGCCTGATCCACTCCCTCCCCCTTCTCTCCTCCTCCCCCTGGAGTGCCTGCCGATGACCCTCGACCGCCGCCAGATCCTCGCCGCCGGCCTCACGCTCGGCGCCATGTCCCTGTTCCCCGGCATGAGCTGGGCGCAGGCGCGCAAGCTGGTGTTCGCCACCTTCACCGGAAGCTGGGAGGAAGCCCACCGCGACGTCATCGTCCCGCATTTCCGCAAGGCCACGGGCAACGCCGACATCGCGCTGGACCCGATGCTGTCGGTGGACATGATCGCCAAGGTCTCCGCCGCCAAGGCGAACCCGCCGATCGACGTGATGCTGATGGACCCCGGCCCGCGCCTGTCGGTGATCGGCCAGGATCTGGCTGCCCCC
This sequence comes from Azospirillum sp. UENF 211521, assembly GCF_058780535.1. Lineage (NCBI taxonomy): Bacteria > Pseudomonadati > Pseudomonadota > Alphaproteobacteria > Rhodospirillales > Azospirillaceae > Azospirillum > Azospirillum sp. UENF 211521. The sequence goes on from NZ_JBSNCF010000003.1 coordinate 492,612, forward strand.
TTCCCCGTCGATGACAGCAAGAATTACAAGGACCTGCTGCCGGTGGCCCAACTGCCCGAAGGGCCGGGCATCTTCTTCCAGGCGGTCGGCATCACCTACAACCCGGAGAAGGTCAAGACCCCGCCGACGAGCTGGGACGACCTGTGGAAGCCGGAATACAAGGGCCGCGTCGGCATCACCAACATGAACTCGACGCTCGGCACCGCCTTCATGGTCGAACTGGCGAAGACCCGCGGCGGCGGCGAGAACGACATCGAGCCGGCCTTCGCCGCGCTCAAGGAGCTTCAGCCGAACCTCGGCGCCGTAGCGCCCAATCCCGGTGCGCTCGCCACCCTGTTCCAGCAGGGCCAGATCGACATCTCGCCGGGCAACTTCAACGCCATCCAGATCCTGCGCGCCCGCGGCGTGCCGGTGGAGTTCGCCAAGCCGAAGACCGGCACCATCGCCTTCCTGACCACCGCCCACATCACCAAGAACTCGCCCAACGCCAAGCTGGCGGCGGCGCTGATCGAATTGGCCATGGCGCCGGAGGTGCAGACCAAGCTGATGCAGGCGCCCTTCTACGTCATCCCGACAAATTCCAAGGTGCAGATGGACGGCGACATCGCCCGCATGATCGCCAAGGACCAGGAGGAGCTGAAGGCGTCCTTCGTGTTCCACGACTGGTCGGTGATCAACCAGAACCGCGCCGGCTGGATCGAGCGGTTCAACAAGGAAATCAAGGTGTAAGTGCGGGAGACGGGCCACCCTCCCGGCACTTCCCTTGCTGGCCTTCTTAGCCCTCTCCCCTCCGGGGAGAGGGTGGCCCGCAGGGCCGGTGAGGGGGTTGCGCATTTTGGTGCATTCGGCACAAGCGCATCCCCCTCACCCTAACCCTCTCCCCAGAGGGGAGAGGGGACCAAGAATGCGATTGCCACAGGACCCCACCCCATGACCGCCATCACCGCCCCCGGCCTGGCCGGACCCGCGACCGCCGCACGGCCCCGCATCGGGCGGGAATGGACGCTGGCGCTGCCGCTGGCCGCCTTTTTCGCGGTGTTCTTCGTGACGCCGCTGCTCCTGCTGGTCGCCGTCAGCCTCTACGCCGACGCGGAGATGACGCGGTTCGGACTGGACCAGTACATCCGCTTCTTCGGCGACACCTTCAATCTGGCCGTGCTCGGCAGCACGCTGCTGCTGGGGGTGAAGGTCACGGCGCTGACGCTGCTGTTCGGCTATCCGCTGGCCTGGCTCTACACCCGCAGCGGGCCGCGGATGCAGTCCGCACTGATCCTCGTCATCATCCTGCCGCTGCTGACCTCCGTGGTGGTCCGCACCTTCGCCTGGATCGTCATCCTGGGGCGCGACGGCATCGTCAACAACCTGCTGCTGTCGCTGGGTCTGGCGGAGACGCCGCTGCGCCTGCTCTACACCGAGGGCGGTCTGGTCGCCGCCCTGGTGCAGGTGCAGATGCCGCTGATGGTGCTGCCGCTCATCACCACCCTGTCGCGGCTCGACCCAAACCTGCTCGACGCCTCGGCGGCGCTGGGCGCCGGGCCGTGGCGGGGCTTTCTCAAGGTGACGCTGCCGCTGAGCCTGCCGGGGATCGTCGCCGGCTGCCTGCTGACCTACGCCGCCGCCGTCACCGCCTTCATCACCCAGTCGCTGGTCGGCGGCGGGCAGATGCTGTTCATGCCGCAATACATCTATCAACAGACCATCACGCTTCACAATTGGCCCTTCGCCGCCGCCATCTCCATCGTTTTCATGATGTCGGTGCTGGGTGTGGTGATGCTGTTCAACCTGCTGGGCCGCGCCAGCAAGGGGTACGTCCATGCCTGACATGCAGCGCCCGACCCTGGGAAGCGCCTCCTTCGGCCTCGTCATGGGCACGCTCGCCGGTGCGGCCTTGCTGCTGCTGGCGGCGCCGACGCTGGTGGTGCTCGTCACCTCCTTCACCGACGGCTATTCACTGAAGTTCCCGCCGCCGTCCTACAGCCTGCGCTGGTACGCCTCGCTGATCGACGCGTGGCAGCTCCAGGACGCCGCGCTGGTCAGCCTGAAACTGGGCGCCGTGGTGACCGCCGTGTCGGTGGTGCTGGGCACCGCCGCGGCGCTCGCCATCGGGCGCAGCCGGCGGGCGTGGGCGCGTGGGCTGGACGCGCTGTTCATGTCGCCGCTGGTCCTGCCGGCTTTGGCCTTCGGCCTCGCCTCGCTGGTGTTCTTCAGCACGGCGGGGGTGGAGCTGTCCTTCCTGACGCTGGCCATCGGCCACATCGTGGTCAGCGTTCCCTACGTCCTGCGCACCACGCTGGCGAGCCTCGCCCAGCTTGACCCGGCGCTCCTGGAAAGCTCGGAGAGCCTGGGGGCCGGGCGCCTCTACACCTTCCGCCGGGTGACGCTGCCGACCATCCGCAACGGCATCGGCGCCGGGGCCTTCATCGCCTTCATGTCGAGCTTCGACAACATCCCGGTGTCGCTGTTCATGGCCGACGCCCGCAACGAGGTGCTGCCGATCCGCATGTGGCAGATCCTGGAGAACAGCCTGGACGTCCGCGCCGCGGCGGTGTCCGGCGTGTTGATCGCCGTCACCGTCCTGGCGATGGTGGTGATGGAGCGCGTCGCCGGCCTGTCGCGCCAGCTCCGCTGACTCATGCTCCCCGGAACAGGGAATAGCCCCAAGGGGTGAATTTCAGCGGCAGATGGTGGTGCTGGTCCACGTCGGTGACGGTGAAGCGGAACGGCGCCTCCTCCAGGAAGGCCGGCTCCGCCGCCCCCACACCTTGCGCGCGCAGCCAGGGGCCGATGTGGAACACCGCCTCGTAGACGCCCGCCGTCACGCCCGCGCCGCCAACCACCGGATGATCAAGCGCGCCATTGGCACACAAACGGCTTTCCGCTAGCCTGTCCCGCTGTCCGTCCCGCAAAGCATAGAGTTCCACCCGCATCCCCTCGGCGGGCACCCCGCGCGCCACATCCACCGCATGCAACGAAATCCCACCGGCCATCGGCCCGTCCCTTTCCTTGTGGAGTCCCCATGAACGTCTGGTTGCTGCCTCTGATCGCCATGGCGGCGGTTCAGGCGTTCGTCGGGCTGTGTCTCTTCGCGATTCCGGTGATCGCGCCGCAGGCGGCGCCCGACCTGGGGGTCGATCCGGGACTTCTCGGGCTTTATACCGCGGTCGTCTTCACCGCCGCCATCCCCGCGTCGCTGGGGGCGGGCGGGCTGATCGCGCGCTGGGGGGCGATCCGCACCTGCCAGGCCTGCCTGCTCGCCGCCGCCGGGGCGGCGCTGCTGTCGGCCAGCGCCCTTCCCATCGCCTTCCTTTTGGGAGCGCTGGCGCTGGGCTTCGCCTTCGGGCCGGAGACGCCGGCCAGCACGCAACTGCTGTCCCGGCTGACCCCGCCGGAGAAGCGGCCGCTGGTCTTCTCGCTGCGCCAGACCGGCAACCAGTTCGGCGGCATGGCCGCGGGATTCGCCGTGCCGCTGCTGGTCCTGTCCTTCGGCTGGCAGGCCAGCCTGCTGGTCGTGGCGGGCGCCACCGCCGTCCTGGCGCTGGTCCTGGAGCCGCTGGCGCGCCGCCACGACGGCGACGACCGCGCCGCCCCCCGCCCCGCCGGGCGCGGCACGCTGAAGCGCGCGCTCGATCTGGTCGCCGGGGAGCCGGCGCTGCGCCGGCTGGCCATGGCGGTCTGCGCCTTCTCGGCCATGCAGCTCTGCCTGAACGGCTTCCTGGTCAGCTTCGCGGTGACCGGCCTGGGCTGGAGCCTGCCGCTGGCGGGCACGGCGCTGGCGGTGGCGCAGGGCGCCGGGCTGGTCGGGCGCATCGGCTGGGGCCTCGTGGCGACGCGCTGGGCGCCGCCCCGCGTCATCCTCGCCGGGCTGGGCGTCGCCATGAGCGTCGCCGCCGCCCTCGTCGCCATCGCTTCCCCCGGCTGGCCGGTGCCCGCCGTCCTGGCGGTCTGCGCCGCCTTCGGCCTGTCCGCGAGCGGCTGGAACGGCCTCTTCGTCTCGGAGGTCGCCCGTCTCGCCCCGACGGGCCGGGCGGGCGAGGCGACGGGCGGCATGCTCGCCATCGCCTACGCCGGGCTGGTCATCGGGCCGGCGCTGTTCAGCCTGCTGGTCGCCGGAGGCTTCGGCTATTCCGCCGGCTATCTGGCCGCCGCCGCCGTCGCGCTGGCCGGCGCGGCGGCGCTGGTCGTCCCCCTGCCGCCAGCCCCCACCCCCGACCTTTCCACCGCCGCCGAGGACACCCCATGCGCCTGATGAGCGCCCGCCGGATCGCCGAACAGGTCGCCGCCCACAAGGTCAGCGCCGTCGCCCTCTACGACGAGTTGCTGGAACGGATCGCGGCGGAGAACCCGCGGCTGAACGCCATCGTCCATCTCGACCCGGAGGCCGGACGGGCGGAGGCGCGGGCCGCCGACGCGCGGGCCGCGCGGGGCGAGGCGCTGCCCCTGCTCGGCGTGCCCTTCACGGTGAAGGACAACATCTGGGTGCGCGGCCAGCCGGTCCGCCAGGGATCGCGGCTGTTCGAGGGCTTCGTGGCGCCGGAGGACGCGGTGGCGGTGGCCCGGCTGCGCGCCGCCGGCGCCGTCTTCGCCGGGATCACCAACTGTTCGGAGTTCGCCTGCAAGGGGGTGACGACCAACCTCCTGCACGGCCCGACGCGGAATCCCTGGGATGTGGCGCTGACCCCCGGCGGCTCCTCCGGCGGGGCGGCCAGCGCGGTGGCGGCGGGCTTGGCGCCGCTGGCGCTCTGCACCGACGGCGGCGGCTCCACCCGCCGGCCCGCCGCCCATGTCGGGGTGGTCGGCATGAAGCCGTCGGCCGGAGTCGTCCCCCACCCCATCGGCTTCGCCGAGCCGGTGTTCGGCAACTCGGTGATCGGCCAGATGGCCCGCTCGGTCGCCGACGCGGCGCTGATGCTCGAACTCGCTGGCCGGGCCGGACCCGCGCGACCCGCAATCGGTGGCGCTGCCCGGCCGGTTCCTCGACGCCACGGCCAACCCCCACCCGGCGGGCCTGCGCATCGCCTACAGCCGGCGGCTGGGTCTCGACGCCCCCGTCGATCCGGAGGTCGCCGCCTGCGTGGAGCGCGCCGTCCACCGCCTCGCCGACGCCGGGGCCATCGTCGAGGAGGCTGACCCGGTGTGGCCCGCGGGGGCCGGGGAGAGCGGCCTGATGCCCCTCCAGTTCGCCGGCCTCGCCGCGCTCTACGGCGAGCGCTACCGGGCGACGCCGGACCTGTTCGACCCCGACATCGGCCAGCAGATCGACGCCGGTTTGCGCACCAGCGGCGCGGAGGTCGCCCGCGCCCTGCACCTGCGGGAGGAGGCGTACCGCGCGCTGGCGGCCCTCTTCACGCGGTACGATCTGCTGGTCTGCCCGACGACCCCGGTCACCGCTTGGCCGTTCGACCGGCTCGGCCCCGCCACCATCGACGGGCGCCCGGTGACGCCCCGCGGCCACGCGGTTTTCACGCCGCTGTTCAATCACTGCTACGCGCCGGCCTGCTCGGTCCCCTGCGGGGTGACGGAGGGCGGTGGGCTTCCGGTGGGGCTCCAGATCGCCGGTCCGCGCCTGTCCGATGCGGCGGTGCTGCGGCTGGCCGCCGCGGTGGAGGCCACCTCCGGTTATGCGCTGCCCTTTCCGTAACAGCTTTTCCAAGAAATGGAGGGCCAGCAATCGGGATAGAACAGACAGCCTGTTTTAATTACCATCGTATTCTGGCAATCTTTGCCCGCAGAAGGGTGGAGCAAGGAGATACGGGTGAAGACCAGCGAGCCGGACCAGCGGCCTGGATGGTCGGCGCGTCGGTTGTCGATTCTTTTCCTTGTGGTTGCGTTACCGCTGATCGCCTTCGAAGTGCACAGCATCCTGGAATTGCGCAAGTCCCGGGAAGCGGAAATCCGTGTGGATTCGATGCAGCTTCTGGATCAGGTCGAATCCGAACAACAGCGCATCGCCGACGACATTGAACACGTTTTGGTTGCTCTTACCGAAATGGGGGTCGGGCGGCTGTCGCCAGCCGCATGCCAGGACACACTTCTCCGGATCAAAGCCAAATATCCCCCTTATCTGGCCGTGAGCGTCAGCAACCGGTCCGGGACCATCTGGTGTTCCACCGAACCGCAGGCGCGCGGCCTGTCGGTCGCCGACCGCAGCTATTGGCAGGAGGCGCTGACCACTGGAGAGCAGAGCCAGGGGGCCACCCTGACCTCCCGCACCACGGGCCGCCCCTCCATCCCCTTCGCCCTGGCCTACAAGGACGAGAGCGGCGCTCCGTCGGGAGTGGTCACGGTGCTGCTCGATACCACCTGGCTGAACCTGTTCCTGCGCGAAAAGACCCTGCCGGCCGAGGCGGAGGTGGTGATCGCCGACCGCTCGGGCATCGTCCTGGCGCACCAGCCGGACACACCGGACACCGTCGGCAAGCCATTGACCAATCCCTATCAGGCGATGCTGGACCGTGGGGAGCGGCGCGTGGTCGAGGCGCCCGGACCGGACGGCCGGATGCGGGTCACCGCGGTGTCTCCGCTGGCCGCCGGCGTTCCCAACCTCTACGTCCATGTCAGCCTCGACAAGGACCGCTCCATGCAGCCGGTCAACGAGGCGGCACAGCGCACGCTTCTGATCTTCGCCGGGCTTTTCCTGTTCGCCGGGCTGATCGTCGGCTGGAGCCTGTGGCGTTTCCTGCGCGCCCACGAATTGGCGCGCAGCAACGCGCTGCGCATGGCGGCGGTGCTCGGCAGCACGGTGGACGGCGTGATCGAGCTGGATCGCGACTGGCGTTTCACCTCCCTGAACGACAAGGCGATCTCCCTGATCGCCCAGGGCCGCGACCTGCGCGGCCGCTCGCTGTGGGACGCCTTCCCCGAACTGGTCGATACGCCGCTGTGGCGCAAAGCCCATCAGGCGATGATCGACCAGACGCCCACCGACGCCGAGTTCCAGGGCGTGCGCACCGAGCGCTGGTTCTGGATGCGGGCCTTCCCCAACGCCAACGGCATGTCCGTCTATCTTCTCGACATCACCCGGCGCCGCCAGGCCGAGGACGATCTGCGCAAGAGCAAGGACCGGCTGAGCCTCGCCCTGGAATCGGCCATGGCGGGGTCCTTCGACTGGGATCTGGCAACCGGCCAGGGCCACTGGTCGGAGGAGACCTTCCGCATCTTCGGGCTCGACCCGGCCGTGCACGAGGCGACCAGCGCCATGTGGCGGTCGGTGGTCCATCCCGACGACTTCGACATCGCCACGCTGAAGGCCCAGACGGAGATGCTCGCCGAACGGCGCGCCTACATCCGCCTGGAATACCGCATCGTCCAGCCCAGCGGTGACGTCCGCTGGGTCTCGTCGATCGGGCGTGTCAGCTATGGCCTGGACGGCACGCCGCTGCAATTCAGCGGCCTGAACCTCGACATCACCGAGCGCAAGGCGCTGGAAGAGGCCCTGCGGCGCAGCGAGGAGCGGCTGACCATCGCCCTGGCCGCATCGGAAGCCGGCATCTGGGATTTCGACCTGCGCGACCGGACGCTGGCCTGGTCGGACGGCATGTACCGGCTGTACGGCGTCACCCCGGACAATTTCACGCCCGGCGAGGACAGCTTCTTCGAACTGGTCCACCCGGCCGACCGGGACACGGTGCGCCGCTTCACGAAGGACGTTCTGGAGGCCCGGCGCTCCGATTACCGCGGCGAGTTCCGCATCCTCCATCCGCGCGACGGGGTGCGCTGGATCATGGCGATCGGCCGCCCCGTCTACGACAGCGGGCGTCTGGTCCGGCTCAGCGGGCTGAACCTCGACATCACCGGGCGCAAGGCGATGGAGGAGGCCCTGCGCGAGGCCAAGGCCAAGGCCGACGAAGCCAACGTCTCCAAATCGAAGTTCCTGGCCGCGGCCAGCCACGACCTGCGCCAACCGCTGCAATCCGCCCTTCTGTTCGCCGGCGTCCTGCAACGCCACGTCGATCCCGACAAGGGGCGAGGCCCGCTGGCTTCGCTGGAGCGGGCGCTGGAGACGCTGAAGAATCTTCTTGACAGCCTTCTGGACGTGTCGCGCCTGGACGCCGGCGTCATCACCCCGCAGATCGGCACGCTGGCCCTGCGCCCGCTGCTGGAGGAGATCGAGGCGGCCTACGCCCCGATCGCCGCGAGCAAGGGGTTGGAGTTCGCCGTCGCCCAACCCGCCCAGGATCTGGCGGTGCGCAGCGACCGGCTGCTGCTCGGCCGGATGCTCCGCAATCTGGTGGAGAACGCCATCCGCTACACCGAGACGGGCTACGTCCGCGTGTCCTGCCAGGCGACGAACGGGACCGTCCGCATCACCGTGCAGGACAGCGGCATCGGCATCTCGGCGGAGCAGCAAACCAAGGTGTTCGAGGAGTTCCATCAGGTCGCCAACCCGGAGCGCGACCGCAGCCAGGGGCTCGGGCTCGGGCTGGCCATCGTGCAGCGGCTGTCGCGGCTGCTGAACCATCCGGTGTCGGTCCGCTCCGAACCGGCGCATGGCTCGGTTTTCTCCATCGAGGCGCCGCGCGCCGCCGCACCGGCCGTCTCCCTTCCCGCCCCCGAGGCCGAGGTCGCGCCGTCCGGAGAGGGGCGGCTGGCCGTCCTGGTCGAGGACGACGTGATCGTCCTGATGGGCTTGCGGACCATCTTCCAGGAATGGGGGTACGAGGTCGTGGTGGCCGGCTCCGCCGAGCAGGCGCTGGAGCGGCTGCGCGGGCTGGCCCGCCGGCCCGACCTGATCATCGCCGATTACCGGCTGCGCAACGGCCGGATCGGCACGGAGGCCATCGTGCAGATCCGCGGGCTGGTCGGCTCGCCGGTTCCCGCCATCATCCTGACCGGAGAGATCGGCACCGACTGCGACCGCGACGCGGCGGCGCTCGGGCTCGCCGTGGTGCGCAAGCCGATCACGCCGCGGCAGCTTCAAGGCGCCATCCAGGATCTTCTGAACCACAACCCGTTGAGCCAGACCGGGGATTGAACCGCACCCCAGCCGGTGGTTTTGGCCGGGGAGCGCGAGCGGTGGGCGGCGGACAAAAAGCGGACCAGCCTTGACGGGGCAGTGACGCTGCCCTACATTGTGCACTGCAACATAATGATAAGTCCTTTCTCCAGGGGGAGACGCCTTCTCAATCCTTTGAGGAGGTCCCTTATGAACACGCCTTCGCCTTTCGCTTCCGCCCTTCCCTCCGAACGCGATCTGCGGCTCATCCGCCGCAAGGCCGCACAATTGCGCGCCGAGCATCTCCGGTCCCTGCTGGGCCGGCTGGCCGCGTTCCTGAAAGGACGGACGGCGGACCTCGATCCCCACCGACTGGGTGGCGGCCGGGCCGCCGGTTGACGACGGACGGCCCATCTTTTCCCTGACACAGCGGCAGTGACGCCCCGCCATGCCCGGCACATCCGTTTGCGGGCGCATGGCGTAGCGCTGGCCCGGCGGCGGTCCGCGACAGCGGCGCCGCGCGGGCCGGTTGTTCTTCGGTTGGAGTTTTTGACATGCAGAAACGAGCGGTCGCCCTGGGCGGCTTCGGTGGGTTCAACCTGCACGGCGCGGGCGTGCTGACGGCGCTCGACCGCCTGGAGCGGATGCCCGACCTGTTCACGGTCACCTCCGGGCAGATCGTCGTGCTGGCCGCCTGGTTGCGCGGCGAGGACGTGCGCCGCCTGCTTCTCGAACACACGGGGGCGTCCGGCGGGCTGCTCCAGGCTTGGCAAACCGCCCTGTTCGGGCACAAGGGCGTGTTCCGCCCGGTGCTGGGCGAGCATGCCCGGCGCTGGCTGGACGTCCCGCTGTCGCCCTCGGCGGTGCTGGAGCGGCTGATGCCGGCCCGCCAGTACGCCCCGGTGCGCGACCGCGACACCGTGGCCGAGATCGCCCGCACCCTGAACGAGGCCGAGGTCGGCGTCGTCTTCAACACCTACGATTTCCGCTCCGGCAACGGGCTGCTGCACGGCAACGCCGCCGCACGCCGCCTGATGGCCGGCGAGGTCGGGCTGGAGGACATCACCGCCGAGGCGGTGGAAAGCGCCCTCTGGCTCTATCTCTACGGTTTCGAGGAGGCGCCCGGCGGGCTGATCGACGGCGCCTACCACCGCAGCATCATTCTGTCGGAGTTGCACGGCTTCGACGAGGTGACGGTGGCCGCCCCCTTCCCGGTCTCCTGGATCGGGCCGGTGCCGCGCAATCAGCTTGAGGTGGAGAATTGGAAGATCCGCCAGTGGTTCGCCAACTCCTACAAGGCGGAGGTCGCGCGGCTGCGCCGGGTGATCGAGCTGATGGAGCGCGGCACGCTGAACGACCCGGCCTACCGCATCCGCTCGCTGACCGAACTGCCGCTGCGCCGCCATTACGGCTATTTTGACTATTTCACCGAGAAGGCCGAGGTGTTCGACGACGCGCTGGCCCAGGCGCTCGACCATTTCGGCGGCCCGGCGCACGAACGGCGGCGCGCCGGCTGACCGCCTGATCGGGTGACCGGGTGACCGGGTGACGGACGGCCCGGCGGCTCAGGCCGCGCGGGCCTCCACCAGTTTCACGCAGTCGCCCATCACGAAGCGGCTGTCCAGCGCCCCCATGCCGGCCTGCGGCAGATGGGCCTCGTAGCCGGCGGTGTAGCGGGCGCCGAAGGCGAAGCTCAGCCAGGGCGACACCACGCGCATCCACAGCCGGGCCGCCGGGCGCTCCGACTGGGTGTAGTCGAGGATGCGCAGCGTCCCCTCCGGTTTCAGGATGCGCCGCATCTCGCGCAGCACCGGCACCTGCAGTTCCTCCGGCAGGACGCAGAAGACGAAGGTCGCCACCACATGGTCGAAATGGCCGTCGGGAAAGCCGGTGGCGGCCAGATCCAGCACCCGGAACGTCACCGCCCGCCCCAGCCGGTCCGCCCGTTTGGCGGCGCGGGCCAGCATGGCCGGGCTGGCGTCCACCGCGGTCACGCAGGCGGCGGCGGGGTAGAAGGGGATGTTGCGGCCGGTGCCCGCCCCGGCGTCGAGGATGCGCCCGGACAGGCCGCGGAAGGTCCCCTGCCGCAGCCGCCGCTTCCACATCACCTCGTAGCCGAGGTCCAACGCGTCGTAGAGCGGGGCGATGCGTTCGTAGGTGCGCACATAGCCGGTCTGCATGGCTGGGCCGGTCTGCATGGTTCGAGGACTCCACCGAAGCGGCCGGCCCGCACCGGGGACGCGGAGGACCGGAAGCGCGTTTTGCCTGTTCTTCCTTTCATAGCAGGCGAATGTGACGGATCATCGCGCCTGGGATGCGAAGCCCGGAAACGGATTGGAGATGGCATGGATGCGCTGAACCCGGCGGCGGAGGCCCGCCGTCAGGCCGGACTGGAAATCCAGGCGCTGGCCGAGGATTTCGAACAGAGCGACGAGGCCGCCTTCCTGCGGATGCGCATCATCGGCGGGGTGGTGGCGGGGGTGGTGACGCTGGTCCTCCTGGTGCTGCTGACAGCCGGGGCGGACTGGCGCTATCTGTTCGGCTTCTGGGTGGTGATCGTCGGCTTCATCGGGATCGGCTACGCCGTGTCGGTCTACCGGCAGCGGCAGCAGACCGCAAGGCTGCGCGCCCTGGCGACCCGCTGGCTGACCGGCGGAACGGTCCCGCCGGTCTGAGGATAGGCCGGATTATGGGGCCGGGTCAGGAGGCGCGCGAACCGCGGCGCTTGCGGCGGCGCTGGAAGCGCTGGATGCGCTCGATCACCTCGCCCATGTCCGCCGCCTCCTCCACCTCGCCGAGATGCAGAAGGACGCGGATGTAGGTGTCGATCAGGCCGAGGACGGCCTCCTCGTCGGTCACGCCGTAGGCCGCCTGGCCCAGGGCGTCGACGATCAGGGTCCCGCTGTCGGCCAGCGCCTCGGCCACCTCGTTGATGGCGCGGTCGAGGGCGGTGTCGTCCCCGTCCGGCGCTTCCAGCACCGGATCGAGGATGTCGGGGAAGGAAAGCCGGTCGGCGGGATAGCCAGCCATGGGCAACTCTCCAAGAAAAAAACAGGGCCGTGAACCGGCCCCTGGTGCGCGCGAACGGAGGGCGGTTGTCCCCCTTCTGGTGATTCGTGGCCCGATGAAAGGTGGCGGTCGGGGATGATGGCAGCGTCAGGCGGCCATCGTCTCCAGGGCTTCGGCCGCGGCGTCCGCGTCCTCCACGACGGGCAGACCCGTCCAGGGGATCAGCTCGCGCCCGGTGTTGGCGAGGCGCTTGGCCTCCATGTGGCCGATGACCGCGGTGCCTTCCCGGGCGATCCGCAGGATGTCGCCGTCCTCCGGAACCAGCGCCCGTTCCACGCCGCAGGCGCGGGCGAGGCGGGCGTGGGCCTCCAGATGCTCGATCGTGCCGTGCACCGGCACGGAGAAGCGCGGGCGGATCAGGTCGTACATGCGGATCAGGTCGTCCCGCTTCGGGTGGCCCGACACATGCACCGGCGCGTCGGCGGGGGTCACCACCGTCACGCCTTTGGCCTTCAGATGATCCTGCACGTCGGCCAGCACCACCTCGTTGCCGGGAATGGCGCGGGCGGAGAAGATCACCGTGTCGCCGCTTTCCAGCCACAGGTCGCGGTGGCCGTCGCGGGCCAGACGGCTGAGCGCCGCCCGCTCCTCGCCCTGGCTGCCGGTGCACAGGAACACGAGGTTCCGGCGCGGCGTCCAGGAAGCTTCCATAATGGAGATGAACTCCGGAGCCGTCTCCAGATAGCCGCTGGCGCGGGCCGCCTTCTCCATGCGCAGCATCGAGCGGCCGACCAGAACCACCTTACGGTCGTTGGCCGCCGCGGCTTCCGCCACCGCCTGCATGCGGGCGACGTTGGACGCGAAGCCGGTCACCGCGATGGCGCCCTTGCGCCCGGCGAAGGCCTCCATCAGGCCGGCGCGGGCGTCGGCTTCCGACCCCGTGGTGCCGTCGACGTTGGCGTTGGTGCTGTCGCACATCATCGCCAGCACGCCGCGGTCGCCCAGACGCTTCAGCGCGTCCAGGTCCATGGTCGGGCCGACCAGCGGGTGCGGGTCGAACTTCCAGTCGCCGGTGTGCAGGACCGTGCCGGCCTTGGTGTGGATCGCCACCGACACCGGCTCGGGGATCGAGTGGGTGACGGTGATGGTCTCGATGCCGAAGGGACCGATCTCGAAGGAGGCGCCCGGCTCGAACACCCGGATGCGGGCGTGGCGGAGGCCGCCGGACTCCTTCAGCCGGTCACGGATGACGTGGGCGGCGAAGGGGGTCGCGTAGATCGGGCATTCCAGCCCCGGCCACAGATGGTGGATGGCGCCGATGTGGTCTTCGTGGGCGTGGGTGACGACCAGCCCGACCACCTCGTCCATCCGCTCCTCGATGAAGGAGGGATCGGCCATCAGGCTGTCGATGCCCGGCGCCTCGTCGCCCATGAAGGCGACGCCGGCGTCGACGATCAGCCACTTCCCGGCATGGCCGTAGAGCGCCATGTTCATGCCGATGCGCGAGCAGCCGCCGAGCGGGATGAACAGGATCTCGTCGTGGCCCGGCACCGGGCCGGGAACCGGCGCGCCGGGCGGACGGGTCGCCTTGGGGCGCTCGTAGGGCTTGGGGTTCTGGTTCTTCTGGAAACGCGGGCCGCCGGACTTGCCGCTGCGCACATCGCCAACAATCGTGTTCGGGCGGTTGCCGCCAAAATTCGAGTTCGGGCGGTTGCCGCCCTTGGGCGCCGCGCGGCGGCGCTTGTTATCAAACGTCATACGTCCTTCTTGCTTCACAACATCTCAGCCGGCATTCAACGCTGCCGGACGGGCGTGCATCGCGTGTCGATGCGGATCTCGGGGGTCTCCCCGGCCATCGGCGGCGCCAGGACCGTGGGGATGGGTCGAGGCAGCCGGCCGAACCGGCCAGGGAGAGCGGTGTTCGAGCCAGTAATCCAGATGACGACGCCGGTCAACCGTTGAATCACGACCCGGAAAGGGTTCGCCGGTCGGTCACCCGAAGGTTACGGCCATCCGCCGGCGATGTTGCACATATGTTTCCTTCGCCGCGCCGTTCAAGGGGGCGCTCGAAGGGCCGTCTTCACGCACGAACCGCCGCAGCGGCGCGAAACGGCACGGGCCCCGCGGATTCCGGGATTGCGCGCTCCCCAAGGGCCTTGCGGTTGGCTGGCCTGTGCGGGGCGCATGGCAAAGAGATGGCAAAGCCAACGCCGGCCCGCGATCCTTCGGCGCCTTCCCTGTTGTTTGCGGACGCCCGGCGAACGGGCACTGTCCAAATGGGGAGCATCCCATGTCCGACTATGAATCCAGGTGGAGGAACGACCAGAGCACCCGCCGCGACGACGACCGGTGGGAGCGCGACCGCCAACGCGGCGAAGGCCGCGAGTGGAGCGCAGGCTCTTACCAGAACCGTGGCCGTGACGAGTTCGGTCAATCGAATTGGGGCCAATCCGGATCGGGCCAGTCTGGCCGTTCCGGCATGATGGGCGGCGGTGGCCGCCAGCCGGGCTACGGCTACGAGGGCCAGGGCCGCGAAGGCTTCGACTATGGCCGCGACTACTGGCGCCAGCAGGAAGGCCGGGGCGATTACGGTCAGGGTTCCTACGGTCAGGGTTCCTACGGCCAGGGGTCTTATGGCCAGGGCTCCGGCAACCGTGATTATGGCCGTGATTACGGCCGCTCCGATTACGGCCGCGACTCCGGGTCCCGTGGTTCCTTCGGCCAGGGCCAGCGCGACTGGCGCTCCCGCGACGACCGCCAGAATTACGATGACCGCGGCGACTACGGCCAGGACTTCGGTTATCGCGGCGGCTTCGGCCGCTCCGACTACGGCAGCGGGGCCTATGGCGGCCGTGATTACGGCAGCCGCGACTACGGCGGCATGGACTACGGCTCCGGCTCCCGCGGCTATGGGAGCCGGGACTACAGCAGCCGCGATTCCGGCAATCGCGACTATGGCAACCGTGACTATGGCCGGATGGGCTATGGTGGAGGCGGTTCCGGCCGCAACGAGGAGCGCGGCTTCTTCGAACGGGCGGGCGACGAGATGGCCTCCTGGTTCGGCGACGAGGACGCGGAGCGCCGCCGCCGCATGGACGCCCGCAACGACGATCCCGGCGCCCAGCACCATCGGGGCCGCGGGCCGCGCGGCTACACCCGCTCCGACGACCGCATCCGCGAGGATGTGAACGACCGCCTGACCGACGATCCCTACATCGACGCGTCGGAGATCGACGTGACCGTCAGCAATTCCGAGGTCACGCTGAGCGGCACGGTGGGCGACCGCCGGACCAAGCGCCGCGCCGAGGATATGGCCGAGACCATCTCGGGCGTCCGCCACGTGCAGAACAACCTGCGCGTCCGTGAGCAGACCTTCGGCGGCACCGGCACCACCGCCGGGGCATCGGCGATGGCCGGGCTCGGCACCGCCGGGTCTTCCGGAACCGGCATGAGCGGCTCGGGGATGGGCAGCACCGGCATGAGCGGGTCCACGACGGGCACGTCCGGAGCCTCCGGCACCTCCGGGACCGGCATGTCCGGCACCGGGACGAGCGGGACCTCCGGCAGTTCGGACAGCACCAGCCGCACCGGCACCTCCAGCACCACCACGGGCAGCAGCACGACCGGCAGCAACATCCGCTGACCCTGCCCGACGCGCCCCTCCCGCCCTCACCGGCGGGAGGGGTTTTTCCGGTCCGCCGTCAGTCGCCGTCCTGGCGCTGCTCCGCCGGTTTCTCCGCGCGGGTCAGGTTGAAGGCGGTGTTGATCAGCGCGATGTGCGAGAAGGCCTGCGGGAAGTTGCCGACCAGCCGCTTCGCCGTCGTGTCGTATTCCTCCGACAACAACCCAAGATCGTTGCGCAGGGCGAGCAGCCGGGTGAACAGCGCCTCGGCCTCCGCCTGACGCCCTTGCAGCACATAGACGTCGGCCAGCCAGAAGGAGCAGGCGAGGAACACGCCCTCCCCGTCGGGAAGCCCGTCGTCGGTCCGCTCCGTCCGGTAGCGCATGACAAGGCCGTCTTGCAGCAGTTCCCGCTCGATGGCGGCGACCGTGCCCTGGATGCGGGGATCGTCCACCGGCAGGAATCCGAGCATCGGCAGCATCAGCAGCGCCGCGTCGACGTGGCTGGCGCCGTAATACTGGACGAAGCTGTTCCGCTCCTTCGAATAGCCTTTGGCGCAGACGTCCTCGAAAATGGCCTGCCGCAGCGCCTTCCAGCGGTCCAAAGGCGCGTCCAGGCCGAACTTCTCCGCGCTCTTCACCATGCGGTCCACGGCGACCCAGGCCATCACCTTGGAATGGGTGAAATGCCGGGCGCCGCCGCGCACTTCCCAGATGCCTTCGTCGGGCTGGTCCCACACCGACTCCATATGGTCGAGCAAGGCGCACTGGACGTGCCAGCCTTCCGGCCGGATCTCGATGCCGCGCATCCGCGCCTGATGCGCCGCGTCCATCATCTCCCCGTAGACGTCAAGCTGGAGCTGGGGGGCCGCAGCGTTGCCGACCCGGACCGGGCTGGCGCCTTCGTAGCCGGGAAGCCAGGGCACCTCCCATTCGAGCAGACGGCGCTCCCCGGCGATGCCGTACATGATCTGGATCTGCTGGGGACTGCCGGCAATGGTGCGCAGGCCCCAGTCGCGCCAGTCCCGCGCCTCCTGCAGGTAGCCGGCGTTCATCAGCGCCAGCAGGGTCAGGGTGGCGTCGCGCAGCCAGCAGTAACGATAGTCCCAATTGCGCACCCCGCCGAGTTGTTCGGGAAGGGAGGTGGTCGGCGCCGCGACGATGCCGCCGGTCGGACGGTAGGTCAGCGCCTTCAGCGTGACCAGCGAGCGCACAACCGCGTCCCGCCACAAACCGCTGTAAGTGCAGCGCCCGCTCCACTCCGCCCAGAAGCGCTCGGTCTCCGCCAGCGCCTGTTCGGCATCGACCGGCGGCGGCAGCGGCAGGTGCGAGGGGGAGTAGATCATCACGAAGCTGAGGCTCTCGCCCTCCGCCACGGTGAAGTCGGCGACGGTGCTCAGATCCTCGCCGTGGATCGGGGCGCTGGTGTGGAGGGCCACCATGTCCGGCCCGGCGATGGCGCGCAGGGTGTGCGGGCCGATCCGCGTCACCCAGGGCACGACGTGCCCATAGCCGAAGCGCAGCGTCAGGTCCATCCGCATGGCGACCCGCCCGCGCCGACCGCGCACGATGCGCACGACGTCCGACGCCTCGCCGCGCGGGGGCATGAAATCGATCACGGTGACGGCGCCCTCGTCCGTCTCGAACTCGGTCTCCAGGATCAGGCTGTCGCCGCGGTAACGGCGGCTCGTCCGGGCGTCGGGGTCGCTGGGGCGGAGCAGCCAGCGCCCGTTCTCCGGCGTGCCCAGGAGCGCTGCGAAGCAGGCGTCGGAATCGAAGCGCGGCCAGCACAGCCAGTCGATGGAACCTTCGGCGGACAACAGGGCTGCGGTCTCGCAGTCTCCCAGAAGGGCGTAATCCTCGATGCGGGAGGCCATGGCACGCTCTCGAACGATTGGGGGTGTGCCCTTGGGCAACGGCCCGCGGTCGCTCCGGTTCCCTTGGGCCGAGGCCCGGCCCCGACCAAGGTCGATCGTCCGGTTTGACGATTCTGGCCGCTGCCTTCGCATGCTAGCGTATTCGCCCGCCCTTCCGATCCGCCACGCCGATCCGCCCACGCAGATCCGCCCACACAGATCCGCCGAGTGGCGGACGACGCCGCGAGGCCACCATGGACACCGGACGCGCCACAGCCCGGCGGCACGCCCGCCGCCCTGCCCGCCTCGCGACGCTCTTCCTGCTTGCCGGCCTTCCAGCGGCGGCGGCAGGAGCGGAGCCGCCCACCGTCTCCCTGCGACCGGGCGCTGACCTCCAGGCGGCGGTGAACCGCCACCCCCCCGGCACGCGCTTCCGCTTGGAGGCCGGCGTTCATCGCCTGCAATCCATCGTTCCAAAGGACGGCAACCGGTTCATGGGCGCCCCCGGCGCGGTGCTGAGCGGAGCGCGACGGCTCACCGCCTTCGTCCGCCGCGGCTCCGTGTGGATCGCCCGCGGGCAGACGCAGGAGGGTCGGGTCAACGCGGCGGAGTTCTGCCGCTCCGGCTTCCCCCGCTGCGCCCGACCGGAGGACCTGTTCATTGACGACGCGCCGCTGCTGCATGCCGGCAGCCGGTCCGACGTCGGACCCGGGCGCTGGTTCTTCGATTACGCCGCCGACGAGATCGTGATCGGCGACGACCCCACCGGGCGCACCGTCGAGACCAGCGTCACCCCCCGCGCCTTCGGCGGCACGGCGTCGGGTGTCGTCATCGAGGCGCTGACCATCGAGAAATACGCAGCCCCCATCCAGGCGGCCGCCGTGGACGCCGAGTTCGGCCCCGGCTGGACCGTCCGCGACAGCGTCCTGCGCCTGAACCACGGCGTCGGCATCAACGCCGGCAACGGCAGCCGCATCCTCGGCAACCGCATCCACGACAACGGCCACGCCGGCTTTTCCGGGTCGGGGACGGACTTCCTGATTGCCGGCAACGAGATCGCCCGCAACGGCTACGCCGGCGTCGATTTCCATTGGGAGGGCGGCGGCGGCAAGATCACCGAGTCCGCCGGCGGCGGAGTCATCCGCGGCAATTGCGTCCACGACAATGTGGGCGCCGGCATCTGGGCCGACATCGACGTGCACCGTCTGGTGATCGAGGACAATCTGGTCTTCGGCAACGCCGACAACGGCATCACCTACGAGATCAGCTACGACGGGGTGATCCGCAACAACCGGCTCGCCGACAACGGGCAGCGCGGCCAGGGCTGGTTCTGGGGCGCCCAGATCCTGATCTCCAGCGCGCGGGGCGTGAAGGTCTACGGCAACGACATCGACGTGCCGGCCGGCTACGGCAACGCGGTGACGGTGGTGTCCCAGGACCGCGCGCCCTACACCCCCGCCGTCGGCAACGAGATCTTCGACAACAGCCTCGTCATCCGCAACGCCAACGCGCGCGTCGGCGCCGTCACCGACGTGGACGCCGACACCGCGGTGGTCGCCGCCGGCAACCGGCTCTACGGCAACCGCTACCGTCTGGCCGATCCGGGGGAGCGGGTCTGGTTCTGGAACGATGCGGAGGCCGACTGGAACGCCATCCGCGCCCAGGGACAGGAGACGGGAAGCGTCGTCCAGGCCGATCTTCCCCGAAAGACGCCGCTGTCCTGCCCTTCCGAGATGATGACGGAAGGAAAACGCTGACCGGACCCCTCCCTCGCACGTCCATAAAGAGAAAATCTATCAGGACCTAACAATCAAAAATTAAAAAACTCACTGTTACAATTTTGAAAAACTTACTAATTTGGAGGTATTTTGCGGATATCTGCGCACAGTATTATGATCTTGTTTGCGATTGACGGTCAAAAACTCCTGGGATGTTATAGCATGGAAGCAGTCGCAAAATCCTCTCGCGGCATCGCTTTCCCTCGCGATCCGGTTCACTTGACCGAACAGGGCCAAAGTCTTCGCAGCAGCGATGTTGACGGCGATGTTGGCGGCGGTCCTGGCCTGCTCCGCGGTTCGGTGTGTCCATGGGTGTGGCAGAAGGAGGTCTTGTATGTTGCCGTGCAAAGACGGAGCGCGCTCGCCCAACGCCGCCCGCCGCACCCCATCGCTCACGACCGTCACGCCCAACCGTATCCTGGCAGCCTTTTCCCTGACCGCCGCCCCGATGAACAACTCCGGCCCGTTCGGCTCCTATTACCGGATGTCCGGAGGTGGACGGCCCCTGGGGGAGGAACAGATCGTCACGGCCATCCTGCATGACGAGACGCCGCTCACCCGGGAAAGCCTGTCCACCAGCCTGAACCTGTGCGGGCGCGGGGTGCGGGTGCTGACGGCGGCCTCCCTGGCCGATCTGGAAAGCGTGGTGCGGCGGGACGGCGCGCCGGACGTCGCGCTGGCCAATTTCAGCGGGCGGCTCGCCTCCGATCCGGAGTTCCGGCCGAGGCTGGCCGAACTTCTGGAGGTGCTGGACGGCATCCCGCTCATCATGCTGTCGGATTCCGACGAGACGGCGACCGCGCTGGAGGCCATCCGCCAGGGCGCGCACGGCTACATCTCCACCACCGTCGGACTCACCATGGCGCTGGAGGCGATCCGTCTGGTCGCGGCCGGCGGCATCTTCGTTCCGGCAACCATCCTGCACCGGCTGATCCTGGACCAGGGCACGGTGACGGAGCCGCTGCTGCACGCCGCGTTATCCGTGCCGACGCCCGCGGTCAACGGCAAGCCCCACCTGACCCAACTGACACCGCGCCAGATCGCCGTCCTGGAATGCCTTCAGGAGGGCAAGCCGAACAAGGTCATCGCCCACCAGCTCGGCATGCGGGAAAGCACCGTCAAGGTGCATGTGCGGAACATCCTGCGGCGGCTCGGCGCCACCAACCGGACGGAAGCGGTCTGCCGCGTCATGCGCGAGGAGGAGTGAGCCGGCGCAGGAACGGTGCGGGGACGCCCCGCACCGTTCCTGCGCCGGCCATCCATCGGGGGCCGCCCGCTCAGGGCCGGTTCGATTCCAGGGGAGCGCCGCGGGACAGATGGGCGTGGGCCATGAAGGCGGCCTCCGTCCGGTTGGTGGCGCCCAGCTTCTTCAGCACATTGCGGACATGGGCCTTGGCGGTGTTCTCGCACATGCCCAGCATGTAGGCGATGAGCTTGTTCGACTTGCCCTCGCGCATGCAGGTCAGCACGGCCATCTCGCGCGGCGTCAGACCGCCGATCCGGTCGGTCACCGGCAGGTCGGCGCCCGGCCCCGGCGGCGGAACGGTGATGGTGCCGGGCGCCGGCGCGATCAGCGATTGCAGCGAGGTGGCGGGCACGAAGGTGCCCCCGGCAGCGACCAGCCGGATCGCCTCCAGCATGACCCCCAGCCCGAGGCTGGGCACGATGTAGCCGCGCACGCCAAGGCGCAGGCTTTCCAGGATCATCCCGCCGTCGTCGCGGTCGGAGATGATCACCAGCGGCACCGGCAGGCAGGCCGACACGGCGTCGCGGATGGCCGCGCACAGGACGTCGTTCAGCCCCGCCTGCGCGCCGATGTTGCACAGCACGACCTCCGCCCGCCCGTCCCGCGCCAGGGCCCCGGCGGCGTCCTTCAGCGAGGCCACCGACCGCACGGTCATGTCCCGGCACAGCGTGCCGAGCCCGAGCGAGAAGCAATCCCGCGTCAGGCTGTTCGGGTCGGCCAGGACCACCGCAATGCCTGGAACGATGCCGGGCATGATCCCTGGGGCGATCCCCGCTTGATGCTTGATGTCCGTCGTCATCCGCTCCCCCTTTCGGTCAAACGCCAATGCGTCCCATCTCTTCAAACCGGAGTTGCGGACCGCGATCCGCCCTTGCCGGTGAGTGGGGCTTCAATTCTCGGGTGAGCGCGTCCGCTCGCGGATACTCGGAAAGATTTTATTTTTTCCATTTTCAGCGTCTTCCCCTGCCGACCGGTTGGCCTGTTTCTGTTGGAAGATCATCAGGAATGCTTGCGCGATCTGCATTTGATGTTTTCAACGTTACCAGAACAGCAGGACCGGTAAATACGCACTTCGATGCAAGGTTGTGATGGGGCCGCGTTTTAGTCCGTACTCATTTCGGCGCCCTTCAGGCCGTGTTTCCCAGGGCGCGTACGCCTTTGTGCGGATGGGGGCGGTGTAGACCGTGCATCCCGCCGCATCTTGGGACCGGGCCGGATGGGGCTGCCGACGCCCCATGTCTCCTTCGCATCCGAAAGAACAGGCCCAAATGGTGCAAGTCAGGGTGCGATATGCTCTGACCAATGGAAAGATCAGAGAGACCAAGCGCTGCGCTTCAGGATGTGCACCACCCGAACCCCTCCGGAATACACGGGGTTCGATGGGAAATATTTCAAATAGGAGGTAAAGACCAAGGCCGACTTGGCTAATTCTGCGCGGGATTGACGTTGACGGTGGACAGGGTGCAGTGCAGCATCAGGTTCGAATAATGGGTCGGGAGACATCCTTCATGGCATCGTACGGGACGGCGGCTCCATCACCCCATGGCGGCGCACACGCTCCCGGACCGGCAAACGGGCACCGGGGCATCGCGGCCCTTCTTCTCGACGAAAGCCCGTTGACCCGCGAATGCCTGTCCGCCGGTCTCAGCCTGCGTGATCCGTCCCTCCAGGTGCGGACCGCGGCGTCCCTGGACGAGGCGAGGACGATCCTTGCCGCCGGAACCCCTCCCGCCGTCGTGCTGTGCAACGTCGCCAGCCTGACCCCGCCCGGGGGCAGCGTCCTGGCGACGCTGCGCGGTCTTGCCGGGGCCTTCGGCGGAACGCCGTTGGTCGTGCTGACCGATGGGGAGGAGACGGATCTGCCGCGGGAGGCCAGCCGGTTGGGCGTGCGGGGGTGCCTGCCGACCAGCGTCGGCCTCGCCGTCGCCCGCGAGGCGGTCCGTCTGGTGGCCGGCGGCGGGACCTTCTTCCCCTCCCCCTTCCTGAACCGCCCGCTGCATCATGGCGAGGCCGTGGAGGACGACCCGCCCGCGCCGACCGGCGGGGCGGCGCTGACCGCGCGCCAGCGCGGCGTGCTGCAACGGCTTCGCGAGGGGAAATCGAACCGCGTCATCGCGCAGGAACTGGGGATCAGCGAGAACACGGCGAAGGTCCATGTCCGCGGCATCCTGCGGGCGCTGGGCGCCGCCAACCGCGCCGAGGCCGTGCGCAAGGCGTGGCAGCCGGCCGAACCGTCCGCCCGGGAGTCGATCAGCGGGAGTCGGGATCAGGGTCCGGATCTGGACTGACCGTCCCGCCGCCGTGGATCAGCCGCAGGGCAGCGATCACCTCGGCCAGCGGCATCCGTCCGCTCAGCACCCCACGCAGCCCGAGACGCGCCGCGGCGGCGGCCACCGCCGCGCCGGGCCGGTCGGCGAGAACCGCCACGGGGGGATGAGGACCACCACCGGACAGCGCGTCCAGCAGGTGGCCGACGCCGCCTTTCGCCGGGTCGGCGCGCCCGATGCTGACCAGGACCACGTCGGCGCCGCGCAGGGCGGCGGGAAGGTCGGCCAGCGCCGTGGTGCTGCGCTGGTGGCTGACCGCCACGTCCGGCGCGAAGGCGGTGATCGCCGCGGCGAGGCTTTCGCCGAACAGCGCGCGGTCGTCGATCAGCAGCACGGCGATCGGTGCCCGCCCGCCGGTCCGCGCATCGGAACGGGGAGGACGGGCACCGCCCCGCGCGCCGGCCGGCGCACGGGGCATGAAGTCTCGACGGATGCCGGCCAGCGCGTCCAACCCGAACATGGCTGTGTCTTTCGGAATCGGGAGATCCCAGCCGGCTCCCCGCGCCGGGCCGCCATCGCCGGAGCGGGGACGGCCCGGTCAGGGCACCGCTGCGTGGCCGGAGTGCACGGGCACCGCGCCCGCGTCAATCCGCCAGGTCGGAAGCGGCGGCCGCAAGCTGTCCGGAGAAGGGCAGGATACAGGCGTCGCCCGCGAAGCTGTTGCTGAGCAGCATCGCCTCCGCCGCCTTGCGCCGCTTCGCCGCGTCGGGCCGCACATCGCGCCGGCCAACGGATCCGTAATGGAACCCCGCAGCCGCCATGGCCGCCGGGTCGTAGACGTTGCGCAGATCGATCATCACCGGGCGGCGCATCAGGCCGCGGACGCGGCCCAGATCCAGCGCGCGGAACTCGTTCCATTCCGTCAGGATGGCGACGCAGTCGGCCTCGGCGAGCGGGGCGTAGGCGTCGTCGTGCCAGACCACGCCGGGCAGCAGGTGGCGTCCCTCCTCCATGCCGGCGGGGTCGTAGGCGTGAACCGTGGCGCCGGCCTGCTGAAGCAGCGGGATGATCTCCAGGCTCGCCGCCTCGCGCATGTCGTTGGTGTCGGGCTTGAAGGTGATGCCCAGCACGGCGATCCTCTTGCCCGCCGCGTCCGATCCGCAGGCTTGGAGAATCCGGGCGGCCATCAGCCGCTTGCGCGCCCGGTTCACGTCCACCACCGTTTCGATCAGCCGGACCGGCGCGCCGTGCTGCCGCCCGGTGCGCACCAGCGCCTCGGTGTCCTTGGGGAAGCAGGAGCCGCCGAAGCCCGGCCCGGCGTTCAGGAACGGCCGCCCGATGCGCCCGTCCAGCCCCATGCCCGCCGCCACGTCCTGCACGTCGGCCCCCACCCGTTCGCACAGGTCGGCCACCTCGTTGATGAAGGTGATCTTGAAGGCCAGGAAGGCGTTGGCCGAGTATTTGGTCAGCTCCGCCGTCTCGATGCCGGTATGCACGAAGGGCGTCCCGGCGCGGATCAGCGGCTGGTAGAGAGCGTCCATCACCGTCCGCGCGCGGTCGGAATCGGCACCGATCACCACGCGGTCGGGCTGCATGAAGTCGCCGATGGCCGAGCCTTCGCGCAGGAATTCCGGATTGGACACCACGTCGAACTCGGCGCGCGGGTTGATGTCCCGCACGATGGCGGCGACTTGGCGGCCAGTGCCGACCGGCACCGTCGATTTGGTCACGATGACCGTGTAGCGGGTCATCGTCCGCGCGATCTCCGCCGCCGCCGCGTGAACGTAGGTCAGGTCGGCCCCGCCGTCGCCGGGTCGGGAGGGGGTTCCGACCGCGATCAGCACCACGTCGGCCCCCTCCATGGCGACCGCGAGGTCGGACGTGAAGGACAGACGCTCCGCCGCCATGTTGCGCGCCACAAGGACGTCCAGGCCGGGTTCGTAGATGGGGATCTCGCCGCCCCTCAGGCGCCGGATTTTCAATTCATCCTTGTCCACACAGCACACGTCGATGCCGAATTCGGCAAAGCAGGCGCCGGACACGAGACCGACATAGCCGGTCCCCACAACAGCGATCCGCATCATTCCACTCCTGTTGCTTGATGGCGTTGCCGAAGCCATCCCTGGCCGGCTCGAAGGTTGGCCGGCTTGAAAAATGACCGTCAGGCCACGGCGCGCTCCGCCATGCCGCTTGATTGGCCGCTCGATTGGACATCGTCCCGGCCGTTCTCGCGCAGCGCCCAGCGCACGGTTTCCGCCAGCCCCTGCTCCAGACGCGTGCGCGGCGTCCAGCCGAGCACCGCCCCGGCGTAGGCCACGTCCGCCTGCACGCTGCGCTGCTCCCCCGGACGTTCGGGGTGGTAGAGCACGGGATGGTCGGCCCGCGTCCGGCCGAGCGCTCCCAGCGCGAGGTCGGCCAGTTCGCTGATGCTGGTCTGCCGCCCGCTGCCGAGGTTGAAGATCCTGCCGTGGCTGGCCGGGTTGTCGAGCGCGCCGACCCAGGCGTCCACCACGTCGTCGATGAAGACGAAATCGCGGGTCTGCTTGCCGTCGCCATAGATGCGGATCGGCTCGCCGCGGATGATGTTGCCCAGGAAGATGCCCAGCACCCCCTGGTAGGGGTTGTCCACCGCCTGCCGCGGCCCGTAGACGTTGTACATGCGGAAGGAGGTGACGGCCAGAGCGCCCGGCAGGTCGGGCCGCTCCGCCGTCAGATGCACGTAGCGCTCGCCCGCGTATTTCGTCACCCCGTAGTAGGACACTGGGGAGCAGGGCGTGTCCTCCGGCGTCGGCACCACCGCGGCGTTGCCGTAGGCGCTCATCGAGCTGGCGTAGAGCAGGCGCTTCACCCCGCGCTCGACGCACTGCTGGAGGACGTTCACCGTTCCCTCCACGTTGGTGCGCAGGTCACCGACCGGGTTGCTGAAGGCACGGATGATCGACACCTGCCCGGCGATGTGGATCACCGCGTCGGGCACCTCCTCGAACGCCGCGTCGAGGTCGGCGGGGTTGGTGACGTCGCCGCGGATGTAGCGCACCTCCGCCGGCACGTTGGAACGCAGCCCGGTGGAACTCGTTGTCGATCACCGTCACCCGGTGGCCGAGCGACACGAGGCGGTGCGTGATGTGGGAGCCGATGAATCCGGCCCCGCCCGTTACAAGCACGTTCATTGGTTCCTCCACCGCACAGGGGTCGGGTTACGCGCTGAGGGCGATGCGGCCCGGTTCGAGCTGGGTCTGGTCCGTGGGCAGGCCGTTCTGCGCGAGATAGCGTTCCGCCCAGTCCCACAGGCGGCGGATGCCGGTGTCGCGGTCGACCTGCGGGCGCCAGCCGAGGACCTGCTCGGCCTTACGGATGTCGCTGACGTAGCAGGGCTGGTCGCCGGGCCGCCAGTCGGAGAAATCGGCCTCCACCGGCGCGCCGCGCAGGGTGGACAGCATCTCCCCGAACTCGCGCCAGACCGAGATGGTGTTCTCCGGCCCGCCGCCGATGTTGAAGACCTGCCCGCGGCTGACCTCGATCTTCTCGGTGGCGAGGCGGAAGGCGCGCACGAGATCCTCCACGAACAGCACGTCGCGCACCTGCATGCCGTCGCCGTAGATGTGGATGGGCCGCCCGCTCAGCGCCGAGATGATGAAATGCGCGACCCAGCCCTGGTCCTCGTTGCCGAACTGGCGCGGCCCGTAGATGCAGCTCATCCGGAAGACGACGGTCGGCAGGTCGTAGATGCGGGCGTAGTCGCGCACATACTGGTCCGCCGCCCCCTTGGAGCAGCCATAGGGCGAGTGGAAGTCCAGCGGCTCCGCCTCCGAGACGCCGAGCGGCCGGTCCACGAAGCGGTAGCGGCTGTCGGTCTGCTCCACCGCCACATGCTCCAGCCCGCCATAGACCTTGTTGGTCGAGGTGAAGACCACCTTCGGCGGGGTCTTCATGCGGCGCGCCGCCTCCAGCACGTTGAAGGTGCCGAGCGCGTTGATGTCGAAGTCGGTGCGCGGATCGTCCAGCGACGATGTGACCGCCACCTGCCCGGCGAGGTGGTAGACCTCCTCCGCCCCGGCCATGCAGGATTTGACGGCGGCGAAGTCGCGCACGTCGGCCTTCATGAAGGTCAGGCGGGACCCGGCGTTGAGGGTCTGGAGCCACGCCGCGTTCCGCTCGCTGCCCGGCCGCAGCAGGGCGTCCAGGACAACGACGTCGCGCCCGTCCTCCAGAAGGTTCTTGACCAGATTGCAGCCGACGAAGCCGGCCCCGCCGGTCACGAGCGTCTTGCCTTCCATAGGTGTCTTCTCCATTGCTGCGGCTTTTACCGGTTGGGCAGAGGGCGTTGGGCAGAGGGCGTTGGACAGGGGTTCAGGCGGCCTTGAGGACGGCGGCGCCCGCCGGGCGGCGGATCACCGCGTCGTAAAGCCGATGGGTGTCGGCGGCGGCGGCGGCCCAGTCGAAGCGCTGGGTGGCGCGCAGGCGGCCGTGGCGACCCATCCGCGCCCGCCGCTCGGGGTCGGCGGCCAGTTGCTCGACGGCGGCGCGCAGGGCCTGCGGGTCGCCCGGCTCGACGATCACCGCGCAGCCGTCATCGACCTGATGGGGGATGCCGCCGACCCGGCTCGCCACCACCGGGACGCCGAAGGCCATCGCCTCCAGGATCACGTTGGGGAAGGTGTCGGCCAGGGTCGGGAAGACGAACAGGTCGGAGCGGCGGAACATGGCGGCGACCTCCGCCTCGGCCAGATTGCCGGTGAGATGGATGGTCTGGCCCGGCCCGCAGCGGCGCTGGTACGCCTCGTAATCGACGAAGTCGCGCTTCTCGCCGCCGACGATCAGGCGGAACGGCATCGACAGCCCCACGAAGGCGTCGAGCAGCACGCCCAGCCCTTTGTTGGCCGTGTGGTTGGCCAGGAAGAAGGCGGTGAACGGACCGCCGTCCTCATCCCGCTCCGGGATGCCGAAACGGCGGTGGATGTCCCGGTCCGCCGGGGTCGGCGCGCCCCAGTCGTCCGGGCGGTCGACGCCGTAGGGAATGACGGCGATGTCGTCCCCGGTGAAGCCGAAGCCGCGGACGATGGGCAGGTCGACGGGCGAGATCGCGCAGATCGCCGCGGCGTTGCGGACGACGTAGCGGACCGGGCGGTCGATCAGCAGGTCCCAGGCCAGCCGCCGCGCCGCGTCCATGCGCCGAAAGGCCGCCGGGTTGCCGATCTCCACAAAGCCGTGGGTGGACACCGCGTAGGGCACGCCCTTCGCCACGCAGGCGCGGGCCACCCGCATCATCTCCAGCGCCGGGATCGGGTTGTGGATGTGCACCAGATCGTAGGAGCCGTGGCGGATCAGCGCCGGGATGCTCGACTGGTAGAACAGGGTCTTCGCGCGGTTGGGCAGGACGGCGTCGAGCCCAACGAAGGGGCTGGAGGTCTGCACCTCGATGCGCTCGCCCGGCTTGCTCAGATCCATCGGGACCCGGCTCGCCATGCCCATGTTCGCGATGTCGATGCGGTCGTGCGCCTGCAGCGCGACGCTCAGCTTCTCCGCCGCCTTGCTGGCGCCGCTGACCGCCAGATGCGGCGGCACGACGATCGCCGACAGGATCTTCAGGCTCATTGCAGGAATCCCCGACTGTCATGGAAGCGCGGGCCGCATCGGTCGCGGTTCACGGCGCTGTTCCGAGGTCGTTCAGGAAAATCCGCCGATGCAAGGCCGTTTCATTTTAAAACGGCACTCACAGACACAGCATCGGAGGCGTTTTCATTTTTAATAACGGCGTTTCTCTTTGGCAATCATCAAACAACCATCACCGTCTAGCCAAATCGAAGCTCTCCTTTCGGACGGCGCGCCTGGCCGCTGCGGACCAGCGGCATCTGCACCGCCTGGCAGGCCAGCAGGAACAGGAAGGCCGGATTCAGCATGACGTAGCGCCGCCACAGCCGCCGCGGTTCGGTGGACAGCCGGAACAGCCATTCCAGGCCGTTGTTCTGCATCCACATCGGCGCCTGCGGCTGTTTCCCGGCGATGAAGTCGAAAGCGGCGCCGACCGCGATCAGCGGCATCGACAGCGCCGCCTTGTGCTCGTAGACCCAGGTCTCCTGGCGCGGGCAGCCCAGCCCGACGAAGACGATCCGCGCGCCGGACTCGATGATCTCACGGTCCACCGCCGCGCGCTCCTCGGCGCTCAGGGTGCGGAAGGCGGACGGGCGGGCGCCGGCGATGATCAGACCGGGGAAGCGTTCCGTCAGCGCCGTGGTCAGGGTGGCGAGCAGACCCGCCGTGGCGCCGTAGAGGTAGATGGGCAGTCCCCTCGCCGCCGCCGCCGCGCAGGTGCGCAGCATCAGGTTCGGACCATAGACGCGGTCCGGCAGGGCGGCGCCGTGCAGCCGGTTCAGCGCCCAGCGCACCGGCTGGCCGTCCGGCGTCACGAGGTCGATGGCGTTCAGGCGGTAGCGGTGCTCGGGGTCGAGCGCCCCGGTCATCACGCCATGCACGGCGAGTGCGCTGACCGCGAAGGGCTTCTGCTGTTCCGCCGCGTCGATGATGGCGCGCACGCCGGCCTCGTAATCGACGGCGTTGACGTAGACGCCAAGCACTTCCTTTTTCCCATGGTCGATCATGCCACGGCCTCCACGCGCCAACGGCGCCGATTGCTGTCGTGAATGTCGGTGAGGATGTTCCGCACGTCGTGCCGGATGTCCCAGGACGGGTAATGGGAGCGGAACCGGTCGAGCGAGCTGACCCACCAGATGTGGTCGCCGATGCGGTTGGCCTCCTTGAAGGCCAGATCCATCGGGCGCCCGGTGATCTCCTCGCACAGCGCCACCGCCTCCAGGATGGAGCAGTTGCTCGCGCGTCCGCCGCCGATGTTGTAGACCTCGGCGCTGCGCGGCGCGTCGTGGAACGCCTGGAAGGCGGCGATCAGGTCGTTGCTGTGGATGTTGTCGCGAACCTGCTTGCCCTTGTAGCCGATCACGTCGTAGCGGGTGCCGGTGACGGCGCAGCGCATCAGATAGGCCAGGAAGCCGTGAAGCTGCGTCGGCGAATGGTTCGGCCCGGTCAGGCAACCGCCGCGGAAGCACACCGTCTTCATCCCGAAATAACGGCCATACTCCTGGACCAGCACGTCGGCCGCCACCTTGGAGGCGCCGAACAGGCTGTGCAGGGTGGCGTCGATCGACATGTCCTCGGCGATGCCGCCGGCGTAGCGGTGGGACGGGTCGATCTCGTAGCGCGTCTCCGTCTCGATCAGCGGCAGGCGGTTCGGCGTGTCGCCGTAGACCTTGTTGGTCGAGGTGAAGATGAACACCGCGTCCGGGCAATGGCGCCGCGCCGCCTCCAGCATGTTCAGCGTGCCGTTGGCGTTCACCGAGAAATCCATCTGGGGATCACGCGCCGCCCAATCGTGCGAGGGCTGGGCCGCCGTGTGGATGACCAGGGAGATGGCGGACCCATGCCGCTCGAACAGCGCGTCGATGGCCGCGGCGTCGCGGATGTCGATGGCGTGGTGGCGGTAGCGCTGGCGCAGCGTCTGCTCCAGGGTCTGGCGCTGCCACGCGGTCGAGGCCTCGTCGCCGAAGAAGATGCGCCGCATGTCGTTGTCGATGCCGACGACGTCCATTCCCAGCGCACCGAAATGCAGGCAACTCTCCGACCCGATCAATCCGCAGGAACCGGTGACAAGGGCGACGGACATGACGTCAAACTCCTTCGCGGTTTGTTTGTTGGTTCGGCAGGGGGGCTTCGTCAGTAGGCGTTGCGGTCCCAGAAAAGGAGGAGGGCGGTGCGCACCATGATCTCGGCGTCCAGCCCCAGGGACCAGTTGTCGACGTAGTAGAGGTCGTGCTCGACGCGGCGGGCGGCGGTGTGGAGGTTGTCGATCTCGCCGCGCAGCCCGTTCACCTGCGCCCAGCCGGTGATTCCGGGGCGGACGCGGTGGCGGCAGGCGTAGTTCTCCACCGCCTCGTGGTACAGCACGTCCCCGGCCTTCATGGCGACGGGATGGGGCCGCGGCCCGACGATGGACATGTCGCCGCGCAGCACGTTGAAGAGCTGCGGAAGCTCGTCGATGCTGGTGCGGCGCAGGAAGCGCCCGACACGCGTCACCCGCGGGTCGTTGCGCACCGTCCGCTGCGCGCCCGACTGGTCGCCGCGGTCGGTGTGCATCGTGCGGAACTTCCAGATCTCGAATTCCTCGTTGTTGAAGCCGAAGCGCTTCTGGCGGAACAGCACCGGGCCGGGGCTTTCCAGCTTGATCGCCGCCGCAGCCAGCAGCAGGACCGGCGCCAGGACCGCCAGGGCCGCGCCGCCGATCAGCAGATCCTCCGACCGCTTCAGCACGCCGCGCCAGCCGGCCAGCGGGTGATGGATGACGCCCAGCAGCGGAATGCCCGCCGTCGCATCGACCGACAGCCCGGCGGTGCGGGCGATCAGCCGGTGCGGCAGCAGGCGGACGTCCACCGCAAGGACGCGCAGCCGCTCCAGGATGTCGGTGATCTCGGCCTCGGCGCTCCAGGGCAGGGCCACCACCACGAGGTCGACGCGGTTCTTGCGCACCTGCTCGACCAGCCCGGCCACGCCCCCCAGCACCGGCACCCCGGCCAGCCGGGCGGTGGTCAGGGGTGGCGCGGCGACGGACGACGGCCGGTCCGCCCCGGTGGACACCGCGCCGATCACCTGATAGCCCGCCCCCTCCGTCCGCTGGAGGCGGTCCAGCCATTCGAAGGCCAGATCGTTGGTGCCGACCAGCAGGGTCCGCTGCCGCGACCCGCCGGCCAGATTCCAGTCGCGCGCCAACCGCAGGAACAAGGTGCGCAGCGCGGTCAGCCCGAACAGGCCGAGGCCGTACCACAGCCACAGCGTCCCCGCCGCCGCCGTGTCCAGCCGCCGCAGGTCCCCCGTCACGCCAAGCAGAAGGACGAGCACCAGGAAAGCCGCCGTCCAGGCCCCGAACAGCGGCCCCGCGTGCGCACCGATGGTCCGCCGCACCGCCTTGGGGCGCAGGTTGCGGTAGCAGCCCGCGCTGTAGAAGCACATCAGCGACAGCACCGCCAGCGGACCGACCGCCGCGTTGAAGACACCCGCCAAGGAGGTGACGGCACCCGTGAACAAGGCCGGATCAGCCGGGGCGGCCCGCAGCAAACGGGCGGCGATGCCCTCCGCCGCCAGCCCCGTCCCGACGACCATCAGCGCGTCCGCGGCGACCAGCCCGCACAGCAGGGCCGGGGCGGAGGCCGCGGCGGCAACCGGCGAGGCGGAGTCCGGCCGCGGGCCTTGGAAGGCCATCCCCACGCGCGCGCCGTAGTCCGGCTTCGCCGGGCTGTTTCGTGAAGGGAGTTCGAACATCCGCCGTTCCCTGTTGGCCCATTCCCTGCCGCCGCACCCCAGCGATGCGGCGGCGCTGCCGGCTGCCGTGCCGCGCTCAGAAATAGGTCTTGGCGAAATAGGCGATGGTGCGCTCCAGCCCCTCTTCGAGCGGCACGTGCGGCATCCATTTCAGGTAGGCGTGGGCCTTGGTGATGTCCGGCTTGCGCTGCCGCGGATCGTCCTGGGGCAGCGGGTGCCGCTCGATCCGCGAGCGTGAACCGGTCATCCGGATGACGGTCTCCGCCAGTTCCAGGATGGTGAACTCGCCGGGGTTGCCGAGGTTGATCGGGCCGGTCACCGTCCCGTCCGTTTCCATCAGCCGGTGCAGCCCCTCGACCAGATCGTCGACGTAGCAGAAGGATCGCGTCTGCGAGCCGTCGCCGTAGATGGTGATCGGGTCGCCCTTCAGCGCCTGGACGATGAAGTTCGACACCACGCGCCCGTCGTTCGGATTCATGCGCGGCCCGTAGGTGTTGAAGATGCGCGCCACCTTGATCGGGACCTTGTGCTGCCGGTTGTAGTCGAAGAACAGCGTCTCGGCGCAGCGCTTGCCCTCGTCGTAGCAGGCGCGCGGGCCGATGGGATTGACGTTGCCCCAGTAATCCTCGCGCTGCGGGTGGACGAAGGGATCGCCGTAGACCTCGCTGGTCGAGGCCTGGAGGATCGTCGCCTTCACCCGTTTGGCCAGCCCCAACATGTTGATGGCGCCGTGCACCGACGTCTTGGTCGTCTGCACCGGGTCGAACTGGTAATGCACCGGCGAGGCCGGGCAGGCGAGGTTGTAGATTTCGTCCACCTCGACATAGAGGGGGAAGGTGATGTCGTGGCGCACCGCCTCGAACTTCGGGTTGTCCAGCAGATGCGCAATATTCGAACGCGCACCCGTGAAATAGTTGTCGACGCACAGGACCTCTTTCCCGGCGGCCAGAAGACGCTCGCACAGGTGCGATCCGATGAACCCGGCGCCACCTGTCACAAGAACGCGCTCAGTCGTGGACGTCATTGAGCCTCTCCATGGAGTTTGACCGGGGAATTCGACCGGACGGCGGCGGCACGCGGAGACACCGCGCCATCCCGCTGTCGCGAATATTTTAAAATCCGGAGACGAGGTGCGGCGCGCCACCATACGAATTGGACGGGTATTCCGTCTGTACGCGGGACTGCACGACCATGTCTGGAGTTGTTCGGCGTTTTGAAGCCAGAGCCGGCTCCGCTGCACCCGGCGAACTGTGACCGGCGCGGAGTTGACCGTCAAACACGCGGACGGGGTATCGGATATGATTATTTATGAGGGCCGCCGTCGTAAGCACAGCGACGGATGGGCCTTCTTTTTTTCAATTGTTGAGCGACGCCATTCACGGTACTCGAAGTCTGTCCGGCAACGGTTGCCGCAGCGGAACATCACGGACCATTTGGCCCCGCACCTTAAAAAGCGGCCGAATTCTCAGTTATCTTCAAAGAAAACAAAAAGGCGCAGCGCGTCCTTTTGCAGCCATCCGCCACGCCCATCCCGGGCCGGACCGCCAGCCAGCAAGACGAAAGGGGCGACGACGTGAATTCTTCGATCGGCAAAGGCGGAACGCTTCCAGGCCACGAAGCGCACGCCAGCGTCCTTCCGGACAGTCTTCTGCAATCGGCCGCCGGGGAGTCCACCGACGTGCGCAGCCGGCAGGAGGCGACCGTTTTCGCCACGCTGGCCGTGCTGTGGCGGCGCAAGCTGCTGCTGCTCACCGTCATCCTGCTGGGGACGGCGACGATCACCTACGTCATGCAGTCGCTGAAGCCGATGTACCGGGCCACCGCGATGGTGCAGCTCGACTCCCGGCGGGTCGAGCTGGCGGAGTTCAAGTCGGTGGTGTCCAACCTGACGCCCGAAGCGCCGGCGGTGCGCAGCGAGGTGTCCATCGTCGGTTCGCGCGCCCTGGCGGAGCGGGTGGTCGAAAAGCTGGGCCTGCTCAACGACCCTGAATTCAACCCGACGCTCAAGGCGCCGGACGGCGCGGACGAGCATTGGCTGAAGCGCGTCACCAGGGCCGGCGTCGGCGCGCTGCCGCCGGAAGGCAACGACGTCCTGCGCCGGATCGTGCAAGAGACGACCGCGCTGTTCCGCGCCGACGACGGGCCGGTCGCCCGCGACCCGGACCAGGCCCGCCTGCTGACCATCGACACGCTGCTGCGCCGGATCGAGGCGCGCAACGACGACCGCTCCTTCACCATCATCATCGAGGCGTCGTCGGTCGATCCCGCCAAGGCCGCGGCCATCGCCAACGCCTTCGGCCAAGCCTATTTGGACTACCGCACCGAGATGAACCGCGACATGACCGAGCGGGTCAACCAATGGCTCGGCGGGCGGCTCATCGAGGCGCGCGAGGCGGTGCGCGGCGCCGAGGAGGCCATCCGCGGTTTCCGCAAGGAGAACAGCCTGCTGGAGTTGCCGCCCGACGGGCGCAACATGGTCCAGCAGCAGATGAACGAACTCGCCACACAGCTGACCGCCGCGCAGGCGCAGAAGGCGGCGGCCGAGGCGCGCGTGCGCCAAGCCCGCGACCAGACCGCCGCCAACAACGCCGCAGCGATCCCGGAGGTGCTGGCCTCCCCGCTGATCCAGAAGCTGCGCGAGGCCGAGGCGATGCTGGAGCGCCGGCTGGCCGAGCTTCAGCAGGTCTATGGCGACAAGCACCAGGACATCGTGAATCTGCGCCGCGGCATTGGCGAGCTGAAGGCGCGTATCCGCGACGAGGTCGGCAAGATCCAGAAGGGACTGGACGCCGATCTGGAGGTCGCGCGCATCCGCGAGGCCACCTTGCTGAAGAGCATCGCCGACCTGCAGGAACAGCAGAAGGGCATCGAGGCGACCGGCATCCAGCTTCGCGACCTGGAACGCTCCGCCGACGCGCACCGCACGCTCTACCGCAGCCTCGCCGAACGCTACGAGCAGACGATGGCGCTGAAGAACACCGGCGCGCTGGACGCGCATCTCAGCGCCCCCGCCCTGCCGCCGATCCGCCCGGCCTTCCCGCAGCTCCGCATGTCGCTGGGCGTCGGGCTGGTCGGCTCCACGGCGCTGGCGGTGGCGCTGGTGCTGCTGCTGGAACGGCTCAGCTCCGGCCTGCGCACGCCGGCCCAGGTGGAGCGGGCGACCGGCGTGCCCTGCCTCGGCATGGTCCCGTCGCTTCCCCGCAACGAGGCGACCTGGAACCTGCCCCTGTACCCTGAAAATCGGCCCGACAGCCGCCGCGCCCGCGAGATCGGCGCTTTCCGCGAGGCGATCCAGACCGTCCGCACCATGGCCTGCATGCCGCGCAAGCGGGGGACGCCGCCCAAGGTGCTGCTCGTCACCTCCTCCCTTCCCAAGGAAGGCAAATCGGTGCTGGCGGCCAATCTGGCGCGGTCGCTGGCCGGGTTGGGGCTGAACACGCTGCTGATCGACGCGGATTTCCGCCGCCCCTCCATCGCGACGCTGCTGGGCTACCAGCCGCAGGGCAGCGTCGCCGATCTGCTGGACGGCCGTGTCGGCATCGACGACCTGATCCACCAGGAAACCACCAACCTCGGCGTCCTGGGCAACACCGTCGGCACGCCCGACGCGCACGACCGCATCAGCTCCCAGGCGATGAGCGACCTGATCGCGTGGGCGCGCCACAACTACGACGTGGTGGTGATCGACTCCGCCCCGGTGATGCTGTTCTCCGACGCGCTGGCCCTGTCCTTCCTGGCCGACAGCGTGATTTACGTCGTCCGCTGGCAGCACACCCCGCTCGACACCGTGACGGCCGGCTTCAACAAGCTGAAGTCGATCGACAGCGCGGTCGGCGGCGTCGTGCTGTCGCGCGTCGTCGCGTCCAAGCACGTCAAGTACGGCCACAAGGACGACGCCTACTACTACGCCCTGCACGCGCCCGCGCGGCATTGACGGCGCCGACGGACGGCGCCCACGCGACGGCAATCCCAAAAGCGAGGATTCCATGACCAACGCCGAGTTCCCGCGGCTCGCCATCATCGGCTGCGGCAGCATCGTGAGCCATCACCTGTTGCCGGCGCTGCTCCGCCTGGGCTGGCGGCCGAGCGTGCTCGTCGATCCGACGCCGGAGCGGCTGGAGGCGGTGCAGGCCCTGCTCGGCCGCAACCGCGCCCCCGTCGCCGTGGCCGACTGGCGGGAGGCGGCGGACCAGTTCGACGCGGCGCTGGTGGCGGCCCCTCCGATGGTCCACGCGCCGGTCGGCCAAAGCCTGCTGGAGGCCGGCAAGCACGTCTTCATGGAAAAGCCCCTGGCCGTCACGCTGGCCGACGCCGAGCGCATGGTGCACACCGCGGAAGCGAGCCAACGGGTGCTCGCGGTCGGTCTGATGCGCCGCTACGTCAACGGCGTGCGCTGGCTGAAGGCGCTGGTGGACTCCGGCCAGCTTGGCCGCATCCTGCGCTTCGAGGCGCGGGAGGGTTTCGTCTACAACTGGGGCATCAGTTCCCCGTCGATGCTGCGCCGCGACGGGGCGGGCGGCGGCGTCCTGCTGGACACCGGGTCGCACACGCTGGACCTGCTGCTGTGGTGGTTCGGGGAGGCGACGGAGGTCGATTACAGCGACGACAGCCACGGCGGGCTGGAATCCGACTGCCGGCTGTCCCTGACCATGGCGTCCGGCGCCACCGGAACGCTGGAGCTGAGCCGCACCCGCGCCCTGCGCAACACCATCCGCGTCTACGGCACCAAGGGCAGCGTCGAGGTCCATCTCTACGAGAACCAGATCGCGTCGGACGTGCCGCAGATCCTCGATTTCGTCCATGACGGCTTCTCCGCCAACCACATCCCGCCGCAGATCTTCGGCGACCTGTTCCAGGCGGAGCTGAGGGACTTCGCCGACGCCATCCGCGACGGCCGCCCGGCCACCGTCGGCGGGCGCGAGGCCCTGCCCTCCACCGCCTTGATCGAGCGCTGCTACGCCAGCCGCAAGCCGCTGATCCTGCCCTGGGTGGACGGAAACGCAGCGGCGTCACCCCGCACCGAAGGCCCCACCGTGGTGGTGACCGGCGCCGCCGGCTTCATCGGCGGGCGGCTGGTCGAGCGGCTGTGCCTGGAGCATGGCGCCAAGGTCCGCTGCATCGTCCGCGACATCGCGCAGGCGGTGCGTCTGGCCCGCTTCCCGGTGGAGATCGTCCGCGCCGACCTGCTGGACCGCGAGGCCATCGGCAAGGCGGTGGCCGGCGCCGACTGGGTCTTCCACTGCGCCTACGATGTGCGCTCGCGCCGCCAGAACATCGACGGGATGAACGCGCTGATCGACGCCAGCCTCGCCAACGGGGTGGAGAGTTTCGTCCATCTCAGCACCTTCTCGGTCTACGAACCGCTGCCCGACGGCCCGTTGTCGGAGGAAACACGCGATGGCGACCGGGCCTGGAGCTACGTCCAGAACAAGCTCGATCTGGAAAAGATGGTGCTCGACGCGGCGCACAAGCGCGGCCTGCCGGGGGTGGTGCTCCAGCCCTCCATTGTCTATGGCCCCTTCTGCAAGCCCTGGACGAACGCCCCCGCCGAGATGCTGCTGAGCGGCACCGTGGTGCTGCCGCAGGAGAGCGGCCTGTGCAACGCCGTCTACATCGACGATCTGGTGGACGCGATGATCGCGGCGACCCGCAGCCCGCAAGCCATCGGGGAGCGCTTCGTGATCTCCGGCCCCGACGCCCCGCCCTGGGCCGCCGTCTTCGGGCGCTTTCAGGAGGCGCTGGGCGTGGACAGCCTGCGCTTCCAGCCCGCCGAGGCCATCCGCAAGGAGATGAAGAGTCTGCGGCGCGACATCGCCATGGTGCTTCAGGACCCTAAGAAGATCATTCAGATCATCGTGCGCTGGCGGCCGGCCCGCCGGCTGCTCCAGGGCGGGTTCGACAGCCTGCCGCCGCGGCTGCGCCATCTCGTGATGGTCCATTACTTCCTCAAGAAGAAGGCCAGCCGGAACCAGCTCTGGCTGCCCGACGCGCAGAAGCTGGCGCTCTATCAGGCCAAGGCGCTCATCGACCTGACTAAGGCGCGGCGCCTGCTCGGCTACGCGCCGCGCTTCCCCTTCGAGGACGGCATGGCGCTGACCGCGGACTATCTGCGCTGGGCCTACCGCGACGTGCCGCGCACCGCCCCGGGCGCCACCCCGGCCGCCAATCGGCCCGCCAACGAGGACCGGCATCCCCTGCCCGCTTCCACCGAGACGACGCGGGTCGGCAACGCATGACAATGATCCCGGCCTCGCTGGTCCGCAGCTTCTGGACCCTTGCCGACCAGGGCGTGGTCAGCCTGGGCATGTTCGCCATCAACATCCAGCTCGCCCGGACCTTCCCGTCGGAGGAATACGGGACCTTCGTCTTCTTCCTGTCGGTGCTGCTGGCGCTTCAGGTCGTCAATGTCAGCCTGATCCAGTACCCGCTGTCGGTGGAAGGCGCGGTGCTGGACCGCGCCGAACGCCGGACCCTGGCGGGCCGCGCCGTCCTGATGACCGCCGGCTCGATCCTGCCGCTGTCCGGCATCGTGGCGCTGGTCGGCTATGGGCTGGGCATGCCGGACCTGGTCGGCCCCGCCGTGCTCTACTTCATCGTCTGGCAGGTGCAGGAGATCGGGCGGCGCGGGCTGATGTCCGGGCTGAAGCACGACAAGGCGCTGTGGGGCGACAGCGTCACCTACCTGGGCCAGATCGCCGTGCTGAACCTGATGGCGCTGGGCGGCCACCTGACGCTGGAGCGGGTGTTCATCGCCATGACCGGTCCGGCGCTGGCCGGGGCGGTCGTCCATTTTGCGATCCTGCGCCCGCGCTTCGACGGCCTGTCCGATTTGCCGGCGGTAATCCGCCGCTTCTGGTCGATCGGGCATTGGGCGCTCGCCAACAACCTGTTCCTGATGCTGCGGGTGCAGAGCCTCGTCTGGCTGATGGCGGCGATGGACGGCATGGCGTCGACCGCGGCGTTCCAGGCGGTGGTCAATCTGGTGAACATCGCCAACCCGATCATCATCGGCATGGGCAACCTCGTCCCGCAGATCGCCGCGCGCGGGCGCAGCACCCTGGCGTCCGGCACCGGCGGGCTCCATCCGGACGAGCAGGCGTGGCTGGCGATCCGCGGTTACGTCGTCATCGGGGCGGCGCCGCTGCTGGTCTATTACAG
The DNA here is from genome assembly GCF_058780535.1 of Azospirillum sp. UENF 211521. Taxonomy (NCBI): domain Bacteria; kingdom Pseudomonadati; phylum Pseudomonadota; class Alphaproteobacteria; order Rhodospirillales; family Azospirillaceae; genus Azospirillum; species Azospirillum sp. UENF 211521. The sequence goes on from NZ_JBSNCF010000003.1 coordinate 531,803, forward strand.
CCTCGGCCTGCTGATCCCCGACCAGATGCTGCACATCGTCTACGGCGCCATGTCGCCCTACGCCGACCAGGAATGGCCGCTGCGCCTGCTCTCCATCGGGGCGCTCAGCGGCTATCTGGCGGAGATGGTCTGCAGCTACTTCTACGGCGTGCAGCGCAGCCAGTTCGCGCTGGTGGTGAACGTCACCGGAACGCTGGCGGTGTTCGCGGTGGTCGGCCCGCTGGCCGCGATGTACGGCGTCGCCGGGGTGTGCATGGCCCTGCTGTTCTCCAGCCTGCTGCGCGTCGGCGCCGCCCACTATTACCTCTCCAAGACGAGGACCGCCCATGTCGCCCGCTGACGGCAGCGCCGCGTTCGCGGTGGAAGAGGCGCCGCTGCGCCCGCTCGACCTCCGGCACGTCGTGATCCAGCCGGCCATCGCCCACCCCTCCTCGGCGAACGGGCTGCACAATGTGGTGCGCAGCCTGATCGCCGAGCAGCGGGCCATGGGCGACGACGCGCGGCTGTGCCTGTTCTCCGACGATCCCGACGCCCTGACCGGCATCCCGGCGGATTGCCCGGCGCAGCGTTTCCCCCTCGGCGGGCCGCGGCTGTCGGGGCGGTCGCTGACCATCGCGGACGCGACTCTCGACCGCCTGCTCGACGGCGCCGGGCCGGACACGGTGGTGCACATCCACGGCGCGGTGAAGCCGCTGTTCGCGGCGCTCGCCCGCGGGCTGCACCGGCGCGGCGTCGCCTATGGCGTGACGCTGCACGGCCAGTGTTCGCACGTCTACGACGTCGCGGGCCGGGTGCGCCGCCGCCTGCCCGCCGCGTGGCTGCGCGTTTTCGACGGCCCGGCCTTCGCCCGCGCCCGCTTCGTCCACGCCATCACCGAAGAGGAGGCCGCCATCGTCCGCCGGGTGGCCCCCGGCGCCGCCATCCGCCTTCTGCCCAACACCGCCTGGTCGGCGCGGCGCGGCGGGCTCCCCGCCGCCGTTCCGCGCGCGGCACCGGACGGCGACCGCCTGACGTTCGGCTATTGCGCGCGCTACGAGATCGACCACAAGGGCGTGGACCTGCTGATCGACGGCTTCGCCGCCTACCGCCGCGCCGGCGGACGCGGGGCACTGGAACTGGCGGGGTCCGGCCCCGCCCGCGCCGAACTGGAGCGGCGGGCACAGGCCCACGGCCTCGGCACCCACATCCGCATCCACGGCCCGATCTTCGGGGCGGAGAAGGCGGCGATGATGGCCGGCTGGCACCACTTCGTCCTGACCTCGCGCTACGACGTCATGCCGACCGGCTGCCTGGAGGCCGCCCTGACCGGCCTGCCGCTGATCGTGACGCGGGAGACCGGCCTCGTCCCCTATGTGGAGGGCCACGGCGCCGGTTTCGGCGTGTCGGCCCTGACGGCGGAAGCGGTGGCCGACGCGCTGGCGCGGGCCGAGCGCACCGGCCCTGACGCGTGGCAGACCATGGCGGCCAACGCCCACCGCATGGTGGTGGCGATCGGCGACTGGGGGCGGATCGCGGCACGGCTGCGCGCCGCCGCCTACGGACGCCCGTCATGAGCGCCGTCCTCGCCTCGCCAAGGCGCAGCGGGACCCGCGCCGCGGACCATTACCTGACCTTCCTGATGGTCGTCCTGCTGGGCTATTCCCTGGCCGGGCGCGGCTTCGCCTACATCGGGGCGCCGCCGCTGTTCATCGGGGAGGTGCTGCTGCTCACCGGTCTGCTGGTCATGCTGCGCATCGGCGGGGTCTTCGCCACGGTCTCCAGCCTGCCGGGGACGCTTCTGGCGATCCTGATCGTCTGGGTGCTGGCGCGCACGCTGCCCTACTTCGGCACCTACAGCTTCGACGCGCTGCGCGACAGCGTGATCGTGATGTACGGGCTGCTCGCCTTCGTCGTCATCGCCCTGCTGTACGACGAGCCGGAGCGGCTGCGCCGCCTCGTGCTGGCCTATGGCGGCTTCGCGGTGTTCTTCGTCACGGTGATGCCGGTCGTCTACCCGCTGTTCCAGCTTCTGAACGCTCAGATCCCCACTTGGCCGCGCTACGGCGTCCCCTTCATCAGCCTGCGCCCCGGCGAGGTCGGCGTGCATTTCGCGGGCGTCGCCCTGTTCGTGTTGCTGGGCTTCCGCCGCCTGAACCCGCTGCATCTGGCGATGCTGGTGTTCGGCATGGCGCTGGTCGCCGCGCACAGCCGCGGCGGGATGCTCGCCATCGTCGTGCCGCTGGCCATCGCGCTGGCCCTGGTGCCGCGCAGCCGGCAGTTCGCCCCGCTGCTGGGCATCGCCGGGGTCACCGTCATCGTGGCGCTGGTGCTGGACCTGGAGATCGAGGTGTCCTCGCGGAAGCTGTCGGTCGACCAGCTCGTCACCAACGTGACGAGCATCCTGGGCACCACCGACACCGCCACGCTCGACGGCACCAAACAGTGGCGCATCATGTGGTGGGACAAGATCATCGGCTACACCGTGCAGGGCGACCATTTCTGGGACGGCAAGGGCTTCGGCATCAATCTGGCGGACGACGACGGGTTCCAGGTGGTCGACGCCGAGGACGGGCAGGTGCTGCGCAGCCCGCACAACGCCCACATGACGATCCTCGCCCGCGCCGGGGTGCCCGGCTTCGCACTGTGGGCGGCGCTGCTGGGAAGCTGGTCGGTCTTTATGATGCGCGCCTTCCTGCTGGCCCGCCGCAACGGCGACCGCGCCTGGGCGCGGCTGTTCGTCTTCCTCTTATGCTACTGGCTGTCCATCGTCATCAACGCCTCCTTCGACGTGACGCTGGAGGGGCCGATGCTGGGCATCTGGTTCTGGGTGCTGTTCGGCGTCGGCATCGCCGCCGGCCTGATCTACCGCAACGAACTCGAAAACCGGTCCCCGCTGCCGCATCGATTGAGGGAGGATGGACGATGAGCAAACCGTTCGCCGACGGGTCCGCCAATGCCGGAAAATCGGTTCTTCTGGTGGCCTTCGCCTGCGAGCCGGACAGCGGGTCGGAATCCGCCAACGGCTGGAACTGGGGCGAGGGGCTGAAGCGCTCGGGCTGCCACGTGACGGTGGTGACGCAGGGGCGACTGCGCCCGAAGATCCTGGGCAAGATCGAACGCGGCGAGACCGCCTTCGAACCGGACGACTTCGTGTACATCGACCGCCCCGACACCATGGCGCACCACGACAGCAAGACGCGGTTCCAGCTGTCCTACATCGCGTGGCAATGGCGCTGCCGGGCGGTGGTGAAGGAACTGGTGCGCCGGCGGCCCTTCGACATCATCCACAACGTGACCATCGGCGGCATCCGCTTCCCCGCCTTCTGCGGCGGGCTGGCGCCCCTGTCGGTGATCGGCCCGGTCGGCGGCGGGGAGCGGGCGCCCTGGCCGCTGATCCGCCCGCTGGGCTGGAAGGCCATCGCGACAGAGCTGGTCCGCGACGTCGCCATCGCCATGACGCGCATCGATCCCTTCCTGCGCCTGACCTACCGGCGCTACAACCTGATCTATGTGAAGACCCATGAGAGCCGCCATGTCCTGCCCGCCGGGGACCGCCACAAGGCGCGCCAGCATTTCGGCTGCTCCCTGCCGCCCGAGCGCTTCGTGCCGATGAAGGCCGACACCGGCGGCGAAGCCGGAGCGCCGCTGAAGCTGCGCTTCTCGGGCCGCTTCCTCTACTGGAAGGGCGGCCACTACGCGTTGGCGGCGCTGGCCAGGGCACTGGAGAAGGGGGCGCGGGCACGGCTTCAGATGATCGGCAGCGGTCCGCAGTCGGAGGAGTGGAAGACTCTCGCCGACCGGCTGGGCATCGCCGAACATGTCGATTTCGTCGAATGGCTGTCGCAGCCCGACTATATGGAGGTGCTGCGAAGCTCCGACGCGCTGCTGTTCCCCAGCCTGCACAACTCTGCCGCCAACGTCATCATGGAGGCGCTGGCCAACGCGCAGCCGGTGATCTGCCTCGATCTCGGCGGGTCGGGAATCATGATCGACTCCTCCTGCGGCTTCGCCGTTCCCTGCCGCGGGCGCGCGGCGGCGGAGGTGATCGACGGGCTGGCCGACGCCATCGTGACGCTGGACCGCGACCGCCCGCGCCTGCGCGCCATGAGCCGCGCCGCCCACGCGCGCGCCCGGGATTTCGCGAGCTGCCGCATCACCCCCGACCTCTACACGCCGGCGACGGCGTGAGGGCCGTCTGGAGACGGTCAGGCCGGTGGCGCCTCAAGTGGCGTTTCGGATGGCGTTGCGGGCGGCGCCGGGAAAACCTCGCCGGACGCGCTTCGCACCCGAGCCAGATGACGCGCCAACGCCCTTGACGCGGCATGGCCTGTCGTTGCCGCCGCCCCCGCCTCGACCGTGCGGAAGAACTCCTGCACGGCTTCGACCACCTGCCCGGCTCCGGCACCCAGGCCGTACCACATTGGAAGACGCAGCAGCCTTGCGGAGAGATCGGTCGTGACGGGCAATTCCCCGGCGGCGCGGGCATAACGCCGCCCGGCCGGCGCGCTGTGCAGCGGCACGTAATGGAACGGCGCCTGAATGCCGTTCGTTCGGAGGTGGGCGATCAGCGCATCGCGCTCACCGGCCGTGCGCGCCAGGACGTAATACAGATGGGCGTTGTGCCGACACTCGGCCGGAATCTGCGGACGGCGCAGCAGGCCGCGTTCCTCCAACGGGGCCAAGGCCTCGTGATAGGCGTTCCACAGGGCATGGCGCTCCGCGTCCAGCCGCTCGGCGTTCTCGAATTGCGCGAGAAGAAACGCCGCCAGCAGGTCGGAGGGAAGATAGGACGAGCCGACGTCCACCCAGGTGTATTTGTTGACCTCGCCACGGAGGAAGCGGGAGCGGTTCGTGCCCTTCTCGCGGATGATTTCGGCGCGGGTGATCAGATCCGGATCGTTGACGACCAGGGCGCCGCCCTCGCCGGAGATCAGGTTCTTGGTTTCGTGGAAGGAGAAGGCCGACAGGGCGCCGAAGGTGCCGAGCGGACGGCCGCGGTAGGCGGCCATCAGCGCCTGGGCGGCATCCTCGATCACCGCCAGACCATGCCGGGCGGCGATGGCGCCGATCACGTCCATGTCGCAGGCGACGCCGGCGTAATGCACCACGCAGATGGCGCGGGTGCGGGGCGTGATCGCCGCCTCGATCAGGCGCTCGTCGATGTTCAGCGTGTCCGGCCGAATGTCCACGAAGACCGGCACCGCCCCGCGCAGCACGAAGGCGTTCGCGGTGGACACGAAGGTGAAGGAGGGCATGATGACCTCATCCCCCGGACCGACGTCGGTCAGAAGGGCGGCCATCTCCAGCGCCGCCGTGCAGGAATGGGTCAGCAAGGCCTGCGGCGCGCCGAGCCGCCGCTCCAGCCACGCGTGGCAGCGCTTGGTGAACGCCCCGTCTCCGGAAAGGTGCGCCCGCTCCAGGGATTGGCGGATGTATTCCAATTCGTTGCCGGCCAACGTGGGGCGGTTGAAGCCAATCCTCATGTCGCTCATCAGCATCACCTCGCGCTCGGGCCCGCCGGTGCACGCCCTGAGTCGAGGAGCGAGCGCGGCGGAAGGGGCGCGGCTGAGCGCCCTTTACCGCTCGCCCGCGCAAGGGCCCAGCGATCCGTGTTTCCTGGATGGCTTGTTGACAGCGTTCCTATGTGTCGGTCGAGATTGCCCGCCGCGCGCCGTCTTGACGCGATTGCGCCAACCGCGGCGGGCCAACGACACACAATCGAACCGGGAAAATCCGTCTATCGAGCCGATGATATCAAAGCGGCCTTTCCAGGACACGTAGCTAGATTGAATGATGGTGATGCGCTCACCCAACCGAGACTCAATCGGGACGATGCGTAATACCAACGGCGGGTGAACGGCCCCAAGGAGGGGCGGTCCATGGTCGGCTGGACCGCCCCTCGCCGTTGCGGTCGCGTCAGGCCGCGTGGCTCAGCAGCGACGGGTCGATGTGGTCGAACAGCGGGTCATAGCCGGCCTCGACCGGCAGGGCCCCGTGCAGGCTGTTTGCCGCCGCGACCGCGTCGGCCACGACCGCCGGAGCGGCCGCCGCCTGCTGGGCCGCGACGTGGCTCCACACGCTGTCCGTCCCGGCGTCGAGCGCCAGCGCCGTGGCCTCGCCGACCGGGGTGGCCGAGGGGAAGAAGCTCTTGTCGGCGTCCACCACCAGCGTTCCGTTCCACCACAGGCCGGCCTGGCCCTTGACCACGTCCTTGCCGTCCAGCGCCCCCTTGTCGTAGGTGACGTTGCCGTCGGTGGGCAGGACGGACTTGCCGTTGATGGTGACCGTGTTGACGAACAGGCTGCGGTCCTGCCCGTTGACCACGGCGTCGTTGTCGTACTGGATCTGCACCTTGTGCGCCTGATCGGCGCTCAGGCTGGTGGTGAAGATGTAGTCCTTCGCCGTGGTGCCGGCCATGCCCTCGCCGACCTTCTGGCCGTCGACCAGCAGGTTGAAATGGGCGTTCACCCCGCCGGCCGCGGAACCGGAGGCGTTGACGGTGATCGTCGTGCTGCTGGGACCGCTCTGCGGCAGCGAGCCGCCGGCGGGGAATTCCTTGGCCGGGGCGTCGACCACCAGCGTGCCGCCCCACCACATCGACGACTGGCCCTTGACCACGTCCTTGCCGTCCAAGGCCCCCTTATCGTAGCTGACGACGCTGTCGGTCGGGTTGTGGGCGGTGCCGTTGATGGTGATCTTGTTGACGAACAGGTTGCGGTCCTGCCCGTTCACGAAGCCGTCGTTGTCGTACTGGATCTGCACCTTGTGCGGCTGCCCGGCGGTCAGGCTGGTGGTGAAGCTGTAGTCCTTCGCCGCCGTGCCGACCGTGGCGTCGCCGATGGCCTTGCCGTCCACCAGCACCTTGAAATGCGCGTTCACCCCGCCCGCGGCGGCGCCGGAGGCGTTGACCTTGATCGTCGTGACGCTGGCCGTCGGCGTGGTCGGGACGGTCGGCGTGGTCGTCGTCGTGTCCACCGCGAAGCCGGCGGACGCCCCCGCCTTGCCCGCGTTGCCGGCGAGGTCGGTGTAGCTGCCGGCCTTCACCGCCACGTTCGCGTCGGTGATCTTCGTGTTGGTCGAGGGCGTGAAGACGGCGGTGTAGGTGGCCGCGTCCACCGTCTTGAAGCCGCTTAGCGTGCCGCCCTTCACCGTGGTGTCGGCCAGCGCGAAGTCCTTCACCGCCTCGCTGAAGGCGAAGGTGACGAGGGGCGCCTCGCTTTTGGTCACGCTGCTGTCGGCGATGCTCACCTTGACGGTGGGCGGCGTGGTGTCCGTGGGCGTCGGGGCCGGCGGCGCGGTGGGCGTGACCGTCGTCCAGCCGGCGGTCGAGGGGTAGGCCTGGGACAGAGTCGAATGCTCGTCCTGCGTGGTCGCGTTCATGTAGGCGGACCAGCTGTCGCCCTCCGGAAAGTCGCCCCAGCGCCAGCGGTCGCCGTCCGGCATGTAGTAGGTGTTGTTGTCCCACACGTTGCCGCCGTTCAGCATGCCGGCCTCGTTGTAATCGGCGACGCCGCCCGACTGGCCGTTGCCGTCCTTCGAGACGATGATGTTGTCGTGGATCTTGTTGTTGGTCGTTTTCCAGGTCCCGAACTCGCCGGCGCCGCGGTCCTGCTGGATCATCACGATGCTGTTGGCGCCCTTGACTCCGGTGATGTCGATCTTGTTGCCGTAGGCCTCGACGTTCTGCGAGTTCTGGATCTGGATCGACCCGCCCCACAGCCAGCCCTCGGCCTGCGGCTTGGCGCCGTTGCCGACCATCACGTTGTTGCGGATGATCGCGTCGTAGCTGATCTCGTGGGTGATGCCGCCGCCGCTGTTGTTCACGAGGACGTTGTTCTCGTACAGCGTCCCGACATTGTCGATGTCGGTCCACAGGCCGAAGCCGGTGTTGTCGTGGGAGTAGTTGCTGCGGACCACCAGATCGGTGGTGTAGGCGAACTTGGTGCCGCCGCCCTCCCAGAACACGTTGATGCCCGACCAGGCGCCGTTGCGCGCGATCTCGTTGCCTTCGACCAGGATCTTGGCGCCGGAACCGCCCAGCCCCATCTCGCCGTTGTCATGGACGTAGTTGCCGATGAACTTGCTGCCGTCCTGCGCCGTGGCGCCAACCGCGTAGTTCAGCCGCAGCTCGTTGTTCTGGATGGTCCAGTTGACGTCGCCCTGGATGGCGCCTTCCTGCGCCGGCGGGGTGTATTTCTCGATGACGAGGTTCTTGACCGTCACGCCGTCCGCGGAGCCGCCGAAGGCGTGGGCGGTCGTCCCGGCCTCCACCTTGTGCCCCGCCGGGTTGTCGCCCAGGTAGATCCGGTCGGCGTTGTAGTCGAAGTAGAAGGTTCCCGGCTTCAGCTTCGACAGCGCGTCCACCGGCGTCAGCGGCTTGTCGTCGACGTAGACGGTCTCCGGATAGCCGGCGCGCATCGCGCCGGGCGTCGCCTCGTCCGTCGCGCGACGCTCGCCCTGCTGCGTCTGCCCGCCGACCATCCAGCGCCCGGCGCTGTCCTGGGTGAAGCCGGTCAGCAGCTTCGACCCGTTCAGCACGGCGCCCTCGGCCCCGATGAAGGTCTGGTTGTCCTTGGGGGTGATCGACTGGAGACGGTACTCGCCCGGCTGCAACCAGAAGGTCGCGCCAGCGGGAGCGCCATTGACGATGGACTGGATGTTGGCGCCGGGTGCTATGACGATCGCACCAGCGGGGGCCGTCAGCGTCTTCGGTCCGTACAGGTTGGCCATGTGTCAATGCTCTCTTACGATGTTGTCTTCTGGTATGAGTTCGTCGGCGTTTTCGCCTTTAGGCATAGACCACTACTACCAATTTGGATAAATCGCCCGGCGGGGCATTTTTGTGAGATTCCCGGCTTCCTTTGCGAAGACTCCGGGAAGTCCCTGTTTTTCAAAAAGGAATCTTCCGCTTATCAAAAAGGCGGAAAAGAGAATGGGAATTTTTGCTTGCGGCCTCTTGCGCGCGCGCAAGCGCCGCGTCATCCGCTGGATGACGACGCAATTTCTGGAGGGAATCAGAAACGCGGAAGGATCAGTCGGTGCCGAACTGGCGGTCGATCCACTCGCTCACCGCCACCGGATCGAAACGCAGGTCGAGCGGGATGCCGGCGATGGCGGCGCGGCAATGCTCGATGAAGGCGCGCTCCGCCCGATTCATCTTCGAGGCGGGATTCCACAGCAGATGGATGTCCACCGGCGCCACCCCCTCCTCCGGCGGCAGCGGCCAGAGCAGGCCGTCGCGCACGTCGCGCTCCGCCACATGGCGCGGCAGCGGCCCGATCCCCAGCCCCACCGAGATCATCCGCCGCACCTCGTCCAGATTGACCGAGGCGCCGACGATCCGGCTCTCGATCCCCTCCTGGGCGCGGAAGACGGCCAGCGGCGACAGCACCCCGCCGATCTGGTCGGAGGTGAAGGAGACGAACCCCTCGCTGCGCAGGTCGCTCAACGTCAGGCCGGTGCGGCCGAACAGATGGTGCCGCGGCCCGCAATAGAGACGGTAGATCTGGCGTGCGAACAGAGCGTGCTCGACCAGCGGCGGCGGCTCCCGCATCAGGCAGAGGCCAAGCGAGCCGGTCTTCTGCTGGATCGCCATGTGGACGTCGGCGCTCGCCATCACGTCCAGCCGGAAGGTCACCTGCGGATGGGTGGCGTGGAAGCGCTCCAGAATGGCGTCGAACAGCAGCGACTGGATCCGGCTGGCCAGCAGGATTCGGATGTGGCCGGAAATCTCCTCGCGGATGTCGCGCATCAGAACGGCGAAGCGGGAGATGTTGCCGTAGATCTCCAGCACCTCGGCGTAGATGATCTCGCCCGCCTCGGTCACCCGGAAACGGCCCTGCCCGCGTTCGATCAGGCTGCGGCCGATCTGGTCTTCCAGCCGCTTCAGGGCCTGGGACACCGCCGGCTGGGTCAGCCCCAGGCGCTGCGCCGCACGGGTCAGCCCCTGCTCCTGCACGATCACCATGAAGGTGCGCAGCAGGTTCCAGTCGAGCTGGTGGCCGAGCCGCTCCAGATCACGCGCCGTCATCGGGGGAAAACCCATCGCCATAAATCCTGCTTATGTCGGCAATGAGGATTATCGATTTGGCGGAGGATGAGAAGCTGAATTGTAATACGCCGGTCGTCAGCGGTCGATCCCCGGCTTCGCCCAATCGGGCAAATCCGGTGGTCCTAGTCCGAAAGTCGAAATCGCCCCGGTTTCTTTCCGGAGATTTGCCGACCCATAAGGACGACTGCGCGGCGGAGTGGTAAGAACGGAGTCGTCATGCCCGCATCCCACGAGGGTGGGCGGAGCATTGCAGCCGTGGACCGGGATGCGATCCTGGGCGCGGTGGCGAAGCTGCGCGAGGACGGAGTGAGCCTGCTGTCCGATCTGGTCCGGAGCCCCAGCCTGCTGGGGGAGGAAGGGCCGGCACAGGATCTGATGGAACGGATCTTCCGGGACATGGGCCTGGAGGTGGACCGCTTCGCCATCGACGAGGAGGCGCTGAAGGCCCAGCCCGGCTGGTCCCCCTCGCTGATCTCCTACGAGGGCCGCGAGAACGTCGTCGGCGTTCACACGCCCCGGCGAGCGACCGGCAAGTCGCTGATCCTGAACGGCCACATCGACGTGGTGCCGACCGGTCCGGAAGAGCTGTGGTCCGCCCCGCCCTTCGAGCCGGTGGTCCGTGACGGACGTCTCTACGGGCGCGGCGCCGGCGACATGAAGGCCGGCATCGCCGCTTATGTGATGGCCTTCAAGGCGCTGCAAAGCCTGGGCGTCCAGCCCGCCGCCCCGGTCTATCTCCAGTCGGTGGTGGAGGAGGAATGCACCGGCAACGGCGCGCTCGCCTGCGTCGCCCGCGGCTACAAGGCCGACGCCGCGGTGATCCCGGAGCCCTTTAACCACACGCTCCAGATCGCCCAGGTCGGCGTGATCCGCTGCGAGCTGGAGGTGACCGGCCGCCCCGCCCATGTGCTGGACACCGGCGCCGGTCTGAACGCCATCGAGGCGGCCTTCCGCGTGCTCAAGCATCTGAAGGCGCTGGAGTCGGCCTGGAACCACCCCGACGGGCGGCATCCCGCCTACGCGCACCACCACCACCCCTACAACCTGAACGTCGGGCACATCGACGGCGGCGAATGGGCGTCCTCGGTCCCCACCCGCTGCCGGATGGAGCTGCGCTTCGGCTTCCCGCCGGGCCGGGTCGCCGCCGAGGTCAGCGCGGAGATCGAGCGCGCGGTGGCCGAGGCCTGCCGCAGCGACTCCGACCTCAAAGGCATCGACGCCCGCGTCATCTTCCGCGGCTTCCAGGCGGAGGGCTGCACGCTGGACCCCGATCACCCGATGCTGGAGGCGCTGGACGCCGCCCACCGGTCGATCTTCGGGACCCCGGCGCCGAAGCTGGCCCAGACCTGCACCACCGACGTCCGCAACTTCCTGCTCTACGGCGACACGCCGGCCACCTGCTACGGCCCGGAGGCGGAGCGCATCCACGGCATCGACGAGTCGGTCTCGCTCGACAGCGTGGCGAAGGTGACCGCCGTGCTCGCCCTGTTCATGGCCGACTGGTGCGGCCTCGAATCCATCGATCCATAACGGTCGCGTGACGAGAATCAATCAATAAGGGGGCTTCAGACATGAGCAATCGTTTGCGTCACTTTCGTCAAACCCTGACCGCCGCGGCGCTGGCCGCCGCCTTGGCGGCGCCGCTGGCGCTGACCGTGCCCGGCGTCGCCGCGGCGCAGGAGCGCGGCGGCACGATGAACATCATCGTCCAGCCCGAGCCGCCGATTCTGGTGCTGGGCCTCAACCAGCAGGGTCCGACGCAGACGGTCGCCGGCAAGATCTACCAGGGCCTGCTGACCTTCGGCTTTGACCTGAAGCCGCAGCCGGAACTGGCGGAAAGCTGGGAGGTCTCGCCCGACGGCAAGGTCTACACCTTCAAGCTGGTGAAGAACGCCAAGTGGCACGATGGCAAGCCCTTCACCGCCCACGACGTGGTCTTCTCCACCTCCAAGCTGCTGATGGAGACCCACCCGCGCGCGCGCGCCACCTTCTCCAAGTGCGAGAAGATCGAGGCGCTGGACGACTACACCGTCCAGTTCACGCTGAAGGAGCCGTTCGGCCCGTTCCTTCAGGCCTTCGAGGTGTCGTCGGCCCCGATGATGCCGAAGCACATCTATGAAGGCACCGACTTCAAGGCCAACCCGGCCAACGCCACCCCGATCGGCACCGGCCCCTTCAAGTTCAAGGAGTGGAACAAGGGCTCCTACATCCACCTCGTCCGCAACGACGAGTATTGGAAGGCCGGCAAGCCCTACCTGGACGACATCTATTTCCGCGTGATCCCCGACGCCGCCTCGCGCGCCGTCGCCGTGGAGCAGGGCACCGTCCAGCAGACCCAGTTCAACGACATCGAGACCTTCGACGTCCCGCGCCTGAAGGGTCTGCCCAACGTCGAGATGACGACCAAGGGCTACGAGTTCTTCGCGCCGCTGTCCTGGATCGAGATCAACACGCGCAACAAGCCGCTGGACGACAAGCGCTTCCGGCAGGCGATGATGCACGCCATCGACCGCAAGTTCATCCGCGACAAGATCTGGTTCGGCCTCGGCCGCCCGGCGACCGGCCCGGTGAACTCGGTCACCCGCTTCTTCGAGCCGAACGTCAAGAAGTACGACTTCGACCCGAAGAAGGCCGAGGCGCTGCTTGAGGAGGCCGGCTACAAGAAGGGCGCCGACGGCACCCGCGCCAAGGTCCGCCTGCTCGTCATGCCTTACGGCGAGACCTGGACGCGTCTGGGCGAGTATGTGAAGCAGGCGATGAAGCGCGTCGGCGTCGACGTGACGCTGGAGACCACCGACGCCGCCGGCTGGGTCAACCGGGTGTCCAACTGGGACTACGACCTGAGCTTCAACTTCGTCTACCAGTACGGCGACCCGGCGCTCGGCGTCACGCGCACCTACGTCTCGGACAACATCCGCAAGGGCGTGATGTTCTCCAACACCATGGGCTACTCCAACCCCGAGGTGGACAAGCTGTTCGCCCAGGCCGCCCAGACCAACAAGGACGAGGAGCGCCAGCAGCTCTACTCCGCCGCCCAGAAGATCCTGGTCGAGGACGTGCCGGTCGCCTGGCTGCTGGAAATGGAGTTCCCGACCTTCGTGGACAAGCGCTTCAAGAACGCCGTCACGACCGCCATCGGCGTGAACGAGAGCTACGACAGCGTCTACATGGTCAAGAAGTAAGGGCGCGCTTGCCCCCTCCCCATCCCTCCCCCGCTTCGCGGGAGAGGGGGCGGAATTCCCTCCACCGCCGAAGGCGGGGGAGGGTTAGGGAGGGGGCACCCGTCGCCGCAGGAGTGCTTTCCATGCCCCGCATCGCCCTATTCATCTCACAGAGGCTGGTGAAGGCGGTCTTCGTCATTCTGGCGATCGCCGTGTTCAACTTCTTCCTGGTCCACGCAGCGCCCGGCGATCCCGCCGCGGTGATGGCGGGCGAGGCCGGGGCCGCCGATGCCAAGTTCGTCGAACAGCTCCGCCAGCAGTTCGGCCTCGACCGCCCCCTGTACGAGCAGCTCGGCACTTACATGTCCAAGGTGGTGCAGGCCGACCTCGGCTACTCCTACCGCCAGCAGCGCCCCGTCTTCGACCTGCTGATGGACCGCCTGCCCGTCACCCTGTCGCTGACGCTGACCGCCTTCGTGCTGGCCCTGCTGGGCGGCATCGCGCTCGGCACGCTGGCGGCGATGCGCGCCGGCACCTGGTCGGACACCGCCATCACCGTGGTCGGGCTGACCGCCTACGCGACGCCGATCTTCTGGATCGGCCTGATGCTGATCCTTCTCTTCTCGGTCAATCTCGGCTGGCTGCCCGCCTTCGGCACGGAGAGCATCGGCGCCGGCTACACCGGCTGGGAGGCCTTCCTCGACCGGGCGAAGCACCTCGTGCTGCCGGTGACCACGCTCGGCCTCTTCTACATGGCCGTCTACACCCGGCTGACCCGCGCCTCGATCCTGGAGGTGCGCGACATGGACTTCGTCAAGACGGCGCGGGCCAAGGGCCTGCCGGAATGGCGCATCGTGTCGGTGCACATCCTGCGCAACGCTATCCTACCCGTCATCACCGTGGCGGGGTTCCAGGCCGGCCACCTGATCGGCGGCTCCATCCTGATCGAGACCGTCTTCGCGCTCCCCGGCATCGGGCGCCTCGCCTTCGAGGCCGTGTTGCAGCGCGACTATCAGGTCCTGCTCGGCATCTTCCTTCTGACCTCGGTGGTGGTGGTGGTGTTCAACCTGCTGACCGACCTGATCTATTCCCTCGTCGATCCGCGCATCGAGGTGGCGCCATGACCGCCGCGGCCATCACACCGTCCCGCAAGGGGTCCGGCTTCTGGAGCGCCTTCGCCCGCAACAAGGGCGCGGTGATCGGGCTGGCCTTCCTGACCCTGATCATCCTGATGGCGGCCTTCGCCGACGTGCTGTACCCGGACAGCCCGTGGGACATGACCGCGATGCCCTTCCAGCCGCCACTGTCGGAGGACGCCCTGCTCGGCTCCGACACGCTGGGCCGCGACATCGCGGCGGGCATCGCCCACGGGGCGCGGGTGTCGCTGCTGATCGGGCTGACCTCGACCGCCGTCGCCGTGCTGATCGGCGTGTTCCTGGGGGCCGTCTCCGGCTTCTACGGCGGGCGCGTCGACGATCTGGTGATGCGCTTCACCGAGCTGTTCCAGACCATCCCGAACTTCGTGCTGGCCGTGGTGCTGGTGGCGATCTTCACGCCATCGCTGACCTCCATCGTGCTGGCCATCGCCATCGTCTCCTGGCCGCCGCTGGCCCGCCTGGCGCGCGGCGAGTTCATGAGCCTGCGCTCGCGCGAGTTCGTGCACGCCGCGGTGACCACCGGCCAGTCGAACATGACGATCATCTGGCGCCAGATCCTGCCCAACAGCCTGTCCCCGATCATCGTGTCGGCCTCGCTGATGGTGGCGACGGCGATCCTGCTGGAGAGCTCCCTCTCCTTCCTCGGGCTCGGCGATCCGAACCTGATGAGCTGGGGCTACATGGTGGGGGCCGCCCGCACGGTGATCCGTCAGGCCTGGTGGATGAGCTTCTTCCCCGGCATCGCGATCCTTCTGACCGTGCTCGCCCTCAACCTCGTGGGTGAAGGGCTGAACGACGCGCTGAATCCCAAGCTGGCGCGAAAGGGCCGTTCCTGATGTCCGAGACGCCTCTCCTCGACGTCCGCAACCTGACCATCGACCTGCCGCGCGGCGCCGACCGGCCGCACGCGGTCCAGGACCTGACCTTCACGCTGGAGCCCGGGGAAATCCTCTGCGTGGTCGGCGAGTCCGGGTCGGGCAAGTCGATGACCGCGCACGCCGTGCTGGGCCTGCTGCCCAAGGCGGTGAAAGTCTCCTCCGGCGAGATCCGTCACCAGGGCACCAACGTGTTCAGCCTGCCGGAGCGCGAGCAGCGCGCGCTCCGCGGCGGCCGCATCGCCATGATCTTCCAGGAGCCGATGACGGCGCTGAACCCGCTGATGCGGGTCGGCGACCAGATCGACGAGGTCCTGCGCTACCACACCACGCTCGACCGCGCCGCCCGCCGGGCCCGCGTGGTGGAGCTTCTCGCCTCGGTCGGCCTGCCGGAGCCGGACCATCTGCGCCGCAGCTACCCGTTCCGCCTGTCGGGCGGCCAGCGCCAGCGCGTGATGATCGCCATGGCGCTGGCGGTGGAGCCGGACATCCTGATCGCCGACGAGCCGACGACCGCGCTCGACGTCACCACCCAGAAGCAGATCCTGGAGCTGATCCAGGACATCCAGGCCAAGCGCCGCATGGGCGTGATGTTCATCACCCACGACTTCGGCGTGGTGGCGGAGATCGCCCACCGCGTGGCGGTGATGCAGCGGGGCCAGATCGTCGAGATCGGCACCGCCGAGGAGCTGCTGAACCGTCCGAAGCACCCCTACACCCGTCAGCTCATCGCCGCCGTCCCGCACCTGATCGAGCACCGCGAGGACTTCACCCGCGCGCGCCAGCCGGTGCTGACGGCGGAGAAGGTGTGCAAGACCTTCCACCTCGGCGGCGGCTTCTTCACGCCGGGGCGTAAGGTGGTGGCGGGCGACGACCTGTCGCTGACCATCCACCAGGGCGAGACGGTCGGGCTGGTCGGCGAGTCCGGCTCCGGCAAATCGACGCTCGGCCGCTCCATCGTCGGCCTCATCAAGCCGGATTCGGGCAGGATCCTGTTCGAGGGCGTCGACCTGCTGTCGCTGTCGCGCCCGGCCTTCCGGCCCTACCGGCGGCACGTGCAGATGGTCTTCCAGGACCCCTACGCCTCGCTGAATCCGCGCCACACCGTGGGCGACATCATCACCCAGGGGCCGGTGGCCTTCGGCGAGGACCGCCACAAGGCGCTCGACAAGGCGAAGGCGCTGCTCAAGCTCGTCGGGCTCGACGCCTCGGCGGCGGAGCGTTTCCCGCACGAGTTCTCCGGCGGGCAGCGCCAGCGCATCTCCATCGCCCGCGCCCTGGCGCTGGAGCCGAAGCTGCTGATCGCCGACGAGCCGGTGTCGGCGCTCGACGTGTCGGTGCAGGCGCAGGTTCTGGACCTGCTGGAGGATCTGCGGCACCGGCTGAACCTGTCGATGCTGTTCATCACCCACGACCTGCGCATCGCCGCCCAGATCTGCGACACCATCGCGGTCATGCAGAAGGGCCGCATCGTCGAGATCGGCCCGGCGAAGGAGGTGTTCGGCAACCCGCAGCACGCCTACACCCGCACCCTCCTGGACGCCATCCCCGGCAAGGGTTGGACCATCCCGGAGGACGTGGTTCCGGTGACGCGGCGGTCGTCCGCCCTGCGCAGCAGCGCCTGACGGGGCGGGCATGAAGGTCGCCGTCATCGGGGCCGGGGCGGTCGGCGGTCTGATCGCCGCGCGGCTGACCGCCGCCGGCCTGCCGGCCGCGTTGGTCGCCCGGCGGCGGACGCTCGACACGCTGCGGCGCGACGGGCTGACCGTCGAAGGCCCGTCGGGCCGTCCGGTGACGGTGCGGCCCGAGGTGACCGACGACACGCTGGCCCTCGGCCCGCAGGACGTGGTGGTTCTGGCGGTGCCCGCGCCGCTGCTGACCGACGTGCTGGATCTGCTGCTTCCCCTGCTGGGGGCGAAAACGCGGCTGGTGCCGGTGGTCGGCGGCATCCCCTGGTGGTACCCGGCGGACGGGTCTCTCGGCGGCCCCCTGACGGCGGTCGATCCGAAGGGGCTGCTGTCGGACGCCATCCCGGCGGATCGCATCGTCGGCGCCGTCGCCCGCGTGGCGGTGGAGCGGCGGACCCCCGGCTACCTGCGGCATCTCGGCGGGCTGCGTCTCGCCCTCGGTCCTGTGGCCAGGAACGAGAGCGCAAAGGATTTGGCGGCCCTGTTCGGGGCAGGCGGCTTCAACGCGCTGGCCGTGCCGGACATCCGGACGGAGGTGTGGACGGCGCTGCTGGCGCCCTTCGCCTTCGGCCTGCTCGGCCTCACCACCGGCAAGACGGCGCAGGAGATCGCCCACGACGACGCGCTGCAGCCAACCTTCGCCGCGGTGGTGGAGGAGGTGCTGGCCCTGTCGGCGGCGCTCGGCCATCCGGCGACGGCCAAGGTCGAGGATGTGTGGACGATGGCCCAGCATCCGGGCCGCATCCGGCCGGCGCTGCGCGCCGACGTGGCTGCGGGCCGGCGGGCGGAGATCGAGGCGGTGCTGGACGCGCCGCTGGAATTGGCAAAACGGGCGGGGCTGAGCCTGCCCACGGTGACCGGACTGCTGACCGCGGTTCGCGCCGACACTCGACAATAATTCGGAACTGGGATCGGGATAGGGACCATGTCTGACCTGCGCATCGACGGCGACCGCCTGTGGCGGACCCTGATGGACCTCGCGACGATCGGTGCGACGCCGAAGGGCGGCCTGTGCCGGCTGGCGCTGACCGACCTCGACCGGGAGGGCCGCGACCTCTTCGTGCGCTGGTGCGAGGAGGCCGGCTGCACCGTGACCGTGGACGAGGTGGGCAACATCTTCGCCCGCCGCCCGGGCCGCAGCCCCGACCGTCCCGCCGTCTGCATGGGCAGCCATCTGGACACCCAGCCGACCGGCGGCCGCTTCGACGGCATCTACGGCGTGCTGGCCGGGCTGGAGGTCATCCGCAGCTTCAACGACCAGGGCATCGAGACGGACGCCCCCATCGACCTGATCGTCTGGACCAACGAGGAGGGCGCGCGCTTCTCCCCGCCGATGCTCGGGTCCGGGGTGGCGATGGGCGTCTTCACGCTCGACCATGTGCTGGACATCCGGGACACCGACGGCGTCCGGCTCGGCGACGAGCTGGCGCGCATCGGCTACAAGGGCGAGGTCCCGGTCACCGGCCACGCCATGGGCGCCTATTTCGAGGCGCACATCGAGCAGGGTCCGGTGCTGGAGGCCGAGGACGTCGAGATCGGCGTGGTGACCGGCGCGCAGGGCCAGCGCTGGTACGAGGCGACGGTGACCGGCCGCGAATCCCACGCCGGCCCGACGCCCATGCGCCTGCGCCGCGACGCGCTGGCCGGGGCAGCGGTGATGATGGAGGCGGTGGAGGCCATCGCGCTGGAGGTCGGCGGCGACGCCTGCTCGACCATCGGGCGCGTCCAGGTCCACCCGGACTCCCGCAACGTCATTCCCGGCCGCGTCTGGTTCACCATCGACCTGCGCAACCCGGACCCCGATGCGCTGGCCCGCATGGACGCGCTGCTGCGCGAGCGGCTGGCCGCCATCGCGGACAAGCGCGGCCTGACTCTGGAGCTGACCGACTTCTGGGCCTTCCCGACCACGCCCTTCGCGCCGGAGCTGGTCGGCCACGTCCGCCACTCGGTGGAGCGGCGCGGCCTCAGCCATCGCGACATCGTGTCCGGGGCCGGCCATGACGCGGTCTATGTCGCGCGCAAGGTGCCGACGGCGATGATCTTCATCCCCTGCGAGAACGGCCTCAGCCACAACGAGGCGGAGAACATCAAGCCCGAACATGCGGCGTCCGGCTGCGCGGTGCTGGCCGACGCGGTGTTGGCCGCGGCTGGGTAACATCCGTCTTTTCCCCCTCTCCCCTCTGGGGAGAGGGCCGGGGTGAGGGGGTTGCGCTTTTGCCGAGCGTGCCGCAATGCGCGCCCCCCTCACCCTAACCCTCTCCCCAGAGGGGAGAGGGAAACACATCACTCCGGGAGCCTGTCCATGCGCTACGTCTTTGCCGAGGCCCAGTTGCGCCATCGTCCGCCGACCTTCCTGGTGCGCGGCCAGCCGAAGCCCTCGCCGGAGAAGGCGGAACGGGCGGAGGCGCTCGTCGGCTCCCTGCGGGCGCGCGGCGTGACGGTGGAGGAGCCGCCGTCCTACGGCGCCGGCCCGCGCGCGGCGGTCCATTCCGCCGATTACCTGCGCTTCCTGGAAACCGCCCACGCCCGCTGGTCGGCCCTGCCCGACGCGTCGGAGGTCATCGTCCCCAACGTCCACCGCAACACCGACATGGCCGAATATCCCACGGGCATCGTCGGTCAGGCGGGCTGGCACATGGCGGACACCGCCTGCCCGATCGGCGCCGGAACCTGGGAGGCCGTCTGCGGCGGCGCCGACACGGCGGTCCACGCGGCGCTGATGGTGGCGAGCGGTCGGGAGCGCGCGGCCTACGCCCTGTGCCGCCCGCCGGGGCACCACGCGTCCCGCGACATGGCCGGGGGCTTCTGCTACATCAACAACGCCGCAGTCGCCGCCCAGGCGATGCTGCCGGTGCTGGCCCAGCAGGGCCGCGCGCCGCGCGTCGCCGTCTTCGACGTGGACGTCCATCACGGCAACGGCACGCAGGCGATCTTCTATGAGCGCGACGACGTGCTGGTCGTGTCGATCCACGGCGATCCCAACAACTTCTACCCCTGGTTCGCCGGCTACGCGCACGAGCGCGGCAAGGGCCGCGGTCTGGGCAGCAACCTCAACATCCCCCTGCCCATGGGCACGGAGGAGTCCACCTTCCTCGACGCGGTGGACGGGGCGCTGACCCACATCGCCGCCTTCGGGCCGGAGGCGCTGGTGCTGTCGCTGGGCTTCGACACCTACGTCGGCGACCCGCTGGCCTTCTTCAAGGTGACGACGCCGGGCTTCGCCGCGCTGGGCCGCAAGATCGCCGGCACCGGCCTGCCCACCGTGGTCGTGCAGGAGGGCGGTTACGATTGCGACGCGCTGGCGGTGAATCTCGCCAGCTTCCTGGACGGCTTCGAGGGCGGGCTTACGGAGGCGGCACGATGAGCGGCGTAAAAATCCCGGGCGCGGAAATCCTGGTTCGGACGCTGATGGCGAACAGCGTCGACACCTGCTTCGCCAACCCCGGCACGTCGGAGTTGCACGCGCTGGCCGCCTTCGACAGCATGCCCGGCGCGCGCTGCGTGCCCACGCTGTTCGAAGGGGTGGCGACGGGTGCCGCGGACGGCTACGCCCGCATGACCGACCGCCCGGCGGCGACGCTGCTGCATCTCGGGCCGGGACTGGCGAACGGTCTCGCGAACCTGCACAACGCCCGGCGCGCTTGCGTGCCGATGGTCAACATCGTCGGCGACCACGCGACGTGGCACCGCGGCGTCGACGCGCCGCTGACCTCCGACGTGGAAGGCTTGGCGAAGCCCATGTCGGCCTGGGTGCGCACGGTGCCGGACGCGGCCTCAGTGGCCACCGACACGGCGGAGGCCATCCGCGCCGCCCTGACCCCTCCCTGCGGCGTGTCCACCCTGATCCTGCCGTCGGACTCCTCCTGGGACGACACGGCTTCGGTGGAGCCGATCGTCGTCGAACCGCCGGCCCCCGCCGGCCCGGACGCCGAGGCGCTGCGCGCCGCCGCCGACGCCCTGCGCGGCGGGGAGCGGGTGGTGGTCCTACTCAACGGCCGCGCCACGCGGGCGGAAGGGCTGGCCCTGGCCGGGCAAATCGCCGCCGCGACCGGCGCCAAACTCTACGCACACACCGGCGCTACCCGCATCGAGCGGGGGGCAGGCCGCGTGACGGTGGAGCGCTTCCCCTACCCCATCGACCTCGGCATCGCCGCGCTGGCCGGGGCGAAGCACGTCGTCCTGATCGGCTCGGGCGAGCCGGTCGGCTTCTTCGGCTACCCCGACAAGCCCAGCCGCCTGGCGCCGGAGGACTGCCGCATCCACACCGTCGCCCCGCCGGGCGCGGACGCCCTCGCCGCCCTGCGCTGGCTGGCCGATGCGTTGGGCGCCGCCGGGACGCCGGTTCCGGTGCAGCCGCTCGCACCGCCCTCCCCGGCGACCGGCGCTCTCACCGCCGACAGCGTCGGGCAGTCCCTGGCGGCCCTGCTGCCGGAGGGCGCCATCGTGGTGGACGAGGGGATTTCCTCCAGTCCGATGGTCTACACGGCCTGCGCCGGGGCGCGCCCGCACGACTGGCTGACCATCACCGGCGGGGCCATCGGCATCGGCATGCCGCTGGCGCTCGGTGCCGCCATCGCCTGCCCCGACCGCAAGGTGGTGACCGTCCAGGCGGACGGCAGCGGCATGTACACGCTCCAGGCCCTGTGGAGCCAAGCGCGCGAGCGGGCCGACGTGGTGACCATCATCTTCGCCAACCGCCGCTACGGCATCCTGCAATGGGAGCTGGGCAACCTCGGTTTCCGGGACATGGGGCCGAACGCCCGCAACTGCACCGAGTTGGGCCGTCCGGACCTCGACTGGGTGGCGCTCGCCCGCGGCATGGGGGTGGAGGGCGGACAGGCCACCGACGCGGACAGCTTCAACCGCCTGCTGACGACCGCCTTCGCCCGCAAGGGTCCTTTCCTGATCGAAGCGGTGATCTGACGAACAACAACACATCCCCTCGCCCCCTCAAGGGGCGCGGGGAACAAGGGAGGAAACCATGACCACGCCCAAGAAGAGCGCGCGGAAAGTCATCATCACCTGCGCGGTCACCGGCTCCATCCACACGCCCAGCATGTCGCCGCACTTGCCGGTGACGCCGGATCAGATCGCGGCGGAGGCCATCGCCGCGGTGGAGGCCGGGGCGGCCATCGTCCACCTGCACGCCCGCGACCCGGACACCGGCCGTCCCACCCAGGACCCGGAGCTGTTCCAGCGCTTCCTGCCGCGCATCAAGCAGGCGACGAAGGCCGTGGTGAACATCACCACCGGCGGCAGCGCCGCCATGACGGTGGAGGACCGGCTGCGCCCCGCCGCGCGGTTCCAGCCGGAGGTCGCGTCGCTCAACATGGGCTCGATGAATTTCGGCCTGTTCCCCATGCTGAACCGCTTCACCGAGTTCCAGCACGATTGGGAGCGCACCTATCTGGAGAACAGCCGCGACCTCGTCTTCAAAAACACCTTCACGGACATCGAACACATCCTGAGGACCTGCTCCGGCAACGGGACGCGTTTCGAGTTCGAGTGCTACGACATCTCGCACCTCTACACGCTGGCCCATTTCCTGGACCGCAAGCTGGTGACGCCGCCGCTGTTCGTGCAGTCGGTGTTCGGCATCCTGGGCGGCATCGGCCCGCATCCGGAGGACGTGATGCACATGAAGCGCACCGCCGACCGGCTGTTCGGCGACCAGTATGTGTGGTCGGTGCTGGGGGCCGGGGGGCGCAACCAGATGCCCATCGCCACCCAGTCGCTGGCCCTGGGCGGCAACGTGCGCGTCGGGCTGGAGGACAATCTGTGGGCCGGTCCGGGCCGCCTCGCCACCTCCAACGCCGAGCAGGTCGCCATGGTCCGCAAGCTGATCGAGGGGCTGGCCCTGGAGGTCGCAACGCCGGACGAGGCCCGCACCATGCTGTCGCTGAAAGGCGGCGACGCGGTGAGGTTCTGACCGGCATAGCCCTCTCCCCTCCGGGTAGAGGGTGGCCCGGAGGGCCGGTGAGGGGGATGTGCATGACGACACGTCCGGCAAAAGCGCAACCCCCTCACCCTGACCCTCTCCCCGGAGGGGAGAGGGGACATGAAGCACATCCACCCCACACCCGGAATCCCATGCCATGATAAGCCGCGCTCGGGCGCTGGATCTGTCGCTGGTCGGCCTCATCAGCGTCTGCTGGGGCCTGAACTGGCCCGCCGTCAAGATCATCCTCACCCAGATCCAGCCCTGGACGCTGCGCAGCCTGGGCTTCGCCGTGGGAGCGGCGGTGCTGTTCGCCTACGCGCGGTCGCGCGGGGAATCGCTGGCCGTGCCGCGCGGGCAGCGCTGGCCGCTGGCCGCCGTCGCCCTGCTGAACATGGCGGGCTTCAACATCTGCTCCGCCTTCGGGCAGATGAACATGGCGACCTCGGGCGCCGCCATCATCGCCTACACCATGCCGGCCTGGGCGACGCTGCTGGCCATCCCGATCCTGGGCGAGCGTCCGGGGCCGCGCCAGTGGATGGGGCTGGCCTGCGGGCTGACGGGTCTGGCCGTTCTGCTCGGCCCCGATCTGCTGCGGCTGGGCGCCCTGCCGCTCGGCCCCGCCTTCATGCTGACCGGCGCGCTGAGCTGGGCACTGGGCAACGTCCTCATCAAGCGGACGGCCTGGACCATGGGGCCGAACGCCATCACCGGCTGGCAGTTCGCCATTTCCCTGCCGGTGGTGCTGCCCTTCGCCCTGGCGATGGACCCCGCCCCGACGTTGGCGCTGGAGCCCCGCGTGCTGGTCGCGCTGGTCTTCCACATCCTGGTGGCGATGGTCGGCGGCTATCTGCTGTGGTTCGCCATCGTGCGGCGGCTGAGCGTCGCGCAGGCCTCGGTCAGCTCGCTGATCGTGCCGGTGATCGGCGTGACCGGCGCCATCGTCGTGCTGGGCGAGACGCCGCCGCTGCGCACTTACGCCGCGCTGGCGCTGATCCTCTGCGCCGTCCTGCTGGTCGTCATGGTTCGCGACAAGCGGCCCGTGCCCACCCCGGCGCCGGTCACGGCGGAGCCGCGGGGGGCAGGTTCTCCCTGAAGATGACCTCGATGCGCGGCGGCTCCACGCCGTGCATCGCCTCCCGGCCCGCGCGCAGGTTGGCGAAGACGGCCGCGCAGCTCATCAGGGCGCTGCGCGGGTCCTGGGTGATCACCGCCTCCATCGTGCCGTCGATCAGAAGCGAGCGCGTCTCCGGCGTGAAGCCGTGGCCGATGAAGACGACCTCGCGCTCCCGCCGCGCCTCCTTCAGCGCGCGGGCCACGCCCTCGGCCCCGCCGCCGATGGTGTAGATGCCGGCAAGGTCGGGGTGGTGGCTGAGCAGCGTCCGCGTCTGCCGGTAGCTCTTGGCCTCGTCGTCGTGGGCCTCGCGCAGCCCCACCACCTCGATGGCCGGCGCCATCTCCTTCAGAACGTTCAGGAATCCCAGTTCGCGGTCCTCGTGCGCGCGGTAGCTGAGGCTGCCGGCGATCATCGCGACCTTCCCCGCCCGCCCACCGAGGAAGCGCGCGAACAGATAGCCCGCCGTCCGCCCCGCCGCCCGGTTGTCGAGCCCGACATAGGCGGCCCGCCGGCAATTCTGCACGTCGGAGATCAGCGTCACCGTCGGCACGTTGCGCGCCGCCAGCTCGTTCACCGCCTCGCGCACCGCGGGATGCTCCAGCGCCATGAAGGCCACCCCGTCGACCTTGCGCCAGTGCTGGAGCAGGCTGCGCGCCAGCAGGTCGGGGTTGAAGCTCTTGATGAATTCAACCTGCACGCGGATGCCCAGCGGGGCCAGCGCCGCCTCCGACTGGCGGATGAGCTGGCCGAGCCGCGTCAGGTAGCGGTTCGTCCCGTCCGGCAGCAGGAAGGCCAGCCGCACCGGCTTCGGCCCGAGCGCCGCGCTGAGGTCCGATTCCGGGATGTAGTCCAGCTCCGCCGCCGCCTTCATCACGCGCTGCACGGTCGCCGGGCGGACGCCGGGGCGATGGTTCAGCACGCGATCCACGGTGGCGGTGGAGACCCCGGACAGCCGCGCGATGTCGGCGATCCGTGGCAGGCCGCGGGAATTTTCGGGGGTTGCGGCGACGGTGTCCGCATCATCCTGCATCACGGCTCAAAACCCTCCGATACCATCAAATCACATCATCATTCGCGTTTGACACCGGCCATTCGCGCACATACCGTCCAACCAACAATCACCGTCAAACATCAAACTACATCAACGTTTCCTGGGAGGAAAGCATGAACCCGCTCTCGCGCCGCAAGATGCTCAAGGGGCTGGCCGCCACTCCGGCGATCGGAATGGCCGCAGGGTTGGCCGCGGGGGCCGGCACCGCCACTCTGATCGGCGCGCCGCGCATCGCCCGCGCCGCCGAGTTCGATTTCAAGTACGGCAACAACCTGCCGCTGACCCACCCGCTGAACGTCCGCTCGCACGAGGCGGCGGAGCGCATCCGCCGCGAGACCAACGGCCGCGTCGACATCCAGATCTTCCCGAACAACCAGCTCGGCGGCGACACCGACATGCTGTCGCAGGTGCGCAGCGGCGGCATCACCTTCTTCACGCCCTCGGCGCTGGTCATCGCCACGCTGGTCCCGGTGGCCGCCATCAACGCCGTCGGCTTCGCCTTCGCCGACTACGGGCAGGTCTGGTCCGCCATGGACGGCAAGCTGGGCGAGCATGTGCGCGGCGCCATCTCCAAGGTCGGCCTGCACGCCTTCGAGAAGATGTGGGACAACGGCTTCCGCCAGATGACCAGCGGGGCCAAGCCGATCCAGACCGCCGCCGACATGGACGGGCTGAAGATCCGCGTGCCCGTCAGCCCGCTCAGCATCGCCATGTTCAAGTCGCTGTCCGCCGCCCCGGCCAGCCTCCAGTTCTCGGAGGTCTATTCCTCGCTGCAGACGCGCATCGTCGACGCGCAGGAGAACCCGCTGCCGATCATCCAGGTCGCCAAGCTGTACGAGGTGCAGAAGTACTGCGCCCTGTCCAACCACATCTGGGACGGCTTCTGGTTCATCGCCAACGGGCGCGCGTGGCGCGGCCTGCCCCCCGACCTGCAGAAGATCGTCTCCACCGCAATCAACGACGCCGGCGTCCAGCAGCGCGAGGACATCAAGGCGCTGAACCAGTCGGTGCAGGCCGACCTCCAGTCCAAGGACTTGGCCTTCAACCAGCCGTCGCCCGACAGCTTCCGCGCCAAGCTCCGCGACAGCGGCTTCTACGGCGAATGGAAGGGCCGCTTCGGCGACGAGGCCTGGGCGCTGCTGGAAGGCGCCGTCGGCAAGCTCGCCTAAAGAACGGCTGTGGACAACACGGGAAGGGAGGGTGCGGCTTTGTCTCACCACGCGACGGCGCTCGACGAGGGCGGCGCCATGCCAGGGGCCGCGTCCGGCGGTTCCTGGACCGATCGGCTCGACCGCGGCCTCGCCGCGACGGTGGAGGGCGTGGCCGCCCTCATCGTTCTGGCCGAGATCGTCATCCTGCTGGCCGGGGTGACGGCGCGCTACGTCTTCCACGCGCCGCTGGTGTGGTCGGACGAGCTGGCCTCCATCCTCTTCCTGTGGCTGTCCATGCTGGGCGCCGTGGTGGCGCTGCGCCGCGGCGAGCACATGCGGATGACCGGTCTGGTCAGCCGCGTCGGCCCGACGCCGCGCGCCCTGCTGGAGACGCTGGCAATCACGGCCCCCATCGCCTTCCTGGCGATGATCCTGCACCCCGCCCTGGACTACGCCATGGAGGAGCAGTTCATCGTCACCCCGGCGCTGGAGATCAGCAACGCCTGGCGCGCGGCGGCCCTGCCGACCGGGCTGGGGCTGATGGCCGTGGTGGCGCTGATCCGGCTGATGCGGCTGCGCAACCTCCGGATCACCCTGGCCGCGGTCGCGCTGACCGCGGCGGTGACCGTGGCCTTCTGGCTGGCCGGTCCGGCGCTGAAGCCGCTGGGGCAGGCCAACCTCGTCATCTTCTTCGTCGGCGTGGTCGCCGCCTGCGTGTTCGGCGGCGTTCCCATCGCCTTCTCCTTCGCGCTGGCCACCTTCGGCTATCTGGCGCTGACCACCTCGACGCCACTGCTCGTCATGGTCGGGCGGCTGGACGAGGGGATGTCGCACCTGATCCTGCTGGCGGTGCCGCTGTTCGTCTTCCTCGGCCTGCTGATCGAGATGACCGGCATGGCCCGCGCCATGATCCAGTTCCTCGCCAGCCTGCTCGGCCATGTGCGCGGCGGCCTGTCCTACGTGCTGATCGGGGCGATGTATCTGGTGTCGGGAATCTCCGGCTCGAAGATCGCCGACATGGCGGCCATCGCGCCGGTGCTGTTCCCGGAGATGAAGAAGCGCGGCGCCCCTCCCGGCGACCTCGTCGCCCTGCTGTCGGCCACCGGCGCGCAGACCGAGACCATTCCGCCCTCCATCGTCCTCATCACCATCGGCTCGGTCACCGGCGTGTCCATCGCGGCGCTGTTCGCGGGCGGCCTGCTGCCGGCGGTGGTGCTGGGCGCGGCGCTCTGCGCCGTCGTCTGGTGGCGCTACCGGCATGAGGACCTCAGCCACATCCGCCGCCCGCCGGCGTCCGAGATCGCCCGTCTGGCCGTGGCCGCCCTGCCGGCCATCCTGCTGCCCTTCGTCATCCGCGCCGCGGTGGTGGAAGGTGTGGCGACGGCGACCGAGGTGTCGACCATCGGCATCGCCTACTCCACCATCATGGGCCTGCTGGTCTACCGCCAGTTCGACTGGGCGCGGCTGAAGCCGATGCTGATCGAGACGGCGTCGCTGACCGGGGCGATCATCTTCATCGTCGGCTGCGCCACCGCCATGGCCTGGGGCCTGACGCAGTCCGGCTTCTCCCGCGCGCTGGCCCTGTGGATGGCTGACATCCCCGGCGGCGGCTACGGCTTCCTCGCCATCTCCATCGTCGCCTTCATCATCCTGGGCAGCGTTCTGGAGGGCATCCCCGCCATCGTCCTGTTCGGCCCGCTGCTGTTCCCCATCGCCCGCGACGCCGGGGTGCATGAGGTGCATTACGCGATGGTCGTGATCTTCGCCATGGGCATCGGCCTGTTCGCCCCGCCCTTCGGCGTCGGCTACTACGGCGCCTGCGCCATCAGCAAGGTCAGCCCGGACGAAGGCCTGAAGCACATCTGGGGCTACGTCGCCGCCCTTCTCGTGGGCCTGATCGTGGTCGCCGCCATTCCGTGGATTTCCACCGGCTTCCTTCCCTACTGAAGTCTTGCCGGTCCCCCCATAACGATAAAATCAGGAGTTCCTTCATGAGCCGATTCTTCGGCCAGATCCGGCAGGCTGGCTACGTCGTCGACGACATCGAAGCCGCCATGGATTACTGGAGCCGCACCCTGGGCATCGGCCCGTGGTTCTACAACGAGCGGGTTCCGATCAAGAACTACACCTACCGCGGGGAGCAATACGAGGTTCACAACTCGGTGGCGCTCGCCAACTCCGGGCCGCTGCAGATGGAGCTGATCCAGACCCGCAACGACGCGCCGTCGATGTACCGCGACTTCCTGAAGGCGGGCCGCACCGGCCTCCAGCACGTCGCCTACTGGACCGAGACTTACGACGCCGACCTGGAGCGGCTGACCGGCCAGGGCTTCAAGCCGGTGATGAGCGGCGAGGTCGGCGAGAAGGGCCGCTTCGTCTATTTCGACACCGAGTACCACCCCGGCACGGTGATCGAGCTGTCGGAGGTCGCCGGGCCGAAGGGCAAGATGTTCGACCTGATCCGCAACGCCTCCCTCGACTGGGACGGCCGCGATCCGGTCCGGCCCTTCCCCGACCTCAGCCGCCTGTGAGTCTCGCCATGCGCTCCGACCGCTTCGAGGCGACCTATCTGATCGAGACCCCGCTGGACCCCGCCAAGGTGGCGGAGGTCATGGCGGGGGAGCAGTCCTGCGGCACCTTCACCCGCGTCCACGGCGAGACGGACGACCTGCGCGCCCGCGCCCGCGCCGTGGTGGAGCGGGTGGAGGAGTTGGAGCCCGCCGCCTCCCCCAGCCTGCCGAACTCCTGGCTTGAGCGGCAGAGGCGGCCCGGACCGTGGCGGCGCGCCCGCGTCACCATCAGCTTTCCGACCGGCAACGTCGGCGCCAACCTGCCGACGCTGGCCGCGACGGTGGCCGGCAACCTGTTCGACCTGGGCGAGGTCACCGGCCTGCGGCTCGACTCCGTGCGCCTGCCCGCCGCCTACCGCAAGCAGTTCGACGCGCCGCAGCACGGCGTGGCCGGCACGCGGCGGCTGACCGGGGTGGAGCGTGGAGCGCTGGTCGGCTCCATCATCAAGCCGAACCTCGGCCTGTCGGCGGAGGAGACCGGCGAGTTGGTCGGCACGCTCTGCGCCGCCGGGCTGGACTTCATCAAGGACGACGAGATCTGCGCCGATCCGGTCCACGCCCCGCTGGCCCAGCGCGTGCCGGCGGTGATGGACCGGGTGCGCCGCCACCAGGACCGCACCGGCAAGCACGTCATGGTCGCCTTCAACATCAGCGACGAGACGGACGCCATGCGCCGCCACGCCGATCTGGTGGAGCGCGAGGGCGGAAGCTGCGTGATGGTCAGCCTGAACTGGTGCGGCTTCTCCGCCGTGCAGACGCTGCGCCGGCACAGCGGGCTGGTGCTGCACGGCCACCGCAACGGCTTCGGCGCCCTGTCGCGCCACCCCAGCCTGGGCATCGGCTTCGACGCCTACCAGACGCTGTGGCGGCTGGCCGGGGTGGACCACATGCACGTCCACGGCCTCCAGGGCAAATTCGCCCAGCCCGACGCGGAGGTCATCGACGGCGCCACGTCCTGCCTCGCCCCGCTGGCCGAAGGCTGCGACGACGCGGTGATGCCGGCCTTCTCCTCCGGCCAATGGGCGGGGACCGTCCCCGTCACCTGGGACGCGGTGGGGACGGACGATCTGCTGTTCATGTCCGGCGGCGGCATCATGGCCCATCCGGATGGCCCCGCCGCCGGCGTGACGAGCATCCGCCAGGCCTGGGCGGCGGTGCGCGAGGGCGTGACCCTGCCGGACGCCGCCGCGACCCGGCCGGAACTGAAGCGCGCCCTGGAGTTCTTCGGAGCCTCCAAGTGACGAGCCATCCGCCGCCCCGGCTCGGCTGGTACGGGGACGACTTCACCGGGGCCACCGACACGCTGGCCACGCTGGCGAAGGCCGGGCAGCGGGCGCTGCTGCTTCTGGAGATTCCCGACGCGGAGCGGCTGGCCGGCCTCGGCCCGCTGGACGCGCTGGGGATTGCCGGGGCGTCGCGCACCATGGACCCGGAGTCCCTGCGGGCGGAGCTGGAGCCGGTGGGGCGCTTCTTCGCCGGGCTCGGCGTGCCGGTGATGCACTACAAGTGCTGCTCGACCTTCGACAGCGCGCCGCGGGTGGGCAGCATCGGGGCGGCGGTGGCGGCCCTGCGGCCCTTCTTCCCCAACCGCTTCCTGCCGGTGGTCGGCGGCCAGCCGAACATCGGGCGCTATTGTCTGTTCAGCACGCTGTTCGCCGCGGCGGGCACCGGCGGGACGGTCCACCGCATCGACCGCCACCCGACCATGAAAGCCCATCCGGTGACGCCGATGACGGAGGCCGACCTGCGCCTCCACCTCTCCGCGCAGGGGCTGGAGGGGATGGGCGCCCTGCACTACCCGGATTACGGGTTGGACGCCGGGGCGCTGGACGAGAAGCTCGACCGGATGGTGTTGGGTGGCGCACCCGCCGTCCTTCTGGACATCGCCCGGGCGGAGGATCTGGCGCCCGTCGGGCGGCTGATCTGGGAGCGGGCGCGGCGCTCGCCCCTGCTGGCGGTCGGGCCGAGCGGCGTGGTCCAGGCGCTGGCCACCCAGTGGGAGCCCGACGGGGCGGTCGGCGACGCGCCACTGGCCGCCACGGAGGGACCGGTCTTCGTGCTGGCCGGCAGCCTGTCGCCGGTCACCCGCCGGCAGATCGCCGCGGCGAACTCCTTCCACCGGATGCCGGCGGACGCCGGGGCCCTGTGTCGCGATCCCGCCTACCGCGAGCGGCTGCGGAGCGAGATCGCCGGCCTGCTGGGCCAGGGCCGGAACGTGCTGGTGTGGACCGCCCCGGCGGAGGGCGAGACGCCCGACACCGCCCAGTCCGCCGCCATCGCCGACGCCACCGCGGATTTCGTGGCCTCAATCGCCCGCGCGGCGCCGCTGCGCCGCATGGGCATCGCCGGGGGCGACACCTCCAGCAAGGCGGTGAAGGCGCTGGGCCTGTGGGGCCTGTCCTACCGGACGGCGCTCAGCCCCGGCGTGACGGTCAGCCTGACCCACAGCGCGCACCCGCCCACCGACGGCGTCGAGCTGATGCTCAAGGGCGGGCAGATGGGGTCGGAGGACCTGTTCGAACGGCTGGTGCAGGGAGGGTGAGCATCCCTGCTCCCCCTCCGCCCCCATGCGTCCACCGAGGCGTCCACTGAGGTCTCCGCAATGGCCCCTAGGTAGTCTTACGTACGCAAAGCCCCTTAGGTACAAGACCGAACTGCACAGGGTACCTCGCAGCGCATAACTTCGGCTCATCGAGCGGTTGCCCCACGGGGACGGGCCGCTTCCACGAACGCCGAGGGGCCCGACATGCACGCTCACACCGCCATCGCCGCCCAGCCGACGCGCGTTCCGCACGGTCATCAGGCCGCCGTGATGGCGATGCCGCGTGTCGCCCCCTCCCGTCCCGCCGCCGGTTTCGCCGCCAACGACATCGACCCGCTGGCCGCCATCGCCCAGTTCCGGGTGTTCGACCGCGAGCAGTCCATCTTCGCCGAGGGCGAGGCCGCCGACGCCGTCTTCCGGGTGGTTGACGGCATGATCCGCCTCTACAAGCTGCTGCCGGACGGGCGCCGCCAGATCATCGGTTTCCTCCAGGCCGGCGACATGGTCGGGCTGGCCTTCGCCGACCGCTATCTCTATTCCGCCGAGGCGATCACCGCCTCCACCGTCCAGCGCATCCCGCGCTGCCAGCTCGACGCCCTGCTCGACGCCCAGCCCGCTCTGGCCCGCCGGCTGCTGTCGGTCACCACCTCCGAGCTGGTGGCGGCGCAGGACCAGATGCTGCTGCTGGGCCGCAAGTCGGCGCTGGAGAAGCTGGCGAGCTTCCTGCTGGCGCTGAGCCGCCGGGCCGGTGCCGGCCGGGCCATCGCCCTGCCGATGAGCCGTTGCGACATCGCCGACCATCTCGGCCTGACCACGGAAACCGTGTCCCGCGGCTTCACCAAGCTGAAGACCTCGCGCCTGATCCGCATCCTGGACGGCGGCCGGGTCGAGCTGCTGGACGCCGAGGCCCTGGCCGATCTGGCCGAGTGCGCCTGAATCCAAGCGCCCTGATCACCCTCCGCAATCTGGGGAAATCCATTCGGCCGGCCGCAACGTACCCCTTACTCCCTTTGCGTTGCACTGTCAGGCCGAACCATGGAGTCCGTTCCCCACATCCTCGTCGCCGAGGATGAACGCCTCGAAGCCCTGGCCCTTGCCGACACGCTGGAAGGCCAGGGACTGCGCGTCACGCTGACCCACAACGGGTTGGAAGCCATCACCGCGCTGGAAAGCGGTCCGGCGTCGCTGCTGATGACCGACCTGCGCATGCCGGTGATGGATGGCAACGAACTGATTCGCCGGACGCGGGCGCGGCGGCCCGCCCTGCCGGTGATCGTCATGACCGCCGACAGCGGCGCCCTTTGGCACCCCGAGTCCGACCGCCTGCGCGTTCTGCACAAGCCCTTCAGCTTCCAGGCGGCGGTCGGCGCCGTCCGCGCCATGCTCGACCGGGTCGGGACGACCGGATAGCACCGGGCGTCAGCCCTATTCGCCGACGTCGTCCTTGGGGGCGGCGTTGCGGGGCGGCGGCTCGATCACCGGGCCGACCTTCACGCTGCGGGCGGACAGCGGCACGATGTCGCCGACCGGCATGTAGGAGCCATCGGCCAGTTGCTGCGCCGGCTCCCACCGGCCCTCGACCTTAATCCAGCGGTAGATGTTGCTGCTGCTCATGTCGTCACCAAGAAATTTGGAAAGACGAAAGGGGCGGCGTTGCCGCCGCCCCTTCATCCGATACAAGGATCGTCCTTGCGGAAGGCTTACTCGGCCTTGCCGTTGACGGCGTCCTTGAGGGCCTTGCCGGCGGAGAACTTCGGCGCCTTGGAGGCGGCGATCTTGATCTCCGCACCGGTCTGCGGGTTGCGGCCCGTGCGCTCGCCGCGCTCGGCGATCTCGAACTGGCCGAAGCCCGGCAGCTTGACCGTCTCCCCCTTGACCAGCGCGTCCTGCAGGCTTTCCAGAACCGCATCCAGCGCCTTGCCGGCGTCGGCCTTGGTGCCGCCCAGCTTGCCGGCGATCGCGTCGATGAGATCGGCCTTCGTCATTCCCTACTCCCCTTGTTCATGGAGGAACCCCAGCATTCTCCAGGGCTCCAGGCGCTTCTGACCTACTCCGCCCCGCGTCCGCGCGCAAGCCAATCCCGTGGCGATTTTTTCCCCCGGAGCGGATTAAGCCACGGCATGATCCGTATGCCGAGTGTGAAGAACCAATCCGGGACGGTGATGAAAGACGAGCTGGGACAGCATTTGGACGTTCTGCGGCGCTACGCCCTGGTCCTGATGCGCGACCCCGACCAGGCGGAGGACCTCGTCCAGGAGGCGCTCGTCAAGGCCATCGAGGGGGCGTCGTCCTTCACGGACGGGCGCGACCTGCGCAAGTGGCTGCTCGCCATCGTCCACAACACCTTCGTGGACCGCTGGCGGCGCCAGCAGGCCGAACGCCAGGCGACCGGCGAGCTCAGCTCGATGGCGGAGGAAGGCTCCCCGCCCGCGCAGTTGAGCCACGTCCATCTCGGCCAGACCATCGCGGCCCTGATGACCCTGCCGGTCGAACAGCGGGAGGCCCTGGTGCTGGTGGCGCTCGACGGCATGTCCTACCGGGACGCCGCGGAGTGCCTGGGCATCCCCGTGGGCACCCTGATGTCCCGCCTGGGCCGTGCGCGCGACGCGCTCCGGGCCAAGACGGGCGGCGGGCGCCAGCCGGCGTCAGACCAGTCCGACCGAACCCCATCAGACCGGGTCCAGCGCCCCCCGTTGCGCGTGGTGAAATGACGATGAACGAACCGATCAGCGACATCGACCTGAACGCCTATGTGGACGGCGAGCTTGACGCGCAGCGCCGCATCGAGGTGGAAACCTATCTGGAGGCCAACCCGGAGGAGGCCGCCCGCGTCATGCACGACATGCGGGTGCGCGACGAGATCCGTCTGTTCATCGCCGGCCCGGCCGTGGAAAAGGCGGAGCCGGAGATGGCCGCGCCCGAACCGGCCGCAGCCCCGGCTCCCGCTCCGGCGCAACCGGCGGTTGGTTCCGGCGGACCCCTGCCGCGCCGCAAGCAGTGGGGCGCCCTGTGGCGCCGTCCGGCGGCGGAGCTGATGAACCGGGCGCGGGCGCGCGCCGCCACGGGCTCGGTCCGCGGGCGGCGCGCCGTCGCGGCTCTCTGCCTCGTCGGGCTCGGCTGGACGGCGCACAGCGCGGTGTCGTCCCTGTCGGTCAACCCGGTCGCCACGGCCCACGCGGCCACCCACTACATCACCATCGCGGCGCAGACCCACCAGCAGGCGCTGCACAGCGGGATCGACTTCAAGCCCTTCGCCGACGCCGCCCAATCCCTGGTCAACCGGCTCGCCCCCGCCAACCCGGAGGTCGCGGTGCCGATCCCGCAGCTCGACATCGGGCAGGCGCCGGACGGGCTGCGCACGGTGGCCTGGGACGGCGGGGTCGCGGTGCAGGCGGCCTACCGCCACGGCGGGTCGCAGTTGATCACGCTGTTCGCCAGCGAGGTCGACCGCTTCGCCGTCACCGAACCCCAGGCGGAGCGCATCGGCAACGTCTCGGTCGCCTACTGGCAGGTCGGGACGACGGTCTACGCGCTGTGCGGCGAACAGCCGGAAAAGGAAATCCTGGCCCATGCCCGCGACGCCCGCATGGCCTGGTTCTGAAGCAGACGCACTGAACGACAAGCATCCGAACGATAAGCATCCGAAGGACATGGTGAGACAATGAGCGGACCCTTCTACGGCAACCAATTCGGCAGCGCGGCGCCGGCCTACGGCGCGGCGTTCGACGAGGGCCTGCGCAAGCACATGCTGCGGGTCTACAACTTCATGATGCTCGGCCTTGGCGTGACGGGGCTTGTGGCGCTGTTCGTGGCGAGCACGCCGGCGCTGTACGTTCCGATCTTCACGACCCCGCTGAAGTGGGTGGTGATGCTGGCGCCGCTGGCCTTCATCATGGTGCTGTCCTTCCGCTTCCACGCGATGTCGGCGACCGCGTTGCAGGGGCTGTTCTGGGCCTTCTGCGCGGTGATGGGCGTGTCGATGGCGTCGATCTTCCTGGTCTTTACCGGGGCCAGCGTGGCGCGGGTGTTCTTCATCACCGCGGCGATGTTCGCGGCGATGAGCCTGTGGGGCTACACCACCAAGGCCGACCTGTCGAAGATGGGCTCGTTCCTGATGATGGGCCTGATCGGCATCGTCATCGCCAGCCTCGTCAACATCTTCGTCGGCTCCAGCGCGCTGCAGTTCGCCATCTCGGTGATCGGCGTGGTGATCTTCACCGGCCTGACCGCCTACGACACCCAGCGCATCAAGGAAGAATACGCCGAGGGCCATGGCCACGAGGGCAACACCAAGCTCGCCGTCATGGGCGCCCTCTCGCTCTACCTCAACTTCATCAACCTCTTCCAGATGCTCCTCCAGCTCATGGGCAACCGCGAGGAGTAAGGCGCGCTTCCATCCGGCGCACCGCCTGCCAGAAAGGGCCGGCCGCTTCCCGCGGCCGGCCCTTTTCTTTTTTACGGCTTGCCCGTTGCCGGCGCGGCGTCCGGCTTGGGCGGATACTCCACCGACACGATGTGCAGGGAGTTGTTCGGGAAGGAGCAGGCCGCGTCCGGCGCCACCTGGGATGCCGGATCGAAGGCGTAGGGACGGGGGGAGCGGCCAGCCGTCGCCCCGCTCCTCCCTCCAGCCGCCCCGGCCGCCGCCGTCTGCACGCCCGGCCCGGTCACCCGCGACGTCCAGGGCGCCCCGGTGAAGACACCCGGCGTCGATTCCTCCGCCCACAGCCACAGCACGCGGGTGCCCACCGGCTGTGGCTGCGTGAAGGAGTGCAGCACCCGCTCGCAGGTCTCCCGGTCCATGTTGTGGATCGCCCGTTCGACCACCGTGTTCTCCGTGCGGGGCGTCCATCGCGACAGCAGCAGCGAGCCGAGGGCCACGCTGACCGCCACCCCGCCCAGCGAGCAGGCGACCACCAGCCGGAAACTGCCGTCGTCCTTTGCCATTCCTTGCCCCCACCGTCGATTGTCCATGCCCCCTCCACCGACACGTCTCACGTTTCTGTTCCGCTCCGCATGGCCGGCCCGGAACGCCGAAAAGGGGACCACGAGCGTGGTCCCCTTCCGGTCGATCCGCTGAAGCGGAGGTTACGGGCTGGCCGCCGCCGTGACCGGACCCGTGCCCTGCTGGGCGGCGAGTTCGGCGTTGCGGGCATGGTGCTTGCGCAACATGGGCCGCAGGACGGTGATGGCGCAGACCGCCGCGAACAGATCCATGGTGGCGCAGATATAGAGCACGGTCGCCCAGGTGCCGGTGGCTTCCATCAGCAGGTTGCCCAGCGGGACCAGGAGGGCCGCAATGCCCTTGGCGCAGTACAGCACGCCGTAGATCTTCGCCGCATGCTTGGTGCCGAAGGTGTCCGCCGAGGTGGCGCTGAACAGGCTGTACACTTCGCCCCAGGCCAGGAACACCATGCCCGACAGGATCAGGAACATGATCGGGTCGTGGCCGAAGCGGCTGAGCATCAGGATGCCGATGCCTTCGAAGGTGAAGGCGATGAACATCGTCGCTTCACGGCCGATGTGGTCGGAGATGAAGCCGAACAGCGGACGGGAGATGCCGTTCATCACACGGTCGAGCATCAGCGCGAAGGGCAGAGCCGCCATGGTGATGCCGAACAGGCTGATCGGGGCTTCCTTCACGCCCAGATCGTGGGCGATCACGCCGAGCTGGGCCACCGCCATCAGACCGCCCGAGACGGTGCAGATGAACATGACCATCATGACCCAGAAGACCGGCGTCTGCAGCGCTTCCTTCAGCGTGTAGTCGCGGCGGGACTGCAGGACCTTGGTCGAGGACTTCACCTGATCCTTCTGCGGGGCGCGCAGGAAGAAGGCAGCGGCGATGATGATCGTGCCCTGCAGCAGGCCGAACCAGAAGAAGGCCGCCTGATAGCCCGAGGAGTGGATCATGTTGGCGATCGGCAGGATCGTCAGGGCCGAGCCGGCGCCGTAGCCGCCCGCGGTCAGGCCGACGGCGAGGCCGCGCTTGTCCGGGAACCACTTGATGGCGCTGTTGACGCAGGTGGCGTAGACGCAGCCGACGCCGACGCCGCCGATGGCCGAGCCGACATAGAGCATGCCGAGCGAGCCGGCGTAGCTGTCGATGATCCAGGAGAGGCCGGTCATCACGCCGCCGAAGGCGACGATGACACGGGGGCCGTAACGGTCGATGAAGTAGCCTTCGATGGGGGTCAGCCAAGTCTGGACGACGACGAAGACGGTGAAGGCGGTCTGGATCGAAGCGCGGGTCCAGCCATGGGTGGCCTGGATTTCCGGCACGAACAGCGTCCAGGCATACTGGATGTTGGCCGCGGCCACCATGCAGACGATGCCGACGACGATCTGCATCCAACGCGCGCCTTCGGAAATGGGCGCCTGCTTGCCGCCAGGCGGTGCAGCGATGGACTG
This sequence comes from Azospirillum sp. UENF 211521, assembly GCF_058780535.1. Taxonomy (NCBI): domain Bacteria; kingdom Pseudomonadati; phylum Pseudomonadota; class Alphaproteobacteria; order Rhodospirillales; family Azospirillaceae; genus Azospirillum; species Azospirillum sp. UENF 211521. The sequence continues at coordinate 569,491 of NZ_JBSNCF010000003.1, forward strand.
ACTCATTACTCTTCCTCCCCAATGCGGTGATCGAACACTCAACTCAGCCGGGCGGGGCCGATGGTTGTTGTCGCATTGCCTTTCTTTGGGGCTTGCGTGCCCTTCGCATCTTGGCAGGAGCACCACCGCCACCGTTGGGAGAGGCTTGGTGTTCCGCATTTCGTACTTGGTATACCACACAATCAGCGGAACACAACATCCGTTTCAGGAATCACAGCACAATTAATCCTCGCTGTCGCAACTATCGTTGAAGGTATGCGCTGCGCAAGGCCAGCATCAGCGACACTTCACTTTCGTACTATGACTTCGAAATAACAAAAAAAAGGCCGCGCCAAAGCAGGCGCGGCCTCTGATTGAGTTCGCTTCACTTACGATCACAACAGTGGAGAAGCCGTTACACCAAGAACGGCTGTTCCAATCTTACAGAACTTCAGATCATCAGCAACCTCGTCGTCGATCTAATCTGCATGCCCTGTACGAATCGGAAATAAACAATCCGGAGACCCAAATCACACCAAGGCCGTCCGACCTCCTTATCCCCTCTTCACTCAGTTTACGGTCCGGCGCGCCGCTTAATCCCGTACCCCCTCAAAAAAAAGTTCGGCTGGCAAATTATTCGCTCCAGCGACCATCGATGAGGCGTTGGAGCCGTCGCGCCGGCGGTGTCTTCCGTCCTGAGTCCGGCCGCGTGGAACAGAAGGCGTGCGCAACCTGTTGTTGGGGGCGTCCGACCGCCTTTCCGGCTGCCGGCAACGCCACCGCCCGCCATAAACGGGAGCCGCCATGAACCGCCGCCAATCCCAGGGCCCGTTACCGGACCCCGTCCGCTTCCCAGCACGCCCCGCCGCCAACCCGCCCCTGCCCGATCCCGGCGCAAAGCGGCGGGAGATCGCCATGTTCCTGATCCTGGCGGTGGTGATCTGGCCGATCCTGTCGGTCGCCATTGTGGGCGGCTACGGCTTCCTGGTCTGGATGTCGCAACTCATCATGGGTCCGCCCGGTCCGCCCCCGGTCTGAGGGGGCGACGCCATGGCCGATGACCACGTCGACTTGGGGCGGCGAGGCTTTCTGCGCGGACAGCGCCGCGCCGCGCCGGCGCCGCTGCGCCCGCCCTGGTCCCGCGCGGACCGCTTCACCGATCTGTGCACGCGCTGCGGCGCCTGTGCCGAGGCCTGCCCGGAGGGGATCGTCCGCCGGGGCGACGGCGGCTTTCCGGAAATCGATTTCCGACGCGGTGAATGCAGCTTCTGCGCCGCCTGCGCCGACGCCTGCCCAGAAGCGGTCTTCGACCGCGCCGCCGCCCGCCCCTGGACGCTGACGGCGCGGATGGCGCCGTCCTGCCTCGCCATGAACCGCATCGTCTGCCGGAGCTGCCGCGACGCCTGCCCGGAATCGGCCATCCGCTTCGCCCTGGCGCCGGGCGGCGTGGCGGTTCCCACGGTGGAGGACGGCGCCTGCACCGGATGCGGCGCCTGCCTGGCCGCCTGCCCCGCCGACGCCGTCACCCTGCACCCAGCGGAGACCGTCCATGAGACCGTCCAAGCATCCTGACGCCCGAGACCGGCCGGCCGACGCGTCGGCGGAATGGCACATCGCCTCGATCCTCGTCCATCTGCGGCCCGAGCGCAGCCCCGACGTGCGCGCCGCCGTCGCCGCGCTGGGCGATGTGGAGGTCCATGCGGAGGAGCGGGGCCGCATGGTGGTGACCGTGGAAGGTCCCCACGAGGGCTGCATCGCCGACCGCATGACCGCCATCCACCTGATGCCCGGCGTGATGTCGGCGGTCATGGTCTTCCACCACGCCGAGCCGCTGTCGGCCCGGACCCCGGAGGAGGCCGGCCCGGCGCAGCTCTGACGCGTCCGGATTTCACATTCGTCAAGAAAAAGGGGGGAGGAACCCATGCTTGACCGGCGGGATTTCATCAAGGCGCAGGCGGTTGCGGCCGCCGCGACGGCGGGGGGCATCAGCCTGCCCGCCATGGCCCAGCCATCCATGGTGGCGGGCGAGGACGCCCAGCTCACCTGGTCGAAGGCGCCCTGCCGCTTCTGCGGCACCGGGTGCAGCGTCATGGTCGCCACCAAGGACAACCGCGTCGTCGCCACCCACGGCGACATGCAGGCGGACGTCAACCGCGGCCTGAACTGTGTGAAAGGCTATTTCCTGTCCAAGATCATGTACGGACAGGACCGGCTGACCCAGCCGCTGCTGCGCATGCGCGACGGGAAGTACCACAAGGACGGGGAGTTCCGCCCGGTGTCCTGGGACGAGGCCTTCGACGAGATGGCCCGCCAATGGAAGCGGGTGCTGAAGGAGAAGGGGCCGGACGCCGTCGGCATGTTCGGGTCCGGCCAATGGACGATTTGGGAGGGCTACGCCGCGTCCAAGCTGATGCGCGCCGGCTTCCGCACCAACAACCTCGACCCCAACGCTCGCCACTGCATGGCGTCGGCCGCCGTGGCCTTCATCCGCACCTTCGGCATGGACGAGCCGATGGGTTGCTACGACGATTTCGAGCACGCCGACGCCTTCGTCCTCTGGGGCTCCAACATGGCGGAGATGCACCCCATCCTGTGGACGCGCATCACCGACCGGCGGCTGGCTCACAACCATGTGAAGGTGGCCGTCCTCTCGACCTTCGAGCACCGCAGCTTCGAACTGGCCGACGTGCCGATGATCTTCGAGCCGGGGACCGATCTGGCCATCCTGAACTTCATCGCCAACCACATCATCCAGACCGGGCGGGTGAACAAGGAATTCGTCGAGAAGCATTGCAGCTTCCGCCTCGGCCAGAAGGACATCGGCTACGGCCTGCGTCCCGAAAGCGTGCTGGAGGTGCGCGCCGCGAACGCCAAGGACCCGACCGATTCCAAGCCCATGAGCTTCGACGAGTTCGCCACATTCGTCAGCGACTACACGCTGGACAAGGTGGCGGAGCTGAGCAAGGTGCCGAAGGAACGGCTGCTGGCGCTCGCCGAGATGTACGCCGACCCGAAGATCAAGGTCATGTCGCTGTGGACCATGGGTTTCAACCAGCACGTCCGCGGCGTCTGGGTGAACCACATGGTCTACAACATCCACTTGCTGACCGGCAAAATCGCCGAGCCGGGGAACAGCCCCTTCTCGCTGACCGGCCAGCCCTCGGCCTGCGGCACGGCGCGCGAGGTCGGCACCTTCGCCCACCGCCTGCCCGCCGACATGCAGGTGACCAACCCCACCCACCGTTCCCACGTCGAGGAGGGTTGGAAGATCCCTAAGGGGCTGCTGCCCGGCAAGATCGGCTACCACGCCGTCCTGCAGGACCGCATGCTGAAGGACGGGAAGCTCAACGCCTACTGGATCATGGTCAACAACAACCTCCAGGCGGCGCCCAACAGCGACAACGAGACCTATCCCGGCTACCGCAACCCGGAGAATTTCATCGTCGTCTCGGACGCCTACCCGACGGTGACCGCCGCCGCCGCCGACCTGATCCTGCCCGCCGCCATGTGGGTGGAGAAGGAGGGCGCCTACGGCAACGCCGAGCGGCGGACCCATTTCTGGCACCAGCTCGTCAACGCGCCGGGCGAGGCGCGCTCGGACCTCTGGCAGCTCATGGAGTTCTCCAAGCGCTTCACCACCGACGAGGTGTGGCCGAAGGAAATCCTCGACGCCAACCCCGACTTCCGCGGCAAGAGCCTGTTCGACGTGCTGTTCCGCAATGGCAACGTGGACCGCTTCCCCCTGTCGGAGATGGACCCCGCCTACGAGAACCGGGAGTCGAAGGCGTTCGGCTTCTACGTCCAGAAGGGGCTGTTCGAGGAGTACGCCGCCTTCGGGCGCGGCCACGGCCACGATCTGGCGCCCTTCGACACCTATCACGAGGTGCGCGGGCTGCGCTGGCCGGTGGTCGAGGGCAAGGAGACAAAGTGGCGCTACCGGGAGGGGCTTGACCCCTACGTCCCGAAGGGCGAGGGAGTGCGCTTCTACGGAAACCCGGACGGCAAGGCCAACCTGTTCGCCTTCCCCTACGAACCCCCGGCGGAATCGCCGGACAAGGACTTCGACCTGTGGCTGGTCACGGGGCGCGTGCTGGAGCACTGGCACTCCGGCTCCATGACCATGCGGGTGCCCGAACTCTACAAGGCCATGCCGATGGCGTTGGTCTACATGCACCCGGACGACGCGCAGTCGCGCGGCCTGCGCCGTGGCTCGGAGGTGCGGGTGATGTCGCGGCGCGGCGAGATGCGCACGCGGGTGGAGACGCGCGGGCGCAACCGGCCGCCGCGCGGCGTGGTCTTCGTGCCCTGGTTCGATTCGGCGCGCCTGATCAACAAATGCACGCTCGACGCCACCGACCCGATCAGCAAGCAGACGGACTTCAAGAAGTGCGCCGTCAAGATCGTGGCCGTCTGAGGGAGGACCGCAACCATGCGCCGCCATCTCATGCTCGCGCTGGCCGCGGCTTTGCCCTGCCTCGTGCCGGCACTGCTCGCCGCCCAGGGAACCGGACAGGTCCGGGAGCCCTTCCGTCCGCCGATCCAGTTCACCGACGAGGACCCCGCCCCGCCGATCCCCGCCGACGTCACCGACGATCGGCGGGTCGCCCGCAACTATCCGGAGCAGCCGCCGGTCATCCCGCACAACATCCGCGATTATCAGATCAGCCTGAACAACAACCAGTGCCTGACCTGCCACAGCCGGCAGTTCACCGGGGCCACCCAGGCGCCGATGATCAGCATCACCCATTACGTGGACCGCGACGGCCAGACGCTGGGTGCGGTCAGCCCGCGCCGCTACTTCTGCACGCAGTGCCACGTTCCCCAGACCATGGCCCAGCCCATCGTCCCGAACACCTTCAGGGACATGGACAGCCTCGTCAGCCGCCCATCGGACGGGGGTGACCGGCGATGAAGCTGCCCGACTTCCTGCTGCGGCCCTGGCGGATCATCGCGGGGCCGAGCCGCTACCTCAGCCTCGGCTTCCTGACGCTGGGCGGCTTCCTGGCCGGCGTGATGTTCTGGGGCGGCTTCAACACCGCCCTGGAGGTCACCAACACCGAGAAGTTCTGCACGAGTTGCCACGAGATGCGGGACAACGTGTTCGAGGAGCTGAAGACCACCATCCACTTCACCAACCGCTCCGGCGTGCGGGCGACCTGCCCGGACTGCCACGTCCCGCACAACTGGACCGACAAGATCGCCCGCAAGATGCAGGCGTCGAAGGAGGTTTGGGGCAAGATCTTCGGCACAATCGACACGCGCGACAAGTTCCTGGAGAAGCGGCGCGAGCTGGCCGAGCATGAATGGGCGCGGCTGAAGGCCAACAATTCGCTGGAATGCCGCAACTGCCACAGCGCGGAATCGATGGACATCACCAAGCAGGGCGCGCGGGCGGCGCGCATCCATCAGCAGTATCTGTTCAGCGGTCAGCGCACCTGCATCGACTGCCACAAGGGCATCGCCCACCGCCTGCCGAACATGGACGGTGTGCCGCCGGGCTGGAGCGAGGCGTCCAGCGATACGGGCAGCGAACCGGACGACCCGCTCGGCCGCTGGTTGGCCGACGCCACGCCGGGACCGGCAAACCCGCATTGAGCGGGCGGTGAAATCCCCTCTCCCGGGAAGGGAGAGGGGTTACCGGCTCCGTTACTCGGCCTTGCCGCCTTACTCGGCCTTGCCGTTGACGGCGTCCTTGAGGGCCTTGCCGGCGGAGAACTTCGGCGCCTTGGAGGCGGCGATCTTGATCTCCGCGCCGGTCTGCGGGTTGCGGCCCGTGCGCTCGCCGCGCTCGGCGATCTCGAACTGGCCGAAGCCCGGCAGCTTGACCGTCTCCCCCTTGACCAGCGCGTCCTGCAGGCTCTCCAGAACCGCGTCCAGCGCCTTGCCGGCGTCGGCCTTCGTGCCGCCCAGCTTGCCGGCGATCGCGTCGATGAGATCGGCCTTCGTCATTCCCAAATTCCCCTTGTTCGTGGCGGAACCCCAGCATGTTCCAGGGCTCCAGGCGCCTTTGACCTACCCTGCCGGGCGGCGGCGCGCAAGATGCTCCCGCCCGGAATCGACCGGGCGCGACGCTGTGACCCGCAAAAAAACGGCGTTTCCCGCCAATCCGGCGGATTCGACTATGCCGAACAGGCGAGCCCTCCCCCGACCGACGTCAGTTGACCAAGTCAATCGTCCAAGTCAATTGACCAGGGCGGCCTTGACCAGCACCGCGGCGCTTTCCGTGGTGTCGCGCTTGTCCAGCTTCTTGGCGACCTCCTCGATCTCGGCGACCGGCATGACCCGGCGGGCCTGCTTGGCCGCGGTGACGAGGCGGCGCTGCGCGAGACGGACCTGATCGCCCAGCTCGGTCAGCGTCTGGTAAGCCTTGCGGCGGGCCTGGGTGTCGATGCTGCCGCTCGTCTCGGTCGCGCGTTCGGTCGCAGCAGCCAGATCCTTGCACGACTGCAGGTACGTGGAAATGGCGTCCGTCAGAAGACGGCGGGCCTCGGTCCGCGGATCGGAGGGGCTGCTGCTCGACGTGGAAAGAGACACTTCACACTGCTCCTTGCTGCTGCGTATGACACACGACTGTAACAGGCCGTGAAAAATGGGCGGACTGGCCGCCATTGTCCAGCGGCCTTGCGCATCCTTTGACCGACTGGACAGGAGAAAACGGAATCAGGGCACCTGTTTCTTCTCCAGCTTGCGGGCCAGGGTGCGCCGGTGCATCCCCAGCCGGCGGGCGGTTTCGGAGATGTTGAAGCCGGTTTCCGCCAGGGTTTCGTGGATGCGCTCCCACTCCAGCGTCTTCAACGAGGTCGCCCGCGCGCCCAGCGCGATGGAGGGGTCGCCCTCCGTCCGCTCGAAGGCCGCCTCGATGTCGTCGGTGTTGGACGGCTTGGCGAGGTAGTGGCAGGCGCCCAGCTTGATCGCTTCGACCGCCGTGGCGATGCTGGCGAAGCCGGTCAGGACGACGATCCGCGTCTCCGGGTCGCTGGCGTGCAGTTCCCGCACGCATTCCAGGCCGGAGCCGCTGCCCAGCTTCAGGTCGACCACCGCGTAGGCGAAGGGCACGGTGTCCAGCAGAGCCCGCAGCCCGTCCAGGGTGTCGCACCAGTAGACCCGGTAGCCCCGGCGCTCGAAGGAGCGGCGCAGGACCTTGGCGAAGGCGGCGTCGTCCTCCACCAGGACGAGGGAACGGTCAGTCTCCATGGTTCTCTCCCGCGGACAGGGCGGCGAGCGGCAGGGTCATGGTGACGGAAGCGCCGCCGCTGGGGCGGTTGCGCGCGGCGACCGTGCCGCCCAGCTTGCGCACCACATTGACCACCAGGAAGAGGCCAAGCCCGCCGCCGGGCCGCCCCTTGCTCGACCGGTAGGGTTTGCCGAATTCGGCCAGCATCCGCTCCTCGAAGCCGGGACCGGCGTCGTTGACCGTCAGGACGAGGCTGTCGCCCTGCCGCCCGGCGGCGATGCCGACCCAGCCGGGGGACACCTCCAGCGCGTTGTCCAGGACATTGAAGATCACCTGCTTCAGCGCGAGGTCGGAGATGATCCCCTCGCGCGAGCGGACGCTGTTGTCGTAATCGACGCAGGCCGGCGACCGGCTGGCCTTCCACTCCTCCACCAGATCGTCCAGGAAGGCGGTCACGGTGGTGCGCAGCGTGCCCTCCCCCCGCGCCTCGCCGGAGGACAGCAGAATGCCCGACACGATGGCCTTGCAGCGGTTGATCTGGTTCTGCATCTCGGCGATGTCCTCGGCCATGTCAGGGTCGCCCTTGACCACGGGCATCCGCCGCCAGTCGTTCACGATCACCGACAGCGTGGCGAGCGGCGTCCCCAGCTCGTGCGCGGCGCCGGAGGCGAGCAGGCCGAGGCGCACGATGTGGTCCTCCTCCATGGAGCGCTGGCGCAGATCGGCCAGATGGGCGTCGCGGGCGCGGAGGTTGCGGGTGATCTGGGTGATGAAGGGGACGATCAGGCTGGCCGTCAGCACGAAGCACAGGAACATGCCCTGGATGTGCAGCCCCAGCAGAAGCCCCTCCAGCCCCGGCGGCAGGGCCAGCGGGCGGTAGGCGCCGATCAGGAAGGTGAAGCAGGCGGTGGCGACCAGGACCAGCGCCCAGGCCGACCACGCCTCCAGCAGCACCGCCCCCAGGGTGATCTGCAGCAGGTAGAGCGAGATGAAGGGGTTGGAGGCGCCGCCGCTGAGGTAAAGCTGCACCGTGAGCGCCGACACGTCGATCAGCAGCTCCAGGAACAGTTGGGTGTTCGACACCGAGGTCTGGCGGCGCAGATGCAGGACGCTGGCGATGTTCAGCGCGACCAGGAACAGGATCACCGCGCCCATCTGGTCGAGCGGCAGGGTGATGCCCATCCGGTGGTGCACGATCAGGATCGTGATCACCTGCCCGGCGACGGCGAGCCAGCGCAATTGCACCAGCAGGAACAGGTTCTTCTTGTCGGTGGTGTCGCGCACGGAAAACGTCTGGCCCTTCGCCGGCTTCCTTCGGTCCCCATTCATATGGGCCCGACTCATATGGGCATGACGGCCCGGCTTGGCAGCCTTGACCCGGACTCCGTCCGGCCTTGATAGCACAAAAAAGCCAAGCGGAAGGGTCCGCGAGGCATCCCTTTCCAAACGGCAAAAAGACCATGAAGAAAAAGAGATTATTTCTTCAACCGCGGCGGCGCCATTCACTGCGCGCGACATAGAGGGCGGCGGCGATCAGCATGAGATCCAGAGCGAACCACGTCAGCGCATAGACGAGGTGGTTGTTCGGGAACTTCAGGACGGTCAGCCCGCCGACCGGAGAACCGCCCGGCGGGCTGGCCTCGGCGTCGATGAAATAGGGAGCCGCCTCCGTCACGCCGCGGGCCGCCGCGATGGCCGCCACGTCGCGGGAGTACCAGCGGTCCTGCGCGGGATCGTTGGAGCGCAGGAAACCGCCTCCCGGCTCCGTCACCCGCAGCAGGCCGGTGACGGTGGTGTCCGCGTCGATCAGCCCGTCGGGGCGGCTGTCGGTGCTGCGCCGCTCGGGCGGCACGAAGCCCCGGTTGACCAGGACGGTGAAGCCCCGGTCGGTCCGGAAGGGGGTGAGCACCCAGAAGCCGCCGCCCCGCTCGGTCACCGCCTGGACCAGGGTTTCCTGGTCGTTGAGGAAACGCCCGGTGACGCCGACCCGCCGGTATTCCTGGCTGGCCGCCGTGACGGCGGGCCAGTCCTCCGGGCCGGGGGCGGGAACGGGGGCGGCCCGCGCCCGTTCCTCCACCCGCTGGATCAGGTCCAGCTTCCAGAACAGCCGCTCGACCTGCCAGACGCCGAGCGACGTGAAGACCGCGACTCCCGCCAGCGCCAGGATGCCGAGAAGGATCAGCCCCCGGCGCGGACGGTGGGTCGCCGTGCCGGTCACGGCAATTGGCTCGGGTCGTGGATCGGCATCATGTTGGTGTTCAGGTGGTACATCACCCACAGCGAACCGGCCAGCATGATGACCACGACGATCAGCGTGAAGATCAGCGACAGCATGGTCCACCCGCCTTCCGCCTTCCCGTTCATGTGCAGGAAGAAGATCATGTGGACGACGACCTGGACGGCGGCGAGCGCCATGATCGCCATCGCGGTCATGTTCTTGTCCAGGATCGTCCCGTCCATGACCAGCCAGAAGGGAATGACCGTCAGGATCACCGACAGGACGAAGCCGATCACGTAGCTGCCGAGCGTCCCATGGGCGTGCCCGTCGTCCCCGTGGCCGTGGTCGTGATGGCCGGCCCCATGGTGACCGGCCCCGTGATGACCGGAATGATGTTCGGCGTGAGAACTCATCGCAGCATTCCCATCAGATAGACGAAGGTGAAGACGCCGATCCAGATGACGTCCAGGAAGTGCCAGAACAGGCTCAGGCACATCAGGCGCCGGCGATTGGCCGGGATCAGACCGCGCTTGTTGACCTGGACCATCAGCGTCACCAGCCAGACGAGGCCGAAGGTGACGTGCAGGCCGTGGGTACCGACCAGCGTGAAGAAGGACGACAGGAAGGCGCTGCGCTGCGGGGTCGCCCCGATGTGGATCAGGTGGGCGAACTCGTAGAGTTCGATCGCCAGGAAGGCGGCGCCGAACAGGCCCGTCACCGCCAGCCACAGCTGGGTCTGCGACACCCGCCCCTTCTCCATCGCCAGCATGGCGAAGCCATAGGTGATGGAGGAGAACAGCAGCATGGCGGTGTTCAGCGCCACCAGCGGCAGGTCGAACAGGTCCTTGGGCGCCGGCCCGGCGGCGTAGTTGGCGCCGAGAACGCCGTAGGTCGCGAACAGCACCGCGAAGATGAGGCAGTCGCTCATCAGGTAGATCCAGAAGCCCAGCATGGTGCTGGAGCCTTCGGGGTGCGCGTGCTCGTCCACCACGTGGAAGGCCGGAGCCTGGCTGCGGCTCCGCTCGGCTGTCAGGGTCGTGCTCATGCTTTACACCTGCCCGGAGAGGAGTCGGGTCCGCTCGTTCTCGGTCCGCACCACCACGTCCGCTGGGATGTGGAAGTCGCGGTGATAGTTGAAGGTGTGGTGGATGGCGGCCGCCAGCAGGGCGACGAAGCTCACCGCCGCCAGCCACCAGATGTACCAGACCAGGGCGAAGCCGAGGACCACGCTGATCCCGGCCAGGATCACGCCGGTGCCGCTGTTGCTGGGCATGTGGATCGCCTTGTAGCCACCCAGCGGACGCTTGTAGCCGCGCTTCTTCATGTCCCACCACGCGTCGTTGTCGTGGATCATCGGGGTGAAGGCGAAGTTGTAGTCCGGCGGCGGCGAGGAGGTCGCCCATTCCAGGGTGCGGCCGTCCCACGGATCGCCCGTGCGGTCGACCAACTCACGGCGCTTCCAGACGCTGACGGCGATCTGGAGGAGGAAGGCACCGATGCCCGCGGCGATCAGAACGGCGCCGACGGCGGCGATCTGGAACCAGATCTGCAGCGACGGGTCCTCGAACACGCGCAGGCGGCGGGTGACGCCCATCAGGCCCAGGACGTAGAGGGGCATGAAGGCGACCCAGAAGCCGATCACCCAGCACCAGAAGGACACCTTGCCCCAGAAGGGATCGAGGCGGAAGCCGAAGGCCTTGGGCCACCAGTAGTAGATGCCGGCGAACAGGCCGAACAGCACGCCGCCGATGATGACGTTGTGGAAGTGGGCGATCAGGAACAGGCTGTTGTGCAGGACGAAGTCCGCCGGCGGAACGGCCAGCAGCACGCCCGTCATGCCGCCGACCACGAAGGTCAGCATGAAGGCGACGGTCCACATCATCGGCAGCTCGAACCGGATGCGGCCGCGGTACATGGTGAACAGCCAGTTGAAGATCTTCGCACCCGTCGGGATCGAGATGATCATCGTCGTGATGCCGAAGAACGAGTTCACGCTGGCGCCCGACCCCATGGTGAAGAAGTGGTGCAGCCACACCAGGTAGGACAGGATCGTGATGACCACCGTCGCGTAGACCATGGAGGTGTAGCCGAACAGCTTCTTGCCCGAGAAGGTCGAGGTGACTTCGGAGAAGATGCCGAAGACCGGCAGGATCAGGATGTAGACTTCCGGGTGGCCCCAGATCCAGATCAGGTTCACGTACATCATCGGGCTGCCGCCGAGATCGTTCGTGAAGAAGTTCGTGCCGACGTAGCGATCCAGCGACAGCAGGACCAGCGTGGCGGTCAGGATCGGGAAGGAGGCGACGATCAGCACGTTGGTGCAGAGCGACGTCCAGGTGAAGACCGGCATCTTCATCATGGTCATGCCGGGGGCGCGCATCTTGACGATCGTGCAGATCAGGTTGATGCCGGACAATGTTGTTCCGACGCCGGCGATCTGCAACGCCCAGATGTAATAGTCGACGCCCGTCTCAGGGCTGTAAGCAATGTTGGACAGCGGCGGATAGGCCAGCCAGCCGGTGCGCGCGAACTCGCCGACGAACAGCGAGGCCATGATCAGCACCGCGCCCCCCACCGTCATCCAGAAGCTGAAATTGTTCAGGAACGGGAAGGACACGTCGCGGGCGCCGATCTGCAGCGGCACCACGTAGTTCATCAGGCCCGTGACGAAGGGCATCGCCACGAAGAAGATCATGATGACGCCGTGAGCGGTGAAGATCTGGTCGTAGTGGTGGGCGTTGAGGTAGCCCTCGCTGCCGCCGAAGGCCATGGCCTGCTGGAGGCGCATCATGATGGCGTCGGCGAAGCCGCGCAGCAGCATGACCAGGCCCAGCACCATGTACATGATGCCGATTCGCTTGTGGTCGACGGTGGTGAACCACTCCTTCCAGAGATAGCCCCACAACCGGAAATAGCTCAGCGCCGCGACGAGCGCGAGGCCGCCCAGCACGACCGCGACGAAGGTCGCGACCACGATGGGCTCGTGATAGGGGAAGGACTCCAGGGTCAGACGCCCGAAGAGCGGGTGGGTTGCGACGGTCGATGTGTCTAGCATGGCGGTGGGCCGCTCAAGGATTGGCCGTCAGCCGCGGCCCGAACGCAGGGGCGGGCGCGGAGATCGGCGTGATGGAGGAGCGCGGCAGACCCGCGCCGGAAATCGGGAACTCGTCGGCGGGAGCGTTCAGCACGCCCAGCGACGACTCGACGGCGCGGCCGGTCAGTTCCTCGGTCGAGCAGATGCCCGCCACATAGACCGGCGCTGGGCCGAGAACGGCGGTGCCGCGGCGGGACAGCTTGTCGTGCATCAGCGGCATCACGTTGTCGATGCCGGCCAGCCCGAGGCCGCCCTTGGCGTCGATGGCCATCATGTCGTGCATGCACATCTTGCCCGGCTCGACGCACATCCCGACGATGGCCTTGAACAGGCCCGAGTCGACGGCGCCGTAGCGGCGCACCGGCTCGTTCTCGCTGGGACGCTCGAGCTGGAGGTAGCCGTCGCGGTCGAGCTTGCCGCCGCCCGCCTTGATGTCCGCCACCCACTTGTCGAAGCCGTCGGCGGCCAGACCGTGGAAGGTGAAGCGCATGTGCGAGAAGCCGGCGCCGCTGTAGTTGGCGGAGAAGCCCTTGTAGCTGCCCGGCTCGTTGATGACGGCGTGCAGCTTCGTCTCCATGCCGGCCATGGCGTAGATCTGCCCGGCCAGCGCCGGGATGTAGAAGGAGTTCATCACCGTCGAGGAGGTGATGTTGAAGCGGATCGGCCGGTCCACCGGGGCGGCCACCTCGTTCACCGTGGCGATGCCGTATTCCGGGTAGATGAACAGCCACTTCCAGTCGAGCGCCACGACGTTGACGTCGAGCATCTTGGTGTCGGCCGGGACCGGGCGCCCGGCGGCGATGCGGTCGAGCGGGCGGTAGGGGTCGAGCAGGTGGGTCGCCATCCAGGTGAGGGCGCCCAGGCAGATGATGATGAGCAGCGGGGCCGCCCAGATCACCAGCTCGAGCTGCGTCGAATGGTCCCAATCCGGGTCGTACTGGGCCGTGCTATTCGACTGGCGGTAGCGCCACGCGAACAGCACCGTCAGCACCATCACCGGAATGATGATGAGAAGCATCAGGAGGGTGGAAATGGTGATGAGGTTCGCCTGTTGGCTCGCCACGTCGCCGGACGGGCTCATCACCACAAGGTTGCAGCCGCTCAAAACCGCCATCAGCGGCAGGAGGGCCAAGGCGCGGAAACGGGTCAAGGCAGGACCTGTCAGCAGGGGTTCGCTTTGGATTTGGGCGAAGAGCTAACCCCCACGGGCCCGGTAGGACATTGGACAATTTGTCCAATGCGCCGCGATTCCACGCCGCCATTGACGCACATCAAAGCAATGCGCCCATGGGCGTGGCAGAATGCCGTTGCGGTGCCTATTTAATTCCCTCTGACGCAATTGCCAGACGGTGGGGGGACCATGGGATCATCGACCACGGCGACCGAACGGGACGCAAGACTGGTCAATGCCCGCGACCACAGGGTGAATCCCGGTGAAATCGCGATTGGCGTCATCATCGGACGGACGTCCGAATTCTTCGATTTTTTCGTTTATGCCATCGCTTCGGTGATCGTCTTCCCGAAGCTGGTCTTTCCCTATCTTGACCCGCTGACCGGAACGCTGTGGTCCTTCGCGATTTTCGCGCTGGCCTTCGTCGCCCGCCCGGTGGGCAGCATGCTGTTCATGGCCATCGACCGTGCCCACGGGCGTGGCGCCAAGCTCACCCTCTCCCTGTTCCTGCTGGGCACCTCGACGGTCGCCATCGCCTTTCTGCCGAGCTACGAGCAGATCGGTGCTGCGGCGATCTGGCTGCTGGCGGCGGCCCGCATCGGCCAGGGGCTCGCGCTGGGCGGCGCCTGGGACGGCCTCGCCTCGCTGCTGGCGCTGAACGCGCCGGAGAACCGCCGCGGCTGGTATGCGATGATTCCGCAGCTCGGCGCCCCCATCGGGCTGATCGTGGCGAGCGCTCTCTTCGCCTATTTCGCCGGCAACCTGTCGGCCGAGGATTTCTTCAGCTGGGGCTGGCGCTATCCGTTCTTCGTGGCCTTCGCCATCAACGTCGTGGCGCTGTTCGCGCGGCTGCGCATCGTGGTGACGCCGGAATACACCCACCTGTTCGAAAGCCGCGAGCTTCAGCCGGTCCCGGTGACCGAAATGCTGCGCAACGAGGGCATGCGCGTCGTGCTGGGCGCCTTCGCCCCGCTGGCCAGCTTCGCGCTGTTCCACATGGTCACCGTCTTCCCGCTGTCCTGGATCTTCCTCTACACGCAGGACACGCCGGCGGACTTCCTGCTGATCGAGGTGGTCGGGGCCTTCTTCGGCCTGGGGGCCATCATCGCCTCCGGCTGGATCGCCGACCGCATCGGCCGCCGCACCCTGCTGGGAAGCTGCGCCGCCGCCATCGCGGTGTTCAGCGGCGTGGCGCCCCTGCTGCTGAACGGCGGGCCGCTGGGCGAACTGGTCTTCATGATCGTCGGCTTCGTGATCCTGGGCCTGTCCTTCGGCCAGTCGTCGGGCGTGGTCGCGTCGGGCTTTACCCAGCGCTACCGCTACACTGGTGCGGCGATCACGTCGGACCTCGCCTGGCTGTTCGGGGCGGGCTTCGCGCCGCTGGTCGCGCTGGTGTTGTCCGCCAACTACGGCCTGTTCTCGGCCGGCGCCTACCTGCTGTCGGGCGCGGTCTGCACGTTGCTGGCCCTGTGGCTCAACAAGACGCTGGCCAAGTGACCTGAGCAGGCGTCGGGAACCGGACCGGCCTTGTCCTTGCGGGATGCGGCCGGTCCGGTTCCATCTTTTCATGCAGAAGGCGCAGGACGACGACAGCCGGCGCTTCGCAGCGCTCATGATGCGGCCGGTAATCGCCGGTCAATCGTCAATGTCGTTCAGGATGGCGGCAATGGGGCGGTCTTCCAGGCGGCCGTTTTTGCAGTCGTCGACGCCCATCAGGATGGCGCGCCGAAGCTTCCCCAGCTTTTCACGCTCGACCGCCTTTTCCCCGATGAAGCCGACGAAGCGCCTCGGGCGGGCCGCTGTTCATGCTTTGCATCGACCACGTCCTTCTTCCGAAGGACATCTCGGGACGATTGGCAATCTTTGTCAAGACGCCAGGAACTTTCCGAAATTGCTCACTCGAACGCGCTTCGCTACCCGGCGGCGGTACGCCGGAATCCCGCACAGCGGCTACCCCCGACTTTAATCGTCGTTAAGAGATCGGCGTGCATCCTGCCCTTACACACAGATCGGCAGGTCATCATGTCCCAGTACAATCCCGCTGTCGGCACCACCGAGACCGTTTCCTTCCCGCTCCCCCTCTCCGCTCCGGCCCCGGCCAAGAAGCTGCGCGGCCTGCCGCTGGTCGCCCTGTGGGGCGGGCTGATCGCCGCTCCCTGGGTCGTCCTCTATCAGGCCGCCAAACTGGTGTTCTGAGACTGGCGTTTCGAGGCCGGCGGTCTCAGGCCGACAGTTCGGCCATGATCTCCGGCACCTGGGCCAGCAGCTCGCGGGCCAGGAAACCCAGCGGGCCGCGGCGGGCCAGACGGTTGCCGGCCTCGCCATGCAAATGGACTCCCCAGATCGCCGCCTGGGCCGGGTCGGCGCCCCGCGCGGCCAGCCCGGCGATGACGCCCGCCAGCGTGTCGCCCGAGCCCGAGGTGGCAAGCCCGACATTGCCGCCGTCATAGGCCCACATCCGCCCGTCCGGCGTGACGATGTGGGTGCAGGCCCCTTTCAGCACGACGATCACTTTGTGAAGGTTCGCAACGCGGCGGGCGGCGGCGGGTGGGTCGGCCTCGACCTCTTCCCGGCTGATTCCGGACAGACCGGCCATTTCGCCGGCGTGCGGCGTGATGATCGTTCGCCCGCCGCGGCGGCACAGCGCTTCGTTGGCGTTGTCCAGGCCCATCAGCGCTTCGGCGTCGATGACCAAAACGGGGCCGCCCTCCCCGTCCAGCCCGGCGATCAGCGCGCCGGTCAGGTCGGCGACCGCCCGCTTGTCCATCATGCCGGGACCGACCAGCACCGCGGTGCAGCGGGCCGCCCGCTCGCACAGCGTGTCGACGCAGTCGGGGGCGATGCCGCCCTCCGCTGTCTCCCGCAGGCCGAGCACCAGCGCCTCCGGCACGGCAAGCCCGAGATGCGGGGCCACGCTGCGGCAGGTCGCCATCTGCAGCTTGCCCGCCCCGGCGCGCAGCGCCGCCGTCCCGGCCAGCAGCACGGCGCCCGGCACCTCGACGCTGCCGCCGATGACCAGCACCCGGCCCCGCCCGTCCTTGTCGGCACCATCGCCGGGATGAGGCAGCGGCATGGACCGCAGCAAGTCGCGGGTGACCGGGATCGAGTCGTTCATCGGAGAATCGTTCATCGGACGGCGCTCATCGGAAAACACTCATCGGACAGCCGCGTTGGCGTCGGGCTCGGCGGTCAACGGCGCTCCGGCCACCTCCAGCGGGGCGACGAAGTTGTAGCGGCGAAGCTGCATCCGCCCGCTGTGCCCCTGGTCGGGATCAAAGGCGTATTCGGTGACCCCGCAATTCGCCACGTCGCCCTCGCGGTCGATGGCGAGGATCTGCTCCTCCGTCATGCCTTCCAGCAGGTAGCGCAGGCACAGCACGACGACTTGGTGGCTGACCACCAGCACGCGCTGCCCACCATGGTGCAGGCTGATGGTGTCGAGCGCGCTGCGCAGCCGCAGGATCACGTCGCACCAACTCTCCCCGGCCGGCGGGCGGAAGTAGAATTTGCCGAGGATGCGGCGGAACTCCGCCTGCTCGGGATGCTCCTGCGCGATGCCCAGCGCGGTCAGCCGGTCGAGGATGCCGAACTCCTTCTCGCGCAGCCGCTCGTCCACCACGAACTCCGCGGGTTCGACCGGCAGGCCGCCCCCGGCGTGGATGATCTCCGCCGTCCTCCTGGCCCGCAGATAGGGAGAGGTCAGCACCACGTCGGGCCGCTCGCCCGCCGGCAGCGCGGCGAACCAGCGCGCCAGCGCCTCGGACTGCTGCTCCCCCTGGCGACTGAGCGGCACGTCGACGTCGCGCTCGGCGATGTCGATCCGCCCCACCCCGGCGGCATAGGCGGCGTCGCGCGCGACGTTGCCGGCGCTTTCCCCGTGACGGACGATCCACAACCTCTGCGGCCAGCGCTGCTGCATGGTGAACGACCCCTTCCCGCCTCAACCAAGGCTTTCAACGGGAAAATGGCCGTTCCGTCACGCAGCAGTCCGTCTTTCCGCCATCAGGCCGTCCGGCGCTCGAAGATGCGTTCGGCGGTGGACTTGCCGGGGCGCCAGGGCACGATGCTGATGGGAGCCGCCGGGTCGAGGCTGCCGTTCGCCCGCAGACAGTCGATGGCGGCCAGCGGCTCGTCCCCATGGGGCAGGCCGGGCTGTTCGAGCAGATACCGGCGTTGGTTGTCGGTCACAGCCCAACCCGGCGGACGGCCGAGCGGGCTGGTGGCGACCACGCCGATCGGTTCGGAGACGAGCCACGCCTCGTCCGTGACGCTCCAGCCGACGAGGCGGCGTTCGCCGGGACCCGTCCCGGCACCGCCCATACCGGCACCGATATCGAGCCAGGCCCATTGGCGCAGGCGGGTGGTGCGGTCACCATCGACGCAGACGAACATGATCCCATCCTCTCCCGTCAAGAACCGGTCAGGCGGGTATTGTTCTTCTTTTGTTCCGACTCCGCAAGCGGATTCCGCACCCGGTCAGTCCGGATTCTTGCGGAGAATATCCTTGTAAAAGACATGGGTGCCGCGGCCCGCCTGCTTGGCCCGGTACATCGCGCCATCCGCCGCCACCAGCAGGCTGCGGGCGTCCGACCCGTCGGACGGGGACAAGGCGATGCCGACGCTGGCGCCGATCACGGCGGTCATCCCCTGCACCGGGATGGGCAGCGCCACCGCCTCGACGATTTTTGCCGCCACGCCACCGGCGTCCGCGGCGGAGGTTACATCCTCCAGCACGATGGTGAACTCGTCGCCGCCGACACGGGCCACCGTGTCGCTGCGGCGCAGGCATCCGGCGATTCGCGCCGCGGCGATGCGCAGCACCTCGTCCCCGCAATCGTGCCCCATGCGGTCATTGACCGCCTTGAAGCCGTCGAGGTCGATGAACAGCAGGGCCAAGGGGCGCCCCGACCGCCGCGACCGGGCCAACGCCACGTCCAGCCGGTCGAAGAGAAGCCGACGGTTGGGCAGCCCGGTCAGGGCGTCGTGGTTGGCGAGGTGGTCCTTCTCCGCCTCGCTCCGCCGCAGATCCTCCTCGGCGGCCTTGCGCAACGTGATATCCCGCCCGACGCCGACCAGCCCGAGAAGCTCGTTGCCGGCGTCGCGAATCGGCGCCTTCAGGATTTCCACCCAAATCCGCCCACCGTCGGGCAGCGGAATGCTCTCCTCGTTGCGCCGCGGCTGACCCTTGGCATAGACCGAGGCATCGCCCGCGCGGATGCCGTCGGCCATCTCGTCAGGCCATATCTCGTGGCTGTCCAGCCCGATCAGCTGCTCCAGAGGGCGCCCGGTCCAGGAGGCGAAGGCGCGGTTGGCCTTGCGCAGCACGCCGTCGCGGTCCTTGAAAAAGACGGCGTCGGGGATGGTGTCGATGATCCCTTGCAACAGGGCGTGCTGCCGCAGAAGCTGCTTCTCCGTCTGCCGCCGCTCGGTGATGTCGCGGGCGATGCCGACGACGCCGAGCATTTTGCCGCTGCGGTCGAGGCAGACGGCCTTGGCGGTCTCCATCAGCACGCGGCGGCCGTCCGGGTGGACGAACCACTCCTCGCTGCGCGAGAATCCCTTCTGCATGGCGATCTGGTCGGTCCGCCGCCGCCGCACCGCCGTTTCCGCATCGAACAGCCGGTGGTCGGTCAGCCCCAGCGGCGGTCGCCCCGCATAGTCGAGCATCGCCCGGTTGACCTTGAGATAGGTGCCGTTCACGTCCTTGAAGAAGACGATGTCCGGCATTGAGTTGATCAGGCTTTGCAGCATGGCGCGCTCGCGGTCGAGCGCCTCGGTGTCGGTCCGGCCGTGGTCCGGATCGGCCAGGGGAGCGGCGAGCTGCGCCTCGTGCAGGATGCCCAGGCGCCCGTCCGGCAACGCCATGCCGCTGCGCCGCACCCAGGCGGCAACCGGGCGTCCCTTGGGATAGAAGGTCCAGCGGCCCGCCGCCGTCTCTCCTTCGGCCTGCGGTGCCCCCTCCGGCTGGCTGCTGAAGTCGCGGGTCTGGAAATCGGCGAGCGACGCGGCGTTCCACAGCTCCAGGGCGGCGCGGTTGCCCCAGAGCATCCGGCCGCCGTCCTGCAGCCAGACCGGCGCCCACAGCCCGTCGAGCAAGGGAAGGTCGGCAACGGTCATCGAAGCCGTCATTGGAGCCGTCATCGGGCGGCCCGTTGACGCGCACGCCTCCTCGCCGGGGGCGCCGACCCCGGACTGGTTCTGATCCGCCTGATGACCCATGGTGGTCGCCGCCGCCTCGGCACGAAGAAAGCACCGGACGGCTTTCTAGCATAATTCGAGGCAATCTTCTCCTGCTACCGCAAGAGGCCGCGCTCTTTCACCAGCCCCTCCACTTTCCATACTCCTGCACGAAGTCGCGGACGATTGCTTCCCGCCCGGCGAGCGCCGGCAACAATTGTTTGTGCAGGCCGCCGCGCAGGATCACCTCAACGCGCATCTGCCACCGCTCGTCCGCCTCTTTGAGATCGGGCAAGGCGAAGGTCAACGGGTGATAGGCCCGCGCGCGGATGTCGTAGCTGAACTCCTCCTCCCCGTCGCGCAGCACGGCCAGACCGGCGTTGAAGGGGCCGACCTCGATGACCGCCCGGCGGCCGAGCCGCTCCAGCTCCGCCGCGATGTCGCGGAAGGCGGGCTCGACCGTTTCGGTGATGAAGCGGGCGACCTCGCGCCGCGCGCTGGCGGCGCCGGGCGGGGCCGTCGCCGCGATGGCCGCCTTGCGCCCGATCACCGCGGCCAGCTGCTGACGCCAGTCGCCGTCGCCCACCGGCTGCACCGGGGCGCCGCCCTCCGACGCGGTGGGCACCCGCGCCACCCGCCGGTCCGGTCCCGCCCGGCGCTCCGCCCGCAGGCTGGTCACCAGCCCGACGCACATCAGCACCATGACCACCGCGAAGGGCAGCGCCGTCGTCACCGCCGCCGTCTGAAGCGCCTGCAACCCACCGACGAGGAGAAGCACCGCCGCCACCACGCCGCACAGCACCGCCCAGAAGATGCGCGTGGCGATGGGCGGGTCCTGGTTGCCGCCGGACCCGATGATGTCGATCACCAGGGCGCCGGAGTCGGCCGAGGTGACGAAGAAGGTGACGACGATCAGCGTCGCCAGCGCCGAGGTGATCACGCTGAGCGGCAGGCGGTCCAGCATGACGAACAGGGCCGTCGGCACGTTGTCCTTGACCGCCGCCGCCATGCCGCCGCCTTCGAACATCTCCATATGGATCGCCGTCTCGCCGAACACGGTGAACCAGACGAAGGTCAGGGCCACCGGGGCGAACAGCACGCCGCCGATGAATTCGCGGATGGTGCGGCCGCGCGACACCCGCGCGATGAACATCCCGACAAAGGGCGCCCAGGAGATCCACCAGCCCCAGTAGAACATCGTCCAGCTCGCCTGCCACTCCGCCCCGGTGTAGGGCAGCGTGCGGAAGCTGGTGTAGGGCAAGGTCCACAGATAGCGCCCGATGCTCTCCACCAGCGTGGACAGAAGGAACACCGACGGGCCGAGCAGGAAGACGAACAGCAGGAGCAGCAACCCCGCCAGCATGTTCAGCTCGCTGAGCCGGCGGATGCCCTTCCCGACGCCGCTGACCGCCGAGGCGGTGGCGATCGCCGTGATGACGGCGATCAGCACCATCTGCTGCACCGTGCCGACGCCGACCAGCCCGAGGTAATCGAGCCCGGCGTTGATCTGCATGACCCCCAGCCCCAGCGAGGTGGCAATGCCGAACAGCGTGCCGACGATCGCCACGATGTCGACCAGATGGCCCGGCCAGCCGCGCAACCGGTCGCCCAGCAACGGGTAGAGCGCCGACCGGATGGTCAGGGGCAGGTCGTGCCGGTAGGCGAAGTAGCCCAGCGACAGGCCGACGACGATGTAGATGCCCCAGGCGTGCAGCCCCCAATGCAGAAAGGCCAGATTCATCGCCTCCCGCGCCGCATCGGGGGTTCCCGCCTCGCCGACCCGCGGGTTGGCGAAATGCAGCACCGGCTCCGCCACGCCGTAGAACAGCAGGCCGATGCCCATGCCCGCGCTGAACAGCATGGCGAACCAAGTCAGGTAGCTGAATTCCGGCTCGTCGTCGTCCTTCCCGAGCTTGATCGAGCCGTAGGGGCTGAAAAACAACCAAAAGGCGAACAAGAGGAAGCCGGCGACGGACAGAATGTAGAACCAGCCGAAGTTGCCGACGATGGCGGACTGAAGAGCGGAAATCCGCTCCCCGAACGGCTCGGTGAAGACGCTGGCGAGAAGGACGAACAGGAGAATCAGCCCCCCTGCGGTGAAGGAGACGGTTTTGTTGATCCCGTGCATGGTTTTTCTCCGGGTCCGGGCAGCGCACCCGAATCCGAGGCGCGGCGTCTTGGTCCAGACAACGGATCAACCCGGCCGGAGTTTCAAAAAAAAGCCGCGCTCATGCTTCCGGCGGACGGAGCGGCGCCCCGCTATTGCCGAAGGGCGCTGGCTTTGCGCTCCGACCGCGAGCGCCGCCGCAGGATCAGCGCGTACCAGACCAGCAGGACCGTGGTGAGCAGCGACAGGGTGAAGGACACGCCGTCCGGGCGCAGATCATAGCCCGTGGCGCCACCGAACAGCGTCACCGAGCTGTCCCAGAGATAGGCGAGCAGCAGGATCAGCGTGTTGGTCCCCGACAGGCCGGTGGCGAGATAAAGCACAAGATGCATCCGTTGCCTCCCGAAGAGCCCGGCCCGGCCATGCGCTTTTTCGGTGCGCGGTGTTGTTCTTGTCCGAAGCCCCGTCATCCTAGGCGCCCGGAGCGATCCTGTCAGCCATGGCCCACACCGAAAGCCCTCCGACCCGGACCCAGCGGTTCCTGCGCTACGGCACGGGGGTGCTGATCCTGGCCCTGCTGGCCGGGGCCCTGGTCATCCTGAACCGCTGGCTGGAACAGTACAGCGTCGCCGACATCCGGCAGGCGCTGAACCGCATCACGGGCGTGCAGCTTCTTGCCGCCTCGGCGGCGGCGGCGGTCAGCTACTGGCTGCTGACGCTCTACGACCTGCTGGCCCTGCGCCACCTGCGGCGGCCCCTGCCCTACCGCTGGGTGGCCTTCACCGCCTTCACCAGCTACGCCTTCAGCCACAGCCTGGGCTTCGCCAGCATCATCGGGGCGACCGTGCGCTACCGCCTCTACGCGCCGCACGGGCTGGGCGGGGTGGAAGTGGCCCAGGTGACGCTGTTCGTCGTCACCACCTTCATGCTCGGGCTGGCGACGGTGATGCCGGTGGTCATGCTGATCGACCCCACGGCGCTGAAGGCGCTGCATGTCCCGCCGGGAAGCGCCGTTCTGCTGGGGCTGGCGGCGCTGGCGATCCTGTCGGCCTATGCGGTGGGCGGATTCTGGTTGCGCCGGCCGCTGCGGCTGTTCGGGCACGCCATCGCCTTCCCCCGCCCGTCCATCGCGATTCGGCAGCTTCTGCTGGGGCTGTGCGACCTGTCGCTGGCCGCGCTGGTCCTCTATCTCTGCCTGCCGCCGAGTGACGCGGTGAGCTACGCCGACGTGCTGGTCGCCTTCGGGCTGGCGCTGGTCGCCGGCATCATCAGCCATGTGCCGGGCGGGCTGGGGGTGTTCGACGCCATCGTCCTGGTCAGCCTGACCCCGGCGATGCCGGGCAACGACGTGATGGCGGGGCTGCTGGTCTTCCGGCTGATCTATTATCTGGCGCCGCTGGTGATCGCCGGGCTGATGTTCGGCGGGGTGGAGGCCTTCCAGGCCCGGCGCCGCATCGGCGGCCTGTCGCGGGACATCTCTGCCGCCATCAGCCCAGCGGTGCCGCTGGTGCTGGCCGCCTGCATCTTCATCACCGGGGCCTTCCTGCTGTTCTCCCGCGCCACGCCGGAGGAGACGCTGCCCGCCCCCTTCGACGCCACGGCGCTGCCGCTGGTGGAGATGTCGCACTTCACCGGCAGCGTCGCCGGGGTGCTGCTGATCCTGCTGGCCCACGCGGTGCAGCGGCGGCTGCACGCCGCCTGGGTTCTGTCGCTGGTGCTGCTGGCGACCGGCTGCGCCTCGGCCCTGCTGAAGGGCGGCGACTGGCCGGAGGCCATCGTGCCCGGGCTGATCTTCCTGGCCCTGCTGCCGGCCCGCAAGGAGTTCCACCGCCGCGGCAACATCCTGCGCAACCCCCTGACGCCGAGCTGGTTCATCGCGACCGGCGTGGCGCTGGCCAGCGCCTTCTGGCTCGGCCTGTTCTCCTACAAGCACATCGCCTTCAGCGACGAGCTGTGGTGGCACTTCACGCTGCACGGCGACGCCTCCCGCTTCCTGCGGGCGTCGGTGGCGGTGGGCGTGATCGCGCTCGGCGCCGCCCTGGTCCATCTGGTGTCGGCGGCCAGCCGCGACCCGCGGGAACAGGAACGGGAGGAGAAGCCCCCCGGCCCCCTCACCGCCGCCAGAAGGACGGACTGAGCACGACCAGGATGGTGAAGAACTCCAGCCGCCCCAGCAGCATGCCGGCGGCCAGCGCCCATTTCGCGCCGTCCGGCAATGTGGCGAAATTCCCGGATGGTCCGATGGTCGGGCCGAGGCCGGGGCCGACGTTGCTGACCGCCGTCGCCGCCCCCGACAGCGCGGACACCACGTCCACCCCGAGGAAGGCCAGGACGAAGGCCAGCACGAACACCGACATCAGGTAGACGAAGCCGAAACCCATCACCGAGATCATCACGTCGGCACTGACCGGCTTGCCGTTGTAGTTGAGCGGAATCACCAGATTGGGGCTGTAGAGGCGGCGCTGCAGCGCGCGCAGCACAATGAACAGGATCTCGAACCGGAAGATCTTCAGCCCGCCCGAGGTCGATCCGGTGCAGCCGCCGACGAAGGTCAGGATGAAGAAGACCACCGACGCCAACGGCCCCCACCGCTCGTAGTCGATGGAGGCGTAGCCGGTGGTGGTGACCACCGAGACGACGTTGAAGGTGGTCACACGGATGGCGTCATCCCACGGCACATCCCGCGTCAGAGTCAGCCAGATCGACATGCCGAAGGAGACCGCCGCGAGGAAGCCGAGGTACCAGCGGATCTGCGTGTCCGCCCAGAAGCTGGCCGCCCGCCCCTGGGCAAGGCTGATGAAGCGGACGAAGGGCATGCCGCCCAGCACCATGAAGACCACCAGCACCCACTCGATCGCCGGGCTGTTCCAGCTGGCGATGGACGCGTCGCGGGTGGAGAAGCCGCCGGTGGACACCGCGGTCATCGCGTGGTTGACGGCGTCGAACCAGGACATCCCGGCGTAGGCGAGCATCGCCGTGCAGACCGCGGTCAGGCACAGGTAGATCCAGCCCACCGCGATGGCGAGGTCGCTGGCCCGCGGGGTCACCTTGTCCGACCGGTCGGAGGATTCCGAGCGGAAGAGCTGCATGCCACCGACCTGGAGGAAGGGCAGGATGGCGATGGCCATGCCGATGATGCCGATGCCGCCCAGCCATTGCAGCAGCGACCGCCACAGCAGCAGCCCCGGCGCCAGACCGTCCAGCCCGGAGATCACTGTGGCCCCGGTGGCGGTCAGCGACGACATCGCCTCGAAATAGGCGTCGGCCGCCGTCAGATCGATCTGGGACACCATGAAGGGCACGGCGGCGAAGGCGCAGATGACCACCCAGGACAGGGCGGTCAGCAAAAAAGCCTGGCGAACGTTCAGCGCGATCCGATCCATGCGGTTGGCCAGCATGAACTGGACGCCGAAGAACAACGTCAGGGCGCAGGCGATGGCGAAGACCATCCAGTCCGGATTGCCAGCCGCCAGATCGACGGACATCGGAAGCAGCATCGCGACGGCCAGGACGCTGAGAAGCGCGCCGATGATGAAGAAGACGGGGCGGGTGTCGAAACCAGTCATGCACGAGCCATAGCCGATCGGAATTGCGGCCTAAACTGTCATGATTGCGCCGGCTCGGCATTCCCGAACCGATCCGCGCGGCGATTTTTCCTTCGGGTTACCCCAATGGGCCGGATTGCGCCCGGCCACGCCGGCCAATTCACCCAGTGAGCACGGAAATACTCCGAAAGATGTCTGGAATCGGGCCGGATGCGCCCCCGCAAAGAGGGGCGCGGGGCTGGACGGCGGCGGACATCCTGTGCACACTCCGCCCAGACGTACGGCTCAAATCGTCGAGCCTTCCCGGATGATCGGGACCCGCGGGGAACTGGAACAGACAATGGACTGGCGGCGTGCTTTCGGACGATGCCCTTATCTTTCTTCAGCATTCGATCAAGACGGTGTGGACTCTGGAGATCCTTCTGATTTTGCGGCGTGATCCAAACCGGACATGGAGTTCGGAGGAAATCATTCGCGAATCGCGCAGCAGCACGCTCATCCTCCAGGAAGTCTTGGCGAATCTTCATCAGGCTGGTTTGATCGACGCGGAGGGTGACCATCCCATCCGCTACCGCAGCGCGACACCGGCCCTGGAGCGCTTGGTTGGGGAGATCGCCTCCGCACAGGCCCGACGCCCGGCGGCGGTCACGAAGGCACTGCTCTCCGTGTCGTCGGACAAGGTCCAGACCTTCGCCGACGCGTTCCGTGTCGGAAAAAGGACATGAGGGGTCGATCATAATTCACCCCGGAGTCGGGTCGGATTTTGCTAAACTCCCGTTCGAATCAACGGCAATTGCCCCGTCGCCGTTTCCTGAAGCGGGCGGACCGCCGCGATTGCTTTGAGCCGCCGACCGAATGGCTTCGATGTCCTGTGGAGTTTCCATTATGCCGTTTCACCGACCGGCCTTTGGGCGACCGGCCCTGGGGCTGTCCCTCGCCGCCCTTGCCCTGGCCGGAATTCTGACGGGCGCGGCCCAGGCCGCAACCACGGATCGCAACCCCGCTCCCGCGGCCCAAACCGCTCCAGCCACCGGGCCTGCCACAGGGCCTGCCGGCGCGGCCGAGACGGCCCCCGCCGCGAAGGTCACAGGCTTCCGCTCCGCGCGCTTCGGCATGACGGGGGACGAGGTCGCGAAGGCCATCGCCAAGGATTTCAAGATCGAGGGCAAGGACATCCGCCGCGAGACCAACGCGACGGAGCGGACCACCAGCCTGATCGTGAAGGTTGACGACCTGCAAACCGGCGCCGGCCCGGCGGTCGTCGCCTACATCCTCGGCCATTCGACGCAGAAGCTGTTCCAAGTCAATATCATGTGGGGCGGCGCGGTGAATCCGAAGGTCGATCCCAACGCCCTGGTCGGCGCGGCCAACGCGCTGCGCAACTATTTCGTGGCGCAGGGCTACCGGCAGGAGGGCATGCTGCTCAACGCGCCGGTCGGCGACGGATCGCAGGTGGTGGTCTTCCGCGGCACCGACAGCCAGGGGCGCATGAGTCTGCTGACCCTCGCGGTCCCGCCGAAGCCGTCGGACGATACCCCGGCCCTGCCGCCGTCGCTCCAGCTCTCCTACATCGAGAAGCCGAACGAGCCGGACGTCTTCAAGATCGAAAAGGGCTTCTGATCGCCGGCCCTCCGCCGGTCCGCAACGAAAAAGGGCGGCGCCACCGTGGCGCCGCCCTTTCCGTTTCCGGCGGACCGGATCAGCCGCGGTGGGCGAGGCGGTCGACCAGACCCGACCAGCTGCTGACCGAGATCAGGTGGGCGTAGACCAGCCCCAGCCAGCCGCGGTCGCGCCACTCCACCAGCGTCTCGGCGGGAAGCTGGTTGAAGGCCGCCTCGTCGATCACGTTGAAGCCGGCGAGGCTCAGCCGCTCGCCGTTGTTCAGGGTGATGTCGGCGCGCTTCTCCGACATCAGGCCGGCGGCGACCACCGCCTCGACAAACTGCGTGGTGTAGGCGCTCTGCGCCTGGACTTCCTTGACGAACTCCAAGGCGTTGTTGGTCAGGGCGGACGGCTGCCCATCGACGAAGAAGGGGTTGTCACGGCCGGGGACGACGGAATCCGCCGCCTCGTCGATGCACAGGGTGAGCTGGGACTTGTCCTCGCTCTCCAGGAAAATGAACGGATAGCGGCGGACATAGGCGGGAATGTAAGCCCCCTCGTCCCACACGCCGTTCGCGTCGACGAACAGATTCTCCCCGCTGCGCAGGCCGAGCAGCGCCACCGGCTGGGCCGTCGGGCCCTCCGAGAACAGAATGGGGAAATGCTTGCAGGCCGCGGGGAACTCCGCCGCCATCAGCGGCACCGAGTTGGTGGCGGTCGCGAAGGCGAAGTTCGGCTCGGTCCGCAGCGACAGATCGGCGTCACGGGCGGCCACCAGCGGGCGGGGGTTCTTGTAGAACAGGGGCAGGGTCGGGTTGGTCATCGTTCGCTATCCAAAGGGTAAGGCCGTGGAGAAAGGCGCGCCTCAGCGCGCCTCCTCCTCCTCCGTTTGCTGGTTGCCAGTGGCGGACGGCGCGGGGCCGGTGGTCAGGATCTCCGGCTGCGCGCCGGCGCCGGTGGTGGACGGGGTGGTTCCGGCGCCCGTGGACAGAACCTCCGGCTGGGCCCCCGCGCCGGTCAGGGTTGGGGGCGTGCCGGCCAGGGTGAGAACCTGCGGCGCGGCGTAGGCGGCCAGGGCGTTGGGCGTGAGCCCGGCGCGGGTCGTCGTGCCGGTGAACAGGCTGGTGACGCCGGGGGTGCTGGGAACCGGGACCACCACCACCACGGTGGCGGCGACCCGGCTGACCTGCTCCGTCGGACCCCAGGGGGTGTTGTTGATGAAGTACGGGGCGGCCCGCAGCGGGCTGTCGATCGCACTGGCGGCCAACGCGTCCGTCTTGCCGGCCACGGTGCCGAACATCCGGGCGGACCCGGCCTTGGGGACGGTCAGGCTCAGCACGTCGATCTTCTGCAAGGCGGTCCCGATCTCCTGTCCGATGAGCAGCGCCCCGCCGTCGGACGCCATGGTCAGCATGGTGGCCTTGCCCTGGAGCCCCGCCATGGTGATGGGGCCGCCCGCCGCGATGGACGCTTGGCCGTCCGGCAGGGACGCCACGGCGCCCAGCGTGATCGGGCCGGTCTTGGCCGTAATGCTGGCGGGCAGAACAATGCCCGATCCACCGGATTGGGTAAAGCCTCCCTCCGTGACAACCGTGGCATCACGACCAAAGGTCACGGTGCCCGCCGCATCCGTCGTGACCAGGGCCAGCGAGCCTGCGCTGTTCACCGCCGCGCCGAAGGTGAAGCCGGCACCGGTCAGGCGGAGGCCGTCCGTCCCGGTGGCGGTCAACGCCTTGGCGAAGCGGCTCTCGCCGCCCGTCGTCTGGGTCAGCGAGCGCACGGTCACCGCGCCGTCGTAGAAGACGCCGCCCGAGGTCCGCACCGTGACATCGCCCATCAGGCCCGACGCGCCGATGTCGCCCGACGCCCGGATGGACGCCCCGTCCAGCGACAGCGCCGAACGGTTGGCGCTGTCGACGGTCCCGCCGAACACGAGGTCGCCGCCGGTGCTGGACAGCGCGCTGGCGGCGGCCACCGTCAGGGCACCGCCGAAGCGCTGCGCCCCGGTGGTGGTGATGGTGGCTCCGTCCAGGCGGGTGCCGCCGCTGACGGCGATCTGCCGCAGGGCGCCGGTCTCGCCGAAGACCCCGGCCAGGACGGCGTCGCCCTCGACCGTCAGCCCCTGCCCTCCGGCGCTGGCGGCGCTGCCGCCGTTCAGCAGGGAGACGGTCCCGCCGGTCAGAACGGTGTCGGTCCCCAGCGTCACCGCGCCGCCGAAGCTCTGCTCCGCCACGGTGGTCACCGCGCCGCCGTTCAGGGCGGCGGTGCCGGTCACCGACAGGCGGCTCAGCGCCTGCGTGCCGCCGACCGCGCCGTTGATGACGGCGTTGCCGGCAATGGTGAGCCCCTGCCCGCCACGGGTGGCCGCGTCGAGCCCGCCGGCCAGCACGACCGTGCCGCCGGTCAGACGGGTGTCGGTCCCGAGCACCGCCCGTTCCCCGTAGGTCTGGGTCCCGGTGGTGTCGACGGAACCGCCGTTCAGGGCCAGCGTGCCCGCCGCATCGGTGACGACCGAAGCCGCGCGGACCGACTGGGCGAAGCGGGTCTGGCCGGCGCTGTTCACCGCCAGGGCGCCCAGCCGCTCGGTCCCGCCGACCGTTCCGGCGAAGACGGCGTCGCCGGTCCCGCTGGTGACGGCCAGGGCCTGCCCGCCGTCCAAGGTCCCGGCGAAGGTGATGCCGGTGCCGGTCAGGACCGACGGGGCGCCGGCCAGACGGACCGCGCCACCGTAGGCCTGCGCCCCGCTGGTGACGGCGGTGGCACCGGTCAGCAGCGTCTCGCCGCCGACGGTCAGCGCGGCCAGCGCCTGCCGGGTGCCAAGGGTGCCGGTGAGCGCCGCGTTGCCGGCGATCGTCAGGCCCTGACGGCCCGCCTCCGCCGCGTCGATGCCGCCGGACAGCGACACCTGGGTGCCGGTCAGGACGGTGTCGGTCCCCAGCGTCACCGCATCGGCGTAGCTCTGCACACCGGTGGTGTCGACGCTGCCGCCGTTCAGGATGGTGATCCCGGTGGCGTCGGTCGCCAGCGAGGCCGCCTTCACCGCGCCGGTGACGGTGGTGGTGCCGCCGCCGTTGATCGCCAGCGCCCCCAGACGGCTGGTGCCGCCGACGGCACCGCCGAGCAGGATGTCGCCGCTGCCGCTGGTCAGCGTCAGCGCCCGCCCGCCATCGACGGTGGAGGCGAGGACGATCCCGCCGGTGCCGGTGATCCGGCTGTCGCCACCCAGCGTCACCGCCTTCGCCGCCGTGAAGACCGTGCCGGCCTGATAGGCACCGTCCAGCGTCGCCGCGTCGTTGTAGGTCTGGGCGCCGCTGGTCGTCACCGCCTTGAGGCTGGTGGAGCCGTCGGCGTCGGTGGTCAGGCTGGCGAGCGCCGTGGTGTTGCCCACCGCCGCGTTGAACTGCGTGGCGCCGCTGCCGTTGACGGTCAGCGCCTGGGCGCCGTTGACCGTCCCGTTGAAGGTCACCGCGCCGCTGCCGGCATCGACCGTGGTGGTCCCCGCCAGCGTCACCGGCCCGGCGACGGTGAAGGCGCCGTTGCCGGTGGCGTAGCTGCCCATCAGGCTGGTTTCGCCGCCGTAGCTCTGGTCGCCCGCCGTGGTCACGTTGACGAGGCTGGTGTAGCCCGTGCCGGTGGTCAGGCTGGCCAGCGCCGTCGTACCGCCCACCGCCGCGTTGAACACCATCGCCCCGGTCGAGGTCGCCGTCAGCGCCTGGGCGCCGTTGACCGTCCCATTGACCGCCCCGTTGAAGGTGATCGTGCCGTAGCCCGCATCCACCGTCGTCGTCCCGGCCAGCGTCGTCGCACCGTTGAAGGTGATCGCGCTGTCGGCGGAGGTGTAGGTGCCGTTGAGCGTCACCGCGTCGTTGTAGGTCTGGGCGCCGCTGGTCGTCACCGCCTTGAGGCTGGTGGAGCCGTCGGCGTCGGTGGTCAGGCTGGCGAGCGCCGTGGTGTTGCCGACCGCCGCGTTGAACTGCGTGGCGCCGCTGCCGTTGATGGTCAGCGCCTGGGCGCCGTTGACCGTTCCGTTGAAGGTCACCGCGCCGCTGCCGGCATCGACCGTGGTGGTCCCCGCCAGCGTCACCGGCCCGGCGACGGTGAAGGCGCCGTTGCCGGTGGCGTAGCTGCCCATCAGGCTGGTTTCGCCGCCGTAGCTCTGGTCGCCCGCCGTGGTCACGTTGACGAGGCTGGTGTAGCCCGTGCCGGTGGTCAGGCTGGCCAGCGCCGTCGTACCGCCCACCGCCGCGTTGAACACCATCGCCCCGGTCGAGGTCGCCGTCAGCGCCTGGGCGCCGTTGACCGTCCCATTGACCGTCCCGTTGAAGGTGATCGTGCCGTAGCCCGCATCCACCGTCGTCGTCCCGGCCAGCGTCGTCGCACCGTTGAAGGTGATCGGGCTGTTGACCGAGGTGTAGGTGCCGTTGAGCGTGGTGGCGGCGTTGTGGGTCTGGGCGCCCGTGGTGGCGACGTTGAGGAGGCTGACGGTGGCGCCGGCGTTGGTGGTCAGGCTGGCCAGAGCCGTCGTGCCGCCCACCGCCGCGTTGAACTGCGCCGTGCCCGTCCCGGCGATGGTCAGCGCCTGGGCGCCGTTCACCGTGCCGTTGAAGGTCGCCGTTCCGGCGTTCACCGTCGTCGCTCCGCCCAGCGTCGCCGCCGCGTTGGTGGTGACGGTGCCGCCCGTGTAGGTGCCGTCCAGCGTGACCGTATTGTTGTAGGTCTGCGCGCCCGTCGTCGTCACCGACTTCAGGCTGGCGCTGCCGCTGTCGGTGGTCAGGCTGGCGAGCGCCGTCGTGCCGCCCACCGCGCCGCTGAACGTCGTTGTGCTCTTGTTGTTGATCGCCAGGGCATGGGCGCCGTCCACCGTGCCGGCGAACAGCACCGCCGAACCGCCGTACACCGTCGTGTCGCCGGCCAGCGACGCCGCACCGTTGACGGTGAAGGCATTGCCCGCGCTGTAGAGGCCGTGCAGCGTGACCGCGTCGTTGTAGGTCTGCACGCCCGTGGTGACCACGTTGCGCAGGCTCGTCGTCCCACCGGCGTCGGTGGTCAGGCTGGCGAGCGCCGTCGTACCGCCCACCGTGCCGGCGAACGTCGTCGTGCCCTTGCTGTTGATGACCAGGGACTGGGCGCCATCCACCGTACCGGCGAACAGCACGCTCGACCCGCCGTTCACCGTCGTGTCGCCGGCCAGGGTCGCCGCACCGTTGGCGGTGAAGCTGCCGCCGGTGTAGGTGCCGTCCAGAGTGACCGCGTCGTTGTAGGTCTGGGCACCCGTCGTCGTCACCGACTTCAGGCTGCTCGTACCGGTGGCGTCGGTGGTCAGGCTCGCCAGAGCGGTCGTGCCACCCACCGTGCCGGCGAACGTTGTCGTGCCCTTGCTGTTGATGACCAGGGACTGGGCGCCATCCACCGTACCGGCGAACAGCACCGAACCACCGTTCACCGTCGTGTCGCCGGCCAGGGTCGCCGCACCGTTGGCGGTGAAGCTGCCGCCGGTGTAGGTGCCGTCGAGCGTCACCGCATCGTTGTAGGTCTGTGCTCCCGTCGTCGTCACCGACTTCAGGCTGCTCGTGCCGGTGGCGTCGGTGGCCAGGCTCGCCAGAGCAGTCGTGCCACCCACCGTGCCGCTGAACGTCGTCGTGCTCTTGTTGTTGACCGCCAGGGCATGGCCGCCGTCCACCGTGCCGGCGAACAGGACCGCCGATCCGCCGTTCACCGTCGTGTCGCCGGTCAGGGTCACCGCCCCGTTGGCGGTGAAGGCGCCGCCGGTGGTGTAGGTGCCGTTGAGCGTGGTGGCGGCGCCGTGGGTCTGGGCGCCCGTGGTGGCGACGTTGAGGAGGCTGACGGTGGCGCCCGCGTTGGTGGTCAGGCTCGCCAGAGCCGTCGTGCCGCCCACCGCCGCGTTGAACTGCGCCGTGCCCGTCCCGGCGATGGTCAGCGCCTGGGCGCCGTTCACCGTGCCGTTGAAGGTCGCCGTCCCGGCGTTCACCGTCGTCGCCCCGCCCAGCGTCGCCGCCGCGTTGGTGGTGACGGTGCCGCCGGTGTAGGTGCCGTCCAGCGTCACCGCGTCGTTGTAGGTCTGGGCTCCCGTCGTCGTCACCGACTTCAGGCTGCTCGTGCCGGCGGAGTCGGTGGTCAGGCTGGCGAGCGCCGTCGTGCCGCCCACCGTGCCGCTGAACGTCGTCGTGCTCTTGTTGTTGACCGCAAGGGCGTAGCCGCCGTCCACCGCGCCGGCGAACAGGACCGCCGAACCGCCGTTCACCGTCGTGTCGCCGGCCAGGGTCGCCGTACCGTTGGCGGTGAAGGCGCCGCCGGTGGTGTAGGTGCCGTTCAGCGTCACCGCGTCGTTGTAGGTCTGGGCCCCCGTCGTCGTCACCGACTTCAGGCTGCTCGTGCCGCCCGCATCCGTCGTCAGGCTGGCGAGCGCCGTCGTGCCGCCCACCGTACCGGTGAACTGGGTTGCGGCCTTGCTGTTGATGACCAGGGACTGGGCACCGTCCACCGTGCCGGCGAACAGAACCGCCCCGCCGTTCACCGTCGTCGCCCCGGCCAGCGTGGTCGCCGCGTTGGCGGTGAAGGCGCCGCTGCCGGTGCTGTAGGTGCCGTCGAGCGTCACCGCGTCGTTGTAGGTCTGCGCGCCGGTGGTCGTCACCGATTTCACGCTGCTGGTGCCGCCGGCGTCGGTGGTCAGGCTGGCCAGAGCCGTCGTGCCGCCCACCGTGCCGTTGAACTGCGCCATACCCTTGTTGTTGACCGCCAGGGCATAGGCGCCGTCCACCGTGCTCATGAACACAACGCTCGACGTGCCGTCCACCGTCGTGTTGCCGGCCAGCGTCACCGCGCCGATGGCCGAGAAGACCGCACCGGTGGTGTAGGTACCATCCAGCGTCACCGTGCCGCTGTAGGTCTGGGCGCCGGTGGTCGTCACCGATTTCACGCTGCTGGTGCCGCCGGCGTCGATGGTCAGGGTCGTCAGCGCCGTCGTGCCGCCCACCGTGCCGGTGAACTGGGTCGCGCCGCTGCTGGTGATCACGAGCGAGTTGGCCCCGTTCACCGTGCCGCTGAACAGAACGTTTCCACTGCCCGAGTTCACCGTGGTGCCGCCCGCCAGCGTCGTCGCGCCGGTCACCGTGAAGGCGCCGTTTCCGGTGGCGTAGGCGCCCTGGAGGCTGGTCGCGCCGGTGTAGGTCTGCGCACCCGCTGTCGTCACGGCGCGCAGGTCGATGGTCCCGGCGGTGGCCGACAGAGAGGAAAGGTTGCTGGCCGCTCCGCCCAGCGTCACGCCGCCCTGCGCCGCGTTCAGGGTCGCCCCGTAGCCGCCGCCGTTCAGCGTGCCGGTCACCGACAGGTCGCCGCCGGTCGCGGTCACCGTGCGGTTGCCGCCCGACAGGGCCAGGTTCCCGGTGACGGTCACCGACTTGCCGGACAGCGCGCCGCCCAGCGTGGTGTTGCCGGTGTAGGTCTGCGCGCCCGTGCTGGTGACGGTGCCCAGGGCGATGGTGGTGCCCTGCACCGTCACGCTCGCCCGGGTGTCGTCCGGACCGGTGCTGGTCACCGCCTTGGTCAGGCTGACCGCCCCGCCCGTGGAGACCAGCGAGATGGTGCCGCTGCCCCCGGCCGTGATGCCGGTGGTGGCGTTGCCGTCGCTGATGGCGCCGCTGGCGGTGACGGCGATGTCACCGTTGGTGGTGGAAAGGTTGCCCAGGTTGAAGCTGGTGCCGGCCAGATAGATTCCACCCGTCCCGGTCACCATCGCCGAGATGTTGGCGATGCTGCTGGTGAAGGCGGCGGTGCTGGTCCCGATCCCGGTGTTCGACGTCAGGTTCAGCGCGCCGCCGGTCAGGCTGGTGCCGTTGCCGGTCAGCAGGCTGCCACCCGCCGCCGACAGGTTGATGGTTCCGTTCGTCCCGGCGTTGACCGTGCCGACCGTCAGGTCGCCCGTCGTCGCGGTCAGGCTGACCGTGCCGACGCCGGTCACCGAGGTCGCGGTCATGCCGGTGCTGCTGGTGGCGGTGACGGTGCCGTTGGCGCCGAGGGTCGCCGCCGTCAGCGTGCCGGTGTTGTTGACGGTCAGGTTCTTGCCGGAGCCGGTCAGGCTGGCGTCGATGGTGCCGACCGTGGTGTTGAGGGTGGTGTTGCCGCCGCTGGAGCCACTGGCGAAGGTCAGCGAACCCGCGGTGATCGACAGCGAGCGCGGCGAGGCGCCCGCGGCCACCACGTCGGTGGCGCCCTTCAGAGTCAGAGCGCCCGTGCCGAGGTTGATCGCCGTGGTCGGCAGGGTCAGCACCCCGCCGGACTGCAGCAGCAGGTTGCCGCTGGTCATCGACAGGCCGGCGCTGGCGTCCAGGTTGCCGGCCGTGCGGATGTAGGCGGACCCGCCCGCCCCGAGGGTGACGAGGTTGTTGGTCAGCGTCAGGGCGGCGCTGTTGATGTTGTCGACCGAGATGACCGGTGTGGAGCCGTTGGCGGTCAGGCCGGTCAGGCTGGACACGTTCATCTTGATCGGCGTGCCGGCGCCGGTGGCGGCGTCGGTCACCGTGCCGATGCTGCCGCCGTTGGCGGTCAGGCTGGCCGAGTGGCCGGTCACATGGGTGCCGTTGCCGCTGCCCAGGATGGAGCCGGCGGCGGTCAGCGCCACCGCTCCGCTGGTGGTGTTGGCCGACACCGACTGGACCGTCATCGTGCCGGCCGACCCGATGGTGACCGAGCCGCTGGAGGCGGTGGCCGAGGTGACGGTGACGCCGGCGGCGGTGTCGTCGGTCACGTAGACGCTGCCGGTGGCGCTCGCCAGGGTCAGGCCGCCGGTGGTGGTCTGGACGGACCGGCTGGAGGTGCCGACGCCCTTGCCGCCGGTCAGCGAGACCGAACCGCCGACGATCCGCGTCTCGGCAAGGCCGTCGTCATAGACGCCGCCCCCGGTGGAGCTGAGCGTGACCGCCCCGCTGCCGGCGTTGATGCCGCCGGCGATGATGTCGGCGTCCACCGCGGTGGAGGCGATGGTGATCGCCCCGCCGCCGGTGCTGGCGCTGACCACCTGGAGGCGGTCGCCGGCCAGCACGTCGATCTTGCCGCCGGTCGTCGCGGCGTAGGCCAGCGCGGTGGCCCCGGTCGTGCTCAGATAGATGTCGCCCGACCCGCCGTTCGCCTGCACCTGGGCGCCGCCCACGCCGACGCGGGCGGAGGAGGTGCCGATGCCGGCCTTGGCGTTGAGCACCACGGTCTTGCCGGTGACCGCGGATCCGCCGTTGGCGGCCAGGATCTTGCCGCCGTTGCCGGTGGCGCTCAGCGTGACCGACCCGTTGTTGGCGCCCGCCGTCACCGTCCCGGCGGTGATCGACCCTCCGGTCGAGGTCACGGCGATGGAGTTGCCCGCCGCGTCGGTGGCGATGGCGACGTTGGTCAGCGTGATGTTGCCGCTGCTCGTCACCACCACCGGGCCGTTCTGGACGGCGGCCGTCAGCCCGCCCGTCAGAGACCCGGCGATGTTGAGATAGACTCCGCCCGTGCCCGTGACGTTGGTGGTCAATGCCCCGGTGCTGGACGTCGTGACCTTGAACGCCGAATCCGCCGTTCCGATGCCGGCCCCCGCCGTCAGAGTGGCGCTGCCGGAGCCGAGGCTCAGGCTGGAGCCCCCGCTGAGGATCCGGCCGGCCGTCGCCGTCAGGGTCAGCGCCTTGCTGCTGTCGTAGGAGAGGTTGGAGACGGTCAGGTCGCCGGCCGCCGCGATCACCGTCAGGGCGCCGCCCGTGGTGATCGAACTGAGGTTCAACCCCGCCGCGTTCTTGACGAACAGGCCGCCCGAGCCGCTGCTGGCGGTCAGGCTGGACACGTTCATGCCCAGCGCCGTGGCGTTGCTGCCGATGGCGCTGCTGTTGCCCTGCTCGTTGGTCTTTTTCTGGGCGTCCAGCTTCAGCGAGCCGGCGGTGATGGTGGAGCTGTTGTTCACCGCCGTGATGCTGCCGGCGGTCGCGCTGTTGCCCGTCGCCGTCAGGCTGACCGTGCTCGAGGCGCCCGTGTTCACCGTGCCGATGGCGATGGCCCCCGGAGCCTTGAAGGTGAAGTCCAGGCCGGTGCTGTCGGTCAGCGTGGTGAAGGTGGTAACGCCGCCGCTGTCCGTGACGTTCCAGTTCAAGTTGGTCGCCGTCAGGCTCATCGTGCCGGACGTGGCGGTTCCGGTGGACGGCGTGCGGTCGATGGTCAGCTTGGCGAGGTCGAGTGTGTCGGCGACCTTGAAGGTGCCGGGCGTCTTGATCGTCAGATCGGTCGTCGCGACGTTGAGCGTCGAGCCCGTGGCGGCGATGCCGCCATTGATCGCGGACAGCTCGACGCTGCCGCCGGACACCAGATTGCCGTTGCTGGCGTCGATGCTGCCGTCGCCGCTGGTCAGCGACACCGACCCGGTCGTGGTGATGGTGCCGGCGGTCAGCAGGCCGGCCCCCGTGGAACCGGTGGACAGCTTGATCGCACCCCCGCCGGTGCTCACCACCGACTGGGCGATCATGCTCTTGCTTTCCGACACCGCGATGCTGCCGGCGGCGCTTGCGGTCAGCGTGGTGCTGGTGGAATTGGCCTGCGTCGCAATGGCGGAGACGTTGCCGATGGACCCGGTCGCCGTCAGGTTCACCAGATTGCTGCCGCTGATCGTGCCGCTGAGGATCGAACCGCCCTGGTTGTTGATGTACGCGTTGGCGCCGTTCATGGAGATGGAGCCGAGCGCGATGTCGCCGATGGAGTTGTTCAGGGTCAGCGCACCGCCCATGACCATCTCGTCGATGTACGTCGAGCCGCGCAGGTTGATCACCGCGCCGTCGTTGGCCTTCACCGTCAGGTTGCCGGCGGTGACCGCGATGAACTCGCCCCCGGTCTTGCCCACCGCGCCGGAAGAGGCGGTCAGGCTCGCGATGCCGGCGTTGATCTTCAGCGTGGAATGGCCGACCCCGACGATCCCGGGCGCCGCGTTCAGGGTGAGCGTCCCGGTCTTGCCGACGTCCAGGCCGCCGATGGACAGCTTGCGATGGCTGTCGAAGGAGAAGCGCACGCCGTCGGCGTCGTTCAGCGAGACCAGCACCGCCTGTGCGCTGCTCTCCAGGCCGCTCAGCGCGATGGCCGCGCCCGCCCTGTTCACCGAGGTCAGGCTGTAGGTGCGGTCGTTGATGGTCGACAGGGCGCTCTTGATCTTGAGCGTGCCGATGCGGGTGTCGGATTCGACGTAGAGATCGCCCTTCACGTTGAAGGTCGCCGACGACGCCGACAGGTGGATGTTGTTGCTGGAGGAGCCGATGCCGCCGCCGCTGCTCAGGGTCGCGGTGCCCGCGGTGATGCGGTTGGCCGGGTTGCCGGCGTTCGCCGAGGCGGCGCCCGTGATGGCGCCTGCGCTGGTCAGGTCGACGGTGCCCCAGTTCTGCACGTTGAGCGTGCCGATGGACAGCGCGTGCTGGGTGTTCAGCTTGAAGGCGAGACCGGTGGTGTCGGTCAGATTGGACAGCGTGGTGGTGGTGCCGTCGTCCGTCATGGTGAAGACGAGCTGCGGCGCGGTGATCTGG
The DNA here is from genome assembly GCF_058780535.1 of Azospirillum sp. UENF 211521. Lineage (NCBI taxonomy): Bacteria > Pseudomonadati > Pseudomonadota > Alphaproteobacteria > Rhodospirillales > Azospirillaceae > Azospirillum > Azospirillum sp. UENF 211521. The sequence goes on from NZ_JBSNCF010000003.1 coordinate 608,101, forward strand.
TAGGTGCCGGCGCCGGTCGTCCGCGAGCTGGTCAGCGACAGGCCGGTCAGGTCCTTGCCGTTGTCCACGAAGGCGTCGGTCGCCGTGGTCAGCGCCAACGTGTCGGCCAGCGTCGCGATGTGGTTGGAGGACGATCCCGCCTGACCGATGCCGCCGGTCGCGGTGAGGGTGACCGTGCCGGCGGTCACCATCGAGCTGCCGTTGCTGAGGATGTCCTTGCCGGTGCCGGTGGTCTCAATGGTCACATTGCGGGCGAGTCCGCCGTTGATCGTTCCCAGCGCGACGCTGTTGTCGCTCTTGAACGAGAAGTCGAGGCCGCTCGCGTCCACGACGTTGCCGAGGGTGTACTGGCTGCCGGTGTTGGTGTCGGTCAGTGCGAAGGTCAGCGCCTCCGACCGGATGTCGTAGACGTTCTGCGCGCCGGTCGAGGCGTGCCGGACATCCAGGCTGAGGGCGTGCAGGTCGGCGCTGTTCGTCAGATAGACATTGCGCCCGGCGGTCACCTGCAGGGTCCGCGTCTCGGTCAGCAACGGCGTGCCGGACGCCCCGATGGAGCCCCCTTCGACCGTCAGCGTCACCCTGTCCGCGCTCAGCGGCTTGGTTCCGGACTGCAGCAGCGACCCGTTGCTGGTCACCTTGATGTCCGCCGAGGAACCGGCCTTCACATCCTTCAGCGTCAGGGTGCCGGTGTTGCTGAGCGTCAGCGACCCCGTCAGATTGGCCGACAGCGTGCCGACCTGGGTGGTGAAGTACGAGCCGCTGCCGTTGGTGTGGCCGACGCTGGTCGCCTTCAGCGTCAGGCTGCCCGCGGTGATCGCAGCGCCGCTGCTGTTCGAGGCGTTGATGGCGGACGTGCCGGCATTGGCCGTCAGGTCGACGGTGCCGCTGTTCCCGACATCGATCTTGGCGATCCGCAGGGCCTTGTCGTTGCTGATGTTCAGCTTCAGCCCGCTCTGGGTGACGTTCGTCACCGTCAGGCCTTCCTGGGTCGTCGCATCGCTGAAGGACGCGGTCAGGCCGGTCGAGCTGATGGAATAGGTGTTGGTGCCGCCGCCGGACTTGTTGTGCCGGAAGTCCAGCGTCAGATCGGTCAGGGTCGTGTTGTTGCTGACCGCCACGTTGCCGCCCGACGCGATGGACAGCTTCTGCGTGCTGGTCTGCACCTGGTTGGTGCCGCCGACGTTGCCGCTGCCGCCGGTCGCGGTCAGGGAGACTGAGCCCGCCGTGATCGTGCCCGACCCGTTGATCGACGGCCCCCCCGACGCGCCCGAGGCCGACCCGGTGGAGATCAGCGCCACCGATCCGGTGGAGCTGGTGCCGGCGTCGATGGTGCCGGCCACAATGCCGCGATCCACGCTGTAGCGCAGATTCATGCTGCCATTGCTCGGCGTGGACAGGGCCAGCGTCTGGATGCCGTTGGCTTCCGTCACCGTGAAGCTGCGGTTCGAGCCGAGGGCGTTGAACTGATAGGTGCCCGTAGCGGTGGACGTCTTGTGCGTGACGGTGACATCCAGCGCGGTCAGCGCGGTGTTGCTGTTGTTGATGTAGAGGTCGCCGTTGCTCACCAGGGTCAGCGAGGAGGCGGAGGTCTTCACCGCCCGCGTGCTGGTGCCGATGGAGCCGCCGTTGGTGCCGGTGCCGTTGGCCGACAGGGTGACGGAGGACGCCGCGATGGCCCCGCCACCCGACATGGTGATCGTCGAGTTCTCCCCGCCGCCCGCCGTCGTCAGGCTGACCGAGCCGCCGGTGGCGACGATCTCGGAAACCACGATGTGCTTCTTGCCGGAGAAGCTGAAGTTGCTGTTGCCCGCACCCGTGATGTCGATCGTGTTCGTGGTGCCGTTGTCGGCCAGCGAGTAGATCTGGGAACCGGTGCTGCCGATCGAGAAGGTGCTCGCCGTCGAAGAGCTGACAGTGCTGTTCGTGCTGGCGATCGCCAGGCTGTTGAAGGCACGCCCGTTGTTGTCGACGTAAATGTTCCGCCCGGCGGTCAGCGACAGGTCGCCGGTGTCGAGGCCGATGGCCCCGTAGAGGGTCGAATCGCCGATGGAGGAGCTGGTTCCCGCCTCCAGCGACACCTTGCCGGCGGTGATCTTGCTGCCGTTGCCGGTGTTGGTGACGCCGCTGGACGAGACGATGGCGACGCTGCCGCCGGACCCGACGTTGACGGTGCCGACCTTGACCGCGCGCGACGAATTGAAGGCGAAGTTCAGCGCCGTGCTGCTGGTGACCGTCTGGATCGTGGACTGCGACGAGCTGTCCGACAGGGTGAAGACCTGCCCGTTGACCGTGGTGATCCCGATCGTGCCGCCGGAGTAGGAGCCGCGCGTCAGCGTCAGGTCGGTCAGCGCCATCGTGTTGGTGATGCCGATGGACCCGCCCGTCGTGACCGACAGGTTCGCCGTCGCCAGATTCAACGCGCTGGTGCTGCCGACGCCTCCGTTGGCGCTCAGGATGACCTTGCCGGCGGCGATGAGCGTCGCGCTGTTCGAATCGTCCTGGATGTTGCCGCTGCTGTTCGTCAGCGTGACCGTTCCGGTGCCGCTGTTGGCGTTGACCGATCCGACGGTCATGGTTCCGCTGGATTGCGCGACGCTGATGTCGCCGCCTGCCGTCAGGCTGTTCAGCGCGACCGCGTTCCCGCCCGTCAGGCCGAGCCACAGGGAGCCGCCCGCATTGGCCACCACCGTGCCGCCCCTGACGGCGAGGGCGTTGGACGCGGAGCCGATGTCCTTCCCGGCGGTGAGGGTCACCGTTCCGGTGTCGCCACCACGCAATGTGGCGCTGTTCGGGTTCAGGATCGACCCGTGGGTCGCTGTCACCGTGATGTCGCTGCTGGCGCTGGACGAGAAGCCGGAGCCGAAGGCGATGTCGCCCCAGGTCGCCGTCACCACGATGGGGTTGTTGGCGGCGCTGAAGAAGCGGCTGCCCAGCGTGACGAGGTTCTTCTGGTTGCTGACGCCCGTCGAGGTCGGCAAGGTGACGTAAATGCCGCCGTCCGACGCACGGGCGTTCAGGACGGGGGTGACGACGTCGAGATATTCGGTGCCCGTGCCGCTGCCGATGGCCTTGCTGGCGACCAGATTGACCGAGCCGGCCAGAACCACCGTGGTCTTCGAGCCGTCGTCCAGGATGGAGCCGTTCGTCGTCTCGGCGTTGAAGATGCTGTAGGTTTCGCTGGGCGAAGGCGTGCCGTTGTCGGGAAGGACGCCGTTCTTGTAGGTCAAATCGACCCGGCCCAGCCGGATGTCGCGGTCACCCTTGAAGGAGAAGATCTGGCCGGTGGTGTCGACCAGCGTGCGCAGCAGATAGCCGTTGGTGGCGTCGTCGGTCAGGTCGAAGATGAAGTTCGGCGCGGTGATCGTGTAGCCGTTCACCACAGTCGTGTCGGCATGGGTGCTGGTGACGGTCAGCTCCGCCATGTCGGACAGGTTGGTGACGTGCAGGTCGCCGCCGGTGGTCAGCGTCAGCTTCGTGGCGTTGAGCCCCAGCGGAGCGGAGACGTCGCCCAGGCTGCCCGACGCGGCGCTCAGCGTCACGGTGTCGGCGTCGATCCGCGTGTTCACGCTGCCGTCGTCGCGGATGCTGCCGGTGGTGGAGGTCAGCGTGACCTTGCCGCCCACCCCCACCGTGGCCAGATCGCCGACGATCAGGTCGATGTCGCTGTTGAAGCTGAGGGTCGACAGCTTCGGGCTGCCGATCGCTTCCAGAATGGTCGCGGTGCCGTTGTCGCCGACCACGAAGTTGAAGTATTCGGAGGTCAGGTCCAGCGCGTTGGCGGCCCCGCCGACATGGCGGTTGGTGATCGCCAGACCGGTCAGGATCACACCGCTGTTGTCGAGATACAGATCCCCGACATTGCTCAGCGTCAGAGACCCCGTCGAGGTGCGCAGATGGGTGGCGGAGCTGCCGATGGCCCCGTCCGTGGTCAGGCTGATGATGCCGGCGGACAGCCGGTTGCTGGCGTCCTTGCCCAGGATCGCGCCACCGGTCGCCGTCACGGAGATCCCGCCGGAGTTCGACGCCTTGATGGTTCCCAGCGTGGCGGCGCCGCCGGTGACGGTGAGCGAAACCGACGTGCCGGTGGAAGTGATGTTCTCCACGGTCACGGCGCCGGTCTGCATGACCGTGACGTTGCCCGCGTTGTTGGTGACCGTCAGCCGCTTCGCCGCGGTGTTCACCATAACGGTCGAGGTGTTGCCCCCGGCGGCGAGGGTGACGTTGTCGCCGGTGATCGTGCCGGACAGGGCGGAGATGCTGCCGTTGGCGGTCGTGAGGGTGACGTCGCCGTTGGCCCCGGCATTGACCGTGGTCGCGGTGATGTCCGACGCCGCGCCGTTCGCCGTGACGGCGATGGTGCTGGTTCCGTTGGCGCTGGTGATCGTCCCGATGGCGGTGGTGCCGCCGGTGGTGATGGCGACGTCGCCGTTGGTCGAGACGATGGAGCCCAGCACCGCCGAACCCGACGTCGTCAGGAAGACGCCGCCCGCGCCGGAGGTGGCGTCGATGTTGTAGGAGCTGGCGGTCAGGGCCGTGCCGCTGGTGCCGACGCTGCCGGCGGCGTTCAGGACCAGGCTGTAGGAGCTGATGGTGGTCGAGGCGTCGGCGTCGTTCAGGATGCTGCCGCCGCTGCTGGTCAGGGTCAGCGTGTTGCTGCCGACGGACACCGCGCCGACCGTGAGGTCGCCGGAGGCGGTCACGAAGGTGCCGCCGCTGGTGGTCACGCTGGTCAGCGCCAGAGCCCCGGCGTTCGACAGATGCAGGCCGCCGCTGCCGGCCGTGGCCGTCAGGCTGGTGCCGGCGGTGTTCAGCGCCTGCAGCGACGTGCCGATGCCGCCGTTGCTGCCCGACGAGCCTTTGGCCGTCAGCGTCAGCGCGCCGCCGGTCAGCAGGCTCGCGCCCGTGCCGGTGATGTTGCCGGCGGTGCTGGCCAGCGCGACGGCCCCCGTTCCGGCGCTGACCGTGCCGACTTGGATGTTGCGGTCGCTGGTGAAGGCGAAGCTGTTCAGGCCGCCGGTCTGGCCGACCGTGTCGAGCGCGGTGGTGCCGGCCGAATCGGTGACGGTGAAGGTCAGGCCCGTGGAGGCCACGAAGAACTGGCTGTCGACCCCGGCCGCCCGGTGCGTGCTGGTGACGGAGAGGTCGGTCAGCGTCCGGTCGTTGGTGACGAACAGGTTGCCGCCGGTGACCAGGGAGAGCTGGGTGCTGCTGGTCGACACCGCCGCGCCGGTGGCGCCGATGTCGCCGCCGGCGGTCAGGGTGACCGGGCCGCCGACGATCCGGCCGGCGTCCAGCGCGCTCAGCGAGCCGCTCTCGGCCTTGACGGAGACCGCGCCGGCGCTGCCCGAGGCCGGCGTGGTGTCGATCAGGTTGGCGAGCTGGACGTTGTTGGTGGCCGTCAGCCGCACCGCGCCGCCGCGGGTCGTCAGCTTCCCGATGTTGGTCAGGTTGCTGGCCATGCCGTTGGCTTCCAGCACGATGTCGCCGCCGTCGGTGCGGATCTCGTAGCTGGCGTCGGTGAAGGCGATGCCGCTGGAGGTCAGCGACCGCAGGGTGAAGCTGTGGCCCGTCGTGGTCTGGAGGTCGAGGCTGGTCTCCACCGTGATGAGGCCCGACGCCTCCAGCACGATGTTCGCGTTGCCGGCGATGCTCTCCAGCACCTGCTTCGACACCGTGTTGACGTTGTCGCCGGTGCCCTGGTTGGGGTCGTTGACGCCGATCGTGCCGTCCGCCGCGGCGCCGTTCTGGCTGCCCCCGGCGGAGCTGACGATGCGCAGGCTTTCCGGGTCGAGCAGGAAGGTGCCGGCCGCACCCTTGGGTGCTGTCAGGTCGACGCTGCCGGTCAGCGTGATGTCCTTGTGGCTGGACACCTCGGCGAAGCCGCCGTCGCCGCCCTCGGCGCCGCCCCGGGCGGAGATTTTACCGGCGTGCTTCGTGCTTTTCTGCGACAGCACCGTCACGCTGCCGCCCTTGCCGGACTTCACGGCATCGGCGGACAGGGTGGCACCGGCCTCGACCGTCGCCTTGTCCGACCAGGTGCCGGAGCGGCCCGTCTTGCTGCCGATGGCGACCTCGCCGCCGCCCTTGCTGCCGGAGGCGTCGACGCGGGCGTTCTTCTTGACGACGATCTCGGCGCCGGTGGCGACGACGGTGCCGCCGGTCTGCCCCTCCCCGCGCCCGCTGGCGTCGACGGTGCCGCCGATGGTGACCTTGCCGCTGTCGCCGCCCGACAGGACGATCTTGCCGTTGGCGCTGCCGACCGAGGTGGCCTTGATGACGCCGTCGGTGTTGATGACGTTGTCGATCACGCCCTTCACGGCGCGCGCCGACAGGGTGACGCTGCCGCCCTCGGCGGCGATCTCGCCGGAATTGACGACCAGCGCCGCGACCGGCTTGCCGTCCGCGTCCTTCGCCACCGTCTTGACGGCGGAGCTGGCGTCGAAGCTGATCAGCCCGTCGCCGTGGAAGTCGAGCGTGAAGGTCTCGGCGCCGCCCAGCGCGACCTTGCCCAGCTTGGCGCGGATGACGCCGGAGTTGCGGACATGCGGGGCCACCAGGGCGGCGAGACCGCTGTCCTTGACGGTGATGTCGCCCTCGTTCACCACCATGGCGTTCGGCTTGGTGGAGGCCTGGTCGAACTGGTACTTGCCCGCCATGAAGTTGGCGTCGGAGATGTTGGCGGTGGTCGCCACCAGCCCGCCGACGTCCACCTTCGCCCCGGCGCCGATCACCACGCCGTTGGGGTTGACCAGCATGACCGTGCCGTTGGCCGACAGGCTGCCCATGATCTTGGACGGGTCGGCGCCGGTGACCCGGTTCAGAGTGACGCTGGCGGCCGAGGGCTGCTGGAAGGTGACCTTCTCACCGGCATCGATGCTGAAGGACTTCCAGTTGATGATGGCTTTGTCGGTGGACTGCAGGATCTCCATCGACTTCGGGGTCGACGACTGGATGGTCGCAGCACCCGCGGTGACGGTGCCCTCCAGCGGGTTGGCGTAGGCCGCGCCCGCGAACAGGGTCGACAGCGCCACGCCGATCACGCTGCGCAGCGCCAGCCGCGCGAAGTCGACGCCGCCCCGGGCCTTCGCCGCGCGGCGCTGGCGCCGGGTGCCGCCGCCGCGCTGCGGCGCCTCCGTCGCGGACGACAGCAGCAGCCGCTGGCGCAGCGTCTGTCGGTGACGGCGCGCGCCGGGGATCTCGGTGAAGCCGGAGGTGGTGGTGACGTTGCCCTTGCCCATGTCCTGTTTCCCCCGGCCCTATCAGTATTGCGCAGTGATGTTGAAGAAGACCCGCATGTCCTTGTCGCCCTCGGTCGCGACGCGGCGGGTCAGCGGCTTGTCGATCTCAAGCGTCGCGAACAGCCGTTCCACGAGGCTGGCGCGCACGCCGCCGCCCACCGAGACCAGCGAATTGCGGCTGTTCTGCTCCAGGCTGGAGCGGTTCCACACCTCGCCGCCATCGACGAAGCCGTAGATCTGGACGGCCTGCGCGAAGGCGTTCTCCGGCACCACCGGCGTGTAGCGCAGCTCCAGCGACCCGGCCCAGCCGCTGTCGCCGGAGATCTCGCCCTCGTCGAAGGCGCGGCCGTAGCTCGGCCCGCCCAGCGCGATCTGCTCGCTGGCCAGCAGCGGCGTGCCGGCGGCCTGCATGGTGGCCGTCGCGAGGATGCTGAAGTTGGCCGGCAGCTGCTGCACGCGGGTGATGTCGGCGGTCAGCTTGGTGAAGTCGCTGCGCCCGCGCTCGCGCGAGGCGTAGGCGGAACCCAGCTTCGTCGCGTCGAGGATGTCCAGCCCCTGGTGCACGAGGCCGCGCACCGCGGTGATGCCGTCCCAGCCGTCCGTCCGGTCGTAGCTGAAGCCGCCGCGCAGGATGCGCAGGCGGTCGCGGTTGAAGCGGTCGCCGGAAATGTCGGTGTTCACGTCGCGGTATTCGAACTCGCCGACGGCCCGGAGGTTTTCCAGGCGCGAGCGGATCACCGGGTAGCTGAGCGTGCCCACGCCAGCTGCCACCCAGCTTTCCACGTCCAGCGGGTCGAGCGTCAGGCCGGGCCGCGACTTGGAATAGGAGCCGGTGGCGGAGAAGGTCAGCCCGTCGCCGGTCACCAGCGCCTGATAGCCGGCGCCGACCGACCAGGCCCGCGATGCCGGCGAGGACACGCGCCCGCTGAGGTTCACCGTGTCGGCGTTCGGCCCGAAGGAGTTCAGCGCCGCCGTCGCGGTCGTCTGGGCGGTGCCGAGATAGGGCGTGTTGCGGTTGCTGACCGACACCAGGGCGTCCACCGCCTTGCGGTCCGTCTTCACCACCACCACCGAGGCGCCGAGCGTGTCCGGCGCCGGCTCCAGGCTGGCGCGCACGGTCAGGCCGGCAAGGTCGTTCGCCAGGAGAAGGCGGCGCTCGACCTCGGCGACGTTGATCGGCTTGACGCCGCGCAGCGGCTCCACCAGCCGCTTCACCGCGACGAGCGCCGGGCCGATGTCGTCGGGATAGGTGATGTCGGACACGAAGCCCTCGACCACCTGGAGGCGGAAGGTGCCGTCCTCGATCGTCTGGGCGGGAACGATGACCCGGCTGGTGATGAAGCCGTCGTTGCGGTAGCGGAACTCGATGTCGTTGGCGATCTTGAACAGGTCCGCCACCGACACCTCGCGGCCCAGCAGGTCCTGATAGGCGGTCTTCAGGCTGTCCTGGCTGTAGGCGGTGGCGCCCTCGATCGTGACGCCCCGCAGCGTCAGGCGGTAATTCTCGGCCCCCGCCGGGGCTTCCGCCGCCGGAGCCTTCGGCACGGTCACCGCACCGCCCGGCACGGAGGGCAGCGGCATCACCGGGCGCGGCGCCTCCGGACGGGGTTCCGCGCCCGAGGGGAGCTGCGCCGGCAACTGTTGAGCGAATGCAGGAGCCACGAATCCAGCAAGAATAGCGCTTGCTGCGACGCACGCCCACCTTGACGCTTTTTTCTTATCCATATCTTTTTTAAGGACAGGGATTGAAGGGGCGGCTTTGGTGGACAAATTCATGGGACCGATACCTTCGCGCGATGGTCGTTGCTAACTTTTGATTAACGAAGACCCCGTCGGATCTCCATCTGAGGTAGCTATTTCTATCATACGATTTTGGAGATGGTGTTAGTCCTAGTTTGTCGGAATTTGTAACATTCATAACCTTGTCATGAGGACTTCCGGAGCGGCGAGCCGCAACCTGACATAGGTCCTCGCACGCGCCGACCTCACGCCGACCCGCGCGTTTTCAAGGTCATGGATGGCAGGATCATCGCGTTGGGCGCGTGGGCGGGCCGTGTTCGGCGCCCTGATCCCTGACACGTTTCCACCCTGAGTTCACAGCCCGTCCAGCAAGCAGACGGACAGGAAAAAAGGCCGGTTCGGCGAGGAACAGGTTATTGAAATCCGGCGCGAACACGGGAGCAGCGCGAGGGGACATCCATCCGGCGGACGGCGACGCGCGGCGGTCCGGCGGCGGCGAGGGCCCGGCGGCCGAAGACGCTGGTGGGCACGAAGACCCGCCGGATTTGTCTTCTGGCCGCGACGATGCGCGACGGCGCCGCGCTCAGGCGTCTCGCCGCAAGAAACTGACGACGCCCATGGCGGGACGGGCGGCTGTGGCTTGTGCGCGGGCCGAGCGCGGAATCAGCGAGTGGCGGAGGGTGCGCCCTTATTCGGGCTCCCGCAGGGACTTCGCTCCCTTGGCGCGCCGGGTGCGCGCCGGCTTGTCGCTCTTGGCCCCGTCGTTCTCAGGGTGATCGTCCGCGCTGCCGTTGCGGCGGTAATGCTCGTAGGACTTGTCGATGTGCTGCTTCATCAGCCGCTCGGCCTCCTCCGGCTGACGGCGCTCGATGGCTTCGATGATCGCATCGTGCTCGTTCGCCGCGGCGTGCATGCGGCCATCCTTGTACGTGGCGTGCTGATGCGAGAAGCGGAGCACATCCGGCCCCATCAGGGCGATCAGCGAACGGAGCAGATTGTTGTTGGTCGCCTCCGCGACCTTGAGGTGGAAGAGAAGATCCTCCTCCAAGGTGTAGGCGTTGGCTTCCGCCTGCTCGCGCATCCGCCGCTGGGCCTTGCGGATCTCGTCGATCTGGCCGCTGTGCGCGCGCTCCGTCGCCAGACGGGCGGACAGGGCCTCCAGGGCGCCGCGCACCTCGATCAGCATCTCCGGGCTGGTGTCGTCCGCGTTGAGGATGTTGTTGATCAGGCCGAGCAGCACATGCTCGCTGAGATTCTCCACCACCGTGCCGCTCTGCGGCGAGGTGCGGACGATCCCGAAGAATTCCAGGCGGCGGAGCGCCTCGCGCACCGTGCCGCGGCTGACGTCGAAACGCTCGGCCAGCACCCGTTCCGCCGGCAGCTTCTGTCCCGCCTTGATGATGCGGCGCGCGATCAGGTCGCTGATCTGTTCGATGATGATGTCGGGTGGGCGCCGGACCTTGATTTTCTGCAGGTGGCGGGAGACGTCGAATTCGGGATCATCCATGCCGCTCTCCGGTCGCTGAACTGGTTCGCTGGTACGCAGCGGTTCCAGTTCTTTAGGCATCCGTGGCGGACAAGTCAACCGCACGCCTGGGCAGAAAGGGGCTGCCGCCACCAATCGGCGGCATGGCACCGGCCCTCCCCGCGCGTGTCTCAGCGAGAGAAAGACGGGTCGTCGGGTTCGTAAAAATAGCATGGAACCACGCGGCGCAAGGTGGCGATCGTCCCGGCCACGCCGTCGAGGTGGCTGGCCATCAGCGCGGCGGCCCGGTCGGGCTCCCGCGCGGCGATGGCCGCGACCATGGCATCATGCTCCTCGATGGCCGGTCCCATGCTCCCGAAGACCAGCAGGCCGAGGCGGCGGCAGCGGTCGATCTGCGCCTTGATCCGCCCGACGGTGTCCCAGAAGCCAGGATGGCCGGCAACCTCGGACAGCAGGGCGTGAAACGCCTCGTCCGCCGCGTGGAAGCCGTCGATGTCACCGGCCGTCTCGCAGGCGCGCTGCCGTTCGACGGACGCGCGCAGGCGCGCGATCTGATCGGGCGTCGCCCGGCGGGCCGCGTAGCGGACGACGCGGGTTTCGAGGGCCTTGCGCATTTCCCCGGCCTCCGGCAACGCCCGCAGGGGAATGCGCGCCACCCGCATCCCTTGATGGTGCGGGTGGCGCTCGACCAGCTGTTCGTCGGCCAGCCGGTTGATCGCCTGCCGAACCTTCGGGCGGCTGGCGCCATAAGCCTCGGCAAGGGGACGCTCGGCGAGCGTCTCGCCCGGCCGGCGGCGGAACGAGACGATGGCGTTGCGCAGATCCCGGTGGATCATGCGGGAGTCGGCATGCCAAGGCCGCGACGGGGTCGGCTTCATTCTGGTCGGACCTGTTCCGATGGGACCGGCTACTCCCATCCGCCCGCAACGTGGGGGCGGACGGGGGAGCGCCGTTGCGCGATCAGTAGATGGCCATGAAGCCGCCATCGACGAAGATCAGCTGGCCGTTGACGAAGTCGGAGGCCGGGGAGGCCAGGAACACCGCCGTCCCGACCAGATCCGTCGGGTTTCCCCAGCGCCGCGCCGGCGTGCGCTTCTTCACCCAGGAATCGAACTCCTCGTTCTCGATCAAGGGCTTGTTCATCTCGGTGACGATGTAGCCCGGACCGATGGCGTTGACCTGGACGTTGAACTCCGCCCACTCCGCGGTCATCGACTTGGTAAGGAGGCGGATGCCGCCCTTCGCCGCGGCGTAGGGCGCGACGGTGACGCGGGCCTGTTCGCTGGTCAGGGAGCCGATGTTGATGATCTTGCCCGCCCGCCGCGCGACCATGCGGCGGCCCGCCTCGCGGCCGACGAGGAAGGCGCTGGTCAGGTTGGTGTCGATGACCTTGCGGAAATCCGCCACCGGGAAATCGACCAGCGGGCTGCGGATCTGGATGCCGGCGTTGTTCACCAGGATGTCGACGGTGATCCCCTGCGCGTCGAGATCGGCGAAGGCCTTCGTCACCGCGTCCTCGTCCGTCACGTCGAAGGCCGATTCGTGGACGGTGTAGCCCTTGTCGCGCGCCCTGGCCGCGGCGTCGGCCAGGGCGGTGGGGTTGATGTCGCTGAGGATGATCGCGGCGCCGGCCTTGGCCAGCCCTTCGGCGATGGCGTTGCCAAGGCCGCGGGCCGATCCCGTCACGAGCGCGGTCTTGCCGGTCAGGTCAAACATGGTCGTCATGATGGCGGGTCTTTCGTTGAAATGCTGCCGGTTGAAAGCTGCCGGTCAGAGGCTGCTGCGGCGGACGCTCAGGTCGGGGCGCTCGAAGACGGCGGGCAGGAGTTCCGTGCCGAGGCCCGGCCCTTCCATCGGCAGGACGTGGCCGTCGACGATGCGCGGCACTTCGGTGACCAGCTCCGTGTACCAGCCCGTGTAGAAGGCCCGGACCGATTCCTGGATCAGCGTGTTCGGGTTGGACAGCGAGGAGTGCACGGCGGCGACGTAGGCCACCGGCCCGGTGCAGTCGTGCGGCGCGTAGGGGCGATGGTAGGTGTCGGCGAGCGCGGCGATCTTGCGCCCTTCGGTCAGCCCGCCGGTCCACACCAGATCGGTCATCACCACACCGATCGCCCCGGCCTCCAGCATGTCCTTGTAGGGGAAGCGCGAGCCCAGCGTCTCCGACGCGCAGATCGGCACGCTCGTCGAGCCGGCCAGCTCGGCCAGCGCGTTGACCGAGTTCATGCGGATCGGGTCCTCGTACCAGGTCGGCTCGTAGTCCTCGAGGACGCGGGCGATCTTCTTGACGGTCGGCAGGTTCCACAGGCAGTGGAACTCGACCATGATCTGCATCCGGTCACCGACGGCCTTGCGGATCTTCTCGAAGGGCTCGACCGCGCGCTTCATCTGCTCGGCGGTGATGAAGCGCCCGTCGTTGGCGATGGCCGCGGGGTCGAACGGCCAGATCTTCATGCCGGTGATGCCCTGCTCCAGCAGGCTCTCGGCGAGCCGGCCGGCGTCGGTCATGAAACCGTTGAGGTCCTCGTAGGGACCCTCGCTGGAGCCGAGGTTCCAGGTGTCGACCGGCTTGATCTTGTTGGACCGCACGTAGCCGTAGCCGGCGCAGGTGTTGTAGACCGGCACCCGGTCGTGGCAGAGGCCGCCCAGCATCTGGTGCACCGGCTGGCCGCACACCTTGCCGAGGATGTCCCACAGCGCGAGGTCGATGGCCGACGCGGCGCGGTACTCGGCGCCGGTCGAGGATTGCGCCATCGGCAGGTTCACCAGCTCGCGGGCGTGGGCCTCGATGCGCAGCGGGTCCTTGCCGAGCAGGCGCGCCGCCAGGACATCGTGAATGTGCGCCTCGACCGCGCCCGCCCCGTAGAAGGTCTCGCCGAGCCCGACGATTCCGGCGTCGGTGTGGACGCGGACCCAAACGACGTTGGAGAACTCCTCCGTCCTCAAGGTTTCCAGTTGCGTGATTTTCATTGGTCACTCGCAAAGCTCTTGCGGACGTCCGCAAGCGGTCGGTTCCATGGCGGACCCGCCGGAGGGACGGGTCCGTCGGAAGGGCTCGGTCCGGGGATCACCCGAAGATGATCTGCACCTTCATGTTCCGGCTGCGGTCGTGCGCCGCGTCGAACGCCTCGGCGGCGGATTCGAACGGGAACTGCGCGGTGGCCAGCGGCGACAGGTCGACGCCGCCGGTGGTCAGAGCGGCGACGGCCCAGCCGAACTCCTCGTGGAAGCGGAAGGAGCTTTTCAGCGTCACCTCCTTGGCGAGCAGCCGATTGAGCGGGATCGGGGTGAGGCCCGGCGCCAGCATGCCGACCTGGACGACCACGCCGCCGGGCCGCGTGCTGAGGACGCAGGTCTCCACCGCCCTGGCGCTGCCCGACGCCTCGAAGCTCACGTCGAAGCAGCCGCGGTCGGCCTGCCAGCGGCTGGGCGTCTCGTTGTCGGACAGGACGTTGACCGTCTCATGGGCGCCGACCTTGGCGGCGATCTCCAGGGCGTTGTCGGACAGGTCGGTGATGGTGACGTGGGCGGCGCCCCCCCGCCGCGCGGCGACCGCGATCAGGCAGCCGATCGGCCCGGCGCCGGTGATCAGGACGCGCCGGCCGAGCAGGCTGCCGGCCTGCGCCACCGCGTGCAGGGCGACGGCGAAGGGCTCGGCAAAGACCAGATTGCTGTGGCGCGTGTCCTGCGGAACCGGGAAGCACTGGAAGTCGCGGACCACCAGCGTTTCGCGGAAAGCGCCCTGGACGTGGGGGAACCGCGAGGCGCTGCCGAAGAAAACCATGTTGGCGCACAGGTTCTCCCGGCCGCCCAGACAGTGCGGGCAGGTGTGGCAGGGCTTGCCGGGGTTGACGGCGACGCGGTCGCCGACCTTGGTCCGGGTGACCTCCGGCCCGACCTCGACGACGTCGCCGCTGATCTCGTGGCCCAGCACCATCGGCTCCCGGACGTTGAAGTCGCCGACGCGCCCCTCGAAGAAGTAGTGCAGATCGGACCCGCAGATCCCGCCTGCGGCAATCTTGACCCGGACCTCGCCGGGACGCAGGGACGGCTCGTCCAGCGCTTCGAGGCGGAGATCCTTTTGTCCGTGCAGAACACAGCCGCGCATCTGATGTCTCCTGAAGGGGGGCCGGCGCGTCGTCGCGCCTGGAACCGCGTGAGATGTTGATCGAGGGGGAACGGTGGGCCCCGGTCCCGTCCGGTCCCGGCAAAATCCGCTGCCGTGGTTCCAGAGAACCAAACTGCAAATTGGTATACTGGTTCAATAGCTACGACCGACGCACCGGCTTGTCAACACGAAGAGTGAGGATCGCGCGCATCGTCCCAAGGCTTGTGGGGCATTGCCCCTCCGCGCAGAGCGCACTCCACTCCGAGCCGACAATCCGTTTATCAAGCTGCATCAGAGACTTGCTGTGGTCTTGGCGATGCCCCCGCGAGTCCGGCGGAGCGCGATGCCCGGCGCCGGCCACCCGTCCGTCACGCCGACGAGACGCGCGCGGGCCGAAGGAAAGCGCTTTCTGCTGGAACACGCTGCGACCGTTAGCCGCACGACCTCGCAACATTTCGCATGCCCAGCGTTATGCTGTTGACAGGCGACGGCGCGCTGTCCTATCCAATGATTCAGAAGACCAGTGTACCAATATCCCAGAAACGTCGGCATCGCGGTCCTGCGGGAACCGCCGGGAGTTGGGAGGCCTCGCAGGGGCCGCAATGGCGGACCCCGCGACGCATGGCTTCCCGAACGCGGAACGGTCAGGGCCGGGCGGCGGGGGAACGGGTCGGACAATCGGTTTCACCGACGGCGCTGCGCCGTCACCAAACGATGCCGAGTGAAAAATTTCTAGAGGGAGTCATCTGCGCCATGCCCAACGGGACATCACAGGCCGGCGACCGCGACGGCGTCGCACGACCGCCACACCCACTGCGCGTCGTCATCGCCGACGCCAACTTCGTGCCTCACCGCGCGCTGATGGAGGCGCAGCTTCCGGCGGACAGCGTCGTCTCCTGGCATCCGGCCTTCGACGAAGCGGCGGTCGCGGCCGATCTGGCGGGCGCCGACGTCTTCGTCGGCCCGCGCTTCACCGCCGCGATGGGGGCCGCGGCCGACTCCCTGCGTCTCGTCCATGTCGGCGGCGCCGGCTATGACGGCATCGACACCGGGGCCCTGCCCGACGGCGCCGTCTGCGCCAACACCTTCTGCCATGAATCCTCGATCGCCGAATATGTGGCGGCGACCAGCGTCGTCATGCGCCGCCAGTTCCTGCAGCAGGACCGCGCGCTGCGCACCGGTCATTGGGATTCGTCGGTCTATGAATCGCAGCGCTGTCAGCTGAACTCCCTGGCCGGTGCCACCGTCGGAATCGTCGGCTACGGGCACATCGGGTCGCGCACCTGGCAGCTCATGCGCGCGTTCGGCGCGGCGGGCGTCACGGTCACGCCGCGTCCGGTCGATGTGGAACGGGAAGGGCTGCGCTGGGCGGCCGGCATCGACGGGCTCGGCCGGCTGCTGGCCGAGAGCGACGTCGTCGTGCTGTGCCTGCCGCTGCGGCCGGACACCCGCCACCTGATCGACGCCGCGCGGCTGGCCGCGATGAAGCCCGACGCGCTGCTCGTCAACGTCAGCCGCGGCCCGCTGGTCGATCCCGAAGCGCTGTACGAGGCGCTCAAGGAGCGCCGCATCGGCGGCGCCGTCATCGACGTCTGGTACCAGTACCCGGCCGGCGGCGCCCACGCCCAGCCGTCGCCGCTGCCCTTCGCCTCGCTCGACAACGTCCTGATGACGCCGCACATCTCCGGCGTCACCCGCCAGACCTTCGAAGGCCGGGTGCGGGACATCGCCGCGAACATCGGTCGCCTCGCCGCCGGCGAACCGCTGCGCAACGTGGTCTTCCCCCGCTAGGACCGCCCGTCCCGGCCGGACCGGTTCGCCGATTTTCCGGCGGACCGGGGACGGCCCGCGACGCCCCCCTTCATCGCCCTGCACGGCCGGACCCGTTCCCCCCGTGGGGCGCCCCACGACCGCGTGCCGCGCGTCGCGTGCCATCATCACTCCACCCTTCCGGTGGTTCGTGAAGGAAGCAGCCTATGACCGAGATATCCAGCACCATCGCCCAACCGGGCACCGCCGCCCAGGACACAGCCACACAGGACACGGCCCCCGCCGACGCCGCCAACGTCCGACGGGCCGCCCTTGCCGGCCTGATCGGCACGATGCTCGAAAACTTCGACTTCGTGATCTACGGCACGGCGTCCGCCCTGATCTTCAGCAAACTGTTCTTCCCGACGATCTCGCCGGCGGCGGGGATCATCGCCAGCTTCGGCGCCTACGCGATCGGCTTCCTGGCGCGGCCGCTCGGGGGGCTCTTCTTCGCGCATTACGGCGAGAAGTACGGCCGCAAATGGGTGCTGGTCACGACGCTGTTCCTGATGGGCGGGGCGACCTTCGCCATCGGCTGCCTGCCGACCTATGAGACGGCGGGCATCTGGGCGCCGCTCCTGCTGGTTCTCTGCCGCTTCCTGCAGGGCTTCGGCGCGGGCGCCGAGCAGTCGGGCGGCGCCACGCTGCTGACCGAGACGGCCCCCCTCGGCCAGCGCGGCCGGCTCTCGTCGCTGATCATGGTGGGTGCGGCCTTCGGCACGGCGCTGGGCGCCATCGCCTGGATCGGGGCCCAGCAACTCCCCACCGACATGCTGATGAGCTGGGGCTGGCGCGCCATCTTCTGGAGCAGCATCCTCGTCACCATCGCCGCCTTCATCATCCGGCTGAAGCTCGCCGAGAGCCCGATCTTCATCGAGCTGAAGAAGAAGGTGGACGTCAAGAACCAGGCCCCGCTCAAGGTCGTCGCAAAGCACGGCAAGAAGAACGTCGTCAAGGTGATCCTGATGAACTGGGGCGTGTCGACGCAGTCCTACATCTATCAGGTCTTCATGATCACCTATCTGGTGAGCGTGGTGGGCGTCGACACCCACTTCATCCCGCCGGTGCAGCTGGCCGCCGCCATCGCCGCGTCCTTCGCCGCCTTCCTGACCGGCATGCTGTCCGACCGTTTCGGCCGTCGCCGCATGACCCTCGTGCTGACCGGCCTGCTCACCGTCACGCCGTTCCTGGTCTTCCCCGGCCTCAACACCGGTTCGCCGGTCCTGATCACCGCGATCATCGTGTTCGGCTACATGGTCGCAGCCCAGGGCGTGACCGGGGTGCACATGAGCTTCTTCCCCGAGATCTTCGGCAGCCGCTACCGCTACGCCGGGGTGACGCTGGGCCGCGAATTCTCGTCCATCATCGGCGGCGGCATCGCCCCGCTGCTGAGCGCCGCGCTGCTGGCTTGGTACGCCAACTCCTGGGTCCCGGTGGCGATCTACATGGCCGTCACCATGCTGGTCTCCTTCCTGGTCACCTATTCGCTGCCCGAGACGCTCAACCGTGACCTGAGCACGCCGACGGACGCCGAGTGGGGCGAGGCCCGGCCGTCCGAATCCCGCGCCTGACCGGGGCGTAATCCACGAACCGGGGCCGCCCCTCCGACCAGGGGAGCGGCCCCGAACGTCCGACCTTCGGCGCGTCCAAGCCAAGCGGAGAGGCAGCATCATGAATTCCCATCACAAACCGTTTCGCATCGTGGGGGCCTACGCCGCCCAGCCGGACACCGCGGCGGAGCGCCAACCCTATCTGGAGGGCGTCCTGTCCCTTCCCGGCGTCGACGGCCTGGAAATCTCCTGGGGGGCGCCCGGCTGGGACGAGGATGAGCGGATTCTGGCCGCGCTGTTCGACAGCCGTGGCGCGCAGGGGCGGCATGTGCTGACCCTGATCGGTGCGGCCGCCAGCGCGGCGGCGGCGGACCCAAGGGTCGGGCTGGCGTCCACCGATCCGGCCGGGCGTGCCCGCGCCATCGAACTGGTTGCCGCGGCCCACCGGGCGCTCGCGGGCTTCGCGGCGCGCGGGCAGCGCATCCTGGCCGTCGAGGTCCACGCCTTCCCGACCCTTCCGCCGGCGGCGGCCGAAGAGGGGGGCCATGCGCTGGAAACATCGCTTTGGGAGATCGCCTCCTGGGACTGGGGCGACACGACGCTCGTCGTCGAACATTGCGACGCCCGCCCCATGGCCGGGCCTTGGCAGAAGGGCCTGCTTCCCCTCGCCATTGAGAGCGCCGCGGTGACGGCCGCCGCCGCCGGGGCAAGGACGCCCCTGGGCATGGCCGTGAACTGGGGACGCTCCGCCATCGAGGAGCGGGACGCGACGGCCCCCGAGCGGCACGCACACCAGCTGCGCTCGGCCGGGCTGCTGCGTGGGGTGATGTTCTCCGGCGCGACCGGCGATGACGGTTCCTATGGCCCGGCCTGGAGCGACGTGCATCCGCCGCTGCGCGAACAGGTCGCCGAGTCCGTGATGGAGCGGGGCCATGTCGCGGCGACGCTCGAAGCCGCCGGGCCCGATCTGCTCTATGAGGGCGTCAAGGTGGCCGTTCGGCCCCGGCAGGCCGCCATGGCGGACCGCATCGCCCTGATCCGCGGCACGCTGGATGCGGTCGACGCGGCGCGTTCGGCGCGCTGACCGTCTGCCGGTGCCTGCCGCCGCCTCATCACCGTTTTCCCGGGCGAGCCAGGCTTATCCGACGGTCCGGGAAACGGGGACCGCCTCCCGGCGCAAGGCGTTCAACAATATCCCGATCGTGGTCCCGTTGTGCAGCACGGCGGTGCCCACCGGGGACAGCAGGCCCAGCGCGGCGGCGCCGAGGATCGCGCTGTTCAGCCCGACGGTCAGGCGGTAGTTGCGGGCGATCAGCGCCAGGGCGGCGTTCGCCGTTTCCTTGGCGTCGGCCACCCGCTCGATCCGGTCCTCCAGAAGCGCCACGTCGGCGGTCAGGCGGGCGATGTCGGCCCCCTTTTGCATGGCGATGCCGACATGGGCGCCGGCCAGCGCCGGGGCGTCGTTGATGCCGTCGCCGACGAAAGCGATGCGCGCGCCGCCGCGGCTGAGATCCTCGATGATGCGGGCCTTGTCGGTGGGCAGCAGGTCGGCGTGGAAGCCGTCGAGGTGCAGCTCCGCGGCCAGCTCGGCGGCGCGGTCGCGGTGGTCGCCGGTCAGCATCAGCACCCGCTTCACCCCGGCCCGCCGCAACCGCGCGATGGTCGCGGCACTGGCCGCGCGCACGCTGTCCTTCAAGGCCAGCACGCCGACCAGCACCCCGCCGAAGCCGATGAACAGCAGCGTCTTGCCGTCGCGGTGCAGCGCGTCGATGGCCTCGCGGTGGGCCGTGGTGTCGATGCCCTCGTCGTCCTCGATGAAATGGCGGGACCCGACGACGATGCGCTTGCCGTCGATGACGCTGGCCACCCCGTGGGCGACGATGAACTTCACCTCCTGGTGGTCGAAATGGCGGTTGTGCGTCTCCTTGGCGGCGTTGACCACGGCCATCGCCAGCGGGTGGAAGTAATGCTCCTCCACCGAGGCGGCGAGGCAGATCAGGTCGTCGGGGCTGAAGGTCGGGTCGAAGGCGATGGAATCGGTCACCTGCAGGTCGCCGGTGGTCAGCGTGCCGGTCTTGTCGAAGATCACCGTGTCGGCCTGGGCCAGCCGTTCCAGGGCGTTGGCGCCCTTGATCAGGATGCCCGCCTGCCCCGCGCCATACATGGCCGACTTGAAGGCCACCGGGGTCGCCAGCTTCAGCGCGCAGGAGTAGTCGGCCTGCAGCACCGACGCCGCGCTGCGCCAGTCGCCGGTCATCAGGAAGGAGCCGCCGGCCAGCTTCAGCACCGTGGGAACCAGCCGGTCGGCCAGCCGCGCCGCGTCGAGCTGCGCTTCGCTCTTGGCGGTCAGCGACTGTTCGACGTAATCGGCGATGCGGGCGGCGGCGGTGTGGCTGCCGACATGCTCGGCGTAGACGACCAGCCGTCCCTCCTCCATCAGCGTGCCGGACAGGACGGTGGAGCCGCGCTGCTTGACCACCGGGGCGCTCTCGCCGGTCATGGCGGCCTCGTTGACGGTCGCCTCTCCGCTCAGCACCGTACCGTCCACCGGGATCACCGTCCCGGCGCCGATGACCACGCTGTCGCCGACCAGGACGGTGTCGGCGGGCACCTGGATTTCCACGCCGTCGCGCAGCAGCCACACCTGATCGCTCGACGGGCGCAGCAGCCGCTTCAGCAGCGCGTCCGACCGGCGGGCGATGGAGTCCTCCATATACTCGCCGAGCGCCAGCATGAAGACGGTGGTGTTGGCCGCGGTGAAATCCCGCCGCGCCAGGGAGATCGCCACCGCCGCCGCTTCCAGCACGTGCGAGTTGACGCCCTCCCGCCCGTAGATCGCCATGCCTTCGCGCAGCATCGGCAGGGCGACGGCCAGCGACAGCGGCAGGCGCAACGGCATGGGCAGCAGGAAGCCGCCGGCCAGCGTGGCGAGGCTGCGGACCAGCGTCGCACCGTGATTGTCCCCGCCCTCCGCCGCCGGGGCGGGCGGCGCCGGTTCGGGAATCGGCAGGGCGGCCAGCGCGAGGCACAGCGCCGTGGCGTCGGTCACCGCCGGATCGTAGCGGACGGCCAGCGACCGCGCGGCGCGGCTGGCCCGAACCGACGTCACGCCGGCGACCGCCTCCACCACCCGGTGCAGGGTCACCGCGTCGTTGGGGGCGCCGGGACGGCAGGCGTAGCGCAGCCGGATGCGCCCCGGAACCCGATGGACCGGCTCCAGCCGCAGGAACCAGGGCAGGCCGCTCATAACGCTCCGGCCTGTTCCGCCTCCAGCTCGGCCTGGAGGTCGGCCATCTGCTCCTTCATCTCGGCAAGGCCGCCGGCGAGGTTGCCGTACAGCTTCAGGCCGGACTTCACGATCTTGCCGCGCAGTTCCTCGTCGGACAGCACATAGGCCGCCGCCGCCCCGACCAGCAGCCCGACCAGGAACTGTTCGGACCGGCGCGACGGCAGCAGGCCGGTCAGCCCGCCGAGAAGCCCCTGCCCCCGCGCCGCGTTGGCGCCCATCGGCGTACCGCCGGCGGCCATGGCGGCTTTGTACTGGCGCTGCTGCTTCTTCAGCTTCTTCAACGCCTTCTTGGTCTTCTTAGCCATGGGGGTCCTCGTGTTTCGGCCGTTCTTGCGGCGACTCGTCCGCCGG
This sequence comes from Azospirillum sp. UENF 211521, assembly GCF_058780535.1. Lineage (NCBI taxonomy): Bacteria > Pseudomonadati > Pseudomonadota > Alphaproteobacteria > Rhodospirillales > Azospirillaceae > Azospirillum > Azospirillum sp. UENF 211521. The sequence goes on from NZ_JBSNCF010000003.1 coordinate 629,672, forward strand.
ATTCAGCAGATGTTCGATCATGACCACGCCCGCCGCCCCGGCGGCGACCGCCAGGGCGAGGCGCGCGTAGTCGCGGGTGCGCAGGGCGTCGGCGGCGACGCTGGCCGCGGCCAGCGCCGCACCGCCCTGCAGGCCGTGGCGCAGGATGGTGCGCGGCGCGGGGGGCTCGGCGCCCGACACCCAGCGGTCCTGGACGGCGGTCAGCAGGCCGGTCGCCACCATGCCGCGCGTGAAGTCGGCGGCGAGCGTGCCGGAGCCCGGCGCCTTGCCGCGCCACTTCGCGCGCTTCACGCGGCCCCCGGTGCGGCGGAGGGCGGCGCCTCAGACTTTGCCGGCTCCGCCACATCGTCCTTTGCGGGCTCCGCCTCGGCGGGCGCCGCATCCACCGGGGCTTCCTCGACCGGCGCCGCCGCCGCGTCCACCGGCGTGGCGAGGCGGGAGCGCAGACCGGCGGAGGTCCGCTCGATGGCCAGCAGGCCGGTGACCGCGGCCTCGCGCACCGCGGTCTGGGCCTTGCCGGCGCCCTCGCGGGCGGCGGCCTTCACATCGACCGACGTGAGGTCGGCGATCTTGGGATCGGCCTTGGCCTTGGCGGATTTCATCATCCGGACGCCGATGGCCCCGGCGATCACGCCGGACGCGAATGTCAGAAGCGGCAGCATCATGGTCTCCTTTCCGGCGCACCGCCCGCAAGGCCGGCGGTGGCGATGCGCAGCAGCGTCCCGGCCGCCGCGCTGGCTTCCCCGCGCAGCAGATCCGGCCACGCCGAGGGCGGGATCACCGTGGGGTCGTATTCGATGGTGCAGGAGCGGGCGAGCGGGTTCAGCGCGACGGAGCGGATGCCCTCCGCCCCGGTGAGCGCCCGGTGCAGCGCCCTGGCGTCGTCGGCCAGCGCCGCCAGACCGCGCTCCGCAGCGCCGTCGAGCTTCAGCCGCACCCGGCCCGGAATGTGGTGCGCGATGGTCAGGGCGGCGGCCAGCCGGCTCAGGAATTCATCGGGCATGCTCGGTTTTCGATCGGTCATTGGAGGCGGACAGTCATTGGAAGAGGCGTTTGCGCTGCACGGTCATGTGGACGAGCATGAAGGCGACGAACAGCGTGCCGAATCCGGCGTGGACGCGCTTGCCCACCCCCAGTGCCGCCAGGGTCGCCGCCATGCTGCCCATCATCCCGATCTTGGCTGCGCGGTTGATCCGCCATTTCAGCTCCGGAGCGGCCGGCTTGCTGTCCGCGACGGGGGCCGGGGCGTCCGGCGGCGGTACGGCCTCAGCGGGGTGCAGAACTGCCGACAGCAGTTCCTCCACCCGGGACCGGGCGTCATCCGGCGTCAACACGGCAGGGTCGTAGCTCAGCAGGACGCTGCCCACCGCCGGGTTGCTCTCGGTCACCCGGACGGCATCCAGGGACTCCAGGCGGCCCAGCGCCTCCTGGAAACGGTCCGTCCGGCGCAGCAGCGGGTGGCGGACGCGGATGCGCCCGGGCACCGCCGATGCGATGGGAGAGGTCCGTCCGGTCATTGCCCGTTCTCCTGCGTCAGCCGCGGTCCGCCCACACGGCCGGGGGCATTCCATGGTTGCGCAGAATATCCATAAATTCACAATGGTGAAACATTTCCTCGGCTTCATGCACAGGCGCCAGACGCAAGGCGGCGTTGCGGAAAAACCGCGTCCTCACCCAAGAAGTGCAGGGAACGGAGCGCAGAGCAGCGCCGCAGGACCGAGCCGCAACGCCGCCCGCGGCGCGTGGGGCAGCAGCAGGACCAGCGCCGCAGCGGCCACCGTCAGCAGCCCCAGCCAAGCCGGAATCCCAATCGCCCACCCCCATGCCGTCACCGTGGGCGGCAGCGACAGCGCGAGCCCCAGCCATCCCGCCCACCCCAGCAGGCGGCTGGTCCGTGCGGAGGGACGGCGGGCGAAAACCTGCTCGTGATGGCGGTCCATGGCGAGCGCCAGGGCGAGCAGCCCCGCGTAGGCGACGCACAGCGACGACAGAATCATGTCAGTTCCTCGACAACCGCCCCGGCGGGCAGGACGGGGGCAGGCACCGTCTTGCCGGCGAAGGCGTTCCGCCCGACCTTGCGCGCGGCCAAGCCCAGCAGCAGACCGACCGCCAGCGCCGTCAGGTCGAAGCCGGCCAGCAGCCAGTTCCCCGCCGGCAGGCTGTTGCCCAGATGGCCGGGGGCGGTGGCGAGGTTCAGCACGGGCAGCAGGGCGAACAGCGCCGCACCGGCCCCCAGCTGCTCCGCCCAGCCGCGCCGCGACGGGCGCAGGGGGGCGTGCAGCAGGGCGGCGGCCCAAGCCAGGAAGAACACCCCGATCTCCCAGCCCGCGCGCTCCCCCAGCCCCGCCGGCAGCAGGCGGTTGGCCCAGAAGTAGGCGGCGACGGCCAGCGGCAGGCCCGCCACCACGCCGATGTTCAGCCGGTCGGCCAGCCGGTGCCCGAACGGCTCGGGACCGTTCCCCCAAGTGTCCGCCCAGCCGCGCTGCGACCGCCGCTTGACCACCCAGAGGATCAGTCCGCTGCCCACCATCACCGTCCCGGCGACGCCGGAGACGAAGAACAGCCAGCGCATGCCCGGCCCGGCGAAGCGCGCCAGATGCAGCCCCATCAGGTAATTGCCGGTCGCCATGGCCGCCGGCTGCGGGTCCGCTGCCGGGACCTCCAGCGCCCGCCCGGTCACCCCGTCGAACAGCAGCCGTTCCGTCGCGGCGCCGCGCCCGATGGAGTCGGACTCCGCCGGCCGCAGCTCGATGGTGGCGTTGGCGCGACCGGGGTTGGTGACGGTCAGGCTTCCCACGCCGCCGCGGTCTGCCCAGCGCCGGTCCGCCTCGGCGAGCAGCGGCGCCACCGGAGTCAGTGGGGCGGCCTGCGGCGCCGGACGCGGCGGGGGCGGCGCGCGGCGGAAGCCGCTTTCGGCGAAATAGGCCTGCCGATTGCCGTCATAGGCGAGATCGACCGCCCAGGGCATCAGCATGGTCATGAACAGCAACAGGCCGGAATAGGTGATCATCAGGTGGAAGGGCAGCGCCAGCACCGCCGCCGCCACATGCCCGTCCATCCAGGAGCGCAGCGCCGACTTCTCCGGCCGGAAGGTGAAGAGGTCCTTGAAGATACGGCGGTGGGTGATGATGCCGCTGACGATGGCGACCAGCATCGCCATGGTGGCGATGCCGACGATCCAACGGGCGATCTCGCGCGGCATCCCGTACAGCTCGAAATGGAAGCGGTAGAGGAAGTTGCCGCCCGCCGTCTCGCGCGGCTCCAACACCGCGCCGGTCCCGGCGTCGAGCGTGGCGCGCTTCAGCGCCGCGCGGTCGTTCGGCTTGGCGTCCGCCGGGCGCCAGGAGACCGACACCGCGGGCGACCGCTCGCCGGGCAGCGCGATGGTCCACTGCGCCGCGTCGGGAGCGAGTTGGCTCATGCGCTCGACCGCCCGCTCGGCGGTCCCGGCATCGGGGATGGAACCGTGAAGTTCCGGCTGCATCCAGACCGTCACCTCCTGCCGGAAATAGGCGATGGTGCCGGTCAGGAAGACGGCGAACAGCAGCCAGCCGAGCAGAAGCCCCGACCAGCTGTGCAGCCACGCCATGGACTGACGGAATCCGTCCTTCATGACGGCGCCCCCGATTGCAGGCCGTGCAGCAGCCAGGTTCCGCCGCCCAGCAGCAGCGTCGGCGCCAGCAGGCCGGGCCACACCCGCCGCGTCCCGACGGAGAAGGCCCAGACGAAGGCCCCGGCGTGGATGGCGAAGGACATCATGGTGGCGGTGTAGACCGCCTCCGCCCGCGGCATCGGAAGCGCCAGGGCCAGGAACATCGCCGCCACCGCCGCCAGCGCGTAGCCGCCGACGATCCCGGCAAGGCTGCGGGACGCCACGTCCAGGCGGCGCAGCCCGTCCGGCCCGAACCTGAGCCGGGAAGGGAGAGTGGTCATCAAAGGAATCACCCAAGCGTTCAGGACGGTCCGCCGCGCGGCGCCGGGGTTGCTCCGGCGGCAAGCGGGAGGACCGACCCGGCTCCCGCGTCACGCTCGCTGGTCATCATCGCGGAAACACGGCGGAGCGTCCATAGAAATGCGAATGACTCGCATTCTCTAGAAAGGAGCGCTGACGGTACGCCCGACCCCAAATATGTGGAATTCTGCAAAAAACAGTTTTGAGTCGCATAGAAAAGCCGCAAACTATACTATGCAAGTAGATTTTATATGAGCGACCCATGCGCGCCCCGATGTCCCGCATCGCCCCCGCCGTGAGCTTCGGCCTGACCACCCTGTCCATTGGCACGCTGTCCACGTTGCTGCTGTGGAGCGTCATGGCGCAATGGCCGCATTGGACCCGCCATGGCGAGCCGCTGGCCTGGTTCAACGTCGGCTATGGGCTGGAACGTCTGGGCCTCGATCTGGCCTGGGTGGAGGCGTGCCGCGCCGACCCGTCCTGGCAGACGTTCCATCGCGCCGCCAGTTGGGTTCTCGGCAGCAACCTGACGGTCGGTCTGCTGGTCGCGGCGGCGGTGCTGATCCCGCTGTCGGTCTGGGGGGCGAACGCCGTCGAGCGCACGCTCCTCCGCCACTCCTGAGCGCGAGTTCCGTCAAGGTTGCCCCCACCCCGGCCCTCCCCCGCTCACGCAGGGGAGGGAGATTAGTCCCCTCCCCCGCCCAGCGGGGGAGGGTTAGGGTGGGGGCAACACGCCTCCCACCTACCAGCTCCCGGCAAGGCCCAGCAGTTCCAGCGCCCGGTGGCGCAACTCCACCAGCACCGGGTCGTCGCGGTGGCGGGGATAGGGGCGGTCGACGGCGATCTCCGCCTTGATGCGGGCCGGGCGCTCGCTGAACACGATGACGCGGGTGGCCATCAACAGCGCCTCCTCCACGTCGTGGGTCACCAGCAGGGCGGTGAAGCCGGCGCGCCGCCACAGCGCGACGATCTCGCCCTGCATCTGGATGCGGGTCAGGCTGTCCAGCTTGCCCAGCGGCTCGTCCAGCACCAGCAGGCGCGGGTCGTTGACCAGCGCGCGGGCCAGCGCCGCGCGCTGCGCCATGCCGCCGGAGAGCTGGTGCGGGTAGGCCTTGGCGAAGCCCTCCAGCCCGACCAGCCGCAGCGCCTCGTCCACGCGGTTGCGCCGCTGGCGAAGCACGCCCTGCGCCTCCAGCCCCAGCGCCACATTGTCCCAGACGGTGCGCCAGGGGTAGAGCGTCGGGTCTTGGAAGACCACCACCCGCGACGGGTGCGGCCCGGTGATCGGCAGCCCGTCGGCCAGAATCCGGCCCGAGCGCGGCGGCTCCAGCCCGGCGACCAGCCGCAGCAGCGTGGACTTGCCGCAGCCCGACGGGCCGAGCAGCGCCACGAACTCGCCCGGCTTGGCGTGCAGGCCGACCGTATCCAGCACGGGCAGCGGCGCACCGTGCAGGTCGAAGGCGTGGCTGACGCCCTGGACCTCAAGCTCCAGACCGGCCGGCAACTCCTGTTCCAGCGCTACCATTTCAGCAATCCCTTCTGCCAGGCGAGCAGCCGGTCGCGCGCCTTGAACAGCAGCGTGACGAGGCTGGAGCACACCAGCGCCATCACCAGCAGCGCCGCGTACATGTTGGCGTAGGCCGCCCAGCCCTGCGCCCATTGCAGGTACCAGCCGAGCCCGGCCTTGACCCCCATCATCTCCGCCACCACCAGCACCGCGAAGGAGGCGCCGAGCCCCATGAACAGGCCGACGAAGACGTGGGGCATCGCCGCCGGCACCGCCACCTTCAGCACCAGGAAGCGCGAGGACGCGCCCAGCGTGCGGGCGATGTCGTAATAGGCCGGGTTGACGCCGGCGACGCCCGACCAGGTCAGGATGGTCACCGGCACGCCGGTCGCCAGCGCGATCAGGAAGACGCTGGCGCTCCAGCTCGACGGGAAGGCGAAGAAAGCGATGGGCAGCCACGCCGTGGCCGGCAGCGGCCCGATCAGTCGCAGCACCGGATGCACCCAATAGCCCACCGCCCGCGACCAGCCGATGGACACCCCCGTGACGAAGCCGACGAAGGCGCCGATCCCGTAGCCGAGCAGCAGCAGTTGCAGCGACGCCACGGTGCATTCCAGCAGCCGGGGCCACTCGTCCAGATACACCTCCAGCAGCGCCTGCGGCGGCGCGAAGAAGGGGCGCGGCAGCAGGTCGAGCTTGGCGGTGACCAGCTCCCAGCCGATCACGCCGAGCGCCAGCACGACCAGCCAGGGGGCGGCGGCGCGCAGCCGTTCCCCCGCCGCGCCGAACAGGCGCAGCATCGGCACGGCGAAGGCCAGCGCACCGCCGACGACCGCGAGCAGGCTGGCGAACTCGCCGGTGCGCACCCATTCCTCGCCTTCCGGCCACAGGGCGGTCAGAGCGGCGGCGGCCAGCCAGGCGGCGCTGGCCGCCAGCCCGCCCAGCCAGAGGCGCGGGGCCGTGGGGGAACGGTTGCGCTCCCCCGTCAGCACCGCGGCGTCATCGAGGCTGCTCATCTCAGCCCAGCACGTCGGCGTAGACGCGGTCGGCGAACTTTGCCGTGTCCGTGCTTTGCTTGAAGACCTGGACGCTCTTCAGTTCCTCCGCGTAGAGCGCGATCTCGCGCTTGATGTCGGCGCCCACCGGGTTGTGGTCGTGCGTCTGGCTGGAAAGCTGGGCGGCGAGGTCCTCGATGCTGCTCTTGGGCGAATATTGCTGGTAAACCTTGGCGGCCTCCACCGGGTTGGCGGCGGCGTAGTGCTGCGCCTCGAACACGGCGCGGGTCACCGCGGCGGCGGCGGCCTTGTCCTCGCGCAGCAGGCTGCCGCGCGCGCCGAGCACGCAGCAGACGCGGTTGGCGAATTCGCCCGACAGGTTGGTGGAAATCTCGACCAGAGTGCCGGACTTCAGGAAGTTGTAGGTCACCGGGTCCCAATGGGCGACGGCCTGCGCCTCGCCCTTGTCGACCGCGATGGCCAGCAGGTCGCCGGGGAAGACGCGCCATTCCACGTCCTTGTTCGGGTCGATCCCCTGCTTGGCGAGCTGGATGGAGAACAGGTGCTTGGCCGGGCTGGACAGGTCGCTGATCGCCACCGTCTTGCCCTTCAGCCCGGCAAGGCTGGTGATGCCGCCGTTCTTGGCGGCCAGCAGGCGCATGCAGCCGCCGTGCACGCCCGCGATGATGCGCACGTCGAAGCCCTGCTCCAACGGCTTCAGCCAGCGCAACGCCATGCCGTGGCCGATGTCCGCCTTGCCGGTGGCGAGCGCCTCCAGAAGCTGCTCCGTCGTGCCGGCGAAGTTGACGAACTCCACATCCAGCCCGTGCTTCTCGAAAAAGCCGTTGTGCTTGGCCACGGCGACCGGAGCACCGCACACCGCGCCGGTGTTCCAGGCGAGCTTCAGCGGCTTCAGCGCGGCCGGCGTCGGGGCGGCGACCAGCCGGGACGCCACGCCCGCGAAGGGCAGCGCCACCGCGCTTGCCGCCGCCAGCTTCAGCAGCCCGCGCCGCGAGGCCGCCAGCGTCGAAATTCCCGAACCGTTCCGATGCGTGCTCATGGTCGTCGTCCTTCGATCAAGGCGTATTCACTTCTAATGATTGTGAATACATGAATTTCATGGACTATATTCAACGGCTTCGCTCTATAATGTCAACCTATGAAGTAGAGAATTACGCCACGGAGGGCTCCCATGATCACCGCCATCGTCCGCTACCGCCTGCCCGCCGCGATCGGACGGGAGGAATGCCGGGCGCATTTCCTGTCGATCGCGCCGGGTTTCGGCGATGTGCCCGGCCTGATCCGCAAGCAGTTCATCTGGAGCGGGACCGGCACCGCCGGGGGCGTTTACCAGTGGGAAAAGCGGGAGGACGCCGAGCGCTTCTACCAGGGGCCCTGGCTCGACGGCATCCGGACGCGCTACGGCACCGATCCGGAGATCGAGTATTTCGAAACCGTCGCGGTCACCGACAACCCGGGCGGGGTCGTGTCGATACCGGATTGAACGCGCAAGCGCCGCCCATCGCTGAAACGGCCGGCGGCGAGATCCTCGCCGCCCCCGTCGCCAACCGCCCGGCGTCCCGGAGCAAGCAATGCTGTCGCGGCGTTGTTTTTTAAAATTGACATCTGTATTTTAAAATATGGATGAAACCTGCTGTTCCGGCACCCTCTTTACTCACTTTCCGACAAATCGTAACGTTTCTTGGTGAATTTTTTCTTTCCAAATTGCGCGAGCGGAGACCGCTGACGGCCGGGCCCGCCCGCTCCGCCACCCCGCCCCCTTGGCCTTGATGTGAAAGCGCGTTTCAAACGCGGCCGCGGTGATTTTCTTCTGGTGCCCCGCCCCGAAATCGCCTACAAGCGGCTTCCCGCTGCAAGGCGGCGACAGGAGTGTAGCTCAATTGGTAGAGCACCGGTCTCCAAAACCGGGGGTTGGGGGTTCGAGCCCCTCCACTCCTGCCATTCGACACAGGTTTCGAATGGCTCCGCGCACGGCAGCGCACCTTTCCTGAATTGTAGAAATCCGGAAACACTCTTCGCCATCGGGGCCGAAGATCCTGTATTCTTGGTTAATAGATCTTCACCCTTGTTCTTCCGAACGGGCTGATCCTCCGCGGCGTTACTAGCCGCCGTCCCTTCCTTTGATGCCAACCGATAGACGCGAGGTGCCCGGACGCGCGCGTATAGCCATGCCTTGATTATCAGGACATAGTGCGGTTGTGGCGATATAGGCCGTTTTTTAGATAAGACAGTCCGAAATACATAGGTATTTCGAAAAAAAGTATATCCAGTTCGTTCACACGTAGAACTTGGCGAGCGTCCCTTGAGCAAAACGCGCAAGGGACGTGATATGCAACAAAGAGCGCAACCTTTGGGGGATATCCCCACCGGAACGGCGTCGGATCGTCGGCGGGAAACGAAACGCCCCTGGCCTTCCCTATCCATGGCCGGATCGCCGCGGCTCCTCTCCCGCAGCGGCGAGGACCTCCACCAGCTGGACGATTCCGGCCTTCTGGAACGCATCGCGACCGGCGATCAGACCGCCTTCTGGGTCTTCTGGTGCCGCCATTACACCGACCTGTTCTGGACATATCACAGGTTGTGCAAAGGAAACAGGCAGGAGATACACGACTGTCTGAGCGGGCTCTGCATCAACCTGTCGGAATCCCTTCCCCTCTACGCGCGTTCCATCATCAAGACGCGCACCTGGCTGCGGCGCACCGCCATCAACCATTTCATCGACCGGCACCGCGCCCACCAGCGCCATCCCGTTCTGGTCGGCTCCCTCGTCGAGATCGCCTCCATCGCCGACGTGTCCAGCGGACGGGACGCCATGGACCCGGAACGCACCAACGCCGACCGCGCGCTGCTGGTCAAGGTCCTGGAATCGCTTGACGGCATCCGGGACGAACGGATGCGCCAAGCCGCCCGCATGCGCTTCATCGAGGAGCAGCCCTACGCGGACATCGCGGCGGAGCTGTCCATTTCCGAAGAGCTGGCGCGCAAGTGGATCCAGCAGATCCGCAGCTATCTGCGCAGCGCCGTTCCCGACCACCGCGACCTGCTGGCGAAACCACCGCCCGACACCGCCCAGGCGCGGCGCGCCACCAAGCACGGTGTGCTGACCAGAACGCGGCCCCCCAAGACGATGAAACCGGCGCCCTGAACCGCCGCGCCGCACGCCCTGCGACGCACGCCGCACGCCTGAGCGCGACCGATCCCACGACCATTCCCAACCCTGGCGACCGCCACCGGGACGCCAACGACCGGAGTCATCCATGCCCGACCAGACCATGCCCGCCCCCGCCGTCCAGCCCGCCAACCGGAAGAGCGCCAAGCCGATCAACCTCGCGCTCCAGGGGGGCGGCGCCCACGGCTCCTTCACCTGGGGCGTGCTCGACCGCATCCTGGAGGACGGGCGCCTGACCATCGACGGTATCGTCGGCACCAGCGCCGGCGCGATGAACTGCGCCGTCACCGCCTATGGCCTGACCATCGGTGGTCCCGAGGGGGCGCGGAGCAAGCTGCGCGAATTCTGGCGCCGCATCTCCGACGAGGCGAAGAAGGGACCGCTCCAGCCGACCCCGCTCGACAAGATGTTCAGCAAGGGGAACATGGATTTCTCCCCGCTCTGGCAGATGTTCGACGCGCTGTCGCGCATGATGTCGCCGTACGAGCTGAACCCCATGAACATGAACCCGCTGCGCGACGTGCTGTCGGACGTGGTGGACTTCAAGCGGCTGCGCAAGGCGCCGGCCTGCAAGACCTTCATCGCGGCGACCGACGTCTGCGCCGGCCGGCTGAAGGTGTTCGGCCCGAAGGACATCTCGGTGGACGCGGTGCTCGCCTCGGCCTGCCTGCCCTTCCTGTTCCAGGCGGTGCAGGTCGGCAACGCCTTCTACTGGGATGGCGGCTATTCCGGCAACCCGCCGCTGTTCCCGCTGATCGACCAGTGCGACAGCCGCGACATCCTGATCGTCCAGATCAACCCGGTCCGCGTGCCGGTGCCGCCGCGCACCGCCCGCGAGATCATGGACCGCGTCAACACGCTCAGCTTCAACTCCAGCATGATGCGCGAACTGCGCGTCGTCGATTTCGTCTCGAAGCTGATCGACTCCGGCGAGCTGAGCCCGGACAAGCACAAGAAGATGCACATCCACACCGTCGACGCCGAAGAGGTGGTGGAGAAGCTGGGCGTCACCAGCAAGCTGAACGCCGACTGGGACTTCCTGACCTACATGTTCGAAACGGGCCGCCACAAGGCCGAGGAGTTCCTGGACCAGCACTTCGACAAGATCGGCCGGGAATCCTCGACCGACATCAGCGCGAAGTTCCTTGCATGACGGGAACGCGGACAGGCCGGCGGGGCAGCACCACCGCCTGGGCGGACATCGATCTGCACGCCCTCGGCCGGAACCTGGAACGGCTGCGCCACGGCCTTCCCGGCCAAGCGGTCTTCGGCGTGGTCAAGGCGGACGCCTATGGCCACGGCGCCGGGCCGGTCGGCCGGGCGCTTCAGCGGTTCGGGATCGACGGGCTGGTGGTCGCCGACATGGGCGAGGGAATCACCCTGCGGCGGGCCGGGATCACCGCCCCCATCCTGGTGATCGACCCGCCGTTGCCCAGCCAGCTCCGGCTGCCCGCCCTGCACCGGCTGGGCGCCACCGTCACCAGCGCGGCGGAGGCGCGGGCGCTCGCCACCGCCGCCAACCGCGCCGGGCGGACGGTGGAGGTGCATGTCCGGGTGAACACCGGCTTCGCCGGTTTCGGGGTGCCGCGGGCGGAGCTGACCGACCTGCTGGCCGCGGTCGCCGCCGCGCCGGCGCTGCGGCTCGAGGGGCTCTACACCCATCTGTCCGGCGCCTACGGCCCCTATGAGGACGGCGGGCTGGCGGAGCTGGAACGGTTCGGCGAGGCGGTCGAGGCGGCGCGGGTCGTCGGACGGCTGCCGGCGCTGGTCCATGCGCTCAGCAGCCCGGCCCTCGACCGGCCCCTGCTGACCGGGGCCGCGGCGCGCATCGGCTGCACGGCGGTGCGCTGTGGTGCGGCCCTGTTCGGCATCCGCATGGCCGACGGGGACCCGCCCCTGCCCCTGGCCCCGGTGATGAGCGTGAAAACCCGCGTCTCCCGCGTGACAGCCCTGGAGCCGGGCGACGTCGCCGATTACGCCGCCGCCGGCGCGGCGCCCCGGCGCACGCCGGTGGCGGTCCTGCCCTTCGGCTTCGCCGACGGCCACCACCTGCACCGGCTGGCCGGCGGGGTCCTGCTGATCCGGGGGCGCCCGGCGCCGGTCCTGGGGCGCGCCTTCATGAGCAGCCTTCTGGCCGACGTGACGGACATCCCCGACGTCCAGCCGGGTGACGAGGCGGTCCTGATCGGGCGGCAGGGCGATCACCGGATCACCGCGGAAACCCTCGCGGCGCGGTCCGGGCTGCGCCCCAGCGCGGTCCCGCTTCTCGGACCGCGGGTCGTCCGCCGCTACCGATCGAACGCCGCGAGGGAGGACCAGACGGAATGAGCCCGCACGGTCCATCCGGCACCAGCCGACCCACCCTCACCGGCCATCCAGCCATGGCGATGACCCGCCGCGACTGGATGGCCGGGATCGCAGCCGCCGGCTTCGGTGCCCTCTGCCCGTTGCCCGCGGTCCTGGCCGCCCCCCGCCCCCTGCCGTCCGTCCGGGACGTGCCGCGGCGCTGGCGTGTCGGCTACGCCGAATCGATGCCCTACGGCAATTACGCCGCGACGCTCGCCGCCATCCTGGGCGAGCTGGAGCGGATGGGCTGGACCGGCCCGCTGACGGGCCTGCCCTACCGGCCGGGGCAGACCGACACCGCCGGCCTGTGGTCCTGGCTGTCCGCCCGCGCCGGCAGCCCGGTTCTCGACTTCGTCCCCGACGCCCACACCACCAACCTGACGGCCGAGGGCGCCGCCGCGCTGGTGCGGCGTCTGCATGACCCGGGCGACATCGACCTGATGATCGTCATGGGCACGGTCGCCGGCGTCGCCCTGGCGACCGACGCCCACCGGGTGCCGGTCCTCGCCTTCTCCTGCACCAACCCGATCGCCGCCGGGATCGTCGAGTCGGAAACCGACACCGGGCGCGACCATGTGTGGGCGCATCTCGACCCGCGGCGATTCCAGCGCCAGCTGTCCATCTTCCACAGGACCTTCCGGTTCCAGCGTCTGGGCATCGCCTACGACGACAACCCGACGGGGCGGGCCATCGCCTCGCTGCCCGACATCGAGGCGTCGGCCGAACGGCTCGGCTTCGCGCTGGTGCGGCGGCACGTCCGCGCGCCGATCGACCATCTCGACCAGTACCGCTACGAGGTCGAGCTGACCGACGCCTGGGAGGCGCTGTCGCGCGAGGCGGAGGCCGTCTACATCACCTACGGGCGCTGGCCGCTGGACCGCTTCTCCCAACTGGTCCGGCCCTTCCTGAAACGGCGCGTCCCGACCTTCTCGCAGCTCGGCCCCGAGGAGGTGGAGCGCGGCGCGCTGATGAGCATCGCCCGCGCCGACATGGCGGGCATCGGCCATTTCGGCGCCGCCACCCTCGCCCGCGTCATGACCGGCGAGCCGCTGCGCCACCTGCCGCAGGTCTATTTCGACACGCCCTCCATCGCCTGGAACGCCGCGACGGCGGCGGCCATCGGCTACCGCATCCCCTTTCCGGCGCTGCTGGCGGCGGATTCACTGCACGGAGTGCTCTAGCCATGGCCTCACCCGGCGCCCCGTCCGGCCGCTCCGGCCTCCTCCGCGCCTTTCTGGTGTCGGTGCTCCTGGTCGGGGTGACTCTGGCCTTCAGCCTGAGCATCAATCTCGGCTCCTTCCGCCAGAACTACGCGGGCGCGCTGATGGCCGCCTTCGCGGTGGTCGGCGGCAAGACCGTCGAGAACGTCCAGGACGCGCTGGGCTACGGCAAGCCGCTCGACGACTTCTACGGGCTGGAGGCGATCCTCGACCAGCTCGCCGCCAACCTGCCCTGGGCGCGGGGAATCGGGGTGGCGGTGGCGGACGGGCGCGTCGTCGCCATCGCCAGGGGTCGGCCCGTGGAGCCGATGCCGGAGGCCATCCTGCGCCGCGCCCGCGCCGAGCTGGAGCGGCGCACCCTCTGGTTCCGGCACGATGCCGACAACGGCACCTACGTCCTCTATCTGCCGATCCGCAACCCCGGCGAGGCGGAGCGGGACGACCGGAAAGCGGACGCCCCCGCCGGCTTCCTGATCATCCAGTCCGACAGCGCCCGGGTCGACGACCGGGTCGAGGAGTTCCGCGACCGCACCCTGCCGCAGCTGCTGTGGACGGGGCTGGGGACGGTCGGCTTTCTCGGCCTGACCGGTCTGGTGATGGCCTTCGGCCTGCGCCGTGCGCCGGAAGGGCGCCGGGTCCGGCTGGAGCGCCTGCGCCGGCTGCTGGCGCTCGGCGCGATGCTGGCCGCCCAGACCGCGGCGGCGGCGGAATGCTACACGCTGATCTCGACCGCCCATCTGGAGGCCGCCGAACAGGCGACCCAGATCGTCGCCCGGATGATCCGCAACGACGTCGAGTCGGTGGTCCGCCGTGGGCTCGACTACGGGTCGCTGGCCGGGGTCGACGGCTATTTCGAGCGCATCCGCGCCAGCATGCCGACCCTGCAATCCATCGAGCTGGCCCTCCCCGGCGCCACCCCGCCGAGCCACGACGCCCGCCACATCGTGAGCGGCGTCCCCTTCCTGTCGGACATGCCGGACGTGACGCTGCGCTGGCCGCTCGCCCAGGACCGCGGCGGCGAGGCCCGTGAGCTGGTGGCTGTGGTGGATGGCGACCGGGTGGCCGCGCAGCTGACCGAGTTCGGGCTGGACATGGCGACCATCCTCGTCACCTCGCTCCTGTTTATGTTCGAGATGGACCGCGTGCTCGGCGGGAGGACGCGGATGGCCCGCCGCTCGGGCGACGGTCGCTCCCAGACCGGCAGGGCCGAACCGGGCAGGCTCATGCCGGGCGCGAGCGGCGATTTCGCCGGCTCCATCCGCTTCTCGGCCTTTCTGATGTATTTCGGCGCCTTCTTGCCGGTGTCCTTCGTCCCGCTGCTGATGACCAGCTTCGGCGGGGCCCCCTTTCCCCTGCTCTCGCCGTCCCAGATGGCCGCGGCGCCGCTGACCGCGGAAATGCTCTGCGGGGTCGCCGCGGCGCTGGCCGCCGGACGGCTGACCGGCCGGTTCGGCTGGCGGGCGGTCTCGCTGGCCGGCTTTGCGGCGGCGTCGGCGGGGATGGCGCTGGCCGCTGTGGCGGCGGTGGCCGCCGACCCAATGCTGTTCGTGCTGGCCCGCGGGCTGAGCGGCGCCGGCAGCATGGTCGGGCTGATCGCCGCGAACGCCCTGATCGGGCGGCTGCGCGGGGTTTCCGACACGTCCGCTCTGCAATCCGGACTGTTCGCCGGCATGTACGCCGGCGTGAATTGCGGGGCCGTGTCGGGTGCCCTGCTCTCCACCACCTACGGGCCGGTGACGGTGTTCGCCGGGGGGGCGGTGATCCCGGTCGCCGGGCTGCTTTACACCGCGTTCGGCGTTCCCCGCCTGCCCGGAACCGTCCCGCCGGGCGCGCATTGCGCGCCGGCGGCGGTTCCCACCCCGTGCGGGATGGCCCACCCCCGGCACCGGCGCATCAAGGTGCCGCTGTTCCTGGCGCTGATCTCCCTGCCCACCGCGGTGGCGGCGATGTTCCTGCCCTTCTATCTGCCGCTGTTCATCGCGGACCTCGGCCTGTCGTCGGCGACGGTGGGCCGCGCCTACCTGCTGCACGGCCTGTGCGTCGTGCTGGCCGGGCCGCTGCTGACCCGGATGGCAGCGCGTCGCCTGCCGATCCCGGGGGTGACGTTGCTGTCCGCGGCGATGATCGCCGGGGCGCTGGCCCTGTTCGGCCTCCAGGCGTCGCTGTGGACGGCCTTCGCCACGGTGTTCCTGATCGGGCTCGCGGAGAGCTTCGGGCTGTCCGCCCAGGTCCATCATGCCGAGCTTCTGGCGGCGCGCGAGGCGCGGAGGCGCGATTCCGTGCTGGCCCTGCACGTCAACACCCGCAAGCTCGGGCAGGCCGCCGGACCGCTGCTGTTCGGCACGCTGGCCGCCGCCGTCCCGCTGGGCGCCGGACCGGAGGGGGTGGGGATGATCGGCGGACTGCTGGCCGGCAGCCTGCTGCTCTTCGCCCTGCTGACGTGGCGGCGGGCCGCACCGCACCGCACCGGGCGTGCGCCACACGCGCGGACGGAGGGCGGGCGATGACCGGCCTGCGCTTCGCCCTTCTGCCGCCGGACGCGCTGGGCGCCGTCCTGGCGCTGCAGCGGCAGGCCTGCGGCCCCCTCATGCACCCGCTCACCGAGGCCGAGCTGTCGGAGATGCTGGCCGGACCGGCGGAGGGCCATGGCGTGGTGCTCGGCGCCCTGGCCGACCGCGCGCTCGCCGGTTTCCTCGCCGTGCAGTTCCCCGGCCGGTCCGCCCACAATCTGGGCCGTGACTATGGTCTTCCGGACGGGGACCTCGACCGGGCACTGCACTTCACCGGCATCCTGGTGCATCCGGACCGTCGCGGGCAGGGCCTGCACCGGCGCCTGATCGAAGCCGCCGCCCACGGAGCGCTGCCGCCGGACCGGCACCGCTACTGGTTCGCCACCGTCCGGCCCGAGAACACGGCGAGCGTGCGCGGGATGCTGTCGGTCGGCATGCGCGTCTTCGCCCGCAAGCCCAAGCACGACGGGCACGACCGCCTTCTCTTCGTCCGCGACCTGTCCGCCCCGGCCGGCGGCTGAGGCGCCCCTTGTCCCTGCTCCCCTGGCCCTCCGGAGACCGCCCGATGTCCCAAACGCCGTACCGGATACGCCTGCGCGTGGGAATCGCGCTGGTCTTCCTGCTGACGACGGTGCCGCTGATCGCGGTGATGCTCAGCTATCTCTATCATGAGAATTCCCGCACCGCGCTGGAGGTCGCGTCGCAGTCCATCGCGCGCACCACCCAGACGGTCACCAACGACCTGAACGGTCTGGTCAGCCCGGTGGCCCGCGTCGCCGAGGCGATGGCCGGCTTCGGGCGGATCGACCGGAACGGGTTGCGCCGCATCGAATCGCTGCGCTACTTCTCCGACGCCCTGGCCACCCTGCCGCAGCTCGCCTCGCTCTATGTCGGCTTCGCCGGGGACGGCGCCTTCTTCCAGATGGCGCGGCTGGCGCCCGACGGCGGGCGCTTCGGACCCGCCACCCCGCCGCCGGGCAGCGCGCTCGCCCTGCGCATGCAGGATTCCAGTTCGGGCCGGTTCGCCGATTCCTACTTCTATCTGCGCTCCTGGGGGCAGGTCACCGGCGTGGAGCGGGCGGAGGCGACGGAAGACCCGCGCACCGCTCCCTGGTACGTGACGGCGCAGAAGGCCGGAGCGGCGGTGATGTCCGACGCCTTCGTGCTGCCGGCGACCCGGCGGCCAGTGGTCACCGTCTCCTACCGGATGGCCACCGACGACGGGGTGCCCATCGGGACCATCGGGGCCGACGTTTCGCTGGACCGGCTGGCGGCCCGGCTGGACGCCCTGCGCATCGGCCCCTCCGGGGCGGTGTTCGTGATCGACGGCACCGGGCGGGTGATCTGCCACAACCGGGCCGACCTGCTGGTCGGCGGCGACGGGGCGGCGGCGGCGCTCCACACCACCGCGACCTTCCCCGACCCGGTGCTGGCCGAGGCGGTGGAGCGCCGCAACAGCGGGGCCGGCGACCGCTTCATCGCGCCGCTGGGGCCGCAGGGCCGCGACTACATCGTCGAGTTCGCGACGCTGGCCGACGGGATCGGCAGCGGCTGGACCGTCGGCGTGGCGGTGGAGGTGGACGAGTTCGTCGGTTCGCTGCGCCGCGCCACCTACCGCATCGTCGTGATCGGCGCCGGGCTGCTGGCGGTGTCGGTGCTGCTGCTGCTCTGGCTGTCGCACCGGCTGACCCGCCCGATGCAGGACATCGTGTCGGAGACCAAGCGCATCCGCCATTTCGACCTGACCGGCCGCTTCGCCGTCCGCACCCGCGTGCAGGAGGTGGCGGAGCTGGCCGGCGCCGTGGAGGCCATGAAGGGCGGGCTGCGCCGCTTCGGCGCCTATGTGCCCAAGGCGCTGGTGCGCGACATCATCGTGACCGGCGACGGCGGCGAACTGGGCGGCGAGACGCGCCCCCTCAGCATCCTGTTCAGCGACATCGCCGGCTTCACCGCGACCAGCGAAGCCATGCCGCCGCAGCAGGTGCTGGACCGGCTGACCACCTATTTCGAGCGGATGACCGCCTGCATCCACGGCCACGGCGGCACGGTGGACAAGTTCATCGGCGACGCCATCATGGCCTTCTGGAACGCGCCGCGCCCCGACTCCGACCATGCGGAGCACGCCTGCCTCGCCGCGCTCGGCTGCCTGTCGGTCAACCGCGCCATCAACGACGCCTGCCTCGCCGCCGGCATGCCGCCGATGCCGACGCGCTTCGGCCTGCATCTGGGCGAGGTGGTGGTGGGCAACGTCGGCTCGTCCGACCGCATGCAATACACGGCACTCGGCTCCCACGTGAATCTCGCCTCGCGCATCGAGGGGCTGAACAAGGTCTACGGCACCAGCATCCTGGTCACCGGGGCGGTGGAGCACGCGGTGCGCGGACGCTTCCTGTTCCGCCCCGTCGATTTGGCGGTGCCCTCGGGCCTGTCGGCGCCGATCGAGCTGTTCGAGCTGGTCGGCTCGCTCGACCCGCATTCGGCCTTCGCCCGCCCGCCGGAGACCCACGATCTGTGCCGCCAATGGCACGTCGCCGTCTCGCTCTACCGCGGCCGGCGCTGGGCGGCCGCCCTGGAGCTTCTCCAGCCCCTGGCCGGCGAGCCGGAGGTGGCGGCGCTGGCCCGGCTCTACGTCGCGCGCTGCGAGCGGCTGATCGCCGACCCGCCCGGCGACGGCTGGGACCCCGCCGAGCATTTCAAGACCAAGTAGCCAGAAGAGGACGCGATGAAAAGCAGATGGACGGCGCGGCTGTTGGCCGCCTGCACGGTACTGGCGCTGGCGCTCGCCGCCGCCGGGGTGTCCGCCGAGACGGTCATCAAGCTGGCCCACCCCAACCGCAACGACGCCTTCGACAACACCGCCGGGGCCATGGCGATCGTCTTTAAGAACCATGTGGAGGTGGCGACCGAGAAGCGCGTGCGCGTGGAGATCTTTCCCGAAGGCCAGATGGGCCGCGACGGCGACGCGGTGAAGCTGGTCCGCCAGGGGACCATCCAGTCGGCCATCTCCTCGGTCGGCGGGGTGGCGCCGCTCTATCCGATGCTGGCGGTCATCGACTTGCCCTTCGCCTATTCCTCGGTCGCCAACGCCTACGACGTCTTCGACGGCCCCTTCGGCCACCGGCTGGCCGAGGAGATCCGGCGCAAGGCGGGCCTCGCCGTGCTGGGCTTCGGCGATCCCGGCGGGTTGTTCACCATCACCAACTCCAAGCGCCCGATCCGCCAGCCCGAGGACATGAAGGGGCTGAAGATCCGCACCATGGATCTGGAGACGCACCGCACCATGATCGGCAGCCTGGGCGGCACGCCGGTCAACGTCGCTTGGTCGGACCTCTACAACGCGCTCGGCACCGGCGCGGTGGACGGCCAGATGAACCCGGTGCCGATCGTCCGCTTCGCCCGCTTCGACGAGGTGCAGCGCCATCTGACGCTGAGCAACCACCTGTTCCTCCCCTATGTCTGGGTGATGAACGCCAAGTTTCTGGACGACCTCGCGCCCAGCGACCGCGCGGCTGTGACGAACGGCGCCCGGCTGGCCGTCGTCGCCAGCCGCGGCCTCAGCCGCCTGATCGAATCGTCGGACCGCGGCCTGCCGCCGCTGGCGCAGCGCATGGAGGTCCACACGCTGACCCCGCGCGAAGCGGAGGCGTTCCGCAAGGTGACCCAGCCCGCGGTGCGGCAGGCCATCGAACGGCGGTTCGGCGCCGAGGGAGTCGAGATGCTGGCCGCCTTCGAACGGGCGATCCGCGAGGAGCGGACGCCGTAGGCGGTGCGTCCGGGCGGTCAGTTCATCCCATCCGCCGGACCGCTCCCCCGGCCAGCGCGCGCAACCGTCCGGCGCGGCCGTGGCCCGTCCCCTCGCCCACGCCGTCTCCAGACGCGCTCGCCGCCGCTGCCGCGATCACCGACAGCCGCCGCGCCAGCGCCCATTCCGGTGCGCAAGCCTCCTCGCACAGCGCCCGCATCTCCGCGATGGACGGGCGCCATTTCTGCGTGCGGCGCCAGGTTCGTGCCGCCGCGTCGACCGCCCAGGCCGGGAACTCGCCGAGGTCCTCCGCCCAGTCGAGCGCGACCAGATGCTCCACCTCCGGCGCGGTTCCCTTGGCCGGGTAGTGGCTGAGCAGGGCCAGGATGCGGGCGAGCAGATGGTCCGGCGACGCCGGGGCCAGGATGGAGCCGGTCAACTCATCGAGCGCCCGCCGCGCCATCAGGGCCTGTTGGTCGGTCACGCCATCGGGTGGGCTCCACTCCTCGGTCACCCCGTCGAAGCCGCGGTCGCCGAAGCGCGGGCGGCGCTCCAGCCGTCCGGAGGCAAGGACGTCCCGGAGGGGTGTTGGCAAGGCTGAAACCAGCGTGGCGCGGCGCTCGGCCGCGGGGGCGGACGGGTCGAAGGCCGGGGGCGGACGGGTTGGCAAGGGCGTTACGACCGAGGGGCTTGGCCCCCTGGGCGGAGCGGAACGCGGCTGTGCGGCCATGGTGTGTCCTTACCTCCAGACGGGTTTGCTGGCTTGCGGACCGTGGTCCTGGGCCGCGTTCAGCTTCGCCGCCGCGGCCATCCAGGCACCAAGCTTCTGTTCGGGAACGGGAACGTTCGATGCCGGCCTTGCGGGGGTGGCGGGGCTCATCGGGCGGAGCATCGGCGCCTTGCCAGCGGCGGCGTCCTGAGTCAGCCACGCTTTCCAGGCGGCCCCGGCGTCGCGGTAGCGGTAGCCGTGGGCTTGGCAGCGCAAGCGGAACCCTTCGGCATGGCGGTCGAGATCCACCCCGGCGAAGCGGCGTTCGGCCCAGGCGCGATCCCCCGCATCCGGGGTCCAGCCGTCCGGTACGGCCTGGGCAGGCCCGCGCGAGGTGTGCGAGTCCGGAGTCTGTTCGGATTCCGGCTGTTTCTGTCGCACCGCCGCACATGGGGAGTCGGCGGGAGCGACATCCTTGGCCGACGGCTGCACAGGGGGCATTGTGGCGGGAATCGCGGTTCGGCCGTCGGCTGTGGCGGTCGTTGGAATCGCGCCGTCGCCGGGGACCAGCCGCAGCCGGTACAGGCATGACAGCCGTCCGCCCGAGGCGGAGCGGCGGGACTCCCTCGCGATCACCCCGGATTCGGCGAGATGGCCGAGGATGCGGTTCACCGTGCTGCGGCTGCGCTTCAGCGCGGTGGCGAGGGTTGCCTGGGACGGCCAGCATTCGCCGCGGGCGTTGGCGTAGGTCGCCAGCGCCGCCAGGACGGCCAGTCCGTCGGCGTCGATGGCGGGATGGCCGAGCCACCAGGCCGGAATCCGGCCCCATCGCCCGCTGTCGGCGGGAGGGCCGGAGTCCGGCGCGTCGTCCAAAGGCGTGTCGTCACGGGGTGTCATGATGCGGTCTCCGCAAGGCAAACGGGACCGGCTCCGCACGGAATGCGGGCCGGTGGCTTTGCGGATCAGGATTCCCAGCGGCGCGCTCTTCTTCAAACCGCGGGCAATCGCTCCATAGCCGGGCATGGAGCGGTAACCCGCGCCGTTGAAGCCCTGGCCCGCGCTCCTGGAGCCTTTGCCCGCCGCTATGGAGCGACAGCCCGCGCTTCATCGCCGAATCGGAATCCTGGAGCGGCAACCCGCAGCCCTGGAGCGATAGCCCGCGCCCTTGGAGTCGGACGCATGGAGCGACAGGCCGCGGCTGGAGCGCCGGAGTATGGAGCAACAGCCCGCGGTTCGGCGGATGATCCTCCGTCCGCTATGGAGCGATAGCCCGCGGGTATGGAGCGACAGCCCGCGCCCCGCCCTCTGCACCCGCCCCTGGGTGGGGAGCCGGCGGCGAGCAAGGGATGGAGCTTTTGCTCGCGCTTCGCCGCTCCTCCCCCTGGAGTTCCGACTCGCGGGGAGACTCGCGGCCCTGGAGCGATAGCCCGCGCCTCGCTCCGCGCCATGGCCCCTGCCGGGGCTGAGCGATTCGCACCGGGGGACGGAGTCGCGGACAGAGTCGAAGGATGTCAACGCCATGCCGGGAAAGCGCGGGCTGTCGCTCCATACCCGCGGGCTATCGCTCCATAGGCGCGGGCAAAGGCTCCATACCGAAGGAGGTCGCCCATCACGAAGCGGTTGTCAGCGAGCGCCTCCCGCCGCATGGTCATAGCCGGGCAAGGAGGGATTGGATGAGCAAGATCGCGACACCCGGCGCGCTGCAACTGGTTCTGTTCGAGCTGGAGGACCGCTCCCAGTCGCACCTGATCGCGCTGTACGATCTGGCGCCGCGCTACGTCTTCGCCTCGCGCGACGGCGGGCGGTCCGCGGAAACCGCGCCGGCGAAGGGCAACTTCGTCGCGTCGATCAAGCGCGAGTTCACCTATCACGGCAGCACCTTCCACCTGACCATCCAGCCCGCCCGTCTGACCAAGATGGTCAACCGCGACCAGATCAGCCGCGATGACGGAGCCGCCCAGGCCGACGGCCAGACCGAGATCGAGTATGAGGTCTTCCCCGCCGAGCGCGAGCAGGTGGTGGAGCATGTGGTGCGTCGCCTCGCCATGGACCGCTCGCGCCTGTCGCTGGGTGGCGAGAACCGCGACAAGGTTCAGATGCGCTTCACCCTCTACGAGATCCAGCGCGAGCTGAAGGCGGTCGGCCACACCCTGTCGATCCGCGACATCCGCGAATCGCTGACCATCCTGGCGCGCTCGCGCATCATCATCGGCAAGCCGGCTGAGGGAGTGAAGAAGGGGCGCGGGGCCAACCTGCTGGAATCCACGGCCTTCCCGGTGCTGGCCATCCGCTCCCGCCCGGACCTGATCGGTGACGAGGGGGGCGACGAGGAGACCCA
This sequence comes from Azospirillum sp. UENF 211521, assembly GCF_058780535.1. Lineage (NCBI taxonomy): Bacteria > Pseudomonadati > Pseudomonadota > Alphaproteobacteria > Rhodospirillales > Azospirillaceae > Azospirillum > Azospirillum sp. UENF 211521. Next base: position 652,181 of record NZ_JBSNCF010000003.1, read on the forward strand.
CCTGCAGTTCAACCCGCTGGTTTCTTCGGCCATCCGGAACCTGGAGTTCAAGCCGGTCAGCTACCAATGGCTGATGCGGCTGAAAAGCCCGGTGTCCCGCTGGCTCTACAACCGTCTGAGCGCCGAGTACGACTATTCGGGAGCGGAGGCGCCGGGCGATCTGGGCGCCAGGGCGATGACCCTGTCGGCGGACGAGATCATCAAGAACAGCGGCATGAATGTGTGGAGCCGCCGCCGCGACACGCTGCGCGCGGTGACCTCGGCGGTGGACGCCCTGGTCGAGGAAGGCATCCTGACCAGCGCGGAGAAGCTCTACGACAAGGTGGGCGCCCGCATCGAGGGGATCACCTACGTGATGCTGCCCAGCGCCAAGTTCCTGGCCCAGGTGCGCAAGGCGCAGGCGGTGGAGAGCGCCAACGTCGCGGCCATGCGGGCGATCACCGGCGACGACCGTCGGCCGACCGACTTCGTGCCGGTCACCCCCGCTGCGACGGTGGAGACCCGCGCCCGCCGTGCCAAGCGGCTGACCGAGGAGCCGCCGCGCCTGCCGATGGCCGAGGCCGGCTGAAAAGAGCTGGTTAACAAGGGCCCGTCGCGGCCGGGCTCAGTCCCGGTCGGCGGCGGCGTTCAGCGAGTTGCGCAGGCGCAGCAGGGCGTCGCGCAGTCCGGCGAGGTCGGGCAGCGGGCAGTTCGCCGCCGCCGCGATGTGCTCGGGCAGCGCCATCGCCCGCTCGCGCAGGTCGGTGCCCTGCGGAGTCAAATGGATGCGGACCAACCGCTCATCCGCCGGATCGCGCCCGCGGGTGACCAGCCCCTGCCCTTCCATCCGCTTCAGCAGCGGGGTCAGCGTGCCGCTGTCGAGCAGCAGCCGCTCTCCCAGGGCCTTCATGGTCTGGCCGTCCTGTTCCCAGAGGAGGAGCATGACCAGATACTGCGGGTAGGTCAGTTCCAGCGCTTCCAGCAGCGGGCGGTACACCCGCGTCATCGCCAGATTCGCCGAGTAGAGGGCGAAGCAGGCTTGGTTGGCCAGAAGCAGCGGGTTGTCGTTCTCGGTGCTCATCGTTCGGGGGTTCCCAGCCAGGGACGCGTCGCGGGCCTGTTGCGCGCGACCCCATAGCGCATGGGGATATGGCTCGCAACACGCCCGCAAGCGAGAAACCCTGTTATGCGCCCGTTACGCGATGACCGTGTTCACCGCGATGTTGCCCTTGGTCGCGTGGCTGTACGGGCAGACCTTGTGGGCGCGGGCCACCAGATCCTCGGCCGCCGCCTTGTCCAGGCCGGGCAGCGACACGGTGAGGTCCACCGCGAGGCCGAAGCCCTCGCCGTCGTCGCGCGGGCCGATGCCGACCTGGGCGGTGACGGTGGCGTCCGCCGGAACGGCGATCTTGTCGCGTCCGCCGACGAACTTCATGGCGCCGATGAAGCAGGCCGAATAGCCGGCGGCGAACAGCTGCTCGGGGTTGGTGGCGCCGCCCTTGCCGCCCAGCTCCTTCGGAGCGGCCAGCGCCACCGACAGCAGGCCGTCGTCGCTCTCCGCCTTGCCGTCACGCCCGCCGGTCGCCGTGGCCTTGGCCGTGTAGAGGGTCTTCATTGCGTGCACTCCTTGAACAGATGGATCGTTTCGATCAGGGAAGCGGGTTGCCGCTTGTTGTCGAGAAAGACCATCGTGCAAAATCGAATTGCGCGCAATGTTATTGGTTATGCGCAATCGCATTGCGCGCAATGCATCGTTGGAATGGCCTCCAGGCACGCGCTTCGCAGGGACGGGCCGGAGGGCGCTGTCAGGGACTGCGCCGGTAGCTCCAGAGGACGCTGCCGTTGTGGCCGCACCAATAGCCGCTGGCGGCGCGGTTGGGCTCCAGGTCGGGGATGACGACCCCGCCGTCCTTCGCGGCGACCAGGATCAGGCCGCCGCCCTCGGCGTCGGGCGTGCCGACGATCAGCCGCCCCTGGTCGTCCAGCCGCCCGATGCCGGAGAAATTGCAGATCCAACGCCCCGCCGAGGGCTCGGCGCCGCTGACGCTGACGGCGACCGTCCCGTCGCGCAGGGCGATGGCGGCGATGCCGATGAAGCCCTCGTGGTCGAAGCGCCCCACATAGCGTCCGATGGGCGACGCGGGTGCGGCCGGATCGTTGCGGAAGGACAGGACCGCCACGCGCCCGTCATAGGCGCGGCGCAGGCAGGCCGCGTCGGCGCGGCAGGAATCGCGGTCGCGCAGCCACGCCCGCTGGTCGGCCTTCACCGCCGCCCCGGCCGTGCCCTCCTCCGGGCTGGCGCCGGACAGTTGCTCCAGTGCGGCGCGGTAGGACGCGGCCAGCCGCCCGTCCAGCGCGGAGAGCGCCGGGTCGGCGCAGATCGCCTTTTCCGTGGGGGTGGCGGCCTTGGAGCAGGGAAAGCCCGCCGCGCCGGCGGCGGTCGGCAAAGCCAGAAGGCCAAGGGCGAGCAGCGTTGGTCGGAGCATGCGGTTTCCCCGTCGACGGTCGGACCCCGACTCTGCCGTGGCGGCGGATCGTGGTCAACCCGTCCTCCGGGGATCGCCCGGTCCGATGTCTTTCCACCGGGCCGGAGCAGCAGGAGATCCGCGCCTCGCAGCGCTGCGGAAGTCTCCGTCGTCACAGCGCTGCGACCAACTCTTTTAACAGCGCTGCGAAGACTTGTGTTCTTAAAAGATGATGCGCCGTTTTCTTCCATGTTGTGCGCTGCATCATAGTAATGGAAGCCATGCGTTATCGGCGCGTTGGCTTTCGCGGCGGCGGTGCCATTATATCCAGGCAGGCAGCACCGCCCCTCCGCCGGCATCGCGCAGGCCCCTTACACGGCCAGCCGCCGACCCCGGCGCCCGAGCGGCTCCGCCAGAGACATTCCCATCGAACCGCGGCCCCCGATGCCGCCATGAGGACAGCCATGAACGCCGATAGCTTTGCCAACCCCCTGTCGTCCACGGAACTGCGCAACATCCGCCGCCAGGCGGAAGCCCTGCGGGCCGCCTATCTGCGCAGCCTGTTCCGCCGTCTGGTCGCGGCCTTCAGCCGTCCGGGCACCCCGGCCAACGGCGGTCTGACCGCCGCCCGCTGACGCGGCCCCCACGGCACAGGCCCGCTGCACGCGGCCGGACAGTCCGGCCGCGACTTTTTCGCGCTCATATGACCAATTTTAGCAAGATTCTTTAAGATTTTGCCGTGTATCATTTTCTAATGATACCCGAAATGGTGGTCTGGGGCGGGCGCAAAAATGCAGGTTGTAATCGTCGATGACGATCCGTCCACGCTGTTCATCACCAGCGCGGTCATCCGGCGGATCGACGACGCGGAGCCCATCGGCATGGGCAGTCCGCTGGACGCACTGGACTGGCTGGCCGTCAACACGCCCGACCTGATCCTGATCGACCATGTCATGCCCGATCTCGACGGCATGGTCGTGCTGGAGCGCATCCGCGCCCAGCGGCATCTCGCCGACGTTCCGGTGGTGATGATCACCGCCGACACGTCGGTGAAGCTGCGGGTGGCCGCCCTTGAAAGCGGCTGCACCGACTTCCTGACCAAGCCCATCGTCGTGCCGGAACTGCTCGCCCGGGCGCAGAATCTCCTGCGCCTGCGGCTGGGCCAGCGGATGATGCGCGACCAGGCCGCCGTGCTGCGCAGCCGGGTGGAGGAGGCGACCGCCCAGCTCCGCCAGCAGGCGCAGGAGCTGGTGGCCCGCCTCGCCCGCGCCGCCGAATACCGCGACCCGGAAACCGGCCTGCACATCGAGCGCATGGCGAGCTACTCGCGCGTCATCGCCGAGAGCCTGGGGATGGACCCCGACGACTGCGCCCGGCTGGCCGAGGCCGCGCCTATGCACGACATCGGCAAGATCGGCATTCCCGACGCCATCCTGCTGAAGCCCGGCCGGCTGACCGACAGCGAGATGCGGGTGATGCGCGAGCATCCGGCGATCGGCCACGCCGTGCTCCAGGGAAGCGAACACCCCCTCATCTGCGAGGCCGCGGAGATCGCGCTCGGCCATCACGAGAAGTACGACGGCACCGGCTATCCCAAGGGCCTGCGGGGGGAGGAGATCCCGCTGGCCTGCCGCATCGTCGCCATCGCCGACGTCTTCGACGCGCTGACCACCGCCCGTCCCTACAAGAAGCCTTGGCCGCTCGACACCGCGAAGGCCTACATCGTCGAGCACAGCGGCAGCCACTTCGACCCGGTCTGCGTCGACGCCTTCCTGCGCGCCTGGACGTCCATCCTCGCCATTCACGACGCCCACCCCGACCCGGATTACACCGGGACGGACGGCGCCGCGTTCCGCTAGACGGGAGGACGCGATGCCGGACACCCCCGCTTCCCTACCCCTGCCCGAACACGGCCACCGCGCCTACGCGTTCCGATCCAGGGCGCTGGTCTCCGGGGTGTGGATGGCGACGCTCCTGCTGACCGCGGCGGCCTGGACCGCGGCCCTCTACCTGACGGAGCGCGATCGGCGCGATGCGCTCCAGCGGGCCGAGCGCGACACCGGCAACCTGGCCCACATCATCGCGGAACAGACCACGCGGGCGATCGCCGGGACCGACCGCATCCTGTCCTTCATCGGCTACGACCTGTACCGGCTGGGCAGCCAGAGCCCGCTGCTGCGCGACGTGATGCGCAACGCGACGCTGGATTCGGACCTTCTGCTCCAGCTCGCCTACGCGGACGGCAAGGGCGACCTGATCCAGACCAGCGTGGACAACGCCCCGGCCCGGGTGAATCTGGCCGACCGCGAGCATTTCCGCGTGCACAAGGAGGGCACGGTCGACGGGCTGTTCATCAGCCGGCCGGTCTTCGGGCGGGCGTCGGGCAAATGGTCGATCCAGCTCAGCCGCAAGGTCACCGCCCCGGACGGCGGGTTCGGCGGGATGATCGTCGCCTCGCTCGACCCCTTCTACTTCGGGCGCACCTTCGACAACCTGAATGTGGGCCATGACGGCGTCATCTCCATCATCGGCCGCGACGGCATCCTGCGCGCGCGCAGCGTCATGGACGACCGCATCATCGGATTGGACCTTGGCAGATCGCCGATCCTGCAGGAGGCGGAGGAGAAAACACAAGGTTTCCTCCGTTCGGTCAGTCCCGTCGACGGGGTGGCCCGCCTGACCAGTTTCCGGAGCCTTCAGAATTACCCGCTGATCGTCAGCGCGGGCTTCGGCGAGGCGGAGTTCATGGCCGAAACCTGGGCGCGGCAGCGGGCCTACACCGTCGGGGCGGGCCTGACCACCGCCCTGCTGTTCCTCATGGCCGCGCTGGTGACGCTGCAGAGCCGGGCCCAGGAACGCGCCCACGCCACTCTGGATGAAGCCGCCCGGCACCTGCGCGCCAGCAAGACGAAGCTGCGCGACATCGCGGAGACGGCGTCCGACTGGTTCTGGGAGATGGACGCCGACCTGTGCTTCGCCGGCGTGTCGGGAGCTTACGCCGGGTCGATCCGCGATCCGGAGCTGTACCGTGGCCGGCGCTGCGAGGACATCGCCCTGCGCGAGGCCGGCGACGGCGCCCATTGGGAGGAGCACCGCCACGCCCTGGAGGACCGGCAACCCTTCCGCGATTTCGAATTCGCGGTTCGCGGACCGGACGGCGACATCCGCATCTGGTCGCTCAGCGGCAAGCCGGTCTTCGACGACCAGGGCGTCTTCGCCGGCTACCGCGGCTCCGGCTCCGACGTGACGGAGCGGCGGCGGGCGGAGCGCTCCCTGACCGACAGCGAGGGGCGCTACCGCGCCATGTTCGCCGCGGTCGGCCAGCCCATCGTGGTGACCGACGAGAACGCCGTGATCACCGGCTTCAACCCGGCGGCGGAGGCCCTGTTCGGCTTCCACGAAGGGGAGATGATCGGGCGCAACATCAGCGCCCTGATGCCGGACGGCTATGCCGCCAACCACGACCGCCTGTTCCGGGATTACCAGACGAGCGGACGGAACAGCCCGAGCGGCATGATCCGCGAGGTGCCGGTGCAGCGCGCCGACGGCCGGCTGGTCCCCACCGAGATCGCCCTGTCGAGCTGGCGGGCCGGCGGGCGGGAGCATTTCATCGGCGTCTTCCACGACCTGTCCAAGGCCAAGCAGATCGAGGCCGACCTGCGCCGCGCCCGCGACAGCGCCGAACACGCCAACCGGATGAAGAGCGAGTTCCTGGCGACCATCAGCCACGAGATCCGCACGCCGATGAACGGCGTGCTGGGCACGCTGACGCTACTGGACGGCGAGGGGCTGGACGCCGAGGAGCGGCGTCTGGCCGGCGTCGCCCGCCGCTCGGCGGAAAGCCTGCTGCGGCTGCTCGACGACATCCTCGACTTCTCCAAGCTCGAAGCCGGGCGCATCGCCATCGAGGAGGAGACCTGCGCGCCCGCCGACCTTGCGGAGGCGGTGATGGCGGTGTTCCAACCCTCGGCGGCGGACAAGGGGCTGTCCCTGTCCTGCCGCATGCTGCCCACCGTGCCGGAGGCGGTGGTCACCGACCCGGCCCGTCTGCGGCAGATCCTGTTCAATCTGGTCGGCAACGCGGTGAAGTTCACCAGCGCCGGGCATGTGGCGGTCCGCGCCCGCCGCGGCGCCGATCTGCCGGATGGGCGTTTCCTGCTGGAGTTCGAGGTGGAGGACAGCGGCATCGGCATCGCCGCGGAATCCCTTCCGTCGCTGTTCGACCGATTCACCCAGGCCGACAGCTCGATCACCCGCCGTTACGGCGGCACCGGTCTGGGGTTGGCGATCTGCAAGGAGTTGTGCGGGCTGCTCGGCGGGACGATTTCCGTCACCAGCGCGCCGGGCAAGGGCAGCCTGTTCCAGTTCTCGGTCGCCTGCGCGCCGGGCGATCCGGCGGCGCTGCGCCACGCCGCGGAGGCCCCGCCGGCCGCCCCCTTGCCCCCCTTGCGGGTCCTGGCGGTGGACGACAACGCGGTGAACCGGGACATCGTGCGCGGGTTGCTGGTGCGCGGCGGGCACAGCGTCGTCACCGCCGTCGATGGGGACGAGGCGGTGCGCAGCGTGGAACGGGCGGAGGAGCCCTTCGACGTGGTGCTGATGGACATCCAGATGCCGGGAATGGACGGGCTGACCGCCACCCGCCTGATCCGCGCCCTGCCGGCGCCGCGCAACGGCGTTCCGGTGATCGCGCTCACCGCCCACGCCTCGGGCAGTTCGCTTCCCGAATGCATGGCGGCGGGGATGAACGGGTTCGTGCCGAAGCCCTTGCGCCCGGCGGCGCTCGACGCGGCGATCCGTGCGGTGGTCGGCGCGGTGGTCGGCGCGGCGGTCGGCGGCCCCGCTCCCAAGGCGGTTGCCGAGGCGGCTCCGGAGGCCCTCCCGGCCGCGGAGCTGCTGGACCGCGAACAGATGGACAGCGTGGCCGAGGCGCTCGGTCCGGAATGCTGGTCCGAGGCCGTGGAAGGCTTCTCCCGCACCGCGTGGGAGCAGGTGGCGCGCATCAGCGCCGCCCTGGCCAGCGGCGAGGAACACCGCCGCGCCGCCCACACGCTGAAGGGACTGTCCTGGAACGTGGGGGCGAAGCGGCTGGGCGACCTGGCGCTGGCCCTGGAGAAGGCCCCGCCGGACGAGGCCCTGGCCCTGGCCGGAAGCCTGGAGGGCGTGCTGAAGGACAGCGTCGAGGCCCTGTCCGAACCTTTGTAAAGGTCCGGACAGGGCCTCGGGCTGGGTCAGGAGGCCGGCATTTCGCCGGTCACCCAATAATCCACGCGCTGCTTGTTGTTGGCGATGTAGGTGTCGATCGCCTTGTCATAGGAGGTGGCGTCGGCCTCCAGCATGATCTTCTCCAGATCCTCCAGCGGCAGGTACATCCGGGTCAGGAACTCGGCGACCTTGGGGTGCTCCTGGTAGAAGTTCTTGCGGGCCATGACGTGGACGCGCTCCAGCCCGCCCAGCGAGCCCTTCGGGTCTTCCAGGTAGCGCAGCTTCCACTTGGCGAACATCCAGTGCGGGCTCCAGGCGGTGACGGCGATCCAGTCCTCGCGCCGATCGGCCCGGCCGAGCGCGGCGGTCATCGCCGCACCGCTGGCCGACACCAGCTCGTAGCCGTCGAGGCCGTAGTCCTTCAGCGCCTTCTCCGACGCCTGCATTAGGCCCGAACCGGGGTCGATGCCCTGGATCTTGCCCTTCAGCTTCTCGCGGATCTCCGGCTTGGCGAGGTCGGCGATGGTCTTCACCTGATCCTCCGGCACATAGTCCGGAACGGCCCAGCCCAGGCGGGCGCGGGTGTAGAGCATGCCCAGCGGCACGATGTCCTTGCCCACCTTGTCCAGGTAGGAGGCGTGGGTGGTGGGCAGCCAGGACATCATCATGAAGTCGAGGTCGCCCTTGGCGAGCCCCTGATACTGCAGGCCGATGTCGGCCAGCACCAGCTCGACCGGCTGATCCAGCCGTTCCTGGATGAGGCGCTGCGCGAGCTTGGTCACCGCTTCGGCGTCGGACCAGGCGGTCCAGCCGATGCGGACCGGCTTCTTGTCCTCAGCCGCCAAGCTGGCGGAGGAGAGGGCGGTGCTGCCGATCACGGCGGCGACGCCGAGGGCCATCATCTTCAGAAACGTGCGTCTCATGCGAACAATCCTTTGTCTTGTATGGTTTTGGGGATGGCGGTTCATCCCGCTTCGGTGACTCCGTGCGTGGGAGACGTGTGCGTGTCGTCCTTGGGCTGCTCCGCGCGGCGGCGGGTCAGCAGGGAGCGCAGGGCGGACCGGGGGGAGCGACCCCCCGTGTCCGGGGTTCCGAAACTCTGGGTGATGCGGTCGAGCAGGATCGCCAGGATCACCACGGCCAGCCCGCCCTCGACGCCGAGGCCGATGTCCAGCCGCTGGATGCCGCGCAGCACCTCGTTGCCGACGCCGCCCGCCCCGATCATCGAGGCGATGACGACCATCGACAGCGACAGCATGATGGTCTGGTTGATGCCCGCCATGATCGACGGCAGCGCGGTCGGCATCTGCACCTTGAACAGGAGCTGGCGCGGCGTGCAGCCGAAGGCGAGGCCGGCCTCGACCAGCTCGTGCGGGACCTGCCGGATGCCCAGGCTGGTCAGGCGGACGACCGGCGGCATGGCGAAGATGATCGTCGCGATGATGCCCGGTACGCGGCCGAGCCCGAACAGCATGGCCGCCGGGATCAGATAGACGAAGGCCGGCATGGTCTGCATCAGGTCGAGCGCCGGGCGCACCACCGTTTCCACCCGGTCGTTGCGCGCGGCGACGATGCCCAGCGGAACGCCGATGGTCAGGGCGATGGCAGTCGCCGTCAGCACGAGCGCCAGCGTGTCCACCGTCTGGTGCCACATGCCCAGCCCGGCGACGACGAACAGCGCGGCCGCGGCGAACAGCGCGAAGCGCCAGCCGTTCCGCCACAGCCCGATCAGCACCACGATGGCGGCCAGCGCCACCCCGGGCGGCGCGGTCAGGGCGGACTGGACGCCGTCGGCGACCGCGCCGACCACGAGGTCGATGCCGTCGAACAGCCATTGCGCGTGGTCCAGCAGGAACATCACCGCGGCGTCGGCCCAATCGCCGATGGGAAGCTTGAAGTCCATGGTCAGCGCGTCCGTCCAAGGGTTTCCAGATAGGCGGTCTTGGAGATCGCCCCGACATAGGCGCCCTGCCCGTCCACCACCGGCAGCGGGCACGGGGCGGACGCGATGCGCGGCAGCACCTCGTCCATTGGCAGGTCGACGGGAAGCGGCTCGATGCCCGGAAGCAGCGCTTCGTCCAGCGTGGCGGAGCCGTTGTGCCGCTCGATGGCGGCGACCAGGGTCTCGACCGACACCACGCCCTGGAAGCGGCGTCGCCCGTCCTGGACATAGCCGAACTCGCGGTCGCGCTCGCGCAGCTGGCGGACGGCGGCGCGCGGGCCCTCGCCGGTGTGGCGGATCAGCGTCACCTGATCGCGCCGGGCGATGTCGCCCGCCGTCAGGATCTTGGTGACGTCGATGTTGCGGAAGAAGGAGCGGACGTAGTCGTTGGCCGGCTGCTTCAGGATCTCGTCCGGGCGCCCGACCTGGATGATCTGGCCGCCTTCCATGATGGCCAGCCGGTCGCCGATGCGGATCGCCTCGTCCAGGTCGTGGCTGATGAAGACGATGGTGCGCTGCCGTTCGGCCTGAAGGCGCAGCAGCTCGTCCTGCATCTCCGTCCGGATCAACGGATCGAGGGCCGAGAAGGCTTCGTCCATCAGCAGGACGGACGGCTCGTTGGCGAGCGCGCGGGCCAGGCCGACGCGCTGCTGCATGCCGCCCGACAGCTCCCGCGGGTAGCTTTCCGCGTAGGCGCCGAGGCCGACCGCGTCCAGCGCCTGCTGCGCCTTGTCGCGCCGCGCCTTCAGGCTTTCCCCGGCGATCTCCAGCCCGAAGGCGGCGTTCTCCCACACCCGCAGGTGCGGCAGCAGGGCGAAGGACTGGAACACCATGCCGAGGTCGCGCCGCCGCAGCTCGGTCAGTTCGGCGCGCGACAGCTTGGTGATGTCCCGCCCGTCGATCCGGATCTCGCCCGCGGTCGGGTCGATCAGCCGGTTGAGCATGCGCACCAGCGTCGATTTGCCGGAGCCCGACAGGCCCATGATGACGAAGATTTCACCGGCCTCGACCTCGAAGCTGGCGTCGAGGACGCCGACGGTCTGGCCGGTTCTTTTAAAGATCTCTTCCTTGGAAAGACCTGCCTTCAGCAGGTCGAGCGCCTGACGTGGGTGGCGCCCGAAAATCCGGGTGACGCCGTTTACGGCAATTTTCGCGGTCATCCGCTGATGCCTCCGCTCTTGGCAAAATGCGTGTGGTTCCGGAGCCCGAACGGGACCGGTCCGTCTTGCAGCCTTCATTGGAAGCAGGGGGAAGCAGGGGCGTGCCGGGGTGGAGAGGCACGCAAGGCAAGGACTTTCGTCCGCACGCCAGCAATTTCGACAGCCGCGTCGCGACTGCCTCCCGCCAACCACAGGGAAAGTAAAGCTACATGAGAAAACGCAAAAACAGCGAAGACTCATGAAATTGAAGGCCATATGAACAAGAAAACAGATTTATCTATGCATGCATACCGATGTCACCTCTGAAACAGACTGGGGTTGTAGGGAAATTGGCACACGAAATGGCGCTCCTGAAGCGCGTTCAAGAGAGCAATTCCTGGCCGCCACTGACAAGAGGCTAACAAACTTTAGGGGAGATTTGAAGCCTTTTTATGTCTCGGTTGGATATGGTACCGGATCAATGTCGTTTGGGTGTGGGTTTAAAGGCTTATTGTCCTATTTTTTGGGCTTCCCCCCTCTCCGGGGACGGGAGAGGGATTATCAAAAGCCCCGTGGCGACCGGCGTGTTGTGGCGGCGGGCCGGTTGCGGCACCATGTCCTTGCATGTCTTCCGTTTCCGGTCAGCAAGGGGCCTTGATGAGCAACCCGTTCTTCGAAACCTGGACCACGCCCTTCGGCCTGCCGCCCTTCGACCGCATCCAGGCCGAGCATTTTCCGCCCGCCTTCGACCATGGCATGGCGGAGAGCATCGCGGAGATCGCGGCGATCACCGGAAACCCCGACGCCCCCACCTTCGCCAACACCATCGAAGCGATGGAGCGCGGCGGGCGCTTCCTGAACCGGGTCGGCGGCGTGTTCTGGAACCTGAACTCCAGCAACACCACCGACGCGCTGGAGACCATCGCCCGCGACTACGCGCCGAAATTCGCCCAGCATTCCATGCGCATTGCGCTGGACCCGGCGCTGTTCGCCCGCGTCGCCGACCTGTACGAGCGCCGTGCGACGCTGGACCTCGCCCCCGACCAGCTTCGCCTGCTGGAACGCCAGCATCTGGGATTCGTGCGCAGCGGCGCGCTGCTGCCGCCGGACGCCAAGGCGCGGATGACCGCGATCACCGAGCGGCTGGCGACCCTGCACACGCTGTTCGGCCAGAACGTGCTGCACGACGAGAAGGATTGGCAGCTCGTCCTGGAGGAGAGCGACCTCGCCGGCCTGCCCGACTTCGCGCGCAACGCCGCCGCCCAGGCCGCCAGGGAGCGCGGGCAGGAGGGCAAGTACGTCATCACGCTCGCCCGCTCCTCGGTCGAGCCGTTCCTGACCTTCTCGGCCCGCCGCGACCTGCGTCAGGTGGCCTACGAGGCCTGGATCCGCCGCGGCGAGCATGAGGGCGAGCACGACAACCGCCCGCTGATCCGGGAGATCGTCGCGCTGCGCACCGAGCAGGCCAAGCTGATGGGCTACGCCAGCTACGCCGACTTCAAGCTGGACGACAGCATGGCGAAGGACACCTCCGCCGTCGAACGGCTGCTGCTGCAGGTCTGGGGACCGGCCAAGGAGAAGGCCGCCGCCGAGCGCGCGGAGCTTCAGGACTGCGCCCGCGCGGAGGGCATGAACGAGCCGATCGCCCCCTGGGACTGGCGCTATTACGCGGAGAAGGTGCGGCAGGCCAAGTACGACATCGACGAAGCGGAAGTGAAGCCCTACTTCGTGCTGGAGAACATGGTGCGCGCGGCCTTCGACACCGCGGGCCGTTTGTTCGGGCTGACCTTCACCGAGCGGCCCGACCTGCCGGTCTACCACCCGGACGTCCGCGTCTACGAGGTGACGGAAAAGGACGGGCGGCATGTCGGCATCTTCCTGCACGACAATTTCGCCCGACCGTCCAAGCGCTCCGGCGCCTGGATGAGCAGCTACCGCGACCAGGAGAGTTTCGACGGGGCGGTGTCGCCGATCATCGTCAACAACAACAACTTCTCGAAGGGTGAGCCGACGCTGCTCAGCTTCGACGACGCCGAGACGCTGTTCCACGAGTTCGGCCATTTCCTGCACGGCTGCCTCAGCAACGTCCGCTACCCGAGCCAGTCCGGCACCTCGGTCCGCCGCGACTTCGTGGAGCTGCCCTCGCAAATCTACGAGCACTGGCTGGCGGTTCCGGAAACGCTGTCCACCTACGCCCGCCATCACCAGACCGGGGAGCCGATCCCGCAGGACTTGCTGCGCCGCCTGCTCGCCGCCCGCAACTTCAACCAGGGCTTCGGCACGGTCGAATACACCGCGGCGGCGCTGCTCGACCTGGAATTCCACACCCGCAGCGACGCCGCCGACACGGATGTCGCCGCCTTCGAGCGGTCGGTGCTGGACAAGATCGGCATGCCGGCGGAGATCGCCGTGCGCCACCGCCCGACCCATTTCCAGCATCTGTTCGCCGGCAGCGGCTACGCCGCCAGCTATTACGCCTATCTGTGGGCCGAGGTGCTCGACGCCGACGGGTTCGAGGCGTTCCTGGAGGCGGGCAACCCCTTCGATCCCGACCTTGCGGCGAAGCTGAAGACGATCTATTCGTCGGGCGATACCCGCGACCCGATGGAGCTCTACACCGCCTTCCGCGGACGCGAGCCGCGCATCGAGGCGCTTCTCAAGCACCGGGGCCTGACCCAGTCGCTCGGGGACGCCTGACGGCACCGCCCATCGGCGCCGCCGACACACTGACGAGGACAAGGGACGGGGGACCGGGCCGGACGCCCTCCCCCGTTCCGTGAGGATTCTTATGGCTGTTTCTCTTCTCGACCCCGCCCGCTACCGCCGCATGCCCTGGAAGAACGGCGGCGGCACGACCACCGAAATCGCCCTCCAGGAGCTGCCCGGCGCCGCCGGCCGCTTCCTCTGGCGGGTCAGCATCGCCGACGTGGCGGAGGCCGGTCCCTTCTCGGCCTTCACCGGCTACGAGCGGCTGATCGCCGTGGTCGAGGGCGCCGGCATGCGGCTGACCGTGGACGGCGTGCCGGCGACCGTGACCAACCGCGCCGACCCCTTCCGTTTCTCCGGCGACGCCGTGGTGGATTGCGCCCTGCTGGACGGGCCGATCCGCGACTTCAACCTGATCTTCGACCGCGAGCGGGCCGACGCCCGGCTCGACATCCTGCCGGCCGACACGGTCGCCGACATTCCCGCCGGCGGCGTGGCGCTGGTCCACGCGCTGGACGGCGAGGTGATCCTGCGCAGCGGCGACAGCGTGGCGCGGGTGTCGCCGGGCTGGAGTGCTCGTCTGGACGCCGCCGCCACGCTGGAGACCGGACCGGGAGCCTGCGCCGTCCTCGCCCGGATCGCGGTGCGCGGGTAAGGGACTCCGGTACGCGGGGCTATGGCGCCTTCCGGCAGGTCATCTCCGGAGCGCCGTAGCCCCAGGTCACCCGCGCTTCTCCCTGATGCTCCCAAAAGCTCTCGTTGCGGCCCTGGTAGCGGGCGCCGGAGGCCGCCGGCTGTCCGATCATCAGCGACACGGCGTCGCCGCGCTCGGCGATCATCGTCGGCGGGTCGGTCTCGAAGAAGGTGGCGGTCAGCGCGTTGGCCGCCTGCCCGTCGCAGGCGAAGCGGACCGGACCGATGGCGGGCACCAGCCGGTGTTTCGCCTGAAGCTCGGCGATGCGCAGGCGGTACTGTTCCTCCACGCAGGCGCGGCGGTCGTCCGCCTTCCAACAGTCGTTCCGGCCCTTGATCCAGCCGCGCTGCTCCGCCTTCAGGGAAGGGGGGTGCTCGTTCTTCACCTTGCGCGCCGCCTCGCCATAGACGCCCGCCAGCTTGCGGTCGAGCGCTGACAGGGCAGGGTCCGTGCAGATCATGCGCTCGATGCCGCCCGGTTCCACCCTGGCGCAGGAGAAGGAGGGGCCGGAGGGTTCGGCGGCAAGGGCGGTGCCGCCGACCAATGCCGCCGTCATGAGGACAATCCGCAATCCATTGCGACGCGCGGGCATCGGGCCTCTCTCTCTCTCCGTTTCCCTGGGCCGGGTCAGAATGCCGCGTTCCGTGCCCCGGCAGAAGACACGCTTTCGCCGCCCCTCGACGCTGTTACCGAGCGTTACAAATCTAATCCCTTCTGGACATATTCTGCGCGCGGCGCCGTGATAGCGTCCCGCCGGGATGGGGGCTGGGCCATCGGCACCCCTCCCGACGCGACTTTCCCGACGACGCCCGCAGGCGATGAAGGACCCGATGGATTTGGACACGCCCCTCAAACCGCCGCCCGCGCCCGGGTCGGACCGTTCCGCCACGGCAGCGCCGGAAGCCCGCCGGGACCGGACGGAGCCCGAGGTCCAGCGGACCGACACGGCCAAGCGCCGCTCGATCCTGGGCCGGGTGCTGGCGTGGCTGGTCGTGCTGGCGCTGATCGGCGGCGGGGTCTGGTGGTTCGCCTTCCGCCCGGCGCCGGAGACGGCGGCGCGCGGCGGCCCCGGCGGCTTCCGGCCCGGCATGCCGACCGCCGCGCCGGTGGTGACCGCGACGGTCGAGAAGGGCGACATGCCGATCCGGCTGAACGGGCTGGGCACCGTCTCGTCGCTCGCCACCGTCACGGTGCGCCCGCAGGTCGGCGGCCAGCTCACCCAGGTCGCCTTCACCGAGGGGCAGGCCGTCCAGAAGGGCGATTTCCTGGCGGAGGTCGACCCGCGCCCCTTCCAGCTCGCCGTCGAGCAGGCGGAGGCCCAGCTTCTGCGCGACCAGGCGCTGCTGAAGAACGCCCGGCTGGACCTGGAGCGCTACCGCCTGCTGGTCAAGCAGGATTCCATCGCCAAGCAGCAGCGCGACACCCAGGAATCGCTGGTCCAGCAGTATGAGGGCACGGTGAAGGCCGATCAGGTGGCGGTGGAGAACGCCAAGCTGAACCTGTCCTACACCCGCATCACCGCCCCCGTTTCCGGCCGCGCCGGGCTGCGGCTGGTCGATCCCGGCAACTACGTCACCGCGGGCGAGGCCGGCGGCATCGTCGTCATCACCCAGGTGCAGCCGATCTCCGTCCTGTTCACCCTGCCGGAGGACAACATCCCGGCGATCATGGCGCGGCTGCGCGACGGGGCGCAGCTTCCGGTCACTGCCTACGACCGGACGCGCGACCGCGTGCTGGCGACCGGCACGCTGACGACGGTGGACAACCAGATCGACGTGACCACCGGCACGGTGAAGCTGCGCGCCCAGTTCGACAACGCCGACCAGTCGCTGTTCCCCAACCAGTTCGTCAACGTCCAGCTTCTGGTGGACACGCTGGCCGGCGTTCCGATGGTGCCGGTGGCGGCGGTGCAGCGCGGGGCGCCCGGCACCTACGTCTACGTGGTGAACGGCGCCGACAGCACCGCCTCGGTCCGGCCGGTGACGCTGGGCGCCAGCGACGGGGCGAAGACCGTCATCACAGAGGGCGTGCAGCCCGGCGAGACGGTGGTGGTCCAGGGCGCCGACCGGCTGCGCGAGGGCGCCAAGGTCGCGGCGACCGACGGCGCGGCCCCGCCGGCCCCCGCCCCGTCCAGCGAGGGGCCGCGCCCGCAGCGCCGTCCCCAGCGCAACGCGTCGTAACGCGCGCCACCGCGAACTCCGGCCATGAACATCTCCCACCCCTTCGTCGTCCGCCCGGTCGCCACCTCGCTGCTGATGCTGGCGATCCTGCTGGTGGGGGCGGTGTCCTATCGCTTCCTGCCGCTGTCGGCGCTGCCGGCGGTGGAATACCCGACGATCCAGGTCCAGACCTTCTTCCCCGGCGCCAGCCCGGAGGTGATGACCTCCTCGGTCACCGCCCCGCTGGAGCGCCAGCTCGGCCAGATGCCGGGGCTGGTCCAGATGTCCTCGGTCAGCGCCGCCGGGGCGTCGGTCATCACGCTCCAGTTCGGGCTGGACCTCAGCATCGACATCGCGGAGCAGGAGGTGCAGGCGGCCATCAACGCCGCCGGGAACCTGCTGCCCTCCGACCTGCCCGCCCCGCCGATCTACGCCAAGGTCAACCCGGCCGACGCGCCGATCCTGACGCTCGCCCTGACCTCCAAGACGCTGCCGCTGACCCAGGTTCAGGACCTCGCCGACAGCCGCTTCGCGCAGAAGCTGTCGCAGCTTCCCGGCGTCGGTCTGGTCAGCCTCAGCGGCGGGCATCGGCCGGCGGTGCGCATCCGCGCCAACGTCCAGGCGCTGGCCGCCTACGGCCTGAACATCGACGACCTGCGCAGCACCATCAACACGGCCAACGTCAACTCGCCCAAGGGCACCATCGACGGGCCGACCCGCAACTACACCATCAACGCCAACGACCAGCTCCGCCGGGCCGACGAGTACAAGGACCTCGTCGTCGCCTACCGCAGCGGCGCCCCGGTGCGCCTGTCCGACGTGGCCGAGGTGCTGGACAGCGCCGAGAACACCCGGCTGGGCGCCTGGATGAACGACACGCCGGCCATCCTCCTGAACATCCAGCGCCAGCCCGGCGCCAACGTGATCGAGGTGGTGGACCGGGTGAAGGAGATGCTGCCCAACCTGACCGCCGCCCTGCCCGGCTCGGTCGATGTCGCCGTGCTGACCGACCGCACCGTGACCATCCGCGCCTCCGTCGAGGACGTGCAGATGGAGATGATGGTGGCCATGGGGCTGGTCGTCCTGGTGATCTTCCTGTTCCTGCGCAACATCCCGGCGACGATCATCCCCAGCCTGTCGGTGCCGCTGTCGCTGGTCGGCACCTTCGCGGTGATGTATCTGGCGGGCTTCAGCCTGAACAACCTGTCCTTGATGGCGCTGACCGTCGCGACCGGCTTCGTCGTCGACGACGCCATCGTGATGATCGAGAACATCGCCCGCCATGTGGAGCGCGGCGAGCCGCCGCTCCAGGCCGCGCTGAAGGGGTCGAAGCAGATCGGCTTCACCATCGTGTCGCTGACCGTCTCGCTGATCGCGGTGCTGATCCCGCTGCTGTTCATGGGCGACGTGGTGGGCCGGCTGTTCCGCGAGTTCGCCATCACGCTGGCCGTCACCATCCTGATCTCCGCCGTCGTCTCGCTGACGCTGGTGCCGATGCTCTGCGCCAAGCTGCTGCGCCACCGTGAGCCGCGCGCGATGTCCGCCATCGCGCGGCGCAGCGAAGCGTGGTTCGACGCGGTGATCGCCGGCTACGCCCGCACGCTGCGCTGGGTGCTGGACCGCCAGGGGGCGACGCTGCTGGTCGCCGTGGGCACGCTGGCGCTGACGGTGGTGCTCTACACCGCCATCCCCAAGGGGTTCTTCCCGGCCCAGGACACCGGCCTGATCCAGGGTGTGACGGAGGCCACCCAGTCCGTCTCCTACGCTGCCATGGCGGAGCGGCAGCGGGCGCTGGCGGTGGAGGTGCTGAAGGACCCCGACGTGGTCAGCCTGTCCTCTTTCATCGGGGTGGACGGCAGCAACACCACCATGAACAGCGGGCGCCTCCTCATCAACCTGAAGCCGAAGGAGCAGCGGACGGACCCTGTGGCCGACATCATCCGCCGCATCCGCCAGAACACCGCCGCCGTCCCCGGAATCGAGCTGTTCATGCAGCCGGTGCAGGACCTGACCATCGACGCCACGGTCAGCCGCACCCAGTACCAGTTCGTCCTCGAGGACGCCAACCCCGAGGAGCTGCGCGTCTGGGCGCCGAAACTGATCGACCGGCTGGCCGCGGTGCCGGAGATCACCGACGTCACCAGCAACCTTCAGGAGAAGGGACTGTCGGCCGCCATCACCATCGACCGCGACACCGCCGCGCGCTACGGCGTCACCACGGCGGCCATCGACAACGCGCTCTACGACTCCTTCGGCCAGCGCATCGTCTCCACCATCTTCACCCAGGCCAACCAGTTCCGCGTGATACTGGAGGCCGACCCCGACCGCATGACGGTGGACCAGCTGCTGACCTCCATCCATCTGCCCTCGGCGGGCGGCGGGCAGGTGCCGCTTGCCGCCTTCGCGCGGATGGAGGTGCGCAACGCGCCGCTCCAGATCAACCATTTCGGGCAGTTCCCGGCGGTCACCGTCTCCTTCAACCTGGCGCCGGGGGTGTCGCTGGGGGCCGCGGTCAAGGCGATCGAGGCGGCGGAGCAGGAGCTCGGCCTGCCGGCCAGCGTGCTGACCCGCTTCCAGGGCGCGGCCCTGGCCTTCCAGGCGTCGCTGGGCAACCAGCTCCTGCTGATCCTGGCCGCCATCGTCACGATGTACATCGTGCTGGGCGTCCTCTACGAGAGCTACATCCACCCGATCACGATCCTCTCCACCCTGCCCTCGGCGGGGGTGGGGGCGCTGATCGCGCTGATGCTGGCCGGGCACGATCTGGACATCATCGCCATCATCGGCATCATCCTGCTGATCGGCATCGTGAAGAAGAACGCGATCATGATGATCGACTTCGCGCTCGACGCCGAGCGGGAGGAGGGCAAGCCGCCGCGCGAGGCGATCTATCAGGCCTGCCTGCTGCGCTTCCGCCCGATCCTGATGACGACCATGGCGGCGCTGCTCGGCGCCCTGCCGCTGATGCTCGGCACCGGCACGGGGTCGGAGCTGCGCCAGCCGATGGGCGTGTCCATCGTCGGCGGGCTGATCCTCAGCCAGCTTCTCACCCTCTACACCACGCCGGTGATCTATCTGGCCTTTGACCGGCTGGCCGCGCGCTTGCGCGGGCGTCCCGGCGGGCAGGCGGAAGGGGCCGCGCGATGAGCTGGGCGGCCAACCTGTCGGCGCCCTTCATCCGGCGGCCGGTGGCGACGACCCTGCTGACGCTTGGGCTGGCGCTGGCCGGGGCGCTGGGCTTCGTCGGGTTGCCGGTGTCGCCGCTGCCGCAGGTGGATTTCCCGACCATCTCGGTCACCGCCTCGATGCCCGGCGCCAGCCCGGAGACGATGGCGGCCAGCGTCGCCACACCGCTGGAGCGGCATCTGGCGCAGATCGCCGACGTGACGGAGATGACCTCCTCCAGCTCCGCCGGATCGACGCGCATCACGCTGCAGTTCGGGCTGAACCGCGACATCGACGGCGCGGGGCGGGAGGTGCAGGCCGCCATCAACGCCGCCCGCGCCGACCTGCCGTCCAGCCTGCGCAGCAACCCGACCTACCGCAAGGTCAACCCCGCCGACGCCCCGATCATGATCCTGACCATGACCTCGGCGACGCTCAGCCAGGGGCAGCTTTACGACTCCGCGGCGACCGTGCTCCAGCAGAAGCTGTCGCAGGTCGAGGGCATCGGGCAGGTCAGCATCGGCGGCAGCTCGCTGCCCGCCGTGCGGGTGGAGCTGAACCCGCACGCCCTGTTCCAGTACGGCATCGGGCTGGAGGACGTGCGCGCCGCCATCGCGTCGGCCAACGCCAACGCCCCCAAGGGCGCCGTCGAGGACGGGGAGCTGCGCTTCCAGATCTACACCAACGATCAGGCCCGCAAGGCGGAGGAATACCGGTCGCTGGTCATCGCCTACCGCAACGGGGCGGCGGTCCGCCTGTCGGACGTGGCCGAGGTGTCGGACAGCGTGGAGGATCTGCGCAACGCCGGCATCACCAACGGCAAGCCGTCGGTCCTGCTGATGCTGAACCGCCAACCGGCGGCCAACATCATCGAGACGGTGGACCGGGTGAAGGCCATGCTGCCGGAGCTTCGCGCCTCCATCCCCGCCGACATCGACCTGTCGGTCTCCAGCGACCGCACCACGACCATCCGCGCCTCGCTGGCCGAGGTGGAGCACACGCTGATCATCGCCGTCGCGCTGGTGGTGATGGTGGTGTTCCTGTTCCTGCGCAACGCGCGGGCGGCGCTGATCCCCAGCGTGGTGGTGCCGGTGTCGCTGGTCGCCACCTTCGGCGCCATGTATCTGCTCGGCTACAGCCTGAACAACCTGTCGCTGATGGCGCTGACCATCGCCACCGGCTTCGTGGTGGACGACGCCATCGTCGTGCTGGAGAACATCGCCCGCCACATCGAGAACGGGATGTCCCGCACCCAGGCGGCGCTGCGCGGCGCGCGGGAGGTCGGCTTCACCGTCCTGTCGATGAGCGTGTCGCTGGTCGCCGTCTTCATCCCGATCCTGCTGATGGGCGGCATCGTCGGACGGCTGTTCCGCGAATTCGCCCTGACCCTATCCATCGCCATCCTGGTCTCGATGGTCATCAGCCTGACCACCACGCCGATGATGTGCGCCGTCCTGCTGCGCGAGCCGCGCAAGGCCAGGGAGCCGGGCCGCATTGTGGCCACCCTGCGCCGGGTTGGTGCCTGGATCGGCGGCGGCACACTGCGCCTCTACGACCGCACGCTGACGGCGGCGCTCGACAACAGCCTGCTGACCATGGTGGTCTTCGCGGCGACGGTGGCGCTCAGCGTCCATCTCTTCACGATCATCCCCAAGGGCTTCTTCCCGCAGCAGGACACCGGTCGGCTGATCGGCTTCGTCGTGGCGGACCAGAGCACCTCCTTCACGCTGATGAAGGAAAAGATGGAGCGCTTCGTGGCGCTGGTGCAGGCCGACCCGGCGGTGGACACGGTGGTCGGCTACACCGGCGGCAGCCGGACCAACAGCGGCTTCATGGCCGTGTCGCTGAAGCCGCTGGCGCAGCGCGACGTCACCGCCGACGCGGTGATCGCCCGGCTGCGCACCCAACTCACCCAGGTCCCCGGCGCCAACCTGTACCTGTCGGTCATGCAGGATTTGCGGGCGGGCGCGCGGCAGTCCAACGCCAACTACCAGTTCACGCTCCAGGGCGACACGCTGGACGAGCTGCAGACCTGGGCGCCCCGCCTGACCCAGGCGCTTCAACAGGTGCCGGAGCTGACGGAGGTGAACTCCGACCAGCAGCAGCGCGGGCTGGCGCTGGAGGTGACGGTGGACCGCGACGCCGCGGCGCGGCTGGGCCTGTCCTTCAACCAGATCAACAACACGCTCTACGACGCCTTCGGCCAGCGCTCCGCCTCGACCATCTACAACCCGCTGAACCAGTACCGCGTGATCATGGAGGTCGCCCCCCAGTATCGCGAGGACCCGGAGATGATGAAGGACATCCTCATCAGCAAATCCGGCGGGGCGGTCAGCGGGACGCAGGCGACCAGCGCGATTGCCGGCGCCGCCACCGCCGACACCGAGGCCGCGCGCAACCAGCGCATCAACCAGATCGCCGCCACCGGCCGCACCGCCGCCTCGACCGGGTCGGCGCTCAGCACCGGCGTGGAGACGATGGTGCCGCTCTCGGCCATCGCCCGCGTCTCGCTGGAGAACACGCCGCTGTCGGTGAACCACCAGGGGCCGTTCGTCGCCACCACCCTCTCCTTCAACCTCGCCCCCGGCGTCTCGCTGGGCGAGGGGCTGGCCGTCATCCGCCACACCATGGACCGGATCGGCGTGCCGACCACCATCCAGGGCAGCTTCCAGGGCACCGCGCGGGTGTTCCAGCAGTCGATCGGCGACCAGCCGGTGCTGATCCTGGCGGCGCTTCTGGCCGTCTACATCGTGCTGGGCGTGCTCTACGAGAGCTACATCCACCCGCTGACCATCCTGTCCACCCTGCCTTCCGCCGGGGTGGGGGCGCTGCTCGCGCTGATGGCGCTGGACAAGGAGCTGAGCATCATCGCGCTGATCGGCGTGATCCTGCTGATCGGCATCGTCAAGAAGAACGCGATCATGATGATCGATGTGGCGCTGGAGGCGGAACGGAGCGAGGGGCTGGACCCGCGCACCGCGATCCACCGCGCCTGCCTGCTGCGCTTCCGCCCGATCATGATGACCACGGTCGCCGCCCTGCTGGGCGCCCTGCCGCTGGCGCTGGGCTCCGGCGACGGGGCGGAGCTGCGCCAGCCGCTGGGCATCGCCATCGTCGGCGGTCTGGTGGTCAGCCAGATGCTGACCCTCTACACGACCCCGGTCACCTACCTGTACCTCGACCGCTTTCGGCTGTGGTGCCGCCGGCGCTGGCGGCGCCCCGAGGCGGGTGTCGCGGCATGATGGACGCTTTCGGCCATAATAACCCTCTCCCCTCTGGGGAGAGGATGCCCGCGAAGCGGGCGGTGAGGGGGGTTCGCATATCGGTATGCCCGACAAAAGCGCAGCCCCCTCACCCTAACCCTCTCCCCAGAGGGGAGAGGGGATTTGTCCTCTGGATGGACCTGACATGACGACGATCTTCGGGCGGCGCGCCCGTCTCCTGGGCACGGCGCTCGGCGCCCTCACGCTGTTGTCGGCCTGCGCGGTGGGACCGGATTACGAGCGGCCCTCCGCCGCCGTGCCGCCGGCCTACAAAGAGGGCGGCATCACCCCCGTGGCCTTCGCAGCTCCTCCCGTCCCGCGCGACGACGGCTGGCGCCCTGCCGCCCCCGGACAGGCGGAGGCCGGGCCCTGGTGGACCGTCTTCAACGATCCGGTGCTGGACGGGCTGATGCGCCGGGTGGAGGTCGACAACCAGAGCCTGAAGGCGGCGGAGGCCGCCTACCGGCAGGCGAAGGCGCTGTCGGATCAGGCCCGCTCCTCCTTTTTCCCCATCCTGTCGGTCAGCGGCGGCGCCGATCGGGCGGGAACCGTCGGGTCGGGCAACCGCAGTGTTTCCGGCACCGGCGTCAGCCGGAGCGGCACGCCGGTGACCACCTACGACGCCGGGCTGGGGGCGAGCTGGGCGCCGGACCTCTGGGGCCGCATCCGCCGGTCGGTGGAAAGCAACGACGCCAATCTCCAGGCCAGCGCCGCCGACCTCGCCGCCGCCCGCCTGTCGGCGCAGGCGCAGCTCGCCACCGCCTACGTCCAGTTCCGCGTGGCGGACGAGCGCAAGGCGCTGCTGGAGCGAGCCATCGCCGCCTACCGCCAGTCGCTGGAGATCGCCCGCAACCGCCACGCCGTGGGCACGGCGACGCTGGCCGACGTCTTCACGGCCGAGACCCAAGTCCGCTCCACCGAGTCGCAGCTCGTGGCGCTGGGGGTGCAGCGCGCCCAGTTCGAGCACGCCATGGCGGTTCTGGTCGGGCAGGCTCCGGCCGCCTTCACGCTGGCCCCGGCGCCGCTGACTGCCGCCGTTCCGGCGATCCCGCCCGGCGTGCCCTCCGCCCTTCTGGAGCGCCGGCCGGACATCGCGGCGGCGGAACGGCAGATGGCCCAGGCCAACGCCCAGATCGGCATCGCGGAGTCGGCTTGGTACCCGGACGTGGTGCTGTCCGGCTCCCTCACCAACAGCGCGACGATCCTGCCCAAGCTCCTTCAGGCGCCGACGGCAATCTGGGCGGTCGGGGCGCAGGTCGCCCAGACCCTGTTCGACGGCGGCACGCGGACGACCGAGGTGGAGCTGCGCCGCGCCGTCTTCGACCAGAGCGTGGCGCAGTACCGCCAGACCGTGCTGACCGCCTTCCAGGAGGTCGAGGACCAGCTCGCCGCCCAGCGCATCCTGGCCCAGCAGGCCGCCGTCCAGGACGACGCGGTGCGGCTGGCGCGCGAGGCGGAGCGGCTGACCCTGAACCAGTACCGGGCCGGCACCCTGCCCTACAGCAGCGTCCTGACCGCCCAGACCGCCGCCCTGTCGGACGAGGAAAGCGCCCTGTCGGTGCGGCAGAGCCGCCTGCTCGCCGCCGTATCCCTGCTCCAGGCGTTGGGGGGCACTCCGCCGAATTTTTAATCCGGAGAAAGGCCGGGCTACCTCTTTGGACTCCGCATCGGAGGTGGTGCGGGAGGGAGGCGGCCAGTCCTTTGAAAAAAGGGGTAAAATCCGCGCGATTGCCGGGGATGGGGATGGCGCCGGGGCTATCCCGCTGGACGGGCTAGCCCGCAATTTCAGTAACGGCATGGGGAACTTGGGATTTATCTGAGTCCCGTGCGTTCAACCCCAAAGAAAAGCAGGCGCAGCATGATCCTCGATGCTCGCTCGGTGTCCTCGGGCACCAACCTTGACGCGGACCTCTGCATCGTCGGCGCCGGCGCCGCCGGGCTCGCCATAGCCCGTGCCTTGGCCGGCTCACGCTGGAAGATCGTCCTTCTGGAAAGCGGCGGGCTCGACCCCGACGGCCACACCCAGTCGCTCTACGCCGGGGAGAATCTCGGCCTGCCCTACGAGCGGCTGTCCACCGCGCGCAGCCGCTATTTCGGCGGCAGCACCAACTGCTGGGGCGGCTTCTGCCGGCCCTTCGAGCCGATCGACATGGAGGCGCGGCCCTGGGTGCCGAACAGCGGCTGGCCCTTCGGGCCGGAGACCCTGGCTCCCTACTACGCCCGCGCCCACAGCCACCTGAACCTGCCGTCGAACATCTACGACAACGGCCATTGGGAACAGACCCTGGCGCCCGACGGGATCGAGCTGATGCCGGTCGAGGGCGGCGCCCTGGAGAACCGGATCGCCCAGATCAGCGACCAGCCGCGCGTCGGCGTGACCTCCGTCGACGAGATCGTCCAGGCCGCGAACATCGCCTGCTACCTGAACGCCAACGTCACCGAGTTCGAGACCAACGACTCCGCCACGGTGGTCGAGCGGGTGCGCTGCGCCGCGCTCAGCGGCGCCCGCTTCACGGTCACCGCGCGGCAGTTCGTCCTGTGCTGCGGCGGCATCGAGAACGCCCGCCTGCTGCTGCTGTCCAACCGGGTGCAGAGCGCCGGTCTGGGCAACGGCCACGATCTGGTCGGCCGCTACTTCACCGACCACCCGCGGATCAAGGCCGGCTCCGTCCGCCTGACCGACCAGGCGCGGCACCGCCGCCTCTACGACATGACGCTGACCCTGTCGCGCCGTCGGCTGAACGCCAAGCACCTTCCCGTCTCCGCCTCCCTGTCGCCGACGGTGGAGACGCAGCGCCGGCTGGGGCTGATGAACTCGCGCAGCTATCTGGTGGCGCAGTATCATGGCGAGGCGACCGCCGGGGTGCGGGCGCTGCACGACCTGCGCATGCTGATGTCCGACCGCCGCAAGTTCGGCCACGCCGAGGGCGACCTCAAGGCCCTGCTGCGCGAGGCGGTGCCGCAGATCGCGCTGCATCTGCCGAATCTCGCTTACGCGATGTTCGACAATGTGGTGAACCCGGCCTGGGTGACGCGCAGCTTCCTGCTGGAGACCATCGTCGAGCCGGTGCCCAATCCCGACAGCCGCGTGACCCTGGCGGCGGAGCGCGACGCGCTGGGCCTCAACCGGGCCGACACGGTGTGGCGCCTGACCGAGCAGGACCGCGACAACTTCCTGCGCACCAACGAACTGGTGCGGACGGAGCTGACCCGCAACGGCCTGATCACGGTGACCGAGGCCGACCCGCAGGAGGCCGCCGAGCGCGCCTGGGCGGAGCGCATCTCCTGGTGCTGGCACCATATGGGCACCACCCGCATGCACGACGACCCGAAGCAGGGCGTGGTGGACGCGCGCTGCAAGGTGCACGGGATGCACAACCTCTACATCGGCGGCAGCTCGGTCTTCCCCAGCATGGGGTGCGACCACCCGACCATCAACCTCGTGGCGCTGGCCTTCCGCCTCGCCGAGGAGGTGGCGGCCCAGCTTCAGCACGACCGCGCGGTCACGCTGGAGGGCCAGCAGGCGGCGTGAACAGCCGGTCCGGCAAGGGCGGGGAGCGATCTTCCCGCCCGCAACCCCCAGTCCCCGCCTCAATCCTGGTTGACCGAGAAATCAACTCAACTACTCTTGGGTCAAGAACGGTTCGAGGGACAAGAGGCGTTGGGGACGGGGATGGCGGACGATATCGGGACGGGAAATCCGGACCTCATGCTGCGCTTTCAGGCCATGCTGGACACGGTGCCGGATGGAGTCGTCATCATCGACGCCGAAGGGCGCATCCAGACCTTCAACCCGGCCTGCGAGCGGCTGTTCGGCTGGACGGCCGCCGAGGTGATCGGCCACAACGTCAAGATGCTGATGCCGCCGCCCTACCGGGAGGAGCATGACGGCTATCTGGAGCGCTACCACCGGACCGGGGAGCGCCGGATCATCGGCATCGGGCGCGAGGTCACCGGCCTGCGCCGCGACGGCACGACCTTCCCGATGGAGCTGTCGGTCGGCGAGGCCTGCCGGGAGGCCGGCGGCGACGGGGTCTACATCGGCATCATCCGCGACATCAGCGAGCGCAAGCGGGCCGAAACCGCCCTGCGCGAGCGCGAGGCCCGCCTCACCTCCATCCTGGAGACCGTGCCCGAGGCGATCATCGTCATCAGCGAGCGCGGCCTGATCGAATCCTTCAGCCCAGCGGCGGAGCGGCTGTTCGGCTACAGCGCCGCCGAGGTGACGGGGCGGAACGTCAGCCTGCTGATGCCCTCCCCCTACCGGGAGCAGCACGACCGCTACATGGACCATTACCTGACCACCGGGGAGCGCCGGATCATCGGCATCGGGCGGGTGGTCTCCGGCCTGCGCCGCGATGGATCGGTCTTTCCCATGGAACTGGCGGTGGGCGAGGTGCGGTTGGCCGGGCACCGCTGTTTCACCGGCTTCATCCGCGACCTGACCGAGCGGCAGGCCACCGAGAAGCGCCTGCAGGAACTTCAGGCGGAGCTTCTGCACGTCAGCCGGGTCAGCGCCATGGGCCAGATGGCCTCCACCCTGGCGCACGAGCTGAATCAGCCGCTGACCGCCGTCATCAACTACGCCAAGGCGGTCAAGCGCCTGCTCGACCGTCCGGACGGGGCGGACAAGGCGCGGGAGACGATGGACAAGGCCACCGCCCAGGCCGCCCGCGCCGGCCAGATCATCCGCCGCCTGCGCAACTTCATCGAGAAGGGCCAGACCGAACACACGGTGGAGAGCATCGGCAAGGTCGTGGAGGAGGCCAGCGCCCTCGCCCTGGTCGGCGCCAAGGAGCGCGGCGTCCATGTCCGGCTGGAGATGAGCGGCGACGAGCGGCCGGTGCTGATCGACAAGATCCAGATCCAGCAGGTCGTCCTCAACCTCGTCCGCAACGCCATCGAGGCGATGGCCGAGTTGGAGATTCGGGAATTGACCGTCGCCACCGGCCCCGACCCGGAGTCGGCGGCGCTGATGCGCGTCACCGTGCGCGACACCGGCCCCGGCCTCAACGAGACCGTCCTGGCCCAGCTTTTCCAGCCCTTCGTCACCACCAAGGAGAAGGGGATGGGGCTCGGCCTGTCGATCTGCCGGTCGATCATCGAGGCCCATGGCGGCCGCCTGTGGTTGGAACCGGGCGACGGAGGGGCCACCTTTGCCTTCACCGTGCCGGTTGCCGGAGAGGATGATGCGCCCTGAGTTCCCCTTGTTGCCCGATATCCCGCCGTCGGACATGACGGTCTTCGTCCTGGACGACGACGAGGCGGTGCGCGATTCCGTGGTGATCCTGCTGGAATGCGAGGGGTTCCGGGTCGAGAGCTTCGAGTTCCCCCTCGCCTTCCTGGACTCGGACGCGCCGTCGCGGCCCGGCTGCCTGCTGGTCGATGTGCGGATGCCGCAGATGAGCGGGCTCGACGTGCAGGAGCGTCTGGTGCAGGAGGGGCGCGGCCTGCCGGTGATCGTCATGACCGGCCACGCCGACGTGCCCCTGGCGGTGCGGGCCATGAAGGCCGGCGCCATCGACTTCGTGGAGAAGCCCTTCGACGAGCAGGCCCTGATCGGCAGCGTGAAGGCCGCCCTGGCCCGCGCCGTTCCGCCCCCGGCCGCGCCGGCCGCCCAGGCGACGGCCCCCGCCCCCACTGCCCCCGCCGTCTCTCCGGAGGTGCTGGAGCGGCTGTCCAGCCTGACGCCGCGGGAACGCGACGTGCTGCAATGGCTGGTCGAGGGCAAGTCGAACAAGGTCATCGCCTTCGAGCTGTCCATCAGCCCGCGCACGGTCGAGATCCACCGCGCCCGCGTGATGGAGAAGATGCGCGCCGACAGCCTGCCCTCGCTGGTCCGCATGGCCCTGGCCGCCGGAATCACCCCCAAAGGGGAGTGATTCGGGCCGCCGGGCGGCCCCGGCGGCGACTGATCCACATCAAAACCACGCCCGATAAGGGGAACTCCGTATTCCGGCACCGCCGGTCGGCTTCTATCTTCCCTGTAACGCCCGGACGACGGGCGTCATTCCGCGTGATTTCCGATGCTGGAGGCAGTCTTGGCCGAACCGGGCGATAGCATCGTCTACATCGTCGACGACGACGAGCCGGTGCGGGACTCGATGAAGGCGCTGCTCGAAGCCTGTGCCTTCGAAGTGCGCGACTACGCGTCGTGCCAGAGTTTCATGGACCAGTACAACGGCAAGCCGTCGGGCTGCCTCGTCCTCGACCTGCACCTGCCGGTGATGAGCGGGCTGGAGTTCATCGAGCGTTTCGGCGCGACCCTGCACGGCCTGCCCGTCATCATGGTGTCGGGGCGCGGCGATCCCGCGACCTTCGCCCGCGCACGGGAAGCCGGCGTGACCGCCTTCCTGGAAAAGCCGTTCGAAGAGGACCAGCTCCTTGACGCGGTGCAGCGCCTGCTGCCAGCCTGACCGTCCTTCTCGGTCCTGAGAGGGCCGCCGTTCCCCGGACAGGGTTCGTGAGACACCGTCCGCAGCGGAGCGCGCCCATGGCGTCCGAAGACCCCACCCCCCGCCCCTTGTCCGCGTTGGACGCCGTGCGCAGCCGCCGCAGCGTCCGCGCCTTCACCGCCGAGCCGGTGCCACGCGCCGTGGTGGAGCAAATCCTTGAGGCCGCCAGCCGGGCGCCCAGCGGGTCGAACATCCAGCCCTGGAAAGTCCATGCGGTGGCCGGTGCGGCGCGCGAGGCGCTGTCGGCGGAGCTGCGCGCCGCCCATTTCGACCCGGCGGACGATCAGGCCGGGGCGGAATACACCTATTACCCGACCCAGTGGTTCGAGCCCTATCTGGCGCGGCGCCGGAAGATCGGCTGGGACCTCTACGGCCTGCTCGGCATCGCCAAGGGCGACCGCGAGGCGATGGCCCACCAGCACGCCCGCAACTACGACTTCTTCGGCGCTCCGGTCGGGCTGTTCTTCACGATGGACCGGCGGATGGAGCAGGGAAGCTGGCTCGACGTCGGCATGTTCATGGAGAATGTGATGGTGGCGGCGCGGGGCTTCGGGCTGGACACCTGCCCGCAGGCCGCCTTCATCACGTACCACCGCATCGTCCGCCGCCATCTCGCCATCCCGGACACCGACATCCTGCTGAGCGGCATGGCGCTGGGCCACGCCGACCCCGACGCGCCGGAAAACCGCCTGGAGACCGAGCGCGCCCCCGTCGCCGACTTCACCCGCTTCCACGGCTTCTGACGCCTTCTTCCAATCCCGGAGGGAAGAAGGGTGCCAAGGGCACGGCCCCTTGCGTGACGGTGCCAGTCCATATTGACTCCCGGACGGTCGGCGCTCACCGCCAACTGATGTTGAACACAATGAACCGGCGGCGGGGAAGGGCCACGGGCGAAGCTGACCGCAGTGCAGGAGAGCGTCCGCGCCTGCCCTCAGGCAGTGTTCCACCGGTTCAGCTCTCGCTTTTGGAACACTCTTGAACTTCTGAATTTGTCTCTAAGCGGACTTTTGTTCAAGACCGCTTAGAGACAGTAACGGATATGTGCACCGCTGATATGAATGACTGTGTTTAACAGGACGCGGAAAAACGAACATATTCCGGCTTTTTGCCTCCGCTGAGGCTTGAAAATAGCGTTTCCGACGCCCGTTTTTGCCAGAATGGAGCGCCTTTTCGCGCTCCGAGATGCCCAGAGCCGCCGTTGAGGCGGATTTCGGGCGTGATTATGCCGCCAGCAGCTTGGGCAGGCGGATCAGGTTGTAGGCGGTAGCGGTCAGGGTGAACATCCAACCGACGCGGGCCGTGCCGCGATGACGCGTTTTGCGCAAGCCAGCTCCCTTGATCCAGCCGAACAGCTCCTCAATCCGTTTGCGGATGCGCAAGGACACGGCATAGCCACTGTGGCGGGTGGTCCGGCCGTCGATCGCCGAGCGGCGCTTGCTCGTGTTCTGCGCGACGTGCGCAGCGGCGCCCAACTCGCGCATGTTCGCCACGAAATCCCTGGTGTCGTAAGCCTTGTCGGCGCCCACGGTGATGCGGTGGGGGCCGGGGATGGCCTCGACCATGGAAACCGCCGCCTCGCGTTCGGCCAAGCCGGTGGCTGCCGTCAGCCGGACATCCACCACCAGGGCGTTCCGGTTCTCCATCAGGGCGTGGCCCATGAAGGCCAGCTTCGCCGGCTGCCCGTTGCCCTTGCGGTACAGCCGCGCCTCGGGATCGCTGGTCGAGGCATGGGTCTCGTTGGACCGCTTCTCGCCATGGAAGTCGCGCTCGCCGTTGCGCCCCGGCCCCGGCGGCTCGCCGCTGCCATCCTTGGGCCGGAAGCTCTTCACGCTGGCCCAGGCTTCGATCAGCGTCCCATCCACCGAGAAGTGCTCGTCCGACAGCAGCGCCTTGACCCGGGGTTGACCCAGCACGGCGGCCAGGAACTTGGCCGCCACATCGCCGGCCAGCAGGCGCTCACGGTTCTTGGTGAATACCGTAACGTCCCACACCGGGGCGTCCATCGACAAGCCGACGAACCAGCGGAACAGCAGGTTGTAATCGAGCTGTTCCATCAGCTGGCGTTCCGAGCGCACCGAGTAGAAGGCCTGAAGCAGCAGCGCCCGCAGCAGCTTCTCCGGCGGGATCGACGGTCGACCGATCGTCGAGTACAGCCCCTCGAACGTCGGCGACATCACCTCCAGCGCTTCATCAACAATAGCCCGGATCGGTCGTAGAGGATGGCTCGCCGGAACACGGGCCTCACAGCTCACATAGCTGAACAGGCCCTCGCTGTGGTCGTCCGATCCCCGCATCGTCCCCTCGCCAGCCGCTTTCTCTTCGACCGGAGAGAAGCACGACCGCCAAGCCGGGCATAGCCTTTTTCAGCGGCCTGTTAATTGTGAGCTGCCCAACAGTTTTCATAAGAATGCCGGACAACGCTGCCAAACAATCGGATTACGGAATAACAGCGTCATTCTCGGTCATTCCCAC
This sequence comes from Azospirillum sp. UENF 211521, assembly GCF_058780535.1. NCBI lineage: Bacteria > Pseudomonadati > Pseudomonadota > Alphaproteobacteria > Rhodospirillales > Azospirillaceae > Azospirillum > Azospirillum sp. UENF 211521. The sequence continues at coordinate 683,825 of NZ_JBSNCF010000003.1, forward strand.
ACCAAGGCGTGCGGATCAACAAGTACCAGATTTTTGCGGCGTTCCTTGCATCACACCATATCGAAAGGAGTAGAAATCAAATTGCCTAAGAGGTAAAGTGTATGCGTTTGGGCGGGTCTTCGTGGGTTGTGGCAAAGGCGAGGCGCTATCGGTGATGTCGGCTGGCCAATCGAATGATGGCGAGGAATACTCGCTCAGTACATCTTTTTGGGAGCAAGGGCAAGCCCTCGGCTTTCCGGTCCGGTTTGACAAAGTTTTGCTTCATCTTCGGCAGGACATGCGAGATGACTGGTATTCCGATTGCCTGCAATACAATGATTTCTTCAATAACCCGAGAGAGGCAAAGAAAATCATCTTATCGCTTCTTCAGGAGTGGAATGGTGCTTATTGCGGAACACGGAGCACCGTCCGGAATGTCCCGAAGAGTGGCTATGGTGAACGTTACGGCCTCGAAACAGATTTTTTCGATCGCTTCATCTACCAGTCAATATGTAGCTTTCTCATCCCATATTATGATAAGCTGCTTAGTCATCGCGTTCTTAGTTACCGCTATGATTCCAATCCCCAAAATCCAAAGTATCTATTCAAGCCCAAGATAGCAAGATGGTTTACTTTTGAGGGGGTGACGCTTACTTTCGTCAGATCAAAAAAATACCTATTGGTCACTGACGTAAGCAACTTCTTTGAAAATATATCTCGCGCCCAGCTGATTGAGCAGATGGAGCGCACCATCCCGAACATTGACGCGACAGGGCCTGAAAAGCTGCATATTCGCAATGCCATTAGAACACTGGACAGATTGCTTGAGCAGTGGACATTCAACGGTAGTCACGGCTTGCCGCAAAATCGGGATGCATCCTCCTTTCTGTCTAATATACTGCTGTCCGCTGTGGACTATGAAATGGCTAATAAAGGTTATGACTATTACCGATATGTCGACGATATCCGGATTATTGCAAACTCCGAGATACATGCCAAGCGCGCACTCCAGGACCTGATTCGGCAGTTGCGCACGGTGGGTTTGAATATCAATGCAAGCAAAACTAAGATACTGGCGCCTGACATACCCGAAGATGTGCTTGTCGAGGATTTCCCATCTCAGGATAATACTAAAACCGCAATTAATCATATGTGGCAGTCACGCAGCCGCCGGATCGTGACGCGTTCGGTCACCTATATCTTTAACATACTCGTCGATTGTATTGCGCGGGGAGAAACTCAATCGCGTCAATTCCGTTTTGCAGTGAATCGAGTAGCGCAAATTGTGGAATCAGGCCTCTTCGACGTGAGCGACACCTTATCAACATCGCTGCTGGACGCACTGTCTGGAACATTGTTGGATCAAGCCGTAACGACCGATCAATATTGCCGATTGATCACGATCTTGGACAGAGATGGGCGCTGCCTGCCGGCATTGGAGAAGTTTCTCTTGGCAGAGGAAGGCACCATTCATGACTGGCAAAATTATATTATCTGGCTACTCCTTGCACTGCGCCGGTATCGGTCCGATGCTCTCGTTGAACTGGCTGATCGCAAGCTCCAGGAGGATATGAGATCAGCAGAAGCTGCGGCCATTCTCATCTGGCTCCGATGCGTGGGAGAGACCCACCTAATCGAGAGAGCGGTCCAGCGTTTCCAGCCGTCGCTGCCCTATCTGAATGCACGTTATCTGCTGATATCGGCGTCCATCCTCCCGACGGAGAGTCTGCGGCCGTTGCACGGCTTGGTACCAACGGGACTGAAGGGCACGGTCGCTCGTGTGGCGCGCCACGCCAATGACGACGGCCTACCGTTCGCTGTCCGTGAGCGACCCGATCTCCTGAACCTTGTGGATGAGGTCAGCGAATATGATTGATTTCGCATGGAAGCTTCTTCTGTTCACAAGTGACTTCACTGGGCGGGGTGAAGACTGCTTCTATTGGCTGGAAGATGATAAACTGAGCGAGACGAGCGCCGAACAGGTTGTGGGGTTTCGAGGTGCGGTTGTATGTCACGATTTCTGGATGATCCGTGATATCCTCTTCGATAAAACACAAGATTTGCCGAGATCCATCATTGATCTCGACGAATTTCGAATTGCGATCAGCGGGAATCCCGAAGACAGGCTCTCTCGTGAGAAGGTGGATATTACCGGCGAATTGGAACGATATGGAGCAAACCCAGAGCTCTGCTCCGCCTACAGAAGGATGTTTTACAGAGGGGTAAAGTTCGACGCAAACGTCGCATGCGAAGCCGCGAAGATCATGGCCAAGATGTACAATTCCCTGTGCGCGGAAGCTTCTTTAAATGGCGAACTCGAACGCTTCTTCACGGTGGAAGTGCCCGTATATCGGCTTCTTCAGAGGGCTATGTCAGCCGGGATTGCCATCAACTCTGCGATCCTGTCAGAAAAGAGAAAGGATGCAGAACATGACTACTACTTATGCTTGAAGAACTATTCAGCCAAACATGACATGCCATTGGAGATGCCTACTCAGAAGGCGATTGAAGACAAGTTGATTTCTGAAGGATTTGATCTGACTGGCGTATCCACCGATTATGTTTTAGAGTTCTTGCCGCATGAATACGACTTTGGCAGCGATACGCTCGATCTCCAGGAATTTGATTCAGCTAAGCGGGTACTGTCATCACTTACCTTATCGAGCGGACATTCACGGCCGATCATAGATATCTTTGGATCCCGGACATCACGCGTACATGTGCGCAGCCCGCCTTTGCAAAATCTTCCTAAGAAATACAGGAATATAATTGCTGCACGGAAAGGGGCCAGTCTCTGCTATGTCGACTTTGATCAGTATGAGGTTGGCATTATGGCAGCGTTGTCCGAGGATCCGGAACTTATAATACTCTATAGTGCTGGCGATATGTACGAACTGTTTGCAACAACCCACCTTGGGCTTGCAGGAAATCGGAAGGCCGCCAAGCAGCTGTTTCTCTCATACGCCTATGGGATGAGCCGGAAGGCCTTAGTTGATGCAGCGGTGTCACTCGGTGCAGACCGCGGACGGGCGAAGGCTGCCTTCAGGCTCTTCTCCAAATATGAAGAGTGGAAGAAGGCCATCTGGGTCGAATTTCAGCGCGATGGCCGCATTGCCACTGCACAAGGAAACCATTATAAGAGGATCGGCACAGGGCAACTATCTTCGAAGGAGTGCCGCTCCACAGTTAGTCAAGTGGTTCAAGGTACTGCTTCGTTAATCTTTAAGAAGGCTCTTCTGGAAGTTGGCGATTTAGAGGACGTAACCATTATATTGCCTATGCACGATGCGATTCTATTCGAGTTCCGTTTTCCGGATACGCCAGCGAAAGTTGTGAATGCATTCGAGAGGGTAATGACCGAGCAATTGTATGGTCGCGTCAAAGGCAAAGCCTCAATCGGCCAGTTCGCCTCAAACTAATTGACCGCTCTGATTCATGACAGTGTTCGCGAAATCAGTGGCTGGTTTCAAAGGCTCCTCCCCCCCAGCTAAGGAATGAAGGCTGTGAGCGCGGGCTCTCGCCTAACAGAGCGTTCCGGATCACTGCTTCGGAATTCGCCAACACTGTCTCGGTCATGAGCTGCCTTTCCAGGCATGGCTGTTCCTAGCCCTGAACCGACATACGTAAGAGCTTGGGCGGGGAGCACCCCCAACCTATGCAACGTAGAAGCCATCTTCCAACTCGACACGGACGGCACGAAGGAGCTGAGCCGACGTTCGGCTCTAACAGGCCGCTGAAAAAGGCTATGCCCGGCTTGGCGGTCGTGCTTCTCTCCGGTCGAAGAGAAAGCGGCTGGCGAGGGGACGATGCGGGGATCGGACGACCACAGCGAGGGCCTGTTCAGCTATGTGAGCTGTGAGGCCCGTGTTCCGGCGAGCCATCCTCTACGACCGATCCGGGCTATTGTTGATGAAGCGCTGGAGGTGATGTCGCCGACGTTCGAGGGGCTGTACTCGACGATCGGTCGACCGTCGATCCCGCCGGAGAAGCTGCTGCGGGCGCTGCTGCTTCAGGCCTTCTACTCGGTGCGCTCGGAACGCCAGCTGATGGAACAGCTCGATTACAACCTGCTGTTCCGCTGGTTCGTCGGCTTGTCGATGGACGCCCCGGTGTGGGACGTTACGGTATTCACCAAGAACCGTGAGCGCCTGCTGGCCGGCGATGTGGCGGCCAAGTTCCTGGCCGCCGTGCTGGGTCAACCCCGGGTCAAGGCGCTGCTGTCGGACGAGCACTTCTCGGTGGATGGGACGCTGATCGAAGCCTGGGCCAGCGTGAAGAGCTTCCGGCCCAAGGATGGCAGCGGCGAGCCGCCGGGGCCGGGGCGCAACGGCGAGCGCGACTTCCATGGCGAGAAGCGGTCCAACGAGACCCATGCCTCGACCAGCGATCCCGAGGCGCGGCTGTACCGCAAGGGCAACGGGCAGCCGGCGAAGCTGGCCTTCATGGGCCACGCCCTGATGGAGAACCGGAACGCCCTGGTGGTGGATGTCCGGCTGACGGCAGCCACCGGCTTGGCCGAACGCGAGGCGGCGGTTTCCATGGTCGAGGCCATCCCCGGCCGCCACCGCATCACCGTGGGCGCCGACAAGGCTTACGACACCAGGGATTTCGTGGCGACCATGCGCGAGTTGGGCGCCGCTGCGCACGTCGCGCAGAACACGAGCAAGCGCCGCTCGGCGATCGACGGCCGGACCACCCGCCACAGTGGCTATGCCGTGTCCTTGCGCATCCGCAAACGGATTGAGGAGCTGTTCGGCTGGATCAAGGGAGCTGGCTTGCGCAAAACGCGTCATCGCGGCACGGCCCGCGTCGGTTGGATGTTCACCCTGACCGCTACCGCCTACAACCTGATCCGCCTGCCCAAGCTGCTGGCGGCATAATCACGCCCGAAATCCGCCTCAACGGCGGCTCTGGGCATCTCGGAGCGCGAAAAGGCGCTCCATTCTGGCAAAAACGGGCGTCGGAAACGCTATTTTCAAGCCTCAGCGGAGGCAAAAAGCCGGAATATGTTCGTTTTTCCGCGTCCTGCTAACGAGATCGTTCACGCTCAAAAACCCGGTCACACCGCGTTCGCGATGTGCGTTTTCGCACAGGCGGCGGCGGGCCGTGACGGCACTCTCCAGCCGCGCCGCGAAGCGCTGGCCTGACCGTTCCATCCCGGCAGGCTCCGCCCCGCGTCTCGTTTCCTGCGGCTTGGAGTGTTCCGACGATGGCTCTGCTCGATGATCTTGTGGTGCAGACCGCCCTGTTTCCCTTGGTGGTCGGCGTCGCCGCCGTCGGTGTGGTCCGTCTCGCCGGCGGGCGCACGCGGGGTCCCCGGTTGGCGGCGGCGGGTGTTGCCGCCGCCTTCCTGGCGGCCTACGTGCTGATCGTCGGCCTGCCCGCCCTGCCCCCGCCCTCCAGCATGGGCCGCCTGTTCTGGAGCGCGGTGGCTGGTCTGGTCATTGGCGTCGGCGCCGACCTCGCCGGGATCGACCGCCGCCGGGGGACATGGCTGCTCGGCGCCTGGGTGACGGCGTCCTTGCTGTGGATCGCCCTGCCGGTGCTGCCGGGAAGCCTCGACACCATCACCGCCGCGGTGCTGCTGCTGGCCGGCGGCTGGATCGCCCTGACGCGCACCGCCGGCGAGGGCGAAGGGGTGGCGACGCCCAGCGTCGCCCTGCTGGCCGCCGCGGTGGCGGTGGGCGGGGTGGCGCTGGTCGGCGCCTCGGCCTCCGTCGCCCAGCTCGCCTTCGCGCTGGCCGCGGCCACCGGCGGCCTGCTGCTGTGGAACTGGCCGGTGGAGCGCCACGCCTGGGGCAACGCCGGTCAGGCCGCGCTGGGCATCCTGGTGCTGCTGGCCGCCACCCTGACCTTCTTCTCCTCCGCCCACGCCGAAGCCCTGCTGCTCGTCCTGCCGGCCTTCTTCGCCGACCGGCTGCGCGACCGCCTGCCCCTGCCGCGCACCCCCGCGGGCCGGGCCATGGGCACCGTGGCGCTGACCGCCATCGCCCTGGTGCCGGCCGCCGCCGCCGTGGGCGTCGCCTTCCTTCTCTCCGCCGGTTCCGACGTGTCCGGCTACTGACCCACCCCAGTCATCCCGTTCCATCCGACAAAGGACTCCGAATCATGAACCGTCTTCTCGCCGCCGCCGCCCTGTCCGCCCTCGTCGCCCTGCCGCTGACCGCCCAGGCCGCCCCGGTCGCCTACAAGCTCGACCCGGCCCACACCGCCGTGGTCTTCATCGTCGACCATCTGGGCTTCGCCAAGGCCATGGGCCGCTTCAACACGTTCGCCGGCGAGCTGTCCTTCGACAAGGACGCCGCCGACAAGAGCAGCCTGTCGGTGACCATCGACACCACCAGCGTCGACACCAACCACGCCAAGCGCGACGAGCACCTGAAGTCGCCGGACTTCTTCAACGCGAAGGAGTTCCCGAAGATGACCTTCAAGAGCACGAAGATCGAGACGACCGGCGATAAGACCGGCAAGCTGCACGGCGACCTGACCCTGCTGGGCGTCACCAAGCCGGTGGTCCTCGACGTGACCTTCAACAAGGACGGCGTCAGCCCGGCCAGCAAGCAGGAGACGGTCGGCTTCTCCGCCCGCGGCACGATCAAGCGCTCCGACTTCGGCATGAAGTACGGCGTGCCGAACATCGGCGACGACATCCAGATCATCATCGAGTCCGAGGCGGTGAAGGCGTAAGGCGCGCCGTCAATCCTCCTCCGCCGCCTGCCGGACCCGGTCCCGCAGGCGGCGGGTGTCGAGAAGCAGCAGCGCCCCCCGCCGCTTCTCCAGCAGCCCGTCGCGCTCCAGCGCGCTCAGCTCCCGCGAGACCGCTTCGCGCCGGGTGCTGACACGGGCGGCGAGGTCGGCGTGGGGCGGCGGCGGGGAGATGGTCGCGCTGTGCTCTCCCCGCCCGTCCGGCCGGGCCAGCCGCAGCAGCTCGGAATAGATGCGGTGGCGCACGTCCAGCGTGTTGAACTCGTTCACCCGCGTGGCGAGCTTCCGGATCTCCCCGGCCAGCAGGACCATCACCTGATCGCAGACGTCGGGATGGCGGTGGATGCAGTCGCGGAACAGCGGGGCGGGCATGCAGGCGACCGTGGCGTTGGTCACGGCGACGATGCCGGCGGAGCGGGCCTTGCCGTCGATGGCCGCCAGCTCCCCGAAGAACTCCCCGGCGGGGATGTCGCGCAGGATCACCGTCCGCCCGGAGATCGCGCGGATCGTCACCCGGACCAGACCGGCGGCGACGATGAAAACGTCGGTGCCCTCATCCTCGAAATCGATGATCCATTGCCCGGCCTCCACCCGGCGCCAGAGGCAACGATCCTCCAGCGCCCGCAGCTCGTCGGGGGACAGGGAGCGGAACAGCGCCGCCCCGGCCAGCGTTTCGCTCCGGCGCCTCATGAACGGGTGTGGATGTCCGGCTGTGGCATGGCGCGGGATGATCTCATAGGATGCCCGGGGACGCCACGCCGAAGCCGACCTTCACAGCCCGAGCCCGCCGACCGACATGACGACCGTCCCATCCGCCGCCCGCCGCCGTTCATGACCGGGGCCCGTTCATGAAACGCCGGATCGAACGCCCGTTGCGCCTGTTCACCGGCCTGACGCTGTTCACCTTCGTCATCACCCATTTCCTGGCCCACGCCGCCGGGCTGCTGCTGCTGCCGGGGATGGAGGTGGCGCGGCGCACCCTGTTGTGGATGTGGGACACGCCGCCGGGGCAGGCGCTGCTCGCCGGCTCCTTCGTCACCCACGCCGGGCTGGGGCTGTGGGCGCTGTACCGGCGCCGCCACCTGCGCATGCCCGCCGGGGAGGCGTGGCAGCTCGGGCTCGGCCTGTGCATCCCCCTCCTGCTGATTTCCCACGGCATGGCCGGGATGCTGTCGGACGACCTCTACAACGACCCGCTGACTTACCCGCGGGCGATCGTCCTCTACTGGATCACCGCGCCGGAAACCCTGCTGTGGCGCCAGCTCCTGCTGCTGGTCATCGTGTGGATCCACGGCTGCATCGGGGTGCGCGGCTGGCTGATGACGAAGCCCTGGTACCGGAGCCGCGCCGCGCTGCTCGGCGCCTTCGCCATGCTGCTGCCCCTGCTGGCGCTGGCCGGGATCGTCAACGCCGGCTGGGACGCCGAGCGCCGGGCCGCCGCCGACCCCGCCTATCTGGAGCAGTTCCGCGCGCCTGCCCCCGGCACGCCGGAGGCGGAGAACCGCGCCGCGCTGGCGGCGATCAGCGGCGGCGTGTTCAACACCTACGTCCTGCTGCTGGTCGGCACGCTGGGGATGCGGCAATACCGCAACTGGCGGGCGCGGGCGACCAGCCCGGTGCGCATCGCCTATCCCGGCGGGCGCACCGTCACCGTGCCGCGCGGCACCTCGGTGCTGGAGGCCAGCCGCGCCAACGGCGTCCCGCACACCGCGCTGTGCGGCGGGCGGGGCCGCTGCTCCACCTGCCGCATCCGCGTGACCGAGGGGGTGGACGCCCTGCCGCCGCCCAACGCCACGGAGCGGGCGGTGCTGGAGCGGATGAAGGCGCCGCGCGCCGTCCGCCTCGCCTGCCAGCTCCGCCCGGTGGCGCCGCTGTCGGTGACGCCGCTGATCTCGGCGCGGGACAATGGCCGCACCTTCGCCGTCACCGCGCCCATGGACAGCGGGCGGGAGCTGGCGATCACCGCGCTGTTCGTGGATTTGCGGGGGTCGACCTCGCTGGCGGCGGAGCGGCTGCCCTTCGACGCGCTGTTCATCGTCACCCGCTACGTCCAGGTGGTCACGGATGCGATCCGCAAACACGGCGGCTACGTCATCGCCATCGCCGGGGACGGGGTGATGGGCATGTTCGCCAACGAGGACGACCCCGCGGCGGCGGCGGCCAGCGCGCTGCGCGCCACCGCTGACCTGTGGCGCGACATCGAGCTGCTGAGCCGCGACCTCGCGGAGGAGCTGGACCAGCCGCTGGCCTTCGGGGCCGGGGTGCATTCCGGCCTCGCCGTGGTCGGGGCGGTGGCCTGTTCGGAGGACGGGTCGCTGCAGTTCATCGGCGACACCGGCAACGTCGCCGCGAGGCTGGAGGAGATGACCAAGACGCTGGGCGCCACCGTAGTCTTCTCCGACGCGGCCGCCGAGCTGGCGGGGCTCCAGGGGCTGGAGCGTCTGGAACGCCGGGATGTGGCGATCCGGGGCCGCGACGGCACGCTCGGGGTGCGGACCGTCCGCCGCCAGGAGGATTTGCGGGCGCTGCTGGAGGGTGGAACCACCGTCCCCTCTCCCCCCTGGGGCGACGCTTAGGACGAGGCCACCGCTGCGGGTGTCGGGGGAGCAGCGGGTTCTTCCCTTCTCTCCCGCCCTTCTCCCCCTCCCCTCTCATCCCTGGATCACGCCGCTGCGGCCACCCGCTCCAGCTTGGCGGGAAGACCCTGGCGCACCGCCGTTCCGGCGATGGGATCGACCCAGACCGAGGCACCCGGACGGGTCGGGTCGTGCAGGCCGAGGTCGTTGATGTTCACCCCCGCCCCGATCTCCGGCACCACCGGCTGGCTGTGGCCGCCGATGACGTGCGGGCGCGCGCCGAACTCCTTGTGGCCGAAGCCGTGCTCGACGGCGAGCACGCCGGGCATCACGCCGTGGCGGACGATGGCGGTCGCCAGCTCCGACCCGCCCGGCGTGGCGATGCGGATGCGGTCGCCAGTGGCGATGCCCAGCCGCCGCGCGTCCTCCGCGTTGATGCCCACCGGATTCTCCGGGTGCAGGTGGCGCAGGCGGCTCGCCGCGATGGTGTAGGCGCTGACCAGCACCGACTTCGAACTGATGAGCTGGAAGGGCCAGTCCTCCGCCGTGTGGACCTGCCGCATCGGCGTGCCGTCGGCGAAGGCCGGGGGCGTCCAGGCAGCGGTGCCGGTCCAGCGCTTGCCGGTGACGCTGCTCTTCGTCGCGCCGACCGCCTCGTTGTAGACCAGCAGTCCGTCCTTGAAGCGGTGGGTGGCCCTGTCGCCCTCGAAGCCCTCCGCCTGGTTCTGGTAGCGTCCGCCGCGCGCCAGGATGAAGGCGACCTTGCGCCACTCCTCCTCCTTCAGCACCCCCTGGAGCGCCGGCAGAACGCGGGCGACGCCGGACAAGGCAATGTCCTCGTCGGTGGCGTCGGGGACCGGCTGCTTGCCCAGCCACGCGATGTTGGCGCCACCGCGCAGATACCAATCCTCCGGCCGCTCCAGCGGATGGGTCTTCCCGTCCATGTCGGCGATGGCGTCCGGGCCGAAGCCGGGCAGGCCCAGCCGCTTCGCCAGCGCGATCAGGAAGGTCTCCATCTGGACGTGCCGGCCGTCGGGCAGCGGTTCGGTTCGCGGCGTCACCACCGGCCAGCGCGCCGTCGAGGTCTTGGTCGGCACGCCCGCCCAGGGCGCCGCCCAACCCCAGGTCTCGTACAGCACGGTGTCGGGGATGATGTAGTCGGCGAAGGCCGTGGTTTCGTTGATGAAGGGGTCGATGGCGACGATCAGCGGCAGCGCCTTGGGGTCGCGCAGCGTCGCCTCAACCTGGGCGCGGACGCCGGGGATGCCGTAGAGCGGGTTGCTGTTCCACAGGAACAGGGCCTTCAGCGGGTATGGGTAGCCGTCCACCACGCCGCTGGTCAGATACTCGGTGGTGAGCTGCGGGGCGTTGGGGTACCAGGGCGCCTTGGCCGGATAGGGCTTGCCGGCCTCCTTCTTCGCCTTGAACTCGCTGGATTTTTCATAGGGGACGGGGCGGCTGATGGCCGTGCCGGTGGGCTTCACCTGCCCGGGGAAGCTCGCCAGCTTGTAGCGCGGGCCGTCCTGCTCGTCCGGGAAGCGCCCGCCGCCGAAGATGGTGCCGCCCTTCCAGTTGAGGTTGCCGATCAGCGTGTTCAACGTCACCACGCCGAAGGCGTTGTAGAATCCGTTGCCGGCCATCATGCCGCCGTGGGTGTTGGCGGCGGCCTTCTTGCCGTGGCTGGTGAACTCGCGCGCCAGACCGGCGATGACGTCGGCGGGGATGCCGCAGGCGTCGGCGTAGCCGGCGAGGTCGAGCCGCATCGCCTGCTCGCGCAGCAAAGTCAGGCTGGTCTTCACCGCAACGTCGCCCGCCGGGGTCGCCACCGTCCCGCCGTGGAACAGCATGGCCGGTCCCGTCAGGGCGTCATGGGCCACCGGCGTACCGGCGGGGTCGAGCACGACGAAGGCGTCCTTGGCGCTGTAGCGCTCCGTCTCGCCCAGCGTGACCCAGCCGAGGTCGGAGGCGCGCAGCATCCGCCCGTCGCGCGGGTGGCCCGCCTGCTGGATCACCAGATGGGTGGCGTTGCACCAGCCGGCCTCGCCCGCGGCCTCCGCCGCCTTGCCGTTGGGCTGGGCGAGATAGTTGCTGTCGATGCGCCCGTTCTCGAACATCCAGCGCATCATGCCCATGACCAGGGCGCCGTCGGTGCCGGGCCGGATGGGTATCCAGTTGGACCGCTCCGCCGCCGCGCGGTTGTCGGCGTTGGTCAGCACCGGATCGACGACGACGTAGTTCAGAACGCCGTCCGTTCGTCCCTTGGCGAGCAGCATGGCCTGCCGCTTGAACGGGTTGCCGGCGTTCGACGGGGCGGTGCCGATGAACAGCACGAACTCGGCGTTTTGCAGGTCCGGCTTGGCGTGCGGCATCTTCTTGGCGTCGCCGAACACCGCCCCGGAGCCGGAGCGGTAGGCGCCGCCGCAGTAGGAGCCGTGGCCGACGAAGTTGATCGTCCCCAGCGCCTGATTGAAGAAGCGCCGCACGAAGGGCTCCCGCCCGTCGTTGACCGACGACAGCAGGGCCACCTGATTGACCTTCGGCCCCAGTTCGGGTGCGGCTGGATCGATGGGCGTCTTAAGGTCGCGCAGCGTCCGCAGGCCGGGCACCGGGCCTTCGCCGAACAGGTCGCCGCCATCCGCGATCTCCTCCACGAGTTTGTCGAAGGCGATGGGTTCCCATTGGCCGGAGCCGCGCGGGCCGACCCGCTTCATCGGCGTGGCGACGCGGAAGGGCGAGGTCAGCATCTCCAGCGCCGCGTTGCCCCGGCCGCAGGCGGTCGAGCGGCCCTTCAGCCCCTGTTCGTCCAGCCGCGACAGCGACTTGAAGCTCTCCTTGATCGGCGTGCCATAGGGCAGGAAGGGATCGGTGGACAGCGGGCTGTAGGGGTTGCCGGCGACGCGCAGCACCGTGTTCTTCTCCACGTCCACCCGGACGCGGACGCCGCACAGCGTGGTGCAGCCGAGGCAGGCGACGTTGGCGACGATCTGGCCCGGCGTCGGGGTGAGGTCGCCGGTCGCCGGATCGACGCGGAATTCCGGGGCCGGGGCGTTGCCGGAGATGGCGTGGTCGGGCTTGTCCCCGGCCCAGGCGCCCTTCACGAGCTTGCGCCCGGTGTCGGAGAAGCCGCCCGCGAAGGCGGCGAGCGCGCCGCCGGCGGCGCTGGTCTTCAGGAGAAGGCGACGGGAAATCGACATGATGGGTGCTCCGTTCACTCGGCGGCGGCCACGGTTCCGGCAGGCGCCTGGGGGGCGCGGGCCGGAGCGGGCGCCGGGCGGCGCGGGGAAGGCAGGATGGCGATGAGGACGATCAGCAGGAACAGCCAGAGTCCGGCCGTGCCGACGATCCCCAGCAGCCCCTCCGGACCGGCGGGCAGCGCGTAGTCGTAGAAGCCGGCGCCGGTCTTCGGCACGGTCTGGCCGCCGATGAACACGGTCCAGCGGAACATCCAGGCGCCGTGCAGGGCGATCAGCCCGGTCAGCAGCCCCGTTCCGGCGGGCTTGGCGACGGCGATGGCGAAGGGCAGCGCGGTGGCGGCGACGGCCCAGACGGCGGTGACGCGCCACGCCTCCGACCCGGCGACGCTGCCCAGCGCCTCCGCGTGGGTGGCGTCCAGCCCGAACAGGCCGAGCGCCAGCCACAGCCCGCCGACCAGCATGACCCCGCCCAGGAAGCCGGCGAGCAGCCGGTTCGCCCGCAGCTCCACCGCGCGGTCGTTGCCGGCGGCGACGCGGTTCAGCACCAGCACCAGACCGGCGGCGCCGGCCAGCGCGGTCAGCAGGAACTGCACGGGCAGGAAGGGCGTGTGCCACAGCGGACGCGCCTTGACCACCGCGACCTCCGCCCCGGTGTAGAGAGCGACCAGCAGCGCGCCGGCCAGGGCGAACAGACCGGCGGCGCGGATCAGCGCGTCGTTGCGCCCGCCGCCCAGCGACGCCAGCCGATAGAGCGCGGCGAGGCGGCTGTCCACCCGGCCGTGCGCCTGCAACTCCTCGCGGAAGCACGCCCAGCCATAGACCAGCAGGCCGGTGACGTAGAGGGGGATGAAGATCGACCCCCACCACATCCACGACGTCGGGCGCAGCACGACGTAGAAGTGCCAGAAGCGGCCGGGCTGGTGGAGGTCCGACAGCAGCGCCACCGGGGCGGCCAGCCCGCAGGTCAGCGCCACCAGCAGGGCGACGCGCCCCAGCGCGCGCCAGTCCTCCTGGGCGAAGGCGTAGCCGGGCAGGCTGAGCAGAAGTCCGCCGACCGACAGGCCGATCAGGAAGAAATACTGCACGGCCCAGGGAAGCCACGCGACCTCGCGGGTCACGTTGATGACCTCGACGATGTGGTTGTCCATCACGCGTGCTCCTTTCGGGCGTGGGTCTCGCCGCTGGGCCGCCAGAGCGTCGGCGTGCCGTCGACCTTCCCTTGGAAGCGGGGATCGAGGCCAAGGTAGAAGACGCGCGGCTGGGTCCCCTGCTCCGGCTTCAGCACCTTGGGGTTCTCCTCGCGGACCAGGGTGGCGACGGCGCTGTCCGGGTCGTTCAGGTCACCGAAGATGCGGGCGCCGCCGACGCAGGTCTCCACGCAGGCGGGCAGCAGCCCGGCCTCCACGCGGTGGACGCAGAAGGTGCATTTGTCGGCGGTCTGGGTCTTGTGGTTGATGAAGCGCGCGTCGTAGGGGCAGGCCTGGACGCAATAGGCGCAGCCGACGCAGACGGTGTTGTCCACCACGACGATGCCGTCCCGGCGCTGGAAGGTCGCACCGGTCGGACAGACGGGGATGCAGGGCGGGTCCTCGCAATGGTTGCACAGGCGCGGCAGCATGTAGCTGCCGGCCTTGCCCTGCTCGGTCACCTCGTAGGTGGAGACGATGGTGCGGAAGCTGTTTTCCGGGACATCGTTCTCCATGATGCAGGCGACCGTGCAGGCTTGGCAGCCCACGCATTTGCCCACGTCCACCACCATCGCCCAGCGGTGCGCCGGATTGCCGTCCCGGCGGAGCGAGGCACCGCCAGGGGCTGCGGCGGCGGGCATCGTCGCCACCGTTGCGGCGCCGATGGTCGCGGCGCCGGCGCCGAGGCAGAAGTTGCGCCTTGATCGGTCCATGGCTGGCCTCTTCGCACCTGATTCCTTGGGCCGCGACGAACCGCGGCCCTATGGTGCGAAGGGTACCGGCGCCCTGCCCCCACTCCTATTGGGGGCATCCCTACACCTCTTAGGGTAAACCCCAGTGACGACATGCCGCAGGAACCGGCCAGTCCTCAGCGATCAGCCCTTGAGGACGTCAACCACCGCCCGCGCCACGCCGGCGTGGATAGCGTCCCGCTCCTTGAAGGCGTCGGGCGTCCCGGTCAGGTAGCTGGTGATCAGCAGGGGCGCCCTGCCCTCCGGCCAGACGATGCCGATGTCGTTGGCCGTCCCGCGCACGCCGGTGCCGGTCTTGTCGCCGACGCGCCAGCCCTTCGGCAGGCCGGCGCGCAGGCGCTTGTCGCCGGTCCGGTTGGCGATCATCCAGGCGATGAGTTGCTCGCGCGACGCCGGGGTCAGCGCGTCGCCCAGCATCAGCCGCTCCATGCTGTGGACCATCGCCGCGGGCGTGGTGGTGTCGCGCGGGTCGCCGGGGATGGCGCTGTTCAGCGACGGCTCGTTGCGGTCCAGCCGGGTCTTCCGGTCGCCCAGCGTGCGCAGGAAGGCGGTCAGCCCGGCGGGATCGCCCACCGCCGGCAGCAGCAGGTTCGCCGCCACGTTGTCGCTGAGCGTCATCGTCGCCTCGCACAGTTCGGCCACCGTGGGGGGCGGGCCGTCGAGGCGGGTTTCGGCGAAGGGGGCGTAGGGGACCATGTCCGCCTTGGTCACCGGGATCGTCCGATCCAGCCGCTCGCGGCCCTCGTCCACCCGCTTCAGGACGGCGCCAGCCAAAAGAAATTTGAAGGTGCTGCACATCGGAAAGCGCTCGTCCGCGCGATGCCCGAAGCGTTGCCCGGTGCCGGTGTCGAGCACCGCCACGCCGAGCCGGCCGCCGCTGCGCCTTTCCAGCGCGGCGATCGCGTCGGCCAGCCGCTTGTCCCCGAATTTCCTAAGTTTCTCCGCCTTCACGCCGGTCGCCGCCAGCAGCGTCATGCCGCCCGCCGCGGCCAGGAAAGCCCGCCGTCCGATCATCGTAGCCTCGTGTCATAGCGTGTCGATGGACGGACGATAAAAAGCTGCCGGCCTTCGAACAAACGATGATAGTTTTCATAAGCCACAAGAAAAACTTATAGCTGTCCATGGCCCGTCCCCAGCTTCCGCTCAACGCGCTGCGCGCCTTCGAGGCGTCGGCCCGCCATCTCAGCTTCACCCGCGCCGGGCTGGAGCTGTGCGTCAGCCAGGCGGCGGTCAGCCAGCAGATCCGCACGCTTGAGGCGCGGCTGGGCGTCACCCTGTTCCGCCGCCTGCCGCGCGGCCTCGCCCTGACCGACGAGGGGGCGGCGCTGGTGCCGGTGCTGATGGACGCCTTCGAGCGCATCGGCGCGACGCTCGACCGCTTCGCCGACGGGCGCTACCACGAGGTGCTGACGGTCGGGGTGGTGGGGACCTTCGCCACGGGCTGGCTGCTGCCGCGCCTGCCGGCCTTCACCGCGGCGAACCCGGCGGTCGACCTGCGCATCCTGACCAACAACAACCGGGTCGATCTGGCCGGCGAGGGGCTGGACTTCGCGATCCGCTTCGGCGACGGCTCCTGGCACGGCGTGGAGGCGGTGCCGCTGCTCGACGCCCCGCTGACCCCGCTCTGCGCCCCGGCGCTGGCGCAGCGGCTGTCCGCCCCGGCGGACCTCGCGCGGGAGGTGCTGCTGCGCTCCTACCGGATCGAGGAATGGCAGCGCTGGTTCGCGTTGGCCGGGGTGCCCTGCCCGGCCATCCGCGGTCCGGTCTTCGACTCCTCCCCCACCATCGCCGCCGCCGCCGCGATGGGCGCCGGGGTGGCGCTGCTGCCGGCGCGGCTGTTCGGCCACGATCTGGCCACCGACCGGCTGGTCCGTCCATTCACCATCGAGGTGCCGGCGGGCCGCTACTGGCTGACCCGCCTGCACTCCCGTCCCGAGACGGCGGCGATGCAGAGCTTCCGCCACTGGATCGCCGCCGCCGTCCGGGCGGACGATTAGGCCGGAGGTTCAGGCCGGTGTCGGCGCCTGCTCCGGCAGGACGCCGGACTGCTTCAGTTCCCGCCAGAAGTCCGCCGGGATCGGCTGCTTCATCAGGGCCATGTTCTCCTGCACGCGCGGCGGATTCTTGGTGCCCGGAATGACCGAGGCGACGACCGGGTGCGCCGCGCAGAACTGCAGCGCCGCCGCCCGCAGGTCCACGCCGTGCCGTTTGGCGATCTCGGCCAGCCGGTCGCGCGCCGCCACCTTGTCCGGCGGGGCCTCCTGGTACTCGAAGGTCTTGCCCCCGGCGATCAGGCCGGAGTTGTAGGGGCCGCCGACCACCACATGGACGCCGCGTTCCTGGCAGCGCGGGAACAGCGTGTCCAGCGCCGGCTGGTTCAGCAGGCTGTAGCGCCCGGCCAGCAGGAAGACGTCCGGGTCGGCCTGTTCCAGGGCCATCACGCAGGGCTCCACCCGGTTGACGCCAAGCCCCCAGGCTCGGATGACGCCCTCCTCGCGAAGCTGGGTCAGCGCCACGGCGGCGCCTTTCATGGCCGTGTCGAACACCTCCAGCCAGCGGTCGCCGTGGGCGTCCTCCGCGCAGTCGTGGATGTAGGCGATGTCGATGCGCGCCATGCCCAGCCGCTGCAGGCTGTCCTCGATGGAGCGGCGGACCCCGTCGGCGGTGTAGTCGTAGTCCACCCGGAAGGGCAAACCCTTCACGAAGGGGCCGTGCTGGCCGCCCTTGCTGGCGTCGGCGCGCAGCAGGCGTCCGACCTTGGTGGACAGGACGAAGTCGTCGCGCGGGCGGTTGCGCAGGACATGGCCGAACCGGTGCTCCGAGATGCCGGGACCGTACTCCGGCGCCGTGTCGAAATAGCGGATGCCGGCGTCCCAGGCGGCGGCCAGCGTGGCCTCCGCGACGTCATCCGGCACCTCTTCGAACATGTTGCCGAGCGGGGCGCCACCAAACCCGATTGGCCCAGGCGGAGCGAAATGCTTGCGGTCCGGCATGATCGACCTCTCGTTGATGCGTGGGTGCAGAGAGGGGACAGTGTGCGCTCTGACGGCGCTTCCCTCAACACCGGCCCTCAACACGGGGAGGGTCACGGCGTTCCCATTCGCAACCTGCCGACGCGGGCGTGGCAATTTGCGACGCGGATGGGAGCGCGTTGGCAAATTGCAACGGTTGGGAAGGAACAACCGCGCAGCCCACTCGGGAATTTTGCTGGGTGGAACAGCAATTGCGCGGGGATTGGGAGTTGGTACGGAATTTGAGAATGATTTGATCCGGTGCGGGCGACCGACGCCGAACAAAAAATACCCCCAAGGAAGAAACCCCCAGGCAGGACATCCCATCATGACCACCTCCCTTCGTGCTTTCGCCAACTTGCGCACCGCCACCAAGGTCTACACCGGCTTCGGGGTCACGCTGGCCCTGCTGGTCACGTTGGGGGCGGTTTCCTGGAGCGGCCTCCGGTCCAACGATACGGCGCTGCGCAGCTACGCGGCGCAGTCCGACATCACGGTGACGTTGGGAGAGGCCGATACCGCGCTGTCCGACGCGCTGGGGGCGGCAGCGGAGTTTCTCGTTTCCGGCACGGACGGCGCTGCCAACCGCTTCCGCGCGACAGCCGGGGACTTCCGCCGGCATCTGGACAAGGCGGCCCCCGGCATCCGCGACGGCGCCGACCGTCAGGCCGTGGAGGAGATCCGCGGGCTGGAACGGGATTTCCTGACCGGTTTCGACCGTCTGGTCGCCCTGCGCACCGAACGGGACGGCATCGTCGCGGAGGTCGTGAACAGGCTGGGTGCCGACATCCGCCGGACGCTGAGCGAACTGGTGACCGCCGAACGGCAAACCGGCAATCTGGACCGCACCGTTCAGGCCGCGGGCGTCAGCGAGCAGTTTCTGCTGGTGCGCGTGCTCGTCGCCCGTTTCGTGACCGAGACGAAGCCCGAGGATCTGGTGCGTATCCGCCAGGATCTGGCGGCGGTGGCCGCCGACGTCGAGGGCGAGGCCAAGGGCTGGGCCGACTCCCCGGGCGCCGCCAAGCGCACCGAGTTGCTTGCCAAGCTGCCTCGCTACACCGCGGGCATCGAGCGCATCGCCGCCATCGCCGATGAGATGACCCGCGTCAACGCCGACACGCTGACCCGCGCCGGCGCCCAGATCAACGGGAGGATCGGGTCGATCCGCCAGCATTCCACCGAGGTCCTGAAGGGGCTGGAAATCAGCGCTGCCGCCGCGGTGACCGCGGCCGAGCGGCAGGGCGCCGCGGTGACCGCCGCCGCCGTGGCGCTGGGCCTGCTGCTGGCCTGGATGATCTCGCGGGCGATCACCCGTCCGCTCGGCGCCATCACCGGGGCGATGGGCCGGCTGGCCGAGGGCGACCGCACGGTGCAGGTGGACGAGGGGTGGCGCAAGGACGAGATCGGCGCCCTGGCCCGCGCCCTCCAGGTCTTCAAGTCGAACGCCGAGGAGATGGAGCGCATGCGCAAGGCGCAGGAGGAGGCCGAGCGCCAGGCCGCCGAGCAGCGCCGCGCCACGATGATCCGCATGGCCGACACCTTCGAGGCGACCGTCCAGGGCATCGTCGAGGCGGTGGCGAGCGCCGCCGGCGGCATGCACAACGCCGCCAGCACCCTGTCCGGCACCGCCGCGGACGCCAGCGAGCGCTCGCTGCTGGTCGCCTCCGCCTCCGAGGAGGCCTCGGCCAACGTGCAGACCGTCGCCAGCGCGACGGAGGAACTGTCGGCCTCCATCGCCGAGATCGGCCAGCAGGTGGAAATCTCGACCCGCATCGCCGGGCAGGCGGTGACCGACGCGGAAGGCGCCGATCGCACCATGAGGGCCCTGGTCACCGCCGCCGAGCAGATCGGGCAGGTGGTGGAAATCATCAGCGGCATCGCCGCTCAGACCAACCTGCTGGCGCTCAACGCGACCATCGAGGCGGCGCGTGCCGGCGAGGCCGGCAAGGGGTTCGCCGTGGTGGCGGGCGAGGTGAAGGCGCTGGCCAACCAGACCGCCAAGGCGACCGACGAGATCCAGTCGAAGGTGCAGGAGATCCAGCAGACCACCGGCGGCGCGCAGAAGGCCATCGGCAGCATCGGCCAGACCATCGGCCGGATGAGCGAGATCGCCACCACCATCGCCGCCGCCATCGAGGAGCAGGCCGCCGCCACTCGCGAGATCGCCAGCAGCGTCTCCCAGGCCGCACAGGGGACGGAGGAGGTGTCGCGCAACATCGCCGGCGTCAGCACGGCGGTGTCGGAAACCGGCAGTGCCGCCAGCCATGTCCACGGCACGTCGGAGGAACTGGCCGCCGAGGCGGAGCGTCTGCGCAGCGAGGTGCGCAGCTTCATCGCCACCGTCCGGGCCGCCTGATCCGGCAAGAGGAGGGATCGCCGCTTGTTCCGGCTTCCATTCGCCGGATGGGTGGTAGGCTGAATCGGGGCGCCTGAACGTCGGGCGTCTCGGTTGAGCGGCCGGGATGGGCGGCCATGGCGAAAAGGATTTCTCCAAAGACGGCCTCCGGTTTCGCACGGCGCTTCGCCGGGCTGGCCGGGGGCTACTGGTCGGGACAGGACCGCTGGTCGGTGCGGCTGCTGGCAGCGGGCCTGCTGATTCTGACGGTGGCGCAGGTGTCCGTTCCGGTGATGATGAACCTGTGGAGCCAGCGCCTGTTCGACGCGCTGGAGCAGCGGGCGATGGACCGCCTGCCGATGATGGCCGCGGCGGCCGGCGGCATCCTGCTGTACAACATCGCCGTCACCGTGGCGCATCTGTGGGTGAAGCGGCGCCTCCAGTTCGGCTGGCGGGCGTGGCTGACCCGGCGGCTGGTCGGCGACTGGGTGTCGGACGGCCGCGAGCATGCCCTCCCCTCCCGCCCCGGCAATCACGACAACCCGGATGGGCGCATCGCCGAGGACGTCCGCGTCGTCACCGAACTGGCCGTCGATTTGGGGCATTCGCTGACCTACTGCCTGCTGCTTCTGGTCAGCTTCGCCGGGATCCTGTGGCGGCTGTCCGGCGTCGTGCCCGTCGCCATCGGCGGCGTGAGCGTTCCGGTGCCCGGCCATCTGCTGCTCCTCGCCCTGGCCTTCGCCGCCGCCGGGACCACCGCCGCCCTCGCCGTCGCCCGGCCGCTGGTCCGCGCGGCGGAGCGGCGGCAGGGACTGGAGGCCGATTTTCGTTTCGGGCTGGCGCGGGTTCGCGAGAACGCTTCGGTCATCGCCCGGCAGCGCGGCGAGGCCGTGGAGCGCGACCGCATATCCCTGTTGTTCGATGGGGTGCGCCGCGGCTGGGAGGGGCAGACCGGCGCGCTGGTCCGCGTGATGGCCTTCGGTGCGTCCTATTCGGTGTTGTCCGCGGTCTTCCCCATCCTGGTGGTGGCGCCACGCTACGCCGCGGGGGCGATCACGCTGGGGGTGATGATGCAGACCGCGCAGGCCTTCCAGCAGGCCGTCGCGGCGCTGTCCTGGCCCATCGACAATCTGGCGACCGTCGCCCAGTGGACGGCGTCGGTCGAGCGCGTTCGGGGGTTGGCGGAGGCGCTGGACGGGATCGCTCCCTTGCCCCCGGTCAAGGCGCCCGCTCCCGGATTCCTGTCCGATGGCGGCAACACCGCGCGGAAGCGGTGAGGCGGTCCGGCACTTTCCGTTTGACCTCAACTTAGCTTGAGGTTCTATCCTGCCGCCGCACGCCGAAACCTTGGGAGGGACCGGGCCGAATGCATCGCGAGATACGGCATCTGCTGCGCCGCTGGAAAATCACTCTGCTGAAGAAACGCGAAAACCGCCGCCGCCTTGCCCTGTTCAGGCCCATCCTGCCCGGCGCGAACCTGAAGGACCGGTTGATCGCCTGCTGCGGAGCGATGCTCGGCCTCGCCGCGACGGGGCTGCTCTGCCACAACCTGCTGACCCACATCACCAGCGCGCCGGCCCTGGTGGCGCCGATGGGGGCGTCGGCGGTCCTGCTGTTCGCGGTGCCGGCCAGCCCGCTCGCCCAGCCCTGGTCGATCATCGGCGGCAACACCCTGTCGGCGCTGGTCGGGGTGATGGTGGCGGCGCTGATTCCCGACCCGATGCTGGCCGGTGGCGTGGCGGTGGCGCTGGCGATCGCGACCATGTCGATGACGCGCTGCCTGCACCCGCCGGGCGGCGCCGCCGCGCTGACCGCGGTGATCGGCGGCCCGGCGATCGCAGCCTCGGGGATGCAGTTCGTGTTCTACCCGGTGGCCGTCAACTCCATCCTGCTGGTGCTGGCCGGCTGGACGTTCCATCGCTTCTCCGGCCATTCCTATCCGCACCGGGCGCCGCCCAAGCCGGCCAACAGCCACGGCACCGCCGATCCGCCCGCCCGGTCACGCGCCGGCCTGACGGCCGACGACCTGGACGAGGCAATCCGCGAGCTGGGAGAGGCGCTGGACGTCAACCGCGACGACCTGAGCGCCCTTCTGGAGAAGGCGGAGCTTCACGCCATGGAGCGGATGCATGGCGGGATCACCTGCGGCGACATTATGTCCCGCGACGTGGTGACGGTGAGCGCGGAGGCCCATCCCGAGGTGGCCCGCGCCCTCTTGGTCGAGCACAGCTTCCGCACCCTGCCGGTGGTCGATCGGAGCAATGTGGTGGTCGGTCTGGTCGGGCATACGCATCTGGTCGGGAACGCCGCGACGGTGGCCGCCGTGATGGCCCCGCCGGTGACCGCCGGGCCGGAAACCCCGGCCTTCCGCCTGCTCGGCCCGTTGTCGGACGGCGGCACGCACGAGGTCGCCATCGTGGATGGGACCGGTGGGCTGCTGGGGGTGGTGACCCAGACGGACCTGCTGCTGGTGATGGCCCGCACGAACCTGCTGCAATCACTGGACAGCGCCCGGAAGCCCGCCGGAGCGGTGGCCTAAAGGCGCCGCCGACGCGCTGGCGAGGTTGGCTCCGCGAGAAAATTTTCTCGCGGAGTTCGCCTTCCGCTACTCCCCTCCCCTGCCCTCTCCGGCGTTCAGGATCGCGTCGATGTCGTCGCGGATGGCGCGAAGCGTCTCGCGGTCGATGTCGGCCAGCGCCAAGCCCTTCTCGCGGACGCTGGCGACGGTCTGGCGGGCCCCGAACACCGCCTTGGCCAGCGGCTTGGGCAGGGCGCTGCCGGTGGGAAGGGTGCTGGTGCGGGGCTTCGCCGCCGCGGGCGCCGGAGTTTCCTCGTCGGCGTCTCGCCGGGTCATCTCCGTGACCAGCGCGTCCCAGCCGCGCAGCTGCTCGCCCTCCCCTTTCAGCCGGGCGATCTCCACCAGCCGGTAGCGCGCCGGGCGGTGCAGCGGGTACTCGTCGCGGATGCGTTGCGGCAGGCGGCTGATGAGCAGCGCGCGGGAAATGTCCACCCGGTCCTTGCCGACGATCCGCCCGACATCCTCCTGCCGGTAGCCGTGACGCTCCATCAGCCGGGCGTAGGCGTCGCCCTCCTCGAAGGGCGACAGGTCGGCGCGGACGACGTTCTCGATCAACGCCAACTCGTCCGACGCGCCGGTGACGGTGACGGCGTAGATGGTCGGATGGCCGAGCGCCCGCACGGCGCGGAAGCGCCGCTCCCCGAAGACAAGCTGGAAGCGGCCGTCGCCCAACTGCTGCACGCCGACCGGTTGGGCCAGCCCATGCTGCGCGATGGAGGATTTCAACGCCTCCATGTCCGCCTCGTCGAAATGGCGGCGCGGCTGGTCGGGGTTGGTGACGATGCGGCCGACGTCGATCTCCACGACGACCGGGCCGCGGCGGTTGAAGCCCTGCCCGTCCTCGCGGGCCTGCCGCTCGGCCGCGGCGGTGGCCAGAACCCCGGTGTTCGTCCGGGCCAGTTTACGCGACATGGGCCATCACCTCCGGCATACGGGCACGTTCCTGAATCAGCGCGTCGGCGACGGCCTGATAGACTTCATA
The DNA here is from genome assembly GCF_058780535.1 of Azospirillum sp. UENF 211521. Lineage (NCBI taxonomy): Bacteria > Pseudomonadati > Pseudomonadota > Alphaproteobacteria > Rhodospirillales > Azospirillaceae > Azospirillum > Azospirillum sp. UENF 211521. Next base: position 707,124 of record NZ_JBSNCF010000003.1, read on the forward strand.
GCCCGGCGCGTCCGGCACTGCCTCCAGCGCGGCGCGCCCGGCGGCCACCGACTGGGCGTAGACGGTCGCCCGCGGGATCGGGCCGAAGACGCGCAGCTTCGCGCCGAACAGGTTGCGGATGTCGTCGAGCGATGCCTGATCCTGGGTCAGCCGCGCGTTGAACATCGTCGGTAGGATGCCGAGGACGCTGACCCCGGGGTTGGCCCGGCGACGGATCATGTCCAGGTTCTCCAGCAGGAACTCCACGCCGGCGACGCTCAGCATCTCGGTCTGGCAGGGAATGGCGACGGTGTTGGCGGCGGTCAGCGCGTTGCGCGCCAGCATGCCGAAATGCGGTGGGGTGTCGACGAAGATGAAATCGTAGCTCTGCCGCGCCCCGCCATCCAGGCATTCGCGAAGCGCGCAATCCCCCGAGGACTGGCTTTGCAGTTCGGCCTCCGCGTCGCCCAGCCGCATGCCGCTGGGGATCACGTCCAGCCCGCTGTCGGTGGTGACGATGTAGTCGCCGAGGTCGAACCCCTTCCCCCGCGCCTTCAGCGCCTCCACCGACGCCTTCAGCGCGTAGTAGAGGGTTTTCTCCTCGCGCTCGCGCTCGATGGAGTTGATGCCGAGATGGATGGTGGCGTTGGCCTGCGGGTCGGCGTCGATCAGCAGCACCTTGAAGTGCCGGGCGAGCAGGGTGGCGGTGTTGACGGTGAAGGCCGTCTTGCCGACGCCGCCCTTGCGGTTGGCTGCGGCACAGATCAGCGCCGGGCCATGCCGCGTCACCGTGCCGATCTTCTCCTGCAGCAGCAGGGAAATGACCGGAGCCGGGATCTTCTCACTGCCGTTCTCCCAGCGCGAGATCTTCGCCTTGTCGTATTTCCGGCCGAGCTTTTCGTTCAGCCAAGCCGCGAAATCCGGCTGGTTCAGCGTCCGGCCTTCTCGGAACGCCTTGATGTCCTCGCCGCGCATGGTTCATTCCCCTGCCTTGCCCCGGGGCCACTTTTGCGCGACACCGGAGTGCGGTCAAGCCGGAATGTTGACTCCGGGGCAGGGGAGAGGAGTCAACATTCGGCGAGAAAATTTTCTCGCGGGACAAGGCCCGGCGGGTGGTGCGACCGCGGCACCACCCGCCGCTCCGGTCAGCTCGGCTTGTAGGCCGCCTTCGCTTCGGGCATCAGTTTCTGCAGCGCGGCGATGCGGTCCGCCGTGCCGGGGTGGGTGGACATGAAGGTCGGCTGCTCGGCCCCGGCCTGCTTCATGTTCTGCCACAGCTCGATGGCCGCCTGCGGGTCGTAGCCGGCGCGGGCCATCATCAGCAGACCGGCGCGGTCGGCCGCCAGCTCCTGGTTCCGGGAATAGGGCAGCAGCAGGCCGTACTGCGCGCCGGTGCCCAGCGCCGCGGCGATCATCTCGCTGCCGCCGACCCCGCTCGCCCCAGCCACGGCCCCCAGGATGCTGGTGCCGGCATCGGTGGCCATCTGGGTGCTCACCCGCTCGGCGGCGTGGCCCTCCAGATTGTGGGCAATCTCGTGACCGATGACCGCGGCGAGCTGCGCGTCGGTCTTGGCGTATTGGAACAGCCCCTCATAGACGCCGATCTTCTGGCCGGGCAGGGCGAAGGCGTTGGCTTCCTTGCCCTGGAACACCCGAACCTCCCAACCGGCGGGGTCGAGCGAGGCGGCGCGCAGCAGGCGGGCCGAAATCTGCTCGGCGCGGCGCTGGTAGCTGGCGTTGGCGGTGGCCGGCGTCGACTGGATCAGGCGCTGCCAGTCCTGCTGGCCGAGTTCGACGAGTTGTTCCTGCGAGACGAGGTTCAGGCCGAGCCCCGTCGAGTTTCCGGCGCATCCGGCCAGCGCCAGGGACCCGGCCAGCGCCGCGGCAAGGCACAGGGGTCGGACGGTCATGATCGGCATTGCTCTTCCTCCGTTGTGGTTCTGTCCAGCGCATCCTATCCGATGGCGGATGGGCTGTGCCGGGGCAATTCGGTGGTCATGGTTTCGGTGGCCGTGTTCCGGAAGCCGCAACGTTTGTCAGGGGCGGATGTTGCTTCACGTCACCGCCGGAACGCGGCGGATAAAGTCCGGAGAGCACCATGCCGATCAAAGCCTTCGCGCTGAACTGCACCCTGAAGCCATCGGGAAAGCCGTCCTCGACCGACGCGATGATCGGCCTGCTCCAGAAGGATCTGGCGGCCCAGGGGGTCGCGGTGGGCGCGCCGGTTCGCGTCGCCGACCACGACGTGAAGCCCGGCGTCACCTCGGACGAGGGGCTGGGCGATGCCTGGCCGGACCTGCGCCGCCAAGTGCTGGAGGCGGACATCCTCATCCTCGGCACGCCGATCTGGATGGGCCAGCCGTCCAGCGTGTGCAAACGGGTGCTGGAGCGCATGGACGCCTTTCTGGGCGAGACGGACGACCAGGGCCGCATGGTGTCCTACGGCAAGGTCGCGCTGGTGGCCGTGGTCGGCAACGAGGATGGTGCCCATCATGTTTCGGCGGAGCTGTTCCAGGCCCTGAACGACGTCGGCTTCACGCTCGCCGCCAACGCCGTCTGCTACTGGGTGGGGGAGGCGATGCAGAAGACCGACTTCCAGGATCTGGACCGGGTGCCCGACAAAGTGGTTTCCACCTCGGCGATGGCCGCGCGCAACGCCGCCCACCTCGCGCGCTTCTTGAAGGAGAAACAGTATCCGGGCGACTGACGGCCCCCGGCGATTAGACGTCTAATAGCGTCGCATCGCCGCCCTTTCCCGCCCGTGCCATTCTGTGGATATCCGGGAAAGAGGCTTCTCAACCGCCCGCGCGATTCCATGTATAGTCTGTCTTGTAGGCCGGCGATGCGATGGTGTCGCCGCGGGTGGATGGTGGCAGGAGGAACGGGTGGCGACGCTCAAGGAATTCGAAGAAGCCTTGAAGACGGCGGGCAACACGGAGGCCCTGGAGATCCTGGGCAAGCTGCGCGAACGCGACAAGGCCCAGCGGTCGATCCGTCCGGCGCGGCGCGTCGTCGGCAAGAAGATGACCCCGGAACTTGCCGCGCAGATTCTGGAGCTTCACCGCACCACCGACATGACGCAGCAGGAGATCGCGTTCCAGCTCAGCGTCAACCAGGGCCGCGTGAATGAGGTCATCAAGCGCGGCAAGTGGCTGAACGACGACCCGAACGCTCCGGAGGCCGTCGCCCGCGACAAAGCCAAGGCCCGCGTCAAGGACGGGGTGGGCATTGAGCCGCGCCCGGCCCGTCCGAAGAAGAAAAAGGCGGCCAAGCCGGCCGAGGACGCGGCCGTGGAAGTCGGTCCAGGAGGCTGCGGCGGAGGACGTGTCGCCCGTCGCAACGCCGGTTGCGGAAGAACCAGCCCACGCGCCCGAGCCGGTGGAGGCCGCTCCGGATGCGCCCATACCCGAACCGGCTCCTCTGGAGCGGGTTGAGATGGCCCTGAACCCGGACGCCCAGGATGCGGTGGCCGAGGATAAGGCGGCGCAGGACAAACCGGCGGCGGAACAGGTGTCCAAGGACGCGGAGCAGGCTCCGAAGGAGAAGAAGAAAAAGCGCAAGGCCGAACCGCCGGCCCAGTTGCTTTTCGACGGGCTGTAAGGCGTCCGCTCAGCCGCGGCGGGGCTGCCACCAGCGGGCCAGGAAGCCCAGCCCGGCGAAGCGCACGACGTGATGCGTGCCGACGAAGGCGGTGTCGAGGCCGAGCACGAAGGCCACGATGGTCATCGCCTCCACCCCGCCCGGCGCGTAGGCGAGCCAGAGCTGGCCGAAGGGCAGCCCGAGCAGCCAGCCTCCCGCCCAGGCGAAGATTGAGGACAGGACGAGCGCCAGCGCCACGCTTTCCAGCGACGGGCGCAGCGCCGCCCGCAGGGAGGCCAGCGTGACCCCGGCGAAGCGCGACCCGATCAGCGCGCCCGTCACCACGAAGCCCGCGTTGAGCAACCAGTTCGGCAGGCGGTGGTCGACGAGGCCGCTGCCGTGCAACACTGCGCTTCCCAGCATGGCGCCGAGCAGCACGCCGCCGGGCACGCGCAGTTTCTGGAACAGCAGCCCGGCCAGGGCGCTGGCACCGACCAGAAGCGCCAGTTCGGGCAATGCGCCCGCCGGGTCGGATAGGGCCGGGCGGGGCGGCAGACCGGGGGGGGACGCCACCAAGTCCAACAGCCAGGGCATGGCGGCGACCAGGACGAACAGCCGCAGGCTCTGCGCCAGCGCCACCCGCGGCAGATCGGCCCTGCTCTCCGCCGCCAACACCAGCACCGCGCCCAGCGCGCCGGGGACGGCGGCGTAGCGCGCGGTCGCCGGGTCCCAGCGGTGCACCCGCTCCAGCCACGCCGAGCAGGCGTAGAGGCAGGCCATCACCGAACCGGCGAGCAGCGCCATGCTGAGCGGCCAGGAGGCCATCTGGTGCAGCGTGTCCGGCGTCACCCCGGCGCCCATGGAGATGCCCAGCAGCACGAAGGCGGCTGTGCCGAGCGGGGAGGGCAGGCGGAGTTTCAACCCGCCGAGCGCCCCGCCGGCCACCGCGGTCATCGCCCCCATCAGCCACGCCGCGGGCAGCCCCGCCAAGGCGAACAGCCCGCCACCCAGGGCGGCCAGAAGGAGGGTCAGGGCGGTGGCGGCGAGTCGCTTCATCATCCGTCGGGTCCGGCTGCGGCAAGGGTCGTGCACTGTGCGTGTCACCCGCAATCCCGCGCAACCGGTATGGGCGGTCACCTGACAAGCGTGTGCGGCATAGGCCGGCGATTGTCCGGACCGTCCGCCTGCTGCATTGTCGGAACAACCGGCCGCCGCGGCGGCCCAGACGATGCGGGAGGGGATGATGCCGATAAGAACCAGGGGACGGACGCCATGAGGTTCGCCGCCAACCTGTCCATGATGTTCACCGAGCGGCCCTTCCTGGAGCGGTTCGGCGCCGCGGCGGCGGCCGGCTTCGACGCGGTGGAGTTCCTGTTCCCCTACGACACCCCGGCCGAGCGGATCAAGGCGGCGCTGGACGCCCATGGGCTGACCCAGGCGCTGTTCAATCTGCCGCCCGGCGACTGGGCGGTGGGGGAGCGCGGCATCGCCAGCCTGCCCGGCCGCGAGGTGGAGTTCCGCGAGGGCGTGGTGACGGCCATCGCCTACGCCAAGGTTCTGGGCAACCGGCTTCTGCACTGCATGGCCGGCATCCCGCCGGAGGGGCTGGAGCGGGATGCGGCGCTGGTGACTTACACCGACAATCTGCGCCACGCCGCGGCGGCTTGTGCGGAGGCCGGGTTGACGCTGCTGGTGGAGCCGATCAACAACCGCGACATGCCGGGCTATCTGATGAACGGCACCGCGCTGGCCCGTCGGGTGATCGAAACGGTGGGGGCACCGAACCTGAAGCTCCAGCTCGATCTCTACCATTGCCAGATCAGCGAGGGTGATCTCGCCATGCGCATCCGGGCCAACGCCGACCTCACCGCCCATGTGCAGATCGCCGGCATTCCGGACCGCCAGGAACCCGACCGCGGCGAGGTCAACTATCCCTATCTGTTCGAGGTTCTGGCCGGCACCGGCTACCACGGCTTCATCGGCTGCGAGTACCGGCCCCGCGGGCGGACGGAGGACGGGTTGGGCTGGTTCCACGCCACCGCCACGCGGGCCGCGCGCTGACCATGGACCTGCTCGCCCCCCTGTCCAGCATCGCCGCCGTCGTCGTGCCGGTGTTCCTGATCGCCGCCCTCGGCTTCGGCTGGAGCCGCGCCAAGCTGCCCTACGACAGCGCCTTCATCACCACCTTCGCGATCAACGTCTCCACCCCCTGTCTGGTCTTCTCCTCGCTGGCCCGGCTGACGCTGGGCGGGGACGATCTGCTGACCATGGCGGCGGCCTCGGTCGGCAGCATGGCGCTGGCCGGGCTGATGGCGACGCCGATCCTGCTCGCCAGCCGCCTGCCGCTGCGCGTCTATCTGCCGGCGCTCAGCTTCCCCAACGGCGGCAACATGGGCATTCCCGTCTGCCTGTTCGCCTTCGGGGAAACCGGGATGGGGCTGGCGGTGCTGTTCTTCGCGACGCTCGCCGTCCTCCAGTTCACCATCGGCCCGGCCCTGGCGGCGGGGCGCACGGACGCCAAGCAGGTGCTGCGCACCCCGGTGATCTACGCGGTCGCGCTGGCCGTGCTGGTCCTGATGACCGGCGTCCAGCCGCCGCAGTGGGTGACCAACACGACGACGCTGCTCGGCAACTGCGCGGTGCCGCTGATGCTGTTCTCGCTGGGGGTGGCGCTGGCGGGCTTGCGGATGCAGGGCATGCTGCGGTCGCTCGCCATGTCGGCGCTGCGCCTGCTGCTCGGCTTCGCCGCCGGGCTGGCGGTGGTGGAACTGCTGGACCTGGAGGGCACGATGCGCGGCGTCGTACTGCTGGAAAGCACCATGCCGGTGGCGGTGTTCAACTACCTCTGGGCGCTGCGCTACAACAACGCGCCGCAGGAGGTCGCCGGGATGGTGCTGGGCTCCACGGCGCTGTCGTTCCTGACGCTGCCGCTGCTGCTGGCCGTGGTGATGTGAAGAGGGGAGGGGGGTGTTGTTGCCCCCTCCCTAACCCTCCCCCGCTGCGCGAGGGAGGGGATAATCTCCCTCCACCGCGCAGCGGGGGAGGGCCGGGGAGGGGGCAAACGCCCTCACCTCATGCCGTCGCGGCGTCCGAATGGGTCGCCGCGCGGACCCGGCGGTGGAAGGACGGCGGCACCACGCAGGTCCCGAAGAACATCAGGTAATGCCGCATCTTCGGGTCGCCCGCCCGCGTCGCCTCGGCCAGCAGGCGACGGACGGCGTTCCAATCGCCCTCGCGGCGGGCCATGCCGACGACCTTGGTCATCAGGAAGGCGGCGTAGGCGTTGCCGGTCATCAGCGGACGGTGCGTGCGCGCCCATTCGAAGGCCTGGCGCCAGTCGTCCACCGAATGAAGCGAGGCGCGGCCCTCGTCAATCTCCACGAAGCACAGCGGCTCGTCGACGAAGACCAGCTCCGCGCCGGGTTGATCCAGCGCGCGGAACAGCCAGCCCCAATCCTCGAAATGGCGGTAGTCCGGCATCGGCACGGCGAGCGCCAGCGAGCGCGGCACCATGATGGTCGGGGTGGCGAGATAGCCGGGGCGGGACAGCGGGCTGCGGCGGTCGATCAGGTAATCGCTGATCGGCTCGCCCGGCTCCGGCCGGCGCTGCGGCCAGACGTAGCGGCGCTCGCCGATGCTGACGCTGGTGCTGCAGGAGACCACCGGCAGCTTGGCGCCCGACGCCTTGGCGGCGGCGAGCTGCCGTTCCAGCTTCTCCGGCGCCCAGGAATCGTCGTCGTCCAGGAAGGCGATCCACTCGCCCAGCGCCGCCTGCACACCGGCGTTGCGCGCGCCTGCGGGGCCGAGCGACGCCGGGTTCTGCACGATGCGCAGGCGGCGGTCCTCCACCGCCTCCAGCGCCGCGACGGTGGCGGGGTCCGGCCCGTCGACGACGACGACGATCTCGACGTCCTTGAGCGTCTGGGCGCGCACGCTCGCGACGGCGTTCAGCACGAGATGCGGGCGGTTGCGCGTCGGGATGACCGCGCTGACGGTGACGGGTGGAGCCTCCGCCGTCCCGTTCTTCGCCTCACCGCCGTTCATCGCAACGTCCTTCATCGCTTGTACTCCAGATATTGGAAGCCCATCAGGCCGTAGAGATAACCGCTGCCGACGCAGATCTTCTGGAGGCGGCGGATCGGCCAGCTCGTGTCGAAGGCCATCACCATCGGCACCAGCGGCAGGGCGGCGATGTTCAGCGCGATGTGCGCGAGGCCCAGCGTGGAACGCTTGACCAGCGTGCGGCGCTGGCCGTTCAGCTTGGCCTCGGTCAGCGACACGCAGGTGCCGAGCCGGAAGGCGCGGCGCAGGATCCAGCGCGCGGTCATGCGGCTGGCCGGCACATGCTCCTCGATGGTCGCCTCGTCGCACCACACGATGCGGTGGCCCTGCCGACGGATCTGCTCGAAGAACAGCACATCGCTGCCGCCGGACAGGCTCAGCTCCGGGTCGAAGCGCACGCCGCCCTTCAAGATGGAACGGCGGAACAGCACATTTCCGGTCGCGCAATAGGCCGGCTCGCTGCCCGTGGGCATGCGCTGCAGGTCGTGGAAGCGGCCCTTGGTCAGCCAGTCGGGCGGGCGCTTCTCGTAAATCGGCAGGACGGGGCCGGCGACCACGGCGGCGCCGGTGCGCTCCATGGCGGTGACCAGCCAGTCCAGCCAGCCGGGGCTCGCCACCTCGTCGTCGTCGATGAAGGCGATCAGGTCGGCGTCCGTGGTCTCGTCCAGGCAGCGGTTGCGGGCGGCGGGAATGCCCGGCACCGGCTCCACCGCGTAGCGGATGGGGAAGCGCCAATCCTGCGCCATCTCCCGGCACAGCGGTTCGGCGGAGCGCGCCGGGTCGTTGTCCACCACCAGCACTTCGACGTCCAGCGGGGCGTCGGGGTTGAAGGTCAGCCCCTCCAGCGACAGCAGCGTGCGGTGAAGATCCTTCGGCCTGCGGTAGGTGCACACGCAAACCACCAGCTTTTTCGACATGATGCCTGTTCCTTCCTCACGCCTGTTCATGGGGTTCATGCCGGGGATCGGGTGCGTTTCAGCCGGGCCAGCGCGATCCGCACCTGACCCATCAGGTTGGCGGGGTTGAGCACGGCCAGGGCCAGCAGATAGAGGCTGCCCGCCGGGGCGAGCTGGACGAGCAGCAGGTCGCTTTCCATCGCCGCGACCTTCAGCCCGGCGGCGAAGAGCAGGGCGGCGGTGGTCACCTTGAGAAGATCCTTCACCGGCACCGCCAGGACGCCGGCGCGCGGCATCAGGATGGCCGCGGCCACCACCCAGCCGAGCTGGGCCGCCAGCGAGCCGTAGGCCGCCCCGATCACCCCGAAGCGCGGGATCAGGACCAGGTTGGCGCCGACGTTCAGCACCGCCGTCAGCATGGTCAGCTTCAGGATGTATCCGGTCTTCTTGGTCAGGTGCAGCGACAGGTCGAAGTGATAGATGCGCAGGATGCTGATGAAGACCGACAGGGCGACGAGCGGCATGATCGCCGCGCCGGTCTCGCGGTACGCCTCGCCGAGCAGCAGCCCGACGATGCCCTGGGCGGAGATCACCTCCATCAGCACCAGCGGTAGGCAGACCAGCAGCAGGATCGTCAGGTTCTGCGCCATGATCGGGCGCGCGGCGCGCGGGCCGGCGCTGTCGAAGGCGCGCGACGCCATCGGCAGCGTGACCAGCGAGGCCGCCGAGGCCACCAGCATGATCGGCTGCTTGGCGAGGTCGAAGGCCATGGCGTAGGCGCCGGCCGCCGCCTCGCCGATGAACCAATAGATCAGGAAGCGGTCGGCGAAATCGAGCGCCCAGCCGACCATCAGGCTCAGCATCAGCGGACCGCCGAAGGTCAGCAGCAGGCCGACCCGCTCCCGCGCCGGCCAGCGCAGCGAGATGCCTTTCAGGTCGGAGCGCAGCCAGATCGCGGTGACCAGCAGGAAGCCGATGCTGGTGCCGAGCAGCAGCCCCTCCTCCTTCCAGCCGATCAGCACGAAGGCGGAGCCGAGCGCCAGCCCGAACAGCGCCTTGGCGAAGGACTTGGCCGCGAAGACCGAGCCCCTCAGCCGCGCCCGCGACATCTGGATCGACAGGTCGAACCAGGAGATCAGGATCGCGATCACCGGCAGATACAGCACATAGTCGATGCCGTTCATGCCCGGATAGAAGGCGACCACCGCGCCCAGGATGGCGAGCACCCCGCAGGCCACCACCAGGAAAGCGGTGACCACGGTGGAGAGCCAGGCGTCCCGCTCCGCCGCGTCGCCGCCGCATTTGCGCAGGACGAACAGGCCCATCCAGGAGAAGCCGCAGGCGTTGATCGCCGCCGCCGCCGCCATCACCAGCGCGTAATGGCCGTAGGCCTCCGGCGTGACGATGCGCGAGAAGACCGCGACCGCCGCGAAGCCCAGGATGCCGACGGCGATCCGGGTCGCGAAGAAGGCGAAGCCGCTCGACATCATGACCGCGACTCCGCCACCGGGATGCCGTTCTGCAGCTTGGGCCGCCGTCCCGCCGCCGGACGCGGCGTCAGGGCGTGGGCGTGGACCGTCTTGGCCAGCCGCGTCTGGAAGGCGGTGAAGAGGAACCACAGCAGGCCGTTCTGGATCAGCAGGCTGCTTTCCGCGACGTTGCCGAGCAGGAGCATCATGGCGAAGACGATGTGCCAGCGCGCCGCTCCGCTGCGGTCGACCGGGACGATCCGGGCGATGCGCGACAGGTAGATCACATAGGCCACCAGGAAGAGGCCGAGGCCGAGCAGGCCGACGTCCAGCGTCGTCTGGATGAAGCCGTTGTGGGCGTGGATGTCGAAGCGGCCCGAGGTGCGCCAGAACAGCGCGCCCGGCGCGTCCAGTCCCGACCAGAAGGCGCTGAAGCCGTAGCCCAGCACCGGCTGCTGCCCGATCATCCGCAAGGCGAAGTCCCAGATCAGCGTGCGCCCGGTCAGCGTGATGTCGCGGCCGAGAAGCCCGGTGATGCTCTCCAGGTTCAGCAGCGCGAAGATGGCGGCCAGCATGATGACCATGGTGCCGCCGTACAGTTCCAGCGCCAGCGACCCGGCGTCCTGCCGGTGGGTGACCAGCATCACCAGGGTCATGCCGGCCATGGCGACGATCAGCGCCGTCGCGGAACCGGACATGGCGAGACAGCCGGCCATGATGGCGAAGGTGCCCAGACGCCAGACCAGCGCCATGGTGTCGGTCACCGGACGGGAGCGCAGGACGAACAGCCCGGCGGTCAGGCCGAAGGCCATGGCGTCGCCCAGGCCGTTCTTGTGGGAAAAGACGCCGCGCCACTGCGACCCCTGCTCCGCCGGCATCAGGCCGTAGCTCGGCAGGCCGATCGCCAGAAGCGCGCTCAGCACCGCCAGCACGAAGACCGCGCGGTGGATCAGCCGGGCGAGTGCGACCTCGCCGTAGGACAGGCCGACATAGAGGCCGAAGATGGTCGTGCCGACCAGGGCCACGCTGCGGCGGATGGTCAGCGACGGGTCATGCGACCATTGGCTGGACGCGATCGCCAGCACCACCATGAGCGCCATGGGAATGCTGAGATAGCGGAAGGCCCGCACGCCGTGGAGCATGACGATCCGCAGCAGGGCCGTAGCGTAGAGGCCGGCGAAGATGAGCTGCTTGATGGTGTCGCCGGAGGATTCCGGCGCGCCGCCCGCACGCAGGATGAAGCGCTGCGAGGGCGCGGACATCATCACCGACAGCAGCGCGTCCCACAGCAGGATCAGGCCGATGGCGCACACCACCTGATCGAACAGGCTGGGCGTGAGGTCGGCCGCGCTGCGCAGGAGCGGCGTCCGTGGCCGGGCGGGCGGCGCGTCCGCAGCGGGCGCCGCCGCCAGAGCGGCTCGGTTTCGCGGAAATGGCGTTGCACTCATCCTGTTCCCCCGATGAACCCTTTAAACCCTCTCCCCTCCGGGGAGAGGGAGGGGACCCACCGCATCAGCGGTGGGGAGGGTGAGGGGGTTGCGCATGACGGATACGTCCGGCACAAGGGCAACCCCCTCACCCTAACCCTCTCCCCAGAGGGGAGAGGGGATTTGCCCATCAGCGCGTGTAGTAGCGGCGCGCCTCGTTCATGCCGTAGGCCTCTTCCGACGCGTCGGTGCGGGCCAGCTTCTTCAGGTCCACCCGGCTCAGCACGACGCTGGTGACGTCGCGGCCCAGCTCGGTCAGCCGCTCGATGGCCCGCTGCACGACGGCGCGCGGCGTCTGCTCCCAGCGCACCACGAACAGGCATTCCGTCGCCGACCGGGTCAGCACGCCCGCGTCCGCCACGACCGCCATCGGCGGGGTGTCGAGGATGACGCAGTCGTATTCGAGCGAGGCGAACTTGATGATGTTCGCCAGCTTCTCAGACCCCAGAAGCTCCTGCGGGTGGTCGCAATGCGGGCGGCCGACGACGTAGTGCAGTCCGCTGCGGCCATCCACCTGGACCACGTCCTGCCATTCCGCCTTGCCGACGATCAGGTCGCTCAGGTCGCCCGGGGCGTTGTCGCCCAGCACGTTCCCGATGCGCGGGCAGCGCAGGTCGCATTCCAGAAGCAGGACCCGCCGGCCGGACGCCGCCAGCATGCGCGCCAGGGTCAGGCAGACGGTGGTCTTGCCCTCGCCGGGAACGGCGGAGGTGACCATCACCACCGAACCGGTGTTCAGGGCGCCGCGGGCGTAGAGCGACACGCCGATGGCGCGCACCGCCTCGCTGTACTCCGACCGCGGACGGTCGAGGACATAGTCTTCCGGCTTGGCGTTCTTGTGATGCGGCAGGGACGGCACCAGCCCGATGGCCGGCACGCCGATCGTCTCCTCCACATGCTGTGTGTTGCGGAAGGTCTTGTTCAGATGGTCGCGCAGGAAGGCCAGGAACATGCCGATCAGCAAGCCCACGGCCAGACCGCCGCCGACGAACAGCTTCTTGCCCGGCGTCGACGGCTCCAGCGGCGGTTCCGCCTTGGACACGACGCGGGCGTCGCGCTGCTGAAGGTCGTCCTGCTCGCGCGTTTCGACGAGACGCTGGAGCAGCCCTTCATAGACGCGGCGGTTGGCGTCGGCCTCGCGCTGCAACTGGGCCAGGCGGACGTTGGCGCCCAGCTCGCCGGCGGTCTCGGCGGTCAGCTTCTTCAACGCGGCCTCGAGCTCGCGCTCGCGGGCGCGGGCGATCTCGACCTCGTTGTTGATGACCGCCATGATCTTGGTGGCTTCCTCGCGCATCTTCTGGCGCAGGTTCGTCAACTGGTTGACGTAGGCCTGAACCGCCGGATGCTGGTCGCCGTAGCGGGTGCGGTATTCGGCCAGCCGCCGGGCGATGCCCGATTCCTCCTCGCCCAACCGCTGGATCAGCGGCGAGCCAAGCACCTCGGCCGCGTTGCCCTCGGTCGGGCTGCGCGCGACGATCCGGGCGTTCTGCGCCCGCGCCTCCGCCCGGCCGCGCTCCGTCTGGGCGACGACCAGGGCGCGGTTCAGCTCGGCGAGCTGCTGCGACAGGAAGGTCTCGCCGCCGGTGCCGCCGAGGACGAGGCCCTGCTGCGCGCGGTAGTCCTGCACCGCCTTGTCCGACACCTCGACCTGGGCCCGCAGCTCGTTGATGCGGTCCTCCAGCCACTTGTTGGCCTGCTGGGTGACCTCCTGCTTGGTCTGGAGCTGGTCGAGCAGATACTCGTCCACGAAGGCGTTGGCGATGCGCGCGGCCTTCTCTGCCTCCTTCGCCTTGAAGGAGACGACGATGGTGTAGGACTGCGCGTCGCTGGTCGCCGACAGGCCGCGGCGGACGTCGGCGATGACCGCCGCGCGTTCCTTCTCCGGCGACGTCGGCTCCTTGACGCCGATGCCGGCGGAATTCAGGTAGCCGGTGATCTGCTGGCGCAGCGGCGACAGGTCGTAGCCGACGGTGTCGTTGATCCCGGCGATGGCGCGGTCGATGGCCGAGGGCCGCTCGATGGCGCCGTTGAACTCCGGATCATGGACCAGCCCCAACCGGTCCACCACCTTGGCGGCGGTGGCGGTCGAGGTGATCATGTCGATTTCGGTCCGGATCGCCGCCGCCTCGCGCGGGAGGTTGGAGATCACGGCGTTGATGTCCGTGACCTCCGTCGTGCGCGGGTCGATGATGAGCACGGCCTGGCTGGTGAACCGCGGCTCATAGAGCAGGGCACCGGTGGTGGCCAGCGCGGTGCAGCACAGGACGCTGGCGATGATCGTGCTCCGGCGCCGGCGCAGCACCTGGAGGAGGTCGCGGAGCGCGACCTCCCGGGTGCTGGCTTCGGACCCCAGGGCTCCGTCTACATGAGTGTACGCGGCCATCCCATTCTCCTGAGGATCGGTCGGTGAGGGTCCAGGCCGGCGGTCAGCCCTTCACGATCTTCTCGTCGACGATGCCCGCCTTGCCGAAGGCGTTGCGGGTGTCGACGATCAGCGGCAGCCCGTCCAGGAAGGCCTTCAGATCGAAGGAGTCATGGTCGGTGCACAGGATCGCGGCGTCGAAGGCGCCTTCCTGGATTTCCTCCAGCGCGACCGACGGCGTGCCGGCCATGCGGGCCAGACGGCGCGTCTCCGGAAGCTCCGGCACGTGCGGGTCGTAGTAGAAGACCTCGCAGCCGCGGTCCTGCAGAAGATCGATGATCTTCAGCGCCGGGCTTTCGCGCATGTCCTCGATGTTCTTCTTGTAGGCAACGCCCAAGACGAGGATGCGCGACCCGCGCAGCGCGCGGCCGAGCTTGGAGTCCATGGCCTGCGACAGCCGCTCCACCACGTAATGCGGCATGCGGGTGTTGATCTCGCCGGCCAGCTCGATGAAGCGGGTGGCGACGTCGAACTCGCGGGCCTTCCAGGTCAGGTAGAAGGGGTCGATCGGGATGCAGTGACCGCCCAGGCCGGGGCCGGGGTAGAAGGGCATGTAGCCGAAGGGCTTCGTCTTGGCGCCCTCGATCACTTCCCACACGTCGATGCCCATCGCGTCGTAGACGACCTTCAGCTCGTTGACGAGCGCGATGTTGACGCAGCGGAAGATGTTCTCGGTCAGCTTCACCGCCTCGGCCGCTTCCAGCGACGAGACCGGGATCACACGCTCCAGCGCACGGCCGTACATCGAGCAGGCGATGCGCAGGGCGTTGGGGTCCTCGCCGCCGACGATCTTCGGGATGCGGGCGGTGGTGAAGGTCTCGTTGCCCGGGTCCTCGCGCTCCGGCGAGAAGGCCAGCAGGAAGTCCGTGCCGCTGACGAGGCCGGTCTTCTCCAGGATCGGGCGCACGACTTCGCGCGTCGTGCCGGGGTAGGTGGTCGATTCGAGGACGATCAGCTGGCCGGGGCGCATCACCTGGGCGATCTGCCGGGTGGTGACCTCGATGCAGCTCATGTCCGGCTCGCGGTTGCGAGTGAGCGGCGTCGGCACGCAGATGACGATGGCGTCCATGTCGGCCAGCGACTGGAAGTTCGCCGTGGCCGTGAAGCGGCCCTCCTCGATCATGCCGCGGACCTCGTCGGTCGACACGGTGCCGATGTAGGAGGTGCCGCCGTTCAGGCTGGCGACCTTTTCCGGATCGATGTCGAAGCCCGTCACCGAGAAGCCGGCCCGCGCGAACAGCCGCGCCAGAGGCAGGCCGACGTAACCCAGGCCGATGACGCCGACGCTGGCGGTGCCCGCCGCGATCTTCGACTCCAGCGTCGCCAGAGCTTCCGGAATGCCGGACGTGCCGACCGAACCCCCGCTCACCAACAGGTCGGCAAACTCATTGCTCGACATAAGACGTCTCCTTTTCCGACTCTCTTGTTCGTAGAGGTTTCACCGTTATTCGCGCTGTATCTCTCAGATCAATTCTACCGACACAAAACCGAAGCCAAGGTCCGGTTCTGACATCGGGCCTTGGCTTTTGCTGTTCATAAGACTGATCGATCGGCGTTTCCTCTCACCGAATACATTAGGCTGCTTTGTCTAAGCACCCAGCAATCGTGATAGAAAAAGGGGGAGCCGTAAACGTCGTAAAAGGCCGAACTACCGTCAGTTGACCGGGTGACCTTTCTCGTGAGACTTTCGGGATGACCATCCCGAAAGGTGCTTTATTAATCCCTTTTGAGTAACCACGGGCAGAATAGACGAAAGGAGCCAGACCGGCGCGACAGCGGCCGGACGGCTCCTTCGCACCGCGGTCATCTCTGGACGGCGACTCCCTCCGGTTGCAGCCCGGCGGTCTCGGGCAACGTGTTGTGCATCAGGAAGCTGGCGTCGCCGTCGCCCATGGTCAGCAGCCAGTTGCCGCGGTCGGCGAACGCCTCGCGGTCGATGCCGGCGTCCGGTCCGGCGTGCGCCATCACCCGCACCGGGAAGCCGACGCGGTCCGGCACCTTCATCATGCCCATGGCGAGGAAGGTCCGCTCCGCCCGCGTGTTCAGCGTCCGGCAGATCAGGGCGGTCGCCCGTTCCGTCGCGGCGATGCGCAGCGTGTGGCTCAGCAGGACCCACAGCCACTTCGGCTCGCACAGGTAATCGACGATGGCGAGGCAGGGCTCCTTGCGCCAGGTCTCGCGGCGCAGAACGACGTAGCCCAGCGGCTCTCCCCCGCGCGTCAGGATGAAGCGGCGGTAGTCCGAGGCGCAGGGGATCGCGTCGTAGCGCCAGCGCAGATGCGTCAGGTCGCGCAACGCGATCAGCGGGTAATGCGGGGAGGCGCGCCGCCAGATGGCGTCGGCCCGCCCGTCGAACCGCCCGATCTCCTCGAACCGCGCGCCTGTCGCCCGGCTCAGCAGATGGCCGCCGATCCGCGCCCCGTGCAGGGCCGGCCCGGCGATCGTGCCGATGGTCCGCATGCGGCCCTGGAGCGACGACGCCTCCAGGCAGCGCCGCGTGTCCAGCGGGAAGACGTAGGCGGGCAGGGCGCCGATGTCGATCCAGCCGGCCTTGCTGTAGGCCTTGTACGCGGAGTCCGAGATGTGGATGGCCATGGCCAGCGGACGGCTGTCGAGCTGCGCTTCCGCCAGGGGCGTGAAGGCGCCGCGCATCCGCCATTCCGGCAGGACCATCAGGCTGTTGGCCCAGGAGGCCGGGATTTCCCGATCCCGCGCCTTCAGGCGGAAGGGAATCCCGCATTGCTGGCCGACGATCTGCCCCTGCCGCTTGCACACCCAGACCTGCGGCCCGTCCGCGTCCCGGTCGGGCACCTCGTCGAAGAGCCAGCGGTTGTAGGCTTCGTCCACCTGCCAGACCCGTTCCCCGAACATCTTGCGCTGGAAGCCGCGCAACTCCCCCTTGTCGGAAGTGTCGAAACGGAAAACGGTTTTCTTCAGCCGGTCGGTGATCGACTGACCGACGGTGCTGCTGCTGGTGCTCACATGCCCCCCCTTGTTCGAACGCGCCATCCCTTGCCCGGCCCGCGGCTCGCCCGCGGACGTCGGGGCCAAGGTCAGCGCACGGATTCCGGCCGCATTCCGGACGCTTCCTGCACGGTTCCTCCTGGCTGTTGAATCGCGGTCGTCCCGCTCCGGGATTCGGCCTTGTTTTCGGCCTTGGCGTCGTTGCTGACCCGGTTGCCGGTGACGGCCTTATCGATGCTGTCGGCGATGATGATGGCGGCCCGCTTGCCGTTGCGGTGGAAGACGTTGTCGCGCAACTCCAGCGTGATCGAGCCGTTGCCCTTCTGGTGCTGCAGGACGCCGCCGTTGTTGTCGTAGAACTCGTTGTCGTAGACCCGGTACGTCACGTCGATCCCGCGGTTCTGGCCGAGCGAGATGCCGGCGTCGGCGTTGCGGAAGATGACGTTGCGGTAGATCTCGGTGCTGGACTTCGCCAGGATGCCGGCGCCGCGCGGGTTGTCGTGGATCAGGTTGTCGTGAATCTTCAGCGCGCTGCCGGCCTGCCCCTGGTCGTGGTAGAGGCCGTGGGAGCGGCCCTCGCCGCCGTTGATGCCGTTGTTGAAGACCCGGTTGTGGGCGATCTCGCCGGTCCGGATGCGCCCGTTCCAGCCCGAATAGACGCCGCCGTCCTTGCGCCAGCCGTTGTCGGCGATGGTGTTGCGCGTGATGATCTGGTCGGTGTTGTCCGCGGCGTAATGCACGATCCCGTAGGCGCCGTTGCCGGTGATGGCCGACCCGTCGACCCGCAGCCCATCCGACGTGCCTTGTACGACGATTCCGGAGCCGCCGTTGCCCGCGACGGTCACGTTCGTCACCGACACGTTGCGCGCCCGTGGTCCGAGCAGCAGGCCGGTGTCGGCCGCGCCGGTGATCGCCAGCCCGTCGAAAGCGACGTTGGTCCGCCCGTTCAGGCTGACCGCGACGGAGGCGCCCCGCGCGTCGATCACCGGAGCGTCGCCCTTGCCATAGGCGCCGTAGGTGATCGGCCGGTCGGTCGTGCCGGAGGAGGAAGCCATAAGGCTGCCACGCCAGCTCTCCCCACGCTCGAACAGCACACGGCTTCCCGGCGGAAAGGTCGTGGCGTTTACCTTGTCCAGCGACTTCCACGCCTCCTTCGGGCCGCGGCCCGACCGGCGGTCGTCGCCGTCCGTGGCGTCGACGTAAAAGACCGGCGCATCCTCAGCGTTCCGGCGCGCGCTGACGAGCAGCGACGGCTGGGCGGGACGCTCGATGGCGGGGGGAGGAGGGGGCAGATAATCCATGGTTCCGGCTCGCGCGGTCTTACACGGCGACGCGGAACAGCGCGTAGGCAAGGCCCCAGGCCGCCAGCGCGCAGCCGGTGCACAGCAGGGCCCAGCCGGCCCGAGAAAGATCGAGCATCGGGGGCGAGGCGCGCTCCGTCGTCGGCGTGGCGTCCGCTGGAAGGACGTCCGCAACCCCACTCAGCAGGTTCGGGCTGGCCGGCGTGGCTTGCTCGATCATGGCGATCTCCTCGCGGGGGGCCGTTTAAGCGGGGGAACCGGCGACTGAAACCGCAGCGTGTCCCTATTACGGTATTTTGTGTTACGTCGCGGACAAATAAAGGGAAATGAAAAGGGATCACGCTTAAGCGATCAGGGTACGATAACGGGGCATTCCAAAGGGAGGAATAGAACTTCTCTTTGGAATCGCCGAGTGGTGATCGCCCGTAATGCATATGAAAACGGCAAGAACTCCCTCCCCCGCGGTGGGGGAGGGAGCCATTGATAGGCCTGACCGCCTAACCGGCCAAGGCGCGCTTGATGTTGCCGGCGCCGCCACGCAGCAGGCGCTTGACCAGCTGCTGTTTCGCGGCGGCCGGGCCGTTCTCGAAGCAGATGCGCTGGATGCGCCGCTGCGGACCGCCGCGGCGCGGCCAGGAGGTGCCGAAGGTGAGGTCGACGCCCTCGCCGTACAGCTCCCCGAACAACGAGTCGTGCAGCCCTTCGTCCGAATAGGGGAAGGCGAAGGAGCCGCAGCCGGGGCCGAACAGCGCCCGGATGCCGGCCACGCTGCCCGTCACCTCCTCCTTGCGCTGCTCCGGCGTCAGCAGGCGGTGGTTGGGGTGGTCGAAACCGTGGGCGCCGATCGACACGCCCTCCGCCATCAGGTCCGTGATCTCGTCGCGGGTCAGGTAGGGCTTCTGCGTCGCCAGGAATCCGGCGGTGTCGAACTCCAGGACGGTGGCGATCTCGTCCAGCACGGCGCGCTTGTGCCAGCTCACCGTCATGACGCCTGCGGCCGGATCGGCGGCGACGGCGCCCGCCCGCGCCAGGATGGCGGCGCAGACCGCGCGGCGGGGATCGGCCTCGGCCAGCCGACTCAGCCGCTCCGCCAGAAGGCTGGCCTTGTGCCGGTAGAAGAGCGTCCCGTTGTCGAGGAAGTTGAGGTTGAGATACAGCGCCGGCCGGATGCCCTTGCGGCGCAGGATGGGCATCGCGACCTCCGCCACCTCGCGCATGCCGTCGTCGAAGGTGACCAGCAGCGACGGGCGGCGGATCTCCGGCCCACCCATGGCCGATCCGGTGACCGTGGGCAGGTCCGTCGGCTCGAAGTGCTTCAGGAGGAAATCAAGGTCCTCCGTGAACTCCTTGGGCGTGCGGGGGCGGTAGATGTGCTTCAGATGGTCCGGCACCGTGTCGCAGACGGCGTGGTAGACGACGGCCAGCACCGGGCTGCCGTAGGCGTGATGGCAGGCGGTCCCCAGCGGGTTGCGCAGCGCGTCCATCCACCGGAGCCGCCGGCCCAGCCCACCACCGGAAATCACGTCGGCAACGCTCATTCATGTCCTCCCGCAGAGGGTCAGAGGGCGAGGGTCAGAGGGCGTCCGCCCCATCGGGGGCGAGGCGCTTGGGCTGCATCATGGCGGTGTGGATCTGGGCCATGGCCTGCGCCTCGGTCGGCGTGCGGACCAGGCGGTACAGCATCCTCTTCAGGCCCGGCGGTGTCAGCCGGAAGCCGATCTGAAGCGAGGCCGTCGCCAGGAATTCCGAGTTGGTCAGGAAACCCGACCGCCAGCACCAGACCCGGAAAGCCCATTCGTTGACGGCGTAGCGCAACCCGCCGCGGCGCACGCGCTGGGCCATGCTGGTGCGGAAAAGGAGAAGCGCCTCCTGCACCGTCTCCATCCGCGCCCCGGCCTGGAGCAGGCGGACATAGAGGTCGTAGTCCTCCAGATTGCCGAAGCAGGAGCGGTAGCCGCCGATGGCCGTCAGCGCCCGCCGCCGCACCATCATGGTGGGGTGCGACAGCACGCAGTGCCACTTCATGCCCTGGCTGATCTCCTCGTGCGTCTCCGGGCTGCGCTTCACGCAGGTGATGGCGCCGGGGTCCTGTTCGAACTCCGCGTGCCAGGAGAAGGACGCGTCCAGCGACCCCTGCTCGGCGAAGGCGCGCGCCTGCGTCTCGAAGCGGTGGGGCAGGCAGATGTCGTCGCTGTCCATGCGGGCCACCAGATAGCCCGTGCAATATTGCAGGCCGTCGTTCAGCGCGCGGGCCAAGCCCCCCTGGTTGCGCCGCCGCACCACCACAAGCCGGCAGGCGTTGGACGCCTGATAGCGGGCGATGACCTTTTCCTGTTCCTCTCCGATCCGTCCGTCGACCACCAGCACGCATTCGCGCGGGAGGAGCGTCTGGGTATAGACGCTCTCCAGCGCGGCCTGAAGGTTGTCCGCCTTCTCGCCGGCGTAGGTGGCCATAAGCACGCTGATCGATTGAGTGTCCCGACCGTCCCTCGGTCCGCTCACGTGATTCATACCTGGTCTCCACCCCTCTTGTCGTGGCGACGCGGACGGCATGCGGCGGTCCGGCCACCGGGCGCCGCCCCGCGAAGGGCAACACCCGGTGGCCATGACCACGGACACCGCGGCCTGGGAATGGAGGCGTGTGCGTGCCGCCCTGTGCCCCGCTTTCGCGGCACGCGCGCGCTAGCGGTTTCGGCGTTCCTTCCCGGTGACCGTCGGTCCGGCGCCTTTGCGGCGCCCGCCGTCCTGTCCTTGTCGTCGTTTCCAGTGCCGTTGTTGCCCTGTCTCGTCCCTTTCCTCGTCGGTTCTGTGGGGGTCTCCCTCCGGTCCGCATCCCGGATTAGGACACCCCTGGCCGTCGTATCAGCCGGTGCCGATGCACGCATAGGCACGGAATAGGTCTGTGGACGCTATCAAAGGGCGGATGGCGGGTAAACCTACATAAAGTGCAAGCTAAATATCCCCTTCGCAGCGTCCCAAAGGGAAAGCCGTCTGCCACTTTGGTGGACTTGGGAGAAAGTGGGGGATGCCGCGCGTCTATTGAAGAAATAACGGCTGAGCGCCATGAACCGTCAGGAAGCGCGGATGAATTCCTGCGTCCATCATTCTGCAGTCCGGCGGCTTATTGTGCAATGCACAAGAAGATCGGGGCTGTGGAAGGCATGCGGAGGGTCTTCCCAGCCGGTCTTTTCGGTTTTGTGACGAGCCCGATGGGCAATGAGCAACCGGCGGAAACGCCAACGCCCGGCCACAAGGGGCCGGGCGCGGACGTTGCCGAAGGGGCTAAACCCCCGATCGTCAGATGATCGGGTTGGCCTTGGAGACCGAGGAGATGGTGTTGTTGGTCACCGTCTGCTTGATGCTGTCGGCGATGTTGATCGCCGCGCGGCCGTTGTTGTTGTAGAAGGTGTTGTCGTACAGGCTCAGCGTGATCGACCCGCTGCCCTTCAGGTGCTCCAGGATGCCACCGTTGTTGTTGTAGATCTCGTTGCCGTAGATCTTGTAGGTGACGTTGGTGGTCTGGTTCTGGCCGAGGGAGATGCCGACGTTCGAGTTGCCGTAGATCGTGTTGTTGTAGATCTCGGTGCTCGACTTGGCGAGGATGCCGGCGCCGCGCGGGTTCGAGTAGATCACGTTGTCGTGGATCTTCAGCGTGCTGTTGGCCTGGCTGTGGTCGTGGTACAGGCCGTGCGACCGGCCGTCGCCGCCGCCGCTGCCGTTGTTGAAGATCGTGTTGCCGGCGATCTCGCCGCTCAGGATGCGGCCGTTCCAGCCCGAATACACCGCGTCGGTGCGCCAGCCGTTGTCGCTGATGATGTTGTTGGTGAAGTACTGGTTGGCGTTGTCGGCGGAGTAGTGGACGAGACCATAGCCGCCGTTGCCGTCGATCGTGGAGTGATCGATGCGCAGGTTGTTGGAGGTCCCGCTGATCACCACGCCCGAACCGCGGTTGTCGATGATCTGGGAGTTGGTGACCTTCACGTTGTTGGCGCCGCCGTTGAGCAGCAGGCCGGTGTCGTTCGAACCCGTCATCGTCAGGTTGTCGAACGTGACGTTGTCCTTGTTGTTCAGGCTGACCGCGAAGCTGGCCCCGCTCTTGGCCTTGATGATCGGATCGGCGCCGGTGCCGTAGGCGCCGTAGATGATCGGCTTGTCGGCGGTGCCGGAGGTCGAGACCAGCAGGCTGTCCGTCCAGGTCTCGCCACGCTCGAACAGGACCAGCGAGCCGGCGGCGAAGGTGGTCGCGTTCACCTTGGCCAGCGACTTCCAGGCCTGGTTCGGGTTGTTGCCCGAGTTGCTGTCGTTGCCGTGCGTGGCGTCGATGTAGAAGACCTGCGAGGCCGGGGTCGCCGGGTAATCCGACGTGCCGCCGCTCGGGTTCGACGGGGCGGGCGGTGCCGTCGGCGTGGTCGGAGTCGTGGGGGTGGTGGGCGTGGTCGGCGTGGTCGGCGTCGTGGAGGAGGGGAAGTACTCCTTGGGGGCGGCGACGACCAGCGTGCCGTTCCACCACATGCCGGACTGGCCCTTGACCACGTCCTTGCCGTCCAGCGCGCCCTTGTCGTAGGTCACCGAGGCGTCGGTCGGGTTGACCGCGTTGCCGTTGATGGTGATCTTGTTGACGATCAGGTTGCGGTCCTGGCCGTTCACGAAGCCGTCGTTGTCGTACTGGATCTGGACCTTGTGGGCCTGACCGGGCGCGATGTCGGCGGTGAAGCTGTAGTCCTTGGCGGTGGTGCCGGCGGAACCCTCGCCGATGACCTTGCCGTCCACCATCACCTTGAAGTGGGGGGAGACGCCGCCCGCCACGTTGCCGGCGGCGTTGACGACGATCTTCGTGCCGCCCGTCACCGCCTCGGCGGTGGCGGCGGGGAAGTATTCCTTGGGGGCGGCGACGACCAGCGTGCCGTTCCACCACATGCCGGACTGGCCCTTGACCACGTCCTTGCCGTCCAGCGCGCCCTTGTCGTAGGTGACCGACGGGTCGGTCGCGTCGAGCGCGTGGCCGTTGATGGTGATCTTGTTGACGATCAGGTTGCGGTCCTGACCGTTCGCCACGCCGTCGTTGTCGTACTGGATCTGGATCTTGTGAGCCTGATCCGCCGGGACGTTGGCGTTGAAGGTGAAGTCCTTGGCGTCGGTGCCGGCGGAGCCTTCGCCGATGACCTTGCCGTCCACCATCACCTTGAAGTGCGGGGCGATGCCGCCCGCGACATGGCCGGCCGCGTTGATGACGATCTTCGTGGCGTGGTCGGCGGTCGCGACGGCGTCGGCCAGGGCCAGCGGCTGCGCGGTCTGCAGGGCCTGCGCCTGGAGGAGGGAGGCCGGCGTCGCGAAGGTATCGGCGGTGGACACGGCGGTCTCGCTGATGGTCAGATGCGCCGTGTCGGCGCCGAGATCACCGGCGTAGTTGGTGTGGTCGGTCAGATCCTGGTGGTGAAGGTCGATGCCCAGATCGTCCATGGTCTGCACTCTCTTGCTTGCTTGTGGGACGCCACCGCGTTGGGTGGCCAGCGGGGCCGGCACGCGGTCGGTGCGTCCCCTTCCTTTCGGTTAGCGCTCTAGCCTTTTGGCTTACCCCTTAAGACTAGCGGCTTCGCTGTGGCCTTAAATGGGACGATTTTAGGATAATAAATCTCAAATGCGTTGTATTTGGGCCACAGTGAGACCTATCCGCACTGGTGGCGCGCCGGTTCGGCGCTGCAACCGGCGGGAAAAGTGCTCTCGCCACCCGTCGCGGCGGCGGGACTGAACGGAGCGGTGCGCAGCCAGGGATGGCGCGGCGTTGGACAAAAAGGAGGGCGCTTCCGGAATCAGGCCATCCATTGACCCGGGTCAATCCGCCGGAGCCGGTCCGGGCTTAGCCTCCCTGCATGCATTGCAAGGAGAGGTGACATGGAGACGATGGTCTTTCTGGTGCTGGCGCTTCTGCTGACCGGCTTCCTGACCGCGCTGTCGGTGCTGGGCATGGCCACGCTGCACGCCACGGTGCGGGTCATTCTTCCGGCGCGCCGTCCGGTGGCTCCCGTGCGGGTGTCGTGACCGGGCGCTCTATATAAATAGGAGTCAGAGGGGGAGGGGGCCGTCGTTCTTGACCTCCTCCATCACCGCGTAGGTGCGCGTCTCCCGGACGCCGGGCAGCGACAGCAGCACATCCCCGAGGAACCGCCGGTAGGCCGCCATGTCGGCCACCCGCGTCTTCACCAGATAGTCGAACCCGCCGGCCACCATGTGGCATTCCAGAACCTCCGGCGCGTGGCGGATGGCCTGGGCGAAGCGGTCGAACACGTCGGGCGTCGTCTTGTCGAGCAGCACCTCGACGAACACCATCAGCCCGAAGCCCAGCCGGTGCGGATCGAGCCGCGCCGCGAACCCCGTGACATAGCCATCCTTCAGCAAGCGCCGCATCCGCTCGCCGGCGGTCGTGGCCGACAGGCCGACCCGCTCCGCCAGTTCCACGGCGGAAATCCGCCCGTCGGTCTGCAGGATCGCCAGGATGCGCCGGTCGGTCCGGTCGAGATCCGTCATTTTCACGCCTCATGCCGCCTTTGGCCGTTGATATCGCGCTTCTGAGGCAAAAACAACCGTGGAGGCACGGCGATCTCCGCGATAGTCTGCGGATGCCGCAGTGGAACAAGCAAAACATAGCGGACGCTGCGGTTTGCAAAGACGAATTGGATCGGGTGAGAGACACCGTGACCATCGACATTGGCCCCAACGCTGCGGATGGCGCCGGATCGGCGCCGGGCGGCGGGACGATCCTTCTGCTGGGTGCCGGACGCATGGGCGGCGCCATGCTGCGCGGCTGGCTGGCGCAGGGCGTGCCAGCTTCCGCCATTGCGGTCGCCGACCCCAGCCCCGCGCCGGATCTGGTCGAACTGGCCGCACGGACCGCCGTCCGCCTGAACCCGGCGGACGGCGGCGCGGTTGATACCGCCCCAGTCGATACCTTGGTGGTCGCGGTCAAGCCGCAGATGGTGGAGAGCGCCGCGTCGGGCGTGCAGGCGATGCTGGCGCCGCACACGCTGGTGCTGTCGATCATGGCGGGCAAGACGCTGGCCGACCTGCGCCGCCTGTTCCCGGCGGCGGGCAGCGTGGTGCGGGCGATGCCGAACCTGCCGGCGGCGGTCGGGCGCGGCGCCACCGTCGCGGTCGCCGAGGCGGGCTGTCCGGCCGATCGAAAGGCGCGCGCCGAGTCCCTGCTGACCGCGGTCGGGAGCCTGGAATGGCTGGCCGACGAGGCGCTGGTCGACGCCGCCACGGCGCTGTCCGGCTCCGGCCCCGCCTATGTCTTCTACCTCGTGGAATGCCTGACCCGCGCCGGGGTGGAGGTGGGGCTGCCCGCCGACGTGTCGGAACGGCTGGCCCGCGCCACGGTCGAGGGGGCGGGGGCGCTGATGGGCGCCACCGGCCAGCCGGCGGCCGAGCTGCGGGCCGGCGTGACCTCCCCCGGCGGGACCACGGCGGCCGGCCTTTCCAAGCTGATGGCCGATGACCACCTCCAGAGTTTGTTGAACGCGACCCTGCGCGCGGCGGCCCAGCGCGCCGCCGAACTGGGCGGAACCGGCCCGAAAGCCTGACCCAGAAGTCTGAGAAGCACACCCCTTTTCACCATCAGGGACCGGCTCGCCCCCGGCCTGCGGATTCGAGCGGACGACACCGATGAACAGCATGACCAACCCGATTGACATCCGGACCGCCGCCCCCGGCGGCGCGGCGCCCTTCGCGGACTTCGCCCCGCCGATCCGTCCGGCGACCGAGCTGCGCGCCGCGATCACCGCCGCCTACCGCCGGCCCGAGCCGGACTGCCTGCCCTTCCTGTTCGAGCAGGCGTCGCTGCCGCCCGGCGTCGTCACCGCGGCCGCGGCCACCGCCCGCAAGCTGATCACCGCCCTGCGCGCCAAGCCGCGGGGCCGCGGCGTCGAGGGGCTGATCCACGAATACAGCCTGTCCAGCCAGGAAGGCATGGCGCTGATGTGTCTGGCGGAGGCGCTGCTGCGCATCCCCGACCACGCCACGCGCGACGCGCTGATCCGCGACAAGATCGCCGGGGGCGACTGGCAGGCCCATCTCGGCAAGGGCGGCTCGATGTTCGTCAACGCCGCCACCTGGGGCCTGCTGATCACCGGCAAGCTGACCTCGGCGGGCGGCGAGCCGGCGCTGTCCTCCGCCCTGACGCGGCTGATCGCGCGCGGCGGCGAGCCGCTGATCCGCCGCGGCGTCGATTTCGCCATGCGCATGATGGGCGAGCAGTTCGTCACCGGCCAGACCATCCAGGAGGCGCTGACCAACGCCCGGCCGATGGAGGCCGAGGGCTTCCGCTATTCCTACGACATGCTGGGCGAGGCGGCGCTGACGGCGGAGGACGCCGCGCGCTATTACGCCGACTACGTGAACGCCATCCACGCCATCGGCAAGGCGTCGGCGGGGCGCGGCGTCTATGAGGGGCCGGGCATTTCCATCAAGCTGTCGGCGATCCACCCGCGCTATTCCCGCGCCCAGGCCGACCGGGTGATGGACGAGCTGCTGCTGCGCGTGAAGGCGCTGGCGCTGCTCGCCAAGGGCTACGACATAGGCCTGAACATCGACGCCGAGGAGGCCGACCGGCTGGAGCTGTCGCTCGACCTCATGGAATCGCTCTGCTTCGACCCGGATCTGGCGGGCTGGAACGGCATCGGCTTCGTCGTCCAGGCCTACGGCAAGCGCTGCCCCTACGTCATCGACTTCCTGATCGATCTGGCGCGGCGCAGTGGCCACCGGCTGATGATCCGGCTGGTCAAGGGCGCCTATTGGGACAGCGAGATCAAGCGCGCCCAGCTCGACGGGCTGCCCGACTTCCCGGTCTACACGCGCAAGGTCTACACCGACGTCTCCTACGTCGCCTGCGCCCGCAAGCTGCTGGCCGCCCCGGAGGCGGTGTTCCCGCAGTTCGCCACCCACAACGCCCAGACACTCGCCACCATCTACGAGATGGCCGGCAGCGACTTCCAGGTCGGCAAGTACGAGTTCCAGTGCCTGCACGGCATGGGCGAGCCGCTCTACAAGGAGGTCGTCGGTCCGCTGAAGCGGCCCTGCCGCATCTACGCGCCGGTCGGCACGCACGAGACGCTGCTGGCCTATCTGGTCCGCCGCCTGCTGGAGAACGGGGCCAACAGCTCCTTCGTCAACCGCATCGCCGACCCGGCGGTCCCGGTGGACGAGCTGGTCGCCGACCCGGTGGCGGTTGCCAAGGCCATCGCCCCGGTGGGCGCGCCGCACGCGCTGATCGCCCTGCCGCGGAACCTCTACGCGCCGGAGCGGGCGAATTCCGCCGGCATCGACCTGTCCGACGAGACGGAGCTGGCCCGCCTGTCCGCCGCCCTGTCGGCCAGCGCCGCGATGACCTGGACCGCGGCACCGCTGCTGGCGGACGGCGAGCGGGCGGGGACGGCGCAGCCGGTGCGCAACCCGGCCGACCGCCGCGATGTGGTCGGCTCGGTGACCGAGGCGAGCGAGGCCCTGGTGGCGGAGGCCTTCGGCCACGCCGTCGCGGCGGCGTCCGCCTGGGCCGCCACCCCGCCGGAGGAGCGCGCCGCCAGCCTGTTCCGCGCCGCCGACGCCATGCAGGAGCGGATGCCGATCCTGCTCGGCCTGATCGTCCGCGAGGCCGGCAAGTCGCTGCCCAACGCCATCGCCGAGGTGCGGGAGGCCATCGACTTCCTGCGTTATTACGGGGCGCAGGCGCGCGACCGTTTCGACAACGCCACCCACCGCCCGCTGGGGCCGGTGGTCTGCATCAGCCCGTGGAACTTCCCGCTGGCCATCTTCTCCGGCCAGATCGCCGCGGCGCTGGCCGCCGGCAACCCGGTGCTGGCGAAGCCGGCCGAGGAAACTCCGCTGATCGCCGCCGAGGCCGTGCGCATCCTGCACGCGGCGGGCATCCCCGCCGGGGTGCTCCAGCTTCTGCCCGGTGCTGGGGAGGTCGGTGCGGCCCTGGTCGGGCATGAGGCGGTGCGCGGCGTGATGTTCACCGGCTCCACCGAGGTGGCGCGGCTGATCCAGCGCCAGCTCGCCGGGCGCCTGCTGCCGGACGGCGCGCCGATCCCGCTGATCGCCGAGACCGGCGGCCAGAACGCCATGATCGTGGACAGCTCCGCCCTGGCCGAGCAGGTGGTGGGCGACGTGATCGCGTCCGCCTTCGACAGCGCCGGCCAGCGCTGCTCCGCCCTGCGCATTCTCTGCCTGCAGGAGGACGTGGCCGACCGCACGCTCGCCATGCTGAAGGGCGCCATGCGGGAGCTGCGCATCGGCAACCCGGACCGGCTGGCGGTCGATGTCGGCCCGGTCATCAGCGAGGAGGCTCGCGCCACCATCGCCGCCCACATCGAGGCGATGCGCGCCAAGGGCCGCAATGTGGAGTTCCTGCCGCTGCCCGCCGACACGGCGGATGGCACCTTCGTCGCCCCGACGGTGATCGAGATCGCCGGCATCCATGAGCTTGAGCGGGAGGTCTTCGGCCCCGTCCTGCACGTCGTCCGCTTCCACCGCGACGATCTGGACGCGCTGGTCGACTCCATCAACGCCACCGGCTACGGCCTGACCTTCGGCCTGCACACCCGCATCGACGCGACCATCGAGCGGGTCACCGGGCGGATCGGCGCGGGCAACGTCTACGTCAACCGCAACACCATCGGCGCGGTGGTCGGGGTGCAGCCCTTCGGCGGCCACGGCCTGTCGGGCACCGGCCCCAAGGCGGGCGGTCCGCTCTACCTCTCCCGCCTGCTCAGCCGTCGTCCCAAGGGCTGGCTGGAGTTCCGCGGGCCGGACGCCGCGCGCGCGGCCGGGCTGGCCTACGGCGAGTGGCTGCGCGCCAAGGGCTTCACGGCGGAGGCGTCGCGCTGCGCCGGCTATGTGGCGCGCAGCGCCATCGGCGGCGCCGCGGAGCTGAACGGTCCGGTGGGCGAGCGCAACCTCTATGAGCTGCATGGGCGGGGCC
The DNA here is from genome assembly GCF_058780535.1 of Azospirillum sp. UENF 211521. Taxonomy (NCBI): domain Bacteria; kingdom Pseudomonadati; phylum Pseudomonadota; class Alphaproteobacteria; order Rhodospirillales; family Azospirillaceae; genus Azospirillum; species Azospirillum sp. UENF 211521. The sequence goes on from NZ_JBSNCF010000003.1 coordinate 736,255, forward strand.
GCGTCCTGCTGCTGCCGCAGACGCGGACGGGCCTGCTGCTCCAACTCGGCGCGGTCCTTGCGACGGGCAACAGCGCCGCGGTGGACGCTCCGCCGGACTTGGCCGAGCTGCTGCGCGGTCTGCCCCCGGCGCTGGCTGCCAAGGTGCGGACCACGGCCGATTGGCGCGACGTGGGGCCGCTCGCCGCGGTTCTGGTGGAGGGCGACCGCGAGCGTGTGACCGCCGTCAACCGGCGCGTCGCGGAGCTGCCCGGCCCGATCCTCCTGGTGCAGGCGGCGACGGCCGAGGCGCTGGCGGCGGGGCGGGGCGAGGGCTACGACCTTGACCTGCTGCTCAACGAGCGGTCGGTCAGCGTCAACACCGCGGCGGCCGGCGGCAACGCCAGCCTCGTCGCGATGAGCTGACCTGGGAGCTGACGGCTTCGGACGTGAGGTTGCGGTTCGGGCGGTGCGCCGCCTATCCCGCAATCTCCCGTTCGACCACCAGCTCTTCGCCGTCGATCCGCAGGAAGGACCCGACCTCCAGATCGCCACGTGCGATGGCGTCGTTGATGAGGATCTGCGCCTCCGCGAGTGTGATCGTCCGGTCTTCGAAGAAAACCGACCCGTCGGCGTGGCGGATGATCCGGAACGTTGCGGTGGTCATCCGGGTATTCTCCTTTGGCAATGCCCTTTCGATAACCGGCGCGCGGCTCATTCGTCGCGCCGGCATCGATTCTCGCGCGGGGCCGCAGCCATCGGACGGGACAGCGGGTGTGTCAATGACCGGAATGTTCTATCTGCGGATAGTTGACCGGGCGCGAACCAAAGGGTAGCCAAGAGGAGCGGAGGCTCCGCAGCGCGAGGAGGATCATCAGGGTGAAAGACGACGCCGAACTCATCCGCCATCCGTTTTCCGAAGCTCCGGACAATGGGACGGTCCGGGAGGTGGCGCCGGGTGTGCTGTGGCTGCGCCTGCCGCTGCCCTACGCGCTGGACCACGTCAACCTCTACCTGTTCGAGGAGGGGGACGGCTGGGCGCTGTTCGACACCGGGCTGGGCGACGACGTCAGCCGCGACTGCTGGGACCGCCTGCTGCGCGGTCCGCTGGGCGGCAAGCCGATCGTCCGGCTGGTGGTCAGCCACTTCCACCCCGACCATGTCGGTCTGGCCGGCTGGCTGCACGAGCGTTTCGCCCCGCCGCTGCACATGACGCAGAGCGAATATTTCTACGCCAAGCTTCTGCAGCAAGGCCGCGATCCCCAGACGCTGGAGGCGCAGGAGACGTTCTACCAGACCGGCGGCCTGTCGCCCGACGAGATCCAGCAGATGCTCGGCCGCGGCCTCAGCTACCTGAACCGCACGACCGGGCTGGCCCCCAGCTTCGAGCGGATGATCCCCGGCCAGACCCTGCGGCTGGGCGGGCGCGACTGGCGCATCCTGACCGGCGGCGGCCACTCGCCGGAGCAGGCGATGCTCTATTGCGCCGCCGACCGGCTGTTCCTGGCCGCCGATCAGGTGATCGCACGCATCTCCCCCAATGTCAGCGTCTCGGCGATGCAGCCCAAGGCCGATCCGCTGGGGCTCTACCTGTCGTCGCTGGCCGCGATCCGCGAGGAGGTGGCGGCGGACTCGCTCGTCCTGTCCGGTCACCGGCTGCCCTTCTACGGGCTGGACCACCGCACCCGCGCGCTGGAGGCCCACCACGCCGACCGCTGCGCACAGATCGCCGAGGCCTGCCGCGCCAAGCCGCTGAGCTGCAAGGAGCTGGTGCCGGTGCTGTTCCGCCGGGCGCTGGATTCCCACCAGCTCAGCTTCGCCTTCGGCGAGGCGCTGGCCCACATCAACCATATGGTCGGGCGCGGCGAGCTGCGCACCGAGACGCGCGCCGACGGGGTGCTGGCCTACCACAGCGCCTGATCCCGGCGGCGCAGGCTCAGCGGCAGACGCGGTAGGCCCCCATGTCGAGGTGGAAGTGGTCGCGGTGGGCCTCGTTGTAGTCGGGGCCCAGCACCGCGCGGAAAACCTCGCAGGCGCCGTCGCGCACCTCGCGCAGGAAGGCACCCTTAGGGCCGTCGGCCGGACTCCAGTCGCCGGGCAGGGCGATGGTGGTGCCGTCGGCCAGCGTGAAACCGGCGATGTCGAGGGCGTTGGCGGTTGCGTGCTCGCTGCGGCGCCCCTCCGCCCGGCCGTAGACGTTGCGGCAGGCGTAGCTTCCCAGATGGCGCACGCGAGTCACGCGCTGGCCGAAATGGCGCTGCGCCGCGGGCTGGAGCGTGTGCGTCTCGAACAGCATCCAGGCGGCGGCGAGCGGGCAGGTGACCGTGAAGCCGCTGTTGAAGGCCACCGCCGAGCGGCTGATCTGCACCGCGTCGGTCAGGCCGCAGCCCGGTCCGCTCTGCCGGTCGGTCACCGGACGGAAGCGCAGGCCCGCGGCGCCCAGGACGGCGTGGCACTGCCGGGGCGCGCCGTCCAGCCGGGACAGCTTGAGGCGGGTCAGCAGGTTCGGCACGTCCCCGATGTCCAGCGGCGCCCAGGGGTCGTAGCGGGGCGGAACCGTCACCGCGCCCGTTCCCACCAGCCCCGCCCCGCCCATGGCGGCCAGAAGCAGCACAGCCGACGTCCAGCGCAAGAACCGTCCCATGCGTTTGCCCAATCTCCCCGTTGCGGCACCGTCGGCTGAACAGCGGGAACGCCCGCGCGGCTTCCCCGGATCGTATTCCCCCTAATTGCTTATGAACCGGCGGTGGGGGCGGACTGTTGTCCAAGCGGCGGTTCATCCGTTCGTGCAATTGGACGGAGCGTGACTTCCATGCCACAGTTCCAGCGTTGCCCTTCGTCACGCGGTGAGGGAGAGTCCGATGTCCGATGCACATGATGAAGTCCTGGCCATGCAGGGCCGGACCGAACGCGCGAATTCCACGATCCCGCTCACCGCTTCCTCCGCGCTGGCCTCCGCCGCCGCGCTGTTCCGGAAGATCGAAACGCCCCCGCCTCCGTCCCCACCCGCCGAGGAATGGATCGTCGGTGACGCCGGGGCCTTCGGCATCGGCGCCTACGGTCGCCTGCCCGCCGCAGCCCCTGCGGCGTCGGTGGCGCCGGACCTGCTGGCGCGGCGGGAACTGGCGGCACGGCTCGATGGCGGGATGGCCGAAGACACCGCCGGCTGAGGCGCGATCGTCGCTCAGCCGTCCTTGCGGTACAGGTCGACCAGCGCCGTGAGGACGGCGGGGTCGTCGTAGCGGCCGAGGAACAGGTCGCCGATGGCCCGGCGCAGCAGGATGCTGATGCGGGCGCGGGCGCGGCCATGGACGGCGCCCTCCAGCCGGCGGCAGCGGTTGCACAGCAGGCGAACCCGCTCGACCGCCGAGCGGGTGATGCGCAGCGCTTCGACGCTGACCAGGATGTCGGTGGTGGCGGCGTACTCGGTGGCTTCCGGCCAGGGCACGCGGCGCCCGCGACCGTCGCGCCACGTCTCATCCGCCCCGTCGTACCAACGACCGTCGGGCAGGCAGCGCACGACGACTCCATCGGGCCGCCCGCAGCAACGGCAGCGCAGGTTTCCCGAGGTCTCCCCCACACGCACCGGATCGAGATAGGGCGCACGGATCTGCATCCGGCCCCCCGAGCGTGTCGGCCTGCCCCGCATCGGCTGTCCCATTCCCTGGCTTTGAACGCCCCACCCCGGGGGCGGTCCCCGGCGGGACGGGGACCATGACACGGAACGGCCGGTTCCGCGCGTGACTTCTGCGCGGGTCAGGCCGCGAAGGGCATCAGCAGCAGCGTGATGGAGGCCAGCGTGAAGGCGGCCATGGAGCGGCGCCCCACGGCGACGGCGGCCTCGTCCTGCCCGCTCTCCTCCAGGCGCAGCGCCAGGAAGCCCTGGGCCATGCCCGACGCGAAGGTGATGATGTGGATGATCGCGAGGCCGGGCAGCGCGTCCAGCCCCAGCAGCAGGGTGACCGCGCCCAGCACCATGCCGTTGAAGGCGGCCTGCCGCAGGATCGGTTCCCAATGCTCGCGGGCGACGAAGGTTTCGACCATGTCCAGCGGATGGCCGTTCCGCTCGTCCGGATCGGTGTACAGGCTCATGGCTGGGCTCCACAGGTTCGGTGGGGCTCCGCCCGACAGGGTCTCAGGGCGGTGCGGTGTCAGGATCGGCGGATGCTGTCCGCCATCTTTTTGGCGACGGTCAGCAGATCGCCGTCGGCCTTGTTGCCGGTGACGGTGTAGGCGACCAGCCCGGCCCGCCAATAGACGAGCCGCAGGCTGTCATGCACCACGGTGTGCAGGGTGCCGTCCTGCGCCGGCTCGCCTGACGCGACGAACAGGGTCAGCAACTCGCCGTCCGGTTCCCTGTAGAGAAACTGGAGAGCGGTGCCATGGTTCCATGGCACGATGCTGGCCCGGATCAGGGTCAGTTCCGGACCGATGGCGGGAAGCGCCACCGTCATGCCGCGGCCCTCCGGCAGCGGCACCTGGGCGGTCTGCGTCGGGACCGGCGTGGCGTCCATCTGTGGCGGGGTCGGCTGCAGCGTGTTGAGCGCGACCGCCTTGGAATGCGCCTCCGCCGCCTCGTCGGCGAAGGCGGGGACGTCGTCGATCTCGCCGGCCAACTGAGGCCCGGTGCCCGCGCCCGACTGCACCCACACGGTCAGGCTCCACCCCCCCATGACCAGCAGCATGGCGGCGGCCAGCGGGGCGACCCGCCGGGAGAAGCGGTCCATGTCCAGGCGCCAGCGCAGGCGCCCGGCCAAGGTTTCGGTCTCCTGCACCGAAACGGCGGCCATCATGTCCAGGCCCAGCTTCAGCATCTCCTGCTGGTGCCGGTATTCGTGCAGCTTGGCGGCCAGGGCCGGATTCGCGGCCAACTGCGCCTCGAAGGCGGCGCGGCGGGCCGGCTCCATCTCGCCGTCCATGTAGAGATGCAGGTCGGCGTCCTGGTTGAGGCTGATGGGATCACCGCCCATGGCTCACCTCACCGCCCGCAGGGCGGGCTGGGCACGATCCCGGTGCCCCATCTCGACGCGCAGCGCTTCCCGCCCGCGGGCCAGGCGCGACATCAGCGTGCCCAGCGGGATGTCCAGTTGGCGGGCGGCCTCCTGGTAGCTCATCCCCTCAACGGCGACGAGGGTCAGGACGCGGCGCTGCTCGTCGGGAAGGGTGGAGAAGGCCTCGATGGTCCGCATCAGCTCGACATGGTCGGGCTGGTTGGGCGGCAACTGCCCGTAGGCCATCGCCTCGATGGCCGAGGCGCCGCGCGCCCGCACCTGCTCCCGCCGCACCCCGTTGACGTGGACGTTGTGCAGGATGCCGAACAGCCAGGACCGCAGGTCGCCGTTCGGTCGGAAGGTCCGGGATCCGGAAATGGCGCGCACCAGCGTCTCCTGCACGAGATCCTCCGCATCGTCGCGGTTGCGCGCCAGCGCGAGGGCGTAGCGGCGCAGGGAGCGCAGTTGATTCGACAGTTGATCGCGCAGGCTGAACGTCACGTCTCCACCCCGTGGACTGGATTTTCCCGAATTCCTGCTCCGTTTTCGTTTCGGGAGGGCCTTTTAATCCCGGGGCGGGACGCTTTCCGCGGTCAATCGTCGTCGTGGTCGCGGGACGGCCGGTGCAGCGTGCCATCGGCGAGGATGATCTCGCTGGCCAGCAGCCCGCCCTTGTGAGCACGTCCGGTGACGGTGATGGGCGCGCCTTGGGCAATGCCTTGCGGCAGGGCGCCGCGCATCCTGACATCCGTCCGTGCGCTGTCGTCCTGAACGGTCATCCAGTTGACGCCCACCGCGGCGACCGACCCGGAGACGGTGCCGCCCCCGGTCCGCAGCACCTCGGCGACCGGCTGTGGCGAGGTGGCCTGGACCGTATGTTGCCGCTCGCCGGCGTCGGCTGGACCGGCGAGCAGAAGGGCGGCGAAGGCCGCAGGCAGGAGTGGGAGGGTGGTCGACCGAGTCATGATCCTGTCTCCATCGCAAGGGGCGGGAGGTCCGCCCGAACAGGAGTGATCATGGCAAGGGGCGGCTGAGCCTCGCCTGAACGGGGCGTTCAAGCACGGTTCAGGAAGACCGGTCACAATCCGCTTGATCGGCGGGGAGCAGCCTATAAATTAGAAATATCTCATTTAAAGGGTGGACGTGGCCCATGCCATCCATCGAGCCATCCATCGAGCCATCCATCGAGCCGCCGCTCGACCCCGCCGAGCTGGAAGCGCGGGCCGCCGAGGCGGAAGCCTTCCTGCGCTCCATCGCCAGCCGCCACCGGCTGATGATCCTGTGCAGCCTGCTCGACGGGGAGATGCCGGTGGGCGACCTCGCGCGGCGGCTCGGCCTGTCGCAGTCGAACCTGTCCCAGCATCTCGCCAAGCTGCGGGACGAGGGGCTCGTCGCCACCCGGCGGGACGGCACCTCGATCCACTACCGCATCGGATCGGACCGGGTGCGCCCGATCCTGCTGGAGCTGTACCGCCAGTTCTGCGTCGGCGCGCGCTGCGTGGCCGACGCGGACCCCCGCCCCTGAAACACTTCTCTCAGCGCTCGACCGGCCCGGACGCGGCCATCCAGGCGGCCATGCCGCCGTTCAGCCGGTAAATATCCCCGGCAAATCCGCTGGCCGCCATCTGGGCCGACGCCGGGCCGCAGCGTCGCCCGCTCTGGCAATGGAAGACCAGATGCTTGCCCGTCGCGTCCGGCACGCGGGCCGGGTTAAACTGCGACAGCGGCACCAGCGTGGCGCCGGGGATGCGGCCGGCGCGGTGCTCGTGGGGTTCGCGGACATCGACGATCACCGCCGAGCCGTCCTTCAGCCAGCCCATGACGGTGGCCGCGTCGACGGTCTTGATCCGGTCGCTCATAGCGTTTGCGCTCCGGTTGAGGCCGAGGAAGGAGAATAGGGTTTTGAGCATGGTAATCCCTGGATGTTGGAAGGTTCACGATGGTCGGCGGCGTCCCCGCGCAGGATGATGTAAATTGCCGGGATCACCAGCACCGTCAGAAGGGTGGAGCTGAACAGCCCGAACAGCAGCGAGATCGCCAGACCCTGGAAGATCGGGTCGGTCAGGATGAAGGCGGCGCCGATCATCGCGGCGACGGCGGTCAGCAGGATCGGCTTGAAGCGGATGACCCCGGCCTCCAGAACCGCCTCGCGCAGCGGCATCCCGCGCTCCCGCAGGTGGCGGATGAAATCCACCAGGAGAATGGAGTTGCGCACGATGATTCCGGCCAGCGCGATGAAGCCGATCATCGAGGTGGCCGTGAAGGGCGCCCCGAACAGCCAGTGGCCCAGCACAATGCCGATCAGCGTCAGCGGCACCGGCACCAGGATGACCAGCGGCAGCTTGAAGCTGCCGAACTGCGCGACGACCAGCAGATAGATGCCGAGGATCGCCACCCCGAAGGCCGCCCCCATGTCGCGGAAGGTGACGTAGGTGATCTCCCACTCGCCGTCCCACAGCAGGACGGGCCGGCTCTGGTCGTCGGGCCGGCCGTGCAGGCGGATCTCCGGCGCGGCGGGCAGCCCGGCGGCGGCCCAGTCGACGGACTTCAGCCGCTCCTGCACCGCCAGCATGCCGTAGACCGGCGCCTCGAACCGGCCGGCCAGATCGGCCATGACCATCTCCGCGAAGCGCCCGTTGTGGCGGAACAGCGTGTGGGAGGCAGGCTCGCGGGTCATCGTCACCAGATCGCCCAGTTCCACCGTGCCGCGCGCGCCCGGAACCGGGGTGGCAAGGAGGCGCTCGGACAAGAACAGGCCGGAGCGCGGCATCCGCACGGCGATCTCGATGGGCGTGCGCCCCGCGCCGCGGTGCGAGTAGCCGACGGGAACGCCGCCGGTCAGCGCGCGCAGCGTGTCGTAGACGGCCTGCTCCTCCACGCCGTGGAACTCCAGGCTTTCGCGGTCCAGCGCGAAACGCAGCCGGTCGCCGGTCGGGCGGATGCTGTTTTCCACATCGACGATGAAGTCCACGCCGCGGAAGGCGTCCTCCACCGCCAGCGCCGCCCTGCGCCGGGTCTCCGCGTCGGGGCCGTAGACCTCCATGAGCAGGGTGGAGAGCACCGGCGGGCCGGGCGGCACCTCGACCACCTTCAGCACGGTCCCGGCGGGCAGGGGGAGGGCGGAGAGCCGAGCCCGGATGTCGAGCGCGACCGCGTGGCTGCTGCGGCTCCGTTCGCCCTTGGGGGCGAGGTTGACCTGGAGGTCGCCCTGCTCCGGCTGGTCGCGCAGATAGTAATGCCGGACCAGACCGTTGAAGGTGAAGGGGGAGGCGGTCCCGGCGTAGGCCTGGACGCTGGCCAGCTCCGGCAGGTCGGCGATGGCGCGGGCGGCGGCGAGCAGGGCGCGCTCGGTGTCCTCCGGCGCCGCGCCGCGCGGCAGGTCGAGCACCACCTGAAGCTCCGACTTGTTGTCGAAGGGCAGCAGCTTCACCGCCACGTCCTGGCTGTAGAACAGCCCCGTCGAGGCGAGCGTCGCCACCCCGACCGCCAGCAGGAAGACCCAGGCGCGGCGCTTGCTGCGCACCAGCGGGCGGGCGACGGCGCTGTAGAGGCGCCCCAGCCGCCCGCCGTCCTGCCCGCCATGTCCATCCACTGGGGTTTCCCCGGGACTCAGCGTCACCATCAGCCAGGGCGTCAGCACCATGGCGACGAAGAAGCTGAAGACCATGGCGGCGGAAGCGTTGGCCGGGATCGGGCTCATGTAGGGCCCCATCAGGCCGGACACGAACATCATCGGCAGCAGCGCGGCGATGACCGTCAGGGTGGCGACGATGGTCGGATTGCCGACCTCGGCCACCGCCTCGACGGCGGCCTGGACCTTGCTCCGCCCGTCGCGCATCGACCAGTGGCGGTCGATGTTCTCCACCACGACGATGGCGTCGTCGACCAGGATGCCGATGGAGAAGATCAGGGCGAACAGGCTGACGCGGTTGATGGTGTAGCCCATCAGCCAGGACGCGAACAGGGTCAGCAGGATCGTCGTCGGGATGACCACCAGCGTCACCAGCCCTTCGCGCCAGCCGATGGCCAGGACGATCAGCCCGACGATGGTGACGGTGGCGAGCGCCAGATGGAAGAGCAGCTCGTTGACCTTCTCGTCGGCCGTCTCGCCGTAGTCGCGGGTGACGGTCAGCGTCAGGTCCTTCGGCAACCCGTCGGCCTGGATGGCCTGGACGCGCGCCAGCACGCGGTCGGCGATGGTGACGGCGTTGGCCCCGCCGCGCTTGGCGATGGCGATGGTGACGGCGGGGGTGCGGACCAGCCCGCCTTTGCCGTCCGGCACCAGATGCCAGGCGCTGCTCTCGTCGGGACGCGCCCCGGCAACCACGTCGGCCACGTCCTTCACATAGACGGGCCGTCCGTCGCGGGTGGTGACGAGGAGCAGCCCGATGTCCGCCGTGCCCTGGAGCGTCCGGCCGGCGACCACCGGCAGGCTGCCGCCCGCGCTGCGCAGCGACCCGGCGAGGAAGGAGCGGTTGGCGTTTCTCACCTTGTCGACGAGCTGGTTCAGTGTGACGCCGTAAAGCGCCAGCCGTTCCGGGTCGGGCTCCACGCGGATCTGGTCGGGGCTCCCCCCGACGATGACACTGCGCCCGACATCCTCGACCTGGGTGAGCTGGCCCAGCAGGTCGTCGGCCACGCCGTGCAGGGCGTTGACGGTCCAGCGCCCCGCGGCCTCCGCCCGGGGCGACAGGGTGAGCGTCAGGATGGCGACGTCGTTGATGCCGCGCCCTACGATCAGCGGTTCCGGGATGCCCAGCGGGATGCGGTCCAGGCTGGCGCGCACCTTCTCGTGCACGCGCAGGATGGCGTCGTCGGACGGGGTCCCGACGAGGAAGCGCGCGGTGACCACCACGCGGTCGTCCATGGTCTGGCTGTAGGTGTGCTCGACCCCGTCGATGCCTTTGACAATCTCCTCCAGCGGCCGGGTGACCAGCTCCACGGCGTCGCCGGCCTTCAGCCCGTCGGCCTGGACGAGGATGTCGACCATAGGAACGCTGATCTGCGGCTCCTCCTCGCGCGGGAGGGACAGCAGGGCGATGGCGCCGACCGCCAGCGAGGCGAGCAGCAGCAGCGGGGTCAGGGGGGAGCGGATGAAGGTCCGCGTCAGCACCCCGGACAGGCCGAGCCTCATGGTGTCCCCCTCACGAGCCCGCCGGGCGGACGATCACGTCGCCGGGCTTCAGACCGGACAGGATCTCCAGCCCGCCGGGTTGGCCGTCCAGCGCGGGAATGTCGCCGCCCGCCTGGACCGGAACCTCCGTCCCGTCGGCCAGCCGGACGAAATCGGTGCCGAAGCGGCGCAGCAGCCAGTCCGGTGGGATCACCACCGCATCGCGCGTGCCGGTGGCGACGTAGACCCGCACCCGCTCGCCGACGAAGAAGTCGCCCAAGCCATCGACCGTGGCGTCGGCGACCACTTGCCCCCCGGCCATCTCGGGATAGACCTGCCGGACGGTGCCGCGCGCCAGCGCCGTGGCGCCGGGATCGGCGACGATCACCGGCGCCAGCCCGCGCCGACCGACCAGCACCGGGTCGCCCTCCTTCAGGAAGCGGGCGTGCCGCTCCGGCAGGTGGAACCGCAGGATGTAGGTGTCGGTGGCGATGCTGGCGACCGGCTCGCCCGGCATCACCACGGCGCCGGCGATCACCTTGACCTGAAGGACGCGCCCCGCGGCGGGGGCCAGCACCTCCCCCTCCCGCGCCTGCTGGGCGACGACGGAGCGTTCGGCTTCCATGGCGGCGATCTGGGCGCGGGCGACGTCCAGCGCCGCCTGGGCGTCGTCCAGCCGCTGCTGCGTGCCGGTGCCGCTGGCGCGGAGCTGGCGGGCGCGGCCCAGCTCCAGCTCCGCCTGACGCTGCTGCGCCGTCAGCGCCCGGATGCGCGCGTCGAGTGCGGCAAGCTGGAGCGGCAGCTTGGGGTCGCGCACCGTGGCGATAACCTGACCGACGGTCACCTTGTCACCCTCCGTCACCGTCAGGTCGGCCACCGTGCCGCCGATGCGGGCGCGGGCCAGCGTCTCGCGCACGCTTTCCACCGTGGCGAAGACGGCCTTCAGGTCCTCCACCGGGCGCGGCTGCACGGTCAGGCTGCCGGGTTCGCCCGCCGTCGCGGACAGGGGCAGGAGGACTGCCAGCAGGACGAGCAGCGCCTTGCGGGCTGGCGTGTGTGGGAGGAGGGAGCGGGGCATGGCGGGCCACTTCGGACGGGAGGAACGGGACTCAGGGTGTCTTGACACCATATTTTAGATATTGCTAAATTAGTGTCAACGAATGAAATGACCCCGCCAACCGGCACGGAGGAGACCGCATCGTGAGCATCGACCGCGTCGTCATGGCTTTCGCCGGAACCATGATCCTGCTGAGCCTCGCCCTGTCCCAGATTCACGGTCCGGGGTGGTTGTGGCTGACCGCTTTCGTCGGGGCCAACCTGCTCCAGGCGGCCTTCACCGGCTTCTGTCCGCTGGCGATCGTGCTGAAGCGGATCGGCCTGCGCCCCGGCGCCGCCTTCCCCTGAGCGCATGCGCCCGCGCGGATTGAAAGCGGCGGCGTAAGGGTGTATGCGGCGCGTCGGGGGCCGTTCCGGCGGTTCCCCCGCGTCTTCACCCGTCCGAAGGATGCCATGCGGTTCACCGTCCGCCCGGTCTGCCTGATGCTGGCGCTGCTGGGGATGCTCTCCGCCGGGCTTCCTGCCCGGGCGGCGGAGTCGCCGATCCGCGTCGGCGTGCTGGCCTACCGTGGCGGCGACCACGCCAACGCCGTCTGGGAACCGACCGTCCGCTATCTGGCGGAGCGCTTTCCGCAGCGCGGGGCGGAGATGGTGCCGCTCGACCTGCCGGGCATGGACGCGGCGGTGGCCGCCGGCGGCGTCGATTTCGTCCTGACCAACACCGGCAATTACGTGGAGCTGGAGGCCCGCCACGGCGTCACCCGCATCGCCACGCTCCATTCCTCCCGCTCCGGCGCGTCGGGGGCGGCGGTGGGCTCGGCCCTGATCGTCCGCGCTGGGCGCGACGACATCCGCGGCCTCGCCGATCTCAAGGGCAAGTCCGTGATGGCGGTGGACCCCGACGCCTTCGGCGGCTTTCAGGTCGCCTGGGGGGCGATGCTGACGGTCGGGGTCGATCCTTACGCCGACCTGAAGGAGCTGCGCTTCTCCGGCTTCCCGGTGGACCGCGTGGCTTTCGCCGTCCGCGACGGCGCGGTCGACGCCGGCGTTCTGCGCGCCTGCGTGCTGGAGGAGCTGGCTGAGGAAGGCCGCCTCGACCGCACGCAATTCCAAGTGGTCGGCGCCCGGACGGAGCCGGGGTTCGGCTGCGCCCTGTCCACAGGCCTCTACCCCGACTGGCCGCTCGCCCGGCTGGCCGGTACGCCGGAGGAACTGGCCAAGGCGGTGGTGGTCGCTCTGTTCCAGATGCCGGACGGCCATCCGGCGGCGCTGGCCGGCGGCTATGAGGGCTGGACGGTGCCGATGGACTACCAGCCGGTCCACGGCCTGTTCCGCAGCCTGCGCATCGGCCCCTACGAGCATCTGCGCGACGTCACCCTGCTCGACCTCGCGCGCGAACACTGGCACTGGCTGGCGCTGGCGGCTCTGGCCCTGCTGTGGTGGGCGGTCCATTCGCTGCGGGTGGAGCATCTCATCAAGGTGCGCACCGCCGAGCTGCGCGCCGCCAACCGCGAGCTGCGCCGCGAGATGGCCGAACGCCGCCGCGCCGAGGACACCGCGCGGGAACGGCAGAAGGAGATGGACCATGTCGCCCGCCTCTCCATCCTCGGCGAGATGGCCAGCAACATCGCTCATGAGCTGAACCAGCCGTTGGGCGCCATCGCCAACTACGCGCGCGGCTGCACCCGGCGGCTGGAGGCCGGGGTGGGCAGCGCCGCGGAGTTCGCCGAGGCCTCCCGCGCCATCGCCGCCCAGGCCGACCGCGCCGGGCAGATCATCGCGCGCATCCGCGATTTCGTGCGCAAGCGCGCCGCGCAGCTGGAGCCGGCGGACGTCAACGGCGCGGTGGAGGCGGCGCTGCAGCTCTGCGAAGGGCGGGCGCGCAGCGGCAACATACCGGTCACCCGCGCGCTGGCCTCCGGCCTGCCGCCGGTCCTGGCCGACCGGGTGCAGATCGAGCAGGTCGTCCTGAACCTCGTCAAGAACGCGCTCGACGCCATGGATGATGGGGCGGGGGAGAGCAGGGGCGTCACCGTGCGCACCGGCCTGGACGGGGAAGGACGTGTGGAGATCGCCGTGGCCGACCGTGGGCACGGGCTGTCGGAGGACGCGCGGGCGCGGCTGTTCGACCCCTTCTTCACCACCAAGCCGGGCGGCATGGGCCTTGGTCTGTCGATTTGCCGGACCATCGTGGAAAGCCACGGCGGCCATCTCTGGGCCACCGATCATCCGGGCGGGGGCACCGTCGTGCGCTTCGTCCTTCCCGTAGCGGAGGAAAAGGACAATGCAGGCTGACGCGGCCCGCACCGTTTACGTGGTGGACGACGATCCGGCGATGCGCCATTCCCTGGGCTGGCTGATCGGCTCGCTGGGGGTGGCGGTGGAGTCCTTCGGGTCCGGCGAGGAGTTCCTGCGCGCCGTCCGCGCCGACCGGCCCGGCTGCCTCGTCACCGACGTGCGGATGCCGGGGATGAGCGGGCTGGAGTTGCAGGACACGCTGGCCCGCGCCGGCTCCGTCCTGGCCGTCGTGGTCATCACCGGCCACGGCGACGTGCCGATGGCCGCCCGCGCCTTCCGCGCCGGGGCGGTGGATGTCATCGAGAAGCCCTTCAACGACCAGCTTCTCCTCGACCGGGTGCACGAGGCGCTGGAGAAATCGCGCTGGGCGTGGGAGGCGCAGGCGCGCAAGGCCCAGGTTCGCGCCCTGCTGGCCCGCCTGACCCCGCGGGAGCGGCAGGTCGCCGATCTGGTGGTGCAGGGCAAGCCGAACAAGGTCATCGCCGCGGAGATCAACCTCAGCCTGAAGACGGTGGAGGTGCACCGCCACAACGTCATGGACAAGCTGGAGGTCGCCTCCGTCTCCGACCTGACCCGGCTGCTGATCGAAGCTGAATAGCCGTCAAACAGCCGCCATCGCCTGCCGCACCCAGCCGAGCAGGGCGGGCAGCGGCATCGCCCCGGCGGTGCGCGCCACCTCGCGCCCATGGTGGACCAGGACGAGGGTCGGGATGCTGCGCACGCCGAAGCGGGCGGCCAGATCGGGTGCGGCCTCGGTGTCGACCTTGGCGAGGCGGACGTGGGGTTCCAGCTGGCCGGCGGCCTGCTCGAAGACCGGCGCCATCATCCGGCACGGCCCGCACCATTCCGCCCAGAAGTCGATGAGCAGCGGCAGGTCGCTGCGCTCCGCCTGGGCGGTGAAGCGGGCGGCACTGAGCGCGATCGGCTTGCCCTGGAACAGCGGCTGGCCGCAGCGGCCGCACTTGCCGGCGCCGGGCTGGTCCAGGCGTCCGCGCGGCATGCGGTTCAGGGTGTCGCAGCTTGGGCAGGCGACGTGCAGAAGATCGGACATGGCGCGGCTTCCCTCCGGGACGGGCATCTTTATGAGCGTGATCTAATGCAGCGCGCGGCGGGCGCAAGAGGCCGGTGGCGCGGGACAGGGCTGCGGGCGGCGACCCTTTTCCGCGTGGTGGCACGCGGAGGACACGACGCAGGGATGTGCGCCTTCGGCATTGCGGTGGGCGGGGCGCTGTTCCTAGAATGCCGGCCCGTGGCCGCTGTCCCCGCCAGGAGCGGCCAAGTTCTTTCGCCCACATCCTTTCCGCAGAACCGCGATTTCGAATGAAGCCTTCCTTTTCGTCCGCCTCCGCCGCCGGTTGTTCCTCCATGGACGAGTCCGGTTCCGTTTTGGCGCGCGCGCGGGCTCTGACGGCGGGATGGGGCGCCGGGGCACGGGCGCTGTCCACGCTGCCCGCCGCCGCGGTCCCGGTGCCCTATCGGACGCTGCTCGACCACGACCGCGGCATGACCGCCGTCCTGTCGGAGCGGTGGGGCGAGCCGGTGGGCGTGCGGGTGCTGCGCCAGCGGACGGAGCCGGACGGGACGGCGCTGCTGCGCGACATCGTGCTGACCGTCGGGCCGGACGCGCTGCCGGTTGAACTGGCGAGCATCCGCATCGCGCTCGACGGCTTTCCTGCGACCTTCGCCGAACAGCTTCAAGAGGGGACGGAGCCCTTCGGGCGCCTGCTGACGCGCAACGGCGTCGCCTTCTCGGTGGAGGTGCTGGGCCTGCTGACCGCTCCCGCCGCCGACGTCTTCGCCGCGGAAGGGCGCCTGTCCCCCAGAGCCACGCTGTATGGGCGCCTTGGGCGGCTGGTGCGGGCGGACGGCTGGACCATCGCGGAAACGGTGGAGTTGCTTCCCCGCGCCTGAAGTCTGATGCTGGGCTATCGCATTTGGCCTTTATAACCCTCGCCCCTCCGGGGAGAGGGTGGCCCGTAGGGCCGGTGAGGGGGATGTGCTTTGACGGCACGTCCGGTGACAGCGCACCCCCCTCACCCTAACCCTCTCTCCAGAGGGGAGAGGGAACTTCCTATCCAGTCGCCCCGAAGTCTGATGCCGAACGGGGTGTCATCCGGCTGGCCATCTGCTAAATCTGCAAGACCGTCCACCTTCTCCCCAACGGTGACCATGACCGCTCCGCATCTCCCGTATCTGTCGCAGTTCTCGCTGGAAGGCCGGGTGGCGCTGGTCACCGGGTCCGGGCGCGGGCTGGGTCTGGAAATCGCCCGCGCCATGGCCGGGTCGGGCGCCCATGTGCTGCTGAACGGGCGCGACGCCGCGCGGCTGGAACCGCAGGCCGAGGCCATCGCCGCGGCGGGCGGGCGGGCCTCGGTGCTGGCCTTCGACGTGGCCGACCGCGACGCGGTTCGGGACGCCTACGCGCGGATCGCCCGGGACCACGGACGGCTGGACGTGCTGGTGCAGAATGTCGGGCAGCGCAACCGCAAGCCGCTGACCGACTTTGCGGACGAGGAGATCAGCGACCTGCTCAACGTCGATCTGGCCGCCGGCCTGATCCTGGCGCGGGAGGCGGCGCGGCTGATGCTGCCCCAGGGCTTCGGGCGGCTGATCACGGTGACCTCCATCTCCGGGCAGATCGCCCGCGCCAACGACGCGGTCTACGCCGCCGCCAAGGCCGGGCTGGCCGGCATGGTGCGGGCGCTCGCCGCCGAGTATGGCGCAAAGGGCCTGACCAGCAACGCCATCGCGCCGGGCTTCTTCGCGACGGAGACCAACGCCGGCATCACCGGCAACCCGGCCCTGTCCGCCTATTTCGAGGGGCGCACCCCGATCGGCCGCTGGGGCCGCCCGGAGGAGATCGCCGGGGCCGCGGTGTTCCTGGCCTCGCCCGCCGCGTCCTACGTCAACGGGCATGTGTTGGTGGTGGACGGCGGCGCCACCATTCTCATGTAAGGCCGGTCTTAGAGGAATTTCCGCCGCCATGCTGGCGATCCCCTTGTCATGCGCCGATCCGGCGGAGGCCTTCCGCGCGCTGTCCGGACAGCCCTGGTCGATGCTGCTCGACAGCGCCGCCCCGCACCCGGCCCATGGCCGCTACAGCTACATCGCGGCGGAGCCGTTCCGCACCCTGGAGTCGCTGGACGGGCGGGCGCATCTCGACGGCCGCCCGGTGGACGGCGACCCCTTCGCCGTGCTGGCGGAGGAGCTGGCGCGCCACGCCCGGCCCGACAGCCCGCCGGGACCGGCGCCTTTCTGCGGCGGGGCGGTCGGCTTCATCGGCTACGAGGCGGGGCTGCGGCTGGAACGCATCCGCTCGCGCCACGCCAACCCCGGCGGCCAGCCGGAGATGGCCTTCGGCTTCTACGACGCGGTGGCCGCCTTCGACCATGCGGAGCGCCGCGCCTGGGTGATCGCCGCCCGCCCGGAAGCGGAGGGCCGCGCCCGCGCCCTGGCGGCCCGGCTGGAGGGCGGCGGAGCGTCCCCCCTCGGCCCCATCCCGGCCGCCCCCTGGCGGAGCGAGCTGGAGCGCGACGACTATCTGGCGCGGGTGGAGCGGGTGCTGGAGTACATCCGGGCCGGCGACATCTATCAGGCCAACTTCACGCAGCGCTTCCTGGCCGACCGGCCCGCCGGGCTGGACACCTACGCGCTGTACCGCCGGCTGCGCGCGATCAGTCCGGCGCCCTTCGCCGCCTATCTCGACTGCGGCCCGCGCCTGTGCATCGCCAGCGCCTCGCCGGAGCGCTTCATCCGCCTCAGCGCCACCGGGGAGGTGGAGACGCGCCCGATCAAGGGCACCCGCCCGCGCTACGCCGACCCCGCCGCGGACGCCGCCGCCGCCGCGGAGCTGGTGGCCAGCGTCAAGGACCGGGCGGAAAACCTGATGATCACCGACCTGCTGCGCAACGACCTCGGCCGGGTGTCGCGGGTTGGCAGCGTCCGGGTGCCGACGCTTTACGGGCTGGAGAGCTTCGCCAGCGTCCATCACCTCGTCTCGGTGGTCACGGCGCGGCTGCGGCCCGGCCTGGGGGCGGTCGACCTGCTGCGGGCGGCGCTGCCCGGCGGCTCGATCACCGGGGCGCCCAAGATCCGCGCCATGCAGATCATCGACGAGCTGGAGGTGGCGCGGCGCGGCGCCTATTGCGGTTCCGTCGCCTGGCTCGGCTTCGACGGCGCGATGGACAGCAGCATCGTCATCCGCACCCTGTCGATCACGCCGGATGCGGTGATCGCCCAGGCCGGCGGCGGCAT
The DNA here is from genome assembly GCF_058780535.1 of Azospirillum sp. UENF 211521. NCBI lineage: Bacteria > Pseudomonadati > Pseudomonadota > Alphaproteobacteria > Rhodospirillales > Azospirillaceae > Azospirillum > Azospirillum sp. UENF 211521. The sequence continues at coordinate 753,945 of NZ_JBSNCF010000003.1, forward strand.
CGTCGCCGATTCCGACCCGGCGGACGAGCATGAGGAGATGATGGTCAAGATCCGCGCCCAGCTCCGCGCGCTGGGGGAGGCCTGACCATGAGCCCGGCCATGACCGTCGTCTGGCTGAACGGCCGCCTGCTGCCGGCGGCGGAGGCACGGATCGATCCGGCGGACCGCGGCTTCACGCTGGGCGACGGGTTGTTCGAGACGATCCGCGTGGCCGGCGGCACCGCACGCCATCTCGACCGGCATCTCGCCCGGCTGGCCGACAGCGCGGCGCTGCTCGGCCTGCCGCTTCCCCACGACGCGGCGGCGATGGCCGTCGCCACCGAGGCGCTGATCGCGGCGCAGGGCTGCGTGGAGGGTGTACTGCGGATCACGCTGACGCGGGGGACCGGAGCGCGCGGCGTGCTGCCGCCGGCGGACGCCGTGCCGACGCTGCTGATGACGCTGGCGCCCGCTCCGCCGCCCGCCGGCCCGGTGGAGGCGGTCATCGCCCTTTGCACCCGGCGCAACGAGCATTCGCCGCTGTCGCGCGTGAAGTCGCTGAATTACCTGGATTCCATCCTCGCCCGGCAGGAGGCGGCGACGCGTGGCGCGGGAGAGGCGCTCCTGCTCAACAGCGCGGGCCGTCTGGCCGAGTCCAGCGTGGCGAACCTGTTCATCGTCCGGGACGGGCGCCTGCTGACCCCGCCGGTTGCCGAGGGGGCCCTGCCGGGCATCCGCCGCGCCCTGATCCTGGAGCGGGGCGATGCCAGTGAGGCGTCGCTTTCCGTCGCCGACCTGCTGGGAGCCGGGGAAGCCTTCCTGACAAACAGCCTTGGACTGCGCCCGTTGCTGCGCGTGGACGGGCTGGCCATCGGCGCCGGAACCGTGGGACCGGTGACGGCGGCCCTGCTGACGGACATTGCGGCGGAATAGAGCGGCCGGTTACGGGCGGATGTAGGACCAGCCTTCTTCCTGAAGCTGCATCAGCCGGACCACGCCGGAGGGCACCAGCTTGGCTTCCGGCACCATGGGGACCTCGCCCTGTTCCACGCGGATCATGCCATTGCGGGTGTTCTCGCAGGCGGAGTAGGTCAGGGTCGGCAGGCTGCCCTTCAGCGACGCCAGCCGGTCCTTCACGGGCGAGCGATCGGCGCGCAGCATGTGCAGGCCGGGGCCGAAGGTGACCAGTTCGACCTCCACCGTCTCGCCGATGTTCTTGTAATACTCGATGATGTTCTTGACGTTGTTCAGCGCCATGTTCATCAGCGCCGGATCGTTGCTGCTGACCTGGATGGCGACACGGTGAACGCCGGGCTGGTCCGCTCCGGCCTTCCGCCCAGCCATGGCGGCGGTCATCCCGGCGAATCCGGCCAGAGCCAACGCCGCCCGGCGCGTGGAGCGCATCGCCATGTCATCCTCCCTTCCCGTGTGGGGGCATCCGCTGTCCTAGCACAATGACCCCGCCCGCCGCTTGTTCCCGAACGGAGAGGCCGCGCAACGGAAGGGGGAGGCGGTCAGCGGCGCAGCGCGTGCCGGGCGGCCTGCACCATCATCATCTCCCCCACATTCTCCGGGGTGACCAGACCGACCAGCCGCCCGTTCCCGTCATCGACGCCGACCGCGGGCAGGCTCTTCTCCTGCATCAGCCGCAGCGCCTCCTCCAGCTTGCCGTGCCGGTGAATGACGGGGATGTCGGGGCGCATCACCTCCAGCACCGGCATGTCCGGGCCGCGGTCGCGCAGGGCGCGGATCAGGTCGTCGCGGGTCAGCACGCCGCGCAGCGTCCCGGCCCCGTCCACAACGGGAAACTCGTGCTGGGTCGTGCGGATCAGGCATTGCACGGCGTCCTCCAACACGCCGGAGGGCGGCAGTGTCTCGAAACGGGTGACCATGGCGTCGGACACCACCACGCCGTGGGTGATCTCGCGCATCTGCACCGCGTGGGCTTCGGACGAGGCGCCCAGATAGACGAACAGCGCGATGAACAGCAGCATCGGGTTGCCGAACAGCCCGAGCAGCCCCAGCCCGATGGCCACCGCCTGCCCGACCGAGGCCGCCACCTGGGTGCCGCGGACATAGCCCATGCGGCTCGCCAGCACCGCCCGCAGCACACGCCCGCCGTCCATGGGGAAGGCCGGGATCAGGTTGAACAGGGCCAGGAACAGGTTGACCACGGCCAGCCGTGACAGCACGTCGATCCCGGCGTTCTGCACCTCCGCCGCCCCCGCCGGCACGAAGCCGCCGAGCGCCGCGTAGAGCAGCGCCGCGATCACCAGATTGACCGCCGGGCCGGCCAGGGCCACCACCAGCTCCTGCGACGGCTTTTCCGGCAGACGCTCCAGACGGGCCACCCCGCCGATGGGCAGCAGCGTGATGTCCGGCGTGCGGACGCCGTAGCGCCGGGCGGCTAAGACGTGTCCGAACTCGTGCAGCAGGACGCAGAGGAACAGCAGCGAGAGGAAAACCACCCCCTCCAGCGCCGCCGGCCAGCCGCCCTGGGCGTGGTAGGCGGCGCCGATCCACAATAGGAACAGGAAGAAGGTGATGTGGATGCGGATCACCGTGCCCTTCACGGTGCCGATGGGGATCGACCAGCTCATCCCGACCTCGCCTCGCGCTGTGACCGTTGTTCGACAGACTCCTTATGTGGTGTCGCGCGGCGTACGGCGTCATGGTCCTGCTGGACGGAGGGCTGGGGCCGGCCCAGCCCTCCGACGGCCTTACAGGCCCCAGACGACGTCGTTGAACCAGTAATCCGTGCCGCTGAGGTTCAGATACTCGATCCGGCCGGTGCCGGCGGCGCTGCCGTTCCAGAAGTCGTCGATGATGATGTACTCGCTGATGGTGCCATCGGCGGCGTCGGCCTTGGTGAAGAACAGAAGGTCGTTGGAATCGCCGCCGAAGGTGCTGGCCCGGTAGTATTCGAGCTGGTTGGGCGCCGTGGGGCCGTTCATGCGGAGCCGGTCGTAATCCCCGTGCGAATCCGAAATGAGATCGATGCCGTCGGAATTGCAGGTGTAGAGGTAGTTGTCGCTGTCGTAGCCGCCGTAGAGGACATCGTTGCCGGCCCCACCCGCCAGAACGTCCAGGCCGACATCCGACCCGTAATCCCCGAACAGCGTGTCGTTGCCGGCCCCGCCGTACAGCGTGTCGTTGTTGTTCCCGCCGTAGAGGAAGTCGTTCCCTGCCTCGCCGCTCAGCAGATCGTTGTTGTCGTTGCCGTACAGCGTGTCGGCCCCATTGCCGCCGTACAGGCTGTCGTTTCCGAAGCTGCCGTACAGCGTGTCGTTGCCGTCGCCACCATCAATATAGTCGGCGTCGGTGTTTCCGAGGATGTCGTCGTTTCCCCCCTGTCCGAACAGCATGTTCGGGCCCGAAGGAGCGTCATAAATATCGTTTCCGGACGTTCCGTACCAGGTCGTCATCGTAAGTTTCTCCAAATCATTGGCCGTATACGGCGTATCTTTTTCGCCGTCAGCGTGAATTGAAGTCAATTGACCGAATTTTGAAACTGGTTACTCTTGTATAAATTAGATATCGAATGCATTCAGCGGAATGCAAATTAGCAATATATCAACGATGGAAGCCGTTGATATGTCTTGCGTGAAGCGCGATTAGTTATCTAACTAATGGAAAGCGTCAATTTGACGCGTCTGTCTGGCGTCTTTGTTTCTGATGATGGGGATTGTTTTTGCACGCCGGACAAATCCGTTCGCGGCGGAGATCCCGCAACGAACGCCTGGGAATCGCACAGCCAACCGCGAGGCCGCCGGCGCGGTGGGTCGCGAAGGGCGCTCAGGTCATCGCGCAAGCCTCCGGCTCGTGCCGCGGCCTTCCATATCGTCGAGCGTAAAGCCCGGCGCATCAGGCGTTGCGCTCGACGGTTTTCACGGCACGGGTGCCGCCGGCGCTCGATTCGAGGCTACACCGCCTTCAAATGGCGGACCGGGCGGCCGGGGGAGAGGGCTTCCGCGGCGCGGACGATGGCCTGGGCGTCGATGCCGTGATGGCGGTAGAGGTCGGCGATGGTGCCGGTCTGCCCGAAATGCTCGACCCCCAGCGCCCGCGTGCGGTGGCCGTGGACCGAGCCGAGCCAGCCCAGCCCCGCCGGATGCCCATCCTGCACCGTCACCAGCGCGCAATGGGGCGGCACGCCCTCCAGCAGCCGTTCGACGTGGGAACGCGCGTGGGGCTTGCCGCGCTCGCGCGCCCGCTGCGCGGCGCTCCAGCCAGCGTGCAGCCGGTCGGCGGAGGTGACGGCCAGAAGCCCGACGTCGCGGCGGTCCTCGCCGAGCATGCCCACCGCCTCGATGGCCTCCGGCGCCACCACGCCGCTGTAGGCGACCACCACCTGGGCGTTCGGGCCGGGGCGGCGCAGCCAGTAGGCGCCCTGGACGATGCCGCTCTCCAGCTCCGCGTCCATGGTCCGGACCGGCTGCTCCAGCACGCGGGAGGACAGGCGCAGATAGACCGATCCGCCGGTCTCGTCGCGCAGCCAGTTGCGCTCGTCCGGCTCTCCCTCGCCCTCCCGCTGCATGTAGTCGAAGGCCCAGCGCATGGTGACGGCCAGCTCGTCGGCGAAGGCCGGCTCGAAGCAGGCCAGCCCGTCCTGAGCCATGCCGACCAGCGGCGTGGCGATGGACTGGTGCGCCCCGCCTTCCGGGGCCAGCGACACGCCGGACGGGGTCGCCACCAGCAGGAATCGCGCGTCCTGGTAGCAGGCGTAGTTCATCTGGTCCGCCGCCCGCATGACGAAGGGGTCGTAGACGGTGCCGATGGGCAGCAGCCGCTCTCCGAACAGGGAATGGGACAGGCCCAGCGCCGACAGCAGGATGAACAGGTTGGATTCGGCGATGCCCAGCTCGAAATGCTGCCCGTCGGGGGAGAAGTCCCATGTGTAGGTGGAGGGAATGCGCTCCTTCTTGAACAGGTCGGCCAGCGCGCTCTTGGCGAACAGGCCGCGGCGGTTCACCCAGGCGCCGAGGTTGGTGGAGACCGTCACGTCCGGCGCGGTCGTCACGATGCGCTCCGCCAGCTCCGTCTTCTCCCGCCCCACCTCGTTCAGGATCAGGCCGAAGGCCGCCTGGGTGGACAGCGCCTTTTGCGCCGGAGCGGCCAGGGCCGCGGGCACCGGCACCGCCGCGGCACCATGGCGCCGCCGTCCCTTGGCCGCGAAAGGCACGCGTTTCAGGAAGCCGTCCAGCTCGGATTCCGGCAGGTTCAGCCCTTCGAAGCGGTCCCACTCATGGCCCGGACGGACGGCGTTGGCGGCGCGGAACGCCTCCATCTGCGCCGGGGTCATCAGACCGGAATGGTTGTCCTTGTGGCCGGCCAGCGGCAGGCCTGCGCCCTTGATGGTGTAGGCGATGAAGCAGACCGGCCGGTCGTGCGTGCGCGCCTGGGCGAAGGCGTCGAGCAGCGAAGGCAGGTCGTGGCCGCCGAGATTGCCCATCAGAAGGGCCAGCTCCTCGTCGGTGCGGCGCTCGATCAGCCGGGTCACCGGTCCCTGGTCGCCCAGATCGTCGAGCAGCCGCTTCCGCCACGCCGCCCCGCCCTGGTAGGTCAGCGCGGAATAGAGCTGGTTCGGGCACTGGTCGATCCAGGCGCGCAGGCGCTGGCCGCCCTCCTCTTGGAAGGCCGCCTGCATCAGGGCGCCGTATTTCAGGATCACCACGTCCCAACCGAAGGCGCGGAAGATGTTCTCCAGCCGCTCCCACAGCCCCTCGCGGATCACCGCGTCCAGGCTCTGGCGGTTGTAGTCGACGATCCACCAGGTGTTGCGCAGCCCGTGCTTCCAACCTTCCTGAAGCGCCTCGAAGATGTTGCCCTCGTCCATCTCGGCGTCGCCGACCAGCGACACCATGCGCCCCTCCGGCCGATCCTTCGCCCAGCCCTTGGCCTTCACGTAATCCTGGACCAGCGAGGCGAAGAGCGTCTGCGCCACCCCAAGCCCGACCGAGCCGGTGGAGAAGTCCACGTCGTCCACGTCCTTGGTCCGCGACGGGTAGGACTGGGCGCCCTTGAAACCGCGGAAATTCTCCAGATTCCCGCGCGTCTGGTTGCCCAGCAGATACTGGATGGCGTGGAAGATCGGGCTGGCGTGCGGCTTCACCGCCACCCGGTCCTCCGGGCGCAGGGCCTGGAAATAGAGCGCCGTCATGATCGTCGCCAGCGAGGCCGACGACGCCTGATGCCCGCCGATCTTCAGCCCGTCCTGGTTGGGGCGGACGTGGTTGGCGTTGTGGATCGTCCAGGACGCGAGCCAGAGAACCTTGCGCTCCAGCTCGCGCAGGCGGGCGAGGTCGGAGTGGTTCGGAACGGTCGCGTCCATGTTGGTGCCTCTCTTGACGGAACGGCGGTCGATGATTGGTGGAGCCTATCATTTGTGCCGCGGCAGGCGTTTGCAAAGTGGCGCAGCAAAGCCGCCCGGTTTAGCATTGGATTGCGCGAATCCCGCTTGGGCAGCAGAAAATGCCAAGAATCAAACTCGACCGCATCGACCGGAAGATCCTGGCCCTGCTCCAGCAGGACGGGCGGATGCCCAACAACGAGGTGGCGGAGCGCGTCGGCCTGTCGCCGTCCCCCTGCCTGCGCCGGGTCAAGGCGCTGGAGGAATCGGGCGTCATCACCCGCCACGTTGCGCTGGTCGATCCCGCCGCGGTCGATCTGCCGGTGAACGTCTTCGTCAGCGTCAGCCTGGAGCGGCAGGTGGAGGAGCGGATCGATGCCTTCGAGACCGCCGTGATGGCGCTGCCGGAGGTGATGGAATGCTATCTGATGACCGGCGACGCCGATTATCTGCTGCGCGTTGTGGTCCCCGATCTCGCCAGCTACGAGCGCTTTCTGAAGGAGCACCTGACGCGAATTTCCGGGGTCGCCAACATTCGCTCCAGCTTCGCGCTGAAGCAGGTGCGCTACCGCACGGCGCTGCCGCTGGGGCATCTGGTGGAGTGAACAGGACGGCGATGGTTCGATAGAAATCTAAGTATTCGCATCAAGGATATCGGTTGGATATCTAATCTATATTCTATTTTGTTGAAAAATCGCATGAGTGATTTTATCGTTCCCTTGATTTCCGACGTGCGGCTTGACGGGGGCAGGATGTCAAACGTTACCTTGAGCGGGGCGACCCCGTCTGCGTCGGCGTATTCGGCGATCCCCTCCAAGCCGCCGGTGGGTCGGACCAAGGAGGACGACGCCAGCAACAGCGGCGGGAAGGCCGACCATGTGGCTTTGAGCCCGTTGGCATCGGCTTTGAAGGGTGACGCGCTTTCGCTGTTCGGCAAGTTGTCGACGGACGACCGAAGCGCACTTGGTCTCTTCGTTTCGTCCGGCCGGATGTCGGCCGACGAAATGAACGATGCGCTTTCGGGGAAACTGAAGGAATTGCGCAGCCAGACCTTTTGGAAGAGCGCCGTCGAAGCCGGTGTCGGACAGGAAACCGAAAGGCAGAAAAAGATCAGAACGCTTTCGGAAAGCATCGAAGCACGGCTGTCCGTCATCGATAAAACAGCAAGTTCGGGATTGCGCCTGGACCAGGCGGTCGCGATCTCGAACGAGATGCGGGGCGCGATGCGGGAACGCAGCTCGCTGATGAGTTAAGCGGACGAAGGCGCGACCACCGTGAAGCTGACGGCGGAATTCGCCTTGAACAAGTTGGCGCGGACGGATTCGGAACGCGCGGCGGGGGACAAGCTCAGCGCTCTGGGCTTCAAGTCCGAGAGCTTCGATCAGCTGTTGAAGGACACGGCGGAAAAGGACATCGCGTCCATGTGAGCGTGTGTGCGCTGTGACAACCGCGGTCCGCCGACCGTAATCCCGCTTTCAACACGTTCAACATCCCATCGTCCGGACCGCTCATGACGTTCGCGATGGAAGACCTGCGCCGCTTTTTGCCATAAAGAGTATTGGAACAGGGGCGCGCGGCGAATCCTCCCGCGGACAGGCCCCGACCGACAGGCGAAGGCAAGGGGAAGCAGGACGGGATGATGGACTGGGACAAGTTGCGGGTGTTCCACGCTGTGGCCGAGGCCGGCAGCTTCACCCACGCGGGCGAGGCCCTCAACCTCAGCCAATCGGCGGTCAGCCGGCAGATCAGCGCGCTGGAGGACAGCCTCGGCGTTCCGCTGTTCCACCGGCACGCCCGCGGCCTGATCCTGACCGAGCAGGGCGAGTTGTTGAATCACGCCGCGCGCGACATTTTCGCGAAGCTGTCGATGACCCAGGCGATGCTGAGCGAGAGCAAGGACGCCGCCAAGGGGCCGCTGAAGGTGACGGCCACGGCCGCCTTCGGCTCGACCTGGCTGACCCCGCGCATCGGGGAATTCCTGGCGCTCTACCCGGAGATCCAACTCACCCTGATGATCACCGACACGGAGCTGGATCTGGGCATGCGCGAGGCCGACGTGGCGATTCGCGTCAGCCCGCCGCGCCAGCCGGACCTGATCCAGCGGCATCTGATGACCTTCCGTTCCCACCTCTACGCGCACCGCCGGTACCTGGACCGCAAGGGGGAGCCGCAGACGGTGGCCGATCTGGCCTCCCATGATCTGGTGACCTATCCGCAGGAGTTGCGGGCTCCCTTCGCCAACACGCACTGGCTTCGCGATCTGGTGACCGATCCGGTCGCCCGCGACCGGACCGTCCTTCAGGTCAACAACCTTTACGCGATTTTCCGCGCGGTGGAGAGCGGGCTGGGCGTCGGCGCTCTGCCCGATTATCTGGTGGCCGGGCTGGGCGACATTGTGCGGGTGCTGCCGGACCAGTCCGGGTCGAAGGTGGACGCCTTCTTCGTCTATCCGGAGGAGTTGCGCCATTCCAAGCGCATCGCGGTCTTCCGCGACTTCCTGGTCAGGAAAGTGGCGGAAAGCCAATTCTAATTCCCGGTCAACGGGTTGGTGGACAGGGGCGCGGCGCCGGAAAGGGCCGCGCCCTTTGCTTTTTCTGCCGTTTGGCATGCGACATAGTGTCGGGCGTGGCGCGCTGCCCGAGTTAGCGCTTGCGCGTTAAACTGATATATTAATATATGCCGCATATGCGGAGCCCACCGCGTGTCTGTGCTCAAGCCCTGGGCCCCATCCGAAAAATTGCAATCGCCAGGAACGTCCCGGAAGGGAAAGGCGTGCGCCCATGCCTGCCGATGAACAGGCAAGTGAGGAAGTCATGAAGATAGTGCGTGGCCTGAGGTGGAAAGTCCTGGCGCTCATCATGCTGGGGACGATCATCAACTACATCGACCGCAACACGCTGGGTATCCTGGCGCCGATGCTCAAGGAAGAACTGCACTTCACGACGGAGCAGTATTCCTACATCGTCAGTGTGTTCCAGCTCTGCTACAGCTTGATGCAGCCGATCGCCGGTTACTTGACGGATCTCATCGGCCTGAAGTTCGGCTACGCGATGTTCGCCTTCGTCTGGGGCAGCGCCGCGGCCCTGCACGCCTTCTCCGGCGGCTGGCAGTCGATGGCTTTCTTCCGCGGCCTGCTCGGCATCAGCGAGGCGGCGGCCATGCCGTCGGGCGCCAAGACCGCCACCCTGTGGTTCCCGGCCAAGGAGCGCTCCATCGCCACGGGCTGGTTCAACACCGGCAGCTCCGTCGGCGCCATGATCGCCCCGCCGCTGGTGATCTGGCTGTCCGTGACCTGGAGCTGGCAGATCGCCTTCGTCGTCACCGGACTGCTGGGCATCGGCCTGTCGATGCTGTGGCTGGCGCTGTACCGCAACCCGGAGAACCACCCGCGCCTGACCAAGGAGGAGCACGCCTACATCCTGGACGGCCAGGAGCAGGTCCAGCTTCCCAAGCCGTCGATGAAGCGCGTCGTCACCATGCGCAAGTTCTGGGGCATCGCCGCCGCCCGCTTCCTGACCGAGCCGGCGTGGCAGACCTTCAGCTTCTGGATCCCGCTCTACATGGTCAGCACGCGCGGCATGGACATCAAGCAGTTCGCGCTGTTCGCCTGGCTGCCCTTCCTGTTCGCCGACATCGGCTGCGTCCTCAGCGGCTACCTGTCGCCCTTCTTCGCCAAGCGCTTCCGCATGTCGCTGGTCAACTCCCGCATCGCCGGCATCGGCATCGGCGCGGTGTGCATGATCGGCCCGGCCCTGATCGGCCTGACCAGCAGCCCGATCACCGCGATCTTCCTGTTCTCGGTCGGCGCCTTCGCGCACCAGATGCTGTCGAGCCTGCTCTACGCCCTGGTCACCGACACCTTCGAGAAGCAGGACGTCGCCACGGCGACCGGCTTCGGCGGCATGGCCGGCTACATGGGCGGCATGATCTTCTCGCTGATCATCGGCCAGCTCGCCAGCACGATCGGTTACGAGCCGCTGTTTGTCTGCCTGTCGGTCTTCGACATCACGGCCTTCATCGTGGTGCTGGTGGTTCTCGGCCAGTGGGGCCGGAACAAGGTCACGCCCCCGGCGATGCCGAGCGGCGCCCACGCCGACTGACCACGTCCTCCTTCCGTCCCACGCCGTGGGGCCGCGCGATCCGGGAAGTTCCGGGCCGCGCGGCCCTTTTTCATGCGGGCGAGGGGCTTACTGGATGGCGGCGGTGAGCAGGGAGGCGAGGGCGAAGCCGCTGACGATGACGAGGCGGGCGATGATGTGGGTCTTCATGGCAAGGCTCCGATTGGCATTTGCGGGCGGCGGGGCGTGCCCCGTTGTCGTGTTGAGCCAATGTTCGCATTGCGCCGGTCAAAGACAAACCGCGCAATTCGCATGCCTTCCATATCGATATCGCAGCGCAACATAGCGCTGTTATAAGTCTATCACTGATGATCTGAAGTATTCGTAGCGCTCTTCACAGCGCTGCATTTGGTCTTTTGCAGCGCTATGATCCCAGTGATCATGCGGATTCGGCGATCGGTTCGGCCGGAGCGGGCTCGCTGTCGAACAGGTCGGGGAAGCGCTGGGCCAGTTCGGGCAGGGATGTCAGGATCTCGCGCAGATGCAGGCGCATGGCGGCCTCGGCGGCGTCGGGGCTGCGCGCCCGGATGCCCTCGACGATCTGCTCGTGCTGGGCGATCAGCCGGTCCAGGGGGGTCGCCTGCGGCAGGCTGAGGTAGCGCACGCGGTCCATCTGGGCCTTGGTTTCCTCCACCACCCGCCACGCGTATTCGCAGTCGACCCCCAGCGCGATGGTGCGGTGGAACGCTTCGTCCAGGTCCAGGAAGGACGCCGGGTTGGTGCTCTTGGCGGCTTCGCGCTGCGCCTTGAGGTTGGTCTCCAACTCCGCGACGGCGCGGGCGGGCAGTCCCTCGCCGGCCTTGCGCGCCACGGCCAACTCCACCGCCTCGCGGACGAAGCGGGCGTCCATCACCTGCTTGGCCGAGATTTTCACGACGAACGTGCCGCGCTGCGGGCGGATGACGACCAGCCCGGATTCGCTCAGTTTGATGAAGGCCTCGCGCACCGGCTGGCGGCTGACGCCCAGTTGGCCGGCGACCTCCTGCTCGGACAGCGGCTGGCCAGGCTGGAACTGCATCGTCACGATGGCGTGGCGCAGTTCCCGAAAGACGCGGCGCGCCACTGGCTCCGTCGAATCCGGTTCGATCCTCCTCAACATGCTCCCCCCATCCCTTCTTTTTTAAAAGCCCGCCCCGCCGGTGCCCGCCCGGACGATCCTGGGCGGCGGAATTCATCCTGCACCGTTCGCAACCCCATGGACAACACCATTCTTGTATACTACCATACCAGTCGCGTACCGAACAATCGCCTCCGTGCAAGAGGCGTTGTCCTCAAAGGGAGGAAACATGAGCATCATCACCCGCACCTGGCGCGTTGCCGCCCTCGGCTTTGCGCTGGCCACCGTCGCCGGCAGTGCGCTGGCCGCCGACTACACGCTCAGCGTCAACACGGCGCTGGCTCAGCAGGACCCGCTCTACCGGGGGCTGGAGGAGTTCAAGAAGAACGTCGAGGCGCGGTCCGGCGGCAAGATGGCCGTCCGCCTGTTCCCCGGCTCGCAGCTCGGCAAGGACGAGGACGTGCTGGAGCAGGCCCGCGCCGGTGCCGGAGTCGCGGTCGTCGTCGACGGCGGGCGTCTCGCCGTCTTCGTGAAGGAGTTCGGCGTTCTGGGCGGCCCGTACCTCGCCCAGGGCTACGACGGCATCCGCAAGGTGGTCACCTCGCCGATGTTCGACCAGTGGTCGGACAAGCTGCGCAAGGCGTCGGGCCATCAGGTGCTGTCCTTCAACTGGTGGCAGGGCGAACGGCACCTGCTGACCAACAAGCCGGTGAAGGGTCCGGAAGACCTCGCCGGCATCCGCATGCGCACGCCGGGCGCGCCGGTGTGGATGGAGACGATCCGCGCCATGGGCGCCACCCCGACCCCGATGGGCTGGTCGGAAGTCTACACCGGCCTGCAGCAGAAGGTGATCGACGGCGTCGAGGCGCAGCATCCGGCCAGCTTCGGCGCCCGCCTCTACGAGGTGACCAACCGCGTCACCAAGACCGGCCACATCAACCTGATCACCGGCATCGTCACCAGCGCCGCCTGGTTCGACAAGCTGCCGCCGGAGCAGCAGACGATCCTCAAGGAAGAGGCGCTGAAGGCCGGCGACAGCGCGTCGCGCGCCACCCAGGCGTCGCTCGCCGACTTCGAGAAGCAGATGAAGGAGAAGGGCGTGACGATCGAGGAGATCGACGTGGCCCCTTTCCGCAAGGCGACGGCCCCGGTCTACGAGAAGCTGGGCTACGCCGAACTCCACAAGGAAGTGGAAAAGCTGCTGCAGAACTGACGCGGGGATCGGTTCGTGTTGATCGTGCCCCCTCCCTGACCCTCCCCCGCTTCGCAGGGGAGAGGACAATTCTCCCTCCCCTGCGATAGCGGGAGAGGGCCGGGGTGGGGGCAAGCACCTCTCAAAATCACCGCCGTCCGCCGTCACCTTCCGCCGCCATCAAGGGACCGCCATCATGTCGTCCTTGTTTCACAAGGGGGAAGCCGTCCTGGCGATGCTTCTCCTCGCCGCCATCGTTCTGCTCGTCTTCGCCGCCGGCGTCATGCGCTGGTTCGGCCATCCCCTGGTCTGGTCGGTGGACGTGGCACAGCTCCTGTTCGTCTGGGTCGCCTTCCTCGGCGCCGACATGGCGCTGCGCAAGCGCGCCCACATCGGCATCGACTATCTGGTCAAGCGCCTGCCCAACTCCACCCGGGCCGTGCTGGACGTCGTGCTGGGCGTGCTGGTTGTCGCCTTCCTCCTCACCATGACGGTGATGGGCTACCGGCTCACCATGCTGAACCTGGAACGCCAGTTCGGCGACAGCGGCATCAGCTACGCCTTCGTGACCGCCGCGGTGCCGGTGGGCTGCCTATTGCTGGCCCTCACGCTCACCGGGCAGATCCTGGACACGCTGCGCGAACTGCGCAGCCACCCCAAACCGGTCTTTGCGCCGGCCCCCAAGGCCGGCGACATCGAGGAGGTCGTGCCGTGACCCTGCTTGCCGTCACCTTCTTCGCGCTGATGGCCTTCGGGCTTCCCATCGCCTTCGCCATCGGCATCGCCGGCTTCTCCTTCTTTGCCACCAACGACATCATCCCGATGTCCATCGGCGTGCAGCAGGTCGCCTCGGCCTCGCAGAGCTTTCCGCTGCTGGCCGTGCCCTTCTTCGTGCTCGCCGGGCACATGATGAACCGCACGGGCATCACCAGCCGCCTGATCAACTGTTCCAACGTGCTGGTGTCCTGGATGTCCGGCGGGCTGGCCCAGGTCTGCATCGTGCTGTCCACGCTGATGGGCGGCGTCTCCGGCTCGGCGGTGGCCGACGCGGCGATGGAGGCCCGCATCCTCGGCCCCAGCCTGATCGCCCGCGGCTATTCGAAGGGCTTCACCGCCGCCGCCATCGCGGTCGGCTCGCTGATCACCGCGACCATCCCGCCCAGCCTGGGGCTGATCCTCTACGGCTTCGTCGGCAACGTGTCGATCGGGCGGCTGTTCCTGGCCGGCGTCATTCCGGGCTTCATGATGATGGCCGGGCTGATGCTGACCGTCTGGCTGATCGCCCGGCGCCGCGGCTACCGTCCGGAAATGGCCGAACGCCCGACCCTGCGCGCCGTGTGGCGGGCGGTGGCCGACGCCAAATGGGCGCTGCTGTTCCCGGTGGCCCTGCTGTTCGCCATCCGCGGCGGCCTGTTCACCCCGTCGGAGGTCGGCGCCTTCGCTGTTGTCTACGCCGCCGTCGTCGGCTTCCTGCTGCACAAGGAGCTGACCTGGGCCGCGGTGGCCGAGGCGCTTCAGGAAGCGGTGGTGGACACCGGGCTGATCATGCTGATCATCCTGTTCTCGGGCATGGTCGGCTACGCCATCATCTTCGAGCAGGCGCCCCAGACCATCGCCGAGGCGATGACCCAACTGACCAGCAACCCGCTGCTGGTGGTCGCGCTGATCCTGATCTTCCTGTTCATCGCCGGCCTGTTCGTTGAAAGCACGGTGCTGGTCCTGCTGCTGACGCCGATCTTCCTGCCCATCGTGACTCCGCTGGGCGTCGATCCGGTGCATTTCGGCATCCTGATGATGACGATCGTCACGCTGGGCTCGATGACGCCGCCGGTGGGCGTGGCGATGTACACCGTGTGCAGCCTGCTCGATTGTCCGATCGAAGAGTACATCGTCGAATCGCTGCCCTTCGTCGGCACCATCGTGCTGCTGGTCGCCGTGCTGACTCTGTGGCCGGGGCTGGTGCTGTTCCTGCCCAACATGCTGATGTGAGGCCTGAGGTAAAGGAAAGGGGGACTTGCCAAGGGATAGGGCGCTGATATACTAGTATATGGCGCTCCGATCTCTCGGCGGACCCACGGCCGGTCCGGGCACACCAAGCCCCGTCCATGGAGCGTCCTTGTCATTGTGGAAACGGGGCAGGGCCGCGTGTGAAGGGCAAACGCCAAGGGGCGGTCCGGGCAGGGCCGCCCCTTCGCGCTTCCCGACGCTCTATTTGCCCCTCACCATGCGCCAGAGCGGCTCGGCGACCTTGTGCACCAGGGGGATCAGCAGGGCGCCCAGCAGCAGCCCGAACACCCCGGCCCCCGCCGCCCCCACCAGCCATTCCACCGCGGCCTTCGCCGCCGGCACGGCCTCGCCCGCCGCCACGGCGGCCCCGTGGATCGCGTGCCCGATCGCGGTCAGGCCGAAGCCCTCCAACCCATGGATGACGATGCCGCCGCCGACCCACAGCATGGCGGCGGTGCCGACCAGGGCGAGCAGCTTCAGAAAGACCGGCATCCCCTTGACCAGCCCGCGCCCGATCGCCCGAGTCAGCGGGGCGAGCGCCCGGTCGGCGCCGCCCGGAGCGCCGGGAGAGGGGGTGCGCAACCCCAGCAGGCTGGCCACCGGGCGCCCGTTCTGCGCCAGCGAAAGGCCGACGTCGTCCGCCTTCACGATCAGCGCCACCGCGCCGTAGACCAGACCGGTGATGCCCGCGCCGACGACCGCGAGGACGGCGGCCTGCATCCAGAAGGACGAGGTCTCGGCGGCGACCGTCGACAGGACGATGGCCATGATCTCCGCCGACAGGATCAGGTCGGTCTTGATGGCGCTGTTGACCTTCTCCCGCTCGAACTGCGCGGCGTCCTGTCCCGCGGCGCCCGCTCCCTCGGCGTCGTGGTGCGCCGGGTGGGGGCGCAGCGCCTCCCAGACCTTCTCCGCGCCCTCGTAGCAGAGGAAGCCGCCGCCCAGCATCAGCAGTGGCGTGATCGCCCAAGGCGCCACGAGGCTGAGCGCCAGCGCCAGGGGCAGCAGGAACACCAGCTTGTTCTTCAGCGAACCCAGAGCGATCTTGCCGATGATCGGCAGTTCGCGGTCGGCGGTGAAACCCACCACATAGCGCGGCGTCACCGCGGCGTCGTCCACCACCACCCCGGCGGCCTTGGCCCCCGCCCGCGCCGCCTGTCCCGCGGCGTCGTCCAGCGAGGCGGCGGCGACCTTCGCCAAGCCGGCCACATCATCCAACAGTGCGATCAGTCCCGTGCTCAAGGTATTGGCTCCCCTCCGTACCGGCGTCCATGGAGCAGACAACACCGGCGGGGGCAAGCCGGACCTTCGGAGGGATTGGTCAGTCGTTGGCCAGCTCGTCGGCGGTGAGCATGTGGAGGTCCGGGTCCGGCGGATCGCGGCCGTCGTCCAGATAGAGCACCCGGTCCACCAGCACCAGGACGCGCACCCCGTCCACCGGCACGACGCTCAGCCGCCGGCTGATGACGGCGTTGCGGAAGGCCACGGCCCGGTCGTTGTAGGTGACCGACAGGACGTCGTTCGTCCCTTCCAGCATGGGCAGGGCGTAGCGCTCCATCATTTCCGCGGTCAGTCCGTCGATGCGTGGCAGCAGGGAGGAACCGACGATGTCGAAGCGGTGCCGCTCGATCCAGCGGGCCAGCGGCGGGGACACGGCCTGGGCGATCAGGCCGGGGGTGTAGAGCGTGCATTTCTCGCCCATGCTCCGCACCATCGCCTTCAAGCCGAGGAAGGTCGGGTGGTGGCGGAAATGACCGGTCAGCACGTCGCGCAACAGCGCCTGCTCCCGCGGGTCGGGCAGGATGGTCCCGGACTCCCAGCGCGCAACAGCCTCCTCGGTGGTGCCCAGCATGACGGCGAATTGCGCCTCGGTCAGGCCGTGCAGCCTTCGCAAGGCGCGGACGATCTGCGGCCACTCATGCGCCGGCACAGACGGCACTCCGATTATCGCCAGGGGTAATGATGAGAGAATACGCGATTCCCCGACAAACACATACGCAATCATGGGGCGGGAGGCATACCGGAGTATCAGAAATTTCGGTTCGATAAGCGGACTGTTTTGACTTTAAACGCTTGAGGAAGCTGTAATTTTTCGGTCTTGCTGGTCTGCGGGCATAGCGCTTCTGGTATCGGGTATACCACGGCACAATAACCCCACCAGCAAAGAGGAGACACATCATGGCTTACGCTTCCGCCCATCACAGCCATCACGACGGCCTTCTGTCGAGCATCGCCAAGGGTGTTACGGAGTTCGCCAGCGCTTGGTTCTCGGCCACTCCGCTGTATATCGTATACCAAGCGGTGGCGTCCGGCACCTACGCCCCGGCGGCCGGCACCTCCACGCTCGACCTGCCGACGCTGATGCGCGAATGACCGGCGCCAGGGCCATCCGGCCCCATGACGCGGCGGCCCGCCCATCCGGGCCGGAAAAAAGGACCGACTCCTCCGGGGCGGTCCTTTTTCGTTTTGTGCGTTGTTTTACCCGGCGACGGTGAAGGTTGCCGGCGGCTTGCCTTGGCGCTGGCGCTCCAGCATCGTCAGGAACGCCCGCTCCAGCAGGCGCGTGTGGGCGTTCATGTCGAACAGCGGCCCGCCGTCGCGCTCGGCGCGCAGCCGGTGCCGAACGGCGTTCAGGCCGGCGCGGTCGTTCGCCCAGCGCAGGACGGTGTCTTCATACTGGGCCAGGGACTCCGTCACGAAGTCGGATAGCCCGGCGGTGTGAAGCAGGCTGGCCGCCACGCGCGATTGCAGCGTGTGGCCCAGGCGGGTGACCAGCGGGAGCCCGGCCCACAGCGCGTCGCTCGCCGTCGTGTGGGCGCCGTAATGCAGGGTGTCCAGCATCAGGTCGGCGTTCTGCAGGCGGGACAGATGATCGTCCAGGGTCGGCGCCCAGGGCGCGAAGACGATGCGGTCCGCGGCGATGCCCGCCGACCGGGCGGCCTCGCGCAGATTTCCCTCGGCCTCCGCGGTCGTCCCGGCGAGCCACAGCATCCCGTCGGGAATCCGGTGCAGCAGCGCCATCCAGACGGCCCAGACGTCCGGGGTGATCTTGTAGGCGTTGTTGAAGCAGGCCAGCACGAAGCCATCCGTCGGAAGACCGCAGGCCGACCGCGGTGGTGCCGGTGGAACCTGATGGCGCCGGTCCCGCGGCAGGAAGCAGCGCGGCAGCCGCGCCACCGCCTCGGTGAAGCCGCTTTCCAGCTCCGGCGGCAGGGAGACGGGATCGGCGACGATGTAGTCGATCCAGGGCGCGCCCAGGCTGCCGGGATATCCCAGGAACTGGGCCTGCACCGGCGCGGGCCGGGCGGCGAGGATGTGCGGCCGTGGGTGTCCGGTGTAGCCCTTCAGGTCGATCAGGATGTCGACGCCGTCCCGCCGGATCGCCTCGGCGGCGGCCTCCGCGCCCAGGGAGTCGATGTCGATGAAGCGGTCGACACCCTCGCGGATGCGGCGGCGCTCGACGCTGCCGTCGTCCGGGCCGTAGCTGTAGGCGAGCACGCGGAAGCGCGACCGGTCGTGCAGCGCCAGAACCTCGGCCAGCAGCTGCGCGACCGGGTGCTGGCGGAAATCGTTCGACAGGTAGGCGATGGTGGCGAGGTCCGCCTTGCCGGGCTTCGCCTTCAGCCGCACCGGTTTTGTCCGGATGGTCTGGGCGTGCGCCCGCGCCGCCGCCAGGAGCGAACGGGCGGAAACGCGGTGGGACAGCATCATGGAGGCCTGGACCGGCACGCCCTGCGACGCGATGGCTTCCAGCGCGACCGCGTCGTCGTCGAAGCTGGACCAGTCGCAGGACCGCTGCTTCGTCTGGATCAGCCCGACCGTCGCGGTCGGGTTTCCGGGCGCTATGTTCAGCGCGCGGCGGTAGGCGTCCGCGGCGTCGGCCAGCCGGTCCTGGCCCTTCAGGGCGGTCCCCAGATTGAACCACACCGCCGCGGCGTTCGGCGCCAGCGCCGCCGCTTGGCGGGCGAGGCGCGCCGATTCCTCGAGGCGGCCCAGTTGGAAAAGCACCGCCGAGAGGCTGAGCAGCGTGTCCGGACCGGCCGGGTGCAGCGCCCGCGCCTGGTCGAGCGCGTCGGCGGCGCGGTCGTAGGCGCCCATCCGGAACAGCGTGTTGCCGATGTTGAGCAGGATTCCGGGATGGTTCGGGTCGTAGCGGCGGGCCAGTTCGAAAGCGCTCAAGGCGTCGTCGTAACGCTGGTTTCCGAAGGCGGCGTTGCCGACCCCCGCGTGGAGGTCCCGCCCGAATCCGGCGATCTGCGGAGTGAGGGCGGCGCTCCGGGTCGCCTGCTCGAACAGGGCGACGGCGCGCCCCAGATCGCCCCTCTGGGCCAAGGCCAGAGCGTCCGACAGTTTGCGCAGGTCCGGCGCGGACGGACCGCGGGACTGCCTGTTCTTGTTCATGATCGATGCAACCTGACGAGCGTCGTTTCGCACAACGAACCGGGCCGCGCCGCGGTTGTCGCGGCCCGGTTCACGAGAGCCGCACCGCCATTGCGATGCGCTCCATTAGGGCATGCTAACGCGCTGGCACCCCGGTGAGGAGAGCATTGTCGTCGGGTCTGCTTTTACACGCCGGCCGTGCCGGACCCGTCAGGCATCACCCGTCAGGCGTCCCCGGCGATCTCCGCCAGAAGCTGGACCTGGAAGGACAGCAGGAAGGCCGCCCGCTCCTGCGCCCGCGCCCGCCCGGCCGGGGTCTGCATGGTGTTGGGCAGCAGCAGCAGCTTCGCCTTGAAATGGTCCAGGGCGTATTGCAGGTCGTCGAGCGGGCGGGTCTCGGCCATCGGGTCCTCGCCGTGGAACAACGCCCGCTTCATCAGGCCGGAGGTGGCGAAGCAGCGGGCGATGCCGATGGCGCCCAGACTCTCCAGCCGGTCGGCGTCCTGGACCAGCTTCGCCTCGATGGTCAGCGGCGGGATGCCGGCGGAGTAGCTGTGCGCCTCGATGGCGTGGCGGGTGGCGGGGATCAGCGCGCCGGGGAAGCCCATGCCGCGCAGAACCTCCTCCGCCCGGTCCGCCGACAGGCGGGAGGCGCGGCTGCGGTCCGGATGGTCCTTCGGCACGTTCACGATGTCGTGGAGCAATGCCGCGGCCAGCACGACGAGCATGTCGGCCGGCCTATCGGGAGGCGGCCCGACGTCCCGCTCGGCCTCCGCCGCGGCCAGGGCCTTGGCGGTGCGCCAGACGCGAAGAAGATGGTCGATGTCGTGGGCCGGGTCCTCGGCCGCGTTGGAACGCAGCCATGTGGTGATGGAGCTTTCCCAAACATCGACATCGCTGAGCACAACATCTTTTGGCATGAGCGCTCGTCCTCTTACGTGCTTTTTACATAATATGGGGAGGGGCAGGGCTGTTGTCCCGAAATCATTTGTGGGCGGGCATCCCCTCCCCCGAATCGGGACTCCCAAATCAGCACCCCCCTCTCCGGAATGGTTGCATCGCGCCGAATGCCCGATGACCGCGGGCCGTCCCGCCGTTAAGGTGACGCCCGCCCGGACCGGGCCGACCGACAGGCAGAGGGGGGACATGCAGCCGATCATTCAGGTGCGTGGGCTGGAAAAGACCTACGCCACCGGCTTCCAGGCGCTGAAAGGGGTCGATCTCGACATCCGCCGCGGTGAGATCTTCGCCCTGCTGGGACCGAACGGGGCCGGCAAGACGACGCTCATCAGCACCGTCTGCGGCATCGTCAACGCCACCGCGGGCACCGTGACGGTCGACGGGCACGACATCGTGCGCGACTGGCGCGCCGCGCGCTCGCTGATCGGCCTCGTTCCGCAGGAACTGACGACCGAGGCGTTCGAGAGCGTCTGGGCCACCGTCAGCTTCAGCCGCGGGCTGTTCGGCAAGCCGCCCGATCCCGCCCACATCGAGAAGGTGCTGAAGGACCTGTCCCTCTGGAACAAAAAGGACAGCAAGGTCATGGCGCTGTCCGGCGGCATGAAACGCCGCGTGATGATCGCCAAGGCCCTGTCGCACGAGCCGCGCATCCTCTTCCTCGACGAGCCGACCGCCGGGGTGGACGTGGAGCTTCGCCGCGGCATGTGGGAGATGATCGGGCGGCTGCGCGACAGCGGCGTGACCATCATCCTGACCACCCACTACATCGAGGAGGCCGAGGAGATGGCCGACAGCATCGGCGTCATCTCCAACGGCCGCATCGTGCTGGTCGAGGACAAGGCCGCGCTGATGCGCAAGCTCGGCAAGCGGCTGCTGACCCTTCAGCTCCAGAACCCGCTGGAGTCCATCCCGGCGGAGCTGGCCGGCTATCCCCTGACCCTGTCCGGCGACGGGCGGGAGCTGGTCTACAGCTTCGACACGCAGGACGACCAGACGGGCATCGCCCGGCTTCTCCGCAAGCTCGGCGACCACGGCATCGATTTCACGAACCTGCACACCGAGGAAAGCTCCCTCGAGGAGATCTTCGTCAGCCTTGTGAAGGAGCGGGCATGACCTCCCCCATCAACCTTCATGCGGTCAAGGCCATCTACCTGTTCGAGCTGGCCCGCACCTGGCGCACGCTGTTCCAGAGCATCGCGGCGCCGGTGATCTCGACCTCGCTCTACTTCATCGTCTTCGGCGCGGCCATCGGCGGGCGCTTCACGGCGGTGGACGGGGTGAGCTACGGCGCCTTCCTGGTGCCCGGCCTCGTCATGATGTCGGTGTTGACGGAAAGCGTGTCCAACGCCTCCTTCGGCATCTACATGCCGCGCTATTCCGGCACGATCTACGAGGTGCTGTCGGCCCCGATTTCGGCCTTCGAGACGGTGCTCGGCTATGTCGGGGCGGCGGCGACCAAGTCGATGATCCTCGGCGTGCTGATCCTGCTGACCGCCCGGCTGTTCGTCGACTACTCGATCCAGCACCCGGTCTGGATGGTCGCCTTCCTGGTGCTCACCTCGGTCACCTTCAGCCTGTTCGGCTTCATCCTGGGCGTCTGGGCGGACGGCTGGGAGAAGCTGCAGATCGTGCCGATCCTGGTCATCACGCCGCTGGCCTTCCTCGGCGGCAGCTTCTACTCGATCAGCATGCTGCCGCCGCTGTGGCAGAAGATCACCCTGTTCAACCCGGTCGTCTATCTGGTCAGCGGCTTCCGCTGGAGCTTCTACGGCCAGGCCGACGTGCCGGTGGGGATCAGCCTCGCCATGACCGCGCTGTTCCTGGCGCTCTGCCTGACGGCGGTCTGGTGGATCTTCCGCACCGGCTACAAGCTGAAGAACTGACCGGTCCAGGCGGCGGAGGTTACACTCCGCCGCCCAGCATCCCATGGGCGCGGTGCCACTCCTCCAGCGATTCCGGCGGGTAGTCGTCGCTGCGCTCGTCCCCCGGCTTGGCCTCGACCGGGACCCAGTTGGCCTTCGACCCCAGCATCATGTGGACGTGGGCCGGCGCCTCCGGCAGGGGGCTGTCGATGGCGCTGGCGAAGGGGTGGACCAGCTCCGGCCAGCGCGGGTCGCTCACCCACAGGGCGGAGCCGCAGCGCGCGCAGAAACGCCGTTCGCCGGGGCTTTCCTCGCCGTCGATGCGAGCGTGGAAGACGGTGATGTGCTCCGCCCCCGTCACTTCCAGCGTGTCGGCCTTGGCCCCCAGATTGATGGCGTAGCCGCCCCCGCCCGCCGTCTTGCGGCAGATCGAGCAGTGGCAGCGCAGGTAGGGGACCGGCGCGTAGGCGTCCACCGAGAAACGCACCGCGCCGCAGTGGCAGGACCCGTCCAGCTTCATCCGTCCTCTCCTCCGATCCTCGGGCGCCCGGCTGCGGCGCCGCACCCGTCCAACCCGGCCGGTCCGGGAAAGTTTCCGGGGGATGCGGTATCGTTTCAAGTCACGGATGGCAGGAGGGCAGGCAATCGCATGCGCGCACTATGAACCCTCTCCCCAGGGGGGAGAGGGGATTTCGCCCGGCCTCACACGTCGACCACCGGGGCCATCGCCTCGGCCATCGCCAGCAGGGCGGCGTCCTGGAAGCGCGGCGCCACCAGCTGCACCCCCACCGGAAGCCCGCGCGGCCCGCGGCCGCAGGGCATGGCGAGGCAGGGGACGTGCAGCACCGTCCAGATCGAGTTGAAGATGTGGTCGCCCGTGGTGTGCAGCCCCTCCGGCGCCTCGCCCGGCGCGGGCGGGGTCAGGATCACGTCGATGGACTCGAACAGGGCGGCGAAGCGGGGCCGGCAGCTGTCGGCGACGTCGTAGGCCTCGGTCAGGGTGCGCGTGGTGATGCCGTGGTTGTGCTCGCAATGGTCGGCCAGCTCGGGATGCAGCCGATGGCGGTCGCTGAGGTAAAGGTCGAGGAAGGAGGCCCGCCCCTCGCCGCGGCGGATCACGTCCTGCACCTCGGCCAGGGTTGAGAAGGCGTCCGGCAGTTCGAAGGGCACGACCACCGCGCCGGCCTCCTCCAGCCGCCGGGCGGCGAGCAGCAGCGCCGCCTCGCCTGCCGGCTCGATGCGCGACCAGACGGGGGAGCGGCAGAGCCCGACGCGCAATCCCGCCAGCGTGACCGGCGCCGTCTTGCCCATGCCCTCCAGTTGGAACGCCTCGGCCATCAGCGCGAGGTCGCCGACCGAACGCCCGTACCAGCCGAGCGTGTCGAGGGACACCGCGTAGTGCTTCATCCCTTCGCGGCTGACCACGCCCCAGGTCGGCTTGAAGCCGTAGATGCCGTTGAAGGCGGCGGGACGGATGTGGGAGCCGCCGGTCTGGGTGCCGAAGGCCAGCGGCACGTGCCGGTCGCCGACCGCCGCCCCCGACCCGGAGGAGGAGCCGCCCGGCGTGTGGGCGAGGTTGACCGGGTTGCGCGTCGCCGCCTTGCGTCCGCCGGAGGCGAATTCCACCGTGTCGGTCTTGCCCAGCAGGATGCCGCCTGCGCTGCGCGCGATGGCCACGCAGGCGGCGTCGCGGGCCGGTCGGTGGCCCTGGAAGATCGGCGAGTTCTGGGTGGTCGGCAGGTCGGCGGTGTCGATCACGTCCTTCACGCCGAAGGGCAGGCCGTGCAGCGGGCCGGCGGCGGGGCGTTTGTCGGCCTCCCGCGCGGCGGCCAGCGCCAGGGCGGGGTCGACGGTGATCCAGGCGCGCACCTGCGGGTCGCGGTCTTCGATCCGCTCCAGGCAGGAGCGGACCAGCGCCTCGCTGGTCAGGCGGCCATCGCGGATGGCGTGGGCGGCCTCGCTGGCCGTGAGTTCGAACGGTTCCATGGCGGGTCCTTTCGGTAAATCAGGCGGGCCGGACACTCAAAGGGGAAGGGCAGGGCGCTGGCGGTGGTGGTCGGTCGCCGCCTGGAAGGCCGCTCCGGCGCGGAAGACCAGCGGCTCGTCGAACCAGCGCCCGACGATCTGCATGCCCACCGGCATCCCGTCGCCGTCGAAGCCGCAGGGCACGGACATGGCGGGCAGGCCGAGCGCGCCGAAGCCGTAGGTGAAGCGGCTGACCGCCCGCGTCGCCTCGATCATGTCGGCGCTGTCGTAGATGCGCGGGGCCGTGATGGGGGTGGTCGGGGTGAGGATCAGGTCCACCCGTTCGAACAACGTGCGGAACCGCAGCTTCCAGGAGGCCAGCCAGCGCCGCGATTCCGCGTACTGCACGCCGCTCACCGGCAGGCCGAGCTGCAGGCGGCGCAGCACCTCCGGCCCGATGGACTCCGGCGCGGTTTCCATTTTGTCGAGGTGGTATTGCGCCATGTCGGCGACGAGCAGGGAGAAGGCGGTGCGGGCCTGCGCCACCTCCGCGTCCTCGATGGTGACGTCGACCAGGACGGCGCCGGCTTTCTCCAGCACCGCCGCCGCGGCGCGCACCCGCTCCGCCACCGCGGGCTGGAGGTTGTCGAAGTAGAAGTTGCGCGGCAGACCGATGCGCGTGCCGGCGACGCCCGCCTTCAGGTCCTGCAGGAAATTGCCGAGCAGCACGTCGACCGAATTGGGGTCCTCCGGGTCATAGCCGGCGATGGCCGCGAAGGCGCGCGCCACGTCGGCGACGGAGTAGGCCAGCGGGCCGACGGTGTCGAAATCGACGCTGCACGGGATCACGCCGGTGTTGGACACCCGGCCGACGCTGGGCCGCAGCCCGACCACCCCGCAGAGCGCCGCCGGGATGCGGATGGAGCCGCCGGTGTCGGTGCCGATGGAGACCCGGCACAGCCCGGCGGCGACCGAGGCCGCCGAGCCGCCGCTCGACCCGCCGGGCACCCGCCCGGTGTCCCAGGGATTCCGGCAGGGGCCGTGATGCTCGTTCTGGTTCGTCGAGCCCAGGCAGAATTCGGACAGGTTGTTGCGTCCGACCAGGATGGCGCCGGCGTCGCGCAGGCGGCGGATCAGCGGGGCGTCCCGCTGCCCCATCCGGGCGAAGCGGTCGGACGAGCCGTAGCTGGTCGTCTCGCCGGCCAGTTCGAAGCAGTCCTTGACGGTGACGGTCACCCCGTCCAGCAGGCCGGGCCAGTCGCCCGCCGCCCGCGCCTCGTCCTGCGCCCGCGCCCGGCGGAGCGCCCCGTCGCCGTCCACTGCCAGCAGGGCGTTGACGATCGGGTTCAGGCTCTCGATGCGGGCGAGGCGGGCGCGGGTTTCCGCCTCGCTGGCGCCGGGCATGGAGGGGCTGCCGCCGCTGGACCGGGCCGGATGCGTTGTCGAAAGATCGGACATGCGTTGCTGCTTTCCGCTCGCGTGCCGGACGGCTTCGGACGAACTGCTCCGGCGACGGCCTGTTGACGTCGTTTGGTTGCGCTTGGGGACGAAACCGCCGGATCAGGCGGCGTCGGCCAACGCCAGATGGGCGATGACCGCGTCCAGCGGCATCACGTCGGCGTATTTCTTGCCCATGTCGAACAGGTTGGCGCGGTGCGGCTCCTCCGCCCGGTCGCCGACGCACTCCTCCACGATGATCGGGCGCAGCCCGTGGGCGGAGGCGTCGATCACGCTGGCCCGCACGCAGCCCGAGGTCGTGCAGCCGGTGACCAGCAGCGTGTCGACCGCGTTCGCGCGCAGCCAGGACGACAGGGCGGTGCCGAAGAAGGCCGAGGCGTGCTGCTTGCGCACGATGAACTCGTTGGGCAGCGGCGCGACCTCCGGAGCGAAGGCGACGTCGGGCGAGTCGGCGGTCAGGGTCAGGAGCGACGGGATCTTCTCGCCGAACGGGCCGATGCCGCCCGGGGCCTCCGGCGCGATGAAGCAGGCATGGGCGATCGGCATGCCCAAGGGACGAACATGTCCGAGCAACTTTCCCGTGGCGGTGATGGCGCTGTTGATGTTGAAGCCGCCGAAGGCGTCCTCGCGCGTGAAGCCGATCTGGAAGTCGATGATGAGGAGGGCGCACTTGCGGCCGAAGCCGAGCGGCTTGCCGATGCCTTGGCGCTCGTAGATGGAAAGATCGCTCATTTCAGGAGGTTCCTTCTTCCGCTGCTGCGCCGCATCACGGGCGCCCAGACAGCATACAACGAGGTTTTTTTGCATTCAAAGTCCATAGTTTCACCATTTCAAACCCGCCTCTGCCCGCCTTTTGCGCAGATATGCATATTGCTGTATTCATAAGCAATACCGCAAAATTTTTTGTTAACAAGCTGATTTAAAATGATTTATAGGCCGCCTGCGACAGCCCGTCGCAGGGTGGCACGATTCCTGCGAATTTGGTCGGGCATAAGGGTCCAGCGCAGATTGTGTGCAAAAATAGACCGGACAAATCTTGGCGCTGCCCGTAAAATCTTTGACATAGAGGAGCAGGCTTATGGACGGGATCAATCGCAAGGAACGGGCCGGCCGGATCGAGCGGAGCGGCGTCAACCGCCGCCAGTTCGGCACCCTGCTGGTCGCCGGCGCCCTGGTGGCGGGCAGCGGCTGGCCTCTGCCGGCGTCGGCGGCGCCGCCGGTCCTGCGGGTGCGCATCGGCAGCGACATCGGCAACCTGGATCCCGCCCGCATCTTCCAGATCGAGAACCAGACGGTCGCCACCCAGATCTTCAACGGGCTGGTCAAGTATGACGAGGCGAGCAACGCCATCGTCCCCGACCTCGCCACCGGCTGGGACATCTCCGGCGACGGCACCGTCTACAGCTTCGCCCTGCGCAGCGGCGTCACCTGGCACAAGGGTTTCGGCCCCTTCACCTCCGACGACGTGAAATTCTCGTTCGAGCGCGTGCTCGACCCGCAGACCGGCAGCAGCTACAGCGGGCAGCTCGCCTCCATCAAGTCCATCGAGACGCCGTCCCCCGACAAGGTGGTCATCACGCTGAAGGAGCCGAACTCCGGCTTCCTGCACAAGGTGTCGGCCTTCAACCAGGGCTGGATCGTCAGCCGCAAGGCGCTGGGCGAGATCGGCGACAAGGCCTTCGCGCTGAACCCCATCGGCACCGGCCCCTTCGTGTTCCAGAACTGGGCGCCGGGCCGCGAGGTGAAGCTGTCCGCCAACAAGGACTATTTCGCGGGCGCGCCCAAGGTCGAGGAGGTGCAGTTCCGCGTCATCAAGGACGAGACGGCGGCGGCCATCGCCCTGGAGAACGGCGAGATCGACATCTTCTTCGGCCTGCAGCAGCCGGAGGTCATCCAGCGTCTGAAGG
Organism: Azospirillum sp. UENF 211521; assembly: GCF_058780535.1. NCBI lineage: Bacteria > Pseudomonadati > Pseudomonadota > Alphaproteobacteria > Rhodospirillales > Azospirillaceae > Azospirillum > Azospirillum sp. UENF 211521. Next base: position 781,179 of record NZ_JBSNCF010000003.1, read on the forward strand.
GCGGCGGTCTGGTCACCGTGCACGACCGCGACGCCAACCACACGATCAACCTCGTCCTCAACACCTCGATCAAGCCGCTGGGCGATGTGCGGGTGCGGCAGGCGATCTACCACGCCATCAACCGCAAGGCGCTGATCGACGGCTTCTTCAAGGGCACCAAGTCGGAGGCGAGCGGCTTCCTGACGTCTTCCTTCCAGGAATTCACCGACCAGGTCCCGCTGTTCCCCTATGACCCGGCCAAGGCCAAGGCGCTGCTCAAGGAGGCCGGGGTGGGGTCCTTCACGCTCGACCTCGTGGCGCCGGGCGCCAACCCCTACGACAAGATCGTCGTGCCGATCGCCAGCGACCTCGCCGCCGTGGGCATCGACGCCAAGATCAAGGTGCTGGAGCGCGGCGCCTACCTCCAGGCCCGCAACAAGGGCACGGTGCCGACCTGCATCACCGGCGTCGTCGGCGCGCCGGACCCGGACAGCCCGATCCTGTCGCTGTTCGCCAAGTCCTCCTTCCCGCCGGGCCTCAACACCGCCCATTACGAGGGCATCGAGGACCTGATCGCCGCCGCCCGCAACGCCCAGGGCGACGCCGCCCGCAAGGAGGTCTACGGGAAGATCCAGGCCAAGGTGATGGGCGACGTCCCGGTGATCCCGCTCTACGCCGACCACCTGTACATCGCCCACACCAAGAAGGTCTCCGGCTTCGTCCAGAACTCCCTGTTCACGATGAGCGCCTATCCGGTCTCGCTGCTGGAGGCGTGACGATGGACCGGCTTCTTCGCCAACTCTCGCAGCTCGCGATCACGGTGTTCGGCATCGTGACCGTGACCTTCTTCCTGGTCCGGATGATCCCCGGCGACCCCGCCCAGTACATGCTGGGCGACTACGCCACCGAGGAGGCGCTGGCGACGCTGCGCGCCCAGCTCGGCCTAGACCAGCCGGTCTACGTGCAGTACGGGCTCTACGTGCTGCGCGCCGTCACCGGGGATTTCGGGTCGTCGGTGGTCACCGGCCGCCCGGCGCTGGAGGAGATCCTGTTCAGCCTTCCCGACTCCGCGATCCTGGCCTTCGCCGGCCTCGCGGTGGCGGTGGCGATCGGCATCCCGCTCGGCATCCTCACCGCGGAGCGCCAGGGATCGTGGAGCGACATGCTGATCATGATCGTCGCGCTGTTCGGCATCTCCTTCCCGGTCTTCTGGCTCGGCCTCGCCTCGGTCCTGCTGTTCTCGCAGGAGCTGAAATGGTTCCCGGCGCTGGGGGCCAGCTCGGGCGGCGGGTTCCTCACTCACCTGCACCATCTGGTGCTTCCGGCCGGCGTGCTGGGCATCTCGGTCGCGGCCTACATCACCCGCCTGACCCGCTCGGCAATGCTGGAGGTGCTGGGCCAGGACTGCATCCGCGTCGCCCGCGCGATGGGGGTGCCGGAGCGCCGGGTGGTGTGGCGGCTGGCGCTGAAGAACGCGCTGGTGCCGATCCTCGCCATCGTCGGGGTGACCTTCGCCTGGTCGCTGGGCAGCGCCATCCTGATCGAGGTGGTGTTCAGCCGGCCGGGCATCGGCTCGATGATCCTGAAGGCGGTCTCGGCCCGCGACTACCAGCTCGTCCAGGCGGGCGTGCTGGTCCTGGCCGTCGCCGTCGTCCTCGTCAACAGCCTGCTCGACCTCGCCTATGGGCTGGTCGATCCGCGCCTGTCCACACGGTGACCCATGGCAGCCACAGCAACCCTTTCCGCGTCCGCTTCGGCGCGGCGGTCGTCCCTGATGCGCTACTTCCGCCATCCGGGCTTCCTGATCGGCGTGATCCTGCTGACCCTGCTGCTGATCGTGGCGGTGGCGGCCCCCTGGATCGCCCCGATGTCGCCGCTTGAGACCGACCTCGCCAACACGCTGGCCCCGCCCTCGGCCGCGCATCTCCTGGGCACCGACCAGTTCGGGCGCGACGTGCTGTCCCGCCTAATCTGGGGAACGCGCATCTCCCTCCAGGTCGCCGTCGCGGTGATGGCGCTGTCGCTGTCGCTGGGCATGGTGATCGGCGCGGTCGCCGGCTTCTTCGGCGGCTGGGTCGAGCGGGTGACCGTCTCGGTCATCGACATCCTGCTGGCCTTCCCCGGCTTCCTGCTGGCGCTCGCCCTGGTGGCGGCCCGCGGCTCCTCGCTGGAATCCGTCATCATCGCCGTGGCTCTGGCCTTCACGCCGCGGGTCGCCGCGGTGATGCGGGCGGTCGTCCTGACCATCAAGCCGCGCACCTACGTCGAGGCGTCGAGGGCCATCGGCATGGGCACGATGCGGCTGCTGTTCCTGCACGTCGTGCCGAACAGCCTGCCGCCGGTGATCGTGGTCGCCACGGTCAGCGCCGCCACCGCCATCCTGGCCGAGGCCGGCCTGAGCTTCCTCGGCCTCGGCGTTCAGCCGCCGGCCCCGACCTGGGGCAACGTCATCGCCGACGGGCAGAGCTTCCTGGCCTCCAACCCGTTGATCTCGCTGTCGGCGGGTATCTGCATCGCGGTGATGGTGGTCGCCCTGAACCTGCTGGGCGACGGCCTGCGCGACACGCTCGACCCGCAGATGCGCCGCTCCTCCGGACGCGTGCTGTGAGGACGCCCCCCATGCCAAACAAGGCCATGCCCAACCTTCACCCCGTGGCTCCGGCGGCTCCCGTCGCCCCCGCCACGGCCCCCCGCCCGGTCGCGCTGGAGCTGCGCGACCTGACCACGGTCTTTCCCGGCGACGACGGGCCGGTCACCGTCATCGACGGCGTGTCGCTCGCCGTGCGGGCCGGCGGCACGCTGGCGGTGGTCGGCGAGTCCGGATCGGGCAAGTCGATGACCTTCCTGTCGGCGCTCGGCCTCGTCGCCGCACCGGGCCGCGTCCGCCGCGGCGAGGTGCGGATCGACGGCGCCGACATCCTGCACCAGCCGGCGGAACGGCTGCGCCGCCTGCGCGGGGCGGTGATATCGATGATCTTCCAGGACCCGCTGACCGCGCTGAACCCCGTCTTCACCATCGGCGAGCAGATCGTCGAGGTGCTGCGGGCCCACCAGCGCATCAGCCGCGCCGCCGCCCGCGCCCGCGCCATCGAGCTGCTGGCCCGCGTCCAGATCCCCGACCCGGCGCGGCGGGTGGACGACTACCCGCACCAGCTCAGCGGCGGGCAGCGCCAGCGCGTGCTGATCGCCATGGCAATCGCCCTGTCGCCGAAGATCCTGATCGCCGACGAGCCGACCACGGCGCTCGACGTGACGGTGCAGGCGCAGATCCTCGACCTGCTCGCCGACCTCCAGGCGGAGACCGGCATGGCGCTGGTGCTCATCACCCACGACCTGGGGCTGGTCGCCAGATACGCCGACGACGTGGCGGTGATGTACGCCGGGCGGCTGGTCGAGACCGGCTCCATGGAGGAGGTCTTCACCAAACCCCGCCACCCCTACACCCGCGCGCTGTTCCGCAGCATCCCCCGTCTCGACGGCCCGGTGGACGAGGAGCTTCCGGCCATCGAGGGCCAGCCGCCCAACGTCGCCCGCCTGCCGCCCGGCTGCGCCTTTGAGCCGCGCTGCACGGTCGGCCGCGGGCGCGCGGACTGCTGCACCCGGCGCCCGCTGCCGCTGGCCGGCGACCGCTCCGGCCACCGCAGCGCCTGTTTCCACGAAGACCTGCCCGACCGGAAGGAGGCCATCCGATGAGCGACACCCTCTCCGCACCGCCGCCGGCCCTGGAACTCGTCGACGCCACCCGCGTCTTCACCCGCCACGGCGGCCTGTTCAAGAAGGCCGGCAAGGCGGTGCGGGCGGTGGACGGCGTGTCGCTGACCATCCGTGCCGGCGAGACGCTGGGGCTGGTCGGTGAGAGCGGCAGCGGCAAGAGCACGCTCGGCCGCCTCGCCCTGCGGCTGGTCGAACCGACCAGCGGGCGGCTGCTGGTCGACGGGCGCGACGTGACCGGCGTGTCGAAGGCCGAGATGCAGGCGATGCGGCGCGACATCCAGATGGTCTTCCAGGACCCCTACGGATCGCTCGACCCCCGCGTCACCATTGGCCAGAGCATCGCCGAGCCGCTGAAGGTCCATGGCCTGTGGGACAGCGACGGGCCGCAGAAGGTCGCCGGGGTGATGAGCCTCGTCGGGCTCGACCCCTCGCACGCCGACCGCTACCCGCACCAGTTCTCCGGCGGCCAGCGCCAGCGCATCGGCATCGCCCGCGCCTTGACGCTCGACCCCAAGATCCTGGTGCTGGACGAACCGGTGTCGGCGCTCGACGTGTCGATCCAGGCGCAGATCATCAACCTGCTCCAGCGCATCCAGCGGGAGCGCGGGCTGTCCTACCTGTTCATCGCCCATGATCTGGCGGTGGTCCGCCATGTCAGCCACCGCATCGCCGTGATGTATCTCGGCAAGGTCGTGGAGATGGCGGAGCGCGACAACCTCTACCGCCGGCCGCTGCACCCCTACACCGTCTCGCTGCTGGCGGCGGTGCCCATCGCCGACGTGCGGATGCGCAACCGCCGCCGCACCTCGGTGACGATGGGCGAGATCGGCTCGGCCACCAACGTGCCGCCGGGCTGCCGTTTCCACCCGCGCTGCTATCGGGCGCGGCTGGTCGCCGCGGCGGGCGGCGTGCCCACCGAGCGCAGCGGCGACGCCCTGCTGCCGCGCGCCTGCCTGATCGACCAGCCCGCGTTGAAGGCCTGCGGCGGCACCGATCAAGTCGCCTGCCACTTCCCCGAAACACCGGAAACCCGGTCCGAGGTCGCCACGGCGGCCCTTCAGGACATCGGCTATCCGCCCATCCGTCCCATCCCCCTGCAATCAGCCTGAGGATCAACCCCCATGTTCAGTGTCACCGACGAGCTCAAGAACAACTATTCCGGCGTCTTCCAGAACCGGATCGGCTTCGGGCGGAAGGCCGCCATCATCTCCATCGACTTCATCGACTTCTACACCCAGCCCGGCGCCCCCTTCTTCGGGCAGGGTGTGGTGGACGCGACGATCGCCAGCGTGCCGCTCTACGCCGCTGCCCGCCGCGCCGGCCTGCCGGTCATCTACACCAAGGTCGTCTATGACACGGCGGGGACCGAGGGCGGCATGTTCGTCAAGAAGATCCCGGCGCTGCGCGCCTTCACCGCCGACAACCCGCTGGCCGAGTTCGACGCCCGCGTGACGCCGGAGCCGCAGGACGTTGTGCTGGTCAAGCACCATTCCTCCGCCTTCTTCGGCACGCCGCTCAGCACCATGCTGCGCGTGATGGAGTGCGACACGGTGATCCTCACCGGCTGCTCGACCAGCGGCTGCGTGCGGGCCACGGCGGTGGACGCGGTGTCCCATGGCTTCCGCGTCATCGTCCCCGCCGAATGCGTGGGCGACCGCCACCAAGCCCCGCACGATTCCGCCCTGTTCGACATGAACGCCAAGTACGGCGACGTGCTGCCGGTGGCGGAGGTGATGGCCTACGTCGAGAAGCAGGCCGAGGCCGTGGCCGCCTGATCCCTCCCAACCGCCTCTGACCCCATCCGAACTGTATGGAGCGGTGGTGCGCCCGCGGCCGACCGGCGGGCGCACCCCTGAACAATCTGCCGACATGATGCCCCTTTCCCATCCCCTCCAGTGGTGCCTGCTGGTGGGGGCGACCCTCCTGTTCACCGCCCTGTTCATGGTGGCCGGCCTTCCCGGCGCGACGCTGCTCGGCCCGATGGCGGCGGCGATTCTGCTGGGGGTGCGCGGCGCTTCGATCGAGCTGCCCAAGCGCTTCTCCTGGCTGGCCCAGGCGCTGACGGGGGGCGTCGTCGCCCGGTCCATGGACGTGACCATCCTGCACGACGTGGCGCTGCACTGGTTCCCCATGCTGATGGCGCTGTCCACAATGCTGGCCGGCGCGGTGCTGGTCGGCTGGCTGCTGGAGCGGTCGGGCCGCTTTCCCGGCGGCACCGCCCTGTGGGGGACCATGCCGGGCGCCGCCCCGGCGATGATCGCCATGGCCGGCGATTTCGGCGGCGACCCGCGCTTCGTCGCCGTCATGCAGTATCTGCGGGTGATCGTGGTCGTCGTCCTGGCCTCGCTCGTCTGCCATTTCCTTCTGGGCAGCGTCCCGGTGCCGATCGCCGTCCCTGGCGCCGTTCCCTCGCCATCGGCCTCCGTCGCCTCGACGCTGGCGCTGGTGGCGGTCGCGCTGGCCGGCGGCTGGGCCGGGACCGTGACGCGGCTTCCGGCGGGGCCGCTGCTGGGGCCGATCCTGCTCGGCGGCACGCTCAACATGACCGGGCTGGTGGTGCTGGACTCGCCGTCCTGGCTGATCGCCGTCGCCTTCACGATCATCGGCTGGACGACCGGCCTGCGCTTCCGGCGGGAGCTGCTGCGCGATCTGGTGGCGTCGGTGCCGCTGATGCTGCTGTCCACCTTCGGTCTGGTCGCGATGTCGCTCGGCTCCGCCTGGCTGCTGGTCACGCTGACCGGCAAGGACGCGCTGACCGCCTATCTGGCGACCAGCCCCGGCGGGTTGGATTCAGTGACGGTGGTGGCGCTGGGCAGCGCCGCCGACGTGCCCTTCATCCTCACTCTGCAGACTCTGCGGCTGTTCGGGACGATCCTGATGAGCGTTCTGCTTGTGCGATTCCTGCGCCGCCGATAGAACGCGGTCTCTTGCCCCGCCATTTTCCAAGCGCCGGCGCCCGACGCCCCGGCCGGAGGACACCGTGACCCCGTTCAGCGATGAGAAGGCGACCGGGACCGTCCGGTCCGAGCAGGTCGGCTCCATCATGACCGCCCTGCGCAACCGGGTGCTGGAGGGCAAGCTGCTCCCCGGCACCAAGCTGAAGGAGGCGGAACTGGCCGCCCAGTTCGGCGTGTCGCGGACCCCGATCCGCGAGGCGCTGGTGGCGGCCGAGCGGGAAGGGCTGGTCACCTACGAGACCAACCGCGGCTACACGGTGCGCCAGTTCACCCGGCGCGACCTGCTGGAAAGCTATGAGATGCGCAGCCTCCTGGAGGGGCATGGCTGCCGCATCGTGGCGGAGCGCGGCCTGCCGCTCGATGTGGAGCGGGCGCTGCGCAACGGCCTCGACCGCGCCGAGGCGCTGATCGCCGGCGACAGCCCGCTGGAGGGGGAGGCGCTGGAGCAGTGGCGCCTGCTGAACCAGCGCTTCCACACCACCCTGATGGGGCTGGTGCCGAGCGGGCTGTTCAACCGCTCCTTCCAGACCGTCTACCGGGTCCCGAAGATCTACGACGTCCTGGAGATGGAGAAGGACGGTCCCACCCTGCGCCAGTACAACGAGGAACACCGCCGCATCCTTGACGCCATCGCCCGCCGCCAGAGTGGGCGGGTGGAGTTCCTGATGCGGGAGCATCTCCAGGGGCCGTGCGATTTGCTTCTCCGCCGGATGGAGGAAGCGCCGGGCGGGTGAGGGAGCGTGTCGCCGTGCTGACGGTGCCCCCTCCCTAACCCTCCCCCTCTTCGAGGTGGAGGGGACTGCCGCCGCTTCGCAGAAGGCACCCTCTCCCGCGCAGCGGGGGGGGGGGCGGGGTGGGGGAAAGAACCTCACCATTTCATGCACTTACCAACCCACCATATACGCGTCGTATATTTCACGCCCCCCACCGCCCCCCTCGAATCTATACGCGCTTCGGGCGCAGCCTGATCGTGCCGGACACAGCCGTGCCGGCATCCGATCCACGCTGACGCGCGCCCGGCGGTCCGGACGCGCCCCGGAGGCAACCATGCTGGACATCATCGCGCTGGCGATCACCGCGGCCTTCTTCGCCGCGTCCATCGCCTATGTGCACGCCTGCGACCGCTTGTGAGGGGGGCCGGGCCATGATCGTCGATTACGCGCTCGGCGGCCTCGTCGCCGCCGGGCTGCTGGGCTACCTCGTGTACGCCCTGATCCGCCCCGAACGGTTCTGAGGAGACTCCCATGACCGTCAGCGGCTGGATCAACATCCTGCTCTTCGCCGCCCTCGTGGCCGCCGTGGCGCGCCCGCTCGGCGGCTACATGACGCGGCTGTTCAACGGGGAGCGCACGCTGCTGTCGCCGCTGCTCGGCCCCGTCGAGCGCGGGCTCTACCGCTTGGCCGGGGTGGACGCGAAGGCGGAGCAGCATTGGGTGACCTACGCCGTCGCCATGCTGCTGTTCAACGCCGCCGGCCTGCTGCTGCTCTACGCGCTGCAGCGCCTCCAGGGCGTCCTGCCCCTGAACCCTACGGGCATGGCGGCGGTGCCCGCCGATCTCGCCTTCAACACCGCCGCCAGCTTCGTCACCAACACGAACTGGCAGAATTACGGCGGCGAAAGCACGATGAGCCATCTCGTGCAGATGGCCGGGCTGACCGTGCAGAACTTCGTGTCGGCGGCGACCGGCATCGCGCTGGCCGTGGCTCTGGTCCGCGGCTTCACCCGCACCGGGGCGCGGACGGTCGGCAATTTCTGGACCGACCTGACCCGCGGCACGCTCTACCTGCTGCTGCCGCTCAGCCTGCTCTACGCGCTGTTCCTGGTCTGGCAGGGCGTGCCGCAGACGCTGGCCGGGACGGTGGACGCCACCACGCTGGAGGGCGCCCGGCAGACCATCGCGCTCGGCCCCGTCGCCTCGCAGGAGGCGATCAAGATGCTGGGCACCAACGGCGGCGGCTTCTTCAACGCCAACTCCGCCCATCCCTTCGAGAATCCGAACGCCCTGACCAATCTGGTGCAGATGCTGTCGATCTTCGCCATCGGCGCCGGGTTGACCAACCTGTTCGGGCGTATGGCCGGAGACGAGCGGCAGGGCTGGGCCATCCTGGCCGCCATGGGCCTGCTGTTTTTCATCGCCGCCGCCGCCGTCTATTGGGCGGAGGCCCAGGGCAACCCGGCCTTTGCCGCCCTCGGGCTGGACAACGCCGCCGGCAACATGGAGGGCAAGGAGACCCGCTTCGGCATCGCCATGAGCGCCCTGTTCGCCGCGGTGACCACGGCAGCCTCCTGCGGCGCGGTCAACGCCATGCACGACAGCTTCATGCCGCTGGGCGGCATGGTGCCGATGGTCAACATGATGCTGGGCGAGGTCATCGTCGGCGGCGTCGGGGCCGGCCTCTACGGCATGCTGCTGTTCGCCATCGTTACCATGTTCGTCGCCGGGCTGATGGTCGGGCGCACGCCGGAATATCTGGGCAAGAAGCTGGAGGCGAAGGAGGTCAAGATGACCATGCTTGCCGTCCTCTGCCTGCCCCTGTTGATGCTGGGCGGCACCGCCTTCGCCGTGGTGCTGGACACCGGCCTCGCCGCGCTCGCCAACGCCGGACCGCACGGCTTCTCGGAGGCGCTCTACGCCTACGTCTCGGCGGCGGCCAACAACGGCAGCGCCTTCGGCGGGCTGTCGGGCAACACGCTCTGGTACAACCTGACGCTGGCCGCCGGGATGCTGGTGGGCCGTTTCCTGGTCATCGTGCCGATGCTGGCGGTTGCCGGCTCGCTCGCCGCCAAGACGCGCAGCGCGGCCTCGGCCGGCACCTTCCCGACCCACGGCGGCCTGTTCGTCGGGCTGCTGGCCGGAGTCATCCTGATCGTCGGCGGCCTGACCTTCTTCCCGGCGCTCGCCCTCGGCCCGGTGGCCGAGCATCTGGCGATGCGCGCCGGCCTCCTCTTCTGACCGGGGACCCTCCATGGACACCCATTCGAAAACCGCCACCCGGACTCCGGCCTCCACGCTGCTGGACTCGGCCATCCTGCTGCCCGCCGTCGCCGGCTCCGTCCGCAAGCTCGACCCGCGGCTGATGGCCCGCAACCCGGTGATGTTCTGCGTGGAGGTGGTGGCGGCGCTGACCACGCTGCTGTTCCTGCGCGACCTGCTTAGCGGCGCTGGGGGGATCGGCTTCTCCCTGCAGATCGTGCTGTGGCTGTGGTTCACCCTGCTCTTCGCCAACTTCGCGGAGGCGGTGGCGGAAGGCCGCGGCAAGGCCCAGGCGGCCAGCCTGCGCCGCACCCGCACGGAGACCACCGCCAAGCGGCTGGCCGGCGCCGGCTGGGAGAGCGTCCCGGCCACCGCGCTCAAGCCCGGCGACCTCGTTCTGGTGGAGGCCGGCGACCTCATCCCCTCCGACGGCGAGGTGGTGGAAGGCGTGGCCAGCGTCAACGAGGCGGCGATCACCGGCGAATCCGCCCCGGTCGTCCGCGAATCCGGCGGCGACCGCTCCGCGGTGACCGGCGGCACGCAGGTGATTTCCGACTGGATCAAGGTGCGGATCACCGCGGCCCAGGGCAACACCTTCCTCGACCGCATGATCGGGCTGGTCGAAGGCGCTCAGCGGCAGAAGACGCCGAACGAGATCGCGCTGAACATCCTGCTGGCCGGCATGACGGTCATCTTCGTCATCGCCGTGGCGACCATCCCCAGCTTCGCCGCCTACGCCGGCGGGTCGGTCGGGGTGCTGGTGCTGGCGGCGCTGTTCGTCACGCTGATCCCGACCACCATCGGCGCACTGCTGTCGGCCATCGGCATCGCCGGCATGGACCGGCTGGTCCGCTTCAACGTGCTGGCCATGTCGGGCCGGGCGGTGGAGGCGGCGGGCGACGTGGACACGCTTCTGCTCGACAAGACCGGCACGATCACGCTGGGCAACCGGCAGGCGGCCGAGTTCCTGCCGATCTCCGGCGTGGCCGACCGCGATCTTGCCGACGCCGCCCAGCTCGCCTCGCTGGCCGACGAGACGCCGGAGGGCCGCTCCATCACCGTCCTGGCGAAGGAGAAGTACGGAATCCGCGCCCGCGACATGGCCGGGCTGCACGCCCAGTTCGTGCCCTTCACCGCCCAGACGCGGCTGAGCGGCATCGACAGCGACGGCGTGACGATCCGCAAGGGTGCCGTGGACGCCGTGCTGGCCCATGTGCGGACCCTCGGTCCGGGCACCGCCAGCCAAGGCAACACGGTGACCGCGTTGCGCCCCGATCCCGCCCTGGAGGCGGCGGTGCGCGAGGTGCAGGCCATCGCGGAGCGCGTCGCCAAGTCCGGCGGCACGCCTCTGGCCGTCGCCCGCGACGGTCGGCTGCTCGGCGTCATCCACCTGAAGGACATCGTCAAGGGCGGCATCCGGGAGCGCTTCGCGGCGCTGCGCCAGATGGGCATCAAGACGGTGATGATCACCGGCGACAACGCCATGACCGCCGCCGCCATCGCGGCGGAGGCCGGGGTGGACGACTTCCTCGCCCAGGCGACGCCGGAGATGAAGCTGCAGCTCATCCGCGACGAGCAGGCGCGGGGCAAGCTGGTCGCCATGTGCGGCGACGGCACCAACGACGCCCCGGCGCTGGCCCAGGCCGACGTCGGCGTGGCGATGAACACCGGCACCGTCGCCGCCCGCGAGGCCGGCAACATGGTCGACCTGGACAGCGACCCGACCAAGCTGATCGAGATCGTGGAGATCGGCAAGCAGCTGCTGATGACCCGCGGCGCGCTGACCACCTTTTCCATCGCCAACGACGTGGCGAAATACTTCGCGATCATCCCCGCCATGTTCCTGGCCTTCTACCCGCAACTGGGCGCCCTGAACGTGATGGGGCTGGCCAGCCCGGAGAGCGCCATCCTGTCGGCGATCATCTTCAACGCGCTGATCATCGTGGCGCTGATCCCGCTGGCGCTGCGCGGCGTCGCCTACCGGGCGGTGGGCGCGGCGCGGCTGCTGCGCCGGAACCTGCTGATCTACGGGCTGGGCGGTCTGATCGTGCCCTTCGTCGGGATCAAGCTGATCGACCTGCTCGTCACCGCCATCGGACTCGTGTGAGGACCCCGCCATGATCAAGGAACTGCGTCCCGCCCTCGTCATGATCGCCGCGCTGACCGTGGTGACCGGGCTGATCTACCCGCTGGCCGTCACCGGCATCGCCCAGGCCGTCTTTCCCCATCAGGCCAACGGCAGCCTGATCGAGCGGAACGGGACGGTTGTCGGCTCCGCCCTGATCGGCCAGGGCTTTGCCGGGGAGGGCTATGTCCATGGGCGGCCCTCCGCCACGCTGGGGCCGGACCCGGCCGACCCATCGAAGAGCGTGCCGGCGCCCTACAACGCCGGGGCCTCCGGCGGCTCCAACCTCGGCCCGACCGCCCAGGCGCTGGCCGACCGGGTGCGGGAGGAGACGGAGCGGTTGAAGGCCGAGAATCCGGGCGTCCCGGTGCCGGTCGAGCTGGTGACGGCCTCGGCCAGCGGTCTCGACCCGCATCTGTCGCCCGCCGCCGCCGACTTCCAGGTTCCCCGGATCGCCCGCGCCCGTGGCATTACGGAGGCCCAGGTCCGCGCCCTGGTCGCCCTGAGCACCGAGCCCTCATTGCTCGGACCGCTGGCGGAACCGGTGGTCAACGTGCTGCGGCTCAATCTCGCCCTCGACGCCGCCACGGCGACGCATTAGCTGAAGGTCAACAGGCGGCCCCGCTCCGTCTCCCGCGCCGGCGGGGGAGGGGAGGAGAGGCCGCCGATCCGTTCTGAAAGCCGCCCCGATGCCGAACGACCGAACCGCCGCTACCGCCCGGCCTTCGCCTGACGCGCTCCTGCGCGCGGCGGCGCGGGAGGGGCGCGGGCGGCTGAAGCTGTTCCTGGGTGCGGCCCCCGGCGTCGGCAAGACCTACGAGATGCTGCTGACCGCCCAGGCCAAGCGGCGCGACGGGGTGGACGTGGTGGCCGGCGTGGTCGAGACCCATGGCCGGCGCGAGACCGAGGCGCTGATCGCCGGGCTGGAGGTCATTCCCCGCCGCAAGGTCGAGTACAAGGGCCGCCGGCTCGACGAGATGGACCTCGACGCCATCCTCGCCCGCCGCCCGGCCATCGTGCTGGTGGACGAGCTGGCCCACACGAACGCCCCCGGCAGCCGGCACGCCAAGCGCTACCTCGACGTGGAGGAGATCCTCGCCGCCGGGATCGACGTCTACACGACGATGAACATCCAGCATGTGGAGAGCCTGAACGACGTCGTCGCCCGGATCACCCGCGTCCGCGTGCGCGAGACGGTGCCGGACTCGATCCTCGACCGCGCCGACGACATCGAGGTCATCGACATCACGCCGGACGACCTGATCCAGCGGTTGAAGGACGGCAAGGTCTATGTCCCGCGCACCGCCGAGCGGGCGATCCGCCACTATTTCTCCCCCGGCAACCTGACGGCGCTGCGCGAGCTGGCGTTGCGCCGCACCGCCCAGCGGGTGGACGACCAGCTTCTCACCCACATGCAGGCCCACGCCATCGCCGGTCCCTGGGCGGCGGGGGAGCGGCTGCTGGTCTGCGTGAACGAGGACCCGGCCTGCGCCGCCGTCGTCCGTTACGCCCGCCGTCAGGCCGAGCGGCTGCGCGCCCACTGGACCGCGCTGCATGTCGAGACTCCGCGCAGCCTGCGCCTGAGCGAGGCCGAGCGCGACCGCATCGCCGACGCGCTGCGGCTGGTCGAAAAGCTGGGCGGCGAGGCGGTGACCATCCCCGGCGGCGATGTCGCCGGCACGGTGGTCGAGTATGCGCGGACCAACAACGTCGCCCACATCGTCATCGCCAAGTCCCACCGCGGCCCCTGGGCGGAGCTGCTGCGCAGCTCGATCGCCTTCACCTTGATCCGGCAGGCCGGCGGCATCAGCGTGCACGTCATCGCCGACGACGCCGAGGAGCCGATCCCGCCCAAGACCGTGCGCACCGCGGCCCCCCGGCGCCCGGCGCTGTCCGGCTGGCCCTATGCCGCCGCCACCGGCTACGTCGCGCTGGCGTTGGGCGTCGGGGAGGTGCTTCAGCAGGTGCTCGACGTCAGCAACGTCGCGCTGGTCTTCCTGACGGCGGTGCTGGCCAGCGCGGTGGCCGGCGGGCTGGGGCCGTCGCTCTACGCCTGCGTCGCCAGCATCCTGGCCTTCAACTACTTCTTCCTGAACCCGCTCTACACCTTTTCCATCGCCGATCCGGAGAACATCGTCGCGCTGTTCTTCTTCGCGGTGGTCGCGGTGATCGCCAGCAACCTGACCGCCCGCGTGCGCGCCCAGGCCGTCACCGCCCGGCTGCGCGCCAAGACGACCGAGGACCTCTACGGCTTCAGCCGCAAGCTGGCCGGCGTGGTCACCATGGACGATCTGCTGTGGGCGACCGCCCACCAGATCGCGGCGATGCTGAAGGTGCATGTGGTCCTGCTGCTGCCCGACGGCGGCACCGTGTCCGTCCGCGTCGGCTACCCGCCGGAGGACGAGCTGCGCGAGGCCGACCTCGCCGCCGCCGTCTGGGCCTGGGAGAACAACCGGCCGGCCGGGCGCGGCTCGGACACGCTGCCCGGCGCCAAGTGGCTGTTCCTTCCCCTGCGCACCGGGCGCGGGCCGGTCGGGGTGGTCGGCATCGACACCGACACCGCCCGCACCGGCAAGCCCGGCGCCCTGCTGACCCCCGACCAGCGCCGCCTGCTCGACGCGCTGACCGATCAGGCCGCTCTCGCCATCGAGCGCGTCACCCTGGCGGAGGATGTGGACCGCGCCCGACTGGCCGCCGAGACGGAGCGGCTGCGCTCGGCCCTGCTCACCTCGATCTCCCACGACCTGCGGACGCCGCTGGCCTCCATCCTGGGATCGGCGACCAGCCTGACCGCCTACGGCGCCGGGATGGACGAGGCGTCGCGCCGCGACCTCGCCGCCACCATCCAGGAGGAGGCGGAGCGGCTGAACCGCTTCATCGCCAACCTGCTGGACATGACGCGCCTGGAATCGGGAGCGATCCGTCCGCGCACCGGCCCGGTCGATCTGGCCGAGACGGTGGGCAGCGCGCTGGGGCGGGCGGGGCGCATCCTGGCCGGGCACCGGGTGGACGTCGATCTGGCCGCCGACCTGCCGATGCTGGAGGCGGACGACGTGCTGTTCGAACAGGTTCTCTTCAATCTGCTGGACAACGCGGCCAAATACGCGCCAACAGGCTCGCTGATCGAGGTCGGAGCGTCGCGGGAGGGCGGTCGGGTGCGCATCGAGGTGCGGGACGAGGGCGACGGCATCCCGGCGGCGGATGTCGAGCGCATCTTCGACAAGTTCTACCGCGTCCAGGCCCAGGACCGGCAGCGCGCCGGGACCGGGCTGGGGCTGGCGATCTGCCGCGGCTTCGTCGAGGCGATGGGCGGCACCATCGCCGCCGGCAACCGCAACGACCGCTCCGGCGCTGTCTTCACCCTGACCATGCCCGCCGCCGCCGCCCTGCCCGATCTTGAGGGGCCCGGCCTTGAGGAGGAGGGGGCGCCATGAGGTCGGACACCCTGCCGCTGCGCGTCCTGGTGGTGGACGACGAGCCGCCGATCCGCCGCTTCCTGCGCACCACCCTGTCAGCCCAGGGCTACGACATCGCCGAGGCGGAGGACGGGGCGGGCGCACTGGAGGCGATGCGGCGGCGCCCGCCCGACCTGCTGGTGCTCGACCTCGGCCTGCCGGGGATCGGCGGGCTGGAGGTGATCCGCCGCCTGCGCGCCGACGGTGTGGCCGCCCCGATCATCGTGCTGTCCAGCCGCGCCGACGAGGCGGGAAAGGTGGAGGCTCTGGACCTCGGCGCCGACGACTATGTGACCAAGCCCTTCGGCATGGACGAGCTTCTCGCCCGCATCCGCGCCGCGCTGCGCCACCGCCTGCAGCAGCAGGGGGAGCGCCCGCTGTTCCGCAGCGGCGACCTCGCCGTCGATCTGGTGCGGCGGATCGTGACCGTCCGCGGCGCGGAGGTGAAGCTGTCGCCGCGCGAATACGACCTGCTGCGCCTGCTGGTCGCCCATGCCGGCAAGGTGCTGACCCACCGCTTCATCCTGAAGGAGGTCTGGGGGGCGGACACCGACGTGCAGTATCTGCGCATCTACATCCGCCAGCTCCGCCAGAAGATCGAGGCGGAGCCGGAGCGCCCCTCGCACATCCTGACCGAGACCGGGGTCGGCTACCGGCTGCGCGCGCCGGACTGATCCCGCCCTCACCTCCATTGCAACCCACCGCTGCACGCCAAACCTGCTGCGCCGTGGTTGGATTCGTGCGACAGAACCCCCAGGGCCGCTGTTCCTGGCGAATGCCCCAACAAAAAAGATGACCGCACACCGCCATTGAACCCAACCGCAGCTTTCGAAGAGATTTTCATATGGAAAGCGTCGATCTCTGGTCGCAGCTCACCGCCCTCGGGCAGGTGGTCGCCATCGACCTCGTTCTCGCCGGCGACAACGCCATCGTGGTCGGCATGGCCGCCGCCGCCGTTCCCGTGGAGCAGCGCCGCAAGGTAATCGTCTGGGGCATCGGTGCCGCCATCATCCTGCGCATCTTCTTCGCCCTGATCACCACCCAGCTTCTTGCCATCATCGGGCTGACCCTGGCCGGCGGCGTGCTGCTGCTGTGGGTCTGCTGGAAGATGTTCCGCGAGCTGCGCTCCGGAGGGGCGGACGAGGTAACACCCGACGAGGCGCTGGCCGCAACCGGCTCCGGCTCCGGGGACGCCGCGGTCGGTGCGGCGGTGGCGACGACCACCTTCGGCGCGGCGGTCTGGCATATCGTGGTGGCCGACGTGTCGATGTCACTGGACAATGTGCTGGCGGTGGCCGGTGCGGCCAAGGACCATCCGACGGTCCTGGTCCTCGGCCTGCTGCTGTCGGTCATCCTGATGGGCGCCGCGGCCAACGTGATCGCCCACATCCTGCACAAGCACCGCTGGATCGGCTGGATCGGCCTCGCCATCATCACCTATGTGGCGCTCGACATGATCTGGCGCGGCGGCAACGAGGTGCTGACCCAGGCCCATCTGCTCTGACGCGTCACCATGTCCCTTCCCCGCCCCAGGGGCTGTCACCCCGCAACGCCGTCGAGTTCCGGCATCCGCCAGTTCCCGCCGAGGTCGGCGTTGCGCAGCAGCAGGAACAGCTCGTCCTGCGAGCGGGTGACGGCGGTGTAGAGCCAGCGCCACTTGTGCTCGCGAAAGGCGGCGGAATCGTCGAGCACGGTGACCGAGGGGAACTCCGACCCCTGGGCGGAATGGCAGGTGATCATCCAGGCCCAATCGAACTGCTGCACGTCGCGCTCCACCCGCGGCGCCTTGGTCTCGCCGCTGTAGTGGGCCTGGAACATCCAGGGATGGACCATCAGCTTGCTGCGGGGCTTCACCTCGTCCTCCATATGGACGCCGAGCGACCACAGCCCGTCCTGGCGGCCCCGCCCCTCGGCTGCCGGGCGGGTCAGCGTGCCGATCATGCCGTTGAACAACCCCTCCTCGCGGTCGTTGCGGCGGCAGATCACCCGCTCGCCGGCCTGGGGCATCACCGTGTCGAAGCCGTGGCGGGTGCGGATGCGCCGGGTGAAGTCGGTGCGCACATGGTGGGTGCCGCAGATGGTCTGGGTGTCCACCCGCAGGGCCAGCGGCTCGGTCACCCGGTTCAGCGGCAGGACATGGGCGTTCCCGGCGGTGCCGAAGCGGCGCGGCAGCTCCTGCCGGCGCAGCAGATGGGCGAGCCGGATCACCGGGCTCTCCCGCGCCGTGCGGTGCGGCTCGACCAGCCGGAAATCCGGCTCGCCCTTGGTCAGGGTGCCCTGGCCGGTCACCGGGGGGAGCTGGTAGTCGTCGGCGATCATCAGGATCTTCTTGCCGGAGCGCAGCAGGTCGCCTGCCACGTCGTCCCCGACCATCGAGCCCTCGTCGCAGACGATCAGGTCGGCCTCGGCGAACTTGCCCTCCGACTTGCGGGCGAAGAACAGCTCGCCGGTGTCGTCGTCCTGCCGCGGCGCGTAGATCAGCGAATGCAGCGTCGCCGCCCGGTCGATGCCCTTGCGGCGCAGCACCTGCGCGGCCTTGCCGGTGGGCGCGCCGACCACGAAATTCTCCAGGTTGCGGCGGTCCTGGAGGTGGTCCAGCGCGAAGACGGTGGTCTTGGTCTTGCCGGTCCCAGCCTCGCCGGCCAGCCAGAACATCTGGGGGGCCGCGGGGTCGGCGTACCAGGCGTCGATGGCCTGGATCGCCCGGAACTGCTCGTCGGTCGGGGTGTCGGTTGTGCTGGGCATGGAGCGCGGGGGAGGGGGCTGCTGGGCGGGACACAGTAGCCCGCCCGGCTGCCCGCGGCCAAGCCTTACGGCTCGGCCCGGAAGGGACCGCTGATAACCCGGCGCAGGCCAGCGAACAGAGTCAGGCCGCCCGACACCACCCCGACATAGACGAACAGCGCGTCATGCCCGAACCATTCCATGGCCGCCGTCGCCAGCAGCGGGCCGAGGGCGGCGCCCAACGCCCAGGCGAGCAGCAGCGCGCTGGCCAGCGGCACCGTCTCCTCCACCGTCACATGGTCGTTGGCGTGGGCCACGCAGATCGCGTAGAGCGACAGCGCCGCGCTGCCCCACAGGGTGAACAGGGCGAGCAGGACGGCCTGCGGCGCCGCCCCGCCGGGCGGGTTGGCGAAGACGGCGATCAGGAAGGCGGCGACCGTCGCCACCCCGGACACGGCGAAGATCACCAGCCGCCGGTCGTGGCGGTCGGAAAACCGGCCGATCGGCCATTGCAGCACGACGCTGCCCACCTGGATGCCCGACATGATCAGCGCGACCCCGGCGGCGGGCAGGGCCAGCCCGGCGAGCCAGGCCGGACCGATCCCGGTGACCGCGGTGTTGCACAGCCCGACCATCAGGCAGCCGGCGAAGGCCACCGGCGCCCGCCGCACATACTGCCAGGGCGAGGGCGCCGGCCCCTTCGGCGCGGCGCTGGCCGGCGGGCGGATCACAGCCACCGGAACCAGCGACAGGCCGTAGCAGCCCGCCGCCAGGACGGTCAGCCACAGGGCCGACAGGTTCGGGCTGGCGAGCAGCATCTGGCCGCCGATCACCGCCACCTTGCAGGCGATCATGTAGAGGGAGAAGACGCTGCCCCGCGACCCCGGCGGCGATAGGGCGGCCAGACCGCTTTCCGCGACGGTGAGCATCCCGACGTAGGACACCCCCATCAGCAGCCGCAGCCCGACCCAGGCCTGGGCGTCGGGCAGCAGGTTCAGCAGCAGCGTGGCGGCGGCGGCGAGCAGCCCGAAGGCGGCGAAGGACCAAACGCCGCCCACCCGGCGGATCATCCAGGGGGCGGCCCAGCAGCCCAGCACGAAGCCGACCGAATAGGCCGAGGCCACCGCCCCGACGACCAGCGGCGGGGCCGCCGCCTCGGCGAGGCGGAGCGGCAGCAGGATCTGCAGGATGCCGTTGGCGACCTGGATGACGCAGACGCCGAGGATCAGCGCGGCCAGCACCGTGAGCGGCGAGGCGGGCGCCCGTTGGGTGTGGGGCAAGATGGACGGGGCGTCAGTGGTTTCCGGGCAGGGTGTCCAGCGGGTCGTCGTCCGCCGGCTGCGGGCGGGCGCCGGCCAGATGGCCGTCCACCAGCGCGCGCAGGAAGCCGCGGGTGCGCTCCTGGGTCGGGTTGGTGAAGATCTGCTCCGGCGAACCGGACTCGACGATGCGCCCGTCGGCCATGACGACCACGGTGTCGGCGACCTCGCGGGCGAAGCCCATCTCGTGGGTCACCACCATCATGGTCATGCCCTCCTCGGCCAACGTCTTCATGACCTGCAGCACCTCGCCGACCAGCTCGGGGTCGAGCGCGGAGGTCGGCTCGTCGAACAGCATCACCTTCGGCTTCATGGCGAGCGCGCGGGCGATGGCGGCGCGCTGCTTCTGCCCGCCCGACAGGGTGGACGGATAGACGTCGGCCTTGTCGCCCAGCCCCACCTTGCGCAGCAGCTCCATGGCCAGCTCCCGCGCCTCGGCCTTGGCCATGCCGCGCACCACGACGGGGGCGCGCATGACGTTCTCCACCGTGGTCATGTGCGGGAACAGGTTGAAGGACTGGAAGACCATGCCGGTCTCGGCGCGCAGCGCGTTCAGCTCCTTGTCGGGGAGCGGCTTGCCGTCGGCGATGATGGTGCGGTGGTTGATGCGGATCTCGCCGCGGTCGGCGGTCTCCAGGCAGTTGCAGCAGCGCAGCAGCGTGCTCTTGCCCGACCCGGACGGGCCGATGACCACGGTGGTGCGCGACGGCGGCACGGTCAGGCTGACGTCCTTCAGCACCTCGGTGCTGCCGAAGCTCTTGTAGACGTTGCGGATCTCGATCACCGGCTTACCCTCTTTCCACAGTCATGCGCTTTTCGATCTGGCGCAGGATCCAGGTGGCCGCGTTGGTCAGCACGAAATAGATCAGCGCCACCGCGATGTAGACCTCCAGCGCGCGGAAGCTGGTGGAGATGATGCGCTGCCCCTCGCGCATCACGTCGTCGATGGTCAGCAGCGACACCAATGCCGAGTTCTTGATGAGCGCGATGGTCTCGTTGCCCAGCGGCGGCAGCATGCGGCGGAAGGCCTGCGGCAGGACCACTTCCCACATCGCCTCGCGGTAGGACATGCCGAGCGAGCGGGCGGCCTCCATCTGGCCGCGGTCGATGGACTGGATGGCGCCGCGCACCACCTCCGACACGTAGGAGCCGCTGTAGATGCCGAGCCCGATCACGCCGCACAGCATCGCCGGCAGCAGGATGCCGAACTGCGGCAGGCCGAAGAACAGCAGGAACAGCTGCACCAGCAGCGGCGTGCCGCGGATGAAGGCGACATAGGCCGACGCGATGCCGTACAGCACGCGCCGCGCCGGGTTGAGGCGGATGATGCCGACGAGCAGGCCGAGCACGGCGCTGAGCAGGAAGGCCGCCGCGGTCACCTCGATGGTGACCACGGTGCCCTTCAGCAGCTCCGGCAACCCTCCCCAGACGGGGGCGAAGTCGAGCGTCACGGGAGGGGTCCTCCGTTCACAAGGATATCGATCACTTCTTGGCTTCGAACCACTTGTCGATGAGCTTCTGGTAGGTGCCGTCAGCCTTCAGCTTGGTGATGGCGGCGTTCACCTTGGTCACCAGCTCGGTGTTGTCCTTGCGCATGGCGAAGCCGTAATCCTCGGTGGTGAGCTGGTCGTCCAGCACCTTCACGGTCGGATGCGTCTGGGCGTAGAGCTTGGCGGCGGGCTTGCCGGTCACCGCGACGTCGGTGCGGCCGGTCTCGACCTGCCCGAACATCTCGGCGTTGGTTTCGACCTCGACGATCTTCGTCTTCGGGAAATGCTCCTTCAGATGGACGACCGACTTGGTGCCGATCTGCACGGCGGCGGTCTTGCCTTCGAGGTCGGCCGGGCCCTTCACGGCGGTGTTGTTCGCCTTGACCATGATGACGAGGCCGCCCGGATAGTAGGTGTCGGAGAAGGCGACGACCTTGCGGCGCTCCTCGGTGATGTACATGGCCGAGGCGATCATGTCGAAGCGGTTGGCCATCAGGCCGGGGATCAGGCCCTTGAAGTCGATGTCCACCCACTCGACGCCTTTGGTGGCGCCCAGCTCCTTGGCGATGGCCTCGACCAACTCGATGTCGAAGCCGGTCTTCTTGCCGTCCTGCGAGAACTCGAAGGGCGCGAAGGTGGCGTCCACGCCGACGCGGAAGGTGCCGTTCTGCTTGATCGAGGCGATAACCGCGTCCTCGGCGCGCGCCGGGACGGACCCGGCGCCGACCATCGTGACGACCGCGGCGGCGGCGAAGGAGGCGGCGGCGAGAAACTTGCCAAAGGACTTCATGGGTCGGAATTTCCCTGTTCGTTGCGCCTGCGTTGCCAGTTTCGGACGCCGGGGAACCCCCTTGCGCAGCGAGCGGCTTGGCAGCGCCGTGTTTTGCCTATAAAACATATGTTGCCCAGGGAAAACAGCCGCGTCAACGCCGTTTGTCATACTGGAGCATGACGGACGCCCCATGGCAACGCTGGTGTTGCGGCCACGTAACGCGAACGTCGCGGAAGCCGGGGGCGACCGAACAGGGACGCGAAAAGTTTTGCTGACAAAACACTTGTCGCACGGGAGAGAGGATATGGACGTTTTCGGGTTTCGCGCCGCGCGCCGTCCGGTGCTGGTCAGCCTGCCCCATGTCGGCACGGCGCTGCCGGACGGATTCATCGGCCGGCTGGTGCCGGAGGCGCAGGGCCTGCCCGACACGGACTGGCACCTGCCGCGTCTCTACGACTTCCTGGAGGATCTTGGAGTCGGGGTGATCCAGGCGCGCTTCTCGCGCTACGTCGTCGATCTGAACCGCCCCAGCAACGACACGCCGCTCTACAGCGGCGCCACCACGGGCCTGTGCCCGACCACCCTGTTCGACGGGGCGCCGCTCTACCAGCCGGGCGCCGAACCGGACGCGGCGGAGGTGGCCGAGCGGGTCACCCGCTACTGGACGCCCTACCACGACGCCATCACCGCGGAGATGACCCGGCTGCGCGACCGCTTCGGGCGGGCGGTGCTGTTCGACGCCCATTCCATCCGCTCCGTCGTGCCGCGGCTGTTCGAGGGGCGTTTGCCCGACCTGAACATCGGGACCAACGACGGGCGCAGCGCCGATCCGGTGCTGAGCGAGCGACTGGTCGCGGTCGGCGCGGATGCCGGAGCCGATGGCTTCACCCACGTTCTCAACGGGCGTTTCAAGGGTGGCCACATCACCCGGCATTTCGGGCGCCCGTCCGAGGGCTGGCACGCCGTGCAGCTCGAGATGGCGCAGGTGACCTACATGGAGGAGGATGCGCCCTTCGCCTTCGACGAGGCGCGCGCCGAGCGGATTCGTCCGCATCTCCGGCACTTCATCGGAGCGATGGCCGATTGGGCGGAGGAGCGGGCGTGACGGAGGCGGCGATGGACAGCGTGAACGGGCTTTTCTGCGGACGGGCGCTGCTGCCCGAGGGTTGGGCCTCCAACGTGGCGCTGCGTTTCGACGCGCGGGGCACGCTGATCGCGGTCGAGCGGGACGCGGAGGCGAACGGCCTCCCGCAGGCCGCCGGGCCGGTGATCCCCGGCATGCCCAACCTGCACAGCCACGCCTTCCAGCGCGCCATGGCCGGGCTGACCGAATACGCCGGTGCGTCGGAGGACAGCTTCTGGACGTGGCGCGACGCCATGTACGGCTTCGTCCGCCGCATGACGCCGGAAGCGGCGGAGGCCGTCGCGGCGCTGCTCTACATGGAGATGGCGAAGCAGGGATACACGGCGGTCGCGGAGTTCCACTACCTGCACCACGGTGCCGACGGGCGCCCCTACGCCGACCGGGCGGAGATGTCGCGCCGCATCCTGGCCGCCGCCGACACGGCCGGGATCGGCCTGACCCACCTGCCGGTGCTCTACGCCCACAGCGGCTTCGGCGGCAAGCCGCCGTCCGACGGGCAGAAGCGCTTCATCAACGACGTGGACGGGCTGCTGTCCATCGTCTCCGCCATGCAGAAGGCCATGGGCACGGAGCGGGCCGGCCGCCGCACCGGTCTCGCCCTGCATTCGCTGCGCGCGGTGACGCCGGAGGAGATGCGCGACGCGCTGGCCGGCCTCGACGCGCTCGACCCCGGCGCGCCCATCCACATCCACATCGCCGAGCAGACGGCGGAGGTGGACGACTGCGTCGCCTGGAGCGGCAAGCGCCCGGTGGAATGGCTGCTGGAGAACGCCCCGGTCGGGCCGCGCTGGTGCCTCGTCCATGCCACGCATGTGACCCCGGCCGAAGTCGACGGCATGGCGGCGAGCGGCGCGGTGGCCGGACTCTGCCTGACGACCGAGGCCAATCTGGGCGACGGGCTGTTCCCCGCCATCCCCTTTCTGGCGCAGGGCGGGCGGTTCGGCGTCGGGTCGGACAGCCACATCAGCGTGTCGGCGGCGGAGGAACTGCGCCTGCTGGAATACGGCCAGCGGCTGGTGCAGCGGCGGCGCAACGTGCTGCGCATCGGGGATTGCCCGTCCATCGGCGGCGGCCTCTACCGGGCGGCGGTTGCCGGCGGCGCGCAGGCGCTGGGCCAGCCGGTCGCCGGCGGCGGGATTCAGGTGGGCCAGCCCGCCGACCTCGTGGTGCTTGACGCCGACAACCCGAAACTGCTTTCTCGGACCGACGACAGCCTTCTGGATGCCTATGTCTTCGCCAGCGACGGGCACGCCGTGCGCGACGTGGTCGCGGCGGGGCGGACCGTGGTGCGCGAGGGCCGCCACGTCCGGGAGGACGCCATCCGGGCCGCCTACCGGCGCGCCATCGAGGGGTTGCGCCGGGACAGATGAGCGAGACCGATCCGAACACCTACATCGCCCCGGCGCTGCAGCGCGGGCTGGCCATCCTGGAGCTGTTCACGCCGCAGCGCCGGACCCTGTCCCTGACCGACATCGCCAAGGCGTTGGGGATCGGGCGGGCCTCGGCCTACCGGCTGGTCTTCACGCTGGAGCATCTCGGCTACATCGGGCGGATGGGGGACGGCAAGTCCTACCGCTTGGCGCCGCGGTCGATGCAACTCGGCTACCATTACCTGTCGGGGCTGGACGGGATCGAGGTGGCGATCCCCTACATCGACGGGCTGCGCGACAGCACGCAGATCTCCGCCCACATGGCGGTGCGCGACGGGACGGAGATCGTCTACGTCTACCGCGCGCACTCGCACATGACGCTGTCCAGCAACATCGCGGTCGGCTACCGCCTGCCGGCCCACGCCACCGCGATGGGCCGGATGCTGCTGAGCGGCCTTTCCGACGAAGCCATCGCGCAGCTCTACACCGGCGTGCGGCTGGACCGCTACAGCGACACCACGGCGGTCACCCTGACCTCGCTGATCCAGGAGGTGGCGGAGGACCGCAAGCGCGGCTGGACGATGAACCGCTCCTCCTTCGTGTCGGGGATCGTCGCCATCGCGGCGGCCATCCGCGACCACCGGGGCGAGGTCATCGCCGCCATCAACCTGTCCGGCCCAAGCGCCGTGATGGACCAGCCTGCCACGCTCGACCATCTGCGCACCAAGGTGGTGGAGACGGCGGACGCGATCTCGCACCAGCTCGGTTACCTGCCGCGCGGGTGAGCGCGGCGGGCTCGGGTCACGCCGTCGGTCCGAGCCCCGTCACGAAGGCGGCGATGCGGCGGCAGGCCTCCGCCAGTTCCGCCTCGCCGACCGCGAAGGACAGGCGGACGCAGCCCGCCGCCGCCGGGCCGAAGGCCCCGGCGTCGAGGACCGACACGCCGGTCTCGCGGAACAGCCGCCACGCGAACTCCATGGTCGGCAGGCCGGTGCCGCGCACGTCCACCAGCATGAACATGCCGGCCTCCGGCTTCAGGCAGCGCAGGCCGGGAACCGAGCCGAGCGCCTCCAGCGCGATGTCGCGGCGGCGGCGGTAGCCCTCGCGCATCGCCGCCACCGCCTCGTCGCCCTGCTCGACGGCGACCAGAGCCGCCTGCTGCACGAAGCCCGGCAGGCCGTAGAGCATGCACAGCGCCAGCGTGCCCATATGGGCGACCAGCGGCGCCGGGGCGACCACCCAGCCGGCGCGCCAGCCGGTCATGGCGTGCGACTTGGACAGGCTGTTGATGGTCACCGTGCGCTCCGCCATGCCGGGCAGGGTGGCGATGCTGACGTGGGGCCGGTCGAAGGTCAGGCTGGCATAGACCTCGTCGGCGACCACCCACAGGTCGTGGCGGCGGGCGAGGTCGGCCACGGCCTCCAGTTCCTCCATCGACATGACGATGCCGGTGGGGTTGGCGGGGGTCGCCAGGAAGATGGCGCGGGTGCGCGGGGTCACCGCGGCGGCCAGCGCCGCCGGGTCCAGCCGCAGCGTGGCGGCGTCCGGGGCCACCGGAACCAGCGTGGCGCCCGACGCGCGGACGCAGGCCTCGTAGGTCAGGTACATCGGCTCGGGCACCAGCACCTCGTCCCCCGCCTCGACGAGGCAGAGGGTGGCGTTGAACAGGCCGTTCTGCGCCCCGGCGCAGACGATGACGTTCTCCGGCTCGACCGGCAGGCCGGTGCGGCGGGCCATGTCGCGGGCCAGCGCGGCGCGCAGCTCCGGACGGCCGGGAATCGGGGTGTAATGGGTGTCGCCGGCGTGCAGGGCGGCGATGGCGGCGTCGCGCACCGGGGCCGGCGTGTCGAAGTCGGGGTCGCCGACGCTCAGCACGATGACGTCCTCGCCGCGGCCCTTGGCGGTCCAGGCGGCGAAATGGATGTCCCAGGCCGCGACGCGGTCGCCGCGGATGCGGTCGGTGAGGGAAGAGAAGCGCATCGGCGGGGCTCCCTGGCAGGCTTTTCCATTGGCCGGACACGGGTCACGGCGGAAGCCCATCCATATGCCCCAGGGCAGTGCCGGGGCACAACCGGGCGTTTGAGGGGCGACGGCGCAACGCGGCCATTCATGCCTATTAGGACACCCTGATATGACCGACCGGCAATTGCAGCGCTGCGAAAGCCGGGCCTATGACGGACCTCAAAGAAAAGAATGAGTGAATCGTCTGCCGAACAATTTCAACCGGCAACAAACGCCCGAGAGTGTGCAAAGGATAACCATGTACCGCGATCGTATTCGCCTGAAGTCCCTGTGGGGGAAGGTGGTGACGCCGGAAGAGGCGGCCCTGCTGATCCGCGACGGCATGACCATCGGCATGAGCGGCTTCACCCGCGCCGGTGACGCCAAGGCGGTGCCGCTGGCGCTGGCCGAGCGCGCCGCGACGGAACGGCTGAAGGTCACGCTGATGACCGGCGCCTCGCTGGGCAATGACGTGGACCGCATCCTGACGGAGGCCGGGGTTCTGGCCCGCCGCCTGCCGTTCCAGGCCGACCCGGTGCTGCGCAAGGCGATCAACCGCGGCGAGGTGATGTTCGTCGACCAGCACCTGTCGGAGACGGTGGAGCTTCTGCGCTCCCGCCAGATGGGGCCGGTGGATGTGGCGGTGATCGAGGCCTGCGCGATTACCGAGTTGGGCGGGATCGTCCCCACCACCTCGATCGGCAACTCGGCGACCTTCGCCATCCTGGCCGAGAAGATCATCGTCGAGCTGAATCTGACCCAGCCGCTCGACCTGGAGGGGATGCACGACGTCTACATCCCGACGCGCCGCCCCTTCCGCGAGCCGATCCCGGTGGTGACGGCGGAGAGCCGCGCCGGCCTGCCCTGCATCCCCATCGACCCGTCGAAGATCGCGGCCATCGTGGTGACCCGCAAGCAGGACAGCAGCGCCACCATCCTGCCGCCGGACGCCGAGACCCGTGACATCGCCGGGCACCTGATCGAGTTTCTCGACCGCGAGGTCCGGCAGGGCCGGCTGGGCCGCTCGCTGAACCCGCTCCAGGCCGGCATCGGGACCATCGCCAACGCCGTGCTGCACGGCATGATCGACAGCCCGTTCCACGACCTGACCATGTACAGCGAGGTCCTGCAGGACAGCACCTTCGACCTGTTCGACGCCGGCAAGCTGACCTTCGCCTCGGGCTCCTCCATCACGCTGAGCGCCGGAAAGTACGCGGAGGTCCTGCCGAGGATCGGCAGCTACAAGGGCCGGCTGCTGCTGCGCCCGCAGGAAATCTCCAACCACCCGGAGGTCATTCGCCGGCTGGGCGTGATCGGCATCAACACGGCGCTGGAGTGCGACATCTACGGCAACGTGAACTCGACCCACGTCAACGGCACGCAGATGATGAACGGCATCGGCGGCTCCGGCGACTTCGCGCGCAACGCCCATCTCGCCATCTTCGTCACCAAGTCGCTGGCCAAGGACGGGAGGATTTCCAGCGTCGTGCCGATGGTCACCCACACCGACCACAACGAGCATGACGTCGATGTCCTGGTGACCGAGACCGGTCTGGCCGACCTGCGCGGCCTCGCCCCGCGCGAGCGGGCGGAGACGATCATCCGCAACTGCGTCCACCCCAGCTACCGCGAGCTGGCGCTGGACTATCACCGCCGGGCGCTGCAGCGCGGCGGCCACACGCCGCACCTGCTGGAGGAGGCCTTCTCCTGGCACCTGCGCTACCAGCAGACGGGCAGCATGCAGCCGGCCTGAGGTCCCGATGCCCTCCCCCGCGCCGCGGGGGAGGGTTGGGTGGGGGCTCGACGCCAGTGTCCTTTCAACGGATCAGGGGCAGACGGCCTCGACGATCCGGCACACGTCCCCGGCGGTGCGTGGGGTGAAGCGGGCGAGCAGCCCGCCGCGCAGCTCGGGCACGATCAGCGACACCGGCTGTTCGGCGGGCACCGTCAGGTCGTGGTCGAGGTCGCAGACGCTGACGTAATCCAGCCCGGACAGGGCGACCAGGAGCGACTGCCGTCCCCGCTCGTCGACGGCGTGGGCGATGGCCCGCCCGTTGGCGGCGGCGTAGGCGGCGGCCTGGTCACGGGTGTAGCGGGACACCGGCAGCACCCGCAGCGACGGGTGGCTGCGCAGGACCGTGTCGATGAGGGCGTTGAGGCCGCTGGACAGGCTCGGCATGGTTTCCAAAGGCTTCCGACTGTGGAGCACCATCCTACCACGAATTCGGCCGTTGGGGGCGCCGCCCCCGCGCGACGCGAAAATGGTCACGCGGGGGTCACGCTCGTGCAAAGGTGTCAGCCGGCGCGGACCCGGGCGATGAAGCCCTGGATCTCGTCGCGCAGCAGGTCGGAGTCGCGGGACAGGCTGTTCGCCGCATCCAGCACCTCCGCGGCGGCCTCGCGCACGTCGGTGGCCGACTGGCTGACGCCGCCGATGTTGCCCGAGACCAGCCGGGTGCCCTGGGCGGCCTGCTGGATGTTGCGGCCGATCTCGTGGGTGGCGGCGGTCTGCTCCTCGACGGCGGCGGCGATGGCCCCGGCGATGGCGTCCACGTCGGCGATGGTCCGGGCGATGTTGCGGATGGCCGTCACGGTGCCTTCGGTGATCGACTGGATCTCAGTGATTTGGCTGGCGATCTCCTCGGTCGCCTGGGAGGTCTGGGTGGCCAGCGCCTTCACCTCGTGGGCGACGACGGTGAAGCCCTTGCCGGCCTCGCCGGCGCGCGCCGCCTCGATTGTGGCGTTCAGCGCCAGCAGGTTGGTCTGCGAGGCGATGTTCTGGATCAGGTTGACGACGTCGCCGATCTTCTGGGCGGCGCTGGCCAGCCGCTCGACCAGCGCGTTGGTCCGTTCCCCTTCGGCCACGGCGTCGCGGGCGACCGTCGCGGCGCCGTTGACCTGACGGCCGATCTCCCCGATGGAACTGCCGAGCTGCTCCGACGCGGCGGCGACCGTCGCGACGTTGGCCGACGCCTGCTCCGTTGCGGCGGCGACCGAGGAGGCCTGCTCCGTTGTCGTCTCGGCGGCGCCGGTCATCGTCTGCGCGTTGCTCTGGAGCTGGCGGGCGGCCTGCGAAACGGCGTGGACCACGCCCTGCACGTTGGCGTCGAACTGGTCGGCCAGGGCCAGCATGGCGGCGCGGCGGTCGGCCTCCATCTGGCGCTTCTGCGCGTCGCTCTCCTCCTGGAGGCGCCGCATCTCCAGCCCGTTGCTCTTGAAGACCTGGAGCGCGCGGGCGAGCAGGCCCACCTCGTCCGTGCGTTCGGTGCCCTGGATGGCCATGGTCAGGTCGCCGGCGGCAATGGAGGTCATCTCCGACGTCAGGCGGTGCAGTGGACGCACGACGAAGAACAGCAGGATGGACCCCAGCAGGCCGAAGGCGAACAGCAGGCCGGCACCCGCGACCGTGTAGAGCCGCGTCATCACCTGCTGGGAGAGGGCGGTGGCGCGCCGCTCGGCCTCCCGCGTTTCGGCCATGCTCTGCTCCACCCGCTCGCCCAGCGCGGCGGTCAGCTTCTGCCGGACGGGGCGGCCGACGTCGATGGACACGCGGATGGCGCCGTCGGTGTCGAAGCCGCGGGCCAGCTGCACGGTTGTCTGGGCGACGCGCTCATACTCCCCGACGATCGACTTGATGGCCTGGATGCTCTCGCGCTCCGCCGGGTCGTCGTAGGCCTCGGCCAGCGTGTCGATGGCAGCCAGGGCCTTGGCGATGTTGGCCGTGAGCTGCACGTTGGCGGCGTCGATGGCCTCGCGGGAGGAGGCGACGATGGCGTTCGACTCGGTGTCCATGGCGTCACCCAGCGCCGACTGCACCGCGATCGCCGCGCCCAGCCGGTCGGCGACGACCTCCGTGATGCGGGCGGTCGACCGCGTCAGGTCGGAGATCGCGCTCCGGGCGGTCCAGACGAGGCTGGCGATCACGATCAGCAGGACGAGAACCGGAACGAGGATCTTGTGCAGTAACTTGCGGTTCGAGAACCAGCGGTGCAGCGGCATGTCCAGGGCTTTCCAATAAATCGGGCTCGATCGGGGGAGGGACGGCGCGGGCGGCGCCAGGAGCCGGGTCTAAAAAATTCCCCCGCAGCCTTGCGGCATGCGGGGGAGGGGAGACGCGCCGTCAGCCGGCCAGCCGATCCCAGCAGCCGTCTAAGGCCGGGGACAGCTTGTGCTTCATGATTCGCTGGCTGGGGGTGCGCTCGAACTCCTCGACCACCGCGATGTAGCGCGGATTCTGATAGGGAGCGAGCTGTTTTCCGAGCCAGCCGGACAGCGACGGGATGTCGAGCGTCGCCCCGGCCTTCGGCTTCACGAACAGCTTGATGTCCTGCTCGCCGACGTCGGCGGCCACTCCGATGATGGCGCAGTCCTCGACCGAGGGGTGGGTGGCCGCGACATGCTCGACCTCCCAGGCCGACACGTTCTCGCCCCTGCAGCGCACGCTGTCGGTCATCCGGCCGTGGAACAGCAGAGTGCCGGCCTCATCGAGCGAGCCGAGGTCGCCGGTGTGCAGGGCGCCGTCCTTGAGCGCGCGGGCCGTCGCCTCCGGGTTGCGGAAGTAACCGGCGAAGATGGCGCCGGGACGGTCGGTGCGGACGACGATCTCGCCCCGCTCGCCCTTCGGCACCGGCTGGCCGGCGGCGTCCAGCAATTCCACCGTGAACCAGGGCATCGGGCGGCCGACCGCGCCGACGACGCCCTCGTCGTTGCAGGTGGTGATGCTCGACGCCTCGGTCATGCCGTAGCATTCGCGGATCTGCACGCCGAACCGTTCCTCGAAGGGCGTCCAGGTCTCCTTGGGGCAGCCGCCGCCCCAGGCGATGCGCACGGGGTGGTCGTGGTCGCGCGGCGAGACCGGCTGCTTGAGCAGGATCTGCAGGATGCCGCCCAGGTAATGGATGTGGGTCGCCCCATACTCCCGAACCTGATCCCAGAAGCGGCTGGCGCTGAAACGGTCGACCATGGCGAGCGACACGCTGCGGATCAGCGGCATGATGATCATCTGGGCGCCGCCGATGTGGTACAGCGGCTCCCACACGAACAGCACGTCGCCGTCGCGGGCGGCCGAGACGCGGGCCACCGCCTCGCCGGCCAGCCGCATCATGCGGTGCGACACCAGCACGCCCTTGGGCCGCCCGGTGGTGCCGGAGGTGTACATGATGGCGAAGGTGTCGTCGGGGGCGGGCGGCGCCTCCTCGAAGGCGGCGTCGGACTCCAGCAGGGCTTCCAGCCGCAGCGGCGCCGCCGGGTCGCCCTGGACGATCAGCGGCGTGCCGGCGGGCACAGCGCCCGTCTCGGCGATCACCGGCAGGAACTCGGCCTCGGCGATGATGGCGCCGGGGTCCGAATGCTCCAGGATGTAGCGCAGCCCCTCGCCGCGCTGCTGGGCGTTGATCGGCACCCAGACCAGCCCGGCCTTGGCGAGGCCGAACAGGGTGGACAGCACCAGCGGGCTGTTGCGCAGCATCAAGGCCACGCGGTCGCCGGGCTTCAGCCCGAGCCGCCGCAGCTCCGCCGCGACGCCGTCGGACTGGCGGTCGAGCGTGGCGAAGCTCAGCGCCTCGCCGTTGAAGCGGGCGAACAGGCGGGCGCGTCCGGTCCGGGCCGCCTGCGTGAACAGGCGGACGAACCCTTCTTCGAAATCGGACATGATGCGTATCTCGAATGCGTTTGGTCGGTTGGTTACGGCCGAATGGGGTTGCGGATCAGCGCGCCGGACGGCGCAGCCACTCCGCCATCAGCAGCAGGGCCATCACGATCGCGAAGACCACGACGGACACGGCGGCCAGCGTCGGGTTCAACTGGAGGATCATGTCGTCCCACATCTGCTTGGGCAGCGTGGTCTTGACGCCGCCGCTGACGAAGATCGCCACGGTCAGCTCGTCGAAGGAGGTGATGAAGGCGAACAGGAAGGCCGCCACCAGACCGCCGCGGATCAGCGGGACGGTGACCAGCATCAGCGTCTTGACGCGGTTCGCCCCCAGCGTCGCCGCCGCCTGATCCAGCCGCCAGTCGTGCCCCTTGACCACCGCGGAAATGGCGACGAAGGCGAAGGGCAGAGCCAGCACCGTGTGGCCGATGATCAGGCCGAGGTCGGTGGCGACCAGCCCGATCTGGGCGAACAGGTAGAACAGCCCGACCGCGATGACGATGCGCGGCACGATCATCGGCGCCAGGAAGAAAGCGAAGATCGCCCCCCGCCAGCGCGAGGAGGAGCGGGCGAGCGCCAGCGCGGCCAGACCGGCCACCAGCGTCGCAAGGATCGCCGTGGCGAAGGCCACCGCAAAGGAGCGGATCGTCGCCGACACCCAGAGGTCGGAGTTGAAATAGACGCGGAACCACTCCAGCCCGTAGCCCGGCGGCGGGAAGTCGAGGAAGGGCGAGGTGGTGAAGGCGATGGGCACGACGACCAGCGCCGGGGCGACCAGGAAGACGATCACCGCCGCGGAGTAGAGCGGCAGCAGCCGGTCTATCATCCTCGGCCCCAACACGCGCCCGACCGGTCCGCCCAGCGCCGTTGACGCCTTGGCGAGGCCCGACAGGATGCTCATCCCGGCCCCACGCAGGCGGCCCTGGCCGCCGCCGGTGCGCCCGGAGGTCTCGCCCGACAGGGAGGACAGGCCGAACAGCCGGTCGTAGACCCAGCAGGTGACCAGAGCCGCGACCAGCATGAAGGTGGCCAGCGCGCCGGCGAAGGCCCAGTTCAGCATCTCCTGGATCTGCGAGATGATGAGCTGCGCCAGCATGGTCTGCTGCGGCCCGCCGAGCAGCGCCGGCACGATGAAGAAGCCCAGCGAGGAGATGAAGGTGAGCAGCCCGGCCGCCGCCACGCCGGGCAGCGAGAGCTGGAAATAGACCAGCCAGAAGGCGTTGGCCGGCGGCGCGCCCAGCGTTTCCGCCGCCTGGACCAGCCGGCGGTCGAGGGTGGTCATCACCGGCAGCATGGTCAGCACGGCCAGAGGCAGCATGGCGTGGACCATGCCGGCCATCACGCCGAACTCGTTGTGCAGCAGCGGCAGGGGCGACATGCCGGTGCCGGAGAGGATCTGGTTGATGACGCCGGTGCGCCCCAGGATGACCATCCAGGCGAAGGTCTTCACCAGATAGCTGGTCCAGAAGGGCACCATCACCGCCAGGATCGCCAGCCCGCGCTGGCGCTCCGGCAGTTGCGCCAGCCAGTAGGCCAGCGGATAGCCGAACAGGAGCGACAGCAGGGCGGTCAGCCCGGCGATGCGGAAGGTGCTCATCAGGACGCGGAAATAGACGTCCGTGGCGACGATGCGGGCGTAATGGTCGCCGGTCCAGGCCGAGGTCTCCAGGTCCTGGACGCTGAGGCCGAGCAGCCGCAACACCGGGAACAGGAAGAAAATGGCCAGGAAGGCGAGGCCGGGGGCGGCCAGCCACAGCGGGCCGAAGCGCAGCCGCCGCCGCGCCGCGGCGAAGGCGCCGTCATGGTTCAGGGTGGCGGCGCTCATGACACCAGCACCCCGGCGTCGGCGCGCCAGCGCACCGCGACCACCTCGCCCAGCCGCGGCGGGGCGGTGCCGCGGCGCAGCCGGACGGTGATCGTCTCCTCACCGCCGAGCGACACCAGAACCCGCGTCTCGGACCCGGCATAGACGGTGTCCACCACCTCGCCGCGCACCTCGTTGTCGCCGTCGCCGTCGATGTCGAGCTGCTCGGGACGGACGACCAGCGTGCCGTCCGGACGGTCCGGGGTGTCGGCGGACAGGCGGAAGCTGCCGTTGCCGGTGACCAGCATGGGTGTGCCGCTGCCGTCGCGCCGGACCTGCCCGCGGAAGATGTTCGACACGCCGATGAAATCGGCGGCGAAGGCGGTCTTCGGGCGGGCGTAGATGTCGTGCGGGGTGCCGAGCTGCTCGATCCGGGCGTGGTTCATCAGGCAGATGCGGTCCGACATGGCCAGGGCTTCCTCCTGGTCATGGGTGACGTAGATGATCGTGGCGCCGGTCTCGCGGTGCAGGCGCTTGATCTCGTACTGCATGTGCTCGCGCAGCTTCTTGTCGAGCGCCCCCAGCGGCTCGTCCATCAGGATGACCGAGGGCTGGTAGACGAAGCAGCGCGCGAGCGCGACGCGCTGCTGCTGCCCGCCGGACAGCTCCTTGGGGAAGCGCCCGGCGAGATGGCCGAGATGGACCATCTCCAGCGCCTCCTTCACGCGCCGCGTCAGGTCCGCCGGGGCGACGCCGCGCATGCGCAGGGGAAAGCCGATGTTCTCCGCCACCGTCAGGTGGGGGAACAGGGCGTAATGCTGGAAGACGAGGCCGATGTCCCGCTTGTGCACGGGTGTCCGGGTCTCGTCCTGCCCGTCGATCAGGATGCGCCCGCCGCTGGGCTCCACCAGCCCGCAGATCATCTGCAGAAGCGTGGTCTTGCCCGACCCCGACGGGCCGAGCAGCGTCAGGAACTCGCCCGCCGGGACTTCGAGGCGGGTGGGTTCCAGCGCCGTGATGGCGCCGTACCGTTTGGTCAGGCCGTCGACCAGCAGCTTCGGCGTGGCGGCGGCCCCGGCCTGGACCGGCGCTGTCCGCGTCTGTGCGAGCGGTGAGAGCATGGCGGCGGGTCTCCTTTCCGAAGGCGGGCTTAGCCGAGGATCCAGGCGTTGAAGCGCTCGTTCATCTTCGCCCGGTTGGCGCCCCACCAATCCTCCTTGGCGATGGTCATCACCTTGAGGTTGTCGTCAAAGGTGGGCAGGGCCTGGGCGCGCTCCTTCGGGATGTTCTTGTAGGCCTCGAGGTTGGTCGGACCGTAGGCCAGCACCTCGGTGAAGACGGCCTGACGGGACGGGTCGGCGCAGAACTTGATGAACTGGCGGGCGGCGTCGGCGCGGGGGTTGCCGCGCGGGATGCCCCAGCCCTCGATCGAGTAGAGCCCCTGGTTCCAGTTGATCTTCACCGGGGCGCCGCCGTCGATCACCGCCTGGGCGCGGGCGTTCCACAGGGCGATCATGTCGACCTCGCCGCTCTGGATGAGCTGGCTGGACTGGGCGCCGCCGGTCCACCACACGGCGACGTGCGGCTTAATGCGGTCGAGCGCCTTGAAGGCGCGGTCGACGTCGAGCGGATAGAGCTTGTCGAGCGGCACGCCGTCGGCCAGCAGCGCCTGCTCCAGCGTGTCGATCGGGTTCTTGCGCAGCGAGCGGCGGCCCGGGAACTTCTCGACGTTCCAGAAGTCGGCCCAGCTCTGCGGCGCGTTGGAGGCGAACTTGTCGGCGCGGTAGCCGAGGATGGTCGAATAGACGTCGGTGCCCATCCAATGGCTGGTCAGCGACTCCGGCATCAGGCCGGGCGCGTCCGCCGCGGTGAAGTTCAGCGGCTCCAGCAGGTTCTGCGTCATCAGGATGTCGCGGGCCGACAGGGTCAGAGTGCAGACGTCCCAGGTGTAGGACTTGGTCTCCACGATGGCCTTGAACTGGGCGGTCGGCTCCGCCTCGCGGGCGACGTTGACCACCTTGATGCCGGTGGCCTTCTCGAACGGGTCGTAGAAGGCCTTGCGGAAGGCCGGGCTGTAGGGGCCGCCCGGATCGGCGACGGTGATCTGCTGCGTGGCGGCGAAGGCCGGGCGGAGCAGCCCGGCGGGCAGGGTGGCGCCCAGCGCGACGCCGGCGGCTCCCTTCATCAGGCTGCGGCGGCCCATGGAGAAGGTGGACTTGCTCATGTGAAACTCCCTGTTCTGCGGTCGGGGCGTCTCTGCGGCCCCGGTGGAGGAGCGCCGCCGTGGCGGCGCGGGTGGGCGGATCGTTGCGCCCAGGGAAGAGTCGTGTTTGGGGCGTGAGCCCTGGTTACGCGCGCTTCGCGGCGCGCTTGGCGAGGAACTCCTCCATCATCCGGGCCGGTTCGCCAGACGCGTAGGCCTCGCGCTGGATGCGCACGCCGGCGGCCAGGGCGTCGCGGAAGCCGGCCTCGGTCATCTCGCGGAAGCGCTGCTTGTCCAGCCGCATGGCGACCGGCGGCTTGGCGGCCAGCTCCTCGGCCAGGGCCAGCGATTCGGCCATGACGCGGTCCTGCGGGACGATGCGGTTGATCAGGCCGATGCGGTGGCTCTCCTCGGCGTCCATCAGCCGGCCGGACAGAGTAAGGTCCATGGTGCGGGCCAGACCGATCATCTCCTTCATGATCCACGGGCCGGTGGTGCTGGCGATGCCCGAGTTGATCTCCGGCTGGCCCATGCGCACGCCGGCATGGCCGATGCGGAAGTCGCCGAGCAGGGCGACCTGGAAGGCGGAGCCGGCGGCGACGCCGTTCAGCGCGATGATCAGCGGCTTCGACAGGGTGCG